>NZ_CP181044.1:2400000-3600000 GCF_047795635.1 Halomonas sp. HK25 | reverse complement strand
TCCGGGAGAGCGCCTGGTGGGCCAGCACCGGCAACTCGGGCAGCTGACGGGTCAGCTCCGGCGCCTGGCGCTTGAGGGACTCCCAGAACCCGCTGGCCCCGGCGCGCTCCTTCATCCACTGCTCCAGGAAGGGCTTGGCGGTCGCCCACAGGTCCAGGTTGGGGTAGAGCTGGCGGCCCAGCCCCTCGATGTTGAGCAGGGTCTTCTGCAGCAGCACCAGTTGGGGCTGCACCTCCATATCGAAGCGCCGGGCGGTCTGGAACAGGCCGAGCAGCACCTGGCCGAAGGAGATGTCCTTGAGCGGCTTCTCGAGGATCGGCTCGCACACCGTTCGGATCGCCGCGGCGAACTCGTTGGCCCGGGTATTCTCGCCGACCCAGCCCGACTCGATGTGCAGCGCCGCCACCTCGTAGTAGTCCTGATGGAAGAAGGCCAGCAGGTTGCGCGCCAGGTAGTCCTGATCCTCGCGGGTCAGGCTGCCGACGATGCCGCAGTCGATGGCGATGTACTGGGGATCCCGGGGGTGCTCGCTGGCGACGAAGATGTTGCCCGGGTGCATGTCGGCGTGGAAGAAGTTGTCGCGAAACACCTGGGTGAAGAAGATCTCCACGCCGCGCTCGGCGAGTCTCTTGAGGTCGGTCTCCTGGGCCTCGAGGGCGGCGATGTCGGCCACCGGAATGCCGTAGATGCGCTCCTGCACCATCACCCGCTGGCGGGTCAGCTCCCAGTGGATCGCCGGCACATAGAGCAGCGGCGAGTTCCGGAAGTTGCGCTTGAGCTGGGAGGTGTTGGCGGCCTCCTTGTGCAGGTCGAGCTCGTCGAACAGCGTCGCCTCGTAGTCACGCACCACCTCTACCGGCCGCAGGCGGCGCATCTCGGGCACCAGGGTCAGCAGCTGGGCGAACCGATAGAGAAGGGCCATGTCCTGGCGCATCACCCGGTCGATGCCGGGGCGGATGATCTTGACGACGACCTCCTCGCCGGTGTGCAGGCGTGCGCCATGTACCTGGGCGATGGAGGCCGAGGCCAGCGGCTCGGCGTCGAAGCGGGCGAAGGCCAGCGCTACGGTCATGCCGAGCTCATCCTCAACCACGGCGCGGGCCTGGTCGCCGGGGAAGGATGGCACCTGATCCTGCAGCCGCCTGAGCTCGTCGGCGATGTCCTCCGGCAGCAGGTCGCGGCGGGTGGAGAGCATCTGACCGAACTTGACGAAGATGGGACCCAGCGACTCCAGCGCCAGGCGTAGCCGGGCACCGCGAGAGCGCTCGCCGATGGGCACCAGGCGCAGGGGGGAGAGGCGCAGCAGGGTGCGCGGCACCCAGGGCAGCCGTGCCAGGGGAATCAGAGTGTCGAGCCGGAAGCGGGTGATCACCCAGAAGATGCGTAGCAGCCGCAGCAGCATCATGGCGTCATCCGCTCGGCTTGCTGCTCCGTCAGGCGGCGATGCAGGCGCGCCAGGCGTGCCTCCAGGCGGTCGGTGGAGATCTCCAGTTCGGTGAGGTGGTCACGCAGCACCTCCAGCTGGGGACGGCCGGGCAGCAGCCGGGCCTCCTCCAACAGGTACTCGGAGAGGTCGGCGCAGAACTCATCGCGGGTGCGCAGCCCGAAGCGGCCCAGGCGTCGCAGCCCTTCGGCCAGGCTATTGGCGGGCACATCGCCCAGCCAGCGGGCCAGCTCGCCCTCCCAATCCAGGTCGAGGTCGAGCAGCAGGTCGCGGGTCGCCTCCAGCAGCGGTATGCGTCCGCGCACCGCCAACCTCCCCTGAAACATCAGCCGTTCCAGGGAGGCGCCGCCGAGCAGGGCGCCGGCGGTCTCGGCGTCCAGCTCTACCACGGCATCGAAGGCCTCTTCCGCCAGATCACCCGGGCGCTGCAGGTCGAGGCCGTGGGGGTGGTAATGGATCGCCAGGGCCAGGTCGGGGTTCTCCAGGCGCAGCAGCAGCCTCTGCCCGGCGAGCCGGGCCAGGCGTGAGGACGCCGCCGGGTCTCGGGCGAGCAGGGTATTGAGGGTGCGCTCCAGGCCGGCTAGCAATAACATTATAACTTGATGCCGCGGTGCAGGGCGACGATGCCCCCGGTGAGGTTGGTGTACTCCACCCGCTCCAGGCCGGCCGCTTCCATCATCGCCTGGAGGGTCTCCTGGTCCGGGTGCATGCGGATCGACTCGGCCAGGTAGCGGTAGCTGTCGGCGTCACTGGCCACCAACTCGCCGATCTTCGGCAGCAGGCGGAAGGAGTACTCGTCGTAGACCGTCGAGAGCAGGGCGCTGGGCGGCTTGGAGAACTCCAGCACCAGCAGGCGCCCACCGGGCTTGAGCACCCGGGCCATGGAGCGCAGGGCGGCGTCCTTGTCGGTGACGTTGCGCAGGCCGAAGGCGATGGTGATGCAGTCGAAGGTGTTGTTGGGGAAGGGCAGACACTCGGCGTTGGCCTGGACGTACTCGACGTTGCCGCCCACGCCGCGATCGAGCAGCTTGTCGCGCCCCACGCGCAGCATCGACTCGTTGATGTCGGCCAGCACTACGCGCCCACGCGGCCCCACCAGGCGCGAGAACTTCAGGGTCAGGTCGCCGGTGCCGCCGGCGATATCGAGCACGCTGTGGCCCGGGCGCACCCCGGCGCGTTCGATGGTCAGGCGTTTCCACAGGCGGTGAATGCCGAAGGACATCAGGTCGTTCATGACGTCGTAGCGGGCGGCCACGGAGTGGAAGACGTCGGCCACGCGGGTGGCCTTCTCATCGACGGGCACTTCCTGGTACCCGAAGTGGGTGGTCTGCTGGTCCCTGGAGCTGGGGTTGGCGCTCATGCGATGGGGCTCCCGAATCGCTGCATGGGAGAGGCCGGTGCCTCGGATGGGCGCCATTGTAGCGTCCCGCGATGGCGATTGTCTTGACGGGGGTTAGAGCTGCTTGATTTCGATGCCCAGGGGCTCGCGGCTGGCGCCGGCGTCCTTCAGGCGCTGCAGGTAGTCGGCCCAGTTGGCCTCGCGGTGTTCGATCAGCCACCACAGGTAGTCCCAGCTGAACAGGCCGCTGTCGTGCCCGTCGTCGAAGTGCAGCTTGAGGGCGTAGCGGCCGGCCTGGGTGATGTCCTTGAGGCCGACGAACTTCTTGCCCACCTGCAGGGTGGCGGTATCGCGACCGTGGCCGCGCACCTCGGCGGAGGGGGAAAAGACCCGCAGGTACTCGACGGGGAGTCGGTGGCTCTGGCCATCGGCATAGCCGAGCTCGAGTTCCTGGGCCTTGCGGTGATAGTGCACCTTGGTGGGGATGGGGGCTGACATGGGATCACCTTCGGTGAGCTTGAAGCTGGAAGAGCGCCGCTTCGCGGCTGGAAGGCCCGGGCTGTGCCCGGAGCTGGAAGAACGCCCGCTTCGCGGGCTTAAGCTGGAAGCTTGAAGAAAACCCTTGACACTGGGTTGGGTGGCAACAAGCTGCCTTCCAGCTTCCAGCTTCCAGCTTCCAGCTTCCAGCTTCCAGCTTCCAGCTTCCAGCTTCCAGCTTCCAGCTTCCAGCTTCCAGCTTCCAGCTTCCAGCTTCCAGCTTCCAGCTTCCAGCTTCCAGCTGGGGTTAGAGAATATACCGCGACAGGTCCTCGTCCTTGGCCAGCTCGCCGAGCTGGGAGTCCACGTAGGCGGCGTCGATGGTCAGTGGCGTGCCGACATCGCTGCCACTGAAGGAAGCCTCCTCGAGCAGGCGCTCCATCACGGTGTGCAGGCGGCGCGCGCCGATGTTCTCGGTCCCCTCGTTGACCTGCCAGGCGATCTCCGCGATGCGCTCGATGCCGTCGGGGGTGAACTCGACCTCGAGCCCCTCGGTGGCCAGCAGTGCCTGGTACTGCTTGGTGAGCGCCGCGGAGGGCTCGGTGAGGATGCGCTTGAAGTCATCAGGCGTCAGGGCGTTGAGCTCGACGCGGATCGGCAGGCGGCCCTGCAGCTCGGGGATCAGGTCCGAGGGGCGCGACAGGTGGAAGGCGCCGGAGGCGATGAACAGGATATGGTCGGTCTTGACCATGCCGTACTTGGTGGAGACCGTCGAGCCCTCGATCAGCGGTAGCAGGTCGCGCTGCACGCCCTCGCGGGAGACCTCGCCGCCGCTGGACTGGCCGCTGCCCTTGGTGACCTTGTCGATCTCGTCCAGGAAGACGATGCCGTGCTGTTCCACCGCCTCGATGGCGCGGGCCTTGATCTCCTCCTCGTTGACCAGCTTGCTGGCCTCCTCGTCGCGGAGCAGGGCGAAGGCGTCCTTCACGGCGACCCGGCGGGTCTCGGTCTTCTGCTTGCCCATGCCGGAGAACAGGCTGGAGAGCTGCTGGGTCATCTCCTCCATGCCCGGCGGGGTCATGATGTCGATGCCGGGACCCTGCTGGGTGAGCTCGATGTCGATCTCCTTGTCATCGAGCTGACCCTCGCGCAGCTTCTTGCGAAATATCTGACGGGTGGAGCTGTCATGGCGAGGCTCATCCTCCTGGCCGCGAGGCGGCGGCAGCAGGGCGTCGAGGATGCGATCCTCGGCGGCGTCCTCGGCGCGGTGGCCCACCTCCTCCTTGGCCTGCTCGCGCACCAGCTTGATGGCGGCTTCGGTCAGGTCACGGATGATCGAGTCTACGTCGCGGCCCACATAGCCCACCTCGGTGAACTTGGTGGCCTCCACCTTGATGAAAGGGGCGCGGGCCAGCTTGGCCAGGCGCCGGGCGATTTCGGTCTTGCCCACCCCGGTGGGGCCGATCATCAGGATGTTCTTGGGCGTCACCTCGTGGCGGAGCTCGGCGTCGAGCTGCATGCGGCGCCAACGATTGCGCAGGGCAATGGCCACGGCGCGCTTGGCGTCCTGCTGGCCGATGATGTACTGGTCCAGGGCGTGGACGATCTCGCGGGGGGTCATCTGGGTCATGATGGCGGCCTTCAGAGCGTTTCGAGGGTGACGTTGTGGTTGGTGAACACACAGATATCGCCGGCAATCGCCAGCGACTTCTCGGTGATCTCCTTCGCCGACAGGTCGGTGTTCTCGAGCAGCGCCCGGGCCGCGGCCAGGGCGAAGTTGCCGCCGGAGCCGATGGCGATGATGCCGCGCTCGGGCTCCACCACGTCGCCGTTGCCGGTGATGATCAACGAGGCATCCTTGTTGGCCACGGCCAGCAGCGCCTCGAGGCGGCGCAGGGCGCGGTCGGTACGCCAGTCCTTGGCCAGCTCGACGGCGGCCTTGACCAGATTGCCCTGGTACTTCTCCAGCTGCGCCTCGAAGCGCTCGAAGAGGGTGAAGGCGTCGGCGGTGCCGCCGGCGAAGCCCGCCAGCACCTCGCCGCGGTAGAGCCGGCGCACCTTGCTGGCGTTGCCCTTCATCACGGTGTTGCCCAGCGACACCTGGCCGTCACCGGCCAGCGCCACCTGGTCACCGCGGCGCACGGATACGATCGTGGTCATGGAGGGAAGTCTCCTTGGGGGAGCGGGTGGCTCCCGATGACTTTCGGCGCCGCGGGGGTGGCCCGGGCGCCGCAAATGAGCTGTAGGGAGAGGTGTGGGCGCCGGGGGGGGATTTCAACCGTCCGAGCGGTCAGTTCTGGAGCCGGATCAGCAGCGGTTCAATGCCCTGGGTGACCATCAGGTCCTGGGCGCGGTTGAGCTCGCGGTTGTCATCGTAGGGGCCGACCTGGACGCGGTGCCAGGTCTGGCCGCCGGAGGCCTTGACCTCGCTGACCTGGGCCAGCAGGCCGAAGTCGCGCAGCCGACCCTGGAGCTGCTGGGCGTCGCCGGGCTCACGGAAGGAGGCCGCCTGCAGCATGTAGCGGTGGCCGTTGCTGGCGGCGGGCTCGGCCGCTGGCTCCGGTGCGCTGTCGGCGGCCAGGTTGGCGGCAATCACCTGAGCGATGGGGTCGTCACCGGCCTCGGCAGCTGCCGTCTCCTCGACGGGAGGCGGCGCCGGCGGTCGGGCCGTGGAGGCGGGCATCTCGCCGCGCGGGGCGATCACCTCGGACTCCGGTAGCAGGGTATAGAACTCGAAGGTGGGCATGCGCGGCTCGCTGGGCGCTGCCGGTGCCGAGGGTTCGCTCTGGGGCTCCGGCGGGGCGCTGCGTGGCAGCACCGTGGCCAGGGGAGAGTCCTCCACCTGCCAGGGGGCCGTGCCGTGCTGGTGCTGGGAAAGCAGGAAACCGGCCACCACACCGGCCAGGCCCCAGACCCAGCCGGGCAGTCGCCACTCCCGGCGCGTCTTGTTGCCGGGCTGGCGGCGGCTGCTCGTGGCGCCGCGCCGCTTCGGCGGTGGCTGCTTGCGAGTCGCCATGGCTTACATCTCCTCGGGGGCACTGACTCCCATCAGGTCCAGGCCGTTGCGCAACACCTGGCGGGTGGCCAGGCCCAGGGCCAGACGGGCATTGCGTAGGGCGTCGTCCTCGACCATCACCTTCACCGCGTTGTAGCAGGTGTGGAAGTCGGCAGCCAGGTCCAGCAGGTACTGGCCAATCTGCTGGGGTTCACGGAAGGCGGCGGCGTGCTCCACCACTTCGGGGTAGCGGGCCAGGCGATTCATCAGTGCCTTCTCCTGGGCTTCCTCGAGCCGACCCAGGCTCGCCATGGCCAGGGAGTGATCGAAGGGCTGGCCATCGGACTCGGCGCGGCGCAGCATGCTGCACACCCGGGCGTGGGCGTACTGGACGTAGTAGACCGGGTTGTCGTTGGACTGGGAGCGCGCCAGGTCGATGTCGAAGGTGAGCTGGGAGTCCGCCCGGCGAGCAGCCAGGAAGAAACGCGTGGCGTCGCGGCCCACCTCGTCGATCAGGTCGCGCACGGTGACGTAGCTGCCGGCGCGCTTGGAGAGCTTCACCTCCACGCCGGAGCGGGTGACCATCACCATCTGATGCAGCACGTAGTCGGGCCAGCCCTCGGGAATGCCGGCTTCCAGGGCCTGCAGGCCGGCGCGCACCCGGGTCACGGTGGAGTGGTGGTCGGCGCCCTGCTCGTTGACCACGCTGCCGAAGCCGCGCTGCCACTTGTCGAGATGGTAGGCCACGTCGGGCAAAAAGTAGGTGTACTGCCCGTCGGACTTGCGCATCACCCGGTCCTTGTCGTCGCCGAAGGTGGTGGTGCGCAGCCACAGGGCGCCGTCCTGCTCATAGGTGTGGCCCTTCTCGACCAGGCGCTCGACGGCGGCCTCTACCTTACCGTCGCGGTAGAGCGAGGACTCCAGGAAATAGACGTCGAAGTGCACGCCGAAGGCCTTGAGATCGAGATCCTGCTCACGGCGCAGGTAGGCCACGGCGAACTCCTGGATCGCCTCGAGGTCGTCGGGGTCGCTCTTGGCGGTGACGTGGCGGTCGTCGGCATGGACGGTCTCGCCGGCCAGGTAGGCGTTGGCCACGTCGATGATATAGCCGCCTCGGTAGCCATCGGCGGGCCAGCTCTTATCCTCGGGGTCCAGCCCCTTGACGCGAGCCTGCACCGAGAGCGCCAGGTTGCTGATCTGGGCGCCGGCATCGTTGTAGTAGAACTCGCGGGTGACGTTGTACCCGGTGGCCTCGAGCAGGCGGCAGATGCAGTCGCCGATGGCCGCGCCGCGGCCGTGGCCCACGTGCAGGGGCCCGGTGGGGTTGGCGGAGACGAACTCCACCTGCACCTTGGCGCCCTGTCCGGTCAGGCTGCGGCCGTAGGCGTCGCCGGCGTCGAGCGCCTGGCGCACCACCTGGGCGGCGGCGTCGGTGGCGGCAAAGAAGTTGACGAAGCCGGGGCCGGCGATTTCCACCTGGCTGATGGCGTCACTCTCGGGCAGGGCGGCGATCAGGGCCTCGGCCAGCTCGCGGGGCTTCCTGCCGGCGGGCTTGGCCAGCATCAGTGCGAGGTTGGTGGCGTAGTCGCCGTGTGCCTTGTCCCGGGTCGGGTCGACCTTGATGGGTGGCGCGAGGTCGGCGGGCAGCACGCCCTGCTGCTTGAGGGTGTCGAGGGCGCCTTCGAGCAGCGAAACAATGGTCTCTTTCATGGAGCGTTGGTTGTCCTGTGGCGCCGGGCTGATGTGGCACGCCCGTCGGCGGGCATTTGGGCGCACATTATCGACAATTGCGCGCTGGCTTTAAAGAGCCAGGCTGCGCCTGGAGCTAGAAGCCATAAGCTTGAAGAACAACCCTTGATGTCAGGGTTGGTAGCAACATGCTGTTTTCCAGCTTCCAGCTTCCAGCTTCCAGCTTCCAGCTTCCAGCTTCCAGCTTCCAGCTTCCAGCTTCCAGCTTCCAGCTTCCAGCTTCCAGCTTCCAGCTTCCAGCTTCCAGCTTTCAGCTTAGCGTCTGGGGGTCGATATCCAGCGACCAGCGGGTGCGGCGCGCCTCGGGGGTCGCCTGCAGCCAGGCGGTCAGCCAGGCGCAGGCCTGGTGGAGGGCGCTGCGCTTCTCGGCGCCGAGCATCACCTGGAGGTGATAGCGTCCCTGGCGGCGCTCCATGGGGGCCGGCACCGGCCCCAGGCAGTCCACCGCCAGTTCGCATTCGGTCAGCCAGTCGCGCAGGGCGCCGGCGGCGCGTCGGCCGAGATCGCCGGCGGCTTCCTCCCTGGCGCTCTCCAGTCGCAGCAGCGCCAGGAAGCGAAAGGGGGGCAGGGCAGCGGCGCGTCGCTCCTCCAATAGTTGCTCGGCCAGAGCGGCGTAGCCCTGCTCGGCCAGCAGGCGCAGGTGCGGGTCGTCCGGGTGCAGGGTCTGCACCAGCACCCGGCCGGGGTGGGCGGCGCGTCCGGCGCGCCCCGCCACCTGCACCAGCAGCTGCGCGCTCTGCTCCAGGGCGCGGAAGTCACTGGCATAGAGGCCGGCGTCGGCGTTGACCACCACCACCAGGGTGACATGGGGTAAATGGTGCCCCTTGGCCAGCATCTGGGTGCCCACCAGCAGGCAGGGCTCGCCGCGGCGCACCTCGGCCAGCACCTGCTCGAAGGCGTCGCGGCGCCGGGTGCTGTCGCGGTCGATACGGTGCACCGGCACCTTCGGGAAGAGCCCGGCCAGGGTCTCCTCGGTGCGCTCGGTGCCGCTGCCCAGTGGGCGTAAATCGATGCTGCCGCACGTCGGGCAGCTCTCCGGCAGGGCGCGACGGCGGTCGCAGTGGTGGCAGGCCAGCAGCGGCGGCTGGCGGTGCAGGGTCATGCGCGCGTCGCAGGCGTCGCACTCGGCCAGCCAGCCGCAGGCGTGGCAGGCCAGCGTCGGTGCGAAACCGCGGCGGTTGATGAACACCAGTACCTGATGGTCGGCGGCCAGGGTATCGCGGATGGCCTCGAGCACCGGCGGAATGAGACCGCCCTGGCGGGGACGACCCCGCAGGTCGATCAGCTCCAGCCTGGCGGGGGCATGGCGGGTAGCGCGGCGGGTCAGCGGCAGGTGGCGCCACTCGCCGCTGCGCGCCTTGGCCAGGCTCTCCAGCGACGGGGTGGCGCTGCCCAGCAGCAGCGGGATGGCGTGGTGATGGGCGCGGGCCACGGCCAGGTCACGGGCGTGATAGCGCAGGCCATCCTGCTGCTTGTAGGAGCCGTCGTGCTCCTCGTCGACGATGATCGCCCCGGGGTGTGCCATCGGGGTGAAGATCGCCGAGCGGGTGCCGATCACGATGGGGGCCCGGCCGCTGGCGGCGGCCTCCCAGGCGTCCAGGCGCTCATGGTCGGTGAGTCCCGAGTGCAGCGCCACTACGGGCACCCGGAAGCGCTTGCGGAAACGTGAAAGGGTCTGGGGGGTCAGGCCGATCTCGGGCACCAGCACCAGCGCCTGGCGGCCACGGCCCACCACCGCCTCGATCAACTGCAGATAGATCTCGGTCTTGCCGCTGCCGGTGACCCCCTCCAGCAGGCAGGGGTGGTAGGCGTCCAGCCGCTCGTGCAGGGCCGAGAGCGCCACGGCCTGCTCGCGGTTGAGCGACAGGGCGGGGTCGGCCAGCAGGTGGTCGGCGTCCGGCTGGGGGCGGGCGGTGAGCGGCTCCTCGCGGGAGTCCGCCAATCCCTTGGCGGCCAGCGCCTTGAGCTGCTCGCGGGAAAACGACTGAGCCAGGATCGCCTGGGTGGCCAGGCCGCGGGGGTGCTGGGCGAGCATCGCCAGCAGCTCGGCCTGGCGTGGGGCCCGGGCCAGGGCCTCGGCAGGCGTGTCGTGGCCCGCCGCGGTAAGCTGCCAGCGCTCCCGGGTGCGCCCCTCCAGGGCCCGCCCCTGGCGCAGCAGCACCGGCATCGCCTGGTGGAGAGTGTCCCCCAGGGAGTGCTGGTAGTAGCGGGCCGTGAAGCGGCACAGCCACAGCCAGTCGGCGGGCAACGGGGCCGGGTCCAGGCAGGCGGTGACGGGCTTGAGCTCGGCCAGGGGCAGGTCGCTGCGATCGCGGCACTCCATCACCACCCCCACCACCTCGCGCCGGCCGAAGGGCACCCTCACGCGCAGCCCGGGCGCCCAACCGCCGGCCGGCGGCGAGCCGCCGGGGCGATAGTCGAACAGGCGGCGCAGCGGCGAGGGAACCGCTACGCCCAGTACGCGCGGGGACGAAGTCGAGGTGGGCAATTGGCCTCCGGGATTGGCTCTGCTAGAATATCGCGCTTCCCTGCCTGCCGAGTGCGGCCAGGGTGGTACAGCCGGTTTGCACTCGCGCTCGCGGTTTTCGTGACCCATAGACAGCGCGACCGATAGACAACCCGTATGCGGTGCCTGGCAGAAGATCAGGTGGCGGCATGCAGCTCAACGAGGCTCAAGATGAAACAAGGTATCCATCCCGATTACAAGGCGGTCAACGCGACCTGCTCCTGCGGCGCCAGCTTCCAGGTGGGCTCCACCTCCGGCCATGACTTCTCCCTGGACGTCTGCTCCCAGTGCCATCCCTTCTATACCGGCAAGCAGAAGCAGGCGACCACCGGTGGTCGCGTCGAGCGCTTCAACAAGCGTTTCGGTGCTGCGATCAAGCGCTGATTGTCCGGGCGCTCCCCGGACCGTCGAGGAACCCGCCCATCGTGGCGGGTTTTCTCGTTCATGGGGGGATGCCGCGATTCGCCGGGGCATCGATAAGGAAAGGGTTATGGCTGGGCTTTCGGCCATAAGTTGCAGCAAATGGCTGTCATCGGCGTCAAACGAGCGTACAACAGGCGAGAAATTCCATCAGCTTGAGCGGAGTGGGGTTTTACTATATCGTGGGGGGTCTATTCCACCCTGACCGGAACCCACCTTCATGAGTGACGCAAGACAGGCCGCGCTGGATTATCATGCCAAGCCCATTCCCGGAAAGCTCTCCATTGAGCTGACCAAGCCTACCGCTACCGCCAAGGACCTTTCCCTGGCCTACAGCCCGGGCGTGGCCGAGCCGGTGCGCGAGATCGCCCGCGACCCCGAGAACGCCTACCGTTATACCGGCAAGGGCAACCTGGTGGCAGTGATCTCCGACGGCACCGCCATCCTGGGGCTGGGCAATCTGGGCGCCCTGGCCAGCAAGCCTGTCATGGAGGGCAAGGGCGTGCTGTTCAAGCGCTTCGCCGGCATCAACTCCGTGGACATCGAGGTCAACTCCGAGAGCCCCCAGGCCTTCATCGACACCGTGGCGCGCATCGCCGACACCTGGGGTGGCATCAACCTCGAGGACATCAAGGCGCCGGAGTGCTTCGAGATCGAGCAGGCGCTGATCGAGCAGTGCAACATTCCGGTGTTCCACGATGACCAGCATGGCACCGCCATCGTGACCGCGGCGGGCATGCTCAACGCCCTGGAGATCGCCGGCAAGCGCCTTGACGAGGCGAGAATCGTCTGCCTGGGAGCCGGTGCGGCGGCCATCGCCTGCATGAAGTTGCTGGTGGCCTGCGGCGCTCGCGCCGAGAACCTGGTGATGCTCGACCGTAAGGGTGTGATCCATACCGGCCGCGAGGACCTCAACCCCTACAAGGCGATGTTCGCCGTCGATACCGACAAGCGCACCCTGGATGACGCCATCGATGGTGCCGACGTCTTCGTCGGTCTCTCCGGCCCCGGCCTGATGACTGCCGACCATATCCGCAAGATGGCGCCCAACCCGGTGGTCTTTGCCTGCACCAACCCGGATCCGGAGATCCACCCGGACCTGGCCCGCGAGGTGCGCCCCGACGTGATCATGGCCACCGGCCGCTCGGATTTCCCGAATCAGGTCAACAACGTGCTGGGCTTCCCCTTCATCTTTCGCGGGGCGCTGGACGTGCGCGCCACCCGCATCAACGAGGAGATGAAGGTCGCCGCGGTTCACGCCCTCAAGGACCTGGCCCGCGAGCCGGTGCCCCAGGAGGTGCTGGACGCCTACGAGCTGGAGGAGATGAGCTTTGGTCGCGAGTACATCATCCCCACGCCGGTGGATGTTCGCCTGCTCGAGCGGATCACCTCCGCGGTGGCCCAGGCGGCGGTGGATTCTGGCGTGGCGCGCAGGCCTTACCCGTCTCACTACCCACTGAAGAGCGTGGACGACGTTTACGGCGTGTAATGCTGTATCGGCGAAAGCTACCTGTTACAGGCAGCACGTGATCAACAGAAAGGCCGGCCCCATGGGGTCGGCCTTTCTGCTTTTTTGGGTTTCGGGGCTTGCTATGTCGGAGCCTCGGGCGCCGGCCCGGCGCCCGAGGCTATCAGAAGATCGCCTCGTAGGAGCCGGTACCCTGTGAGCCGCTGTGCTGTTCCACCTCGCTCTCGACGCGGCGGGGTTGAAAATTGGGCAGGTGGTCCGGGTGGAAGAGTTCGCTGATGCCGCCGCCCTGGCCGTCGGGCAGCAGGCGGCCGCTGCTCGCATCGACCCGGGCGGTGACCAGGGTGGAGGGGCGCTCGTGTTTCGCTTCGGGTCGGCCCTCGAGGGCATCGCTCATGAAGTCGACCCAGATCGGCAGGGCGGCGTTGGCGCCGTATTCGGCGGTGGTCTCGTTATTGTCCTTGCCCACCCATACGGTGGCCACCAGATCGGCGTTATAGCCGGCGAACCAGGCATCTCGCTGGTTGTTGGTGGTGCCGGTCTTGCCGACGATATCGCTGCGACCCAGCGACTGGGCGGCGCGACCGGTGCCGCTGTCGATCACGTCGCGCAGCATGTCGCTCAGGATATAGGCCGATACTGAATCTACGACCTGGGGTGCCACCGGATGACGGCGACCGTCGATCTCGACGTCGGTCTGGCCGTCGCGGCAGTCGCGGCATACCACGGCAGGAGTGGCCTCCTCGATCGGGGTTTCGTCGTCGCCGCGGGTGATGCGTTCGATGAACCAGGGGGCGACCTGATAGCCACCGTTGGCCAGCACCGCATAGGCGTTGGTCATCTCCAGGGGGGTCAGGTCGGCGCTGCCTAGCGCCAGCGACAGCCCGCGGGGTAGGCGTGAGCTGGCGAAGCCAAAGCCTTCCAGGAAGTCGATGGTGGCATCGAGCCCCACCTCCTGGAGCACGCGAATGGTGACCAGGTTGCGCGAGCGCGCCAGTGCCACCCGCAGGCGGGTCGGGCCCAGGAAGTCGCCGCTGGCGTTGACTGGGCGCCACAGCTCGCTGCTGCCGTCCTGGATCACCACGGGGGCATCATTGACCACGCTGGCAGCGTTCATCAGGCCGCTGTCCAGCGCCGCCAGGTAGATGAAGGGCTTGAAGATCGACCCCGACTGGCGCTGTGCCTGGACGGCGCGGTTGAACTTGCTGGCCTGAAAGCTGAAGCCACCCTGCAGCGCCAGGATGGCGCCGGTGTCGGGGTGCATCACCACCAGGGAGCCCTCGGCGTCGGGGCGCTGGGCCAGGCGCAGGCTGCCGTCCTCGCGCTCCAGCACACGGATCAGATCGCCGCGGGTGGCGATCTCGGCGGCGGAACCGGGCTCCGGGCCGCGGGCTTGCGGGCTGCGATAGGCCCGTGCCCAGGAGAGGCCATCCCAGGCGATGGTTTGCAGTTCGCCGCCGCGGGTCAATACACGCATCTCGCGGCCACTGCTCTCCACCACGATGGCGGCCTGCAGCGGGCCGAAGCCCGGCGTACGCTCCAGCACCTGCACCCAGTTGCTGACGTCGCCCTCGATGCCCTCGATCTCGGTCTGGCTGCGCTCGGCGGCGCGTTGGGCGGTCTCCAGGATCTCGGGGGACTCGTCGAGCTCCTCCTCCAGTCCGCGGCGGTCAGTGCGTGCTTGGGCCTCCACCAGGCTGGCGGGAAGATCGCGCTCCTCGGCCCCGCGCCACCCATGGCGGGTGTCATAGGCGATCAGGCCGTCGGCCAGGGCTCGGCGAGCGAAGGGCTGCAGATTGCCGTCCAGGGTAGTGTGGATGCGGTAACCGCCGGTATAGGCCTCTTCACCAAAGCGCTCTACGGCGAACTGGCGGGCCATTTCGGCGACGTAATCGGCGTCCACTTCGGTCTGGGCGATATAGCGGCGGGCGGTGATCGGTGCCTGGACCGCCTCGTCATAGGCGGGCTGGTCGATATGGTCCAGCTGGCGCATGCGGTAGAGGATCCAGTTGCGGCGGATCAGCGAGCGCTCCGGGTTGGCCAGCGGGTTGAAGGCGGAGGGCGCCTTGGGCAGGCCGGCGATCATCGCCTTCTCGGCCAGGGTCAGTTCGGCCAGCGGACGGTTGTAGTAGGTCTCGGCGGCGGCGGCGATGCCGTAGGCACGATTGCCGAGGAAGATCTTGTTGACGTAGAGCTCGAGGATTTCCTCCTTGGAGAGCACCTGCTCCATCTGCAGGGCCAGCAGGATCTCGCGGATCTTGCGGGTAAAGGTCCGATCCAGGGTCAGCAGGTAGTTGCGTGCCACCTGCATGGTGACGGTGGAGCCGCCCGACTGGATCTCGCCGCCGCTGGAGGCCAATTCCATGGCCGCCCGGGCCAGGCCCCTGGGGTCGACGCCGCGGTGATCGAAGAAGTTGGCATCCTCGGCGGAAAGCAGTGCCTGAATGAAGTCCTCGGGGATTTCGTCGAACTCGACCGGCATGCGACGCTCCTCGCCGAACTCGCCGATCAGCTTGCCGTCGCGAGTGAAGATGCGCAGCGGGGAGTGGAGCTCGAAGTCCTGGAGCTGGCGCACATCCGGCAGGCCGGGGGCGAAATAGAGCGCGGCGCCCACCACACCCAGGGTCACGGCCGCGGTAAGCGACACCAGCAGCCAGGCCAGAGAAAAGAGCAGGGTTCTGAAAAACGTCATGAAAAGGCGGTATCCATGCAGGGAACTGTGGCGTTGCGGTGGCGATGTGTCAGGGCGACTGAGACGCCATTATAAGAATCTCGGCGCTGGGTCACCAGCGTTGAGGGTGCAGGTTTGCGGTTAGCCGTGTGAGAATCGGCAATATCATGTAACCTCTGCTTACAGGGGCCAGGCCCCGGGCTCAGTCGCCTCGTATCGCGAAAGGTGAGCGATATAACAAGCGGCATTCCACATGAATCAGCAGGGGCAGGACCGAGATGCGATTCAGGGCATCCAGCAAGGGACTGATCGGTGTCGATATCACCTCGGCAACCGTAAAGCTCGTGGAACTCAGGCGTGCTGGCGCCAGCTATCAGGTTGAGAGCTATGCGGTGCGGCCGCTGCGTGAGGGCGCCGTGGTTGAACGGCGCATCCATGACATGGGAGAAGTGGTCGATGCCCTCTCCCGGGCCGTGCAGCAGGCCAAGCCGCATTCCCGTAACGCCGTAGTGGCGGTGCCCGCGAGCGCTGCTATCACCAAGACGTTGACTCTGCCGGCTTCGCTCAGCGATGACGAGATAGAGACGCGCATTCAGCTTGATTCCGACAAGCATATTCCCTTTCCGTTCAGTGAAGTCGCTTTCGATTTTCAGCGACTGGGTCTCAACGCTCGCTATGCCGACCAGCAGGACGTGCTGCTGGTGGCCTGCCGCCAGCAGGATGTCAGCCAGCTCACCGACGCCCTGCTTCAGGGGGGGCTGACCCCCGAGGCAGTGGATGTCGAGACCTTCGCCATGGAGCGAGCCTTCACCGAGGTGCGCCATCAGCTGCCCCAGCTGGCCGGTGAGGAGGATTGCGTGGCCCTGGTGGACATCGGCGCCACCATGAACACCTTCCATGTGCTGCGCGAGGGGCGGGTGGTCTACAGCCGCGATACCGTGTTCGGCGGCCGCCAACTCACCGAGGAGATCCGCAACCGCTACGGTCTGAGCCTCGACGAGGCGGGCCTGGCCAAGAAGCGCGGCGGCCTGCCCGAGGACTATCAGAGCAGCGTGCTCGCCCCCTTTCTGGATACCCTCGTGCAGCAGGTCGGGCGTTCCCTGCAGCTCTACTACACCGCGGGTCGCAAGCAGGAGGTGCGCCGCATGGTGCTGGCCGGTGGCACCAGCATGCTGCCGGGCCTGGCCGAGCGGCTGGCCCAGGAGAGCGGCATGGAGGTCTCCATTGCCAATCCGCTGGCGCGGATGAAGGTCAACAGCCGCATCGACGTGCAGACGCTCTCCGGTGACGCCCCGGCGCTGCTGACCGCCTGCGGCCTGGCAATGAGGTCCCGTCCATGACCATCGAGATCAACCTGCTGCCCTGGCGCGAGGAGCTGCGCGCGCGTCGCAGCAAGCGCTTCTTCGTGACCCTCGGGCTGGCCGCCATGCTCGGCCTCGGGGGAGGCTACGGCCTGACCTGGCACTACGAACAGGAAACCGCTTCCCAACAGCAGCGCAACGCCCATATTCAGGCCCAGAGCCGCCAGCTGGATTCGGCGATTCGCGAGATCAGCGAACTGGAGGCGATCCGCGATCAGATGCTCGAGCAGGTGCGGGTATTCACCGAGCTGCAGATGGGGCGCACCCAGACCGTCCATGTGCTGGGCGACCTGACCACCAGCCTGGTGGACGGTGTGCACTACACCCAGCTCACCCGCCAGGGTGACAGCCTGCGCCTGGCCGGCCTGGCCGAGAACAATCGCCAGGTTTCCGACCAGCTGAGGGCCCTGGCCGCCGCGGGTACCTTCACGGTGCCGGTGCTCTCGGAGGTGGAGGCCGAGGGGGACGGTGAGCGACGCCGCTTCAGCCTGAGCATGAGCCAGCGGCTGCCCAGGGCGCCGGAGGAGAGTCAGGCGTCGGTGGAGGAGGGGTCATGAGTCTCAAGGGAGAGATGCGTCGCCTGCGCGAGCTGGACTGGCGTGAACTGGATATCAAGGAGGCCGGCGTCTGGCCCTGGTCGCTGCAGCTGCTCTGCTGCCTGCTGATACTGGGCGTGACCGTCTTCGGCATGCACTGGTACCTGGCGTCACCCGCCAAGGAGGAGCTGGACCGGGCGCGTGGCCAGGAGGCGCAGCTGATCCGCGACTACCGCAGCAAGGCGGCCCAGGCGGCCAACCTGGAGGCCATGCGCGAGCAGATGGGCACCCTCGAGGCGCGCATGAGTGAGCTGCGCGAAATGCTGCCTACCGGTGCCGAGGTGCCGTCCCTGATCGACAACATCAGCGAGACCGCCATCGACAACCAGCTCGCCATCGACTCCATTCGACTGCGCGGCCCGGTAACGCGCGAGCACTACATCGAGCAGCCCTTTGATATCCAGGTGCAGGGCGACTACCACCGCATCGCCACCTTCCTGGCTGGCGTGGCCGGTCTGCCGCGCATCGTTACCCTGCATGACATGACCCTGTCGCCGGAGGGCGGCAGCGGCCAGCGCCTGCGCCTGTCCATTCTGGCGCGGACCTACAGCTACCGCCAGAGTGAGGAGGGCGCGCCATGAGCCATGCCAACCGTCTTTCGGCGGCGCTGGCCGCCGCGCTACTGCTGAGCCTGGCCGGATGTGCCGATCCGCAGATTGGCATGCTCGACCGCGAGCTGGCCGAGATCCGCAGCAACCCCGGCGCGACCCCGCGGGTGGAGCTGCCCGATATACCCGACTATGCGGCCCTGCCCTATGACGAGGCCGATCGGCGCAGTCCGTTCATCGCCAGGCTGCCCGAAACGGAGCAGCCGCCGCGCGGCTCCGAGGAGCTGGCGCCGGATCTGACTCGGCCGCGGGAGCCGCTCGAGGCCTACGGCCTCGGCCAGCTCGATCTGGTGGGCACGCTGACCCATGGCGGGCAGCCCTCGGCGCTCGTCAGGGCGCCGAGTGGGACGGTGCATCGGCTGCGCGTAGGCAACCACATGGGTAGCGATTTCGGGCGCATCATCAGTATCACTTCATCGTCTGTGCAGCTGATCGAGGTGGTGCCCACCGGGCGCGGTGGCTGGATCGAACGCACAACGCAGCTGACGCTCAACGACTAGATCCTGACAACGAAATCCTGATAAACAACCAGGCAAGCGATTCGCCGCCCACCGGCTGGGGTGGGCGACAAGCGGGGGGAAGGGAACAATGCTAACGATCATGAAGCGTGGATTCGCGACACTCTTGATGCTGGCGGTCTCCGCCGGTGCCCTGGCGGCCTCCTCCCTGGAGGAACTCAACTTCAGGCAAGGCGGCGGGGGCGAGCTGGAGGTCGATCTGTCATTCGCCGGCCCGGTGCCGGAGGTGCGTGGCTATCGTCTGGACGACCCTGCGCGGCTGACCATCGACCTGATGGAGACCGCCAACCGCCTCGACCAGCGCAGCTACGCCCTCGGCATCGGTGGCGTGCAGCAGGTCACCGCCCTGGAGGCCGGCTCCCGGACGCGTCTGGTGTTCGACCTCGAGGGCCCGCTGCCCTACAACACCCGCGAGCAGGGTAATCGGCTGCGCCTTGCCATCGGCGGCGGTGCGGCCGATACCGGAGTGGCGCAGGCGTCGGTGTCCGCGCCGGCACCGGCGGCCAGCGACCCGGCTCCCGCGCCTTCGGTCGCCAGCGGTCCCAGCGTTCAGGATATCGACTTCCGCCGCGGCGAGGGCGGCGCCGGCCGACTGGTCGTCACCTTCGACCGCGCCGGGGTTGATACCCGGGTCCGCGAAAGCGGGCGCAACCGCATTACCGCCGAGCTGCGCGGCGTGGAACTGCCGGCCTCGCTGGATCAGGTCTACGACGTCAGCGACTTCGGCACCCCGCTGCGCCGCGTCACCCCGCGGCCGGGCCGCGACGGCGTGACCCTCGATATCGAGGGTACCGGTGAGTACGCCATGGTCTCCACACAGAGCGGCCGACAGCTGACCATCGAGGCCCAGCCGGTGACCCAGCAGGAACGCGACCAGCGGGTCCGCGAGCAGTTCTCCTACACCGGCGATCGCATCACCCTGAACTTCCAGGACATCGAGGTGCGCTCGGTGCTGGCGATCATCGCCGACTTTACCGGGCTCAACCTGGTGGCCAGCGACAGTGTCCAGGGCCGGGTGACCCTCAATCTGGAAGATGTGCCCTGGGACCAGGCGTTGGACCTGGTGCTCAAGAGTCACGGCCTGGCCAGCCGTCAGGAGGGCAACGTCATTGTGGTGGCCCCGGCCAGCGAGCTGGCCAACATCGAGCGCCAGGAGCTCGAGGCCCGCGAGCAGATGGACGTGTTGGCGCCGCTCACCACCGAATATATTCAGGTGCGCTATGCGCGTGCGGCTGACCTGGCGGGGCTGCTGCGCGGCGGAGAGGGGTTCGGTCTGCTTTCCGACCGGGGCCGGGTGGCCATCGACCAGCGCACCAACACCCTGCTGATCCAGGATACCGCCGACCAGATCGACGAGATCATGCGCACCCTGGACCGTCTCGACGTGGCGGTGCGCCAGGTGCAGATCGAAGCGCGCATCGTCATCGCCAGCGATAGTGCTTCCCGCGAGCTCGGGGTCAACTGGGGCGCCTCCTCGCCGGATCGTCGCGCGGGTGGCCGGCTGGAGCTGGGTGGAACTCCAGGCGCCTCGGACGGCACGCCGATCTCGGGCCTCGGCGGTCTGGCCGTGGATTTTGGCTCCACCGACCGCGGAGTCGGCGGCATGACCAGCTTCGCCTTCGGCTATCTCTCCGGTGACGTCCTGCTCGACCTGGAGCTGCGCGCCATGGAGAGCGAGGGGCGCAGCTATACCATCTCCCAGCCCCGGGTGATCACCGCCAACCAGCGTACCGCGGTGATCAAGCAAGGCCAGGAGCGTGCCTTCCGTGAGTCGTCGGCCAGCGGCGCGGCCGCGGTGGACTTCAAGGAGGCGGTGCTGTCGCTGGAGGTCACCCCACAGATCACTCCGGATAACCGCATCATCATGGACGTGGCCATCACCAACGACACCTTCGGCGAGTTCAGCCCCGGCGAGGAGCCGCCGATCAACAAGAACGAGATCCAGACCCAGGTGCTGGTGGACAACGGCGAGACCGTAGTGCTGGGCGGCATCCTGCAGACCGAGGAGCTGCGTAACCTGGTCAAGACGCCGTTCCTGGGCGACCTCCCGGTGCTGGGCCACCTGTTCCGCTATACCCAAGAGAGCAACGAGAAGGTAGAGTTGCTGGTATTCATCACCCCCCGAATACTGGACGACGGCGTGGCCATTCGCTGATGCAGGCACTACCTAACCTGATACTGATCGGCCCCATGGGGGCCGGCAAGAGCACCATCGGCCGCCTCCTGGCGGCCGAACTTTCTCGTGACTTCTTTGATAGCGACCACGAGATCCAGGCGCGCTGCGGCGCCGATATTCCCTGGATCTTCGACGTGGAGGGCGAGGTCGGCTTCCGCGACCGCGAGACCCAGATGATCGACGAGCTGACCCGGCTGGAGGGCGTGGTGATCGCCACCGGCGGCGGCGCCGTGCTGCGTGAGGAGAACCGCCGCATGCTGCGTGAGCGGGGCACCGTTATCTACCTGTTCACCACCGTCGAGCAGCAGCTCAAGCGCACCGCCAAGGATCGCAACCGTCCGCTGCTGCAGCGGCCGGACAAGGAGGCGGTGCTGCGCGAGATGTTTGGCGTGCGCGAGCCCCTCTACCGGGCCACCGCCGATGTCACCGTGCGCACCGATCGCCGCGGCCCCAGGGCCGTGGTCAACGATATCGTCAGACGCGTCACCCGGCTGGTCGACCCCCTGCAATGCAAGGCATGAATCCATGAGCGAGACTTCCACTGGTCCGCGCACCCTTGAGGTATCGCTGGGCGCGCGCAGTTATCCCATCCATATCGGCCCCGGCCTGCTCGGCCAGCCCGAGGCGCTTTCGCCCTGGCTGGCCGGCCGTCAGGTGATGATCGTCACCAACGAGGTGGTGGCACCGCTCTATCTCGAACGCTGCCGGGCCTCGCTGCCGACCGACGCCGAGGTGCGCGAGCTGGTGCTGCCGGATGGCGAGGCCACCAAGACCCTGGCGAGCGTGTCGCGCATCTGGGACGCCCTGCTGGAGGCGGGCTTCAACCGCCGCTGCACCCTGGTCGCCCTGGGCGGCGGGGTGATCGGCGACATGGTCGGCTATGCGGCCGCCTGCTATCAGCGCGGCGTGGCCTTCATTCAGGTGCCCACCACGCTGCTCTCCCAGGTGGACTCCTCGGTGGGCGGCAAGACCGGGGTCAACCACCCGCTGGGCAAGAACATGATCGGTGCCTTCTGGCAGCCCCGGGCGGTGCTGATCGACACCGATACCCTGGCCACCCTGCCACCCCGCGAGCTCTCCGCGGGGCTGGCCGAGGTGATCAAGTACGGACTGATTCGCGACGCCGCCTTCCTGGGCTGGCTGGAGGAGGTCATGGCGGACCTGCGCGACCTGGAGCCGGCGGCGCTGACCCTGGCCATCGAGCGCAGTTGTGCGCTCAAGGCGGAGATCGTCGCCGAGGACGAGACCGAGCAGGGGGTGCGGGCGCTGCTCAACCTGGGCCATACCTTCGGTCATGCCATCGAGGCGCACCAGGGCTATGGCAAGTGGCTGCACGGCGAGGCGGTGGGCGCCGGCATGTTGATGGCCGCCGAGCTCTCGGCACGGCTGGGCTGGCTGTCGGAGGACGAGGTGGCGCGCACTCGCGCCATCCTCGAGGCGGCCGCGTTGCCCCTGGCCGCCCCGGCCGACATGGCGGTGGAGGATTTCCTGGTCCGCATGCGTCTCGACAAGAAGAACATCGACAGCCGCCTGCGCCTGATCCTGCTGCGCTCCCTGGGTGACGCCTGTCTCCATGACGAGACTCCGGTCGAGCTGCTCGAGGCGCTGATCGAGGCATTCCCCCGCTCCTGACGCCCCTCCTGGCCGCTATCGATTTGGATGACGACCCCGACGACGCCCGCACGGTTGTGCGGGCGTCGTCGTAGGAGGGGTGCGTTGGTGGGTGGCGTTCGCCGCTTGATGCGCCTCATGCCGATAATCCGCATGGCTTATGCGCTATCAGCATGGGCCTGTCTCGCCGAATGCGACTAAAGTCTAGTGTCGTGCCTGGGCCGTTGAAAATTCGTCTATGCTATTTGCAAGTTGTTGAGTTGCGTGCTTTTTTTGTTTGGCGCGATTTTTCAAGTAGCGGATTTTACGGTACTTTTTGATGGCCTTGGGGGTCGGGGCGTTGCGCGTTTCCGGGCGGATTGACTATGCTGGTCAGCCTTTTGCCCCGCAGCCTTGGCGCCCCTTGATGCGCACCTTAAAAAATTAAAACCTTATAAAATATCATGATTCGGCTGCAGAAAAAACACCCTATATTCGAGGCACGCCAATGAACAGAGGTCTCCATCAGCCCGGCGAGTTCCGCGACAACTGCGGGTTCGGCCTGATCGCACACATGGAGGGTCGGGCCAGCCACCAGCTGCTCAAGACCGCCATCGAATCGCTGACCTGCATGACCCACCGCGGTGGCATCGCCGCCGACGGCAAGACCGGCGACGGCTGTGGCCTGCTGCTGAAGATGCCCGAGGCCTTTATGCGCCAGGTCGCGCAGGATGCCCTCGATGCCGAATTGGGTGAGCGTTTTGCGGTGGGGGTGGTCTTCCTGCCCGACGACGATGTCCGTGCCGAGAAGGTCAGCGATACCCTGGAGGGCGAGCTGCGGGCCCGTGGCCTGGTGATCCGTGGCTGGCGCGACGTGCCGGTGGACCCCAGCGTCTGTGGCCCCATGGCGCTCGAGTGCCTGCCGCGCATCCGCCACCTGTTTGTCGAACCCGGCAAGAACGGCAGCGCCGAGACCTTCGAGGTCGACCTGTTCATGGCCCGCCGTCTGGCCGAGCAGGCGCTGCGCGATGAGCAGGAGTTCTACGTCTGCTCGCTTTCCGAGAAGGTGGTCTCCTACAAGGGGTTGGTGATGCCGGTGGATCTGCCGGCCTTCTACCGTGACCTGGGGGACGAGCGCCTGGAGACTGCCATCTGTGTCTTCCACCAGCGCTTCTCCACCAACACCGCGCCGCGCTGGCCGCTGGCGCAGCCGTTCCGGCTGCTGGCCCACAACGGCGAGATCAACACCATCGAGGCCAACCGCGGCTGGGCCAACTCGCGCAAGGAGAACTTCGTCTGCGAGCGCCTGCCCGAGATCGCCGAGCTTGCCGAGATCGTCAACACCACGGGCTCCGACTCCTCGAGCATGGACAATATGCTCGAAGTCCTGCTGACCGGCGGCATGGAGCTGCACCGCGCCGTGCGCATGATGGTGCCGCCGGCCTGGCAGAACGTGGAGCTGATGGATGGCGACCTGCGCGCCTTCTACGAGTACAACTCCATGCACATGGAGCCCTGGGACGGTCCCGCCGGCGTGGTGATGACCGACGGTCGCCAGGCGTTGTGCATGCTCGATCGCAACGGCCTGCGTCCGGCCCGCTGGGTGATCACCAAGAACGGCTTCATCACCCTGGCCTCGGAGATCGGCACCTACGACTACAAGCCCGAGGATGTGGTGGCCAAGGGACGCGTAGGCCCCGGTCAGATACTGGCCGTGGATACCGAGACCGGCGAGGTCCTGCACACCAGTGACATCGATGAGCGTCTCAAGTCGGCCTACCCCTACAAGCGCTGGCTGAAGCAGGAGGCCCACTACCTGGAGTCGGCACTGACCGAGCTGGCCAGCTTCCACAACATGGACACCGACGCCCTCAACGTTGCCCAGAAGATGTTCCAGGTGAGCTTCGAGGAGCGCGACCAGCTGCTGCGTCCGCTGGCCGAAAGCGGCCAGGAGGCGGTGGGCTCCATGGGGGACGATACGCCCATGGCGGTGCTCTCCGGCAAGCAACGCCTGCTGACCGACTACTTCCGCCAGAAGTTCGCCCAGGTGACCAACCCGGCCATCGATCCGCTGCGAGAGTCGATCGTGATGTCGCTGGAGACCTGCATCGGCACCGAGCGCAACGTCTTCAAGGCGACCCCCGAACACGCCCACCGCATCATCCTGACGACGCCGGTGCTCTCGCCGCGCAAGTTCACCGCCCTGGTGGAGCAGGAGGATCCGGCCTTCTCCAGCCAGTTGCTGAGCCTGGGCTATGACCCGGAGCAGGTGGGACTGAAGGCGGCGATTCAGGCGCTCTGCCGCCGGGCCGAGGAGGCCGTAAGGGCTGGCAAGGTGATCCTGGCGCTGTCGGATGCCAACCTCGCCAAGGGGGAGCTGCCGATCCATGCCGCCCTGGCCGTGGGTGCCGTGCACAACCACCTGGGCCGACTGGCGCTGCGCCCTTTGGCCAATATCGTGGTGGAGACCGGCTATGCCCGCGATGCCCACCAGATGGCGGTACTGTTTGGGGTAGGGGCCACCGCGGTCTTCCCGTGGCTCGCCTATCAGGTAATGGCCGACATGCAGCGTACCGGCGAGCTCTCCGGCAACCCCGCCGACGCCCGCGAAAACTATCGCAAGGGCCTGCAGAAAGGCTTGTTCAAGATCCTCTCCAAGATGGGCATCTCGACGCTCGCCTCCTATCGCGGCTCTCAGCTGTTCGAGGCGGTGGGCCTGGCCGACGAGGTGATGGCGCTCTGCTTCACCGGCATGGCTTCTCGCATCCAGGGTACCGGCTTCAGTGAGCTGCAGCTGCAGCAGGAGTGGCTGGGACGCGAGGCCTGGACGCCGCGCAAGGGAATTTCTCAGGGCGGCCTGTTCAAGTACGTGCACGGCCACGAATACCACGCCTACAACCCCGATGTGGTCAAGGCGCTGCAGGAGGCGGTGCAGGAGGGCGACTTCGCCAAGTGGAAGACGTTTGCCGAGCTGGTCAACGAACGTCCGCCGGCCACCATCCGCGACCTGCTGAAGCTGAAGCCGGCCGCCGAGCCGCTGCCGCTCGAAGAAGTCGAGGCGGTCGAGGACCTGATTCCGCGCTTCGACAGCGCCGGCATGTCGCTGGGGGCGTTGTCGCCCGAGGCCCACGAGGCGCTGGCCCAGGCCATGAACGAGGCGGGGGGGCGTTCCAACTCCGGCGAGGGGGGTGAGGATCCGGCTCGCTACGGCACCATCCGCTCCTCGAAGATCAAGCAGATTGCCTCCGGCCGATTCGGCGTCACCCCGGCCTACCTGGTCAGCGCCGAGGTGCTTCAGATCAAGGTGGCCCAGGGCGCCAAGCCCGGCGAGGGCGGCCAGTTGCCCGGCGGCAAGGTCAACGAGCTGATCGCCCGGCTGCGCTACTCGGTGCCCGGCGTGACCCTGATCTCGCCGCCGCCGCACCACGATATCTACTCCATCGAGGACCTGGCTCAGCTGATCTTCGACCTCAAGCAGGTCAACCCGGAGGCCCAGGTCTCGGTGAAGCTGGTCTCCGAGCCCGGCATCGGCACCATCGCCACCGGCGTGGCCAAGGCCTACGCCGATCTGATCACCGTCTCCGGCTATGATGGCGGGACCGCGGCGAGCCCCATCACCTCCATCAAGCACGCCGGCTCCCCCTGGGAGTTGGGCCTGCCCGAGGTGCACCAGGCGCTGCGCATCAACGGCCTGCGCGACAAGATCCGCCTGCAGACCGACGGCGGCCTGAAGACCGGCCTCGACGTGGTCAAGGCAGCGATCCTCGGCGCCGAGAGCTTCGGCTTCGGCACCGCGCCCATGGTGGCGCTGGGCTGCAAGTACCTGCGCATCTGCCACCTGAACAACTGCGCCACCGGCGTGGCCACCCAGAACGATTACCTGCGTGGCGAGCACTTCCGCGGCACCGTGGACATGGTCAAGCACTACTTCCGCTTCATCGCCGAGGAGGTGCGCGAGCTGATGGCCACCCTGGGCGTGCGGAAGCTTACCGATCTGATCGGCCGTACCGACCTGCTCGAGGTGCTGGAGGGCGTCACCGCCTCCCAGCGCAGGCTCGACCTGACCCCGCTGCTCGGCAACGACTTCGTGCCCGCGGATGCGCCTCAGTTCTGCCAGGTGAGCCGCAACGTGCCCCACGACCCGGGCACCAAGAACCAGGAGGTGCTGGCCGCCCTCAAGGATGCCATCGAGACGAAGTCCGGCGGTGAGATTGCCTTCACCATCACCAACTGCGATCGCAGCGTGGGCGCGCTCACCTCGGGGGCCATCGCCAAGCGCTACGGCGAGGAGGGGCTCGAGGACGCCCCGGTGACCGCGCGTTTCACTGGCGTGGCCGGCCAGAGCTTCGGCGTCTGGAACGCCCGCGGCCTGAATCTCTATCTGGAGGGCGACGCCAACGACTACGTCGGCAAGGGCATGAACGGCGGCAAGGTGGTGATCACCCCGCCCAGGGGCAGCCGCTTCGCCAGCCACGAGACGGCTATCGTCGGCAACACCTGCCTCTACGGCGCCACCGGCGGCAAGCTGTTCGCCGCAGGCACCGCCGGTGAGCGCTTCGGGGTGCGTAACTCAGGCGCCCAGGCGGTGATCGAGGGGGCCGGTGACCACTGCTGCGAGTACATGACCGGCGGCCTGGTGGCCGTGCTCGGCGAGACCGGAGTCAACTTCGGCGCGGGTATGACCGGCGGCTTCGCCTATGTGCTCGACGAGGATCGCACCTTCGTCGACAAGTACAACCACGAACTGGTGGAGATCCACCGCGTGAACACGGAGACCATGGAAGCCTATCGGCGCCACCTGCGCGAGGTGATCGAGGAGTTCGTCGCCGAGACCGACTCGCCGCGTGGCCACGCGATCCTCGAGGACTTCAGCGACTTCATCCGCCACTTCTGGCTGGTGAAGCCCAAGGCGGCAAGCCTGAACAGCCTGTTGGCCCAATCCCGGCGTCAGCCGGAATAAGAGGCGGCGTCAGCCGGCACAGGCAAGGTGAGCAGCGTCCCGCCGGGCTCGGAGCCCGGCCGGGGCAGGCAACAGGACTTCCAGGAGAATCAACATGGCCAACCGTCTGAGCAACGACTTTCAGTTCATCGACGTGGGTCGTCAGGATCCGCAGAAGAAGGATGCCCGCATCCGCTCGCGGGAGTTCGCCGAGATCTACGAGCCCTACAAGCCTCAGGAGGCGGCCAGCCAGGCCCATCGCTGCCTGCACTGCGGCAACCCTTACTGCGAGTGGAAGTGCCCGGTCCATAACTACATTCCCAACTGGCTGCAGCTGGTCAGCGAGGGCAACATCCTCGAGGCCGCGGAGCTGTCGCACAAGACCAACTCGCTGCCCGAGGTGTGTGGCCGGGTCTGCCCCCAGGACCGCCTCTGCGAGGGTGACTGCACCCTTAACGACGGTTTCGGCGCGGTGACCATCGGCTCGGTGGAGAAGTACATCACTGATACCGCTTTCGCCATGGGCTGGCGTCCGGATATGTCCCAGGTGACCTGGACCGACAGGAGGGTGGCGATCATCGGCGCCGGCCCCGCCGGGCTCGGCTGCGCCGATGTCCTGGCGCGTAACGGCGTGAAGCCGGTGGTGTTCGACCGCAATCCGGAGATCGGCGGCCTGCTGACCTTTGGCATCCCCGAGTTCAAGCTCGAGAAGAGCGTGATGGAGCGTCGCCGAGCGGTGTTCGAGGAGATGGGCATCGAGTTTCGTCTCAACGCCGAGGTGGGTCGCGATGTGACCATCGAGCAGCTGCTCGAGGAATACGACGCGGTGTTCATGGGTATGGGCACCTACAAGTACATGGAAGGCGGCTTTCCCGGCGAGAACCTGGCCGGGGTGCACAAGGCCCTCGACTACCTGATTGCCAACGTCAACCACTGCCTGGGGTTCGAGAAGGACCCCGCCGAGTACATCTCCTTCAAGGGCCAGCGTGTGGTGGTGCTGGGTGGCGGCGATACCGCCATGGACTGCAACCGCACCGCCATCCGCCAGGGTGCCACCCAGGTGTCCTGCGCCTATCGCCGCGATGAAGAGAACATGCCGGGCTCACGCAAGGAGGTGGCCAACGCCCGCGAGGAGGGCGTGGAGTTCCTGTTCAATCGCCAGCCGGTAGCGGTGGTGGGTGAGGGCAAGGTGGAGGGCGTGAAGGTGGTGCGCACCCGTCTGGGCGAGCCCGACGAGAACGGCCGTCGCCGCCCCGAGGTGGTGCCGGGCTCCGAGGAAGTGATCCCCGCCGACGCCGTGGTTGTTGCCTTCGGCTTCCAGCCCGACCCGCCTGCCTGGTTCGCCGACCATGGCATCGAGCTCGACGAGCGTGACCGGGTCAAGGCGCCGGAACAGGGCCAGTTCCGCTTCAAGACCAGCCACGAGAAGGTCTTCGCCGGCGGCGATATGGTGCGCGGTTCCGACCTGGTGGTCACCGCCATCCACGAAGGCCGCCAGGCCGCCGAGGGCATCCTGGATTACCTGGAGGTCTGAGCACCACGCTTCGCCGAGAGCCGGGGAGCCGCCGCCGGGTAAGCCGCGAGTATTGTGGGAGATGGGCTCTGCCCGGCGAATGGAGACCGAAGGGCTCCTTGGCGGTATGCGCTAACGCAGCAACACCGCCGGGGCGCCTGCGGCGCCATTCGCTCGGCGGAGCCGGTTTCCCACCAGTAGCCTGAAGCCTCGTGGAGGCTTGAGAGCCAACGTGGACTCTCCCGCTGGGCAATGTCACGCCCAGCTGTGAAGCGCCTGAAATTGAGCCATTGGTCGTGTTCTGCTAGTCTGTCTTCCCATCCCGGCGCGGCTTCCTGCCGAGCCTCATGATCACGTTTCGACAGGTTCTCCATGACACGATATATCTTCGTGACCGGCGGCGTTGTGTCCTCCCTCGGCAAGGGCATCGCGTCGGCCTCGCTGGCGGCGATTCTCGAGGCGCGCGGCCTCAAGGTCACCATGCTCAAGCTCGACCCGTACATCAACGTGGATCCGGGCACCATGAGCCCCTTCCAGCATGGCGAAGTGTTCGTCACCGAAGATGGCGCCGAGACCGACCTCGACCTGGGCCACTACGAGCGCTTCATCCGCACCAAGATGACCCAGGGCAACAACTTCACCACCGGCCGTGTCTACGAGCACGTACTGCGCAAGGAGCGTCGCGGCGACTACCTGGGCGGCACCGTGCAGGTGATTCCGCACATCACCGACGAGATCAAGCGCCGGGTGTATGAGGGTGGCGAGGGCTTCGACGTGGCCCTGGTGGAGATCGGCGGCACCGTGGGCGACATCGAGTCGCTGCCATTCCTGGAGTCGATCCGCCAGATCCGCAGCGAGCTGGGCGCCAGCCGGGCGCTCTTCATGCACCTGACCCTGGTGCCCTACATCAAGACCGCCGGTGAGACCAAGACCAAGCCGACCCAGCACAGCGTCAAGGAGCTGCGCTCCATCGGTATCCAGCCGGACATCCTGATCTGCCGCAGCGAGGTGGAGCTCGAGGAGACCGAGCGCCGCAAGATCGCGTTGTTCACCAACGTGGAAGAGCGCGCGGTCATCCCGCTGCAGGACGCCGATACCATCTACCGTATCCCGCTGATGCTCCACGAGTACGGCCTGGACGAGATCGTCTGCGACAAGCTGCGTCTGACCGCCGATGAGGCCGACCTCAACGAGTGGATCAAGGTGCTCGACGCCAAGCTCAATCCGCTCAAGTCGATCAACATCGCCATGGTCGGCAAGTACATGGAGTTGCTCGACGCCTACAAGTCGCTCAACGAGGCACTGATCCACGCCGGCATCCAGACCCGGGTGAAGGTCAACGTCGACTACATCGACTCCGAGGATCTCGAGCGCCACGGCATTGAGCGGCTGGCCGGCAAGGATGCCATCCTGGTGCCTGGTGGCTTCGGCGAGCGCGGCGTGGAGGGCAAGATCGCCACGGCCCGCTTCGCCCGCGAGAACGGCATTCCCTACCTGGGCATCTGCCTCGGCATGCAGGTGGCGGTGATCGAGTTCGCCCGCGGCGTGGCCGGCTGGGATGACGCGGACTCCACCGAGTTTACCCACGACACCCAGCATCCGGTGGTCGGCCTGATCACCGAGTGGATCACCCCAGAGGGCAAGATCGAGCTGCGTGATGCGGCCTCCGATCTGGGCGGCACCATGCGCCTGGGCGGCCAGGTGTGCCGCCTGAAGGTCGGCAGCAAGGCCCGTCAGGCCTACGGCAGCGACGAGATCGTCGAGCGCCACCGCCACCGCTACGAGGTCAACAACCAGTTCATCGAGGAACTCGAGCAGGCCGGTCTGGTGGTTTCCGGCAAGAGCGTCGACAACTCCCTGGTGGAGATGGTCGAACTTCCTGACCACCCCTGGTTCGTGGCCTGCCAGTTCCACCCGGAGTTCACCTCCACCCCCCGCGACGGCCATCCGCTGTTCACCGGCTTCGTCAACGCGGCGCTGGAGCACAAGGCGGCGCGGACCCGCGCCCAGTCCTCCCACCAGGAGTGAGTCGGATGAGCGCACCCGAACGTCATGTTGACATTGCCGGCCTGAAGGCCGGCAATTCGTTGCCGCTGATGCTGTTCGGCGGCATGAACGTGCTGGAATCCCGCGAGCTGGCCCTCGAGGTCGCCGAGACCTACGTCGAGGTGGCCGGGCGCCTCGGTATGCCCTATGTCTTCAAGGCGAGCTTCGACAAGGCCAACCGCAGCTCCATCCACTCCTACCGCGGCCCGGGGCTGGAGAAGGGGCTCGAGATCCTCGCCGAGGTGAAGGCGCGCTTCGGCGTGCCGATCATCACCGATGTCCATGAGCCCTGGCAGGCCGCGCCGGTGGCCGAGGTGGCCGATATCATCCAGCTGCCTGCCTTCCTGGCCCGCCAGACCGATCTCGTCGTGGCCATGGCCCGGACCGGGGCGGTGATCAACATCAAGAAGCCGCAGTTTCTCGCCCCCCACGAGATGCGCCATATCATCCGCAAGTGCGAGGAGGCCGGCAACGACCGGGTGATCCTCTGCGAGCGCGGCTCGAGCTTCGGCTACAACAACCTGGTCGTGGACATGCTCGGCTTCGGTGAGATGAAGCAGACCGGCCGCCCGGTGTTCTTCGACGTCACCCATTCGCTGCAGCGTCCCGGCGGGCGCGCCGACAGCGCCGACGGGCGACGTGCCCAGGTGGCCGAGCTGGCCCGTGCCGGCGTGGCCGTGGGGCTGGCCGGCCTGTTTCTGGAGGCTCATCCGGACCCGGATGCGGCCCTGTGCGACGGCCCCTGCGCGCTGCCGCTGGATAGGCTCGAGCCCTTCCTCGCCCAGCTCAAGGCCATCGACGACGTGGTCAAGGGCTTCGCGCCGCTCGACATCCCATAATGTTCCATCGCTGACACAACTGAGGAAGACCCGCATGACCAAGATCGTCGACATTCGCGCCCTCGAGGTGCTCGACTCCCGCGGCAACCCCACCGTTCAGGCCGAAGTGCGCCTGGAGAGCGGCGCCGTGGGCGAGGCCTGTGCCCCCAGCGGCGCCTCCACCGGCTCCCGCGAGGCCCTCGAGCTGCGCGACGGCGACAAGAGTCGCTACCTCGGCAAGGGCGTGCTGAAGGCAGTCGAGGCGGTCAACGGGGCCATTCGTGAGTGCCTGGTCGGCATGGACGCCCGTGACCAGCGGGGCCTGGACGACGCCATGCTGGCGCTGGACGGCACCGACAACAAGGCCTCGCTGGGTGCTAACGCCATCCTGGCGGTCTCCCTGGCGTCCGCCAAGGCCGCGGCCAACGCCAAGGGCATGCCGCTTTATGCCCACATCGCCGAGCTCTACGGTCAGCCGGGCCAGTACAGCATGCCGGTGCCGATGATGAATATCCTCAACGGCGGCGAGCATGCCGACAACAATGTCGACATCCAGGAGTTCATGGTCCAGCCGGTGGGCGCGCCCAACTTCCGCGAAGGCCTGCGCATGGGTGCCGAGATCTTCCACGCCCTGAAGAAGGTGCTCAGCGCCCGAGGTCTGGCCACCTCCGTGGGCGACGAGGGCGGCTTCGCCCCTAACCTGGCCTCCAACGCCGAGGCGCTGGCCGTCATCAAGCAGGCGGTGTCGGATGCCGGCTATGCGCTAGGCAGCGACGTCACCCTGGCCCTGGACTGCGCCTCCTCCGAGTTCTTCAAGGACGGCCAGTACGATCTCGCCGGCGAGGGCAAGCAGTATGACGCCCCGGGCTTCGCTGACTACCTGGCCGGTCTGTGCGACGACTACCCGATCGTCTCCATCGAGGACGGCATGGACGAATCCGACTGGGACGGCTGGAAGGCGCTGACCGACAAGTTGGGTGACCGCGTGCAGCTGGTGGGCGACGACCTCTTCGTCACCAATACAAAGATCCTCAAGCGCGGCATCGACGAACGGATCGGCAACTCCATCCTGATCAAGTTCAACCAGATCGGCTCGCTCTCCGAGACCCTGGACGCCATCCGCATGGCCCAGGACGCCGGCTTCACCGCGGTGATTTCCCACCGCTCCGGCGAGACCGAGGACACCACCATCGCCGATCTCGCCGTGGGTACCTGTGCCGGCCAGATCAAGACCGGTTCGCTGTGCCGCTCCGACCGGGTGGCCAAGTACAACCGCCTGCTGGTGATCGAGAATGAGCTGGGTGACCGCGCCAGCTATCCCGGGCTCTCGGCCATCAAGGGTCAGTAAGGCGGGACTGCGGACTTTGGAGGGGTGTCGTGTAGGAAATCGCTGACAATTTTCCGAAGAGATACGCTCGTGCTCAGGCGGAAGACCGACATCCCTGGTGTCGGTCTTTTTTATTGGCCTGATTTTCATCATATTTTCTTGTCGAGCCGCCGGTAATCAAAGGGCATGGAACAAGGAGGTCGTCGATGGCCGGACTTGTGTTGCAATGCAGCTCTGCCAGAATGAACTCGGGACAAGGAGGTCGCTTCGGCACCTCCGGCAGGATGCAACGGGATGCTGAGTGATGCGCCAGGTGCGGCAGGAGGCTGCTTCCGGGCAGGGAAGACATCACGGGAATCGGGCGGAAGGACCCGCTCAAGGAACGGCTTGGAGCGGGCGGCCCCAGGGTCGCCTTTTTGCCGGTGTTCTCCAGCATGACAGGCAGAAGCAGGAACGCCGAATGTCGAGAGACATTCGGCGTTCCTTTTTGCGTGCTGTCGTCTGTGTGCCTGGCAGGCGGCGGTCCTAGCGCTCGAGTTGCTCCAGCTTGCCCGGCTTGCCGTCCCACTCCTCGGCGTCCGGCAGCGGGTCCTTCTTCTCGCTGATGTTGGGCCACACTTCGGCCAGCTCGGCGTTGATCTCGATGAAGGGCTCCTGGCCCTCGGGCAGCTCATCCTCCGCGAAGATCGCCTCGGCGGGGCACTCCGGCTCGCACAGGGCGCAGTCGATGCACTCGTCGGGGTGGATCACCAGGAAATTGGGGCCCTCATAGAAGCAGTCCACCGGGCAGACCTCGACACAGTCGGTGTACTTGCACTTGATGCAGTTCTCGGTGACGACGAACGTCATGCCACTCTCCCTTCCTCGTGCCGGCGTCGCTCGGCCACTGTGGATAGTTGATGAAACGGTTATAAAAGCCGAGTTTCTTATGCTAAGGCGGCGGTGAATCTGACCATTCTAGTCGCGCCCCCATGGCCTCGCAAGCGATGACACCTCGTCACAGCGACTCCCGCCAGCGGTAGAGCAGGTCGAGTGCCTGGCGCGGCGTCAGCTCGTCCAGGGCCAGGCCGCCGAGCTCCTCCACCAGAGGGTGGGGGGCGCTGGCGAAGAGGTCGCTCTGCTGTGGCTGGGGAGCGCCACTGGTGATGCTCGTCGCGGGGCGGCTGCCCTGGTCGACCTCCTGCTGCTCCAGCTGGGCCAGTTTCTCCCGAGCTCGGGTGATCACGCCCTGGGGTACGCCGGCCAGCTGGGCCACCTGCAGGCCGTAGCTCTGGTTGGCCGGACCCTCCTCCACCCGGTGCATGAAGACGATGCCATCCTTATGCTCGGCCGCCGTCAGGTGGACGTTGGCCACGCCCTCGGCCTGCTCGGGCAGGGCGGTCATCTCGAAGTAGTGGGTAGCGAACAGCGTGAAGGCGCGGGTGCGCGTCAGGTGCTCGGCGCTGGCCCAGGCGAGCGACAGGCCGTCGAAGGTGCTGGTGCCACGGCCGATCTCGTCCATCAGCACCAGGCTGTGGTCGGTGGCGTTGTGCAGGATATTGGCGGTCTCGGTCATCTCCACCATGAAGGTGGATCGCCCACCGGCCAGGTCATCCGAGGAGCCGATGCGGGTGAAGATGCGGTCCACCGGGCCGATCTCGGCCTCATCGGCCGGCACGAAGCTGCCGGTATGTGCAAGCAGCACGATCAGCGCCGCCTGGCGCATGTAGGTGGACTTGCCCCCCATGTTGGGTCCGGTGATCACCAGCATGCGCCGGTCGTCGCCCATGATCAGATCGTTGGGCACGAAGGGGGCATCGGAGACCTGTTCCACCACCGGGTGGCGTCCGCCGTGGATGGCGATGCCCGGCGCCTCGCCCAGCCGCGGTCGGGTGAAGTCCAGCGCCAGGGCGCGCTCGGCGAAGGCGCACAGCACGTCGAGGGAGGCCAGCGCCCGGCCGCTGGCCTGCAGGGCGTCGAGCTCGGCGTTGAGGGTGTCGAGCAGGCCGTCGTAGAGCAGCTTCTCGCGGGCCAGGGCACGGGATTTCGCCGACAGGGCCTTGTCCTCGAACGCCTTGAGCTCGGGGATGATGAAGCGCTCGGCGTTCTTCAGGGTCTGGCGTCGTACATAGTCCGCCGGGGCGTCTCTGGCCTGGGCGCGAGGGATCTCGATGTAGTAGCCGTGCACCCGGTTGTAGCCCACCTTGAGGTTGGGCAGGCCGGAGCGCTCTCGCTCGCGGGCCTCCAGCTTCACCAGGTAGTCGCCGGCGTGTTCGGCCAGCCCTCGGTATTCATCGAGTTCGTTGTCGAAGCCTGCGGCGATCACTCCGCCCTCGCGGATAACCACCGGTGGGTTCTCCATAAGGGCTCGGGTCAGGGTGTCGGCGAGCGCCGGGTAGGGGCGGATATGGCGCCTGAGCTCGTCCAGGGAGGTGCCTTCGGCATAGCCGGCCAGCTCGCGCTCGAGCTCCGGCAGGGCGTTGAAGGCGTCGCGCAGCCGGGCCAGGTCGCGCGGTCGAGCGCTGTAGAGGGCGACCCTGGCCAGGATGCGCTCCACGTCACCAATCGCCTTGAGCGACTCGCGCAGCGCAAAAAAGCCCTCGGTGTCCAGCAACAGGCCCACGGCAGCCTGACGGGCCGCGACCTGCTCGCGGTTGCGTAGCGGTCGGTTGAGCCAGCGCTTGAGCAGCCGCGAGCCCATGGCGGTGGCGGTGGTGTCGAGCACGCTGGCCAGGGTGTTGTCGCCGGTGCCGCCCAGGTTGATGTCGATCTCCAGGTTGCGGCGGCTGGCGGCATCAATGACCACGGCGTCGTCGCGGCTCTCCACGCCGATGGCGGTGACGTGGGGCAGGCCCGAGCGCTGGGTATCCCGGGCGTATTCGATCAGCACGCCGGCCGCGGTGAGGGCGGCGCTGAGGTGGGCGCAGCCGAAGCCGCGCAGGTCCTGGACCTGGAACTGGTCGCACAGCAGGCGGGTGGCGCTCTCCAGGTCGAACAGCCAGTCACCCTGGCGGCGCAGGCCGCGCCTGCCCTCGAGGGCAGGCGGCAGGCTCTGGCTCTCGGCCACCAGCAGCTCGGCGGGGTCGAGACGCTGAAGCTCGGCCAGCATCTCGCCTTCTCCCTCCACCTCCAGCACGCTGAAGCGGCCGCTGGAGAGTTCGAGCCAGGCCAGGCCGACCCGTTCGCCGGTGGCGTGCACGGCCACCAGCAGGTTGTCGCGGCGGGCGTCGAGCAGCGCCTCGTCGTAGAGGGTGCCGGGGGTGACGATGCGGACCACGCGGCGATCCACCGGGCCCTTGCTGGTGGCCGGGTCGCCGACCTGCTCGCAGATCGCCACCGACTCGCCGGCGGCCACCAGGCGCGCGAGATACCCCTCGGCGCTGTGGTAGGGAACGCCGGCCATGGGGATCGGCTTGCCGGCGGACTGGCCGCGCTGGGTCAGGGTGATGTCGAGCAGTGCGGCGGCACGTTTTGCGTCGTCGAAGAACAGCTCGTAGAAGTCGCCCATGCGGTAGAAGAGCAGCACGTCGGGGTGGTCGCGCTTGATCTTCAGATACTGGGCCATCATCGGCGTGTGCTGGGGACTGCTGGCCTGTGACATCGGGGATCCTGTTCGTGCTCTGCACTTGCGGGCAAAAGCCAGTATTCTACCGTCCAGGCATCGGCTCCGTCAGGAGCGATTGCAGATGATTCAGGAGGCCATCCCATGTCCCGTTCCGCCGCCAGCCTTGCCAACCTCGACCTCATCACCCTGGCCGAGCGCCTGGGTCGGCTCTGTCGTGAGCAGGGCGTGACGATCACCTGCGCCGAATCGTGCACCGGGGGCGGGGTAGCCAGTGCCATCACCGCGGTGGCCGGTAGCTCCGACTGGTTCGAGACCGGCTTCGTGACCTACTCCAACGCCGCCAAGAGCCGCCTGCTGGGCGTGCCCGAGGCGCTGCTCGAGGCCTTTGGTGCGGTGAGTCGTGAAGTAGTGGAGGCCATGGTGGCCGGCGCCTGCCGCGACAGCGGCGCCGGCCTCGGCGTGGCGATCAGCGGCGTGGCCGGCCCGGGCGGTGGCAGCGCCGAGAAGCCGGTGGGCACCGTATGGTTCGCCTGGGGCGATGCCGAAGACGCCAGGGCCGAGTGCCACCGCTACCCCGGCGACCGTCGCGCCGTGCGTGAGCAGGCGGTGCGCGAGGCGCTGGTGGGGTTGATTCGTTGCCTCGAGGCCCGCTGAGACCGGCCCGATATCCGGCCGGAATTTGCGCTGGTCCTGTCCGCCCTTTTTCGCCATACTACTGTCCAGTCATACAGTATTTCGACACCCCCGTTCAGGAGATCCGACATGGCTCAGGATGACAACCGCTCCAAGGCGCTCAGCGCCGCGCTTTCCCAGATCGAGCGCCAGTTCGGCAAAGGCACCGTGATGCGCCTCGGCGATGCGCCGCGGGTGGTCATGCCGTCGGTCTCCACCGGCTCGCTGGGGCTCGACATCGCGCTGGGCATCGGTGGCCTGCCGCTGGGCCGGGTGGTCGAGATCTTCGGCCCGGAGTCCTCCGGCAAGACCACCTTGTCCCTGTCGGTGATCGCCCAGGCGCAGAAGCAGGGCAAGACCTGCGCCTTCATCGACGCCGAGCACGCCCTGGACCCGAGCTATGCCGAGAAACTCGGCGTCAACCTGGATGACCTGCTGGTCTCCCAGCCCGATAACGGCGAGCAGGCCCTGGAGATCTGCGACATGCTGGTGCGCTCCGGCGGCGTCGACGTGATCGTCATCGACTCGGTCGCGGCGCTGACGCCGCGGGCCGAGATCGAGGGCGAGATGGGCGACTCCCACGTCGGCCTGCAGGCGCGTCTGATGTCCCAGGCGCTGCGCAAGATCACCGGTAATATCAAGAACGCCAACTGCATGGTGGTCTTCATCAACCAGATCCGCATGAAGATCGGCGTGATGTTCGGCAGCCCCGAGACCACCACCGGCGGCAACGCCCTGAAGTTCTATGCCAGTGTGCGCCTGGACATTCGCCGCACCGGCTCGGTGAAGCAGGGCGACGAGGTCACCGGCAACGAGACACGCGTCAAGGTGGTCAAGAACAAGGTGGCCCCGCCGTTCCGCCAGGCCGAGTTTCAGATCCTCTACGGCAAGGGCATCTACCATGCCGGCGAGGTGATCGACCTGGGCGTGCAGTGCAAGCTGGTCGACAAGGCCGGTGCCTGGTACAGCTATCAGGGCAACAAGATCGGCCAGGGCAAGGCCAACGCCGCTCAGTTCCTCGAGGACAACCCGGCCATCATGGAAGAGATCGAGAGCCAGATCCGCGCTCAGCTACTCGCCCCGGTGGAGCCGAAGAAGGAGGAGGCCAAGGAAGCGGTACCCGCCGAGAGCGACCGCGACGACGATCTGCTCTAATCCATGAGCGGTAAGGCCCCAGGCGAATCCACGCCCCGTGATGACGCCATCCGCCTGCTGGCTCGGCGCGAGTATTCCCGCGCCGAGCTGACAAACCGGCTCTCGGCGAAGGGGCATGTGCCGGACGCCATCGCCGAGTGCCTCGACGCCCTGGTCGAACAGGGTCTGCAGTCCGATGCGCGTTTCACCGAGAGCTTCCTGCGCTCGCGCATCCTGCGTGGCCAGGGGCCGCTGAAGATCCATCAGGAGCTATCCCGACGCGGTATCGAGCGCGAGCTGATTCGCACCGCCCTGGCGGAAGCGCAGCGGGAAGAGCAGGGCGGGGCCGACTGGTTCGTGCTGGCCTGCGAGACCCTCGCCCGGCGCTTCTCCGGCCCGGGCGACACTCCCCGCGAGCGCGCCCGGCGCGAGCGATTCCTGGCCGGTCGCGGCTTCGACTTCGACCAGGTGCGCCACGCCCTGGCGCACGCCTGGGACGACCCCTCTGCTCAGGAATGACGCGGAGCGCCTCTACAGTCCCTTGACAGCTGCGCTATAATGGCTCCCTTTGCGAACGCCCCGGGTGGCACCCCGCGGTACCGCGATGCGCTCTCATCACGCGTGTCGCGGTGCCCGTCTCGAGCCAGCGTCGCCCGCCGGGTCACCCCGTTCATCGCCACGGATACCCCATGAAAAGCGCAGATATCAGACAGGCCTTTCTGAGTTACTTCGAGGAGCACGGTCATACCGTCGTGCCCTCCAGCTCCCTGGTACCGGACAACGACCCGACCCTGCTGTTCACCAACGCCGGCATGGTGCCCTTCAAGGACGTCTTCCTGGGCCGTGACCCGCGCTCCTACGTGCGGGCGGCCTCGTCCCAGCGCTGCGTGCGCGCCGGCGGCAAGCACAACGATCTGGATAACGTGGGCTACACCGCCCGCCATCACACCTTCTTCGAGATGCTGGGCAACTTCAGCTTCGGCGACTACTTCAAGCGCGACGCCATTCGCTTCGCCTGGACCTTCCTCACCGAGACCCTGGGCCTGCCGAAGGAAAAACTGTGGGTCACGGTGCACGTCAGCGACGACGAGGCCGAGGCGATCTGGAAGGAGGAGATGGGCATCGACCCCGAGCGCTTCTCGAAGCTCGACGAGGACAACTTCTGGCAGATGGGCGACACCGGCCCCTGCGGCCCGAGCTCCGAGATCTTCTATGATCATGGCCCCGAGGTGTGGGGCGGGCCGCCCGGAAGCCCCGAGGAGGACGGCGACCGCTATATCGAGATCTGGAACCTGGTGTTCATGCAGTTCGACCGTGACGCGGCGGGCACCCTCAATCCGCTGCCCAAGCCCTCCATCGATACCGGCATGGGTCTGGAGCGCATTGCCGCGGTGATGCAGGGCGTGCACTCCAACTACGAGATCGACCTGTTCCAGAACCTGCTGGCCTCGGCGGCTCGCCATACCGGCCATGAGGATACCCGCAACCCCTCGCTGCGGGTGATCGCCGACCATATCCGCTCCTGCGCCTTCCTGATCGCCGACGGCGTGCTGCCCTCCAACGAGGGGCGCGGCTACGTGCTGCGCCGGATCATCCGCCGCGCCATTCGCCATGGCCACAAGCTGGGCGCCCAGGGCGACTTCTTCCACAAGCTGGTGGGGGCGCTGGACGTCGAGATGGGTGACGCCTACCCCGAGCTGCGCGAGGCGCGTCACCAGATCGAGCGCGTCCTGCTCAAGGAAGAGGAGCAGTTTGCCCGCACCCTGGAGCACGGCATGGGCCTGCTCGAGGAGGCCCTGGCCGGGCTCGAGGGCGAAACCCTGCCCGGCGAGACGGTCTTCAAGCTCTATGACACTTACGGCTTCCCCTATGACCTGACCGCCGATGTCTGCCGCGAGCGCGGCGTGAGCCTCGACGAGGCCGGCTTCGAGCGCGAGCTCGAGGTCCAGCGCGAGCGCGCCCGGGCGGCCAGCCAGTTCGGCGCCGACTACGGTGCGGCGTTGGACCTCGAGGGCGAGACCGCCTTCACCGGCTACGATCGCCTGGAAGACAGCGCCACCGTCACCGCCATCGTCGACCGCGAGGGCAACCCCCTGGCCGGCCTGGCACCGGAGCAGCGTGGCCTGGTGGTGCTCGACCGCACCCCCTTCTACGCCGAGTCCGGTGGTCAAGTGGGCGACTCCGGCTACCTGCACCTGTCTGACGGCAGCCGCTTCCTGGTCACCGATACCCAGAAGCAGTCCGGCCATCACCTGCACCACGGCGTGCTGCTGGAGGGCGAGCTCGCCGTGGGTGCCGAGGTGCGCCCGGAGGTCAACGCCGAGCTGCGAGGCGCCACCATCCGCAACCACTCCGCCACCCACCTGATGCACAAGGCGCTGCGCCTGGTGCTGGGTGATCACGTGGCCCAGAAGGGCTCACTGGTGACCCCGGATCGCCTGCGCTTCGACTTCAGCCACTTCGAGTCGATGACCCCGGAGCAGCTGGCCGAGGTGGAGCGTCTGGTCAATGAGCAGATCCTGGCCAACTCGCCGACGAGGATCGAGCAGATGACCCTCGATCAGGCCAAGGCCAAGGGGGCGGCGGCGCTGTTCGAGGCCAAGTACGCCGACAGCGTGCGGGTGCTGACCATCGGCGCCGACGACTTCTCCATCGAGCTGTGCGGCGGTACCCACGTGGCGCGCAGCGGCGACATCGGCTGCTTCCATATCGTCAGCGAGGCGGGCATCGCCTCGGGCGTGCGCCGCATCGAGGCGATCACCGGCGAGGGTGCTCTGGCATACTTCCGCGAGCAGGAGGCCCGTCTCACCCGAATCGGCGAGCGCCTCAAGGCGAAGCCGGAGCAGGTCGAGGAGCGCGTCGAGTCGCTGGCCGAGCGCAACCGCACCCTGGAAAAGGAGCTTGAGCGCCTGAAGGCCAAGCTGGCCAGCGCCGCTGGCAGCGATATGCTCAGCCAGGCCACCGAGGTCGACGGCATCAAGGTGCTGGCCACCCGCCTGGAGGGGGTCTCCGGAAAGGAGCTGCGTAACGTTCTGGACCAGCTCAAGAACAAGCTGGGATCGGGTATCATCGTACTGGGCGTGGCAGACAAGGAGGCCGGGAAGGTCAGCCTGATCGCCGGGGTCACCGACGATCTCACCGGACGCGTCAAGGCCGGCGAACTGGTCAACCACGTGGCCTCTCAGGTGGGCGGCAAGGGCGGCGGTCGTGCCGACATGGCACAGGCCGGGGGCAGCGACGTTGCCGCCCTGCGGGGGGCTCTCGAGAGCGTGCCGGCCTGGGTCGAGGCACGCCTCCAGTAACAATCGGCAGGGCCGGTGACCGCAGGGTCCCGGCCCTGTCTGCATGGGTTCACCTTTCACTCATCCGAGCGCCTCTGGCTCTCGACTCACGAGGGAAAATCGGCATATGGCACTATACGTACAGAAATTCGGCGGCACCTCGGTGGGCTCCGTGGAGCGCATCAAGGCCGTGGCCGAGAAGGTCAAGGGCTTCCGCGACAACGGTCACCAGATCGTGGTCGTGGTTTCGGCCATGAGCGGCGAGACCAACCGCCTGATCGGCATGGCCAACGAGATCAACGACGAGCCGACGCCGCGCGAGATGGACATGCTGGTCTCCACCGGCGAGCAGGTCACCATCTCGCTGCTGGCCATGGCGCTGCACAAGCTGGGCGTGGCGGCCACGTCCTACACGGGCTCCCAGGTGGGTATCCTCACCGACAGTTCCCACACCAAGGCGCGCATCCAGCGCATCGAGACCGACGAGATCCAGGAAGATCTGGACGATGGCAAGGTGGTGGTGGTCGCCGGCTTCCAGGGCGTGGATGAGGAGGGCAACATCACCACCCTCGGTCGCGGCGGCTCCGACACCACTGGCGTGGCCCTGGCCGCGGCCCTGAAGGCCGACGAGTGCCAGATCTACACCGATGTCGATGGTGTCTACACCACCGACCCCCGTGTGGTCTCCCGGGCCAAGCGTCTGGATACCATCACCGTCGAGGAGATGCTGGAACTGGCGAGCCTGGGCTCCAAGGTCCTGCAGATCCGCGCCGTCGAATTTGCCGGCAAGTACAATGTTGCGCTGCGCGTGCTGTCCAGCTTCGAGGATGGCCCCGGCACCCTGATCGTTGCTGACTCCGACCAAGACGAGGACTCCATGGAAGAACCGCTGATCTCCGGTATCGCCTTCACCGCCAACGAAGCCAAGCTGACCCTTCTCAACACTCCCGATGTTCCCGGCGTGGCCTCGCGTATCCTCGGCCCGATCGCCGATGCCAACATCGAAGTGGACATGATCGTCCAGAACGTGGCGCCGGCCGGTGACTACACCGATTTCACCTTCACCGTTGCCAAGGGCGACTTCAAGCAGACCATGCGCATCATCCAGGATCAGGTGATCCCCGACCTGGGCGGCGGCGAACTGCGCGGTGACGACAACATCGCCAAGGTCTCCCTGGTGGGTGTCGGTATGCGCTCCCACGCCGGCGTAGCGTCCAAGATGTTCCGCGTGCTGGCCGACGAGAACATCAATATTCGCATGGTCTCCACCTCCGAGATCAAGATCTCCGTGGTGATCGACGAGAAGCAGATGGAACTCGCCGTGCGCGCCCTGCACAAGGCTTTCGGCCTCGACAAGAGCGACATAGAGAGCGAATAAGGGTGCCCCGAGCGGCTGACACCTTCTACGCTGACAGGGGAGCCCGTGACGGGGCTTCCCTTCAACGGGGAGGTCCGGTGTCATCGGCTGCCGAATTGGTCACGGACGATGCCGTGCCACATAATGGCTCGGTGCACTTCCCGCGGCGAACATCCCGTTGCTGCCGAGTTTCAGAACAAGCCTGAGAAGGAGATCAGCCATGCTCATCCTGACCCGCCGAGTCGGCGAGACCCTGATGATCGGAGACGACATCACCGTGACGGTGCTGGGCGTCAAGGGGAATCAGGTCCGGATTGGTGTCAATGCCCCCAAGGACGTCGCCGTTCACCGCGAGGAGATCTATCAGCGGATTCAACGTGAAAAGGGCGAGGAGGCCGCCTCCGGCCACGACGACTGATGCCCCCGGCACGTTCGTCCTCATCGTGCAGCCGCAAGGCCGTGTCATGAAAAAAGAGGCGAGTGCAGCTGGACAAACTGCTTCAGAATCGGTACGATATGCGCCGTGTCGATAGGGAGAGGTGGCCGAGTGGCTGAAGGCGCTCCCCTGCTAAGGGAGTATGGGGTTTATAGCCTCATCGAGGGTTCGAATCCCTCCCTCTCCGCCATGACGGCAAGACTCCGGTCTCGCAATGATGGACGACACGACTGAAGACCGGGCGCCCGTAGCTCAGCTGGATAGAGTACCTGACTACGAATCAGGGGGTCGGAGGTTCGAATCCTCCCGGGCGCGCCACTTCAGATCAGCTTCGCGTGATGGCGATCACGTTAATCATCGCACCACGCGCCCGTAGCTCAGCTGGATAGAGTACCTGACTACGAATCAGGGGGTCGGAGGTTCGAATCCTCCCGGGCGCGCCAGATTCGGACCCGCCCTCTCTGGAGGGCGGGTCCTCTGCTTTTGCAGAGCTATCTCATCGCTTTTCTGCTAGCCGGAGTCTCCTGACCTCGTGCGTGACTCCGCGATCGTTTGAGGCGCCGTCGCCATTGCGACGTGCGCCTCTTTTTTATGCCGCAAGCTCGGTGAGCAATTTATCCAGGTTGTTGATGCGCTTGAGTCGCTCGAAGCGGTGGGCCGCTTCGGGGTCCCGGGCGCGCATATGATTGAGCCACTGCTTGACCAGTGACGTGACCACACGCTCGGGAAGTGTGCTACGCTGCGTTGCAGCAAAATCGCGCAGGATGGTTGCGCGCGCCGCCCAGGACGTTTGAGGCAAGCGTTCCCCGGTAAGTTGCCAGTGGCGGATACGCGGGGCCAGCCAGGGGTCGGCCAGGGCGCCACGGCCGATCATCACGTCGCGGCAGCCCGAAAGGGTGCGGGCACGCCAGTAGTCCTCGAGGCTCCAGATGTCACCGTTGGCGACGACCGGAATCGACAGGCGAGCGCGGATGCGCCCGATCCACTCCCAGTGGGCGGGGGGGCGATAGCCCTCGTTGCGGGTACGGCCGTGCACTACCAGCTGGCGGGCGCCACCGGCCTCGGCTGCCAGAGCGCAGCTCAGGGCCAGGCGGCGGTCGGCGAAGCCGAGGCGGAGCTTTGCGGTGACCGGGATGGCATGGCCCACAGCCTCGTTGACCGCAGCTACCGCTGCGCGTACGCGCGCCGGGTCGCGCAGCAGGGAGGCGCCTCCGTCGTGGCGGTTGACCAGCTTGGCGGGACAGCCGAAGTTGAGATCCAGGCTGGTGGCCCCGAGGCTCAGCGCCTGGTGGGCGTTGGCGGCCAGCGCCCCCGTGTCGGATCCGAGAAGCTGCAGGTGAACCGGTATGCCGCCGGGGGTCGCGACGTCGGGACGCAGCAGCTCGGGGCAGTGCTTGTGGAAGACGCGCGGCGGCAGGCGGGCGTCGACGACGCGGACAAACTCGGTGACCGTCCAGTCGAAGCCCGGCTGGCGGGTCAGCAGGTCCCGGGTGTGGGCGTCGATGACGCCTTCCATCGGTGCGAGGCCGAGCCGCCCCGGCGGCTCTTGTAGTAAATTAACAACGCTGACTTCCACTATGACACCATTGCAATTTGTCGACAATCTGGCAGGTTATAGCACCAGAAAAATTGCGCAAGGCGCCATGTTGTTGAGTGATCGCTGCATGGTGGCTGAAGATCACACGGAGGCACTGTATGCAGGATTTCGAGCTGCTGGAGGAGGGCCTGGCCCTGATGGCCCTCGGCATGGGCTTCGTTTTTGTTTTTCTTACCGTTCTGGTGATCGTGACCACCCTGATGTCGCTGGTGCTCCGTCGCTTCGCCCCCGAGCCGCCAGCACCCGCCGCCACGCCCGCCCGCTCCCCGGCGTCCGCTCGCCAGGATGACGAGCTGATGGCGGTGATCGGTGCCGCCCTGCATCGCTATCGCCAGCGCCATCGTCGCTGACGCGCCCCTTTCTTCCACCTTACCCCTATCCCCAAAAATACAAGGTCACTTTCATGACTGACAACGCTCGCCCGCTCGGTATCACCGACGTCGTCCTGCGTGACGCCCACCAGTCGCTGTTCGCCACCCGCCTACGCCTCGATGACATGCTGCCCATCGCCGAGAAGCTCGACCGCGTCGGCTTCTGGTCGCTCGAATCCTGGGGTGGGGCCACCTTCGACGCCTGTATCCGCTACCTGGGCGAGGATCCCTGGGAGCGGATACGGGCGTTGAAGGCGGCCATGCCCAATACCCCCCAGCAGATGCTGCTGCGCGGCCAGAACCTGCTCGGCTACCGCCACTACGGCGACGACGTGGTCGACCGGTTCGTCGAGCGCGCCAAGACCAACGGCGTCGATGTGTTCCGCGTCTTCGATGCGATGAACGACCCGCGCAACCTGGAGCGCGCCATCCAGGCGGTGCGCAACGTCGAGGGCCACGCCCAGGGCACCCTCTCCTACACGGTGAGCCCGGTGCACACCCTGGACGGCTGGGTCGAGCTCGGCAAGACCATCGCCGCCATGGGCGCCGACTCCCTGTGCATCAAGGACATGGCCGGCCTGCTCAAACCCTATGACGCCTTTGAGCTGGTCAGCAAGCTCAAGGCCGCGGTGGACATCCCCATCCATATGCAGTGCCATGCCACCACCGGGATGTCCACCGCCACCGCCCTCAAGGCCGCCGAGGCGGGCATCGACAACGTCGACACCGCTATCTCCTCGATGTCGATGACCTACGGCCACAGCCCCACCGAGTCGGTGGTGGCCATCCTCCAGGGCACCGAGCGCGACACCGGCCTGGACCTCGAGCTGCTCGAGGAGATCGCCGCCTACTTCCGCGAGGTGCGCAAGAAGTACGCGGCCTTCGAGGGCTCGCTGAAGGGCATCGACTCGCGCATCCTGATCGCCCAGGTGCCGGGCGGCATGCTCACCAACATGGAGGGCCAGCTCAAGGAGCAGGGCGCCGGCGACAAGCTCGACGACGTGCTTAAAGAAATTCCCAGGGTACGGGAAGATCTGGGCTTTATCCCGCTGGTCACCCCCACCTCGCAGATCGTCGGCACTCAGGCGGTGATGAACGTGATGATGGGCAGCCGCTACCAGTCGATCTCCAAGGAGGTCCAGGCGCTGCTCAAGGGCGAGTATGGCGCCGCGCCGGCGCCCTTCAACAAGGAGCTGCAGGCCCGCGTGCTGGAGGGCGGTGAGCCGATCACCTGTCGACCCGCCGACCGGCTCGAGCCCGAGATGGACACCCTCGCCGCCGAGCTCAAGGCCAAGGCCAAGGCCGACGGCATCCGCCTGGCCGAGGGCGAGCGCGAGATCGACGACGTGCTCACCTATGCGCTGTTCCCGCAGATCGGCCTGAAGTTTCTCAAGCACCGCGACAACCCGGACGCCTTCGAGCCGGTGCCCCAGGCGCCGGGCAAGGACGAGGGCAGCGCCAACCTGCCGGCGAAGGCGTCGACCCAGGTGCCGGCCCCCCAGGGTGCGGCATCCGCCGGCCCCGAGACCTATACCGTCACCGTCAACGGCAAGGCCTACGTGGTCGAGGTCGCCGAGGGCGGCGAGATCGCCGACGTCCAGGCCCAGGGCGGTGGGTCCCAGCCGGCGGCTGCCGCCGAGGCCCCGGCCGCCACCGGCGAGGTCATCAGCGCCCCGCTGGCCGGCAACATCTTCAAGGTCAACGTGCGCCCGGGTGATGCGGTCAAGGACGGCGACGTGGTGATCATCCTCGAGGCCATGAAGATGGAGACCGAAGTTCGCGCCGCGAGCGCCGGTACCGTCTCTGCGGTCAAGGTCGGCGAGGGCGACAGCGTCGCCGTCGGTGACGTCCTCATCGAGCTCTGAGGGCCCTGATCATGGAAAATCTGCTGACACTCTGGGAGGGCTCGGGCGCCTACAACCTGACCCTCGGCCAGACGGTGATGATCGCGGTGGGCCTGGTACTGCTCTACCTGGCCATCGCCAAGAAATTCGAGCCGCTGCTGCTGGTCCCGATCGGCTTCGGCGGGATACTCGCCAACATCCCCGAGGCGGGCCTGGCGATCTCGGCGCTGGACCAGGCCATCGAGGTGGCGCGCCCCGCGGTGCTCCAGCAGATGGCCTCGGCGCTGGGGGCGACCCTGGACCCGCTGGCCGGCCAGGAGGCGTGGCGGGCCACCCTCAAGGCGCTGGTCGACAACGGCGCCTCGCCGGACCAGCTGCGCGCCGCCAAGGACGTGGCGATGAACGTCGGCTACGGTGACGGCCTGCTCTATACCTTCTATGCGATGGCCGTGGCGTCGGGGGTCGCGCCGCTGATCATCTTCATGGGCGTGGGCGCGATGACCGACTTCGGGCCGCTGCTGGCCAATCCGCGCACCCTCTTCCTGGGTGCCGCCGCGCAGTTCGGCATCTTCGCGACCCTGTTCGGGGCGGTGGGCCTGTCGGCGATGGGCTGGATGGACTTCACCCTGGAGCAGGCCGCCGCCATCGGCATCATCGGCGGTGCCGACGGGCCCACCTCGATCTACGTGTCGAGCATGCTGGCCCCGGAGCTGTTGGGGGCGATCGCCGTGGCCGCCTACGCCTACATGGCGCTGGTGCCGATGATCCAGCCGCCGATCATGCGGCTGCTGACCAGCAAGAAGGAGCGCGAGATCACCATGACCCAGCTGCGCCCAGTGTCGAAGCTCGAGAAGATCGTCTTCCCGCTGGCCCTGCTGGTGCTGGTGGCGCTGTTCCTGCCGGATGCCGCGCCGCTGCTGGGGATGTTCTGCTTCGGCAACCTGATGCGCGAGTGTGGCGTGGTCGAGCGGCTGACCGACACCGCCCAGAATGCCCTGATCAATATCGTCACCATCGTGCTGGGCCTGGCCGTGGGCTCCAAGCTGATGGCCGAGAGCTTCCTGGCCCTGGAGACGCTCGGCATCATGGCGCTGGGCATGGTGGCCTTCGCCATCGGCACCGCCGCCGGCATCCTCATGGCCAAGCTGATGAACGTGATGAGCAAGATGCCGATCAACCCGCTGATCGGTGCCGCCGGGGTCTCCGCGGTGCCGATGGCAGCCAGGGTGGCCAACAAGGTCGGCCTGGAGTCCAACCCGCACAACTTCCTGCTGATGCACGCCATGGGGCCCAATGTGGCCGGCGTGATCGGCTCGGCGGTGGCCGCGGGGGTGATGATCAAGTACCTGGCCTGAGGCTCACGAGTACCTCATGCAAACGGCGCCCTGCGGGGCGCCGTTTGCATAGGAGTGTGTGCTCAGCAGGGCGTTACTCGTCGAGCAGTGTCAGCCGCCCGCGCAGCCGCGACTCGAGTTCGCTGAGGTCGACGGGGCTATCGCTGGGCCAGCCCACGGTCAGCACGACGCCGTCGGCGGCGTAGTCGGCGGCCTCCACGGGGGTGGCCTGGCTGGCCAGCCAGCTGCGGGCCTCGGCCTCGCCGGCGAAGGCGACCTGCAGCCGAACCGGTATGCGCTCGATCACCTGGCGACGCGGCAGGCACGCCAGGCCTTGGGCCACGGCCTGGGCGTAGGCGCGGGCCAGTCCGCCGGTGCCCAGCTTGATGCCGCCGAAGTAGCGGGTCACCACGCAGCCGACCTGGCCTAGCCTCGAACCCTCCAGCACACGGTACATGGGCCGCCCGGCGGTGCCGCCGGGTTCGCCGTCGTCGGAGAAGCCGATGGCGGCCTGCTCGCCAGGCGGACCGGCAATGAACGCGGTGCAGTGATGGCTGGCATTGGGGTGGCGGCGCCGGGCCTCGGCCAGCATTGCCTCGAAGGCGGCCACGTCGCGGGCGTGGCACAGCCAGGTGATGAAGCGGCTCTTATCCACCTCCAGTTCGCTCTCCTGCCACTCACTGGGGGGAAGGTCGGGGATGGCATAGCGCATCAGGCGGCCAGCTCCTCCTGGCGCACCACGCCCATCACCAGCCCCAGCACCTGGATGTCGCTGTTCTTCAGGTATATCGGCGCCATACGCTCGTTGGCGGGCTGCAGGCGCACCCCGGACTTTTCGATGTAGAGTTTCTTCAGGGTGACCTCCTGATTGTTGATCATCACCACGGCGGTCTCGCCGTTTTCGGCGCTCTCCTGACGTTCGATGATGATCACATCTCCGTCGAAGATGTTGCAATCGATCATGGAGTTGCCGCGTACCCGCAGGGCGTAGGTGTTGCGGCGCACCATGCGTCCGGGGACCTGGATGCTGGCGCTGTCCAGGCAGGCCTCGATGGGCAGCCCAGCCGAGACACTGCCGAGCAGCGGTACCTCGACCAGGTGCTCGTCGGCTGCGTCCGGTCCATCCAGGGGAGTCCAGGCCTCGGCCAGGGGAAGGTTGGGGCGGCGAAGAAGGAACTGAGTGTTGACCTCGGGCATGGCGTGGGTCTCCTGTCGTCAGCCTCACTGGCTGAATACTGTTGAAATATACAGTACCTGGAAAGCATAGCAGGGGTGGCCGATCACGCAAGGGAAGACCATCGTCGGAATGCTTGACTCGGGTCAACCGCGACCGGCTGACGCAGCCGCGAATCTGGCAGGAAAACCGCTTTCCGTGTAGAGTCTCGAGCCAAATTACCCATCCCGGAGTGTGCCTTGACCCTGAGCCTGCAAGCCCGAAAGCTGGCCTGCGAACGGGATGATCGCTGGCTCTTCGAGGATCTCGATCTGGATATCCGCGCGGGAGAGATTGTCCGCATCGAGGGCCCCAACGGCAGCGGCAAGACCACGCTGCTCAAGATCCTCTCCGGCCAGCTGGCCGACTACCGGGGCGAGCTGTTCTGGAACGGAATGTCGATGCGTGACTCTCGCCAGGCCTTCCTCGAGAGCCTGCTCTACCTGGGCCACGCCCCGGGGGTGAAGGGGGCCCTGACGCCGCTGGAGAACCTGACCTGGTACCAGGCCCTGGCCGGTGAGCGCGACAATGAGGCGGCACGCCTGGCGGCGCTGGAGTCGGTGGGGCTGGTGGGCTTCGAGGACGTGCCGGCCGCGCAGCTCTCGGCGGGTCAGCAACGCCGCGTGGCGCTGGCTCGGCTGGAGCTGACGCCGCGGCCTCTCTGGGTGCTGGATGAGCCCTTTACCGCCATCGATCGTGACGGCGTGGCGGCGCTGGAAGAGCGGCTGATCGTGCATGCTCGCGCCGGCGGCTGTGTGCTGGTCACCACCCATCATGAGCTCAGGGCCACCGACGAGCTGCGCCGCGTGCACCTGGGTATGGGTAGAGGAGGGCAGCCCCATGGCGGGCTCTGAGACTCAGCTGACCGCCGGGGATGGCCACGGCGTGTCGCGGCGGGAACCTGGCGGCGGCCTGGCGGTCGCACTCTGGGCGACCCTCAGGCGAGACCTGACGCTGCTGATGCGCCGGCGCAGCGAGGTGCTCAATCCCCTGGTGTTCTTTGCGCTGGTGATCACCCTGTTTCCGATCGGTATCTCGCCGGATCCGCAGCTGCTCGCCACCATTGCGCCGGGCCTGCTGTGGGTGGCGGCGTTGCTCGCGGCGCTGCTCTCACTGGACAGCCTGTTTCGCGGGGATTATGACGACGGCTCACTCGAGCAGCTGCTGCTGACGCCGCAGCCGCTGCCGATGCTGGCGCTGGCCAAGGTGGCGGTTCACTGGCTGCTGACCGGCCTGCCCCTGGCGCTGATGGCACCGGTACTGGGTATCATGCTGTCGCTGCCCGCCGGCAGCTACCTGGTGCTGGCGCTCTCGCTGGTGCTGGGTACGGCCAGCCTGAGTCTGATCGGCGCCATCGGCGCGGCGCTCACCGTGGGACTCTCTCGGGGGGGGGTGCTGCTGTCGCTGCTGGTGTTGCCGCTATATATACCGGTACTGATCTTCGGCGCTGGCGCGGTGCAAGCGGGTATTATCGGCGATGGGGCGGCGGCCCACCTGGCCATTCTGGGCGCCCTGCTGGCCCTGGCGCTGATGTTGGCGCCCTGGGCCATCGCGGCATCGCTGCGTATCAGTATCAACGGTTGAGAGGTGGAGAGGCATGTGGGCCTTTATTAACAAGCTGCGTTCCCCCAAGTGGTTCTACGCCATCAGCGCCAGACTGCAGCCTTTCTTCTGGGTCGCCGCAGCCACGCTGATCCTGGTCGGCGCCGTCTGGGGCCTGGCCTTTGCCCCTGCCGACTACCAGCAGGGCAATAGCTTTCGCATCATCTACGTCCACGTGCCGGCGGCCTTCCTGGCCCAGTCGATCTTCGTCTCCATGGCGGTGGCCGGGCTGGTCTACATGGTCTGGAAGATCAAGGTGGCCGACATGGCGGCGGCCATGATGGCGCCGCTGGGCGCGGCCATGACCTTCGTATCGCTGTTCTCCGGTGCGGTGTGGGGCGTGCCCACCTGGGGCACCTGGTGGATGTGGGATGCACGCCTCACCTCGATGTTGATCCTGCTGTTCCTCTACCTGGGCGTGATTGCCCTTCGCAGCGCCTTCACGAGCCGCGACAGCGCCTCCCGGGCCGCCTCGGTGCTGGCCATGGTGGGGGTCATCAACATCCCGATCATCAAGTACTCGGTGGACTGGTGGTACACCCTGCATCAGCCGGCCACCTTTACCATTACCGGACGCGCCGCCATGCCCATGGAAATGTGGGCGCCGCTGCTGATCATGGTGCTGGGCTTCTATAGTTTCTTCATTGCCCTGACCCTGATGCGCACCCGCAGCGAGATCCTGCGCCGCGAGTCCAACAAGCGCTGGGTGCGTGACCTGGCCGGGGAGAAGCGCTGATGGCCTTCGAGTCCTTCAACGAATTCATTGCCATGGGGGGGCATGCTCCCTACGTCTGGGCCGCTTGGGGGGTGACCGGCACGCTGCTGGTGGCAGTTGTCCTGCACGCTCGCGCCGAGCGCCGCCAATTACTGCGTAATCTGCAGCGCCGGGTGCGGCGCGAGGATCGCCAGGGCGCCAACCAGGGCGAAATGGCTGGAGTTTCACATCAAACGGGTGGTGATCGTCATGACACTTAGTCTGACACCGAAGCGCAAGCAGAAACTGTATGTGATCCTTGGGTTGGTCGCACTGGCGGCCATCGCCGTGGGGCTGACCCTCTACGCCCTGCGGGCCAACATCAACCTCTTCTTCAGTCCAGTGCAGATTGCCGCAGGCGAGGCGCCCATCGAACGCCAGATTCGCGCCGGCGGCATGGTCAGGGAGGGCACGGTGGTGCGCAACCCTGACAGCCTCGACGTGGAGTTCACCGTGACCGATTACGTCGACGACCTGCGCGTCCACTACAGTGGCATCCTGCCCGACCTGTTCCGTGAAGGACAGGGGGTGGTGGTGGTCGGCCAGCTGCAGCACGACGGCTATCTCAAGGCCGATCAGGTGCTGGCCCGCCACGATGAGAACTACATGCCGCCGGAAGTGGCCCAGGCCCTGGAGGACGCCGGCTACAAGCCCGAGGACTTCCAGCAGAAGGCCGCCGATGTCGCCAAGCGTCTGGAAGCCGAAGAAGGTGCCGGTGCTGAAAACGGTGCCGGCGCCACCAGCAGCTCGTACTGACCAGGAGTGCCCATGCTGACCCAGATGATTCCCGAGATCGGCCATTACGCCCTGGTGATCGCACTGTTGCTGGCGGCGGTTCAGGCGGTGATGCCCCTGGCCGGTGCGGCGACCCGTCGCCCGCTGTGGATGGCCTATGCCCGCCCCATGGCGTCAGGTCAGTTCCTGTTCGTGGCCATTGCCTATGCCTGCCTGACCGCCAGCTACATGCTGGACGACTTCAGCGTGGTCAACGTGGCCAACAACTCCAATTCCATGCTGCCCTGGTACTACAAGTTCAGCGCCGTGTGGGGTAACCATGAAGGCTCGGTACTGCTGTGGAGCCTGATGCTGGCCGGCTGGGGCTATTTTGCGTCGCGCTTCTCCCGCGAGCTGCCCAGGGACATGGTCGCCCGGGTGATGGGCGTGATGGGTCTGGTCTGCGTGGGCTTCCTGCTCTTCATTCTGGTCACCTCCAACCCCTTCGAGCGGATCCTGCCCCACGTGCCGGCGGACGGCGCGGATCTCAACCCGCTGCTCCAGGACATCGGCCTGATCCTGCACCCGCCGATGCTCTACATGGGCTACGTGGGCTTTTCGGTGGTCTTCGCCTTCGCCATTGCCGCGCTGCTGGGCGGTCGCCTGGATGCCGCCTGGGCGCGCTGGGCGCGCCCCTGGACCAATCTCGCCTGGGCCTGCCTCACCGTGGGCATCGCCCTGGGCAGCTGGTGGGCCTACTACGAACTCGGCTGGGGTGGCTGGTGGTTCTGGGATCCGGTGGAGAACGCCTCCCTGCTGCCCTGGCTGACCGGCACGGCGCTGATGCACTCCCTGGCGGTCACCGAGAAGCGCGGCGCCTTCAAGAGCTGGACCCTGCTGCTGGCCATCACCACCTTCTCTTTGTCGCTGCTGGGCACCTTCCTGGTGCGCTCCGGGGTGCTGACTTCGGTACACGCCTTCGCCAACGACCCGTCCCGAGGCTTCTTCATCCTGATACTGCTGGGCATCACCGTGGGCCTGTCGCTGCTGATCTTCGCCCTGCGTGCGCCGCGGGTCAGCCACAAGGTGGGGTTTGGCTGGCTCTCCCGTGACGCCCTGCTGCTGATCAACAACCTCATGCTGGTGATCATGACGGTCACCGTCCTGATGGGGACCGTCTATCCGCTGCTGCTCGATGCCCTGGATCTCGGCAAGATCAGCGTCGGCCCCCCCTACTTCAATGCGCTGTTCGTACCGCTGACGCTCATCATGTCCGTGTTCATGGGCCTGGGCCCGATCTCCCGCTGGAAGGACACCGCCCCGAGCCTGCTGGTCCGGCGGCTGTGGCTGGCCGCCGTCGTGGCCGTGGTGCTCGGCGCGGCGCTGCCGCTGATCTTTGCCGAGCGCTGGAGCGCGCCGGTGGCCATCGGCTTGATCGCGGCGCTGTGGATCGTGCTGCCCATGCTGCGCGACCTCTACGACAAGATCCGCCGCGCCAGCTCCATCGGCGCGGGTCTGAAGAAGCTGTCTCTGGCCTACTGGGGCATGCAGCTGGGTCACCTCGGGGTGGCGGTGACCATCGTCGGCGTGGCCGTCGTCTCCAACTACAACATCGAGCGCAATGTGCGCATGGGGCCGGGCGACAGCGTCCAGGTCGCGGGCTACACCTTCACCATGACCGAGCTCACCGACCGCCGCGGCCCCAACTTCCTGGCCGACCGCGCGGTGATCGAGGTGCAGCGTGGTGACCGCCAGCGAAGCTTCACCATGAACCCGGAGAAGCGCCTCTATCTGGCCACCGGTATGCCGATGACCCAGGTGGCGCTGCGCCCCGGCCTGTTCCGTGACCTCTACGTGGCCATGGGCGAGGACCTGGGCGATGGCAGCTGGGCCATGCGGGTACAGTACAAGCCTTTCGTGCGCTGGCTGTGGCTCGGCGCCTTGCTGATGTCCATCGGCGGTATACTCGCCGTGGCCGACAAGCGCTACCGTCGCATGGCCACCGCGCCGGATCCCGAGGAGGCCGTGCTCAAGGCCGCCGCCGGCGATCGCGGGCGGGAGGCGACCGCATGAAGCGTCGCCTGCTGCTGCTGCTGCCGCTGATCGGCTTCCTGGCGCTGTCGCTGTTCCTCTACCAGGGACTGTCGCTGAACCCCTTCCACCGGGAGTCGGCGCTGATGGCGCGGGACTTCCCGGCGTTCGATCTTGCCACCCTGGAGGACGCCGAGCGCCGGGTGGATCGCTCGCTGCTCGCCGGCGGCGAGCTGACGCTAGTCAACGTCTGGGGGGAGTGGTGCCCGGAGTGCAAGCGCGAGATGCCGCAGCTGCTCGACCTGGCCCATCGCCACGACATCCGCATGGTCGGCATCAGCTGGAAGGACACCCGCGAGAAGGGCCTCGGCTTCCTCGAGGAGTTCGGCAATCCCTTCGAGATCAATATCTTCGACCCGGACAACGAGCTGGGCTTCGAGCTGGGCGTGTTTGGTGCGCCGGAGTCCTTCCTGGTAGATGGAGACGGGGTGATTCGCTATCACCACGTGGGCTATATCTCACCGGGCGAGGTGCGTGAAAAGATCCTGCCGGAGGTGGAAAGATGGCGCTGATGCGAACCCTGATCACGACGCTCACCCTGCTGCTGGTGGCCGGCCTCGCCCAGGCAGGCGGCATAGAGCTGCGCGAGTTCGACGACCCGGTGCTGGAGCAGCGCTACCGGAGCCTGACGGCCTCGCTGCGCTGCCCCACCTGCGAGAACCAGGCGATCAATGACTCCGCTGCGCCGGTCTCCGGCGACATGCGCGACCGCGTCTACCTGCTGCTGCAGGATGGCCGCGCGGACATCGAAATCCGCGACCATATGGTGCAGCGCTTCGGCGACTACGTGCTCTACAACCCGCGGCTGGAGGGACGCACCTTCCTGCTGTGGGGGCTGCCGGCCGGCCTGGTGCTGCTCGCCGCCCTCCTGGTGGTCCTGATCGTGAGGTCCCGACGGAATGCCTCCGCGACGGCACTCTCTGCCGAGGAGCGCGCCCGACTGCAAGCCCTGATCAACCGCGAGAGAACCGAATGACCCTGTTATGGATTGCCTTCGCCGTCCTGCTGCTGCCGGCACTCTGGCTGCTGATTGCCCCGCTGCGCCGGGCGCGTGCCGTGCATGACGCCCAGCGCGACCACGAGACCAACGACCGCACCGCCGAGCAGAACGTGGCGATCTTCCAGCGCCGCCTGGCGTCGCTGGAGGCGGCGCTGGAGCGCGGTGACATCGACCAGGCCCGCTTCGAGGAGAGTCGCCTGGAACTGGAGCGCGGCCTGCTCGAGGATACCGAGAGCCTCAAGCGCGCCCCCCTCAAGGCCTCCGCCTCCGGCCGCCTGGCCGTGCCGGTGGTGATGGTGCTGGTGGTGGCGGTCAGCGTGCTCTGGTACCAGCGTGAGGGGGCCGAGGGCGACCTGACCCTGCTGGCGCTGCAGCAAGAGGTGCAGAACCACCCCGATGGCTCCATCGAGATGCTGATCGAGCGCCTCGAGGGGCAGGCCTTGCGCCAGCCCGACAATCCCAATGTCTGGGCCTCGCTGTTTCCGCTCTACCGTGACATGGGCCAGGGGCGCGAGGCGATCCACGCCCTGGAGCGGCTGATCGAGATCGAGGGGCAACAGCCATCGCTGCTCGGCAACCTGGCACAGATCGAGTTCTTCGTGGCCGACCGCCAATTGACCCCGCGGGTGCAGGCGCTGGTGGACGAGACCCTGGCGCTGGACTCCAGCCAGCCCACCGTGCTCGGCGTTCTGGGCATCGCGGCGTTCGACCGCAGCGACTACGAGGCGGCCATCGACCACTGGCGGCGCGCCATCGCCGGCATGAGCGATCCGGCGTCAGGCGAGGCGCTGCGCGAGGGCATTCGCATTGCCCAGGAGCGCCTGGGAATGGCGCCCGAGGCCCAGGAGCCGATCATGGGCGAGGGCCAGGGGCCGGGGATTCGCGTGCGGGTGAGCCTGGATGAGGCCCTCAACGGCCGGCTGGGCGACGACGCCACGGTGTTCGTGGTGGCCCGCGACTTGGAGGGCGAGCTGCCGCCGCTGGCCGTGGCTCGCTTCCGGGCCAGCGACCTGCCCGTGGAGGTGGTGCTCGACGAGCGCAGTGCCATGTCCCCGGAGACGAGCCTGGCCCAGGTGCGCGAGGTGCGGCTGATGGTGCGGGTCTCGGCCAGCGGCGACGCCACCCCCCAGGCTGGCGACCTGTTCGGCGGCACGGAAGGGGTGCCGGTGGGCGCTACTGACGGTGAGCCTGTCGAGGTGGTGGTTGACCGTGTCTTCGACTAGCCCTGGCGGATAGCCGCCGATGCGTCTCAAGTCGATCCGCCTGGTTGGCTTCAAGTCCTTCGTTGACCCGGTCACGGTGCCCTTCGACGGCAACATGACCGCCATCGTCGGGCCCAACGGCTGCGGCAAGTCCAACATCATCGACGCGGTGCGCTGGGTCATGGGAGAATCTTCCGCCAAGACCCTGCGCGGCGAATCGATGACCGACGTCATCTTCAACGGCTCTACCGGTCGCAAGCCGGTGGGGCAGGCCGCCATCGAACTGTTCTTCGACAATCGCGATGGCGCCATGGGCGGCGTCTACGCCCAGTACGCCGAGATCGCCGTCAAGCGGGTGGTGACGCGCGACGCCCAGTCCTCCTACTTCTTCAACGGCCAGAAGTGTCGCCGCCGTGACATCGGCGATCTCTTCCTTGGTACCGGCCTAGGACCGCGCTCCTACGCCATCATCGGCCAGGGCATGATATCGCGGCTGATCGAGGCGCGTCCCGAGGAGCTGCGCGCCACCCTGGAAGAGGCCGCCGGTATTTCCAGGTACAAGGAGCGCCGTCGCGAGACCGAGAGCCGCATGCGCCGCACCCAGGAGAACCTGGATCGCCTGGAGGATATCCGTGAGGAGCTCGACAAGCAGCTCGAGCGCTTGAGGCGCCAGGCCGAGGCGGCACGCCGTTACCAGACCCTCAAGAACGAAGAGCACCGGGTCAAGGGCGAGCTGGCGCTGCTGCGTGCCCGGGCCCTGCGTGCCAGGCAGAGGGAGGAGGAGAACCGCGTCGGCGAGCTCGAGACTGCGGTGGAGCGTGAGGTGCTGGGTCTGCGCCAGTGCGAGACCCGCCTTGAAGAGGCCCGCGCCGACCACGACCGCCTGGCCGCCGAGCTCGACGTCGAGCAGTCGCGCTTCTTCGAGACCACCACCGCCATCGCCCGCCTGGAGCAGGATCTCGAGCATACCCGAGCCCGTGATGCCCAGCTGGCCCGAGACCTCGAGGCCGCTCACCGCGACCTTCAGGGACTGGCTCGCCTGGGCGAGGACGACGGCGAGCGGCTGGCGCGCCTGGAAGAGCGCCTGGAGACGCTCATGCCCGAACGCGAGGAACTCGCCGAGCAGCTCGAGGAGCTGGAGGCGGCGCTCGCGGAGGCCGAGCCCGAGGCGGAGGAGGCCGACGCCGCCTGGGAGGCCTTCAGCGAGCAGTGGCGCGAGGCGAGTCGCGAGGCCGAGCGTGGCCAGGATCGCCTGCGCGAGCAGGAGTCACGCCTGGAGCGTCTCGGCGCCGACGAACAGCGCCGTCGCCAGCAGCAAGCGGAGCTTCCCGACATCGCCGGGCTGGCCGAGCAGCGTGCCGAGATAAGTGAGCGGCTCGCCGAGCTGGACCTCCAGAATGAGTCCCTCGAGGCTCGCCGTGAAACGCTGCAGCAGACCCGCGACGGGGCCCGGGAGGCGGCCCGCGAGAGCGAGGCCGCCCGCGAGGACGAGCGTCAGCGGCGCAGTGAGCTGCAGGGCGAGCTCGCCTCCCTGGAGGCGCTGATCCAGGCCGGGCTGGCTGACCACGACGAGGCGCTGGATGCCCACCTGACCGAGCTGGGTCTCGCGGATGCCCCGCGCCTCGGCGAGCGCCTGGCGGTGGATGCCGGCTGGGAGACGGCCGTCTCCTGGGTGCTGGCACCCTGGCTGCGCGCCCCCCTGGTTTCCCTGACCGGTCCTGCTCAGGAGCGCACCGTCCTGGTTGCCCCGCCGGCGGAGCTGGGGCTGGTAGAGGCGTGCGACGTCGAGGCGCCTGCCCGCAGCCTGGCCAACCGCGTCCAGGGCGCCGGGGCCGCAGGCCAGTGGCTGGCCTCCATCCGCTGCGTCGAGAGTGGCGAGGCGGCCTGGGCCGAGCGCGAGTCCCTCGCGCCCGGCGAGAGCCTGATCACCCCGGACGGCCTGTGGCTGGGGCCTGGCTGGGTACGCCACCGCGGCCAGGGCGATGGCCCCGATGCTCTACTGGTCAGCCGACGGCGCCAATCCGAGGCCGAGGAGGCCTTGGCGGCGGTGGAGTCGCGTCTGATCGAGGAGGAGCAGCGCCTGGCCGAGCAGTTGGAGCGTGCCGAACATGCCGAAAGGGACCTCGAGGCGTCTCGCCTCGAGCAGCGTGACCTTGACCAGCGTCGGCAGCAGCTGGCGGTGCAGCGGAGTGGCCTGGCCAGCCGGCTGGAGCACCTGGAGGGGCGCGCCGCCGAGCTGGCCGAGGAGCTGTCCGGTCTCGGCGAGGCCCGGGAAGAGGCCAGGCTCGGCATCGAGGAGACTCGAGACCGCTGGCAGCAGGCCATGACCCGGCTGGAGGAGGGCGCCGAGCGCCGTGAGCGGCTCGAGCGCGAGCGGCAGTCCGCCCGCGAGCGGCTCGCTGCGCTGCGGACCCGCCAGCGCCCCCTGACCGAGCAGCTGCAGCGTCTGGCCCTCGAGCAGGAGCGCCTGGCCGCCGAGCGTACCGGTCTGGCCGAACAGCAGGGGCGCGCCGGTGAGGCCCGTGAACGACTGCAGGGGCGGCTCGAGGCGCTCGAGGAGGAGCGCGAACTGCTGTGTGAGCCAGAGGAGGAGCGCCGCGAGCGGCTCGATGAGCTGCTCGACCGCCGCGAGCGAGAGGAGCGGGCCCTCAACGCGGTGCGTGCCCGGTCCGCCGAGCTGGTGGAGCGGCTGCGTGAGGACGAGCAGTCGCGCCAGGGCCATGAGCGCAGCCTGGAGGGCATTCGCGAACGCCTTCAGGAGGCACGGATGCAGGTCCAGGCGCTGCACCTCAAGGCCGAGACCCAGGACGAGCAGCTGCGCGAACTGGGCCTCGAAGAAGACGCGTTGGCCGAGCTGCTCGACCCCAATGCTACCGAATCGGCCTGGCAGACCCGCCTGGAGGAGCTCGGCGAGCGCATCCGCCGGCTCGGGGCCATCAACCTGGCGGCCATCGAGGAGTACGACCAGCAGGCCGAGCGGCGCAATTATCTGCAGGCCCAGCACGTCGAGCTCAGCGAGGCGCTGGAGACCCTCGATCGGGCCATCCGTCGCATCGACCAGGAAACCCGGACCCGTTTCCGCGACACCTTCGAGCGGGTCAATGCGGGCCTGCAGTCACTTTTTCCGAGAGTCTTCGGCGGCGGAACCGCATGGTTGACCCTGACCGGCGAGGATTTGCTGGAGACTGGGGTGGCCATCATGGCCCGTCCGCCGGGCAAGAAGAACAGCACCATTCACCTGCTTTCCGGTGGTGAAAAAGCGCTGACCGCCCTGTCGCTGGTATTTGCCATCTTTCAGCTCAACCCGGCGCCCTTCTGTATGCTGGACGAGGTGGATGCGCCTCTGGATGACGCCAACGTGGGTCGCTACGCGAAGCTGGTTAAGGAGATGTCGGAGAACGTTCAGTTCATCTATATCACCCACAACAAGATCGCCATGGAAGCTGGCGATCGACTGATGGGGGTTACCATGCAGGAGCCGGGTGTATCGCGCCTGGTTTCGGTGGATGTCGAGGAAGCCGCGGCCCTGGCCGAAGCCTGACGGGCTTGATGCCGAGTCATAAAAGGGGTAACAAGGAGAGTGATAATGCTGCATTGCACGGATGCGGGGAGATCATCGCAGGGTGATTGCGCGGGGCATCGTCGACTCGAGGCAGGAAATCCCCGAGGGTTGACAAACAAAAAAAGTGGCCCCTTTTTTGGCGATCGCGCTATGCTAGTGACGGACAACCATCAGGCATGGCGCCTAAGCGAAAGGCTGACGACCCATGGAACTTAGAGAGTGGCTGATCATCCTGGGGTTGGCGCTGGTGACCCTCATCGTAGTGGATGGGGTGCGTCGCCTGCAGCGCCAGCGGCATGTTCCCCGCCTGGATGAGGTGAAGGAGGACACCCGTGGCACCGACCCCGACGAGCAGGCCCGCGAGGCCGAGATCAACTGGGAACTGCCCAACGGAGGGGCGCGAGTCGTCAGGCCCGCGGACTATAGTAGTGTGCAACCCAAACCGAAGCTGGAGCGCCAGGAGCACCCTGGCCCGTCTCGCGTGCTGGCTGGTTTCCGCCGGCAGACCGAGAAGTTTCGAGCCGGCGGTGCTGAAGGTGCGGTAGAAAGTGCCGTGGAAGGTGCAGGAGGCAGTGCATCCGTCGAGGCCCGTGCCGCGAAGCGCGAGTCCGTCAGTGAGAACGTCAGTACCCCCGTCCGCGAGCCCCTTCAGGAGCAGCCCGCTGCCGCCAAGACCGACAAGGCAGCGTCTGCTCGGAGCGGGGCTTCAGTGGAGCCCACCCCGACCGAGCCCTCCGCTTCGGCCGAGTCCGTTCAGGCCAAGCCTGTTCAGACCGAGCCTGTTCAGACCGAGTCCCTTCAGACCGAGTCCCTTCAGCAGGCAACCGAGCGCCGCGAGCCTAGTCTCTCCGCGCTGGACGATGAGTCCGTCCAGGCGGCGGTTGCCGCCGATGAGCCGTTGGCGGCGGACCCCGAGGATCATGACAGCCACCTCCATGATGACGAGCATTACCGTCTGGTGGATCTGGAGGGTATGGGCGACTCCTTCAAGAGCGGCTCGAAGCGCGTAGGCGCGTCCGTCCAGCGTTTCGGCGCCTCCCTGCAGAAGACCCTGGCCGAACGTCGCGACCAGAAACGCCTCGAGAAGGCTCGCCGTGAGAAGGAGAAGGCCGAGAAGGCTGCCCTCAACGCCGAGCGTCAGCGCCTGGCTCGTGAGCAGGCCGAGGCGGAGCAGGCGGCCCGGGAGGCCGAGCGTCGTCGCCTCGAGGCCCAGGCCATTGCCGAGGCCGACGACACCGACCCGCTGTTCGCGCCGCCCCGCGGTCGTCAGCCTGATCAGGCATCCGAGTCGGCAGACGCCGAGTACGGTGCTTCCTATCCGGATGACGCCCATGAGCCAGAGCCCGAGTGGCAGCCCGAGCTGAACAGCGACAAGGTGCGTGTGCATCCGGTGCTGGAGAAGGCCCTGCGCCACGACGTCAGCGCCGAACATGCCCGTGAGACCCTGGGCGCCGCCAGTGAGCTTATCGTCATCAGCGTGATGTCTCGCGATGAGGAAGGTTTTTCCGGCGCTGCCCTGCTCGATCTGATGCTGGCCTGCGGCCTGCGCTACGATCGCGACATGGGCGTCTTCCACCGCTTCGAGACCGAGGACCCGGAGAGCCGCCTGCAGTTCTCGATGGTCAACGTGGTCAAGCCCGGCAGCTTCCCCATCGCTGCCATGGATGAGTTCCGCACCCCCGGTATCACCCTGCTGATGCCGCTGCCCGGCGCCGACGACCCCTCCGCGGCTTTCGAGGCCATGGTGGAGACCGCCATGGTGATCGTTCGCCACCTGGGCGGCGAGCTGAAGGACGAGAATCACAGCGTGATGACCGCCCAGACCGTCGAGTTCGCCCGCCAGCGCGTCCAGGAGTTCGTGCGCCGCTATCGCCTGCATCGCTATCAGGTGAACTAGCGCCAGGCGCCAGGCAGCGAGTCGACACCCCCCGGCATCCCACCGGGGGGTGTTGCTTTGGTAAGCTTGCTGCCTTGCGCTTCCGGCCTTGAGCGATCCGCTTCACGGCCCAGTCAACGATCGAGACCCTGCTTTCCATGACCAACGCCGATCAGCCGCTTCTCGACGAGGTGGCGCGCCTGCGCGCCGAACTCGATGACGCCAACCATCGCTACTATGTGCTCGATGACCCGAGCCTCGCCGACGCCGACTATGATCGTCGCCTGAGGCGTCTTCAGGAGATCGAAGCCGCTCACCCGGAACTGGTGACGCCGGATTCGCCCACCCAGCGTGTCGGGACGCCGCCGGATGCGGGTTTCCCCGAGATCGAGCACGCCGTGCCCATGCTGTCGCTGGACAATGCCTTCAGCGAGGAGGAGCTGGCCGCCTTCGTCACCCGGGTGGCCGAGCGGCTGGAAGTGGAGGGCGACGAGATCGCCTTCTGCTGCGAGCCCAAGCTCGACGGGGCCGCGGTATCGCTGGTCTACGAGGAGGGCGTGCTGATCAGCGGTGCCACTCGTGGCGATGGCCGCACCGGCGAGGGCATTACCTCGAATCTGCGCACCCTGCACTCGGTGCCGCTGAGACTGCGCGGCGATGCGCCCCCCGCATTGCTCGAGGTGCGCGGCGAGGTGACCATCGACCATGCGAGCTTCGAGGCGATGAATGAGCGGGCTCGGGTCGAGGAGGCCAAGGTCTTCGCCAACCCCCGCAATGCCGCCGCAGGCAGCCTGCGCCAGCTCGACCCCAGAGTCACCGCCACCCGGCCCCTGGCGTTCAGCGCCTACCAGGTGGCGCGTATCGAACCGACCCCGGAGGATGCCACTCACAGCGCTCTCATGGCGCACCTCGGCGACTATGGTTTTCGCACCAGCAAGGAGCTGGCGGTGGTCAAGGGCCCGGCTGGCGTGGTCGACTACTGCCGGCGCCTGGGCGAGAAGCGGGATGGGCTGGGTTACGACATCGACGGCGTGGTGATCAAGGTCGACGATCTGCGCCGCCAGCGCGAACTGGGTTTCGTGGTCCGGGCGCCGCGCTGGGCCATCGCCTTCAAGTTCCCCGCCCAGGAGCAGACCACGCGGCTCAACGACGTGGAGTTCCAGGTGGGACGCACCGGTGCCATCACCCCGGTGGCACGCCTCGAGCCGGTCACGGTGGCAGGCGTCACCGTCTCCAACGCCACCCTGCACAATGCCGACGAAATCCGTCGACTCGGCGTCATGATCGGTGACACCGTGGCCATCCGCCGCGCCGGTGATGTGATTCCCCAGGTGGTGCGGGTGATGGAGGAGCTGCGCCCACCGGACGCCCGGGAGATCGTCTTTCCCGAGCGCTGCCCGGTGTGTGACGCCGAGATCGAGCGCCTGGAGGGTGAGGTGGTGGCACGCTGCGCCGGCGGGCTCTACTGCGCCGCCCAGCGCAAGGAGGCCCTCAAGCATTTCGCCTCGCGCCGGGCGCTGGATATCGATGGCCTCGGCGAGAAGCTGATCGAGGCGCTGGTCGAGCGCGACTGGGTCACTACGCCGGCGGATCTCTTCCGCCTTGAGGCCGAGCGCCTCGCGACTCTTCCGCGCATGGGGCAGAAGTCCTCGGAGAACCTGGTGGCGGCGCTTTCCAAGTCCAGGGCCACGACCCTGGCGCGCTTTATCTATGCCTTGGGGATTCGCGAGGTGGGTGAGGCCACGGCGGCCAACCTGGCGCGTCACTTCGGCACCCTGGAAGCGCTGATGAGCGCCGAACTGGCCGATCTCGAGGCGGTGGAGGACGTGGGCCCCATCGTCGCCGCCCACGTACATACCTTCTTCCGTCAGCCCCATAACCGCGAGACCATCGACGACCTGATCGCCGCTGGCCTGCACTGGGAGGAGGCGGCCGTGGGCGAGCGGCCACAGCCCCTGGTCGGCCAGACCTGGGTACTCACCGGCACCCTGGAGAGCATGACCCGGGACCAGGGCAAGGCGCGTCTGCAGGCGCTGGGCGCCAAGGTCGCCGGCAGCGTGTCGAAGAAGACCGCCGGCCTGGTGGCCGGGGAGGCCGCCGGCAGCAAGCTGGAGAAGGCCATGCAACTGGGCGTGCCGGTGCTCGACGAGGCGGCCTTCCTCGAATGGCTGGCTGCCTGGGAGGCCGGCGAGGGTGATATGAACGAAGGTGACGACGGGGAGGGCGAGGCATGAGCGGACGCTTTATCGAGGTGCCCTGGCGGATGCTGCCTCCCGAGACCCTGGATGCCCTGCTGGAGGCCTTCGTCACCCGCCAGGGCTACGACACCACCGACACCGACGAGGGCATGAATGGCTGGGTGGCCCAGCTCAGGCACCAACTCGAGCGCAGCGAGCTGATCATCGCCCACGACCTGCAGACCGAGACCACCGAGGTGATGACCCTGGCCCAGTGGCGCGCCTTCGGCCGCGACCTGGCCGATGATGAAGAAGGTTAGGGCGTTCACTTGCCTTGGATAAGATCGCGGATCAGCCTCCGCCCCGGGTGGAGGTGGTCAACCAGCGGCTGCTCCAGGGGCAGCGGCTCGTCGCAGATCATCGAGGCCAGCAGCTCCGCGCAGAGCGGCGCGCTGGCCAGGCCCCGGGAGCCGTGGGCGGCGCTGATCCAGAGCCCGGCATGGTGGCGTCCGGGGATCTCGGGGATGCGCGACGCATCCCTGGCCAGCGCGGCGTACTCCTCCTGCCACGCCTCGGCGTCGGGCACCGGGCCGGCGTAGGGCGACTTGTCGGGGCTCGCCGCCCTCACCCCTGCGCGGCCCTCTAAGCCACGCGGGGTGAGGTCGGCCCCCGCCTCGCGCAGCGCCGCCGCGTAGGCGGGCAGGGTGCGTTCGAACTCCGCCAGGTTGGCGGCGTGGTCACTCTCGCGCACCTCGCTGTCGGCGTCGTTGGGGGTGAAGGTGGCGCCGAAGGTGAGCCAGCCGTCCAGCGGTGGCGGCACATAGCTACCGGCGCAGACCACCCGGCCGAGGCCCGGGGCAGCAGGCGGCAGGCGCAGCCGGCTCACCTGGCCGCGCACCGGCTGCAGGGGCAGGGCACTGGTCTGGGCGAAGCGGTTGGCCAGCGTTGCCGTGGCGATCACTATCTGATCGGCGTCAAGCGTCTTGCCGTCGCCGAGCAGCAGGCGCCAGCCGCCGCCCTCGGCCGCCAGGCGGATCACCTCGGCCCGCCGAAAGACGATGCCGGGCGTCTCGGTCAGCCGTCGGCAGAGGGCGTCTGGCCGCACCCAACCAGCCCGGGGGTAGTCCAGGGCCGGTGCCCCTGTCCTGATGCCGGCGCGTTCGGTGCCCTGCTCGGCGGACACTCCCTCCACCACGCCTGACGGCAGCGGATGGCGTTCCAGGAAATGCGCCTGGCGTGCCTGCTCCTTCTCGCTGAGCGCGAGCTGCAGCACGCCGCAGGGAGACCACAGGCTCTGGCCCGGGTCGAGGCTCGTCAGCCAGCGCCGACTGTGCAGCAGCCCGGCGAGATAGACTCGGCTCTGGTGGTTGGTTTCGGCGGCAAGCTTGACGTAGAGCACCCCCTGGGCGTTGCCGGAGCCACCGGCCCCGGGGCTCTCACGGTCGAGCAGGGTTACCGCCACGCCGCGCGCGGCCAGGGCAGCAGCCACGCTGGCGCCGGCGATGCCGGCGCCAATCACCGCCACCCGGCGCGGCGGCCGTGCCGGGGGCGGGGTGAACCAGGGTGTGGTGGTGCGTCGAGCATCCGTGGGCGGCGAGGCGATCTCACCGGCCAGCATCTCGCGCTTGCGACCGAAGCCCGGCATCTTGCGCCAGGCGAAGCCGGTCGCCGCCAGGCCGCGCTTGACCACCCCGGCACAGGTGAAGGTGGCGAAGGTGGCGCCGGGGCGCGAGTGCGCGGCCATGGCCTCGAACAGCTCCGGCTGCCACATCTCCGGGTTCTTCGACGGGGCGAAGCCGTCCAGGAACCAGGCGTCGACCCGGCCATCGAGCAGGGCGAGCCGCTCGGCAGCATCGCCGAAGTGCAGGTCCAGGGTGACGCGTGGGCCGAGCCACAGCCGGTGCACCCCCGCCACCGGCTCGGGCCACTGGACCACCAGCGCCTCGGCGCGGCCGGCCAGGTCGGGCCAGATGGCCAGCGCTCGGGCGAGGTCCTCGCGGTCTAGCGGAAACTTCTCGGTGGAGACCAGGTGCAGCCGCGCCCCCGGTGCGGCGTGGGTGTCGAAGCAGGCCCAGGCGCACAGCATGTTGAGGCCGGTGCCGAAGCCGGTCTCGCCGATCGCGAAGGGGCGGCGCTCCTGCCAGTCGGCGAAGCGTTCCGGCAACCGGTTACCGCCGAGGAAGACATGCTCGGTCTCGGCGCGGCCGACGTGGCGGGAGAAGTAGACATCGTCGAAGTCGGTGGAGCGGGGGGCCTCCTCGCCGGTGTCGTCGCGTTGCCAGTCGAGGCGGGCGGTCTCCAGGGCGGCGAGCGGGGGCATGCCATCGGGGGCGGCGGTCACGGTAGCTCCATCGCGAAGGGAGTGGTCATGGGAGGGGGCTGGTCACTCTCTGATCAATGTCGCCGCGGCGGCGTCCCACGCCGGCTGGGGGAAAGCGTCCGCGGCGTTTCAACAGTGTTATCCACAGCCTCTGTGCAAAACTCGGCTGTGGACAAGGTGTCGTGAAGGGAGAGGGTCAGGGCAGGACCTTCTTGAACGGCTTCACCGTTACCCTGGCGTAGACCCCGGCAATCATGTAGGGGTCGGCGTCGGCCCAGGCCTGGGCTTCCTTGAGGCTCTCGAACTCGGCGACCACCAGGCTGCCGGCGAACCCTGCCTCACCCGGATCCTCGCTGTCGATGGCCGGGTGGGGGCCTGCCAGCACCAGGCGGCCCTCTTCGCGCAGGGCCTCGAGGCGGGCCAGGTGGTCCGGGCGAGCGGCGAGGCGCCGTTCCAGGCTGTTGTTCACGTCTTCGCTGATGATGGCGTAGAGCATGGCGGTGGTTTCCTCGGGTTGGGCGGCTGGTGCCGCAGGATGCGCCCGTGATTGACCGGGCACGGCCTGACGCGCACCATGGAAAGCCATTTTGACAAAGTCCCCAGCCGGCGTCATGCCAATGTCCCGACTTCCCGCCCGTTTTGAGGGCGACTCCCAACCGCTGTCCATCGATCTGCACATGCACTCCACCGCCTCGGATGGCGCCCTGTCGCCCGAAGCGCTGGTGGCGCTATGCCGATCGCGGGGTCTCACCCATATGGCGCTGACCGACCACGATACCCTCGCCGGTGTGCCCGAGGCGGCCGCCGCCGCGGCGCGGGAGGGGCTTGCCCTGATCCCCGGCACCGAGCTCTCCACCCAGTGGCGCGGCCACAACATCCACGTGGTGGGGCTGTTGCCGGAAGGCGCTCGCGGCCCTCTCGCCGATGGGCTGGTGTCCCAGGCCCAGGCCCGGGAGCGGCGAGCGCTCAAGATCGCCGAGCGGCTGGAGAAGATCGGCCTGGCCGATGCCCTGGCCAGGGCCCGGGAGCAGGCCGGCAGCGAGCGCCCCCTGGGCCGGCCCGACTTCGCCCGGGCGCTGGTCTCAGCGGGCCTGGTGCCCGATATCGCCACCGCCTTCAAGAAGCACCTGGGTGACGGCAAGGCCGGTGACGTTAAGTCCCACTGGCCGCAGATCGCCGAGGCGGTGGCCTGGATCGTCGCCGCGGGCGGCGTGGCGGTGCTGGCTCATCCGCTGCGCCACGGCCTGACCCGGCGCAAGCGCGGCCTGCTGCTGGATGCCTTCCGCGAGGCGGGCGGCCAGGCCGCCGAACTGGTCAGCGGCTTCCAGAACGCCGATGCCACTCGCGACCTGGCCCGCCAGCTCCAGGAGCGGGAGCTCTACGCCTCGCTGGGCAGCGATTTCCATTTTCCCGGCGGCCACCTGGCCCCGGGCAGCATGAGCCCGGTGCCGCGTACCGCCACGCCGCCGGTGTGGACCCACCCCAGGCTGGCCGCTTGCGTCGGCGCGCTATAGTCACACATGATCCGCATGGCCTTTGCACAGGGAACGACACCATGAGCCAGTTCTTCCAGATCCACCCCGACAATCCCCAGAAGCGCCTGATCGACCAGGCGATCCAGATCATCCGTGCAGGCGGGGTGGTGGCCTATCCCACCGACTCGGGCTACGCCCTGGGCTGTCACCTCGGCGACAAGAAGGCCGTCGAGAAGATCAAGCGGCTGCGTTCGCTGGACGACAAGCACAACTTCACCCTGGTCTGCTCGGATCTCTCGGAGATCGGCACCTACGCCAAGGTGGATAACGCCGTGTTCCGGCTGCTCAAGGCCCATACGCCGGGTGCCTATACCTTTATCCTGACGGCCACCACCGAGGTGCCGAGGCTGCTGCTGCATCCCAAGAGGCGTTCCATCGGGGTGCGGGTGCCGGACCACGCCATCACCCATGCGCTGCTCGACGCGCTGGGCGAGCCGCTGATGAGCGTGACGCTGATTCCGGTGGGCGAGGAGCTGCCGATGACCGATGCCGAGGAGATCCGCGACCGCTTCGCGTCCCAACTCGACCTGATCATCGACGGCGGCGCCTGCCACCTGGAGCCCACCAGCGTGGTGGACCTGCGCGAGCTGCCGCCGACGATCCTGCGCGAAGGGCGCGGCGACGTTGAGCCCTTCCGCGAGTAGGCCCCCGCGCCGCCACGACTGACGCCGCCGGCTCAGCCCGGCGGCGTCTCCTGGTTCCGTTCGTCCTTGTCGTCATCCTCGTCCTCATCCTCACGGGCCTGCCACCAGGCCTCCTGCTCCTCCTCGGAGAGGTGCGGTTCAGGTGTCTCCTCGTCGAGCCAGGTGCCGCATCTCAGGCAGTACTTCGCGCGTTTCTCATGGCGGTCGTGGCCGCAACCGGGGCAGGCCTGGTCGGAGTAGCGCTCCTGACGGATGGAGCGGATCACCTCCGCCGAGAACACCCCGGTGGGCACCGCGATGATCGAGTAGCCGATCAGCATCACCATCACCGAGATCGCCTGTCCGATGGGGGTGACCGGCACGATGTCGCCGTAGCCCACCGTGGTCAGGGTGACGATGGCCCAGTAAACGGCGGTGGGGATGCTGGTGAAACCCGCCTCATCCGGCTCGATTAGGTAGACCAGGGCGGCGAAGATGGTCACCAGCATGAAGACGGTGAACAGGAACAGGAAGATCTGGTGGGTGCTGCGCCTCAGGGCATCCACCAGCAGCCGCCCCTCGCCGACGAACTGCATCATCCGCAGGATCCGGAAGATCCGCAGTACCCGCAGCAGTCGCACCACCACCAGCGATTGTGCGCCGGGAATGATCAGCACCAGCCAGGTGGGCAGGATGGCGATGACGTCCACCACTCCGTAGAAGCTCTTCAGGTACTGCGCCGGCCGCTCCAGGCAGTAGAGCCTGATCGCCAGCTCCAGGGTGAAGGCGATGGTGAAGCCCCACTCCAGCCAGAAGAAGAGCTCGCCCCAGCGCGCCGCATAGGCCTCCACGCTGTCGAGCATCACCACCAGCACGCTGGCCAGTATGGTCACGATCAGGGCGATATCGAAGCCCTTGGCCGCCGGGGTATCCGACTCGAAGATGATCTGGAAGGTGCGGGTGCGCAGGCCTTCTCCGCCGGGTTTGAATTCGAGATTCATAGCATGTTTCCTGGGGCCGCTTCGAGGAGACGAGGTTCAGGCGAGGGCGTTGTCGGCGGGCAGCCGGCGGGCCAGGCGTACCATGGCCAGGCCAAACGCCGGGGTCAGCCAGCCCGGGTTCGAAAGCGCTTCGGCGAGCCCGCGGGCCGTCTCGCCGGTGTCGTCTCCGTTCGCTTCGGCCAGGCGCTGCAAGGCATTCCTGGCCTCTTGGCGACAGGCCTCTTCGCCAGTATCGGCCAGGGCGTCCAGCGCCACTATGGCACGATGCAGCCAGGCGCTGGGCGTGCCTCCCTCGGGCAGCTGCCAGGCACCGCCGAGCAGGGCGCCGCCTCGGGCGGCCTTGCTGGTGTCCGCGGCGCGCAGCGGCACCGAGCCGGCCAGCGCCTCGGCAAGCGACCAGAGCGCCTCGGGCTCGCCGGCCTTGAGTTCCAGCTCCAGTTCGCGGATCGCCACCCGCCGCCCGTCGGCCTCGATCTCACCCTCGTCCAGCGCCAGCTCGATGCGCGCCCCGGCGTGGTCGAGCATGCGGGTTTCGCGATGAAAGTCGGTGGTGAAGCGAGGGGTAAGCCGTTCCAGCACTTCCTGGCCGAGCGTTGCCGGCGGCAGGTTCGCCAACCCCTCGAGGTCCAGCCCCGGCCCGGGCACCTCCCACTCCCACTCGCCACGCCGAGACAGTCCGCCGCCGCCTTCGCCTCGGGTCTTCACCGTCTGCAGTACGCGACCGTCGACCCGCCGCAGGCGCAGCGCCATGCGGGCCGCCTCCAGGTCACCCTGAGGGGTATCGAAGTAGGTATTGCCGAGCCGCTGGACCACACAGGCAAGGCCCGCCAGCAGGGGGTGGCAACGCAGCGCCGTCGGGCCTTCCGGGCCCAGGGCGAGCTTCAGCTCTATCTCGTGACTCATGGCATTGCCACCTCGTGTCGATGAATTCTGGATGATTTTTCCATGACGGTCCCGGGAGCGGCCTCTATACTGTCGCCGCCATTTCCCTAGTGCACAGATACCCCATGGTGACACCCAATCCGTTCTCGGCGATGTTTGGTCGCTCGCCATTCCAGCCGCTGCTGGCGCATATCGTCAAGGCGCATGAGTGCGCCGACCAGTTGCTGCCCTTCTTCGAGGCCTCCCTGGTCGGCGACTGGGCCGAGGCCGCCAGGATTCGCGAGACCATCACGCGCCTGGAGCACGAGGCCGACGAGCTCAAGACCGAGCTTCGCCTCAACTTGCCCAACACCCTCTTTCTGCCGGTCTCACGTACCGACCTGCTGGAGCTGATCAGCGTCCAGGACAAGATGGCCAACAAGGTGCGCGACATCACCGGCATCATGCTCGGCCGCAAGATGAAGGTGCCCGAGTCTCTGGCCGACCCCATGCGCGATTACATGCGCACCTCGGTGGCCTGCGTGGCCCAGGCCCGGCAGGCCATGGAGGAGCTCGAGGCGCTGCTGGAGTCGGGGTTCGGGCGCAACGTTTCCGATGTGATGCATCGCCTGATCCGCCAGTTGGACGTGCTCGAACACCAGGCCGATGGCCAGCAGGTGGCCATTCGCCGCCGACTCTTCGCGCTGGAGAGCGAGCTGCCGCCGGTGGACGTGATCTTCCTCTACAAGATCATCGACTGGGTCGGTGAGCTCTCCGACCGTGCCGAGCGCGTCGGCAGCCGCCTGCAGATCCTCACGGCCCGCTGACCCTCCCTCTGCGGGGCTCGGCGATCCCGGGCCCCGTTCAGACACGCCACTCCCGACAAGCCACATAGGACGAACCCCCTATGTCGATCATCGCGCAGCACGGCGAAATCTTCATCATCCTGGCCTGCCTCTTCGGCTTCTTCATGGCCTGGGGTGTCGGTGCCAACGACGTGGCCAACGCCATGGGCACCTCGGTGGGCTCCAAGGCCATCACCATCAAGCAGGCGATCATCATCGCCGTGATCTTCGAGTTTCTCGGCGCCTGGCTGGCCGGCGGCGAGGTGACCTCGACCATCCGCGGCGGCATCGTCGACCCGGCGCTGCTCGAGGCCGACCCTCAGCTGCTGGTCTACGGCATGCTCTCGGCGCTGCTGGCGGCGGCCATCTGGCTGCTGGTCGCCTCGGCCAAGGGCTGGCCGGTCTCAACCACCCATTCCATCGTGGGCGCCATCGTCGGTTTCGGCGCCGTGGGCCTGGGCGTGGAGGCGGTGGCCTGGGGCAAGGTTGGCACCATCGCCTCGAGCTGGCTGATCTCGCCGCTGCTGGCCGGCACCATCGCCTTCGTGCTGTTCAAATCGGTACAGCACCTGATCTTCGAGTCCCATGACCCCTTCGCCGCGGCCAAGCGCTACGTGCCGGTCTATGTCTTCCTGGTGGGCTTCATTGTCGCCATGGTCACCCTGACCAAGGGACTGACCCATGTGGGGCTCGATCTCACCTTCAGCCAGAGCTTCCTGCTTTCCCTGCTGTTCGGGGCGATCATCATGGGCATCGGCATCGTGATGCAGGGGCGCGTGGTCTACGAGCGCCGCGCCGATGACCACTTCGGCTTCAGCAACGTGGAGCGGGTGTTCGGCGTGTTGATGATCTTCACCGCCTGTGCCATGGCCTTCGCCCACGGCTCCAACGACGTCGCCAATGCCGTCGGCCCACTGGCCGCGGTGATCAGCGTGGTGCGCAGTGACGGCGTCATCGACAGCGCCGCCCTGGTGCCCTGGTGGGTGCTGGTGCTGGGCGGCGGCGGCATCGTCTTCGGCCTGGTCACCTACGGCCACAAGGTGATCGCCACCGTGGGCACCGGCATCACCGAACTGACCCCGAGTCGTGGTTTTGCCGCGACCCTGGCCGCTGCCACCACCGTGGTGCTGGCCTCGGGCACCGGCTTGCCGATCTCCACCACCCACACCCTGGTGGGGGCGATTCTCGGCGTGGGCCTGGCCCGCGGCATGGCGGCGCTCAACCTGGGGGTGATCGGCACCATCGTGATGTCCTGGCTGATCACCTTGCCAGCCGGTGCCGGCCTCTCCATCGTCTTCTTCTTTACCTTCAAGGTAATCTTCGGCTAGCCGTTGCCGGCCAGCGCCGAGCGCCAAGCAAGGCATGACGGCCCGCCCCGGTACGGGCCGTCATGCGTCTGTCGGTGGTGCCGTCGTTTTGGTGGCTGCTATTATCGAACGTCTGCTCAACACTCATGCATCCCGCTGCCGGAGAGAGGTTCTTGGACACACGCTTCCCCTTTGTCGACTGGTTCCGCAACTCGTCGCCCTACATCAACGCCCACCGCGGGTGCACCTTCGTCATCCTGATCGAGGGAGAGGCAATGGCGCGAGGGCGAGGGGAGCAGCTGATTCAGGACCTGGCGCTGCTGCACACCCTGGGCGTGCGCCTGGTGGTGGTGTTCGGCATTCGCCCCCAGGTACAGCAGGCCCTGGACGAGGCCGGCATCGCGCCTGGTCTCCACCAGGGACGCTGGATCGCCGATGAGACGGTGATGACCTGCATCGAGCGAGTCGCCGCCGAACAGCGCCTGTGGCTTGAAGCGCGGCTGTCGCTGGGGCTACCCAACACCCCCATGCACGGCGTCGAGCTTACCGCCGTCTCGGGCAACCTGGTGATGGCCAAACCGCTGGGGGTTCGCGACGGGGTCGACTTCGACCGCAGTGGCGAGGTGCGCCGGGTGCGCGCCGCGGCTATTCAGGGGCTGCTGGAGCGCGGCTCGCTGGTGGTACTGCCGCCGCTGGGCTTCTCCAGCACCGGTGAGGTGTTCGACCTCAACGCCTCCGACGTAGCTCAGCACGCCGCCATGGCCCTGGGTGCCGACAAGCTGATCCTGCTCGGCGAGGCCAGCGGGCTGTTCGACCAGAGTGGCCAGATGCAGCGACAGTTGACCCCCGACGAGGCCGAGCCGCTGCTCGGCCAGGTGGCGTCCGGCAGCGAGCTGTCGCGCCATCTGGAGGCTGCCTGTCAGGCCGCCCGTCACGGAGTGGCGCGCACCCACCTGCTCTCATGGCACGACCATGACGCCCTGCTCGGCGAGCTGTTTACCCGTGACGGGGTGGGCACCATGATCACCCAGCATCGCTACGAGCAGCTACGTCCGGCGGAGCTGGCCGACATCGGCGGCCTGCTGGAGCTTCTCGAGCCCCTGGAGCACCGCGGCATGCTGGTGCCGCGCTCCCGAGAGCGCCTCGAACACGAGATCGACGACTACCTGGTGATCGAGCGCGACGGCATGATCATCGGCTGTGCCGCCCTGCACACCTTCGATGCCGCCGACATGGGGGAATTGGCCTGCGTGGCGGTGCACGGCGACTACCGCGGCGGCAGCCGCGGCGAACTGCTGCTGGCCGAGGTCGAGCGGTGTGCCCGGCGCCTCGGACTGGCCTCGCTCTTCGCCCTCACCACCCATACCACCCACTGGTTCTTCGAACATGGCTTTCGCCTGGCCGATATCGACGAGCTGCCGACACTCAAGCGTGACGCCTACAACCACGCCCGCAAGTCCAAGATCCTGGTCAAACCGCTGGCCGCCGGGCGCGGCTGAGGCGCCTTCTTCCTTGTTGATTCGCTGCCCGGGGCTGGGGAGTCGCATTTCTGCGTCGCTCCGGCTCCGGGTGTCGCCAGGCGGTGACACTTCAACCCGCTGATTATTAAAGGCTATATCGCTGGCCGATAAAAGCTGTCGCCGGTTGGCAACAGAATATCGCCATCAAGGGCCCGCTTGCGCCCCTGTTTCTCCCTTCTGGTCGTTTTCTGCCTGCCTTTTGTTTTTTAAAATACTGATTTATAAAGAATATGATCTTTTATGGCACGCTGATCGCAATACTCTTGGTGAGCAACGGAGACGGTTCATTACGGCTCGAACCGTCTTCGACCGCCAAGGGAGGCGGGCAAACACTGCCCTGTGCGCCCGGCTCCCGAAGCGGTCAGCGTCTGCTCCTAGCGATGTGTGACTCAAGGTTGCGATGAGACGGGTACCGACGTAGTCAGGGACGTGTACCACAAGGGGCAAGGATGCCCTGGCAAGGATGCCTCTCCCCCTCAGGGGGGATCGAATCGCGCAGCATCGCCATCGGTCCGGCCGAGGCGGTGGTGCCAGGAACGAAGCAGGGCGGTGGATCAGGCGATGGTCTGCCACCCACATGTGGAGCCAGCCCCTGTCGGCGAAGGGATCCATATGGCTTCGGGGCCTTCGGGCCCATGGGAAGCGCGTCGAGTGTATCGGTCAGGCGGTCCTCGGCTCTCCTTCCAGACCCTTCAGTTCCCTGCGTACTTGGGCCGGCTCTGCCGGCCCTTTTTTTTCCGCCGGGCCGAGGGGTCGCGGGAAGCACGGTGCCGCGTCGGCTGGCAGAACTCTGGTATCCTAAGGTCAAGAAGATGGCGGTATCTCCTGCTTTTCTGCCACTCACCATCCTGCAAAGAATGCTGGATATGACCATCCGTGTGACGCGTCGTTGGCGCCCCCGCTCGCTGTTTCAACTCGTCCTTCTCGCCTTCCTGGTGGTGATGTTGCCGCTTGGCGTGCTGATGTTCCAGGCCGGCCAGGCGCTCACTGAGCTGTCGCGCCTGGCCGATGTCAGCGCCCGCCAGGCGGTGGAGGAGACCCGCCGCGCGCGTACCCTCGGGGCCCTGGCGCTGGAGATGGAGCGCAGTGCCCGCCAGTATGCGGTGGTGGAGCAGGAGAGCCTGCTTGAGATCTACGCCGAGCGCCTCGAGGAGTATCGGGCCGTCCTCGCGCAGCAACGGGAGCTGCTCGGCGAGGAGCGCGATGTGGCGGTGCTGGAGCGCCAGCTCGAGACGCTGGAGCGGTTGCCCGACCTGCCCATGGAGGCGTTCCAGGAACAACTGGTGCTGTTTCCCGCTTTCGCCGAACGCACCGAGGCGATACGGCGCGCCACCAACCGACACATCGACAGCCGCATCGAGGCCATTCGCGAACGCGCCGAGGCGGTGCAGGCGCGGCTATGGCTGCAGACTGCGGCGCTGGTCTCGGCGAGCCTTGTTCTGATGCTGCTCTTCTCCTGGTTGATCATCCGGCCGGTGCGCCAGCTGGAGCGGCGCATCCTCGGCATCGGCAGCGGGGCCCCCCGCGATGCGGTTCGATCCGTGCAGGGCCCGGCCGAGCTGGTTCAGCTCGACGAACGCCTCGACTGGCTCGCCTCGCGGCTGGATGAGCTCGAGGCCGAGAAGCAGCAGTTCCTGCGCCATATGTCCCATGAACTCAAGACCCCCCTGGCCAGCGTACGCGAGGGGTCGGCGCTGCTCGCCGACGGCGTGGCCGGCGAGCTCACCCCGCGCCAGCTCGAAGTCCTCGAGCTGATCGACGCCAGCGGCGCCGAACTGCAGCGGCTGATCGAGCAGCTGCTCGACTACAACCTGCTGCAGCACAACCGCCAGGTCACCCCGGAGGGACTCGATATCGCCGTCGTGGTCAGGGAGGTGCTGGCCAAGCACCGCCTGGCGTTGGCCAACAAGGGCATGACGGTCAGCTGCTTCGATGGCCCGCTGGAGTGGTCGCTGGATCGTACCGCCACCGCGCGGATCCTGGACAACCTGGTGTCCAATGCCATCGCCTACGGCGCGGATGGTGGCGAACTGGAGATCCGTGCCCGGTGCCGCCGGGATCGACTGGTACTGGAGGTGGCCAACAGCGGCGAGCCCATTGCCGAAGCGGACCGCCCCCGGCTGTTCGAGGCCTTCTACCAGGGCAGCACTCGGCGCAAGGGGCCGCTGAAGGGCTCCGGCATCGGTCTCTCGGTGGCCTTCGATTGCGCCCGGCTTCAGAGTGGCCTGCTAGAGCTGGTGGAGGATCCCCGGCTGGCGGTCTGCTTCCGGCTGACGCTGCCGCTGCGGATGCCTGCCGCCGAACTTTCCCATTCCCGGATGCCCGCTCTGGAGGCGGGCCACCATGCAAGGAACTGACGCCATGCGACTACGCCCCCTGCTGGCCTGCGCGATCGGCCTGTGGCTGGCCGGCTGTGAGCTGCTTCCGGAGTCGCCCTTTGCCCAGCCGTCGCGACCCGCGCTCAGCGTGGCGTCGTCGTCGGCCAGCGGCTGTCAGGCCGAGATTCCCGGCTTCGCCGACGAGGCATGTCTGCTGCATGACTGGGTAGCCTTCGGTCTCGCCTCACAGCGCGGCGATCGCGCCTGGCGCGACGCCATGCTTACCCGGCTCCAGGGCAGTGCCGCCGAGCGCCGCCTGGCGCGGGCCGTGGCCCTGGCCTGGGGCAGCGAGGGCCAGTGGGATCAGGCAGCGGACCTCTACAAGGCCGATCTGGCCGCGGCGCCGGTGGCATTGCAGCCGCTGCTGCGGTATTGGCTGAACGAGCTGGAAGGACGTCGCTCCATGGCCGGTCGCCTGGAGAGTGTCCGCGGGGAACTGGCCGGTACCGAGCAACGCCGCGCGGCGCTGGAAGAGAAGAACACCGCCCTGGCCGAGAAGCTCGAGGCGCTCACCGCCATCGAGCAGAGCATCAACCTTCGACAGCAGACCGAATGACAGGAGAACGACGTGAAGCACGCCACCTCCCTGCATCTGCAGGCCCACGCCCAGGGCGCCCGAACGGCGGGCAGTACGGCATCGGGCCCGCGCGGCGCGGCCGGCCCGCATATCCTGCTGGTGGATGACGACGTCAGCCTGCTCAAGCTACTGGGTATGCGCCTGGAGAGCCGCGGCTTCCGGGTCACCACCGCCGAGAGCGGCCGCGAGGCGCTCAAGGCCCTGGAGCTGGATCGCCCGGAGCTGGTGTTGACCGACCTGCGCATGGACGAGATGGACGGCCTGGCACTGTTCCAGGAGGTGCAGCGCCAGGCACCGGGGTTGCCGGTGATCCTGCTCACCGCCCACGGCTCGATCCCCGATGCGGTCAGCGCCACCCGCCAGGGGGTGTTCAGCTTCCTTACCAAGCCGGTGGACCGCGACGAGCTGTTTGCCGCCATCGATGATGCACTGGCTCAGGCGCCGGGGCCCGCCCTCGAGGGCGACGACGCCTGGCGCGCCGAGATCATCACCCGAAGCCCGGTGATGGAGCGGATTCTCGAACAGGCGCGCATGGTGGCCAGTTCCGATGTCAGCGTGCTGGTCACCGGTGCTTCCGGCTCCGGCAAGGAGCTTCTGGCCAATGCCATTCACCGGGTGAGCCGCCGCGCCGACAAGCCCTTCGTGGCAATCAACTGTGGCGCGCTACCGGAGCAACTGCTCGAGAGTGAGCTGTTTGGCCACGCCAAGGGCGCCTTCACCGGCGCGGTAAGCGAGCACAAGGGCCTGTTCCAGGCCGCCGATGGGGGCACCCTGTTCCTCGACGAGATCGGCGACATGCCGCTGCCGCTGCAGGTGAAGCTGCTGCGTGCCCTGCAGGAGCGCCAGATCCGTCCACTGGGCTCCACCCAGTCGACCCCCATCGATGTGCGCATCATCTCGGCCACCCACCGCGACCTTGACCGTGCCATGCGCGAGGGAGAGTTCCGCGAGGACCTCTACTACCGCCTCAACGTGGTCAACCTGCGCCTGCCGGCCCTCAAGGAACGCGCCGAGGATGTACCGCTGCTGGCCAAGCACCTGGTGGCCAAGGCAGCGGAGCGTCACAAGCCCTTCGTCAAGGGCTTCTCGCCGGAGGCGCTCAACCTGCTGGCCGCCAGCGCCTGGCCCGGCAATGTGCGTCAGCTGGTCAACGTGGTGGAGCAGTGCGTGGCGCTGACCAGCACGGCGATGATTCCCGAGGCGCTGGTGTCCCAGGCCCTGATCGCCGAGGACAGCGCCCTGCCCACCTTCAATGACGCCCGGGCCGCCTTCGAGCGCAGCTACCTGATCAAGGTGCTCAAGATCACTGAGGGCAATGTCACCCAGGCGGCGCGCATCGCCGGGCGCAATCGTACCGACTTCTACAAGCTGCTGGGGCGCCACGACCTGGAGCCCGGCGCCTTCAAGCCGGGCGCCCGCGTCGCCGAGGAGTAGCGCCGGGCATTGCTGACCCGCGCAACGAAAGACGCCCCCTGCCGGGAGCAGGGAGCGTCAGGCGCGGCGGCCGGACGGCCCCGTGGGCCGTCGGCGGCGTTAGTTGGGTAGTTTGGCCTTGCGCAGGTAGGGAAAGACCTTCTCGATATCTCCGAACTTGGCCTTGGCGTCCTCGTCGGACAGCGACAGCGGGACGATCACGTCCTGCCCCAAGGTCCAGTCTGCGGGGGTAGCCACCCCGACGCCGTTGGCGGTCTGCAGGGCATCGAGGGCGCGCAGTACCTCGGCGAAGTTGCGGCCGACGTTCATCGGGTAGGTCATGGAAAGCTTGAGCTTCTTGTCCGGCCCGATGATGAACACGGCGCGCACGGTGGCGCTGTCATCCGGGGTGCGGCCGTCCGGCAGATAGGCGTCGGCGGGCAGCATGTCGAACAGCTTGGCGACCTTCAGGTCCTCGTCGGCGATGATCGGGAAGCCGACATCACAGCCCGCATAGGTGGCGATGTCGTTGATCCACTGCTTGTGCTCTTCCACGCCATCCACCGAGATGCCGATCACCTTGGTGCCGCGCTTCTGCCACTCGGCGTTGAGCCTGGCGACGGCGCCGAATTCGGTGGTGCAGACCGGCGTGAAGTCCTTGGGGTGGGAGAACAGGATGGCCCAGCTGTCGCCGATCCAGTCGTGGAAGCGAATGGGGCCCTGGCTGGTGTCGGCTTCGAAATCCGGTACGACATCATTGATACGCAGTGACATGGTATGACTCCTTGCTGGCTGGGACAGGCCTCCGTCCGACGTGGCGAGGTGCCTGGGGGCGAGGACCTATCGGGTACTATGGTGCCGCTTGAGATGGTCTACGACCAGTGGCGGTTCGAGACAAGCTTAAGAATTTCTTTTTGGAATATCTATATTCCAAAATCTATCGAGTTGATCGAGTTCTCTCCCGCGGCGTGGTGTCGCGGGTGTCGGCGCGGATCACCCTGAGGTCGAGACGCCCCTCTCCCAGGCGGGCGCTGAGCGCCTGGCCGGGCACGACGTCCGCCGCCCCGCGCACCACCTGGCCCCGGGTGTCTTCCAGAATGGCGTAGCCGCGCCCCAGCACCGCCAGGGGGCTTACCGCCTGCAGCTCTCGCGCCACCGCCGCCAGCTGCTGGCGGTGGCCCGCCAGCTGTCGGGGCATGGCAGTGTGCAGCCGCGACCTGGCCCGCGCGAGGCGCTCGCCTGCCTCCTTCAAGCCCCGTGCCGGCGCGTGGGCGGCCAGGCGGGTGGCCAGCTGGTGCTGGTGACGACGCTCGGCCTCGAGGCGTCCGGCAAGGGCGCGGGTCAGTCGCCCCTGCAGCAGGCCCAGCGCCTCGCGGCGGCGCACCAGCACCTCGCCGGGATGGCGCAGCCGGGCGCGCAGGTGGTCGAGCCGCTGGGCCTCGCGCTCCAGGCGCCCCTCGGCGCCGCGGCCCAGGCGTGCTTCCAGCGCCCCGAGGCGGCGAGCCAGCTCGCGCCGGTCCGGCACCAGCTGTTCGGCAGCGGCCGAGGGCGTCGGCGCACGGGCGTCGGCGGCGAAGTCGGCCAGGGTCACGTCCACCTCGTGTCCCACCGCGGACATCACCGGGAGGCGCGAATGGAAGATCGCCCGGGCCAGATGCTCGTCGTTGAAGGCCCACAGGTCCTCCAGGCTGCCGCCGCCGCGGGTGATCAGGATGGCATCGCGGCTCGGGTCCAGCGCCGGCTGGCGATTGAGCAGCCCCAGTGCCGCGATCAGCGCCGGCGCCGCCTCGCGGCCCTGCACCGGCACCGGGATCAGGGTGATGTGGGCCAGCGGCCAGCGCGCCGCCAGTACCGCCAGCACGTCGCGGATTGCCGCGCCGGTGGGCGAGGTGAGCACCAGCAGGTGGCGGGGCGGGCAGGGCAGGGGCCTGGCGTTGGCAAACACCCCCTCCGCGGCGAGCTTCGCCTTGAGCCGTTCGAAGGCGGCCAGCAATTCGCCGACCCCGGCCGCCTGAACGGCCTCGGCGATCAGCTGGTAGTCGCCACGGGGCTCGAAGATCGACAGCCTTCCTCGCACCCGCACACGATCGCCGTCTCGCATGGGAGCGGCCACGAAGCGGGCGCGGGTTCGAAATAGCGCGCAGCGCAGCTGGGCCTGGTCGTCCTTGAGGGTGAAGTAGAGGTGGCCGGAGCTCGGCCGCGACACCCCGGAGAGCTCGCCCTCCACCCACAGCTCGCCGAAGTCCCGCTCCAGGGTCTGGCGGGCGCGGTGGTTCACTTCGCTGACGGAGAGGGCGTCGGTGGCGGCGGGCATGGACTCGGCTCCTGGGGTTGGCGCCCTTAGCCTACCATGCCGCCGGTGGCCCTATGGCGCCCGACCCGAGCCCCTTGACGCAGCGCCGCCGGGCGCGGAGCCCGGCGGCGATTTGGCGGCGGCAAGTGGCGTTGGCGGGAAGGCGAATCAGTCGTCGGCGCCCACCGCGTCACGTGCCGCTTCCCAGGCCCGCCGGGCATTTTTGCGAGTAGTTTCCCAGGCGTGCTCGGCCCCTTCCTGGGTGGTCTGCCAGGCGCTCTCGGCGCCCTCCTGGGTCTGCAGCCAGGCCTCTCGGGAGCGTTCGCGGGCCCGCTCCCACCAGTCGTCGTTGTAGACCGGATAGCCAGCTAGCTCTTCGGCACTGGCCTCCAGCATCACGCGGTGCTCGGTCTCACCATCGTCATCGACGTGGGTGATGAGGGTGAACCGGCCCGACTCGACGATGAATTCCCGGCCACCCAGCCCCAGCACGCTGCCGCTCTCGATCACCAGGGCGGTGACCTGCATCGCCTCGTCGAAGAGGATGTCCTCGACCTCGCCGACGCGCTCATCCGGGTCGCTGGTCAGGTAGGCGTCGGCGTCGAGGATGTCCTCGGCGGAGTAGAGACCCTGGGGCTCGTAGGCCGGCTGGGCCTGGGCGCCGAGGGCAAGGCCGCCGGCCAGGACGGCGATGGCGAGTGCCTGTTTGCGCATGATTCTCTCCTTGGGCGCTTGATTCCGTATGTGTTCAGTTCAAATCAGGAAGAGAGGGTCAGAGGTCCCGCGCCCAGTTGTCGGCCTGCTTTTCGGCCTCTTCGCGAGCCAGCCCATACTTCTGCTGGAGTTTGCCGATGAGTTGCTCGCGCTTTCCGGCAACCTGGTCAAGCTCATCATCGGTCAGCTCGCCCCAGCTGGAGCGGGCTTTACCCTTCACTTCCTTCCACTTGCCTTCGACCTGATCCCAGTTCATGACACGCTCCTTCCTTCAGAGGGGGGGAGTCCCGAAGCACCGCTCGGGACCATTTGCAGCATAGTTCACGGCGGCTGAGCGCGAGGGTAATGACATGATGCCTAATGTAACGGCCGGTAAGCCAATTCGGCACGCTGAAACCACTCCCCCCCTGGATGACGTCACCCCCCCTTGGCCGCTATAATGGGGGATTAACTTTCTCCCTCCCCTCCAGCTCACTGGGTGTTGCCGCTTATGCTCCGTATGGCCCAAGAAGCGCTTACGTTCGACGACGTACTGCTCGTTCCCGGCTACTCCGAGGTCCTGCCCAAGGACGTCAGCCTCCGGACCCGCCTGACCCGCGACCTGTTCCTCAACATTCCCCTGGTCTCCGCGGCCATGGATACCGTGACCGAGGCCCGCCTGGCCATCGCCATGGCCCAGGAAGGCGGCATCGGCATCATCCACAAGAACATGACCATCGCCCACCAGGCCGCCGAGGTGCGCAAGGTCAAGAAGCACGAGAGTGTCATCGTCAAGGACCCGGTGACCGTGGGTCCCAAGGCCAAGCTGGAAGACCTGCTGGCCATGGCCCAGGAGCATGGCTTCAGCGGCTTCCCGGTGGTGGAAGGCGAGGCCCTGGTGGGCATCGTCACCGAGCGTGACATGCGTTTCCAGCCCAACCACGGCGACAGCGTCTCCGACATCATGACCCCACGCGATCGCCTGGTGACGGTGACCGAGGGCACCGACCTTGCCGTCATCAAGGGCAAGATGCAGGAACACCGTGTCGAGAAGATGCTGGTGGTGGATGATCGCTTCCACCTGCGCGGTCTGGTCACCTTCAAGGACATCGAAAAGGCACGCACCTTCCCCCTGGCTGCCAAGGACGCCGATGGCCGCCTGCTGGTCGGCGCCGCGGTGGGCACCGGCGCCGAGACGCCCGACCGCGTGGCTGCACTGGTCGAGGCCGGCGTGGACGTGATCATCGTCGATACCGCCCATGGTCACTCCAGGGGCGTGATCGACCGGGTGCGCTGGATGAAGGAAGCCTTCCCGCAGATCCAGGTGGTGGGCGGCAACATCGCCACCGCCGAGGCGGCGAAGGACCTGGCAGAGGCCGGTGCCGACGGCGTCAAGGTGGGCATCGGCCCCGGTTCCATCTGCACCACCCGAATCGTCGCCGGCGTGGGTGTGCCGCAGATCACCGCGGTCTCCAACGTCGCCGCGGCGCTCGAGCCCTACGACATCCCGCTGATCGCCGATGGCGGCGTGCGTTTCTCCGGCGACCTGGCCAAGGCGATTGCCGCCGGGGCCAGCTGCGTGATGGTCGGCGGCCTGCTGGCCGGCACCGAAGAGGCCCCGGGCGAGGTCGAGCTGTTCCAGGGTCGCACCTACAAGGCCTACCGCGGTATGGGCTCTATGGGCGCCATGGCCCAGAGTCAGGGCAGCGCCGATCGCTACTTCCAGGACAAGAACGCCGGCGCCGAGAAGCTGGTACCGGAAGGCATCGAGGGCCGCGTGCCCTACAAGGGCATGATGAGCGCCATCGTTCACCAGCTGATGGGCGGCCTGCGCGCCTCCATGGGCTACACCGGCTGCACCGATATCCAGCAGATGCGCACTCGGCCGCAGTTCGTGCAGATCACCGGGGCCGGCTTCAACGAGTCCCATGTGCACGACGTGCAGATCACCAAGGAAGCCCCGAACTACCGGGCGGGTTAACCCAAGCTTGAAGCCGGAAGCTTGAAGCTGGAAGTGGCCGCGCCGCTTCCAGCTTTCGTGTTTCCGGGCCCCTGCCTCTCAAAGGAAAGGCCCCATGACCGATATTCACGCCCACAAGATTCTGATCCTCGACTTCGGCTCCCAGTACACTCAGCTGATCGCCCGCCGGGTGCGCGAGATCGGCGTCTATTCCGAGGTCCGCGCCTTTGACATCACCGAGGCCGAGATCCGCGAGTACGCTCCCAGCGGCATCATCCTCGCCGGTGGCCCGGAATCCGTCACCGAGCTGGGCTCGCCCCGTGCGCCCCAGTGCGTGTTCGAGATGGACCTGCCGGTGCTGGGCATCTGCTACGGCATGCAGACCATGGCCGAGCAGCTCGGTGGCGCCGTCGAGGGCTCCCATGTTCACGAGTTCGGCTACGCCCAGATCCGTGTCGATGAGGAGACCGCGCTGTTCCGCGACATCTCCGACCACATCGACCACGACACCGGCAAGAGCCTGCTCGATGTCTGGATGAGCCACGGCGACAAGGTGGCCCGGGTGCCTGCCGAGTTCTCCGTCACCGCCTCCACCCCGAGCTGCCCCATCGCCGCCATGGCCTGGGAGGAGAAGCGCTTCTACGGGGTGCAGTTCCACCCCGAGGTGACCCACACCCTGCAGGGCCAGCGCATCCTCGAGCACTTCGTGCTGGAGATCTGTGGCGCCGAGCGTCTCTGGACCCCGGCACAGATCATCGAGGACCAGATCGCCCGCGTGCGCGAGCAGGTGGGCGACCGCCACGTGCTGCTCGGCCTCTCCGGCGGTGTCGACTCCTCGGTGGTGGCGGCCCTGCTGCACAAGGCGATCGGCGACCAGCTGACCTGCGTGTTCGTCGACAATGGCTTGCTGCGCAAGGCCGAGGGCGACCAGGTGATGGAGACCTTTGCCCGGCATATGGGTGTGAAGGTGATCCGCGTCGACGCCGAGGCGCTGTTCCTCGGCAAGCTCGAGGGCGTTGCCGACCCGGAAGCCAAGCGCAAGGCGATCGGCAACACCTTCATCGACGTCTTCGATCAGGAAGCCAGCAAGATCGAGGGCGTGGAGTTCCTGGCCCAGGGCACCATCTACCCGGACGTGATCGAGTCCGCCGCCAGCAAGACCGGCAAGGCCCACGTGATCAAGTCCCACCACAACGTGGGTGGCCTGCCCGAGACCATGAAGCTCACGCTGGTGGAGCCGCTGCGTGAGCTGTTCAAGGACGAGGTGCGCAAGCTGGGCCTCGAGCTCGGCCTGCCCTACGACATGGTCTACCGCCACCCCTTCCCGGGGCCGGGCCTGGGCGTGCGCATCCTCGGCGAGGTGAAGAAGGAGTACGCCGACATCCTGCGCGAGGCCGACGCCATCTTCATCGAGGAGTTGCACAACTCCGGCTGGTACCACAAGACCAGCCAGGCCTTCGCCGTCTTCCTGCCGGTCAAATCGGTCGGCGTGGTCGGCGACGCCCGCCGCTACGAGTGGGTCATCGCCCTGCGCGCCGTGGAGACCATCGACTTCATGACCGCCCGCTGGGCCCACCTGCCCTACGAGCTCCTGGAAACGGTCTCCAACCGCATCATCAACGAGATCACCGGCGTCTCCCGCGTGACCTACGATGTCAGCAGCAAGCCGCCCGCGACGATCGAGTGGGAGTGAGACCTGCCGCCTTGCCAGTCTTCAGGAAACCCGCCCCCGTGGCGGGTTTCCTGTTTCTGGGGTATCGGTCACTGGCCTGGGCGCCTGTGGCTCGCTGCCTCGGCAAGCGGCAGGCAACGCCGACGACTTTGTCGGACTGCTATGGTGTAGCTAATCGAGAAGGGGGATCCCATCAGGAGGACCCGTGATGGAACAGCGCATCAGTCTGATCACCCTGGGCGTCGGGGATCTGGCGCGGGCGCGGCGCTTCTATGAGGAGGGGTTGGGCTGGGAGGTGGGCCTGGCGGTGGAGGGCGAGGTGGTCTTCTTCCAGCTCAACGGGCTGATCCTGTCGCTCTATTCCCGCGCCGCCCTGGCACGTGATGCCGGGGTGGGGGGTGAGAGCGGCGGCTTCGCCGGCATCGCCCTGGCCCACAATGTGCGCTCGGAGCCCGAAGTGGATCTCGTGCTGAGCGAAACGGAGCGGGCTGGCGGGCGGATCGTCAAGCCCGCTAGCCGGGCGGAGTGGGGCGGCTACTCCGGCTATTTCGCCGACCCCGACGGTCACCTCTGGGAGGTGGCGTACAACCCCGCCTTTCCCATCGATGCCGAGGGCAATACCCGGCTCGGCTAAATGTCCCGGCTCAAAGCCGCGACCAATGAAGGAGAGGCCCTCGTCGGTTCAAGCCTGGCCAACCGACCACCGCTCAGGCAGCTTGCTACAGTTGTTCTGCAGCCGCTGCTGCAACCTCTCCAGCAGCGTCTGCTCCGTGCCGTGATGGGCCTTGGCACCCAGTGTGGCGAGGGTACTGTCGATCGCTGACGGCATGCGTTCGGCGAGTTCGAGCCCCTGACGCAGGAAGTAGCGTGGTTGGAACCGCATCGAACGAGCTAGCGCTTCGAGGTGTGGACGATCGATGCTGCCGGGCCGAACTTCACCACTGATGCAAAACGCGAAGCGGCGCGAGAGGCCGCTATACAGTGTCGTGCTCATCAGGTCGTAGAACGGCGCCAGCCGTGGGCCTTCATCAGCGTAGAGGATGGCAAGGTTCTTGGCGTGACTGTCGTTGTTGCCGATCAGCAGGTTGAAGAAGAACCAGGCGATCAGCCGCTGCAAATCCTTTGCCGGTGTGCCGACCTCCTGCAGGAGGTCACGGCAGCGCGCCAGACCGGGGCCGCCATCGCTTTCGTACTTGATCAGCGAGGGCGTGCCGGCGAGCTGGCAGAAGTCGAGCTGATGCAGGCGCCGCAGCCCGCCCTGTTCGTCGGGAACCCTGTCGTATCGACGAACGAGGCAGGCGCGGGTGTCGGGTTGGTAGCCGGCCTCCGCGACGTCGAGCCCGAGTTCGGCGGCCAGCCGCATGCAGAAGGTCTCGTTGATGGCGGTGGACCATACCCCTCTCAGGCCACGAATGTCCGGCTTGAGGATATGGCTGGAAGGCGCCGATCCCTCCGGTATGGCGGGGCTTCCGTCTCCCTGCACCATCAGCAGCAGCTTGTCCTGGGCGCCGGCTAACGAGATTCGCGCCTCTTCGCCCTGTTGCGAGAGCAGAGGGCCTTGTTCCCCGTGCTGCAGCTGTTTCGCCAGGGCTTCCCAACTGGTGGGCCGATACTGCGGCGGCGCCGGAGACTCGCCCGGTGGCAGCAGGGTAAAGCCGCTGGCCGTGTCACCGCCGATGGCTTTCAGCAGCCCGAAAACGGTCGTGGTGTGGTGGCGAAGCTCCAGATGGTGGCGCAGGTCGCCTTCCGGCAGCAGGTTCTCGAAGTAGGCCAGCACGTCATCGCCAAGGTGAGCGTGCTGCGTGAGGGGTAGAGAGGTCGAGAGGCTGACCGCATCGGGGTGTTCCCGCCACGCCGGAACATACTCGAAGCGCAGCGGTTGAGCGTCATAAAGGCGGCCAACGTGCGTGTCGCCGTAGTACACCTCCAGGGTATCGTCACTGGCCATGGCGGTTGCCATCCTTGCGCCGCACAACGACCTCGAGCCCCATCAGGTCCAGCACGTCCAATACCTTCTGCAGCTGCAGGGTCGGCTTGCCTCGCTCCAGGTCCACGATGAAGCGATTGCCGGTGCCGGCGAGGCCGGCCAGGTCGATCTGTAGCAGCCCCTGCTCGACGCGTAGCTGGCGCACCAGCTTTCCCAGTTCGTTGCTGTGGCGAATGGTGGCGGCCAGGGGGGCGGGGGAGTCGTTGGAGGGCATGGGAGCTCAAATGTGATTACCGTTCGGTAATTCTAGGCGAGGTTACGACGATCTGTCACGAAGGAATTACCGCTCGGGAACTATCAAAGCCGTTAAGACGCGACTGCCGATCAAAATTACTGAGCGGTAATCAATGAGGGAGGCTTTCGCGTCCGGCGCCGTCGGGGCACCATGCCTTGAAAGCCTTCGATGGAACCTTGCCATGATTCGACTCCATCACAGCGTCAGCGCCCGCTCCTTCCGCCCCCTCTGGCTGCTCGAGGAGCTGGGGCTGCCCTATGAACTGGTGATGCACGCCTTCCCGCCCCGGGTTCATGACGAGGCCTTCCTCGAGATCAACCCGCTGGGCACGGTGCCTGCCTTCTTCGACGGCGAGGTGGCCATGACCGAGTCCGCGGCCATCTGCCAGTACCTCGCCTCCCGCCGCCCCGAGGTGGGGCTGGAGGTGGCGCCGGACGATCCGGCCTATGGCGACTACCTCAACTTCCTGCACTTCGGCGAGGCTACCCTGACCTTTCCCCAGACCCTGGTGCTGCGCTATGGCCACTTCGAGCCGCCGGAGCGGCGCCAGCCCCAGGTGGTGGAGGACTATGCCCGCTGGTGCCTCTCGCGGCTGCGCACCCTGGAGCCACGCCTGCAGCGCGAGCCCTTTCTGTGTGCCGGGCGCTTCACCGCTGCCGATGTCTCGGTGGGCTATGCGCTGCTGCTGGCCAGCCATATCGGCCTGAGCGAGCGCTTCAAGCCCGCCGTGGCCACCTACTGGGAGCGCCTGCAGCAGCGCGCGGCCTTCCAGCGCGCCCTGGCCGCTGAGCGCGAGGCGGCCCTGGCCCAGGGCATCTCGCCCGAGCCGGCGATGGAGGTGGGCAAGCAGGACTAGGCTCGCGGCGATCAGCGCCAGCCCATCAGCCAGGTCTCGTCATCCTTGAGGGCCTGCCAGGGTAGGGTGGTCTCGCGGCGGGTGTAGACGGCCTCGAGGATCACCGCGACCACGGTCTCCTCCTCGTCGCGCTCGAGCGCCGTCACCAGGAAATGCTTCTCCTTGTTGTGGGGCCGCGCCGCGGTCCACTTGCTGTGGTGCAGCTTCTCGGGGTTGATGGCGTTCATGGCGTCTCTCCTCGGGAACCCCTGCATGACCTGGTTCAGAGCCGTACCAGCATCTTGCCGGTGTTGGTGCCCTCGAACAGGGCCAGGAAGGCGTCCGGCGTGCGCTCGAGCCCTTCCTCGACGGTCTCCGCGTAGTCGACCTCGCCCTTGGCGATCAGCGGGCCGACCTCTTCCAGGAAGCGCGGATAGTCGGCCCAGTGGTCGAAGATGATGAAGCCCTGCATGCGCAGTCGCCGAATCAGCACCATGGCCAGGTTGCTCGGTCCCGGTGCCGGCCCCTCGGCGTTGTAGCGGGCGATCATCCCGCACACAGCGATGCGCCCGCCGGTGCGCAGGGTATTGAGGGCCGCCTCCAGGCAGACACCGCCGACGTTCTCGTAATAGACGTCGAAGCCCTCCGGGCAGGCCGCCTTGAGCGCCTCGGTCAGCTGCTCGGCGTCCCGGTTGCGGTAGCTCACCGCCTTGATGCCGTGGGACTCCAACCACTCAAGCTTCTCGGGCGCCCCAGCGATGCCCACCACGGTGCCGCCCCGGGCCTTGGCCAGCTGCACGGCCAGCGAGCCCACCGCACCGCTGGCGGCGCTGACCAGGACGTTATCGCCATCGCGCATCTCGGCGATCCGGTTCAGGCCCGTCCAGGCGGTCATGCCCGGCATGCCGAGCACGCCGAGGTAGGCCTGCTCGGGGACCGGGATGTCCGGCAGGGACTCCACCTGCTCGCCCGGCAGTTGGGCGATGTCCCGCCAACCGGCCATGTGCCGGACCTTCTCGCCCACGGCCAGGCGCGCATCCCCCGATTCGATCACCTCGCCCACCGCGGCGCCTTCCAGCGGCTTGCCGATGACGAAGGGGTCGATGTAGGTCTTCACGCCGCTCATGCGCCCACGCATGTAGGGATCCACAGACAGCCAGGTGTTGCGGATGCGTACCTCGCCCTCGGCCAGGTCGGGTAGCTCGGCCTCTCGCAATTCGAACAGCTCGCGCCCCGGGGTGCCCTGGGGAACGTCGTTGATGGTGAAGTAGCGTGACTGCATGGTGTCCTTCCTTCGCGTGACGGGCAGACCGCCAGTCTAGGACAGGGGGTAGCGCGCAGGCCAATCACGCGCAGCGGAGAAGACGTAATCGCCGGTCCGGCGGGGTGGGCAGCATCCAGCGAGGCGGGGCGCAGGTAGCTGACCCGCAGCTGATTCCCGGAGAACACAAAAAAGGGCAGGAAGATGTTGTGGTCGCAGTAGCCATCAAGTGTGGCGGCCGAACGAGAACAGCCCGGCGAGGGGATGGTCGCGCCCCTCGATCAGGGCCCGCAGCAGCCCGGCGCCCAGCATGCTGTAGCTGATGCCGTTGCCGCCGTAGGCCATGGCGAAGTGGACCCGGGGGCCGTACTGTTCGTGTGGGCCGAAGAAGGGCAGGCCGTCCTCGGTCTCGGCGAAGGTGCCGCCCCAGGAGAAGGTGGGATTGAGCGAGAGATGGGGGAAAAGGGTTTTCACCTGCTTGACCAGGGTCTTGGCCTTCTTGCCCACCCGCTTGTCACGCCGTGAGGGGATGTCGATGTCGTCGTCCTCTCCGCCGACTATCAGGCGACCGTCTCCGGTCGTGCGCATGTAAAGGTAAGGGCGTGCCGACTCCCAGATCATGGTCGAGGCCAACGGCCCCAACTCCCCGAGAGCGATGGGATCGGTGACGAAGGCATAGCTGCTGCGGTTTTTGGCCACCTTCTGGTCGAGCCAGCTCTGGGACTCGTAACCGGCTGCCATGACCAGATGCTCGCAGTTCAGGGATATCGCGTCGGAGGTGGTCAGGGTCACCTGTGTCGTGCCGGAATGGATGTCGGTGATCTCGGTGCGATCGAATACCCGGCCGCCATCCGCCACGAGGCGGCCGAACAGCTTGTATGCCATGCGATAAGGGTCCAGTCTCGCTGCCAGATGGGTCAGGATGGCGCAGGGTGCCTCGAAGCCGAAGCGCGTCCGGATGTCGTCACACTCCAGCCAATCGGCGGCGAAACCGTGGTGTCGTCGCAGTTCGAATTCCCGTCGCAGTCTGTCGGCATCGGCTTGCTCGCTGGCGTAATAGAGGCTCTGCTGCCTGCCGAAATCCACATCACCGACCTCCTCTGTCAGAGACTCGATGTCCCGGATGGCCTGAGCACAGCCCTGATAGGCCCGAACGGCCCCGGTTTCGCCCACGATCTCGGCGAGCTCGGTCAAGTGGGTGTCGATCTCGTACTGCAGCAGGGCGGTGCTGGCCGCCGAGCTTCCCCAGCCGATATCCCGCCGCTCGATCACCACGACATCGTGCCCGTGCCGGGCGAGCTCGTTGGCGATCAAGGCACCGGTGATGCCGCCGCCGATCACCGCGACCTCGCAGCGGGTGTCCTGGCCGAGCCGGGGGAATGCCTGCATCAGGCCATTCTTGACGGCCCAGAAGGGGTAACCGCTCTTGAGGTCCATGGGCATCTCTACCTGCGGGTGGTGGACGATGTCTGACCGGCTTAGTGTAGGAGCTGAAGGCGACGCGCGCTCGTCAACGACGCGCCTCGAGTATCAGGTTGAAGGGCGTTTCGGCCGCACGGCGAAAACGAGTGAAGCCCGCCTCGCGGAACACCTCGGCCAGGCGCGCCTCACCGGCCTGGGCGCCGAGCACGAGCTCGCCACCCTCCGAGATCGCATGCGCACAACAGATGGTGGTGGATGCCGCGTAGTACATCCGCGAAACCGGTGACAGGTTGTGCTCGACCCGGTCCTGGGCGAAGGGCTCGACCAGCATCACCGTGCCGCCGGGTGCCAGCACTCGGGCGGCGTAGCGGGCCGCGGCCACCGGGTCGCCCATGTCGTGAAGACAGTCGAAGAAGCAGATGAGGCCGTACTGCTCGTCGGGGTAGTCCACCGCCCGGGCCACCTCGAAGCTCGCGCGCTCGGTGACGCCCGCCGCGGCCGCGTTGTGCCTCGCCGCGTCGATCGAGGCCGCATGCCCGTCGAAGCCATGGAAGCGCGAGTGCGGGAAGGCCTGGGCCATCAGCACGGTCGAGTGCCCGTGGCCGCAGCCCACGTCGGCGACGGCGATACCGGCCTCGAGCTGCTCGACAACCCCTTCGAGGGCGGGCAGCCACTCCGGCACCAGGCTGGCGCGATAGCCGTTGCGGTAGAACGCCGCCACGCCACACTGCAGGCGGCCGTCGTGATCGCCCCAGGCCACGCCCTTGCCGGTGCGAAACGCCTCGAGGGTGCGCTCCTCGTCGAACCACATCGAGGCCGGCACCTGCCAGGCGTGGGGGATGAACAGCGGGCTCTCCTCGTCGGCCAGCACCAGCGCCTGTTCGGGGGAAAGCTCGTAGGTGTCGCTGAGTGCGTGGTAGCCGACGTAGTCACCGGCGGCCTGGGTGTTCAACCACTCGCGCACATAGCGCTCGGCGCAGCCGGTGCGGGCGGCGAGTTGCGCGGCGCTGATCGGGCCGGCACCTGCCATGGCCTTGTACAGGCCGAGCTTGCTGCCCAGGCTGACCATCACGCCGCCGTAGGCGGAGGAGAGGTCGCCAACGGCGCGGGTGACAAAGGATTCCAGCTTCGTTTGATCGATGGCGGGGGCGTTCATGGTTTCGACTCCTTGTTGACATTGGGATAGTGCTCATACGACGCCCCCATCATGGGCGCACCACCTCACCGGCTTAAGAGCCGGAATCGCCCGCAAACGGTCCGTTCGTGCCACACTGAGTTCTCCGCGGCGAGAAGACCCGTGCGCCATGACCGGAACAGCCCCCCGCGACGTAGCGAGCTCCTATCACGTCAGCCTCGTGGCACTGCCCGATGCCGTGGTCTCCACGCTCGCCGGCATCTTCGATGTAATGAACGGGGTCGCGCTCATGGGCATCACGCGTCCCGGTGACCGGGCGCCGTTTCATATCGAGATCGTCGGTGAGGCCGTGGGGCCCCTGGGACTGGCGAGTGGCGTGCCGGTCCATGTGCAGCGGGCGGTCGACTCCATCGAGACCAGCGATATCGTGATCGTGCCGTCGGTGCTGCTGCGGCCAGAAGGCTGGGAGACGGGCCGCTACCCTCGCCTGGTCGAGTGGCTGCAGCGAATGCATGCGCGCGGCGCCGTGCTCTGCTCGGCCTGCTCGGGGATCTTCCTGCTGGCCGAGACCGGGCTGTTCGACGGCAAGGATGCGACGGTGCATTTCGGTTACGCGCGGGCGTTCGCGGCGACCTATCCGGCCGTGCCGATTCATCCGGAGCGCGTGCTGGTGATCGCCGGGCGGCGCGAGGACCTGGTGAGCTCGGGCGCGTCGATGAGCTGGCACGACCTGGTGCTCTACCTCATCGCGCGATACGCCGGCGCGACCACCGCCCAGGAGGTCGCGCGGTTGTTCGCGCTGCAATGGCACCAGGACGGCCTTACCCCCTACCTCGTCTTCGAGGGCAGGGCCGACCACGGCGATGGCGAGATCCAGGCCGCGCAGCAGTGGTTGAGCGACCACTTCTCGCTGGCCCACCCGGTGGAGGAAATGATCAAGCGATCGAGGCTCGCCGAGCGCACCTTCAAGCGGCGATTCGCCAGCGCCACTGGCCTCACACCGATCGCTTACGTCCAACGCCTGCGCATCGAGGAGGCGAAGCGCCGGCTCGAACGCACCGACGCCTCGATCGAAGAGATCAGCTGGCGGGTCGGCTACGAAGATGCCGCCTTCTTCCGGCGTCTGTTCAAGCGCACCACCGGCCTCGCTCCAGGGGGCTATCGACGTCGCTTTCGTATCCCCGACTTTGCCCGGCCGTCGCTCGGGAGAGGGCAACCGCCATGTTGATTTCCGTTCCCGAAGTGAAGGCTCATCGCATGATGCACTCCGACCGCACAGCCTGCCCCTGTGGCAGCAGCCGGTCGCTGGCCGACTGCTGCGGGCGCAATCACGCCGGCGAGCCGGCGCCGACCCCCGAGGCGCTGATGCGCTCGCGCTACAGCGCCTTCGTGCTCGACCTCCCCGACTACCTGCTGGCGACCTGGCACCCGAGCACCCGTCCGTCGAGTCTCGAGTCAGACGCTGAGACCGTTTGGAAGCGTCTCGAGGTGTTCGAGAACGGCATGGAGGGCGAGCGGGGATGGGTGCATTTTCGTGCCACCTTCCGCGTTGGCAGACGGTGGTCGGTGCTGGAGGAGGCGTCGCGCTTCGTTCGCGAGGCGGGGCGCTGGCTCTACCTCGATGGCGACCCTGCCGTCCACCGGCTCAAGCCTGGCCGCAATACGCCCTGTCCCTGCGGCAGCGGACGCAAGTTCAAGGCCTGCTGCGGCAAAGATTGACGAGCCTGCCCGGGAGCGCTCACCAGCGAGCCGCCACGCGGTTTCTGCCCTCGTGCTTGGCCTGGTACATGGCGGCGTCGGCCCGTCGCGTGGCGGCCTCGATGCTTGCATCGGTCGGCCTGAAGCAGGTGACGCCAATGCTCACCGTGAAATGAAAGGGCAATTCCTCTGCCTCGATCGTGGCCTCGGCGATCTGACGCAGCAGGCGTCGGGCGACGGCCCTGGCTTCCTCGGGGGACATGCCAGGCAGGATCACCATGAACTCCTCCCCGCCGGTTCGGCAGGGTAGGTCGCTCTGGCGCAGGCTGTGTCGCAGGGTGTCCGCCAGCAGCCGCAGGCCCTTGTCACCCTCGGCGTGGCCCAGGGTGTCGTTGATGGCCTTGAAGCGATCGATGTCGATCATCAACAGGGCCGCCTGAAGCTCGCCCTCCTTTACCGATCTGGCGATTCTTCTGGCGGATTCGTCGAAGGACCGGCGGTTGGCCAGCCCGGTCAAGGGGTCGGTACTGGCCTTGTGGGCCCAGTCGGCCTCCTGATGCCTCTGTCGGGTGATATCCCGATACACCCAGAGGTGGCCATGGTACTGATCGGCGACGAAGAGGGGGGTGTAGGTGCGCTCCAGGAAGCGACCATCCGTCATGGCCAGCAGGTCCCGGGCCTGCTGGCGCTTTGCCGTGACGAGTTCCTCGATGCGTGCCACGAAGCCTTCGGGCTCGAGATAGTGCACCTTCGAGGACTGGGCGGCCTCCCGGCAATCGACTCCCACGAGGGATTCGGGGGGCGCTCCCGCGGCGAAGAGGTTGCAGAAGGCCTGATTGGCCACGATGATCCGGCGATTCTCGTCCTCGAGAAGCAGGCCCACGTCCAGACCCTCGATGACCACTTCCAGCTGGCGCTTGGAGACGAGCTGGGCGATCTCCATCGCCTTGCGCGGCGTGATGTCGAACTCCCCCATCACGATCATCGGCAGGCCCGTCTTGGGGTCGGTGGCGCGGCACAGATCGATATGATGCCAGCGCTCACCTTCGCTGATCCGCATGATCGCCTCCACGGCGCATCGCGGCTCGCTCTCCAGCCGATGAAGGATCTTCTCGGCAGCGTCGTGATCCGTGAAGCAGGCCACAAAGGAGTTCAGGTCCCGGCGGGCCGCGTGGGCGGCCGGGTTGCGGACCAGCAGCTGCCCCTGAGCGTCGAACACCGAGACCATCAAGGGCGTGTGCCTCACGGCCTCCAGGGCGCGCAAGCTGGAGGCATCCAGAGAGGCATCGTGCTCCAGACCCTCCACCAGCATGCCGGTTCGTCCATCATCGATGGCGACGCCGCTGCAGCGACAGTGCAGCGAGATGGCCTGGTCGCCGGGATAGAAGCTCCAGTGTTCATCGATGATCTCGCCCCTCATCAGGCGCGGGAAGTAGTCCGCCAGGCGCTGACGCGTCGCCTCGCTCATCGTCGAGGCGAAGTCACGAGCATAGAGCTCCTGCGGGGTTTCGGCACCCCAGAGCCTTACCGCAGCAGCATTGGCATAGTGCATCCGCTCCTGCTCGATATCGAAGATCCAGACCGGGGTCTGAAGCCGATCGAGTAGGGGGGCGTGGCCGCAGGTGGTCAACTGGGGGGCGTCATGGAAGGAGGTCATGAGAGCGGAAGGATCTTGGAGGTTGCCGGGGGTATCCGCCATCTACGGTCAATCATCGCGGATCCTCGCTGTTATTTCCCGGTAACTTATCACCGAATGGCGGTTACATCAGCCATTCTATCGTCGTCATCTTCCTCAAGTGACGTGGATCAACCTGAGTCAGAGCCGTATCAGCATCTTGCCGGTATTGGTGCCCTCGAACAGGGCCAGGAAGGCGTCCGGCGTGCGCCCCGGGGTGCCCAGGCCAATCTCGCCGAGGCCGGGGAGCCGGAGTCGCTGGTCGGCGGGGATGATGGTGCCAGCGCTCCCGACGCAAGGTCGCCCTACGGGGGATGATCTCCTCCCGAAGAGCGACTGATGCTGGGCCCCTTACGGGAGCCCTATCCGGCTTATCGCCTTACCGCCGCGGCGCTGTCAGGCCTGACAGCATGGAACCTGAATTCACATAGCCCTGAATCCAGAGGACAAGCGCTGCGCTGAACAGGCTGCGGGAGGCAGGGTCAGCCAAGGTAGGCCGCATAGGCGTCGAAGGCGGCGCGTTGCCATTGTGCCTGGCAGTGCCAGAACGCGAGGACTTCGGTGTCAAAGGTGAATGCGTTGGAAGGTTGCATGGTAGTTGTCCTCCTGATTGGGACACCTACACCATAGATCATTCTTTGTTGCATTGCAGCAAAGAATGATCTATGCGACTACCCTCATATAGCCATAGGGCACATCGCTTCGGAGGGAGCGGCTCAAAGATTTCCGGTTATCAGTATCTTGCCGGCTTGACCGCCATGTTCCCGGAATCAGGTGCGCTCTCCGGCGTCTCATGCGCTAGCCCAGGCCGCGGCCCAGCAAATCGTTGGCCACGGCGTGGGAGGCCTGGGCGAACTCACGGTGTGTCCGGAGGCGGTTGCAGGTCCCGCCCGTCGGGCCCATGCTGGCCTGAATGCCGACTGCCAGGGAGCGTGTCATGGGGGTGAAGGGATTTGCCTGGGGAGTGATGGGACTGGGCATGGTGCTGGGGCTCTTCGGCTGGTGGGCCTGGAACCCGGTGGCCTTCGTGGGGCTGGCCCTGGCCATCGTGGGTGCAGTGATATTGGCCACCCGGCGTCGCGGCCCTGGCACGGGGGCCTGACAAGCCGCGTCATTGGGCTTATGATGGATCGAGTCGACAGTCCTTCCCTCCCTTCGGGGGTGGAGGGCTGTTTTTATTGGATGGCCGCCAAGGCTTTCTCTCCGCGTTGACGCGCTATCAGGAGGTCGCATGTCATTCCGCCCCCCCATCATCATCAATCGCCTCGATGCCGAGCGCCTGCAGCGTCTGATCGACGAGGCCAGCGACAAGGATCGCTTCGTGGCCGACGCCCTCGAAGAGGAACTCGAGCGCGGTGAGGTCATCGATCCCGAGGAGATCCCCGAGGACGTGGTCAGCATGAACAGCCGGATCCAGTTCACCGATCTGACCCGCAACCGCCAGATGATCCGCACCCTGGTCTACCCGCATGCCCTGGCCACCACCGAGGATGGCATCTCGGTCATGGCGCCGGTGGGTGCCGGGCTGATCGGCCTGCGTATCGGCGATGTGATCGATTGGCCGCTGCCGGACGGCCACGAAATTCAACTGCGCGTCGATGCCATCTTCTGGCAGCCTGAACGCGAGAAGCAGTTCCACCGCTGAAGGGTCGTTTCCCACCATGCCGTTTTCTCTCTGGCTCTCTCTGGCGGCGGTCTGCGCCATGGGCGCCATGTCGCCTGGCCCCAGCCTGGCCCTGGTGCTGCGCCATACGCTGGGCGGCGGCCGCGCCCCCGGGGTGGTGGCCGGGCTCTCCCATGCGCTGGGCGTGGGCCTCTATGCGCTGCTCACCGTGTGGGGGCTCGGCGCGCTGATCGTGCGTCAGCCGGTGCTGTTCCAGGTGATCACCTGGGCCGGCGCGGCCTATCTGGCCTGGCTCGGCATCAAGGCTCTGCGTGCCGGTCGCGCCGGCCCGCTGGACGCGGGGGGAGTGCCTACCACCCGGCGCCAGGCGGCTCGTGAGGGCATGTTGGTAGCGCTGGGCAACCCCAAGCTGATCCTCTTCTTCATCGCTCTGCTCAGCCAGTTCGTCACTCCGGACATGAGCCTGGTCGCCAAGGCGGTGATCGTGCTCACGGCGATGCTCATCGATGGCGCCTGGTATGTGCTGGTGGCGGTGGGGCTCTCCCACTCCCGGGTGCTGCCCTGGCTACAGGCGCGTTCCCACTGGATCAATCGCATTACCGGGGTGATGCTGCTGGCCCTGGCGCTACGCGTGGTGGCTGGGCCGCTGGCGTAAGCAGCGTTAATGCGGTGCGTCATACCTGTCGTGTGGCTTTCATCATACGGTGTTACGCTCTGGTTACTTGCTGACCGGAATGACGCCCATGTACGAATCTTCCCCCGCGCCCCTGGCGCTGGTCCTGGAGGCCGACCCCGACGTCGCCGCCGTGCTTTCCCTGCAGTTCGAGGTGCTGGGTCTGGAGATCCGCCACTTCAAACAGTCGGCCGGGTTGCTCGCGGCGGTGGCCGCCCGGCCACCGCGCCTGGTGGTGCTGGGGCTGGGGTTCGGCAGCGAGGACGGCTTTGTGCTGCTGCGGCGCCTGGCCGCTACCGGCTACCGCGACTGGGTGCTGCTGCTATCGGGCGTCGAGCGCAAGATCGCGCGGATCGCCGAGCGGGTGGGGCACACTCTGGGTCTGCAGATGCTGGGTTGCCTGGACATGCCGATGCGCCTGGCCGAACTGCGCTGCTGCCTGGACAACCTGCGTGTGGGCTGTCGGGCGCCGGTGGAGGCCATGGGCGAGCCGCTGATCAGCGGTGAAGAGCTCGAGCAGGCGCTCTCCCGTGGCGAGCTCGCCGTGCACTATCAGCCGCAGTTCGAGCTCGCAACGGGCCGGCTCAGCGGCGTCGAAGCCTTGGTGCGCTGGGCCCATCCGGTCCGCGGCCTGATCGGTCCGTCAAGCTTCCTTCCACTGCTCTCCCCCGACCAGGGCAAACGCCTGACCCGCCACGTGCTGGCCCGCGCCCAGGCTGATTCGGCTATCTGGCTGCGCGAGGGGATCGCGCCATCGGTATCGGTCAACGTGACCGCCGACGACCTGATGTGTCCGGACCTGCTGGATCTGGTGTGTGGGCGCTCCCCCGGGGATCCTCCCCTGGTGCTGGAGATCACCGAGACAGCCGCCATGCATGACGAGCTGCTGGGCAGCGAGGTGGCGGCCCGGCTCTGCCTGGGCGGGCTGGAGGTCTCGGTGGACGACTTCGGTATCGGCTTCTCGTCACTGTCGCGGCTGCAACTGCTGCCGATCAGCGAGCTCAAGGTGGATCGCAGCTTCGTGCAGCATCTTCATGCGGAGTCCCAGGACGCCGCCATCGTCGAGGCGGTGGCGCTGCTGGGCCGACGCCTGGGCATTCGGGTGGTGGCCGAAGGGGTTGAGGACCCGTCCAGCCTGGGGCTGCTGGAGCGCTTCGGCTGTACCCACGTGCAGGGCTATGGCCTGGCTCGGCCGATGCCCGCCGAGGCGATCCTAGAGATGGCGACGAGTCAAGACTCGATGCGCGTCAGCAGCGCCGCACAGGGCGAACCGCTGGGCAGCACGCCGTAGACGGGGCCGGCCCCACCGCCCAGCCGTGCGGCACAGAAGGTGTCGGCCACCTCCGCGGGGGCGTGCTTCACCAGCAGCGCCGCCTGCAGGCACTGGGCCAGGCGCTGGGTCAACCAGCGAGCCCTGGGCTCCAGTGCCTCGGCGGGTTCGACGACCAGACGCTCCAGTTCGGCCAGGGCGGCGTCCAGGTGGCGATCCTGGCCCCGGGCGGGCGTCACCTCCTGCCAGAAGGCGGACAGCGCCGCGGGGTGGCGGTCCAGCACCCTCAGCACGTCCAGGCAGATCACGTTCCCCGAGCCCTCCCAGATCGAGTTGACGGGCGCCTCCCGGTAGAGCCGCGCCAGGGGTGACTCCTCCACGTAGCCGATGCCGCCCAGGCACTCCATGGCCTCGGCCATGAAGCCGGGGCTGCGCTTGTTGTGCCAGTACTTGGCCAGCGCCGGCAGCAGCCGGCCCAGGGCGCGTTCGCTCTCGTCGCCGCGGGCGGCGCCGTCGAAGGCCCGTGCGGTACGCATCGCCAGCGCCAGCGCCCCTTCCACCTCCAGGGCCAGGTCGGCGATCACCGCCTGCATCAGCGGCTGTTCGGCCAGCGCGCGGCCGAAGGCGTGGCGCTCGCGCACGTGCCGCCAGGCCGCCAGCAGCGCCTGGCGCATCATGCCCACCGGTGCGGTGGCGGCATCCAGGCGGGTCTGCTGGACCATCTCGAGGAGGGTGGCGATGCCACGTCCCGGCGGGCCGACGGGCTCGGCCCAGGCGCCACGGTACTCGATCTCCGCCGAGGCGTTGGCGCGGTTGCCGCACTTCTCCTTGAGCCGCTGGAGTTCGATGGCATTGCGCTCGCCATCCGGGGTGAAGCGCGGGACCAGGAAGCAGCCAAGCCCGGCATCGGTCTGGGCCAGGGTCAGGAAGGCGTCGGACATCGGCGCACTGCAGAACCACTTGTGGCCGGTGAGCCGCCAGCCGTCATCGCCGGGATCGGCTTGTGAGGCGGCTCGCGTGGAATTGGAGCGCACATCGCTGCCACCCTGCTTTTCGGTCATCGCCATGCCGAAGGTGAGGCCCGTCTTCTCTGTGGCCGGCAGGGGGCGCGGGTCGTAGTCCCAGGCCAGCAGCCCCGGTGCCCAGTGGGCCTTCGCCCGAGGTGAGTGGCGCAGCACCGGCATGGCGGCATGGGTCATGGTGATCGGACAGCAGAATCCCGGCTCGGCCTGGGTCAGCAGATAGAGAGCCGCCACATGGGCCTGGTGGCCGCCGCAGCCTTCTTCCTGCCAGGCCACCGCATGCCAGCCGTGGTCAATGGCCAGGTGCATCAGCTCGTGGTAGGCGGGGTGATAGGTGACCTCGTCCAGGCGTCGGCCGTGGCGGTCGAAGAGGCGCAGCGCCGGCGGGTGGCGGTTCGCGGCCTCGCCCAGTGCCTGGACGCGCTCGCTGCCGGCCTCGCGGCCCAGCGGGGCCAGGCGGCGGGCTACCCAGTCTGGTGCCTCCCGGGCCAGGGCCTCGCGCAGCGGCGGGTCGCCACCCAGCAGGTCGATGTCGCCCGGCAGGGCGGGCTGATTGGTCACCCGATGGGTGGCCAGCCGGGTGCGGGGAGCGTGGTCGGGCATGACGCACCTCCAGCATCGAGGGGTTGCATTGAGCATGGTGGTCGGGCGGGGCGCGGTCAACGTGACGCCGCGGCGTCGACTGGGTAGGCTTGAGGCATTTCCCGGGGAAATGCCCATGACCGACGCTCTTCGCCACGAGACGCTGCCGACGCCGCATATCGCTCGCGAGCGCATCCAGCTGGTGGATGCTCGCAACCGTCCCTGCGGCAGTGCCTGGCGTGCCGCCATGCGGCGTTTCCGCTTCTGGCATCGCGCCACCTATGTCGTGGTGCGCAATGCTCGCGGTGAGATCTGCGTGCAGCGCCGCACTCTGACCAAGGAGGTCTTCCCCGGCGGGCTCGACCTGGCCGCCGGCGGCGTGGTGGGGGCCGGCGAGGCGGAACACCTGGCGGCGCGCCGCGAGCTGGCCGAAGAGCTCGGCATCCGCGGCGTGTCGCTGATGCCCGCCGGAGGCTTCGTCCACGCCGAGGGGGGCAACCATATCTTCGGCAGCCTGTTTCTGGTCGGTCACGACGGTCCCCTGACGCTGCAGGCGGAGGAGGTGGCCGAGGTGTTCTGGCGGCCGCCCGCCGAGGCGTTGGCGCTCCCGGGCGTGACCCCGGACACCCGCCAGGCGCTTCAGGCGCTGCTCGATGCCGGCCTGCTGGAGGCCGTGCCATGAACCGCCCGGCTCGGCTCAACGACCTCGAGGCCGTGGTGGCGGCCCTGGAGGGGGTGGTACTCGGCAAGTCCCGGGAGGTGCGCCTGGCGCTCTGCTGTCTGTTGTGCCGCGGTCACCTGCTGATCGAGGACCTGCCCGGGCTCGGCAAGACCACCCTGGCCCAGTCGCTGGCGCGGGTCACCGGGCTCGACATGCAGCGCCTGCAGTTCACCAGCGACCTGCTCCCCGCCGATGTGCTCGGGGTCTCGGTGTTCGACCCCCGCGAGGCGCGCTTCACCTTCCATCCCGGACCCATCTTCCACGGCGTGGTGCTGGCCGACGAGATAAACCGCGCCACCCCCAAGACCCAGAGCGCCCTGCTGGAGGCCATGGAGGAGGGACGGGTGACCGTGGAGGGGGAGACCCGCCCGCTGCCCGATCCCTTCTTCGTGATCGCCACCCAGAACCCCCAGGAGCAGGCCGGCACCTTCGCCCTGCCGGAATCCCAGCTCGACCGCTTCCTGATGCGCCTCTCGCTGGGCTACCCGGACCGCGGCGCCGAGCGGGAGATCCTGCGTGGACGCGCCGGGCGAGTCCGCCTCGAGGCCCTGCCGGTGCTGCTGGGCGCCGAGCGTCTGCGCGCCTGGCAGACGCGCCTGGACGACATCCACGTGGCCGATGCGCTGCTTGACTATGTCCAGGCGCTGGTGGCCGCCAGCCGCGACCATCCCGAGCTGGCCTGGGGGCTCTCCACCCGCGGTGCGCTGGCGCTGCTGCAGGCGGCCCGCGGCTGGGCGCTGCTCGAAGGGCGGGACCACGTGCTGCCCGAGGACGTCCAGGCGGTATGGGGGCCGGTGGCGGGCCACCGCCTGAGCAACGGCCGGCGCGAGGAGGGCGAGGCACTGGCGCGCCACCTGCTGGCCCGCGTGCCGGTGGCAGCCTGAGCATGAAGTGGGCGGAACTCGGCGAGCGCTGGTGGCGGCGCGTCGCTATCGCCCCGGGAGTCGCGCTGCCCCAGCGGCGGCTCTTCCTGCTGCCGACCCGCTTCGGGCTGGGCTGGGCGCTGCTGTTCCTGCTGCTGCTGCTGTTCGGCACCAACTACCAGAATACCCTCGCCTATGTGCTGGCGTTCTGGCTGTTCGGCCTGGGGGTGGTGGCCCTGCTGCGCGCCTGGCGCAACCTGCTCGGCGTCACCCCCACCCTACGCCTGCCTCACGAGGTGTTCGCTCGGGGCGAGGCGCGCCTGGGCGTTGCGCTGGCCGGTGGGTGGCCACGCACGGCGCTGGAACTCCACGCCGGGGGCGCCTCGGCGCGGATTGACCTGCCAGAGGGGCATGGCGAAGCCATCCTGGATCTGCCGGCCCCGGTGCGCGGCGAACAGCGCCTGCCGCTGCTGCGTCTGGAGACCCGCTGGCCGCTGGGGCTGGTGCGTGCCCTGGCCTGGCTCGAGAGCGAGGAGCGGCTGCTGGTCTATCCACATCCACAGGATGATGATGAAGCCGAGCACCGTCATGCCGGCGCGGGCCTGGAGGCCACCGACTTCGCCGGGCTGCGCCGTGCAGAGCCCGGCGACAGTCCGGCCCGGCTGGCCTGGAAGCAGTGGAGCCGCACCGGGGTGCTGGCCGCCAAGTCCTTCAGCCTGCCGCCCCGACAGCAGCTGTGGCTCGACTATGACGCCTGCCGAGGCGACCCCGAGCGGCGGCTCTCCATTCTCTGCGCCCGAGTGCTGGCCCACCACCGCGCCGGTGACCGCTACGGACTGCGACTACCCGGCGTGACCCTGCCCCAGGGAGAAGGCCCCGACCAGCGCCGCCAGGCCCTGGAGGCGCTGGCACGCTTTTCACCCTCGGGTGAACAGGGAGCCGGGCGATGAGGCGTAACATGACCGGCCGCGGCGGCGGCGAAGCGGTGCTGGCCGATGGCCGGATACTCAGCGGCGCCATGCTGCGCCAGCTGTTCCTCGGCCAGTGCCTGGTGCTGGCCCTGCACCTGGCCTGGATGCCGGCCTGGCTGGCGGCCATCGCCCTGCTGGTGGCCGGCTATCGCTATCTGCAGCTGCGCCGCCGCCTGCCGCGGGCCGGAGTGCTGCTGCGCCTGACCGGGGTGGGGGCCCTGACCGTTGGCCTGTGGCTGCACTACGGCACCCTGGGGCAGATGGAGTCGATGATCGGCCTGTTGGTCGGGGTCTATCTGCTCAAGCTGCTCGAGACCCACACCCGCCGCGACGGCCGGGTGGTGGTAGCGATCGGGCTGGTGGCCACCACCGTGGCCTTCCTGCACGATCAGGGCATCCCGATGGCCGCTGGCGGACTGGTGGTGCTGGCCTGGATGGTGCACTCGCTGGTGTGGCTCTCTGGAGGCGATGCGCGCCGGGCCTGGCGGGAGAGCGTCTGGCTGCTGCTTTTCTCGGCGCCGCTGATGCTGATGCTGTTCGCGGTCTTTCCGCGCCTGGGGCCGCTGTGGAACCTGCCCCAGGCCGATCGCGCCTCCACCGGGCTCACCGACGAGATCGCCCCCGGCGACATCGCTCAGCTCTCGCGCAGCGACGCCCGGGCCTTCCGGGCACGCTTCGAGGGTGTCGAGCCGGCTCCCGCCGAGCGCTACTGGCGGGTCTATACCCTCTCCGACTTCGACGGTGAGCGCTGGCGACGGACCACGCCCGAGCGCCTGGCCGCCACCCTCGGCCGTCCGCTGGGCGAGTTCGTTGCCGAGGGCCGCCGCTCGCCCTGGCTCGACGGGGCACCGCGCTTCGAGGCGGAGCTGCTGCTGGAGCCGGACAGCCGCCCCTGGCGCCCATCGCTGGGCGCACCGCTGGCCACCGACGAGCCTCTGCGCTTCCTGGCCGATGGCACCCTGGAGGGCACCTCGCCGCTGGCCTCGCGCAGCCTGCTGCGCATGAGCAGCAGCGGCCGGGCACCGGCCAACCCCGACCCGGCCGGCCCCGCCTGGCACGCCATGCTGCCCGCCGAGGGCAATCCCCGGACCCGCGAGCTGGCCGAACGCCTGTGGCGGGAGAGCGGCGACGAGCCCCGCGCCTTCCTGGCGGCCATCATGGCGCGCTTCGGCGAGGTGCCATTCCGCTATACGCTGTCGCCGCCGCGGCTGACCTCCGCCAACCGGGTCGACGAGTTCCTGTTCGAGAGCCGCGCCGGCTACTGCACCCACTACGCGTCGGCCATGGCGGTGCTGTCCCGCGCGGCGGGCCTGCCGGCTCGCCTGGTGGCGGGCTTCCTGGGCGGCGAGCGCCACCCCGACGGCCACTTCACGATCCGCGACTACGACGCCCACGCCTGGGTCGAGGTGTGGCTCGACGGCGCCTGGCAGCGCATCGACCCCACCGCGGCGATCGCGCCGGAGCGCATCGAGGAGGGGCCCCAGGCCGTCGACGACGGCCGCGAGGCCTTCCTGGCCGATGCCCGCTACTCGCCGCTGCGCATGCGCGAGGTGGGCTGGGTCAATCGGCTACGCCTGGACTGGGAGCGTCTGGAGTACCACTGGCAGCGCGGGGTGATCGGCTACCAGCGCGAGGCGCGCAACGCCCTGATGGCCCGCGTGACCGCGCGGCTGCACGCCCTGTGGGACCGACTGGTGGCGCTGGCCCCCGGGCGCGGCTGGCTGGGCGGCCTGCTGGGACTGCTGATGGTGGCCTGCAGCGTTGCCGCGCTGGCGACGCTGCTGCGCCTGGTCTGGCGGCACCATCGGGAGGCACGCGATGAGGCGCTGTGCATTCGCCGCCTGCAGCACTGGCTCGTGCGCCGGAGCCTGGGGCCGCGCCCCGGTGAATCGCCCTCGGCCCATCTGCGGCGGGTGGCTGATGAGGCGGGCGATGCCGGGCCGGCGCTTCGCGACTGCGCCCACCACCTGGAGCGGCTGCGCTATGCCTCCCTGGAGCGTGAGGAGCGTCGCGAGCGAGCCCGCCAGCTGGCGCGGCGGGTGGCAGAAGTGCGTCGCCGGCTGCGCCGCCGGCTGCGGCGGCTTCCTCGCCGCCAGGGGGGTAGCGCGGGCGCAGGCGGCGTGGCATCGTGAAGGTCATCGACCATGAAGGGGCGCACATGTCCATCCACGATCACCAGTGCCGCACCGCCGAGGGCGAGCCCTTCAACTTCGGCGCGCTGCGTGGCCAGGTGCTGCTTATCGTCAACGTCGCCAGCCGCTGTGGTTTCACCCCGCAGCTGAAGGAGCTCGAGCGCCTCTACCGCCGCTATCGCGAGCGGGGTTTCGCGGTGATCGGCTTCCCCTGCAACCAGTTCGCCCGTCAATCGCCGGAGTCCGCCCTGGATTTCTGCACGCTCAGCGCCCGGGAGTATCAGGTCAGCTTCCCGCTGATGGAGAAGGTGAAGGTCAACGGCGCCGGTGCCCACCCGCTGTTTGTGGAGCTCCGCAAGGGGGCTCCCGGGGTGCTGGGCACCACGACGGTCAAGTGGAACTTCACCAAGTTCCTGGTGGGCAGGGATGGCCGGGTGCTCCGTCGCTTCTCCCCGCGGGACGGCGAGGATGTGCTGCGCGAGGCGCTGGAGCTTGCCCTGGACGAGGGGTAGAGGGCGGGGCCATCACAGCTTGTTTCAGCGATGGAGCACCGGGTCATCCATGCGGGACTTCGCCTCTTTCCACCATCAGCCGTGCGATCAGCTCATTCCAGCGATGCCGGGTCATCATGGTGGTCAGGCCCGAGAAGAGCATCCAGCTCGTGCGGCGCCACCCGGTGAGACGCAGGTTGTGGGCCACCAGCTGCTTCATCAACTTGTAGTCGTCGAAGCGGCGCCACTCGCCGACCATCGACATCTGCTGGCGCCCCAGCACCGGGGCCAGTTCCAGGCGGAATATCCACTCCAGCTCCTTCAGCGTCAGGTCGTGGCGCTCGATCACTTCGATCATGTGCGCGTAGTCGCGCTCGCCGGGTTCACGCTCCAGCCACAGCGGCGCCAGCGCCAGCCACAGCTCGCCGCGTTCATCGACCAGGGTCTGTGCATTCATCGGGGTCCTCCTCGTGGCGTCGCGCCCGGAGGTGCATCCTGCCCCAGCCACGAAGCGGGCTCAAGGGCGGACAGCGCACGGCGAGGCCGCTAGAATAGAGCGATTGCCACTCCATGGCAGCGGTCCGGCGGAGTCCCGGCCCGACAAATGACCAACAGCGAGGTCCGACGTGATCATCAAGCCCAAGGTACGCGGTTTCATCTGCACCACCACTCACCCCGTCGGCTGCGAGAAGAACGTGCTCGAGCAGATCGAGGCGACCCGCACCCGCGGCCTGGACAAGAGCGGGGGGCCGAAGAAGGTGCTGGTGATCGGCGCTTCCAGCGGCTACGGCCTGGCGGCACGCGTTACCGCGGCCTTCGGCTACGGTGCCGATACCCTGGGCGTGTTCTTCGAGAAGCCGGGCAGTGAGAAGAAACCGGGCACCGCTGGCTGGTACAACAGCGCCGCCTTCGACAGGTTCGCCAAGCAGGAAGGACTCTACAGCAAGTCGATCAATGGCGATGCCTTCTCCCATGAGGCCCGCGAGACGGCCATCGAGCTGATCCAGCAGGACATGGGCCAGGTCGATCTGGTGGTCTACTCGCTGGCCTCGCCGGTGCGCAAGCTACCCGACAGCGGTGAACTCAAGCGCTCCAGCCTCAAGCCGATCGGCGAGACCTACCGCGCCACCGCCATTGACACCAACAAGGACACCATCATCGAGGCCGAGGTCGAACCCGCCAACGAGCAGGAGATCGAAGACACCCGCGCGGTGATGGGCGGGGAGGACTGGGAGCTGTGGATCGACGCCCTGGACCGCGCCGGCGTGCTGGCCCCCGGCGCGCGTAGCGTGGCCTTCAGCTACATCGGCACCGAGATCACCTGGCCGATCTACTGGCATGGCGCCCTGGGCAAGGCCAAGGAGGACCTGGATCGCGCCGCCGGCGAGATCGGCAAGCGTCTGGCGGCTTCCGGCGGCGGCGCCAATGTGGCGGTGCTCAAGTCGGTGGTCACCCAGGCCAGCGCGGCCATCCCGGTGATGCCACTCTACATCGCCATGGTCTACAAGGTGATGAAGGAGAAGGGCCTGCACGAGGGCACCATCGACCAGCTCAACCGCCTGTTCGGCGAGTCCCTCTACTCTCCCGAAGGCCAGCAGGGTGAGATGGCCACCGATGAGGCCGGCCGCCTGCGCCTGGACGACTGGGAACTGCGCGACGATGTCCAAAAGGCATGCCAGGAATTGTGGCCCCGGGTGACCACCGAGAACCTCTTCGCGATCACCGACTATGCTGGGTACAAGCACGAGTTCCTTAAGCTGTTCGGTTTCGAGCGGGACGACGTCGACTATGAAGCCGATGTGAACCCGGACGTGGAATTCGATGTCGTGAACTTGTAGGCCCGTCGACTTTCCGTGCCCAGCGTGGAGGTGAGGGGTTACAGCAACGAGGAGGATGGCCATGGATACTCGTGAGAGTCAGACCCCGGAAGAGGAGCGTGAGCATCTCAAGGAGGTGCTGGAACCCGAGGACTTCAAGCACCCTGAGCCGGATGAGCAGCAGCCGGAGGCCAAGCAGCCGGCGTCCCGGTCCATGCAGCGCCTGCTGCCCATCGTGATCGTGGTGCTCGGCCTGCTGGTGGCTGCCATGCTGATCTACAGCGGCAGCGCCCAGTAGGCACCATCCCCCCTTGATCCCTGTCGGCCGGGCCTTAGCGCCCGGCCGCTTGCTTGGGTAAGATGAGGGCCCCGTTCCGAGCCGGCCCCGTCCATGCCTCAGCCCCCGTCATCCCTGCCTTCGACGTCGTCTTCCCGGCGGGTCGGCGTGCTGGTGCTGCCTGGTTTTTCGCTGCTGGCCGAGGCGAGCGCCACCGAGCCACTGGCAGTGGCCGGTCGGCTCGCCGCAGCCCCCCTTTACCAGCTCATCCTCCTGGGGCAGGCGGCACAGCCGGTCGCCAGCGCGGCTGGCCAGCGGCTGCTGGCCGAGCGAGCCCTGGCCCAGGCCCCCGACGACCTGGACATGCTGCTGGTTTGCGCCCCCGGCGCACAGGCGGCCAACGAGGCCCTGCGGCGCCGGTTGGTCGAGCTGGCGACACCCGAGCGGCTGATTGCGGGTATCGGCGGCGGGGCGGAGCTGCTGGCCCGCGCGGGGCTGCTGGACGGCTACCGGGCCGCGATGCCCTGGTCGCGTCTCGAGGAGGTGCGCCGCGCCCATCCGCGCATCCGGCTCTCCCGCCAGCCGTTCGAGATCGACCGCGAGCGCCTGACCTGTGGCGGCGGCACCGCGGCCCTGGACATGATGATGACCCTCGTCGGCCGCCAACACGGCAGCACCCTGGCCGAGAGGGTCTCGGCCTACTTCGTGCTGGAGCGCATGCGACTGGGCGAGCAACCGCAGCCGCCCGGCTCGCCATCGGGTGGCGCCCCCGAGAGCCTGAAGGAGGCCCTGGCGCTGATGGAGGCCAATATCGAGGAGCCCCTTACTACCGCCGAACTGGCCGAGCATCTGGGCATCTCGCGACGGCAGCTGGAGCGGCTGTTCAAGAAACACCTGCAGGCGGTGCCCAGCCGCTACTACCTGGATCTGCGCCTGCAGCGGGCGCGGCGCCTGCTGCGCGAGAGCGAGCGGCCGGCGGGGGAGGTAGCATTGATGACCGGCTTCTCCTCGGCGGCGCACTTCTCCACCGCCTATCGCAACCACTTCGGCCTGACCCCGCGGGAGGAACGACTGCGTTGATTTCCCTGCGCACCCTGAGGCCCCATCTCTTCCTGCTGGTGGTGGTGGCGATCTTCTCCGGCAATATCCTGGTGGGCAAGGCGCTGGCCGAGCTGCCGCCCTTTACCGTGTCGCTGGGGCGAGTGGCCATCGCCCTTGTGATCATGCTGCCGCTGGGGTGGTCCCAGGCGCGCCAGGGCTGGCCGCTGTTCCGCCGCCACTGGCGGCCGCTGCTGGGGCTGGCGCTCACCGGCGTGGCCTTCTTCAACGCCCTGATCTATGCCTCGCTGAGTTACACCTCGGCCACCAACGTGGCCATTCTCGAGAGTCTGATTCCGGTGGTCACCCTGCTGCTCAGCGTGCTGTTCCTCGGTGAGCGCTTCCGGCCCCTGCAGTGGGCCGGCGTGGCCCTCTCCCTGGCCGGCGCCGTGGCGGTGATCCTGGCCGGCCGGGCGTCGGAGGCGCTGGCGGGCGGCATCAATCCCGGCGACCTGATCATGTTGCTGGCGGTGCTGGTGTGGGTCGGGTACTCCTTCCTGGTCAGGGAGCACATGGCGCGTTTTCCCCGCTACGGCAGCCTGCTGGTGATGTTGGTCATCGCCAACCTGGCGCTGGCCCCCATTGCCCTGCTCGAGGGCGCCTGGCAGGTGGTGCCCGGGCTGGCCCCGGGGCAGTGGGCAGGGCTCGCCTACCTGGGCATCTTCCCCTCGGTGGTGGCGCTGCTGCTCTACAACAGCGCCCTGGCGGAGATCGGACCCACCCGGGCGGCGGTCTATCTCAATCTGCTGCCGGTGTTCACCATGCTGGGTGCCTGGTGGCTGCTGGGGGATCGCATCCTGGCGGTGCAGGTAGTCGCCAGCCTGGTGGTGATCGTTGGCGTCTGGTTCACCATCGCGCCGGCCCGTCGGGGTCGCTGACTGCCGGGCCTTGTCGGCGGGTCAGGTTTCGGCGGGGCGGGCCAGCAGGGCCCGGAACAGCGAGCCCATCATCACCGGGGTGTCCTGTTCGATGGTGAAGCCGGCGCCCTCCAGCAGCGGGCGAGCCTGGCGGGTGATGTCGGTGGCGACGGCGCTGGTCAGGGCGTTGAGCGCGCGGCGGGAGGCGCTCGCGGGTCGGTCATCGGCCTGGAACTTGTCCATTACGCACAGCTGGCCGTCGTCCCTCAGTACCCGGTGGGCCTCGGCGAGACCGCGCGCCGGGTCGGGCATCACCGCCAGGATCAGGTGCATCACCACCACATCGAAGTGGTCGTCGGGGAAGGCCAGTGCCTCGGCGTCCATCTCCGCGGCCTGGACGTCCATGCCCAGCGCCTCGGCGCGGCGTTCGGTGCGCCTCACCATGGCCGGGCTGAGATCGGTGGCGTGAATCTCCACGTCCCGCGGCAGCCAGGGCAGGTCGAGCCCGGTGCCGGCGCCCACCAGCAGCACCCGCATCCCGGGGTGCCAGACCACCTGGTCAAGCGAGGTGTGTCGTGGCCGACGGAAGGCGCGTTCGGCCACGACGTCATAGAGCGGCGCATAGAGGCTGTAGCGCAGGCGGTTCCAGGCGGTGGTGTTGAACATGGGTGACTCCATGGAGGCATCGCCCTCAGCCTAGCCTTTTTCACAACTCCCTGTCCCATCGATGAAAGCATCGGGCAGGGCGACTCCCTATACTCGGTGGGGTACTCGCCACGAATCCCCCTTCCGCCAAGCTTTCCGCAAAGCATTCCGCACAGGACACGCGACATGAGCCAGACCCCGACCCGCGCCGACTTCGACCGCTACATGGTGCCCAACTACGCCCCCCAGCAGGCAATCCCGGTGCGCGGCGAGGGCAGCCGCCTGTGGGATCAGGACGGTCGCGAGTACATCGACTTCGCCGGCGGCATCGCGGTCAATGGCCTGGGCCACTGTCATCCGGTGCTGGTGGAGGCGCTAAAGGCCCAGGCCGAGACCCTCTGGCATGTCTCCAACGTCTACACCAACGAGCCGGCGCTCAAGCTGGCACGCAGCCTGGTGGAGCGCACCTTCGCCGACAAGGTGTTCCTCTGCTCCTCGGGCGCCGAGGCCAACGAGGCGGCCCTCAAGCTGGCCCGCCGATGGGCCCATGACCACTACGGCGAGCACAAGAACCGCATCGTCTCCTTCTCCCAGTCGTTTCACGGCCGCACCTTCTTCACCGTCAGCGTGGGCGGTCAGCCCAAGTACGCCCAGGGCTTCGGCCCGGTGCCCGGGGGCATCGTCCACGGCGAGTACAACAACCTCGCCAGCGTGCGTGACCTGATCGATGACTACACCTGTGCGGTGATGGTCGAGCCGATGCAGGGCGAGGGCGGCGTGCTGCCGGGGGACCGCGAGTTCCTGGCCGGCCTGCGTGCGCTGTGTGACGCCCATGATGCCCTGCTGATCTTCGACGAGGTGCAGACCGGCGTGGGCCGCAGCGGGACCCTCTATGCCTACCAGCAGCTCGGCGTGACCCCGGACATCCTGACCAGCGCCAAGGCCCTGGGCGGCGGCTTCCCGGTGGGCGCCATGCTCGCCAGCGACCGGGTGGCCTCGGCCTTCGCCTTCGGCACCCACGGCTCCACCTATGGCGGCAACCCGCTGGCCTCGGCGGTGGCCCTGGCGGCGGTGGAATTCATCGATACGCCGGAGGTGCTGGAGGGGGTCAAGCGCCGCCATGCGCTGTTCCGCGAGCATCTGGAGGCGATCAACCAGAAGCACGGGGTGTTCTCGGAGATCCGCGGCATGGGGCTTTTGATCGGTGCGGTGATGTCTGCCGACTACGAGGGGCGCGCCGCCGAGATCCTGCCGCTGGCCATCGAGGAGGGCCTGATGGCGCTGATCGCCGGGCCCAACGTGCTGCGCATGGCACCCTCGCTGGTGATACCGGAGGGCGACATCGCCGAGGGCATGGCGCGCCTGGAGAGGGCGGTGACACGGCTCGTGGCCGCTCAGTGAGCCGCCCCGCCGGCGCCCTGTCACCCGACGGAGACCCTGCCATGCTGGTCGTTCGCCCCGTTGTGCCCGCCGACCTGCCCGCCCTGGAGCGGCTGGCCGCTGATGCCGTGCCACAGCTGACCAACCTGCCGGCCCACCGCGACCGCCTGGAGGAGCGTATTGCCCGTTCTCGACAGGCCTTCGCCGCCGAGGTGGCCTTTCCCGGCGATGAGCACTACACCTTCGTGATCGAGGACCCGGAGCGCGGTGAGGCGGTGGGCACCGCCACCATCCGTGCCCAGGCCGGCGCTAGTGACGCCTATTACACCTATCGTCAGGAGACCCTGATCCACGCCTCCCAGCAGCTCAATGTGCGTCGGGAGGTGCAGACCCTGGCGCTCTCCCATGAGGCCTCGGAGGCGAGCCTTCTGTGTGCCTATTCGCTGGACCCCCGCTATCGTGGCACCAGCGCCGAGAGCCTGCTACGCCGTGCACGGCTGATGTTCATCGCCCAGTACCCCGAGCGCTTCGCCGGCCTCCTGGCCATGGCCTTCCCCGGTTTCCTGGACGGGGCCGGCGAGTCGCCGTTCTGGAACAGCGTGGGTCGACACTTCTTCATGCGGGACTATCAGGAGATCAATACCCTGGCCGGCATCCGCTCGAAGAGCTTCATCGCCGAGGTGATGCCGCAGTTCCCGCTCTACCTGCCGCTGCTCACGCCCCAGGCGCGTGCCGCCATTGGTCGTGAACACCCCGACCATGAGTCGGCGCTGGCCGAGATGCTGGGCGAGGGCTTCATGCGCTCGCGCCACGTGGACATCTTCGATGCCGGGCCGGTGATCAAGTCCGAGCGTGAACGGTTGCAGACCTTCCGCCGCGCCGCCTGGCATCCGGTGCGTATCCGCCCGGCTCACTCCCTGCCGGACGCCGAACCGGCCATGGTCGCCAACCAGCGTCTGGATGACTTCTGCTGTGTGGTGGCGCGCTATGCGCTGTCGCCCACCGGCCAGCTGATGCTCTCGCCGGAGCACGCCGAGCGCCTCGGCGTGGAGGAGGGGCGCGCGGTGCTGGCCGCGCCGCTCACGCTGCCCGGCATGGGCGACGACAGCGTCGAGGAGCGTGACCCGGGCTATGACGAGGGAGAGCTGTGATGCGTATTCGACCGATCGCCGAGGGTGACCTGGACGAACTGCAGGCACTCTCCCGGGAGACCGGCGTGGGTTTCACCTCGCTGCCCGACAACCGGGAATTCCTGGCCGCCAAGATCGCCGCCACGGTCAGCGCCTTCGAGGAGCGCGTGCCGGCCGATCGGCGCAACTACTTCTTCGTGCTGGAGGACGAGGCCAGCGGCCACCTGGCGGGCTGCTGCGCCATCGAGGGTGAGGTGGGGCGCGAGGTGCCCTTCTACCACTACCGGGTGGGCACCCTGGCCCACTCCTCGGTACAGCTCGACCTGCACCGCACCATCGACAGCCTGTTCCTGTGCTCCGATCACACCGGGGATGCCGAGGTGGCCTCGCTCTTCCTGCGTTCGGAATACCGCGGCGGCGACCGGCGCCATGAGCGCAACGGGGCCCTGCTCTCCATGGTGCGCTGGCTGTTCATGGCGGAGTTCCGCGACCGCTTCCCCGACAAGGTGCTGGCGGAGATGCGCGGGGTCTTCGATGAGCAGGGCAGGAGCCCCTTCTGGTACTGCCTGGGCAGCCACTTCTTTCCGCTGGACTTCGACGAGGCCGACCGGCTCACGGGGCTGGGGCAGAAGAGCTTCATCGGTGAGCTGATGCCCAAGTACCCGATCTATACCCCTTTCCTCTCCGAGGAGGCGCGGGCCTGCATCGGGCGAGTCCACGAGCAGACCCGCCCGGCCCTGGCCATGCTCAAGAAGGAGGGGCTGCGCTGGGAGGGCTACATCGACATCTTCGATGGCGGCCCCACCGTCGAGGCCTACATCGACGATGTGCGCGGCGTGCGCCTCTCCCGGCGCTGTCAGGTCGAGATCGACCCGGCCTTGGACGAGGAGCCCGCGCGACCGCGCTGGCTCGCTTCCACCACCGGGATGGCCGATTTTCGCGCCGCCTGGGTGGGACGCGGCCCCGATGAGACAGGCGTGCTCAGGCTCTCACCCGGCGAGGCGGCGCGACTCGGGGTGGAAACGGGCGCCACCCTGCGCATTCTGGATACCGAGGAGGAAGGCTGATGAAGGCGAGACGACAGCTGCTGGTGGGTGGCATCTGGCAGGCCGGGGGAGGCAAGACCTTCACCAAGCACGACCCGGTCTCCCGCGAGCGCCTCTGGGAGGGGCGCGCCGCCGGCCCCGACCAAGTGGGTGCCGCCGTGGCGGCCGCCCGCGCGGCCTTCCCTGGCTGGGCGCGCACGCCCCTGGCCGAGCGCCAGGCCCTGGTGGAACGTTTCCGCGAGGTGCTGGAGCGCCACCGCGAGGACCTGGCCGCGGCCATCGCCCACGAGACCGGCAAGCCGCTGTGGGAGTCGCGCACCGAGGTGGGCGCGATGATCGGCAAGGTGGCGATCTCGATCCGTGCTCATCACGAGCGAACCGGCGAGCGGGAGCGCGATCTGGGGGATACTCGGGCCGTGCTGCGTCACCGTCCCCACGGGGTGATGGCGGTCTTCGGCCCCTACAACTTCCCCGGCCACCTGCCCAACGGCCATATGGTGCCGGCGCTGCTGGCCGGCAACTGCGTGGTCTTCAAGCCCAGCGAGCAGACCCCGCTGATCGCCGACCTCACCCTGCAGTGCTGGCTGGAGGCGGGACTTCCTGCCGGGGTGATCAACCTGGTGCAGGGCGCGGCACAGACGGGGCAGGCGCTGGCCGCCGACCCGGGCATCGATGGTCTGCTGTTCACCGGAAGCGCAAGGGTAGGGGGGATGCTGCACCGCCAGTTCGCCGGCCAGCTGGACAAGATCCTGGCCCTGGAGCTGGGCGGCAACAACCCGCTGGTGGTGAAGGACGTGCCCGACCAGGACGCCGCGGTGCTGACCATCCTGCAGTCGGCCTTCCTCTCCGGCGGCCAGCGCTGCACCTGCGCTCGACGGCTGATCGTTCCCGAGGGGCCGGTGGGGGATCACCTGCTCGATGCGCTCAGTGACGCCATCTCGCGGCTGCGGGTGGCCGGCCCCTTCAGCGACCCCGCCCCCTTCTATGGCGGTTTGGTGAGCGTGGCGGCGGCCGATGGGCTGCTCGAGGCCCAGGCGGCGCTGGAGGAGCTCGGCGGCACGGTGTTGTCACGCATGGAGCGCCTGGAAGAGGACACCAGCCTGCTCTCGCCGGGGCTGGTCGATGTGACGGGCCTGGCGCTACCCGACGAGGAGCACTTCGGCCCGTTGCTCAAGGTACAGCGCTACCGCGACTGGGACGAGGCGATCCGGCTGGCCAACGACACCCGATACGGCCTTGCCGCCGGGCTGATCGGCGGTGAACGCGCCGACTGGGATGACTTCCTGCTGCGTATCCGCGCCGGCATCAATAACTGGAACCGCCAGACCACCGGCGCCTCCGGCGACGCGCCCTTCGGCGGGGTGGGGGAGAGCGGCAACCATCGCCCCAGCGCCTTCTACGCGGCCGACTACTGCGCCTATCCGGTGGCCTCCATGGAGAGCGAGGACTTGCATCTTCCAGACCAGCTGCCCCCGGGGGTGAGCCTGTGAGCCGGAACATGAGCAGCGACGACTATCGCGAGGTCAACTTCGATGGCCTGGTGGGCCCCACCCACAACTATGCCGGCCTGGCGCTGGGCAACGTGGCGTCGATGAGCCACGGGGGGCTGGTCGCGAACCCCAGGGAGGCCGCCCTGGAGGGGCTGGCCAAGATGAAGGCGCTGATGGACGCGGGCTATCTCCAGGGGGTGCTGCCGCCCCAGCAGCGCCCGGACGTCGGCGCACTGCGCGCGCTGGGCTTCTCCGGCAGCGATGAACGGGTGCTGGCGCGAGCCGCCGGCGAGGCGCCGCAGATCCTGCGCGCGGTCTGCTCCGCCTCGAGTATGTGGACCGCCAACGCCGCCACGGTGACGCCGAGCATCGACGCCGCGGACGGCCGGGTGCACGTCACCCCGGCCAACCTGCAGTCGAGCTTTCATCGCTTCCTGGAGCCGGCGACCAGCGGCCGGGTGCTCCAGGCGATCTTCCGCGATGAGGCGCGCTTCGCCCACCACCCGGCGCTGCCGGCGACCCCGGCCTTCTCCGATGAGGGCGCGGCCAACCATACTCGACTTTGTGGCGAGCACGGCGAGCCGGGGGTACACCTCTACGTCTACGGTCGCGAGGCGTTCGGCTGGGGCAGCGAGACCTTGCCTGCCCCGCAGCGCTTCCCGGCGCGCCAGACCCTCGAGGCCAGCCAGGCGGTGGCCCGCCAGCACGGCCTGAGCGATCACCAGCGGGTATTCGCCCAGCAGCACCCCGACGCCATCGACGCCGGGGTCTTCCACAATGACGTCATCGCGGTGGGCAACGGCCCGGTGCTGCTCTACCACGAGATGGCTTTCCTCGACGAGCCGGGCACCCTGGAGGCGCTGCGCGAGCGGATGAGCACGCCGCTGATTCCGGTTCGCGTGCCCGTGGAGGCGGTGAGCCTCGCGGATGCCGTGGGCTCCTATCTCTTCAACTCCCAGCTGCTCTCCAATCCGGACGGTTCCATGACCCTGGTGGTGCCCGGCGAGTGCCAGGAGAACGAGGCGGTGTGGCGATGCCTGCAGGACCATCTGCTGGCCGGCCACAACCCCATCGGCGAGGTGGTGGTGAAGGACCTCAAGCAGAGCATGCGCAACGGTGGCGGCCCCGCCTGCCTGCGCCTGCGGGTGGTGCTCTCGGCCGAGGAGCGCTCCGCCCTGGCCGGAAGGGTGCTGCTGGATGCTGCCCTACACGGCGAGCTCGTCGCCTGGGTGGAACGCCACTACCGTGACCGCCTGGCGCCTGAGGACCTCGCCGACCCGGCCCTGGCCCGAGAGGCCCTCGTCGCCCTGGACGAACTGAGCCAGATCCTGCGGATTGGCTCCGTCTACCCCTTCCAGCGGGGCTGAGGCCCCGCCATGACCGACATCCAGACATTGAGGCCCACGCCCGATGCCGCCGAGGTGGCGCCCGGTCGTCGAATCACGGCGGCCTCGCCGCTGGCGGCCTATCGGCAGGCAGTGGAACGCCAGGGCTTCGTGGCGGACGCGGCCCAGCAGGCGGCGGTCGCCCGGCTCGAACGCTGCTTCCAGGCCGTGCATGGCGGGGCGGAGGCGAGCGTGATATCGGGCGTCTATCTCTGGGGGCCGGTGGGGCGCGGCAAGACCTGGCTGATGGATAGCTTCCATGGCCACCTGCGGGTGCCGGCCCGTCGCCTGCACTTCCACCACTTCATGCGCTGGGTGCACCAACGCCAGTTCCAGCTACGCGGGACCGCCGATCCCCTGGTGGCCCTGGCCCGAGAACTGGGCGACGAGGTCCGGGTGCTGTGCCTCGACGAGCTGTTCGTCAGCGATATCGCCGACGCCATGCTGCTTGGTCGCCTGATGACGGCGCTTTTCGAGCAGAACGTGGTGCTGGTCTGCACCTCCAATCAGGCGCCCCGGCAGCTGTATGCCGACGGCTTCAACCGCGAGCGCTTCCTGCCGGCCATCGCCGCCATCGAGCGCCATCTGCAGGTGGTCGAGCTGGATGGTGGCCGCGATCATCGCCTGCATCCGGGGAAAGCCCACCAACGCTACTGGGTCGCCGGGGCCGGCCAACCGAGCCCGCTGGCCGCGGTATTCGAGGGGTTGAGCGCGGGCGAGGTGCGCGACGATGGCCCCATCGAGCTGGGGCATCGCCAGATCCCGGTGCGGGGGCGCAGCGAGACGGTGGTGTGGTGTCGCTACGAGGATCTCTGCGAGCAGCCCCTGGCGGCCCTGGACTATATCGAGCTGGTCGATCATTTCGCGCATATCCTGCTGGACGGGGTGCCCAGTCTGAGCGATGCCCGGCAGGCGGGTGGTATTGCCCGGGGCACCGAGGATGGCATTTCGCGGGTCGAGGCGGGGGATCGGGAGCTGCCGCGGCTGTCCCGCAAGGATGATGGTGTGCGCCGCTTCATCGCTCTGGTCGATGAGTGTTACGACCGGCGCACGCCGCTCTACCTGGAGGCCGAGGTGGCACTACCCGACCTCTACTCCCACGGCTACCTGGCCTTTCCCTTCCGGCGCACCCTGAGCCGCCTGCAGGAGATGCAGCTGGCGCGCTTCGGGGACGGTGATGCCGGCTGAACCAACGAGGCGGCCAGGCGGCCCCGTCGGTTCGAAGGAGTCGCTGTGGTGAGGCTCAGCCGCCGCTGGCCGCTCCGCCCACCACACCGCCGCGCAGGCCGCTGCGGTTGCCGCTGGTCGTCAGGTGGCTGGCCACGGCGTCTTCCGGTGAGCCGGCCATCTCGCGGAACATGCCCATGGAGCCGAGCAGGGCGGAGGATTCGTAGGGCACGAAGACGCGCTCGCCCTCCTTGGCCATGGTCGGCAGCACCTTGATATAGCTCTGGCCGAGCAGGTAGCCGACCACGGTGCGCTTGTTCTCCTCGCTGTCGCCGATGGCGCCCAGTACCAGCTTGATCGACTCCTGCTCGCCCTGGGCGCGCAGGATGGCTGACTCCTTGTCGCCCTGGGCGTTGAGGATCGACGATTCACGCTGGCCCTGGGCCATGGCGATGGCAGCCGACTTCTCACCCTCGGCTTCGGTGACCGTGGCGCGGCGCTTGCGCTCGGCGGCCATCTGCAGGCGCATGGCGGACTCCACCTCCTCGGGCATGGCGATGTCCTGCACCTCGACCCGGGAGATCTTCACGCCCCACTTGGAGGCGGCTTCTTCCATGGCGGACTGGATCTCGTTGTTGACCTCGGCCCGGGACTCGAACAGCTTGTCGAGCTCCATCTTGCCGACCACCGAACGCAGGGTGGTCTTGGCCAGCACCTCCACCGCCTGGCTCATGTTCTCCACTTCATAGACGGCGCGCTTGGGGTCGATGATCTGATAGTAGAGCGCGCCGTTGATGTTCACCGTGACGTTGTCGGTGGTCACCACCGGCTGGCCGGGGAAGTCCATCACCGTCTCGCGGCGATCGATGCGCGTTTCATGGCTGGTGATGGCGTGGTACTCCTCGCCCATCTTGCGGTAGCGGATCATGGCGATGGCGCGGGGCTGGTCGATGAAGGGGACGATGATGTTGATGCCGCTTTCCAGCAGCCGATTGAATGACCCCAGGCGCTCGATCACCATCACCTCGGACTGGCGGACGACCACCAGTCCCTTGGCAATGGTCAGGATACCGATGATGACGACGATCAGGGCGATGATCAGTCCAGGGCTGACGGGAAGGTCCATGCGGAATTACTCCGTGTCGTGGGTGGCGCGAGAATCCGGCGCCGGATGGGCAAGGTGCACGATGGCGGTGGTGCCATCGAAGGTCTGGAAAACGACCCGAGTGCCGGGTGGCAGTTCGGTCTCGCCGTTTTTTGCATCCGAGTCGGCGACGCGCAGGCGATAGAAGTCGCCATTGATCTTGATGCCGCTGGCACCGTCAAAATCGCGCTGTAGGGTCGTGTAGGTGCGGCCCTTCTCCACCCCGGTGCCGGTGGTGCCATAGGCCACCCCTCGGGGCGAGAATCGGGGGCGAATCACCCACACCGCCAGCGGTACCAGTACGCCCGAGAAGACGCCCATGCCCAGCAGCTGCCAGGGAAGTGACAGCCCCAGGCCGGCGAGGGCGGCGGTCAGGGCGGCGGCGATGCCGAGTGCCAGCAGCACCAGACCGCCGGTGGTGAGCTCGGCAAGGCCCAGCAGCAGGGCGACGATCAGCCAGATGACGGCGGGGTTCCAGTCCATGGGGCGTTCCGTTGGCTCGGGGCAGAAGATGGCGCGGTGCTGAGTGTAGCTCGGCAAGGATGAGGCAGAGCTCATGTATGAGAGTCATCCCGAGGGTACTCGGTTAACGCGTCACGGGCTACGCCTGCCGGCTTGATGATAGGGGGGAACCGCTGGACCCTTGGGCAGTCCACAGGTTGCAGAATGAAAGGGCACCGGTGTCCAGACCCACTCAAGAGGAGCCATCAATGACCCGTCGACAGACGCACCGCCCGAACCACAAGGACGAGATTCGTACCATCGCTGCCGGCCGCCCCCGGGCCGGGCTTGGGTGGTGGGCCGCAGCGCTGGGCGCCGCCGCCCTGGCCGGGGCGGTGCTGCTGGCCCAGCCGGCCGCTGCCGGCAGCCACGGCGATGACCATGCGCACGGCGAGGAGCATCACGGCGACGAACACGCCGACAATCCGGCGGTGCAGGCCTACCGCGAGGCCAATGACCGCATGCACGAGGGCATGATGGTCGGCTTCACCGGCGATGCCGATGTGGACTTCGCCCGCGGCATGATTCCCCATCACCAGGGGGCCCTCGACATGGCCAACATCGTGCTCGAGCACGGCGAGGACGAGGAGATGCGGCAGCTGGCCGAGGAAGTCATCGCGGCCCAGGAGGAGGAGATCGCCTTCCTGCGCGACTGGCTCGAGGCCCACGGCCAGGCCGTCGACTGACCTCCCCGCGCAGCTGGTGCTACGCTTCGCAGGCGGCCTTCGGGTCGCCTGCTTACGTTAGTTCTCTGCACCCAACTCTCGCTCCCGACTGAGGAGGCTTCGATGACCCTGCTGACCTGGATCGGCATCCTGCTGTGCCTCAGCCAGTCGGCGATGTTCTCGGGGCTGAACCTGGCCTTCTTCTCGATCAACAAGCTGGAGCTGGAGATCGAGGCGCGGCGCGGCAACCCCCGGGCCCGGCGGGTCAGGGCGCTGCGCCGCGATGCCAACTTCCTGCTGGTCACCATCCTGTGGGGCAACGTGGCCGTCAACGTGCTGATGGCGCTGCTCTCCGGCTCGGCGATGGGGGCCGTCGCGGCCTTCCTGTTCTCCACCGTGGTGATCACCCTGCTCGCCGAGGTCCTGCCCCAGGCGTTCTTTTCGCGCCATGCCCTGCGCATGGCGTCGCTGTTGGCGCCGGTGATCCGTGGCTACCAGCTGCTGCTGTGGCCGGTGGCCAGGCCCACCGCCTGGGTGCTGGACCGCTGGCTCGGGCCGGAGGCGATCCCCTTCCTGCGCGAGCGCGACCTTCATCAGCTGATTCGCCTGCACATGGAGTCTACCGAGACCGAGATCGACCGGGTGGAGGGGCGCGGCGCCATGAATTTTCTGAGCCTGGACGATGTGCCTCTAGGGCGGGAGGGCGAGCCGCTTGACCCTGCCAGCGTGATCACACTGCCCTTCGAGGGCGAGCGGCCGTTGTTCCCGGCGATCCGCCGCCATCGCCACGATCCCTTCCTGCGCTCGCTGGAGCAGGCCGGCAGGAGCCGCTCGGTTCTGGTCGACCAGGCCGGCACGCCGCGGCTGGTGGTCGATGTGAACGCTCTGCTGCGTGCGGCGCTGTTCGACGACGGCGAGTTCTTCCCGCTGGCCCACTGTCACCGACCCATCGTGATCCAGGACCCCGCTACCCGTCTCGGGGAGGTGATCGCTCGTTTCCGGGTCCGGCCCGAGCACCGCGAGGACGACGTGCTCGATGAGGATGTGATCCTGCTGTGGAGCGAGTCGCCGCGCATCCTGACCGGTTCCGACGTGCTGGGCCGGTTGCTCCGGGGCATCGTCCACCAGGGCGCGACGGTTGTCTGAACAGCCGGTTTCGCAGGTGGCCGGTATCCACGCCGTCGCGTCGCGGTGATTTCACGCCGCGAGATGCGGCAGGTCGCGCCCGCCGCAGGGCGGCGGGCGCGTGAAGGCCCAGGTCGCTGCGGGGTCACTCGGCCGCGTTGCGGGCGGCTTCCAGCCATTCGTCGACGGTATCGCGGTTTTCGGCGATCCACTCCGCCACCAGCGGCCGCACCTCGGCGTCGGTGAGGTCCTGCTCGTCCATTGCCGAATCGACTTCGCTGATCCATTCCAGGGGCAGGCGCACCTGGCGGAACAGTTCGGCAGCGGCCGGGTTGTCGTCGAGGAAGGCGTTGTTGGCCGCAACCCGGATATCGGCGGCCACGAAGCCCATCTCGATGGGGTCGGTGACCGCGCCCTTGACCCCTTCGGCGCGCTCCGCCTCGTCATCGAGGATGCCCGGGGCGTTGATCCACATCACCTCCTCGCCGGGGACCAGGGAGAGCAGCCAGGCGCTGGGCCCCCAGGTGTAGTAGAGGGCCGGTTCGCCGCTCTGGATGCGCGACAGCGCTTCGGCGAAGTTGGCCGCATAGCCGGCATCCACGTGGTTGATATGGTCGCGCAGCTCGAAGTTATCGAGCATGGCATTGATGCCCTCGTGGCAACCCCAGCCGGGCGGGCAGCCGAAGAGATCGGCGCGACCGTCGCCGGTGGCATCGAAGGCGGCCTTTACCTCGTCGCGGGTGAAGTCGTCGATGCCGGTGATCTCGTACTCCTCGATGGCCGCGGTGTTCACCAGGTAGCCCTGGATCCCGCAGGCCGGGCAGTGGGGGTCGAAGAGGGTGGCGACGTCGTGGAAGCCATCCGGCAACTGCGGCTCGTGCAGCGGGAACCAGCCGTTGGGCCAGTAATCGGCGTCACCTTCGGAAACTGCCAGGTAGGCCACTGGATTGGAGAGTGAGATCGGGGTCTGGACGTCGTAGCCGAGTTCCTCGAGGAGTTCGACGAAAACCCAGCTCACCGGGACCGCCGAGGTCCAGCTGGCCACGGCGGGCTGCACCGTCACACCCTCGCCGGGGCGGTCGGCGGCGGCGTTGTCGGCCGCGGTGAGGGCCCAGGCGGCGGCGACCGCCAGCAGGGGCCACTTGATGGTGGTTGCGGTGGGGGAATGGAATGTCATCGCTTAACCCTCTCTACGCGGTTGTATTGGAGCGAGCCGAGGCAGGATTGCCGCCGGCGTCATGGGTGTGTCACGTGGCTGAACCTCCTTCCCCGTCAGTCAGGGGGAGTTGTCGCGTTTCTGTCCGGGGGCCTTCTCGCCCAGTCCCTGGGTGATGCGGTCGAGCACCATGGCCAGCAGCACGATGGCGATGCCACCGACGAAGGCCTGGCCGATATTGAGGCGCTCGAGGCCGGCGTAGACCTCGAGGCCGAGGCCGCCGGCGCCGATGATGGCGGCGATCACCACCATGGAGAGGGCCAGCATGATGGTCTGGTTGAGCCCGGCCATGATGGTGGGCAGGGCCAGGGGGAACTGGACCTTCCAGAGGATCTGGCGCGGGGTGGAGCCGAATGCAACGGCCGCCTCCAGATACTCCGGACGCACCTGGCGGATGCCCAGGTTGGTGAGCCGGATCATCGGCGGCATGGCGAAGATGATGGTGGCGATCAGCCCGGGCACGTTGCCGATGCTGAACAGCATCACCGCCGGGACCAGGTACACGAAGGGTGGCGTGGTCTGCATGATGTCCAGTATCGGCCGCATCAGGGTGGAGAAAGGGCCGCTGCGGGCGCACAGGATGCCCAGCGGCAGGCCGATCATCACGCAGAAGAGCACGGCGGTGGTCACCAGGGAGAGGGTCACCATCAGGGCGTCCCAGACCCCCATGATGCCGACCAGGGTGAGGGCCACCAGGCTGAACAGGCCGACCCGCCAGGAGGCGGCGCGCCAGCCGATCAGGAAGACGGCAATCAGCAGGAGTCCCGGTGGCGTGGCGGCCAGGCCCCCCTGGATGGCCTGCATGACGCCGCGCACCGGGGGGCTCACGTAGGTGCGGAAGAGGTCGCGGAAGTTGGCGACGATCCAGTTGACCATGTCGGTGAGCCACTGGCGCACCGGCAGGTCGCCGAACAGCGCGAAGGGGTCGACCAGCAGCAGCCTCAGGAATTCGAGCAGTTCACTCATGGATGACCTCCCGGGTAGCAGGAGACGCGGCGTCCGGTCCCCGCTTGTCGAGGATGGCGGTGATCAGCAACGGCTCATCGATCAGCCCGCCGACGCGCCCCTGGTCGTCGAGGACCAGCACCGGCAGGGTGGAGTGGAGGCGGCCCCGCAGCACGTGGCGCAGGCTGGTGTGGGTGTCGCACTGCAGCAGCCGGTCGGCGTGGCGTGTCGCCGGCGGTGGCTCGTCCACCAGGGAGTCGAGGAAGCCGGTGCGCAGTGCGCGCCCCTCATGCCGTGCGCCTCTCAGTCGGCCCTGCTCGTCCAGCTCGATTTCGAGGCCGGGGTAACCGTCGACGCGGCGATGGCCCGCCAGGGGGCGGGCGATGGTGCCGGCGGTGATCACTCCGGTGGGGTCGGCGTGTTCGACGAAGCGGGCAACGTACTCGGTGCGTGGGTTGACCAGGATCTCCTCGGGTGTGCCCACCTGGACGAAGGCGCCATCCTCCATGATGGCGATGCGGTCGCCGATCCGCATCGCCTCGTCGAGATCGTGGGTGATGAACAGGATGGTGCGGCTGAGCCGGGCCTGGATGCGCATCAGCTCCTGCTGCATGTTGACCTTGATCAGCGGGTCCAGGGCGGAGAAGGGTTCATCCATCAGCAGCACCTCGGCCTCGGTGGCCAGCGCCCGTGCCAGGCCGACCCGTTGCTGCATGCCGCCGGATAGCTCGGCCGGCGAGGCACTGGCCCAGTCGCCGAGGCCGACCAGCTCCAGCATCTCCTGGCCGCGCCGCTGGCGTTCGTCCCGGGCGACGCCCTGGACCTCGAGGCCATAGGTGGCGTTGGCGAGCACACTGAGGTGGGGAAAGAGCGCGAAGTGCTGGAAGACCATGCTCATGTGGTGCTTGCGCAACATGCGCAGGCGCTCCGGGGAGAGCCCGGTGATTTCCACTTCACCCTGGCTGGGGTCCTGAAAGAAGAGACGCCCGGCGGTGGGTTCGATCAACCGGTTGATGCAGCGGATCAGGGTGGACTTTCCGCTGCCGGAGAGCCCCATGATCACGAAGATCTCGCCCGGCCTCAGGTCGAAGCTGACCCGGCTGACGCCCAGAATCTTCCGGGTCTCGGCCTGGATCGCCTGCTTGCCCTTGCCGGCCTCCAGCAGGGGCAGGGCCGCGGCGGGGTCGCGGCCGAACAGCTTGGTGATGTCCTCTGCGCGTATCACGTCGGTTGCTCCCGGCTCCACCCGGGGGATGGTGTCGGCGGAGCCTGTCCGCTTGCGGATCAACAGCCGCCACGACGTACACTCCGGTTTCGATGGGATCTGAAGGGGAGTCGAGGTTGGACGGCTGGCTCTCCCCCAGTATAGGCATTGAGGCAAGGTCCCGGTGATACGTTATGCTACGCCTCGGATACGACGGGGAGAGGAAGCGTGACTGGACTGATCTACTGGTTGGACATGGCGGGGGTCCTCGTCTTTGCCCTGTCGGGTGTGATACTGGCCTGCCGCTCTCGCATGGACCCCTTCGGCATGTTGGTGCTGGCAGCGGTGACCGGCATCGGCGGCGGCACCCTGCGCGACCTGGTGCTGGGCGTGCGGCCGGTCTTCTGGGTCACGGATCCCACCTACCTGTGGGTGATCCTGGCCACTGTGGGACTCTCGATTCTCTGCTTCCACTATATCCATCGGCTCAACCGAGGATTCCTGCCGGTGGCTGATGCCTTCGGGCTGGCGCTGTTCACGGTCATCGGTACCCACAAGGCGCTGCTGCTCGAGGCGCCGGGGGTGGTCGCGGTGCTGATGGGAGTGCTCACGGGGGTGGCCGGCGGCATGGTGCGCGACATCCTGGCGCGGCGGGTGCCCATGGTGCTGCGCCAGGAGGTCTATGCCACGGCGGCCATCGCCGGTGGCATCACCTATGTGGTGCTGGATGCCCTGTCTGCACCCGGCACCCTGACCATTGCCCTGGCGCTGCTGGTGACGCTGGGCCTGCGCCTGAGCGCCATCTACTGGCAACTGGCACTGCCGATCTTTGCCTGGGTGACGATCACGCCGTCTTCGCCCGCCGGTGAAAAGAGAGGCGAAGGCGTGGTGCCTCCCGAAGCAGCCCGACCCAAGGTGCGGGTGCGGATGATTCGGCCGGAGCAGTCGAAACGGCAGCTGAAAAAGCCATGACACGGGCTTCGCTCCTTCGCTGGAGCTGGCTCTTCCTGCTGGTCCTGCTGGCAGGCTGTGCCGCCCAGCCCGGCGAGACCCTCGAGGAGCGCCATGCGCGGGCGGGGCTGGCCATCCAGGCGGCCTACGAGCAGGCTCTGCCGACACTGCCCGCCGCCAAGCAGCGCCACTATGCCCAGCGACTCTACCGGCTGACCGGTGACGACCGCTACCTGCCCCTCAACCAGGCATATGGCCAGCGGCTGTTGGGCTGGCTGGAGTGGGACCTCGCCGCCCTGGCCCAGCCCGGCTATGCGGCGCAGCGCAGTCGCGAACTCGTCGAGGCCTATCCACAGCGCACTGCCAAGCAGCGGGCGAGGCGCGAGATGTTCGCCGAGTGGGGCAACATGATTTTTGCCCGCCAGCTGCTCTTCCGCCTGACCCAGGCGAAATATCATGGCCTGCTACCTGCCCTGGAGGATCACCGACGAGGCCTCGCCTACCTGGCGAGCGTCGACTGGCATGCCTTCCTCACCGATCCCGATGTCCTGCACCTCTATGCGGCCCAGGTGGCCAACCAGGTCCACTTCCTCCACCAGCTGGGTGTGGTCGACCTGCGGGAGGAGGTCGTCGCGGCCTTCCGCGAGCGCTATCCGCCGGGGATCGCCGCGTCGCTCGACAGGGACGAGGCCCACAACTGGCTCTATGGCTTGACCCACTTCGTGATCGCGGCGAGCCGCTACTACCAGCAACCCGTCGATGAGCAGGCGTTCGCCTGGGTGCTGGCCGCCTTCGAGGACGAGGAGGCGTGGATCCTGAGCGTGGCCACCGAGGACATCCTCGCCGAGGTGGCGTTGAGCTTCCTGCTGGCCGGGCGTGAGGACCATCCGCTGGTGTCCCGGATACGCGAAGTCCTCGTCGAGGCGGTGGCCCCCGACACCGGTATCATTCCCTCGGCAGAAGGGAGCACCGATCTGACGCGCGGGGAACACCGCAATGTTCTGGCCATCATGGTGTTGCGCTGGTCCGGAGCCCTCCATCCCGGGCCTGACCTGTCCGCTGACCGGGTCATGAGGTGAGTTGGCTGGGCGAGTGACGAGGAAGGGGCGAGGTAGCGCCGCCGCCCAGGCTGGCCCTCCCGAAGGTGAGCGACAGCCTGCTATGACGGGATGGCTATCCGGACAGGCGGTGGTAGGGCGCCGGCCAACTGGGGAGACAACGCATCTTTGATGCATCGATAGAAGGGGCGCAGGTCATCCTGCATCTCCGCCTCGGCAACCTGGTTGTCTATGTAATAGGCGCTGCGTTCGCCGTGGAGTTCGATGGGTTTGCCGATCAGCTGGAAATGGAAGCCGGACCTGGCCAGTAGCCGTGGCAACCTGGGCTGCATCATCGCGAAGATGTGTCGGCGTCCCGCCAGCTCTACCAGGGCATGGGTGGCCAGGAAGACGGCGCCGGTGATCAGCGGAAAAAGCCGACGCTCCTCGTCCGAGAAGTGCTCGTGGGGAGAGTCGGCAGAGAGGGTTTCGTAGCCGACGGGGTGGTGGCGAAACTCCCTTGCCGTGGCGAGCCGCGATACCTCGCAGATCTCATGGAAGGGCAGCCGGCTGGGGTGCAGGTGGGCATGAGTCAGGCTGCGGCCTCCATACTCCTGCAGCGGCAGGCGCAGCGATGCCCTGGGGGCGATGGGATCCGGAAACACCAGCCGGAAACATCCCGCGGCTAGCCCGGTGCGTCGGTGCCGGAGCAGACAGTGAACGGCGTGGCGATCATGGGGATCCACCTCGAGCTCGCCGGCGCCCCCATCCGGCGGGGTGTACCCGATCTCCTGGCAATAGACCTGGTGGCGAAGGTGGTAGACCTCCAGCCGCTGCTCCTGGCTGGCCGCCAGCTGAAAGTCGAAGTCTTTGAGCAGCCGGGCATAGCGCTGGCTCGCCGGGGAGGCCCCGGTGTCGGTGTGTCGTCTCGTGGTCATGCCCCGTCTCCTTGGTGGCGCGCTAGTATGTCGTCGAGAGGTTCCGGGCGCCCCAGATGGAAGCCTTGCCCGTATTGGACGCCGTAGGAGAGCAGTATCTCGATCAACGGCTCCTTGTCGACGAACTCGGCGATGGCCTGCTTGCCGAACCCAGCCGCGATATCGGCGATTGCCCTGACGATCACGCGACTATCGGCGCTGGTCGGCAGGTTGCGGATAAAGCTGCCATCGATCTTGATGTAGTCCACCGGCAGCTGGCCCAGATAGTGGAAGCTGCTGAAGCCAACCCCGAAGTCATCCAGGGCCGTGCGACAGCCGAGATCACGAATGGCCTGGAGGACGCCACGGGCCGTGGAGAAGTCCGTCACCGCTGCGGTCTCGGTGACCTCGAGGATCAGGTACTCGGGGTCGGCGCCGCTGGCGGCGAGTTCATCGGCCAGGTACGGCTGGAGCCCCTCGTCATGCAGCGACTGCCCCGAGAGGTTCACCGCCAGGCTCACCCCCTGTTCCTGCAGACGGGCCAGGGCCCTGAGACTGTGGCGCAGGACCCAGCGGTCCAGGGCGATGATCTGCCCGCTACGTTCGGCCACCGGGATGAAGCAGCCGGGGGAGACCAGGCTGCCGTCCTCATCACGCATGCGCAGCAGCACCTCGTAGTGGCGCACATCCCGATCCTCAAGGCGCACAATGGGCTGCACCATCAGCTCGAAGGCGTCCTCCTCCAGGGCCCGGTGGACGCGCTCCTCCCAGTAGACCCGTTCCTGGAGTTCCTCGCGCGCACCCTGCGCCGTGGCGAGCAGGTGCCATCGCTGGGTGCCGGAGGCCTTGGCTTTGTACATGGCCATGTCGGCGCTGGCCATCAGGTCGATGGGGTTCTCGGCATGTTCCGGGAAGAGGGCGATGCCGGTACTGGCCGAGACACGATGGCGCCTTTCCTCGGCATCGAACCTTGTGCATTCGAGGATCCGGTTGATCTGCTGGGCGACCCTGATCGCCAGGTCGGCATCCCCGTCCTTGAGCAGCAGGGCGAATTCGTCCCCCCCCAGCCTCGCGATGACGCCCCGGTGGCCGAGCTCCTCGGTGAGCACGCCGGCCACCTTGCGAAGCAGCAGGTCGCCGGCCTGGTGGCCGCAGAGCTCGTTGACATCCTTGAACTGGTCGAGATCCATCAGCAGCATGGCGCCCCGTCGTCCACTCAGCAGTGCCGCGCCTAGGGCCTCCTGGAAGTAGCGACGGTTGTATAGCCCGGTCAGGGGGTCGCGTTCGGCCAGCCAGGTCAGGCGGGCCTCGGCCGCCTTGCGCTCGGTGATGTCCAGACCGACCGATATCCTCCCGGGCGCCGCCCCGTTGCCGCCGGGCAGCGGGGCGTGGTACCAGGCGATGGTATGCTGACGGCCATCGGCGGTGACCAGCGGGCGCTCCTCCAGATGCGGCATGCTGGGGGGGAGATCATCCGGTGTCTCCCCCGGAGCGAAGACATCCTCGAACAGGCGGTTCAGCAGCGCCCCTTCTTCCGTGCCCATGATCGTCAAGGCATAGTCGTTGACCAGTCCAATGCGACCGCTGGCATTCTGGGTGACGATGAAGACCCGGGCGGTATCCAGCAGGCTGCCGATGAAGTCTCGCTCCCTTGCCAGTTCCTCGACCCGCTCGGCCAACTGCTGGCCGCGGGCCGAGACCTCCTGCTCCAGGGTCTCCAGCTGGCTGGCCAGCGCCAGGGTGGAGCCTTCCAGTATGTCGATCTCGTCGGCTAGGCGACGCCTGGGTCGCGGGATGGTGGCTCGCGCCTCGGCGAAGCCGCCACGTGCCAGCGCCGGCAGCACGCCGGCGATTCGGCGCAGGCGCGCCATGGGACTGAGCAGGATGGCGAGCATAAGCAGCTCCGCCACCAGCCAGCCGCCGAGGCCGACGACGACCAGCACGCGAGTGTCATGACCGATGGCGTTGATCTGGGGGGTGATGTCCGAGGCGAGCAGGAAGAAGCCGCTGCTGCGCTGGTCGCTGTCCTCATCCATCCGGAGTGCACTGAGTTCGACGTCGCGGCCAAGATGGTGCAGCCTCAATGGCTGCTGGAGCAGCTCTTCGACGGAGGCCTGGCTGGCGGCGCTCCTCAGCAGCGGCAGGTACTGCGCCTGGCGGGTCAGTGCCACCAGGTGCCCTCCCCAGGTCGCGATGGTCCTCTCCTCGGACAGTTCGACCCCGTCCAGGTTGCCGACCACCAGCAGGGCCACGTCGCTCTCGGAAACCTGCTGCGCCTGCCGGGTGACGTCGGCCAGCGAGCGCGACAGGATGATGGTGCCGACGCTTCCCCCATCGACCAGCACCGGAACCGCCGCGTACTGCCGGCAGTCGCTGGAGCAGCGCAGGGCGGTAACGGGCATCTCGTCGCGCAGGACGCGGTTAGCCCACTCCTCGACAGGCCGCTGGTTCAGCGCCTGGCCCTCGCCCCAGGCGGCGTGTTGAACCCCGTCACTGTCGAAGGCCAGGATCTCGTCGATGCCGGCCTCGAGCTGCAGCGTAGGCCACTGGGTCTCCAGCGCACTGACCAGCTGGTCCGGCTGGCCGGCCTGGAGCGCCTCGCCGAGCACCTGCACCGAGGCCACCATGGAGGCCAGCTGGCGCAGCCCCTCCTCGGAGCGTTCCAGGGCCAGGCGGATCTCCCGCACCTGACGCTCGTTGTGCTCGGCTCGGCTCGACTCGAACTGCCGGGTCAGGTTGGTGTGGCCGAGCCAGGAGAACAGCACCACCAGGCCCAGCAGCAGCAGGCTGCTGAGGGCGATGACCCGCCAGGTCAGGCTGAGGCGGGGGGTCCTGATGGAAGGCGAGGGGTTCATGCCGGGCAGGATATCCGTCAGAAGCGAAGCGATAGCTGGAACAGCAGCATGTTCCAGCGGCGACTGGTTTCCGAAGGGTCGGGATTGTCCTGGATCGGCAGCCAGCCGGTGCCATCCACGTAGTGGTACTCCGCCGCGAGCATGACGTGTGGATTGACGGTCCACTGCAGCCCCAGGGTGTAGTCCTCCGCGAACTGGCTGTGGGCCGGGCCGGCACCGCTGGCTTCAAAGGCGGAACCCGAGCGGTCATCCCGGTTGCTGGTCAGACTGTCGTAGCGGATCAGCCACTGCCAATTGTCATGGAAGCGGCGGGTGTACTGCAGGTACCAGCTTTCCCCGGTCACGTTCTGATTGAGGAAGGGGTTGGTGAAGCCGTCCAGTACTGAGGTGCGCAGGGCGTACTCTGCGGTCAGGCTCCAGAGCTCTTCGTTGTACTGAAGGGAGAGGATCCAGGGACGGAAGCTGAAGGTGCCATCGCTTTCCAAGGGCGTGTCGGACTCGAAGCGCGCACGGGCATGGGCGGCACTCAGGGCCGCCACTACCCTTCCCCCGTCATGCTCGTAGCGTATCTGGCCGATGCCCGAGATTCGGGGCTCCAGGGAGCCCGGTGTATTCTCCAACCGCATCGTGCGTCTCAGGTCGTCACCCGCCTGTGTCATGCCAACCCCGAGCTGGGTTCTCAGGGCGCCGCTCTTCAGGTGTTCCTCATGGTAGAGCGACAGACCGTCGGCGGCGAGGCCGAGTGAGCGGGTACGGTCGAAGTAAATCGACTGTGGCAACAGGATGCTGGGACGGGTAAAGGCCACGTCTCGGGTCTGGTTGTAGAAACCGAAGGGGTTCTTGAAACGCCCCAGTTGCATGCCCAGGGAACGCATCGGACCGGAGACCATCTGATAGTCGACGACCCCATGGTCGAGTATCGGACGTGCATCCCGGCCGTCGCCGCCGGCCCGGCGGCTCAGTACCTGGGCGGCGATCAGCACGTCCTTGTGGGGGCGCAGGGAGGCATTGGCGCCGATCTCGGTGTACTTCAGGCTGCCGCCATCGCTGCTGCTGGACCCGAAGAAATCATTGTGATCGGTGATCACCAATGCCTGGCTGAGAAAGCCGTGCAGCTGCAGGGTGTCCAGCATGTTGCTATCCGCCGCGGCCGGGGCGACGCCGCCCAGCAGCAGAGCAGCCAGCGCCAGGCCGGCCCGGTGCTCACTCCATTGAAACGACTTGGACACGGTCATCCAGGTACTCCCTTTCCAGATAGCCCAGGGCGCCGGGTGTGCTGGCGATACGCTCGTGCATTTCGGCCTGGGAGAAGACTCGCGTGGGGGCCTGGCCGGTGCCGGAGAATACCATACGGTCCCAGGCCAGCTGCAGCTGGTGCGGATAGACGGCCAGGCGCTCCTTGGCGAAGCGGCCATGCACTGGGCTGTCGTTGCTCAGCACGAAGACGCGTACCGCCTGGCCATCCGGCCAGGTGCGCTGCCGCATGGCGAAGATGGCACGGGTGGTGTCACGGGTCAGGCGGACGGTTCGAACATCGGGGTGAGCCACCAGCAGTACCGGGCTCTCGTCGGCAGCCGCCAAGGAGAGCCCTGCTGGCGCTAGCAGGGCCACCAGCAGGGCCGCCAGCAGGCCACGCCTCAGCCATGCCACCGGCAGACCTCGTGGTGTCTGGACAGGCGGTGGGGTGTCACCGCTGGGGGCAACAAGATGGAGGACAGCATCGGCGTATCAGTTCCCCGTAGATGATTCGCTTCAGCCGCGGGCGCCGTCTTGTGCGGGGCTCCGGGCGCGGGCCTTCTCTCCTGCATACCGCGTGGCTGTCTGGTTATGGTGTTGGCAGCCATCTCGTTCGTCTGTGCGACTGTGCCGTTAAGGCGAATTGACTATACGCTACATCATTGGAAGGCAATGTAAAGCAGGGGCATCAACGCCGGGAAAACCCCGGCGTCGATCACCGCCGGGGTTTGGCACGGCTTTTTACGCTAGATCAGTTGAAGACGGCAAAGCTGTCGGCGTTGAGCCACAGGTGGGTGGCCACACTGGCGATGTAGCCCAGTGCGATGACCGGGGCCCAGCGCAGGTGGCCCATGAAGGTGTAGTTGCCGCGGGCCTGGCCCATCAGTGCCACGCCGGCGGCGGAGCCGATGGAGAGCAGGCTGCCGCCGACGCCGGCGGTCAGGGTGATCAGTAGCCAGTGGCCGTGGGACATCTCCGGCTGCATGGTCAGCACCGCGAACATCACCGGGATGTTGTCCACAACTGCCGAGATCAGGCCGAGGGCGATATTGGCCCAGGTGGCGCCCCAGCCAGTGTAGAGCGCCTCGGAGAGCAGCCCCAGGTAGCCCATGAAGCCGAGCCCGCCGACGCACATCACCACACCGTAGAAGAACAGCAGGGTGTCCCATTCGGCGCGGGCCACGCGGTTGAAGACATCGAAGGGCACCACGCTGCCCAGCTGGGCCAGCTTCTTGTCGTCGCCGCGCTGGCTATAGCGGGTGCGCTTCTTCTCCAGTGAGCGCGGCAGGGTGCGGCGCAGGTAGTAGCCGAAGAACTGCAGGTAGCCAAGGCCTGTCATCATGCCCAGCACAGGCGGCAGGTTCAGCAGGGTGTGACAGGCAACGGCGGTGGCCACGGTGAGCAGGAACAGCGCGATGATCCGTAGCGCTCCGCGCTTCAGCCATACGTCCTCCTGCACGCTGTCGGGCTTGCGGTTCTTGATGAAGGCGCTCATGACCACGGCGGGGATCAGGAAATTGACCAGCGAGGGCACCAGCAGCTCGAAGAACTCATAGAACTGCACCATGCCCGCCTGCCATACCATCAGGGTGGTGATGTCGCCGAAGGGGCTGAAGGCGCCACCGGCGTTGGCGGCCACCACGATGTTGACGCAGCAGAGGTTGATGAAGCGCTTGTCACCCTCGGCGACCTTGGTCACCACGGCGCACATCAGCAGCGCGGTGGTCAGGTTGTCGGCGATGGGCGAGATAAGAAAGGCCAGCACGCCGGTTATCCAGAACAGCTGGCGGTAGCTGAAGCCCTTTCGCACCATCCAGGAGCGCAGTGCGTCGAAGACGCGCCGCTCTTCCATGGCGTTGATATAGGTCATCGCCACCAGCAGGAAGAGCATCAGCTCGGTGAACTCGAGCAGGGTCTCGCGAAAGGCGTGCTCGGCCTCGTTCGGCATGCCCGACTGGACATAGACCCAGCCGATCAGCGCCCAGATGATGCCGGCGGCGACCAGCACCGGCTTGGACTTGCGCATGTGCAGCTTCTCCTCGCCCATGACGAGGGCATAGGCGAGGACGAAGATACTCACGGCCAGCACGCCGACCAGGGAGCCGGTCATGTCCAGCGTGCCGGTCACCGCATGGGCGGCGGGGCTGAACACCAGGGTGAGAATGGCGAACACGAGAAAACTCGACCACCGGGCAGGGCGCCGGGGCCGTGGGGCGATTCTTTCGATTGTCGGCATGGTTGCAGTGTCCCGAGGAGGGGTTGCGGGGAGGGTGGAGAAGCGCGCTGATTCTAGCATGCGATGGTGCAGTGCAGTGCGGCCAGGGACCCCGCCATGGAGGCGTTTTGCATGCTTTTTTTGCATGCTAACGACTTTCTTCAGGACCTTGGTTCATACAGCGGCCAATAGGGCCCGAATGGCGTTGGATCAGCGTGGAGTCAGGGCCTCCTGGAACCCCTCCGGTGTAGTCTCCTTCAGGGGAGCATCCTCGCCTCGATCCTCGCCCTCGAACCAGCGGCGCGGCTGCCAGAAGCGAAGCGTTCGCTCGCCATCCTGCAGCGCGACGCCAACGGCCAGTCGCCCCAGCCTGGCGTAGAGCTGGCCGTCCAGGCGCTCCTCGCGAAACGCGAGATCGGCCAGCAGGGCCAGCGGGCCGCCCTCCAGCCGGGCCTCGTCCAGGTAGATGCCGTCGGCCGCCATGGTCAGCCGCGCCTCGCCGTGGATGTCGCGCACGGTCAGCAGTCGCCCCAGCCAGTCGCGCTCCCGGGCGCCGGCCAGGAACAGCCGCGCCAGCAGGCCGCTGTCGCGCATGGCGAGCCCCAGGCGGGCCTCCACCTCCAGCGGCTCTGCCCAGGTGAGCCGGCCCTCCTCTAGGGACAACCGCGCCCACCAGCCGGCCTCGCCCTGGCCATCGGCATCCCGGCGGGTGACATTGTCCAGGCGCAGCAGCGAGCCGGAGGCATCGAAGCGCCGATCGGCCAGGTCGCCCTCGCGCAGGCGTGCCTCCAGGCGCAGGTCGCCCGCCAGCCGTTGGCTGGCCAGTCGCAGCTCGCTGCCGAACGCCTGCAGCACCAGGTCGCCGCGGGCGCCCAGGCCCTCCATCGCAAGCGAAGCCTCCAGGCTGGCGCGCCCGCCAAGCAGTTCGAGTCCGGCGCTCTCCGGCAGGTAGGCGTTGTAGAGGGCCAGGTCGGGCACCTCGACGATGGGCAGCGCCACCCGGGTGGTGAAGGACGCGACGTCGATCTGCTCCGGGTCTGTGGAAAAATGCGGCGTGGCGGTCTCCAGGGTCAGGTGGCGCCCGGCCAGCCAGGTGCGCTCCTGCCCTGTCTCCCCGTGTCCCCCTGCCTCGCGGCGCAGGGCGAAGCGCGACAGCGAGAGCGTGAGGCGGGCGCCGGGGCCTTCACCCTCGAGGCGCGCGTTGAGCTCGCCGCGCCCCACCGCCCGGTAGTCGAGAAAGCCTACCGCGAGGTCCTCGGCATCCACCCGCAGATGACTCGGCGCCAGCAGCTGCTCGCCCCGCAGGCGCAGCTCGGCCTCGAACCGGCCGCTGCCGCGCAGGGTGAGCCCTTGCTCCCGGGGCAGGAAGGCGTCCAGGAACCCCAGGCGGTCGACCATGCCCTCCATTACCAGCCGGCCCTGGCGCGCGGTGGGTTCATTCAGGCGGGTGAAACGTGCCTCCCGGGCCACCAGGACACTGCCGAGCCGCTGCTCGGCGTCGGCGTTACCGGCCGCTGCGGAGAGCGTCAGGCGGCTGCCGGAGAGGTCGAGCTCGCTGCCGTCCAGGGCGGCCTCGCTCAGCGCCAGCTCGAGGGTCATCTCACCCGAGACCGCCTCGCCCAACAACTGGCCGCTGATCTGGCGGCCTGCGAGCCAGATATCACCGCTGATGCGCTCCTCCTCGAGTGTCAGGCGGCCCCGGCTGCTGGCCCGACCGCCGCCCAGTGCGAAGGGGGCGCCCTCGGGCAGGTAGGGCGCCAGCACCGCCACGTTCGCCAGGCTGGCGCCCTCCCAGGCGAGCATGGCTCGCTGGGGCAGCGGCGTCTCGCCCGCCTCCGGCGGACGGCCCTCGGCCTCCAGGGTCAGGCGGGCGCCCTCCAGCAGGCGTGCACCGTCGCTGTGGCGGGTGACCCCGGCCTCCTCCAGGCGGGCGTCCAGCCGCAGCGGCAGGACGTCGTTGTCGCGCCACTCGGCCTGGAAGCTGCCGCTGCCCTCGGCGCGGGCGTGGGGCAGGCTCACCCCGAGCGCATCGCTGGCCACCGTCAGACGGCTGCCGGCATCGATCCGGCCATCCATCAGACGCGCCCTGGCGCTCAGCTTGCCACCCCCGCTCAAGCCGATGCCACGGCCTTCGAACAGCCCCGCCAGGTAGGGGTCCAGGAACCCCAGCCGGTCCAGGCGCCCGGAGAGAGCCAGTTCGCCGTCCAGGGGTGGTTCCGGATGATCGCACAGTGTGTCCAGCGGCACCCGGGAGGTCAGCCGGGCGGCCTCCAGGGTCAGATCCAGAGCCAGGGCATCGGCGCTCTCGTCGCCGGTGACGTCGAGCCGCAGGCGAGTGCCGGAGAGATCCAGTTCGCGGGCCTCGGGGTCGAGCCGGGCCAGCATCAGGTCGAGGCGCAGGTCGCCGTTGAGCGGCTGCTCCTGAAGGGTCAGGGCGACCCGTTCGCCGGCCAGGGTGAAGGCGCCGGTGAGCTCTCCCGCCCGGTAGTTCAGCCGGCCGTCCAGGGCGGCGCGCCCGCCGTTCAGGGTCAGTGGGGTGCGCTCGGGCAGGAAGCGAGCCAGTGCGCGAACATCCGGCAGCGTGGCCGCCTGCCAACTAAGTGTGGCGCTATCGGGCGGTGCCGGCGCGGCGGCGAGATCCGTCGGCAGCGACGCCGTGAGATCGAAGCGTTGTCCCGTCAGCAGCGGTGTCGGCTCCTCGCCCTGGTGCATGGCCAGATTCTCCAGGGTCACCGTCAGCCGGCCGGCCGGCGCATCGCCGGGCGCCGGGTCTTCATCGCTGACGCTTGCCGCTACGCGGCCGGCACCCCGCAGGCGATAGGTCTCGCCGGGCACCACCCAGGCCGGCGTGTCGTCGGCATCGCCGCTGCCTGCCAGCAGGGCGGTCTCATCCAGGGTGACGCCAAGGTCGGGGGAGTCGAGCACCAGCCGACTACCCGGCGCGAGTACGCCCTGGTCCAGCGCCAGTGTGCCCTCGAGGCTGCCGCGGCCGGCCAGGCCCAGCCAGCCCAGCTCCGCCAGGTAGGGGGTGAAGAGGTCCCAGGCGTCGGCGCGGGCCGCCAGGCTGAGTTCGCCGGAGAGAAACCGCAGCGCCGCCTGGCCGGGATGGTCCGCGGGATCGAAGGGCTCCGCGCTCAGGTCGGCGGCCAGGGTAATGTCCTCGGCCAACCGCATCCCGTCGCGGGTGAGGGTGGCCTTTTGCAGCGCCAGGGTGAGTCGCCCCACGCCCAGTGTGTCCCGGGCGAGGTCGATGTCCGACAGCGCCAGCCGGCCTTCGCCGCTCAGCCGATGACGGTCGATCTCCAGGCGCCTCAGGCCGCTGGCTTCGAGCTCGCGAATCGCCAGGCGCCGGGTCAGCAGGGCGGGCAGGGAGAGCGCCAGGCGGGCGGCGTCCACCTCCAGGGTGAGCGGCAGCGAGGCATCTTCACGCTCGATGATCAGGGATTCCACCGCCAGGCTGCTCCAGCCGGGGCGTGAGCCCTCCCAGCGGATCGACAGCCCCTCCTGGCTTGCGAACCTAGCCTGCAGCCAGGCGCTGTCCAGCAGGGCGGGCAGGGCCAGGACCGTACCGCCCAGGACCAGCGCGACGAGGCCAGCCGCCCAGCCCAGCCATCGCCACGGCCTGCTCCCCGGCGTCCTCTTTTCCTGCCTCTTGCCGTCGCTTTGATTGCCCATTGGCCCATGGTAGCGCCTAACGAGGCTTCGTTGGCGAGGGTTTTATGGCATCATCTGCGCTCCGGCAGCCGCCGGCAGGATCTGGATCGCCAACGACGCAGGGCAGGCACAGCACGCATGTTTCTCGATGAATTTAATTCGCCGGCAGGAGAGCGCGTCTGCATCTCCGCCGAGCAGGCCAGTCGTTTCGCCAAGGGAATCGCCGGCGACTACAACCCCATCCATAACCCGGATGCGCGTCGCTTCTGCGTGCCGGGCGACCTGCTGTTCGCCCTGGTGCTGGCACGCTTCGGGCTCTCGCAGCGGATGGATTTTCGCTTCCTGAACATGGTGGGCGGCGGCACGCCACTGTGCTTCCAGGAGGGTGAGGATGGGCTGATCCGCGTCTGCGACGATAACGGCAAGTGCTACCTCGAAGTCGAGCGCAGCGGCGAGACGACCCGCGATGAGGCCGTGGTGGAGGCCTTCACCCGCTGCTACGTGGCCTTCTCCGGCAAGAACTTCCCCCATTACCTCAAGCCGCTGATGGAGGAGAAGGGGGTGATGTTCAATCCTCGCCGCCCGCTGGTGATCTACGACAGCATGGGCTTTGCGCTCGACCGACTCGATGGCCTGGTGCCGGAGCTGGCACTGGACCGCTCCTCCCTGGAAGTGAACGGCAAGCGCGGCGACTGCCTGCTGGAGTTTCGCATCCAGTCCGCTGGCGCGTCCGTTGGCTCCGGCTCCAAGAAGCTGGTGGTCAGCGGCCTGTGCGACTATGACTCGACTGCCATGGACGAGATTGTCACCGACTTCTATCGCCTCAAGGCCGCCTACGAAGCCTGAGACCAGCGCACCCTCTGCCGGGTGGGCCGGATTCAACAGATAGAGTTAGACCACCACGGTGACCGGGCAGGGCGCCAGATCGATGACCCGGTGGCTGACGCTGCCGAGCAGCGACTCCCGCCACTTGCCCAGCCCGCGCCTGCCCATGACGATCATCGGTCGCTCGGACAGGTGGTGGCGGGCGCGGGAAACGATCGCCTCGGCGAAGCGCTCCTCATGGAGCAGCACCTCTTCCACGCCCTTCGGGATCTCGCCCAGTGCCTCTCGGCCCAGACGGAAGACTCGCTCGGCCTGACTCTCCTCGTCATCTTCCACGCCGTTGGCCTGGCCGCCGGGCTGGCAGAACACCAGTTCCACCGGCACCTCGGCACTGCGCGCCAGCGCGCCGGCCAACCCCGCCGCCTGGTTGGCGTGGGCCGAGCCATCCACCGGGAGCAGCACCCGACCGATGCCCGAGGCCTCCAGCATACTGGCATCGTCGTGAACGATGGTCACCGGACAGCGAGCGCGGTGTACCACCTCGTTGCTGACGCTGCCCTGCAGGAACTTGCCCACCTCGCTCAGGTGGCGCGCGCCGAGCACCAGCAGGCAGTCGGGCTGGCTGTGGACATGGGCGATGATGGCCCGCTCCGGGTGACGGATGAAGGTGCTGTCCTCCAGTACCACCTCGCTTGGGGCCGGCGTCAGCTCAGGGTCGATCGCCTGGCGGGCCTTGGCGAAGGCCGCCTCGGCGATCTCGAGGCGCACCGCCCGGTCATGGTCGGCCTCGGCCTGACGGTTGGCGGGAATATCGCAAAGCTCTGCCGCGTTGAGCGGCATCACGTGAAGCAGCTGTAGCGGAGCGTCCAGCAGCTTCGCCAGCAGGCTGGCGTGGCGGGCCGCGGCGGCGGCTGTCGGTGAACCGTCCACCGGGACGATGATCCGTGAGACCTGCTCACTCATCGACACATTCTCCCTTGATGACTGTCGTTGCCCCTGAGGGGCGAGGCTGGGACTAGATTAGCAGCCTCTACCGGCCGGCGTCGCCTCCCCTCGGGTCGCCTACTCTGCACCATTTCGCTGATTGGTATCAGCAACGATGGCGTTGGCGGCGAGCGTTGGGCAGCGTCGGCCGGCATGCCGTAAAGTGCCTGTCAGGAGGCGCGAGAGCCGCAAGCCTGTCACGCAAGGATGACCGGACCATGATACGCACGCTGATAGTGGACGCCGAGGGCCAGGCCATGACCGGAGGGGAGGAACTGATCGCCCGCTGGCGCGAGATGCCGGACAGCCGCCTGTGGATCGATATGCAGGGCGAGTCCATGGCCCGCGAACGAGAGATGCTTGAGGCCTTCGACTGCCACCCCATGGCCATCGATGACGCCCACCGCGAGCGCCACCCACCGAAGATCGAAGAGTTCGAGGGCCACACCCTGATCCTCTACCGCGGCATCTCCTCCTTCGACGCCGACCTTAACTACACACCCCAGCAGATGGCGCTGTTTCTCGGTGAGCGCTTCCTGCTCACCCTGCACCCTGGCCGGGCGCAGAGCATCGATCGGCTGCTCGCCCAGGAGGGAGCCGCCCTGCTGCAGCGCTCCACGGAGCATGTCGCGCTGAAGGTCATGTACCACTCCGCCGGCTACTATCTGGATAGCCTGCTGGAGTTCGAGAATGCGCTGAGCGACCTGGAAGACGCGCTGATGCTGAACGGCAGAGACGCGCTGATGCGCCAGGTCATCGGCTACCGCTCGCGCCTGGTGAAGATGCGCCGCGTGTTCAACTACCATGTCGGCATCACCCAGGAACTCACCGCCTACGACTACTCCCATCTTCCGCGGGGGAATCAGGATACCCTGCACGCCATCAACGACGTCCACGAACGCTTCGACCGACTGCTGACCCTGACCCAGATGTATTACGACATCTGCGGTGACCTGGTGGACGGTCATATCTCGCTCTCCTCCCATCAGCTCAACATCACCATGCGCATTCTCACGGTGATCACCGCCGTCTTCGTGCCGCTGACCTTTATCGCCGGCATTTACGGCATGAACTTCGTGCACATGCCCGAACTCGAGCACCGCTATGGCTATTTCGTGGTGCTGGGCCTGATGATGAGCATCGGCGTGGGGCTGGTCTGGCTGTTCCGGCGCAAGGGGTGGTTCTAGCCGCCCTCGACATGAGCATGACCGATAGCCATCGGGACTACCTCAACGACGGAGTGTCTTCGCCGTGGCCTCGGGCGAGGCGCGTTGACGCAGGGTGCTTGGCCATCGGCGAGCCAGGTCCTAGTCTCGGGAGACCCCCTTTCGAGCCCCGACCATGCACCCACTGCGCGAGCGACTGCACAACGAGCTGCACGCCCGACCCTCGATCCATTTCTGCGAGCCGGCGCATCTCCACCACTACGCCTTCATCGACGGCGACGGGGCCTGCGAGTCGATCCTCGCCCGACTGGGCGAGCTGACCGGCCGGCCTCCCGATCCCGAGGCGGTGCAGGAGATCCTCGACCTGGATGGCCGCGTCCTCAAGTGGGAGCGCCATACCGAGTTCCTGACCCTCTCCCTGCTGGTGCCGCGCCGCGGCGAGGGAGCGCTCTGGCCGGCACCACCCGAGCCACTGGCCTCGCTGATCGAGTCCCACCAGGCGGCGCTGATCAGTGCCACCCTGCTGCTGGTGGAGTCGGCCCACCGCTGGGCCGGCGACGCCAAACGCTATGGCTTCCTGGACCCCGCCGGCTCGCGGGTCGGTGACGGCGACGCCACCGTCTGGAGTGACTTTCGCCTCACCCCGGAGGGCGTCAACCGCCTGCTGCTGGTCAACCAGGGGCTCGACGACTTCCGCCTGGGGCGCATGACCCGGCGGCTGCTGGAGATCGAGACCTACCGCATGATGGCTTCGCTGGCGCTGCCGCTGGCCAAGGAGCTGGGCATCGAGCTGCATCACCATGAGCGCGAGCTCGGCGAGCTCTCCGACCGCAATGCCGAGCGGCAGCAGGAGAGCTCGCGTCCGCTGCTGGCGTCGATCTCGGCGCTTTCCGCACGGCTCGAGCGCTCCGGCGCCCGCTCCCGGCTGCGCTTCAGCGCCACCGAAGCCTATGCGCGCATCGTCTACAGTCGCATCGAGGAGCTGCGCGAGACTCGGGTCGGCGACAGCCCTCGCCTGGGCACCTTCATCCTGCGCCGCTTTCGGCCCACGGTGCACTTCTGTGCGGCGATCCACCAGCGCCAGCAGGGCCTGGCCGAGAGCGTGGCGCGGCTCAACGACCTGCTGCGGACCCGGGCCCAGGTGGAGATCGAGGAGCAGAACGCCGAGATGCTCAGAAGCCTCAACGAGCGCACCAGCAGTCAGCTCAAGATCCAGAAAGCGGTGGAGGGGCTGTCGATCATCGTGATCAGCTACTACCTGTTCAGCCTCTTCAAGCTGGGGCTGCAGAGCCTCGGGGCCCTGGGCGTGGCCATCGTGCCGGCGGTGGCCGCCGCCATCATCGGCCCGCTGGGCCTCGGCATCCTCGCCGTGCTGGCCTGGCGTATCTGGCGGGTCAAGAACCACTGACGGCGGGTGGCTCTCGACCCCGGCAGGGGCAGGAGGTTGGCACTATGCTGGGAACAGGCCCCTCGGGCCCGAGTGTTCACCTTTACTCATTCGGGAGGTGACCATGCGACTACGCGATGCGGTGCGGGCCGATGCCCGGGACCTGGCCTACCTGATCAATCTGGCAGGGGAGGGGCTGCCCGAGTATCTCTGGGGACTGATGGCCGAAGGCGGCGAATCCCCCCTTGAGGTCGGCATGCAGCGCGCCGCCCGACAGGAGGGCGGCTTCAGCTACCGCCACGCCAGGGTGTGCATCGACCGGGGGCGGCTGGTGGGGATGATCCTCGCCTATCGACTGCCGGATTCCGGCGCCCTCGAGGACCTGGACGACTGCCCCGCCATGGTCGAGCCGCTCATGCGCCTCGAGGCCAGGGTCCCGGGCAGCTGGTATATCAACGCCATCGCGACCCTGCCTGAGGCGCGCCGCAAGGGTATCGGACGCCTGCTGATGGCCCAGGCCGAGGCCTCGGCGATCGCCGCCGGCTGCGACGCAATGAGCCTGATCGTTGCCTCGGAGAACGCCACTGCTCTGACGTTCTACGGTCACCTGGGCTTCCACGAGGTGGCGACGTTGCCGCTGGTACCCTGGCCTGGCTGCCCGCATGGCGGCGACTGGGTGCTGATGGCCCGTCGCCTTGAGGGCGGCTAGGAGCCTTCAGGCCGGCATGTGTTCTCCTTGGCAGGCGGCAAAGGGCGCGATAGTGCCATCGTTTCAGCCCTGGTGATTCCTTCCTCCTCCCTGCGCCCTCGTCATCGGCCGGCAGCCTGCCCGATCCCGGACGGGTGGCCTGTGCCGCCGGCTGAACTCCTCCCAGCCACGGGAGGCACCGAGCAGCGATTGTCTGCGATGATGGGCATGACAAGCCGCCTCCAACACTGCCCAGTGTGTCTGGCCCGCCGCTTTCGTCAGGAGGATGCATGCAGGAACCGCGACACACCCGGCCCGAGCCGGCGCCCCGGGACCGCTACCCCGATGCGCTGCGTGCCCTGGCGGTGCTGTTGGTGGTCGCCATGCTCATCGACCTGATGCGGGTCCAGCCTCAGCCCTGAGTCTCGGGCAGGGCGTCGAGCCGCGTCCAGATCATCTCGCGTTGGGCCGCGTCCATCCGCGACCAGCGGCCGATCTCGTCCAGGCTGCGATGGCAGCCCAGGCAGGTGTTGCCTTCCAGCCGACACACCTGGATGCACGGGGAATCGGGGCGCTTCAGGTGGCGCGGCTCCTGCTTGCTCACTCTGTCACCTTCCCGCGCAGCGCCTTGGTCTTGCCCTTGCGGGTCTTGGCGTCCACCCGCTTGCGCTTGGCGGAGCGGGTCGGCCTGGTAGGCTTGCGCGCCCGGCGCTGCTTGACCGCCTCGCGGATCAGCTCGCGCAGCCGCGCGAGGGCGTCCTCGCGGTTCTGCTCCTGGGTGCGGAAACGCTGGGCCTTGATGATCACCACGCCATCCTGGGTGATGCGCTGGTCGCCCAGCGCCAGCAGCCGCTCCTTGTAGAAGGGCGGCAGGCTGGAGCGGTTGATGTCGAAACGCAGGTGGATGGCGGAGGCCACCTTGTTGACGTTCTGGCCACCGGCACCCTGGGCGCGGATCGCGTTGAGTTCGATCTCCCAGTCGGCCAATTCCACGGAGTTGGAGATGCGCAGCATGGGGCTCCTCGTGGGTTACGGTCAGCGTTGGCGTTGGGGCCGCAGCGGCTCGAGCAGCTCGCCCAGCCCGTTGTGGTCGATCTCGTGCATCAGCGCCAGCAGCGCGCCGAGCCTCCCGGCCGGGAAGCCTTCCCGGGCGAACCAGGCCAGGTAGGGCCCGGGCAGGTCGGCAATGACCCGGCCGGCGTACTTGCCGTAGGGCATCCGCATCGTGACCAGTGTCTTCAGGTCCTCGGGATTCATTCACCTACCTCCATGCCATTCTCCCACCTTCGTCATGCGTCCCACCGGCGCTGGGGCACTACTCTAGGGAGAGGCGTCCCGTTCTGCCAGGGCAAACATGCAACGCAACAAGGCCCGCATGAGCGGGCCCTGTCATCGAACCCCGAAGGGTTCGAGAAATCACATGACCGTTAGGGTCAAGCGATTGCTTTGATGTTTGACGCCTGAAGGCCTTTCTTGCCCTGGGTCACGTCAAAGGAGACGCTTTGACCTTCCTGCAGGGATTTGAAGCCTTCGGACTGAATTTCGGAGAAGTGAGCAAAGACATCATCGCTGCCGTCAGACGGAGAAATAAAGCCAAAACCCTTGGAATCGTTGAACCACTTGACTGTGCCGGTCGTCATAATAAAATCCTTTCGCGCTTAGCGCCTTTCGATATTCCTGGTGTTACCCAGATGAATGAGCGGGTAGAACAAGGGAGACAATATCAGGCTGCCGAAAGAATTCGAATGCTACTGAAACCATGCTGCTTGCCAACCAACTGGCGCTACAGTGTCATGTATCCTTGTGCGGGTCAAAGCCTTTCACCGTTTATTTTTCGATTGCCTGTGCATATCAATAGCCGACTATTTATCTGGAACACATCGCCATCATGATGATCCCGGAGGTCACGCCGAGCCGGCTGGGCTGGCTTGAGGCTGGCGGCAGCCACCGCGAGCTCGGCCTGGCGCTGGGGCGACAGGGCAGGCGAGCCGTGTACGAGCGGCTGCTGGCCACGCGGCTGTGGCAGGACGTGACCGCTGCCCACCATGCTCCGCTGGTGCGCCGCCTGCTGGCCACCACCACCGAGCGTCTGCCCTGGGTGGCCGAGGAGCTCGAGGGGCTCGCCGAGGGCCTTGGCCTGCCGTTCGAGACGGTGGTGGCCTGGAACTGCCGGGGGGATCTGCTGGCCAGTGTGCCGGACGGCTGTACCACCCTGGTGCTGCCCGGCGAGGTCCCACAAGTTGCCCATAACGAGGACGGCTTGCCGTGCCTCGATGGCGCCTGCTTCCTGGCGCGTCTCCGCCCCGTGGGCCAGCCGGCGTTTCTCACCTTTTGTTACCCCGGCTCGCTGCCCGGCCACACCTTCAGCCTCACCGCGGCGGGCCTGGTGGTCACCATCAACAACCTGCGTCTGCTGGGCGTCTCGCCTGAGCTGCCGCGCATGGTGCTCAGTCGCGCCCTGCTGGCCCAGCCCGATCTCGCCGCGGCGCTGGCGCTGCTCGAGGCGGCCCCGTCCGGCGGCGGCTTTCACTACACCCTGGCCCAGACCGGCCATGCCGAGGTGCTGAGTGTGGAGGTAGGCGGCGGTGGGTTCTCCTGCCGGACGCTTGCCGCGCCGGCTCTGCATGCCAATCACTGCCTGAATCTCGACCTGCCCCAGGCGATTACCGTCTCCTCGGCGGATCGCCAGCGTCAGGGCGATGCGCTGATCGCCGGCGGTGAGCGCGATCCGCTGACCCTGCTGCGCGACACCGGCGGGCCGGGGCTGCCGATCTACCGCCGCGAATTGGACGACCCCGACGAGGAGAATACCCTGGCCACGGCGCTTTTTTGCCTCACCCCCGAGGGCGCGGCCTGGCAGGTCAGCGTGCCCGGCGAGGCTGGCGTCCGGCGGGGAATCGGCCCAGGGTAGGCCTATCGGCAACGACGGTTGGCGACGAGGAGAGCGACCATGTGGAAAGCCTATGACGAACTGGCCTGGACCCAGGCGTGGCTGGAGGATCCCCAGGGGATCGAGGAGGAAGTGGCCACCTACCACCGCCTGCTCGAAGAGCACACCCGGCGCCCGGTGCGCGAGGTGCTGCATCTGGGCTGTGGTGCCGGCGCCCACGATCGCGCCTTGAAGGGCCACTTCCGCATGACCGGGGTGGACCTCAACGCCGCCATGCTCACCCTGGCCCGGCGCACCAATCCAGAGGTGGAGTACCACCAGGGCGACATGCGCAGCGTGCGCCTGGGGCGGCAGTTCGATGCCGTGGTGGTTCCCGACAGCATCGACTACATGGCCAGTCGCGAGGAGCTTGCGCTGGCCTTCGAGACCGCCCGTCACCACCTGCACCCCGGCGGTGCGATGCTGGTGGTGACCAAGCCCCGGGAGCTCTTCCACGACAACAACTTTGCCTACACCGGAGAGCGCGATGGCATTCACATCACCGTGCTGGAGAACAACTACGTGCTGCCGCCGGGTGACGAGCAGTACGAGGCCACCCTGGTCTACCTGATCCGCCAGGGGGGTGAGCTCGACGTCCAGGTGGACCACCACCGGCTGGGGCTCTTCACCCAGGCGACCTGGGAGCAGGCATTCTTCGAGCAGGGGCTCGACCTTCACCAGCAGGACCTGGAGGGCATCTACGAGCCCTTCATGATCGCCGAGGGGGAGTACCCCATGCGGATCTTCATCGGCGTGGTCCCCGGCAAGGGTTAGCCGCCGCCGGCCGGCCGCTCCAGCAGCAACGGCTCACCGGCGAGCCCCTCGGCCAGGCGAGTCGCGAGGATCTCCAGGATGCCGTCGTGCTCCCCTACCAGACGCGTGGTAACCACTCGCAGGCCCGTTGACTGCGCCATGGCCCCTTCACAGATCTCGGCGATGTCGCCGCCTTCGCCGGCGTGACGGCCCGGTGAGAGGAACAGCATGGCCAGTACCACCTCGCGACCGTCCAGTGCCGGTGAGGCCAGCAGGTCTGCCAGCAGCGGTTCGTTGAAGCGGTACTCGTCGCCCTCGCGTCGCTCCATGGAGGCGAAGGTGACGCAGCTAGCCTCCTCCTCCAGTAGCGCAACGAGCTGTCCCGACAGATAGTTGCGCACCGCGCTGACCTCGGGAATCGGGCTGCCATGATCGACCAGCACCACCGTGGGTCGCTGCATCCCGGCCATGGCCTCGCGCACGTTGTCGGCCAGCAGCCTGGCCAGGCGCAGGTCCAGGGTGGTGAGGGTGTCGACCAGGGGCAGCGCCACCTTCACGCTGAGTTCAGGATGACTTGCCTGAACCTCGCCAAGGCGCTCGGGCAGGTAGTGGGTGAGGGCCTGGCTGGGGCCGAAGAAGAAGGGCAGGATGATCAGCTCTGTGACGCCCTCTTCAGCCAGCCGATTGGCCAGCGGGCCCAGCGTCACCGCCTTGTCTCCCCCCAGCTTTTCGGCGGGAATCTTGTGGGAGTGCAGCAGGGAGGCGGCCTCCACTGGCTCCCCGGTCATCCGGGCCAGCTCCCCGGCCAGGCGGCGCAGGTTGAGCGTGGCCTGGGCGCGCAGGGAGCCGTTGTCGACGAGCAGGATGCGTTTCATTCGGGGCCTCGAAGGGTGGGACGGCGCTGGCGAGAAGCGAGCCCGTCGGCCGATGCGGCCGACGTCTCGCCTGATGGCATCACACTACCCAGCGCCGTCTCCGCTGAAAAGGCCGTCGCCACCGCCGGCTGCGCCAGGCCTGCCGATGTGATAGACAATGAGCGGGTTAACGAATGCCGGCCCTGGCAATCATCGCCGCGGCCCGAAGACACTGACGCCATGCCAGCGAGGTTTCATGAACTCGACCATCGAACTGCTCAAGTCCCATCGCTCAATCCGCAAGTTCACCGATCAGCCGGTTTCCCGAGAGTTGCTGGAGGAGCTGATCCGCGCCGGCCAGGGCGCGGCTACCTCGAGCCATGTGCAGGCCTATACGGTCATCCACGTGAAGAACCCGGTGAACCGCGAGAAGATCGCCGAGCTTGCCGGCGGTCAGTCCTACGTGGCGACCTGTGGCGCCTTCCTGATTTTCTGCGCCGACATGAAGCGTCCCACCGATGCCGCCGAGCGCACCGGTGCCCGGGTGATACGCGGCATGACCGAGCAGCTGCTGGTGGCCAGCGTGGACACCGCCCTGATGGCCCAGAGCGTGGCCATCGCCGCGGAATCCGAGGGGCTGGGCATCTGCTATATCGGCGGGGTGCGCAATAATCCCCAGGAGATCAGCGACCTGCTGGGCCTGCCGGACCACGTCTACCCGGTGTTCGGCATGTGCCTCGGCTACCCGGCCCATCAGCCGGACGTGAAGCCTCGCCTGCCGGTGGAGGCGATTCTCAAGGAGGACACCTACAGCGACGACCGCGAACAGGTGGAGGCTTTCGACGCGACCATGCACGCTTACTATCAGACGCGGAAGGGCGGCAACAAGGAGAGCAACTGGTCGAATAACCTCACTCCGCTGTTCGATACCAAGCTGCGCCCCCACATGCGCGAGTTTCTGGTCAAGCGCGGCTTCGAGATGAAGTGACGCCACAGCGGCGTTGAACCCAACGGTGCATCCAAAGAAAACCCCCTCCCTGCTGGGAGGGGGCGTCAATCAAGAAAGAAGCCGGGATATATCAGTCGTCGTTGGCGGCCATGTCGCGGCTCTCGCCGGTGCGAACTTCATCCCATGCCTGGTCGAGGGTGTAACCCTGGCGGGCATCGACAGTACCAACAGGAGGTGCCATGGAAACGCTGTTGAACGAAAGCACGGACGTGACCGAGGCGGCGCTGGCCGCCATCGCCCATATGCCCACCGCCAGCCTGCCGGTGCTGGTGGATGACGACTTCGCCCGGCGCCTGAGCGATGCTGACCTGATGCGCATCGCGGTGCTGCTGGCCCAGAAGAGCCGTGACGAGGGCGGCTGCCCCATCGGCGCAGTGATCATCGACAACGCCACGCGTCGCATCGTCGGCAAGGGTCACAACACCCTGGTGCAGGAGAACCACCCCTACAACCACGGCGAGACTTCGGCCATTCGCGATGCCGGCCGCATCGACTTCGGCCGGACGACGCTCTTTACTTCCCTGAGCCCCTGCGAGGTTTGCGCCACGCTGCTGCACATGCGAGGCGTCTCCCGGGTAGTGGTGGGGGATGTTACCAATGCCTCGGGGACCGAAGCCCTGCTGCGCGAGAAGAGCGTGCAGGTCGATATCCTCGAGGACCCTCGCGGCATCGAGCTCTATGCCCGCTTCCGCGCCGGCAACCCTGAACTGGACCTCGAAGACTGGAAGGGGCTGGGTGCCACACGCGAGCCATGACATTGTCGCGGGAGGCACCGGTGGGCACCCGCCCCATGATCGCAGCACCAATGCGGGGCGGCGGTCTCAATCGTACTTGTGCCGCCAGTGCTTGACCGCGATCTGCTCCTTGAGCAGATCCAGCACGTCCACCAGCACCTGCTCGGTGACCTGTTCGGTATGGGGGTCGGTGCTCAGCCAGGCATCGAAGCCGCTCTCGGCCAGGTGCTCCACCAGGGCGGAGAACTCCGGTGACTGCAGCCCCTCGAGGGCCTCGTTGACCAGGCGGCAGGCCAGGTCGGAGAGCGAGGCCTCGAGCCCCCGGCTCAGCTGGCTGCCCAGCGGCAGGCGCTCCATCCGGCGAATCTCCGGGCTCTCCGCCAGGGTGCGGCCGACCAGGCTGCGCACGTAGCGCAGGGTGTCGTCACGGTTGTGGGCGTAGGCGGTACCGGCCATGGCCTCCAGTCGCTGGCTTATCTCATGGATCAGCGCCTGCTGGCGGGGCCGCACCACCTGCTCCACCACCCGGGTGGAGAGGGAGTCGCTGGAGCGGACCTGTGCCTGAACGTTGTCGAGCATGCGGGTGGCGATGCGGTCGGTGAGCTCCTCCAGCAGAATGTCGTAGTACTTGGCGACCACGCCGAAGAGATACCAGCGGCGCACGTCGATCAGGCCCAGCCGGTGCAGGCGCTGCAGCAGAGAGACGATACGCAGGATGCGCAGCAGCCGGAAGCCACCCACCGGGATGCAGCCGAGCACGTCGTACCAGTGCACGAAGGGGTAGAAGAACCAGCGATGGTAGCGCCGCTCGGCGATGGCCGCCGCCCAGCCCAGCAGCACGTCGAGGACAAAGACGGCCACGAACATCAGGTCGATGGCGAAGAAGTTGGCATGTACATGCTGGTCGTAGGCGCGGTACAGGCCTGGGGCCACGGCCTCGAAGGCGGCGTTCAGCGGTGACAGCAGGAAGAGGCTGTCGAACAGCAGCAGGGTCAGGTTGGCGATCACCAGCACGATGATGAGCAGGTCCCACGCCAGATGAATGCGCTCCAGGGCCAGGCTGGCAGGCCGGGCTGAGGTGGAGGGCCGCGTCACCGTTGCACCTCACCAGTACAAGTGCGCAGCTGGCCGAACAGCGTGCTCAGGCCGTTGTGGTCGGCGATCAGCCAGCCCGCATGCTTGCCGAAGGACATGCGCAGGGTGACCAATTTCTCGATGTCATCGGGGTTCATTATGCTGGCTCCTTGGCTGACACCCGAAACCCTACCATGCCGGAAGTGGCCCACGTAGGGCCCGTCTGAGCGATCGCCTTGTCCCGGCCCCCTGCTCCCTCCGCTGCGCCTTACTCCAGCCGCTGCGACAGGTCCTCCAGAAAGGCCTGGATGCGTGCCGCGTTGGTGCCCACGTCGCTGGCGCCCAGCCGCGAGGCGGAGCGCATGTCGACCCGCACGCCGTCCGGCGTCTCGGTCAGCCGGATCGCCACGTCGTCCTGGAAACCGAACCAGAAGGTGGTGGCGGTAGCCTCCAGTCCGGTCTCGGTCCGCGCAACGATCTCCCACCCCTGATCCAGGGCGGCGGCCTCCACGGCGCTGCGCACGCTGGCGAGCGGCTGATCGAGCAGCAGCGGCTGGATCTCGGGATAGGCCTCGCGTTGCTGACGAGCGGTCGCCTCACCGGGGTAGTCCACGGCATTGGGGGCCGCCTCCCGGGCCTCGACCAAGGCCACGAAGGAGGGCGGGTCCTGCATGTCGGTGGTGATGTCGTGGATGGGCGGCACCATTTGGGCTCGCTGCATCAGCTGCCAGGGCACCGCCATCATGACCGCCACGACCACCAGCACCAGTCCGCCCATCAGCGCCAGGCGCCAGCGACGGCAGAGGCTGGCGACGGTCAGGGTGACCAGCCCCAAGGTCGCGGCGCCGAGGGCCAGGTAGGTCCCGCCGCGCAGCAGGTCGAAGGCGGTGCCCAGGGGCATCATCTCCAGCCGGTGAGCCGGCCCGGCTCCGCCCATCACCAGGGCTGCGACGATCAGCAACAGCAGGGCGAGCCAGGCCAGCAGGGTCGGCCAGCGTCCGCCGCGTGGGCGGCGTCTCGGGCGGAAGGTCGGCATGGCGACTCCTCGTCATCCGGTGCTGTGTTCAGAGCAGGTGCTGACCTCAGCATACCCGCAATGCCGCCGACCTGCGCCTGCACCTGCCGCTGTCAGTGTCCGCGGCTACAGCGCCGCTGACGCCAACCGTCGCCTCAGGCGAAGTCACTCCAGGCGAAGGCGGGGCATTCAGGCCTCGCCGGCGTCACCGATCGTCTGGATGACCTCGAAACCCTCGAAGGTCGGCGGGCCCAGGTAGAGCCCCTCGCGCCGGCTCTGGCCGGCATTGGCGTGCGCCGCGCGGAATGCCTCGGAGTGCGTCCAGGCCTCGAAGTCCTCCCTCGAGCGCCAGACGGTGTGGGAGGCGTAGAGCACGTGATCCTCCTTCTCGGGGCCTCGCAGCATGTGGAACTCGACGAAACCGGGCAGGCCCTGCAGGTGCGTTTCCCGCTCCAGCCAGATCTGCTCGAACTCTTCCACTCTCTCGGGAGTGACCCGGAAACGGTTCATGGCAATGAACAAGACGCACTCTCCCATGGCCAGATGGATATTGGTTTCCGGCCGACGATGACACCGATGCCCCGGGAGAGGCAAGCTGGTACCCGTGATGCCGCGCCCCTCGACCTACTTCGGGGTCTGAATGCCAGGAATAAGCGCGGCACCTGAGCCATCGCCGGCATTGCCACCGCCAGGGGGCTGCCGAGGGCAACCGGGGAAGATGATCGACATGTCCGAGTTCGAAACGGAGCATCAATACTCGCCCGACCCCAACTTCCTGGAGCGTTGGGCAGCCCATTATCTTCGCCAGCAGAACCCCAGGGTGGAGTACCCGCTACGCGAGCGTCGGGCCGAAGAGATCGATGCCCTGCGGCGGATGAGTCGCCAGGCCATCATCTGGGCCGCCATCGCTGGCATCCTGTCGGGCGGCATCATCGGCGGTATCGAACTGTTCGTGCGCCAGGGCCTGCTGGATGGCATGGAAGGGATGAGTCTGAGGGAGCAGCTACCCTACTGGGCGGGCTACCTGGCGGCCGCCGGCGTGGTCAGCGCGATCGAAATCCTGTTTCTCTACTGGAATGCACTGCGCGGCGTCGCGCAGATCAGTGATCTTGCGGGTATTCCCCTGCAGAAGAGCCGCCATGCCGTACTGATCGTCCGCGGCCTGTCGCGAGTGGCGCTGGAACTTCCGAGTCCACGGCACAGCATCTACGGGATCGATCCCTATGCGCAGATGAGTCGCTGGAAGCTCACGGCACGCTCGGTGCTGTATCGCATGAAGGTGGGCGTGAGCAGCTTCATCCTGCGTATTCTGCTGCGCCGCATCCTGGGGCGGATGACGTTGCGTGGCTTGATCCCGCTGTTCACCGGGCCGCTCTACGCCGCCTGGAACGCCTTCATTACCTGGCGCATCATGCACCACGCCAGGGAAAATGCGCTGGGCCCCTTTGCGATCGAAGACCTGATCGATCGGCTGGCGGCCGAGCGCGATGCGCTGGGCGCCCCGGCTCGGGACGTTATCCTGCAAGGCATGGGTGAGCTGATCATGTGCAATCAGGACGCCCACCCCAACCACGTCTACCTGCTTTCCCGCTTGATGGACACCTTCGAGATCACCGACCAGACCATCGATGTCGATTGGCCCCAGTCGCTGAGGGCACTGGAAACGCTCGAGACCAACCCGCAACGGCTGGTGGTCATCACCCTCACCGTGGCCACGGTACTGGCCGGGAAGGTGCGCGGTAACAGGAAAGCCTTCCTGGAGGAACTGTATGCGTCTTGCGGGCAACCCCTCCGGTTAGCGGCCGTACACCAGTTGCGCGACAAGTTGATGCACGGCCAGCGAATTGCCGATGAGGTCTGCATGTCGGCGCCGGGATAGGGCATCACGGCGTTCTGCGCGGCAACATCGCTCAGGCCCTGCTGCAGCTGGCGTTGTGATCTCTGCCGACGGTGTGACAGCCTTGGTCGGGCAACCTCCTCAGCCATACGGGACCGCGACAGAATGGATACTACCGGGGACACCGACCTGGCTCCGCGCCTGCGCGAGCTGCTCATGAACCTGCCCGGCGAGCGGCTGCCGATCACCTACCAGCAGGCCGCCGAGGCGCTGGGTCTCTCGCCGCCGCACACCATCCGGCGCGTGGCCCAGGCTCTGGAAGCGCTGATGCGTGAAGACGTCGCCGCCGCTCGCCCGCTGATCGCCGCCCTGGTGGTCAGCCGCCGTGGCGATCTGCCCCGACAGGGTTTCTTCGCTCTGGCGGTGGAGTTGGGCCGCTTTCCCGCCGACCCGGCACGCCACGAGGCGGCCTATCGGCAGGAGTTCGCAGGGGTCATGGCGGGGCGCACATGACGCCTCCCGTCACTGGAAGGCGCCGTCGGCGGACGGAAGGCCGCGTGTCAGGCCGCGCCCGCGAGCACCAGGGCGCGATGTTCCTCGCGCAGGCTCTTGACCAGGCCCACGCACATCACCATCAAGACCAGGGTGAAGGGCAGGCCGGTGGCCACGGCGCCGGCCTGCAGGGCCCCGAGGGCCTTGTCGCCGCCGCCGTAGAGCAGGACGCCGGCGATCACGCCTTCCAGGGTGGCCCAGAACACCCGCTGGGTGCGTGGCGCATCGACCTTGCCGCCGGCGGTGATGCTGTCGATCACCAGCGAGCCGGAATCCGAGGAGGTAATGAAGAACACCAGCACCAGGACGATGGCCATGGTGGAGGTCAGGGTGGTCAGCGGTAGCTGCTCGAGCATCTGGAACATCGCCAGGGAGACGTCGCCGATGCCATTGGCCAACTCGCCAACGCCGGCCGCGGACTGGGCCAGGGCGTTGCCGCCGAAGGCGCTCATCCACACGATGGTGACCAGGGTCGGTACCAGCAGCACGGCGGTCAGGAACTCGCGCACGGTGCGCCCCCGCGAGACCCGAGCGATGAACATGCCGACGAAGGGCGACCAGGAGATCCACCAGGCCCAGTAGAACACCGTCCAGCCATGGAACCAGGTGGTGTCGTCGCGGCCGACCCAGTTGGAGAGCGGCAGGATATGGCTGGCGTAGGCCAGGGTGGTGTCCCACAGGCCGTTGAGGAACAGCAGGGTGGAGCCGGTCAGCACCACGAACAGCAGCAGCAGCAGGGCGATCACCATGTTGATGTTGGAGAACAGCTTGACGCCGCCGTCGATGCCGCGCCACACCGAGAACAGCGCCACCGCGGTGACGCCGACAATGATGGCGATCTGGGTGCCGAGGGTGTTAGGCACGTCGAACAGGTAGTTGAGGCCGCCGGCGGCCTGGGAGGCGCCAAAGCCCAGCGAGGTGGCCAGGCCGAAGATGGTCGCCAGCACCGCGGTGATGTCGATCAGGTGGCCGGTCCAGCCGCGTACCCGGTTACCCAGCAGCGGGGTGAAGGCGGAGCGCAGGGTCAGCGGCAGTCCGCGATTGTAGGCGAAGAAGGCCAGGGAGAGGCCCACCACGCCATAGATCGCCCAGGGATGCAGGCCCCAGTGAAACATGGTGGCGCCCATGGCAGCGCTGGCACCTTGCGGGGTGCCGGCGGCGGCATTCAGCGGGGTGCCGTACCAGTCGGTGTAGTAGGCTACCGGCTCGGCCACGCTCCAGAACATCAGGCCGATGCCCATGCCGGCGGCGAACAGCATGCTGAACCACGAGACCAGCGAGTGCTCCGGCCGGGCGTCCTGGCCGCCCAGGCGGATGCGGCCCAGGGGCAGCACGATCAGCGCCAGGCATAGCACCACGAAGAGATTGCCGGCGATCATGAACAGCCAGTCGAAGTGCTCGATGGACCAGCCCCGGGCGGCCGTCAACTGGGTGTTGGCAGCGTCGGGATAGACCAGGGCATAGAGGATGAAGGCGATGATCGCCAGAGCAGAGAGGGGAAAGACGGGGTTGTGGAAGTCCAGCCCCAGTATCTGGGTGTTGTCATGGCCCGGGGCCATGGTGGGATCGTCATTGTGGTTCATGCGAGGTCCTCTGTTGTTATTGTCGCGTCGCCCGAGGCGATGCTGGACGTTCCTGGCGCGTGTGGGGGAGATATAAGGGTCAGGCCAACTGACTCTTTGCTGCACGTGTCGTATTCAAAAGCAGGCATGCGATCGTCATTGGACCCACGCCACCGGGTACCGGCGTAATTGCGCCAGCGATGCGGGCAACCGATTCAAAATCCACGTCACCCACGAGCTTTCTCTTGCCATCGACATCAATGGCGTTGATACCGACATCAATTACCGTTGCACCAGGCTTGATCCAGTCAGCGTTGATGAATTCAGACCGGCCGACCGCCGCTACCACAATATCGGCATTGCGGCACAGTAATTCGATGTTCTTCGTTCGTGAATGTGCAATAGTGACAGTGCAGTTTGCCTGTAAAAGCAGTGCAGCCATCGGCTTTCCCACGATATTAGAGCGCCCCACCACCACAACATTCTTGCCACTAAGGTCCGGATGGACCTGGCGCAGCATGATCATGCAGCCTTGTGGCGTGCACGGCACTAGCGATGGCCGCCCAGAAGCAAGTGCCCCGACGTTTAGTGGGTGAAAGCCATCAACATCTTTAGCGGGATGGATGTGAGCTATCACCTCATCCTCATTGAGATGTGACGGAAGTGGAAGTTGCACCAGAATGCCGTGCACCTCAGGATCATTGTTTAGATGATCGATTAGCTCATTCAGTGTGGTCTGGGAGGTTTCGGCATCAAGGCGGTGCTCAATAGAACCCATGCCCGCCTCTGTCGCCCGCTTCACCTTGTTTCTCACATACACCTGGCTAGCGGGATCCTCCCCCACCAGCACGACAGCGAGCGTCGGCACTATGTCATACTCGCCCTTGAGTAGTTGGACTTCAGTGGCGACTTCTTGCAAGACCTGGTCCGACAGCTGTTTTCCGTCTATTAATTGAGCCATCATGCCCTCTGCTTCTATTTGAAAATAACGGTTTTGTTGCCCGAAAGAAACACACGGTTCTCTGTATGCAGTTTAACAGCGCCTGCTAATGCTTTCGTTTCGGTATCGCGACCAAGGGCAACAAGTTCTTCCGGGTAGTAGGCATGATTAACTGGCAGCACAGACTGTTCGATAATCGGGCCTTCATCCAGATCAGCGGTCACGTAGTGCGCAGTAGCACCGATCAGCTTGACGCCACGCTCAAATGCCTGGTGATAAGGTTTGGCACCTTTAAAGCCTGGCAAAAAGGAGTGATGGATATTGATGGCCCGGCCGTGCAGCTGCTTACATAGGTTATCAGACAAGACTTGCATATAGCGCGCCAGTACCACCAGCTCGGTTTCGGTCTCGTTGATAATGTTGAGTAGCTCAGCTTCCTTTTCCTGTTTGGTTTCTGCTGTCACTGGCAGGTGAGCAAAGCGAAAGCCTTCACGCTCAATTAGCGGTTGGAGATCCAGGTGGTTGGATACTACCGCGGTAATATCGATGTTCAATTCGCCTTTGTGATAACGGTACAGAAGATCGACCAGGCAGTGGTCAAACCTGGATACCATTATCAAAACCTTGGTCGGGTGGCTTACCTCATGCATCGCCCACTCTATGCCATGCTTTTCTGCCAGGGTATTAAATCCAGTGCGTATGTCTTCGAAAGTGTAGCGGGAATCCGGCGTGATGTTGAATAAAGTGCGCAAAAAGAACTGACCGCTGATTTTGTCATCGAATTGAGATAGTTCTGCGATATAGCCGCCACGTTCCGTAATATAAGATGCGATCCCGGCAACGATTCCAGGCGCAGTTTTGCAACTGACAGTGAGGATGTATTGGTTGGAGTAGTCCGTGATTTGTTTCATGGCAGAAAACCTTTATATATTGATGTTTGTTGGTTGATTCGCTGACAGCAACTTGATGTCTTTGATATTGTTTATTCAGCATCAGGATAGATTGTTTGGCGGATTGTTCACTATTGCGATCAAGATCCACATCGTTAAAAATCACTTTGAAGCCCCATTATGGTCTTCTGTTAGGTTCGACGCGTACGTGCGACACGCAGCCAGGACGAGTTTCCCTTCTGACTGTGATCAACTGGCAGTTGCACCACATGGATCTTGTCCCCGCCTTTCATCTTCTGACTTCCATCCCAGGCTTCGACCCAGACACAGCGCATCTCCGGCTTGACCTCACAGTGGCCGTTGGCGCGTACCCCACCACAAGGACCGTTGCGCAAGGATTTAGGGCAGTTCATGGGGCATGACATTCCGGTAGAGCTGAGGATGCACTGACCACACATCTTGCAGTCGAAGAGCAATCCCTTGCTGATTTTTTCCAGCATGCTCACCGGCTTTTCTGCGCGCTGGTAGCCTACCGACTTCCAAAGCGGCTGCAACTTGACGATTACCGGTTCGAACATTCGGTATACGCCCTCAAAGAATCTTGCGTGCCGCACGGCCCAAAGACGAATGGAATACATATGTCTCTCCTTTCGCGGCAACGCCACTGTGAAGCTAATCATTGATCCCTGGGTCCGTGAGGCACCTTCTTGATCCTTTAAAATCAACAAGTAAATTCTCGCCTTTCCAGACAAATACTTTCTTGGGCAAGAGATTGATATTATAAGATTCTATGGCGTTCACGGATGCAGGTGCTTTTGAACTCAACCGTTAGACTCGGGTCACTGCGATCTTGTCTGGAGGCGCTCGAATGCCGATCCCCGGTTACCATTGGCACCGTACCAGCACTCGACCGCAATCCCCAGATGCTCGCATGATGATCTGGTATTCAAGCGGATATGGCGATTTTCTTTTTGGGGTCGAAGAAGGGCTTTTCGACGACAACAGCCTTCACGGGGCCGGATGCGGTTGGAATTTCTAGTTCAGTCCCGATCGTGGCATGTTCAGTGGCAACCATGGCCAGAGCAATATTCTGCTCAAGACGCGGGGAATAGACCGCAGACGTCACCTTTCCGACGGTCTCGCCATCTTTGCTAAGGGGCCAGAACCTGGTGTTGGGTCTTTTGAGGGGCGCCATATCAATACGCAGCCCGACCTGCTTGCGACTCACGCCATTTTTACGGATGCGCTGCAACGCGGCCTTGCCGATAAACTCCGGCTCCATGTCCGGATTCACCAGACGGTCCATCCCAAGTTCGTAAGGGTTGGTATTGATGTCCGCGTCTGCGTGATAGGAGAGCATCCCACCTTCGATGCGGCGAATCGTAGAGGTATGACCAGGCTTCAACCCAAAGGGCGCACCTGCAGCCATGATCTTTTCCCAGAGTTCGTCCCCTCGAGTGCCATCACGCAGATAAAGTTCATAGCCCAGTTCGCTCGACCAGCCGGTGCGCGAGACAATCAGTGGGATGCCATCAAGCTCGATCTCGCGCAACCAGTAGTAGCGCAGATCCATGATACTCTCGCCAAAGAGTTTCTTCATCACCTCACCCGAGTTCGGACCTTGTAATTGCAAAGGCGAAACATCGGGTTCGCGGATGCTGATATCTAGCCCGGCATGAACCGCAACACCTTGCGCCCACAAAAGGATGTCGCTGTCAGCCAGAGAGATCCAGAAGTGATTTTCTGCCAGCCGTAGCAGAATCGGGTCGTTCAGAATGCCACCATCCGCATTGGTGATGAGTATATATTTGCACTGTCCAACAGCCATCTCCGACAAATCACGCGGGGTTAGGCTCTGCAGGAATTTTGCCGCATCTGGACCTGTGATTTCTACCTGCCGCTCGCCGGCAACATCGCAAAGGATAGCCTCATTCACGAGGTTCCAGAAATTCTGTTCCGGATCCCCGAAGTCACGCGGGATATACATGTGGTTGTATACTGAAAAACCTTTTGCCCCCCAACGGACTGTTGCGTCAAAGTAGGGGGACTTTCGGATCTGTGTTCCGAATCCAAAGTCATCGGATTTTTCTATGTGAGCTGAAGTAAAATTTGTCATTGTAGTTACCTGTCGTGATGTGAAATTCAAGAGGCAGCGCGAACTGGCTGATTCGGCACACCTCACTATAGACTCACATGGCACTGTGAAGCGGCCTAAAATCACTGTGAATTAAAACTGAACAGACCAGTTTTTTACGAAGGGCAGTCCATTTGGTCCGGTTTATCCGAACAAGGCCTCTTCGTCGCTGGGGGCGGAATTTCCCCTGAGCTGAGCCAAGATAAGTCATCCTCATGGGCAGGATTCATGGCATGAACGGCACCTGGATCCTGCCCCGTCGGCCTGTAAGGGCCCAGGGTTCTCAAGGGTCAGCACCTCGTACCTCTGCATAGGCCCACCGCCTGGGAGCTTGCGCGCTCCTGACCTCCCGGGTCGTCGCAGCTCCCGGCTGACGGTGCTGCTGTGGATCCCCAACTTCCGGGCGATCCGCGCTGATGCCTTTGCCATGTTCTCCGCGCTCGGCATCCTGGTGGCCATCTTGTCGCCATTTTACCCGGGCCACATTCATCATGGGGCCGAGGAGGACGAGGGGGGCGAGCCACTAGAGCCCGTTGTGGATGAAGATGAAAAGCCCGCAGTCAACCCATAACGGCGGCCCTGGGGTATACGGGTGCCTGAGCAGTCTCCCAGGCATACAGGGGCCGGTGACCGATACCCGGCTCATGTCCGCGCTCGATCACACTGCGTCTCGACGACCGCTCGGACCTCGGTATCACTGATCTGCATGATGTCGGTCCTATTGGGGGACTGCCGACAAGATATTGGAGCCTGTCGCCGAACTCTTGCGCTTCCGGTTTAGTTTCCTGATTCAGCCATCAAGCACGAAAGTTTTGGGTGAGTCGATTTTATGTCTCTGGTTGCGATGTAGGTCATGTAGCGTTCGATCCCCAACTCCTCTGAAAGAAGTTCTTCCATTACCTTCTGAAAGGCGGAAAGGCTGGGCGCGACGACTTTCAAGACGTAATCCATCCCGCCACCCGTCGCTATGCATTCGACGATCTCATCCACTTGGCCAATATAAGCCTCAAAGCGTTCGAAAGCCGATTTTTGATGCCCCTTCAGCGAAATGGTCACAATGACCTTCGAGAAATCCACGATCTTATCCAGCGAGATGTCCGCATGATATCCACGTATCAGGCCAGCTTCCTTTAATCGGTTGAAACGAATCCAGCATGGCGTCGGGGAAAGGTTGACCAACTCTGACAGTTTGATCTTGCTGAGTTGCCCGTGCTTCTGCACTGCGGATAGAATACGCATGTCCGCAGCATCGATAGTAACTTTCCTCATGTGTTCTCAGCCTCGATTGTGATTCCCGAAGGAGGGGCCGTCGTCGTTTCATGTAGATCTGGCCTGAGCGCACAGTTTAGATCGTTGTGATGGAATTGGCCTCGTTAGGGTAGACACATGGACTGGTAGAGACGCTGAGACTTCCACGCCATGATGAATGAGGCGGATCAATGGCTCATTTTTTCGGTGGCGTAGCGCCTGCACTTATCCTGAGCGTTGATCAAGACGTCCCGTAACAGCTCTTCGGCGCTGGGATGGTAGACCGGCATCGACAGGACCTGTTCTGCCGTCATGCCGTGCGTGATGGCCAGGGCAAGCAGGTGTGCCAGGTGTTCAGCCTTGTACCCAAGCAACTCGGCTCCCAGTATTTGGCCAGTTTTCGCGTCCAGATAGACTTGAATGCGCCCTTGGACCTTATTCCAGACCACATGGCGAGGACTGGTAAACGGCAGGTCGCCAATGACAATCTCCTGGCCTTCAAGTTGCCGGAAGCTCTGCCCGATTGTGGCGATCTGGGGATCGGTGAAGGCCACCATCAACGGCGGTCTACGCTGTGCAGGCACCGGGTTCGGGTAGCTCAAGGCATTATCGGCGGCGATACGCCCCTCATCGAAGGCCTCGTGCCACAACGGCAGGTGGTCGGTCACATCGCCGGCGATAAAAATAGGAAGGGCCGAGCAGCGCATCGTCCGCGGGTCGAAAGTCACCGCGCCCGCTTCGGTGACTTCCACCCCCGTATGCTCCATACCCAATCGGTCAACGTTGGGTACCCTCCCCGTGGCTACCAGTACCCTGTCGAACACCTTGGTGACCCGCTGTCCATTCGATTGCTCGTACTCGATCCAGGCGCCTTCAGCGTCCTCCCAGGTGCTCACCACCTGGCCGACGGGGTAGATATCCAGTTCAGTGCCGAGGAGATCGAGCGCTTGCTGCTGCATGGCCGGATGGGTGAGGGCGTTTATCCTTCCGGAGCGGCCATAAATTGTCGTTTCGACTCCCAGTCGATGGAGTGCCTGCCCCAGTTCCAGCGCAATGACTCCCGTACCGATCACGGCTATCGAGCGGGGCAGGTCCTCCAACTCAAAAACCGTATCGCTGGTGAGGACGCGGGCCATTACCGGCTCGAACACCTCGCTGACCGCAGGCCTGGAGCCGCAGGCGAGGATGAACTTCTTCGCATTGACCTCGACCGATTCACCCACCCTGAGGCGGCCCGGTCCGATAAACCGGGCGCGTCCCTCAAGCTTGTGGTGGGCCGGAATCTTGGCAACGTAGTCTAGATTGCGGGCGACAAAACGATTATCTCGCTCTCGGCGCAACCGTTCGAAGACCTTGCGGCCATCCACGCGACCCGACGCTGTCACCCCGAAAAACTCGCTGTTGTTCAAGTGGTGCGCGTAATCGGCAGCGGTGATCATCAACTTGCTGGGCATGCAGCCGACGCGTGCACAGGTGGTGCCGTAGGGGCCATCCTGGATCATCACCAGGCTGTCGGTCTTGCGGCTGATCTTCGAGTAGGCGCCCAGCCCGGCGGTGCCGGCGCCAATGATCGCGTATTCAACATTCAGGGTCTTCATGGCAGATTCGCTCATGCGGCGCCTCATCGTACAAGGTGTTTTATTGTTTAACGCGTAATGTGGGTGTTGAGGGCTGTCGCGACTGGCTTCAAACCCTGGCTAAATGATTAAAGGCTGGCGAAGTAATAGTTAAAGGCTTGTGTTGTTATAAGGGAGAGAGATTAAATGTCGTCAGCCCAAGGCAGGCTATCTGGCGCCTTTCAAGCAGTAAAGCGATAGATTCTAAGCATTTGAGTTATTTTTTCTAATCCATGGGGGATGGCCTGTCGGTTGGGGGCCGCTCTTGGTTAAGGATGCTGGTGCCCCCGGATCACCCTTATAGAAGGTTGCAAGGCCTCACGTTAGCAAGACTAACCCAGCTGCTTAGAAATCGTCGCTTTCCGGGCCTTTCCCGGATCACATACCATTCAGTGATTCGCAGACAGGAAGCCTAACCATGTCAGTACACCAGTCCGCCATCCGTTGGCAGCACAACCCCCACGAAACCGATGCCAGCACCTACTCGCGCAATCATTGCGTGACGTTGAATGGTGACCAGCAGCTAAACGTATCCGCATCGGTCGAATTCAAGGGCGATCCGAACTGTGCCGACCCGGAGCAGATGCTGGTCAGCGCGGTGTCCAGCTGTCACATGCTGTTCTTCCTGGCAATCGCCGAATTCCAGGGGTATCAGGTCGAATCCTATGAGGACGACCCGGTCGGCCATCTCGAAAGCAACGACAAGAAAGGGATGGAGATTACGCGGATCGTGCTGTCGCCGCGCATCACCTTCGGCGGCGACAAGATGCCGGACCAGAAGGCGATATCCCGGATCCACGCCAACGCCCACAAGAACTGTTTCATCCGCAATTCGATCACCGCTGAAGTGACGATCAACCATCTGTAACCAGCCATCGCTGGCGGGAGTCATGCATGAATCACAGTCAAGCGTCGGACGACATCCTTCTCAGGGAAGACCAGGGTGGGGCCGTCTACCTCACACTGAACCGGCCGGACAAGTTCAACACCCTTTCCGAAACGATGCTGGCCGCGTTGCAGCGGGAGCTGGATGCGATCGCCGCCGACCCCGCTGTCCGCTGTGTGGTGATCGGTGCCACGGGGCGGGGTTTTTGCGCCGGTCATGATCTGCGGGAAATGCGGGCCAATCCCGACAAGTCCTATTACCAGAAATTGTTTCGCGGCTGCAGCCGGGTGATGCAGAGCATCGTCGCGCTACCGGTGCCGGTCATCGCCAAGGTCCAGGGCATGGCCACCGCGGCGGGCTGCCAGTTGGTGGCCAGCTGCGACCTGGCCATCGCCGCCCGATCGGCCAGCTTCGCGGTATCGGGCATCAACGTGGGCCTGTTCTGTTCGACCCCCGCCGTGGCGCTGTCACGCAACATACCCCCGAAGCGGGCGTTCGACATGCTGGTATCAGGCCACTTCATCGATGCGGATACGGCATTGGAGTGGGGCCTGTTGAGTGGCGTCACCGATGATACCGATCTGGAAGCTGCCGTGGCCGACAAGGTGGCACAGATCCTGAGCAAGAGTCCTGCGGCAGTGCGCTTTGGAAAGTCCATGTTCCATCCCCAGCGTCAGATGGCCTTGGAAGACGCCTACGACTTTGCCGGCGATGTGATGGCCGAGAACATGCTGAGCCCTGACGCAGGCGAGGGGATCGATGCCTTTCTTTCCAAGCGTAAACCCATCTGGGAGCAGCCAGGCCGCTAGCGCAAATGTTATGCCAGATAACCGTGATACCGGTCAGGCCGCGGATTCGATGGTGGCATGGCCGGTGATACGCCTGGTGATAGCTGAACAGCGTAATGGCTTGTACCGCCGCCGTGCCGGTTGAAGAGCCGGGTCACGAACCCTCCCTTACAATAACAGGGGTTAAACCATGAGTGATATCTGCCATTTCAACGATGCTCTCGAGAAAACGGTGGCGAATCATGTACCGCTGTCACCCTTAAGCTTCATCAAACGGGCTGCTGCCATTTATCCTGACAGGACGGCGCTGATCTACAACGAGACGCGTTACAGCTGGCAGCAGACCTATGCCCGCTGTTGTCGACTGGCATCCATGTTGAAGCATTTCGGCATCACAAGGGGCGATACGGTGGCCGTCATGTTGCCGAATGTCCCGGCCATGTACGAAGCTCACTTCGGGGTTCCCATGGTGGGAGCAGTGTTGAATGCGATCAACATTCGCCTGGACCCGGAGGCGGTAGCCTTTATCCTCGATCATAGCCGCTCGCGCCTGCTGCTGGTCGACCCCGAGTACGTGGACGTGGTCGAAAAGGCCTTGGCCCGGTTGGAGGGGCCGGCGCCCAGGGTGATCAACGTATCTGACCCGAGCCAGGGCGAAGAGCGCTTGATCGGCGACCTGGAGTACGAAGCGTTGCTGGCCGAGCAGCCGGCGCTGGACGACTGGCAGCTGCCGGTCGACGAGTGGGATGCGGTTGCGCTGGGGTACACGTCCGGCACCACCGGCAACCCCAAGGGGGTTGTCACCCACCATCGAGGCGCCTATCTGAATGCGGTCAGCAACGTGCTGGCCTGGACCCTGCCCCCCACAGTGGTCTACCTCTGGACCCTGCCGATGTTTCATTGCAACGGCTGGTGCTTCCCGTGGACACTGGCGGCCATCGGCGGTACCAACGTCTGCCTGCGGCGCGTGGACCCCGAGCAAATCCTCAAGCTGATCAGGCAGCACAGGGTCAGCCATTACTGCGGTGCCCCCATCGTCCACGCCATGATCGCCGACGCTTCCGATGCAGCGCAGGAGTCGATCGAGCACAAGGTCTCCGGGCTGATCGCCGGCGCGGCGCCGCCTGCGTCCGTGTTCAAGCGGATGGAAAAGATCGGTGTCGAGCTGACACACGTTTACGGGCTGACGGAGACCTACGGCCCCGCCTCGATTTGCGTCAAACAGGATGGCTGGGAGCAGTGCCCTCTGGAGGAGCGGGTCCGGCTCAATGGACGCCAAGGCGTGACCTATCCACTGCAAGAAAGCATTGCGGTGCTCGACTCGGTCACGATGGAACCCGTCCCCGCCGACGGCCAGACGGTCGGCGAGATCATGTTTCGAGGCAATATCGTCATGAAGGGCTACCTGCGAAACGAAGCCGCCACCAGTGAAGCCTTTGCCGGAGGCTGGTTTCACTCCGGTGACCTGGCGGTGATGGAACCGGACGGCTACGTCAAGATTCGCGACCGGCTGAAGGACGTGATCATCTCGGGCGGGGAAAACATCTCCTCGATGGAGGTCGAGGAGATCATTCAGCGGCACGCCGACGTCGAACACGTGGCGGTCGTGGCGATGGCGGATGCCAAGTGGGGCGAAGTCCCCGTCGCCTTCGTCCAGCTGCGTCCCGGTAGCGAGCTGAGCGAAGACGAATTGATCAGCTTCTGCCGGGAGAATATCAGCCGCTTCAAGGTTCCCAAGAAGGTCATCTTCGGGCCGTTGCCGACCACCTCGACAGGGAAAATCCAGAAGTTCCAACTGCGCCAGCAGCTCGAGACCGCCCCGTCAGCCTGAGTTGATCGAGGATGCGGAGTTGAAGCAGCGGCGCTGGCGGAGTGAGGACACTGACCCTCGACGAAAGAAGGAAAATGTCATGTACAGGATGCGTCGCTGGGTGGTTCGCCATTCCAGAGTCTTCGAGATGATCTACCGGCGCTTCGAGCCGGTGCTGGTCAAGCTTGATCCGGTGTGGAGGCGACTGGGTCACGAGCGCATCGAGGCGCCGGTGAGGTCGGTGGAAAAGGCCGTCAAGGGTGCGCTTTTCGATTGCCAGATGTGCGGTCAGTGCGTTCTCTCTGCCACCGGCATGTCCTGTCCCATGAACTGCCCCAAGACACTGCGAAACGGCCCCTGTGGCGGGGTGCGTGCCAATGGGCATTGCGAGGTGAAGCCAGAAATGATGTGTGTCTGGGTCGATGCCTGGGAAGGAAGTCGCCGCATGAAGGAGGGCGATCGGATCCACGCTGTCCAGTTGCCGGTCGACCATCGCCTCACGGGAACCTCTTCCTGGCTTCGCGTGGTTCGCCAACTGGACGGTACCTCCTCTTCAACCGCCAACAGAGAGACGACGAGATGAAGTTCGATGACGAGCCCGTTCCGGGCTACTCCCTGCCGATCCTGCCCGGCCATGTCTCCCCCGGGCGGCTGGAGAGGGTGCTGCGGGCCGGCAAGTTCGCCATCACCAGCGAGATCGACCCGCCGGACTCTGCCGACCCGGCCGAGGTGCTCAAGCGAGCGGCAATCTTCGATGGCTATGTCGATGCTATCAATGCGACGGATGGCTCCGGCGCCAACTGCCATATGTCCAGCGCCGGGGTCTGCTCGCTGCTGACCCGGGTCGGCTATGCCACCATCCTGCAGATATCGTGCCGTGACCGTAACCGCATCGCCATCCAGGGCGAGATCCTCGGTGGAGCGGCCATGGGCGCCTGCAACCTGCTGTGTCTGACCGGTGACGGTGTGCAGGCCGGTGACCATCCCCAGGCCAAGCCGGTATTCGATCTCGACTCCATGTCGCTGCTGCAGATCGCCCGTGGCATGCGCGACGATCACCGCTTCGAGAGCGGGCGGCGCATCGAGACGCCCCCGCGGATCTTCCTCGGTGCGGCCGAGAACCCCTTCGTGCCACCACTGGACTGGCGGCCACTTCGCCTGGCCAAGAAGGTGGCGGCCGGTGCTCAGTTCATCCAGACCCAGTACTGCTTCGATATCGAGCGGTTGCGCGACTTCATGCTCAAGGTGAACGACCTCGGTCTGCTGGAAGGCCCCGACCGCGTCTTCATCCTGCCCGGGATCGGGCCCCTGGCTTCTGCACGCAGCGCCCGCTGGATCCGCGAAAAAGTCCCCGGAGTGCATATCCCTGACGCGGTGATCACTCGGCTCGAGGGGGCCGAGAACCAGAAGGAGGAAGGCAAGCGGCTTTGCATGGATCTGCTTCACGAAATCCGCGAGATTCCGGGAGTCAGCGGCGCCCATATCATGGCCTACCGCCAGGAGCACAGTGTGGCGGAGATCATCGAGACCACGGGGGTGCTCGAAGGCCGCGTGCCCTGGTACCCCGGGCGCGACGACCCGAAAGCGCTCAATCCCGAATCCCCGGATGCCTTGGTGCTCTAGCACGATGAACCGCGACACCGGCACCGGACGGTGCCTGACTATCGCCTCTCCTGTTCGCTGGACAGCGCCAACCTGGCCGTGAGCTTCCCTGGGAGCGCTTGCCGAGCCTCGCCGGCTTGCTGGAGGCGCTGGCCGAGCGGCCGGGCATACGCCGTGCGGCCTCCACCGAAGGCATCGTGGGGCGGCTGTTCATCGCGCCCCACTACCCTGTCCTGGACCTGCGCGGCGTGACCGGCTAGACCGGATCAGGGCATATTGGCTTCATCCAACAACCATTCACGAAACTGTCCGGCGATCGGTCGCTCCAGGCCTGCGCCTGCACTAACCACGTAGTACGCCTGGTCACAGTTCAGAGGAGAATCGACCACCACCGACAGCTTTTCGGTACACAGCTCCGCCTGGTGTAGGTCCCGACTGCCGAGCAGGACGCCCTGGCCGGCTATGGCCGCCTCCAGCGCCAGCAGCCCGTTGCCAAATTGCAGCTCCCGTAGCGTTCCGATTTCACATCCCTGCTGCTTGAACCATTCTTTCCAACCGTAGGGCTCGTTGATGCGGGCGAGGGTGCTGTCACACAGCAACGGCAGCCCGCGCAGTGTGTCGACACCATCCACGGTGGCGGCCAGTTCCGGTGCGCAGATTGGTACCAGATCCAGACTCATCAGCCGCTGGGGCTCCAAGTCCGCATAGTTGCCGTATCCAAGGCGCACGGAAACGTCGATGCCGGCGCGCTTGAGATCGGCCACACCGAAGGCGCTATCGCGGGCACGATCCACCGAATGCAGGCTCGCCTGCAGCCGCACTTCGGCGTCCGGGCAACGAGCGTAGAAACGATGCAGGCGTGGCACGATCCATTTGGTGGCAAACAGGGGTTCGGCGCATACGGTGACGATCAGGCGCTCTTCGCCATAGGCGCGGATCTTGTCCACCGCACGGCCTAGTGCATGAAACCCCTCATGCAGCTCCGGCAGGGCTACACGCGCGGCCGGGGTCAGGCTGACCCGCCGGTGGTGGCGGACGAACAGATCGACGCCGAGAGACTCCTCAAGCGACTTGATCTGGTGGCTGATCGCCGCCGGCGTGACATTGAGCTCCTTGGCGGCCGCGGCGAAGCTCCTGGTTCGCGCGGCGACCTCGAAATAGGAGAGCGCGATCAGGGATGGTAGTCGTAACATGACCAATACTCGCAAGAAGGCGGTGGGGCACTGCGCGATCAAGTGCCCCGTTCAAGGGTCGCTATAATCGCTGCTGGTCGAGTAGCCCCGGGGGGAGCGGATCCGATCACTTGAAGCGGTTTCGGGCCTTCTCGAATGACTCGCTGAAGGACTTCCAGGCGCGCTCGGTGCCGGCCCTGATGTCGTCCCAGGCGTCGTCACTGGAATGGCGCAGCTCCTCGAGCTTCTTGCGCATCTCCTCACGTTTCGCCTCGAGGCGCTCGGCCTCCTTCTCCCTCTCGATGCGGGCATCGGCCTCGGCGCCCCTGGCCTTGGCCCGCAGCTTGTCGATCTCGGCCTGCCACTCGTCCAGCTTGGCCTTCATCTTCTGTTCGTAGGCTTCCCTGTTGCTCATATGGGGTTCTCCTTTCAACCTGAGTAGGAATCTTGTTGGCGGTCGCGGAGGCAACCTGCATGCCTCAGAGTGGCATATGGCCTTCAACCTGCCAGGGCCTTGCGCAGGCCTCCGAAGCGTCGCCGATAGTGGGCCGGCGTCAGGCCGACCTTGCGCCGGAACAGCCGGCCGAAAAAGGCGGCATCTTCATAGCCCACCGCCTCGGCAACGGCATCCACCGGCGTTTTCTCGCTCTCCAGGATCTGCTTGGCCTCTTCCAGGCGCAAGGTATGCACGTACTCCATGGGTGACAGGCCGGTGGCCTTCCTGAAGCGACGGTGGAAACTGCGCTCGCTGAGCCCGGACATCGCGATCAAGGCGGCCACGGGCGACGGCTCGTCGTAGTGCTCGGCGATCCACGTCTGGCAGCGGGCAATGACGGCATCTTCAGCCTGGCGGGTACGCGCGAGCATGGCGAAAGGCAGTTGGCCGGCAGCGTGCCAGTCGATCAAGAACAGTTTGGCGAGATGCATCGCCTCGTCCACACCCGCCAGGCGCGCGACCAGGTACAGCGCCAGATCGCTCCAGGAGGTGCCGCCGCCCGCCATGACCAGGCGACTGCCGGTGCCGCCGATCACCAGCGCGCGATGCGGGTGTACCCGAACGCCCGGGTAGCGGCCCAGCACCTCGCAGTAGGCCCAATGCGTGGTGGCGTCCTCATCCCGCAGCAGCCCCGACTCGGCCAGCAACAGGGCGCCCGAGCAAGCGGTCGCCAGGATGGCGCCGTCGGCATGGCAGCGCTTGAGCCACGCGACCTCATCGGCATAGCGGCCCTCGAGCACCGCTTCGGGCGGCAGCATGATCTCGGGGATGCATACCACGTCGGGCACCCTCTCCAGGCCGGCGTCAGGGACGATGCGCACGCCGTTGGCGATGGTCAGCTCGCGACTGCCGCTTCGAGCGACCACCTGCGGCACGAACAGCGACTCACCGGCCCGTCCCTCGATCAGCGCAGGCCAATCGCGCCCCGCCGCGGCGAAGACGTCATAAACCCCGTAGAGAGTGGAAGCCGCCACTTCCGGGATAGCCAACAGCGCAATGGTGGGCTTGTGCGTGGACATGGCGGAAACGGCCGTTTTCTGTCCGTAGGGACTTCAGTGTAGTCCAGCCGGGAGCGCCAGAATGCAGTCTCCGATGCACGTAACAATACCCCAGGAGAAACGCCATGACCGCCCACGCCAAGCCTTCCATTCCTGCCGCCTTCGACGCCTCCCGCGCCGCCGACTTCGAGGCCCGCTTCGTGCGCGCGCTCAACGAAGGCGCCATGCTGCAGCTGATCTCGCTGGCCCACCGCAGCGGCCTGCTCGACCACCTGGCCGATGGTGAGCCGATCACCAGCAGTGAACTTGCCGCCAAGGCATCACTCGACGAGCGCTACGTGCGTGAGTGGCTGGGCGGCGCGACGGTCGCGGCGCTGGTCGAGCACGACCCGCAGACCATGACCTACCGCCTGCCGGCCGAGCACGCCGCGCTGCTCACCGATGGCGGCGAGGCCAATCTCGCCGTGTTCTCCCAGTACCTGCCGTTGATGGGTCAGGTGGAAGACGATGTGCTGGCCTGCTTCCGCCACGGTAGCGGCGTGCCGTACGCGCGCTATGCCCGCTTCCATGAGGTCATGGCCGAGGACAGCGGCCAGACCGTGCTGCCGGTGCTGTTCGACGCCATTCTGCCGCTGGCACCGGAACTGCCCGGCAGGCTGGAGCGGGGCATCGAGGTGCTCGACCTGGGCTGTGGCCGCGGCCTGGCGCTGATGAAGCTCGCCGAACGCTACCCCGCCAGCCGCTTTGCCGGCTACGACCTCTCCACAGAGGCCATCGACTGGGCGTCGCAGTGTGCCGCGCGTCGCGGCCTGACCAACCTGCGCTTCGAGCAGCGCGACCTCAGCGACTTCGACTGCACGGCTCCGGCGCAGCGCTACGACCTGGTGACCACCTTTGATGCCATTCACGACCAGGCGCACCCACTCAACCTGCTCAAGGGGATCCGCCGCACCCTGCGCGAGGATGGCGTCTACCTGGCCCAGGACATCCACTCATCCAGCCATCATCACGGCGACCGCGACCACCCGATGGGCACGCTGCTCTACACCCTCTCGATCATGCACTGCATGAGCGTCTCGCTCGCCCAGGGTGGCGAAGGGCTGGGAACGATGTGGGGCCGGGAGAAGGCCCGGGAGTACTTCGGCAAGGCCGGCTTCGGCGCCATCGAGGTACACCAGCTGCCGCACGACATCCAGAACGACTATTGGGTACTCAGGCCTTGAGCCCCACCCGACGCCGGGGCCATGCAGAGTGCCCCGGCGCTCCTGACATCAATGAGGAAAGCACCATGGCAGGCACAGGATCGTCTTTTATTGAAGTGATCGAACGGCGGGTACTCGAGGACATGCACCGCGTGGCGGACGCTACAGGCCTTCGGCGATCGCCTCGCCGAGGCGGTCGACGGCGGAGGCCAGCTTCTCGTCGATGACATGGAGAGTTTCCGTCCAGTCGTCGACGTGGCGCAGCTCCGTCTTGCCGTCCGAAATGCCACGCAGGACGACAAGCGGCACCTCGAAGCGCCTGCAGGCGCGCAGACAGGCATAGCTTTCCATGTCCACCATCTCGGCGGCGATAGTGTCATAGGCCGAACCCGAGACGATATTGGCGCCGGTCGACAGCGAGGCCTCACGAATGCCGGGAATGCGCAACGAAAGCGGGACGGTCGCCGGCAGGTCCAGGAAGGGGGTAGCGCCCTTTTCGAAGCCCAGCGGGCTGGCGTCCATGTCGCGGTAGGAAACCGAGCTGGCCTGATAGATTTCGGTCTGCTCGAGCACCCGGCTACCGGCCGATCCCAGCGAGACCACGAGATGCGGCAGACGCCCGCGCTGGGCGAGGGCGGCCAGGGCCGCGGTGAGTTCGACGGCCGCCTCAACGGGCCCCACGCCGGTCATGAAAGGGTCGAAACGCTTCTTGAGATGCGGGCCGTATTCGGCGTCGGCCGCCATCACGAAGAGGATATCGCGTCCGCCCAGTGCCGTCAGCCTGGGCTCGCCAATGCCATCGGCCCGGGAGTCAGGAGTCGTGGAGTGTGTCATGGATGCTTGCCTTCCCATGGGGGAGCTCTGCCCCAGTGTACTGCCTTGATCGGGCGCGTGTGCTTCGATCTTGCCGATGAGCTACCCAAATTTCCCGAGTTTTCCGTTGACGCCGTGAGCCCACCGCCATGACCGCGACGGTTGTCGATATCCCTCTGCTGCTTCACTCTGGCTGAGGTGCCGGCACGCTATCGCGCACCCACAGGCGACCATCGGTGCCTGGCACCGGGAACGACCCTCAACCTCGTAGTAGATCTGGCGGAGGTAGCATGATGAGGCTTTCGAGCACAGGGTTCGCGATCCTGGGGGCTGCGCTGATCGCGATCAGTTTCGGGCTAGCACGCTTCGCCTTCGGGCTCTTCGTGCCCCCGATCCGCGAGGAGCTGGGCCTCACGTCCTCCGTGATCGGCATCATCGGTGCGCTACCGCTGATCAGCTTCCTGTTGGCCACGGCGGTCGCGCCCTTCATCACCGATCGCCTCGGTGCCCGCTACACGGCGGTGCTCTCCGGGGCCTTCGGCGTCGCCGGGCTGGCGCTGATCAGCCAGGCCACCGGCCCGCTGATGCTGGGTTCGGGGGTGTTCGCCTGCGGGATCTGTACCGGCCTGATGATGCCCGCGCTGACGGCGGCCATGCAGGCGATCGTCAAGCGCTCGCTGCACGGGCGCGTCAGCTCGGTGATGAACGCGGGGACCAGCATCGGCGTGATCGTGGCCGTCCCCACGGTGCTGTTCCTGGCCGGCGCCTGGCGTTATGCCTACCTCTCGTTCGCCGTCCTGGCCGGCCTCGGCGTGATTGCTGCCTTGCTCTTCCTGCCTTCGGTCTCGCGGATCGTGCCGTCGAACGCCGCCTCGCCGCCGCCGATCAGCGAACTGCCCTGGTCGCGCCTGATCAGGCTATCGCTGTTCGCCTACCTGATGGGCTTCGTCTCCGCCGCCTACTGGATCTTCGCCCCCGACCTGGTCGTGACGCTGGGAGGCCTGCCCGCCAGCGCCACCGCCTGGCTCTGGCTCGCGGTGGGCGTCGCCGGCCTCGGCGGTGCCGTGGTGGCCGATCTGGCCGATCGCAACAACCCGCCCATCACCCAGGCCCTGATGCTGATGATGCTCTCCGCAAGCCTTGCCCTGCTCGCGGCCAGCCCCGACCAACCGCTGCTGACGGCCTTCTCCGCGCTGGTCTTCGGCCTGGCCTACATGAGCCTGACGGGGCTCTACCTGATGACCGGCATTCGCCTGCTGCCCGGTCGGTTGTCGGTGGGGCCGGTGCTCCCCTTCATGGCGGTCTCCCTGGGGCAGGCGACCGGCTCGCCGGTGGTCGGCGGGCTGGTGGATGGCTTCGGCTACGCCGATGCGTTCGCCATGTTCGCCGCCCTCGGCATCCTGGTGGCCGTGCTCTCGCCGTTCTACCCGGGCGCTATCGTCCAGGCGCACGAGGATGAGCCCGAGGAGGAGAGCGGTCTCCAGGCGGCCTATGACCACCAGCTCCACAACGAGGAGGGAGAGCCGCTGGAGGACCCGCTCGAGGAGGAGGCCGAGACGCCTGCCGCCACCTCGTGAGTGGCATTGGTGGCCGGGCCGCGACGTCGTCCGATGGCCCGATTCAGATCGAAGAGTGGAAGGTGCCCACGCTGAGGCAGCGCTCCCGCGACCCGGTCGAGGCACCGGACGGCAGCCGGTGAAGATCGCCGAGGATGGCACGGTCTGGGTGGCCTGCAACGGGGCAACCTGCCTGCTGCGCTTCGGCCCAGACGCGGAGACGTTCCAGAGCTGGCCGATCCCCTCCGGCCCGCTGTATGCCGGCATCCTGCGCCACATGTGCACCACGCTGGCTGGTGAAGCCCTGCTGATTCACCAGAGCGGCACCAACCACATCGGCAGGGTGACCGTGGAAGGCAGTGGCTCGAGGTAGTCGTGCTCAATGCCTTGCTCCGCGCGGCCCTGGTCACCCGCTAGAAAGGTGGGCATGTCGGGGTTGAGCTCGAAGGGGTGCCAGGCCACCGATGACTGATTCCGGCGGTCACTCGGTATTTCTGTCGAAGACGGCGATGGCCTCGTCCAGGCTTGTGACCACTGCGTTCCACGGCAGCGGCGACCCAGCGAGGTGGCAGTGGTAGAGCGCTTCGTCGTCAATCTCGACAAGATGGATGTGGTTGCCTTGATCGTCCTGCCACCAGTCGGCATGGATATGCTGCCAGTTTGGGGGGAGCGGGGTGAACATGGCGGTGGTCATGAGAGTCCTCCTCGAGTCGCTTGAGTCGAGCGCCCGCTCAGGGCGCTTTCGGCTGATGATTACTTGGTCACTATCAGGGCGCCGACCCTTTCAGTGCTTGCCTGGGTAGGCGCAGGGCCAAGGGAGGAATGGCCCACACCACCGCCAAGGGATCTGTGCTGCCTTGTATCGCTCCAAGCCTCGTGTGAGCTACAAAGTGTCGCCATTCAGTGACATTTTTACGACAATATGTATCATTTAGTTACAATATTAAGTCATTTTCCCAAAGTTGGCGCAGGGGAAATCTACTATTGCGACTAAAAGCGTAGGGAGGGCTGTCTGCACTGCTCAGTTCCTCGATCATCTCGTCGGTCATGGACCGTTCTTGCCTTGCCATGGGGCACTTCGTCCCGGTGTACTACCGTCACGGGGTGTTCACGGCTGCTGGGCAAGATTGGAAAGGGGATGTCCTCGCTGCTTTTGCTTCGCGCCAACGGCCTGGAGGTGGCCATGCGCCATGTCCGCGTCTACACCCGGGTGGACGTGATCGAGCAGGAGCCGCGTGAGACCGAGGTGGTCGTGGTCGACCACACCGACAACCAGGGGGGATTCGACTACAACATCGAGCTGTCACAGCGCCGTGCCGCGGCGGTGGTCGAGGCCCTGGCGGCCGAATACGGCGTGGCGCGGGACCGGCTCAAGCATTGGGGCGTGGGCTTCACTGCGCCGGCGGCGAGCAACGCCACGGATGAGGGCCGGGCCAGGAACCGGCGGGTGGAACTGGTCCTGCAGTAGGAAACCCCTCCAAGACGCCACCGGCCTCAGGGCCCGGCCGCCTGGTATCATGCCTTGTGGTGCTGGCAGGTCACCCTCGGGTTGAAGGGTTCGAGGTTGCCGTTGGTGTTGTCGCGAAACCACATATAGTCCCAGTCGTGGCCTGCCAGGGGCGGCTACCCGCCGAGGCAATATCTTCCCCGCGACGACGTGCGGATGGACCTCCTCACCCGCTCCGATCCCCAGACGCACTGCCCGTTCAAGGGGGAGGAGACCATCTCATCATCTCTGTCGATGTCAGCTTATCTATAGCCTCCCCAACCCACTCACCCGCATCACTCGCCTCTCCACCGCGTCCAGCAGTTGGCCTCGCCCGGTTTCGATCAGGGTGAGCCAGTGGCGGGCGCGGGTGATGCCGGTGTAGACCAGTTCGCGCGTCAGGATCGGGTTGGGGGCGTCGGGGAGCAGCAGGGCGGTGTGCGTAAACTCCGAGCCCTGGGACTTGTGCACCGTCATGGCGTAGACCGTCTCCACCGCCTGCAGGCGGCTGGGCAGCACCCACTTGATCTGGCCGCTGCCATCACCGGCGGGGAAGGCGACGCGCAGGGCCGGGGAGTGGCTGATACCTTCGCCTGAGGCAGTCTGCTGCGGCAGCGCCAGGGTGATGCCGATATCGCCGTTCATCAGCCCCAGGCCGTAGTCGTTGCTGGTGACCAGCACCGGGCGGCCGGGGTACCAGAGCCGGCGGCCGTCGCCGGTTTCGATGAGTGCCTCCTTCTCCAGCGCGGCGCGGATGCGCTCGTTCAGGCCCTCCACGCCCCAGGGGCCCCGGCGCAGGGCGCAGAGCAGCTGGAACTGGCCGTGGGCGGCAAGCACTGCCCGAGCCCAGTCGTCCAGCGCCTCGCGTTCGATCTTGTTATCCACACCCGCCTTGGGCGCGGCGCTGTGCATCGCCTCCAGATAGTGGCGATAGCCCACCGGCGGCGGAAGGGCCTTGCCGTTTACCACGCGGCCCTCGCCGCGGCTCTCTCCTCGATCAGGGAATCCCGCCGGGTGCCCCGAGACCACCAGCCGCTTCAGCTGGCGGTCGCTGTCCGTCTGGAGCTTGAGGTGGGAGAGGTCGGCGTAGCCGTGGGTCAGCACCTCGCGAATGGCGGTGCGCTTCTCCCTGCCCGGGGCGTCGCGGCCTGACGCTTGTTCCTCGCGGTTGACGGCACCGGCCAGACGGCCGATGCCGCTGGCCGCATCGAAGCGGTGGCTGACGCGCAGCATGGCGATGGCCTGGTCCAGGGCCGTGCCCTCGCCGTCGAGCATCTCGGTGGGCAGCGCCTGGCCGGTGGCCTCCGCGAGCCACTCCGCGGTGGCCAGGGTGTAGTGGCCGCCTTCGGCCCGGGCGCAGAGATCGCCCAGTATTGATCCGGCCTCCACCGAGGCGAGCTGGTCCTTGTCCCCCAGCAGCACCAAGCGGGCGCGGGGCGGCAGGGCGTTCAGCAGCGCGGCCATCATCGCCACGTCGACCATGGAGGCCTCGTCCACCACCAGTACGTCCAGGGGCAGGGGGTTGCGGGCGTTATGGCGGAAGTGGCGGGTATCGGGGCGTGAGCCTAGTAGGCGGTGCAAGGTGGTGACTTCGGTGGGAATGGAGCGACGCAGGCGCTCTGTCTGGTCCTGGGGGGCCTGGCCTATCGCCGATAAATCGGGCTCCCACGGGGCCGTCGTGTTCTGGGGAGGCTGGCCTATCGCCGATACATCGGGCTCCCACAGGGTGGCCAGGCCATCCAGCTGCAGGGAGCTGACCTGACCGGCGATGGATTCATTGAGGCGGGCGGCGGCCTTGCCGGTGGGGGCGGCCAGGCGGATGCGCAGCGGGCGCTGGCCTTCGCCCAGGGCCAGGGTCTGCAGCAGGGCGAGGAGCTTGACCACGGTGGTGGTCTTGCCGGTGCCGGGGCCGCCGGTGATTACCGCGAAGGGCGAGCGGGCGGCCAGGGCGCAGGCGGCCTTCTGCCAGTCCAGGGTGGTACTGGGGGGGAAGAGGGCGTTGAGAGCGGCCGATAGGGTTTCGCTGCTAATCGTGTGGGTGGACTCCGCCGGGCGCCTGTCGGCGCCTTCGCCCGGGAAACCCGGGCTCCCACCAGTGTCAGCAGAGCTCCCGGCGCTATCGCCGAGTCTGGCGGCGATATGCTGCTGAATCGAGCGCTCGAAGTGCCAGTAGCGACGCAGATACAGCCGGGTGCCGTCGAGGACCAGCGGGGTGCTGCCGGAGCCGTGGCCGACGATCAGCGGGTGGGTGAGCGCTTCCTGCCAGTCGGTGAGGGTCAGCTCACCCAGCAGCGAGCTGGGCAGCGGGGGCGGGTCGTCCAGGCTGTCGCCCTCCGGCGGCAGCGAGAGCGCCAGGTCCGGTTCGGCCAGGGTGCGTTCGAGATCCAGGCAAACGTGGCCGCGGCCGAGCTGATGGCTGGCCAGCGCCGCGGCCAGCAGCAGCGGGGCGGGGGCGTCGGGCACCTCGCGGTGCAGGAAGGCGGCGAAGGCGCGGTCCAGAGCGCGCAGCCAACCGCGGGCCACCCAGCGGTCGAGCAGGGCGAACAGCACCGGCCCATCCACCAGGGCCTGGGCCAGCTCCGGGGTGTGTGGGGCAGCGGTGTGGGGCGTGGTGCTCATGGCTGGGCCTCCTCGGCCGTGGCGTTCTCGGGGGCGCGGAACAGGGCGTCGAGGGCCTCGATCAGTTCGCGGGGCGGGCGCTCGCGGTGCACGCCCCGGGAGGGAGCGTGCTGGCCGCGCAGGAAGACGTAGAGCGCCCCGCCCAGATGGCGGTCGATGTCGTAGTCCGGCAGCCGCGACTTGAGCAGGCGGTGCAGGGCCAGCAGGTAGAGGCAGTACTGCAGGTCGTAGCGCTTCTCGCGTACCGCCTCCGCCATGGCGGCCTCGCTGTAGGCGTCGTCGTCGCGGCCCAGGTGGTTGGACTTCCAGTCCAGCACGTAGAAGCGCCCCTCGTGCTCCACCACCAGGTCGATGAAGCCCTTGAGCATGCCGTTGAGCCGGTCGCGCGCAAGCGCCGGGCGGACGGCGCCGTCCAGGGTGTGAGCGCTCACGAGGGCGTCCAGCCGGGTGGTGTCGACTTGGTGGGCAGACAACCAGAACTCCAGCTCCACCTGATAGTGAGCGCTCTCCAGCCGCTCCAGGCGCAGCGGCGCCACCGGCCCCTCGGGGGCGTTCGGCACCGGTAGGTCGCTTCCCAGCAGTCCGCACAGCCAGGCCTGCAGCGCCGGGATGCGCTCGCGCCAGCCGCGCAAGTTGGCGCGCCGCGCCAGGGTGTCGTCGAGGCGTTCGGAATCGGCGGCCAGCCGGGCGAAGCCCTCCTGGCCGGCCCACTCCAGCAGGCCGTGGAGGAAGGTGCCCGCCGCCGGGCCGCGAGGGAAGCGGTGGAGCGAGCCATCACTGACCGGCACGGTGGTATGGGCGGGGTCGCTGGGCTCGTCGCGCATCTCTCGGGCGGTGGCCTCAAGAGCGGACTCGGGCTCTTCCTCCCCACCCCCGATGCGCTCGCCCCCCAGCCTCAGCGCCGAGTAGCTGGAGATCCACCAGTGCTCCCGGGCGCGGCGGGCAGGCGTCAGCGCCTCGCGCAGGGCCTCGCCGTTGGCTTCCGTGGGCACCATCAGGTCGCTGGCCTCGGGAGCCGGCTCCACCTTGAGCTCCGTCTCCGCTGCGCCCTGGGCGAGGGGGAAGAGGGCGTCGAGCAGGCCGGCCGGCGAGAGCGGTTCCCCGGCGGTGAGTACCTGGCCGATGGCGCTTCGCTCCAGCCCCTTGAGCGGGGCGATGCCCAGCCAGGTGGCGTGGCGGGCGCGGGTCAGGGCCACGTAGAGCTTGCGCAGGTCCTCGCCCAGGCGCTCGTCGTCGGCCCGGGCCAGGGCGGTCTCGTCGGGTGCCAGGGAGAGGTGCCGCTGGCCCTGGGCATCGTGCCAGGTGAGCGGCAGGTCGGTGGCCTTCTTCTCGCGGAAGGCGCAGATGAAGGGCAGGAAGACCAGCGGGTACTCCAGCCCCTTGGACTTGTGGATGGTGATCACCTGCACCAGGTCGGCGTCGCTCTCCAGGCGCAGGCGGTGGGTATCGGCCTGCTGCGGCGGATGGGCGCGGGCCTCGCTGAGGTGGCGCAGCAGGGCGTGTTCGCCGTCCAGTTCGGCACTGGCCTGCTGCAGCAATTCGCCCAGGTGGAGCAAGTCAGTCAAATGACGCTCACCGCTGGCGCTCCGGAGCAGCCGGGTGGGCACGCCGAAGTCGGCCAGCAGCCGGTGCAGCATGGGCAGCACGCCCTGGCGTTGCCACTGGTGGTGGTAGTCCCGGAACTGCAGCACCCGCACCTCCCAGGCCAATTCGTCGTGTTGCAGGGCGTCCAGCTCGGCGAGCCCCATCCCCAGGCTGGGCATGGCCAGCGCGGCATGCAGGCGCCGTTCGCTGTCGGGCTCGGCGCAGGCGGCCAGCCACACCTCCAGCTCCAAGGCCGCCGGGGTCTCGAAGACCCCCTCCTTGTCGGAGAGATAGACGCTCTTGATGCCGCGCTCGAGCAGCGCGCCGCGGATCGCCTTCGCCTCGGTGGCGTTGTTGACCAGCACCGCGAGGTCCGAGGGCGTCAGCGCCCGGAAGGGTTTGTCCGGCTCGCTGAACCCGGTGCGCCCGGCCTGGCCCTCGCGCAAGAGCTCGGCCATCCGGGTGGCGCAGCGTGCGGCCATCTCCTTGAAGTAGGCGCCCTTGCTGAGTCCTTCGCCTGGCTTTTCGGTGTCGTCGCCCTGCAAATGCCCGCCCGTCAAATGCCATAGCGTCATGGCGGGCAGCGGCACGCCGTCGCGGGTCAGAGCGTCTTTCCTGCCTTTCGCAGATACGGGCAGGAAGGGCACCGAATTGTCCCCCTCGGGGGAGCGGAACAGGAAGGCGCCGCGGCCGGCGGGGTGGGCTTCGGCGAAGCGGAACACCCGATTGACTGCCTCCACCATGGCGGTGGCGGAGCGGAAGTTGGTGCCGAGCGTCACGTGGCGTCCGGCGGTGTCGCGGCGGGCCTGCAGGTAGGTGTGGATATCGGCGCCGCGGAAGGCGTAGATCGCTTGCTTGGGGTCGCCGATCAGCAGGATGCCGCTGGTAGCCTCGGGGTCGGGGGCCACGGCTAGGCGGTAGACATGATCGAAGAGCCGGTACTGCACCGGGTCGGTGTCCTGGAACTCGTCCACCAGGGCCACCGGGAACTGGCGGCGCACGTGCTCGGCCAGCGCCTCGCCGGCGGGGCCCGCGAAGGCGCGGTCGAGGCGCTCCAGCAGGTCGTCGGGGCCGAGCTCGGCGCGGCGCTGCTGCATGCGCTCACGGCGCTCGGCCATCCATCGCACGGCGTGGGCGAGCAGGTCGGCATGGGCGCTGGGCAGGGCCGCGAGCTGGTCCGGCAGCTCGACCAGGGCGTGCAGGGACGGGTGGTCCAGCGGCTCGCCCGCCTTCCAGATCTCGGCGATGCCTTCGGGTGTCAGGCGCTTCCAGGCGGTGTCGGTGAGCGTCGGGGTGGCGAGTTCGGGGTCATGGGCCCAATCGCGCAGCCTCTCCAGCCAGTCGGCGCGGCTCTTGCTGTTGAGCCTGCGCTGGTCGAAGGCCTTGGCGGCGGCGGCCGTTTCCAGCCGTTCGGCGAGCTCATCCAGCCAGGCGGGCCAGGGCGCCTTGAGCTCGCCCAGTACGAGGCTGCGCTCGGCCTGCATGGCGGCCAGCGCGCCGGCGGGGGGCGGGGCGTCGGGCAGCAGGTCGGCGTCGCCCTGCAGGCGGCGCACGTCCTCGGCCAGGGCGTCGGGGGTCTCCCAGTAGCGGGTGACCACCGCCAGGGCCTCGGCATCCAGGGCGTAGTAGAAGCAGCGCCAGTAGTCCCGGGCGACCTCCAGCTCGAGCTCGGACTGGTCGAGGTTCATCTCCAGCGAGAAGAGGCTGCCGCTCTCGAAGGCGTGCTCGCGCAGCATGCGGTGGCACCAGGAGTGGATGGTGGAGACCGCGGCCTCGTCCATCCATTCGGCAGCCAGCTGCAGGCGGCGAGCGCAGGCGGGCCAGCGTTCGCGGGGATAGCTGTCGCGCAGGGCGAGCAGGGGGTCGAATGGGGGACAGACCCCCATTTCTGATTCAGCTCCAGCGAAGAGGTCGCCCGTCAGTCCATTGTCGAAATGGGTGTCGAAATTGGGGTCTGTCCCCGATTGAAAGGCATCGGCGGCCTCCACCAGCCGGGCGCGGATGCGGTCGCGCAGCTCGCGGGTGGCGGCGTTGGTGAATGTCACCACCAGGATCTCCGGCGGGGTGAGGGCGCGGGGGAAGCTCTCGGCGTCGGCGTCGTCCCGCGGGCCCAGCACCAGGCGCACGTAGAGCAGGGCGATGGTGAAGGTCTTGCCGGTGCCGGCGCTCGCCTCGATCAGCCGGCTGCCGGTGAGCGGCAGGTGGATCGGGTCCAGGGTGGGGGGCGTCGGATCGGTGCGGTTCATGGCTTGCCTCCCTGGCCCTTTCCACGATTTCCTTTCGTGCTTTTGTCCTTCGGCTTCTTCACCGCCCGCAGCAGCGGGGCATAGAGCGCCTCGGCCAGCTTGGCGAAGCCGCCGCCCTCCGGCGACTGGACCAGCGTCTCGAGCGCCGGCCACTGGCGTAGCAGGTAGGGGTCTCGGCCGCGCTCACCGTGGTCGTTGTTGAAGCCGCTGCCGTAGTAGACGGTGTCCAGCGCCTTCCAGGCCTTGTCGTCCTCCTCGCTGACCTTGCCGGCGAGGCAGCGGGCCATGGCCGGGGGCGTGCCGCCCTTCTCCAGCCAGGCGAAGGCGGTGTCGCGGGCCAGCGGCAGGGGCGTGGCCATGCCACGCTGCCAGGCCGCGGCGATGGTCGCCAGGTGCGCGCGGGCCTCGTCGGCGGGCAGCGGGGCGAGGGTCCCGCCGCCGGCGCGGGAGAGCAGGCGGGTGGTCATGGGGCCCTCCAGCTGGCCGGCCAGGTGGGCCACCCAGGGGGCGAGCCAGTGCTTCCAGTGGTACTTGCCCTTGTTGACCAGGCTGCTGGTGGTCAGCAGCACCCGGCAGCGCTCCATGGCGTCGTTGACCCGCAGTTCGCCCAGCCAGTCCTCCAGCGCCAGGCCTTCCCCCAGTTCTTTACCAAGGCCCAGCGAGACGGTGAGCGGCTCCTCCATGGCGTGGGGCCACTGTTCGAGCACCTGGCGGTAGTCGGCGAAGAGGGTGTCCATGGGCTCGACGAGGCTGTCTCGCATGCGCTCGGCGAAGCCGCCCATGGCTAGGCGCCCCTGGCGCTCCAGGCGCTCCAGGGTGGCCTGCATGGCGGGCTCATGGGGATCGCCGGCTTCCACCGCCTCGCGGCTTGCCTCGATCAGCGCGTGCTGCAGCTGCCAGTGGTCGAGGCTGCCGAGCGTGAAGGGCTCGTGGTCGAGCCGCTCCATGGCCTCCGTCTCCAGGTGGACCTTGAGCCGGGTGTTGTAGAAGGCCTGCACCGGCGCCTTGAGGAAGTTGCCCAGCTGGGCCAGGGTCAGCGGATTTTCCTGGCGGAAGGGGGCCAGCGGCGGCTCCGTGATCGGGGCCGGGGCGGGCTCGACGTCGGGGCGGTGCAGCTCGCGCCACTCGTGGGCATAGGTGCTCAATGACGAGCCCTCTCCACCGGTGCCCGATGCCGCACCACGGAAGTATTCGATGCTGAAGGGCTGCAGCGGGTGTTCGGTGGTCAGCGCGGCCAGCAGCGCCTTGCCGGCGTCCTTCTCGTCGTCGCGGCCGGCTTGCCCTTCACCAGAGAGGGTCCAGCCGCGGGCCAGGTGGTCGCGCAGCTGGCCGAGCAGCACCGAGGGGGGCTGCTCGGTGTTATCGATGATGCTGCGGCCCACCCAGCTGATGGTCAGCCGGTCCCGGGCCGAGAGCAGCGCCTCGAGGAACAGATAGCGGTCGTCCTCGCGGCGGGAGCGGTCGCCAGGGCGGTAGTCCTGGGCCATCAGGTCGATATCCAGCGGGCGCTGGACCCGCGGGTAGTCGGTGTCGTTCATGCCTAGCAGGCAGACGTGGCGGAAGGGAATGGCGCGCATCGGCATCAGCGTGGCGATGTTCACCGCCCCGGCCAGGAAGCGCTGGGAGAGGCTCGCCTCATCCACTTGGGCGAGCCAGTGCTCGCGCACCACCGAGAGCGGCAGGGGCTCGGTGAGCCCGGCCTCCTCGGCGCTCTCCTGCCAGGCGTCCAGCGCCTGCTCGAGCCGGGTCAGCGCCATCAGGTCCTGGTCCGAATCGGCCAGGAAGCAGGCCGCAAGCATCTCGCGCAGCCGCTCGCCCCAGGTGCTCACATCGCAGGGCTCGGCCAGGGTGCGCCACTGGGCCTCCAGGGTGTCGATGAGCGTCACCAGCGGCCCGGCCAGCGCCGCTTCCAGCCCGCCGATATCGTCATAGGGCTCGATGCCTTGCCAGGGGCCCTCGGCGGCATCGCCCACCGCATAGCCGAGCAGCAGCCGGCGCAGGCCGAAGGCCCAGGTATTGGCGGTGAGGTCTTCCGGCAGGTCGAGGCTCTGGCGCTGACGGGCGTCGAGCCCCCAGCGGATGCCGGCGCCCTCGATCCAGCGGCGCAGGGTGGGCAGGCCGGCCTCAACGATGCCGAAGCGGGCGCGCACCGCCGGCACCTCCAGCAGGTCGAGCAGGTCGCTCACCGAGAGGCGCAGCTCCGGCAGGCGCAGCAGCTGTTCCAGGGCGATCAGCAGCGGCAGGCGGTGTCGGCTGGCCTGGTCGGAGAGGGTGAAGGGGATATGGCGCGGGTCGTCGGCGTCGAGGCGGCCGAACACCGCCTGCACCGCGGCGGCGTACTGGTCCACGTCGGGCACCATCACCAGGATATCGCGGGGCTTGAGGGTCGGGTCCTCGCTGAAGGCGGCGAGCAGCTGGTCGTGGAGGATCTCCACCTCGCGCAGGGCACTGTGGGCCACCTGGAAGCGCAGCGAGCGGTCCTGGGACGGGTCCACGGCGAGCCAGGTATCGCGGGTTTCACGGAGCGGGCGCAGCTCGAGGATGTCGTCCTGCAGCTGGCGCAGCAGGCTGGGTTCGGCCTCACTTCCCCCCTGGTCGAGCGGCGAGTCGAAGAGATCGATGCGCAGCGCCTCGCCCTCGAACAGGCCACGATAGGCCTGCTGTTCGTCGAACTCGTCGAGCAGGCGCAGGTAGTCGCGGCCCTGCTTGCCCCAGGCGGCCAGCAGCGGCTGGGCGTGCAGGTGCAGCTCGGTCTCGGCCAGGTCCGCCGGCATGCCGGGGCGGCGCTGCTGGCGGCGTCTCTCGGCCCTCAACAGGTCCTTGTGCTCGATGATGTCCGCCCAGTAGTGGCGGCAGGGGTTGTGCACGCAGAGCAGCACCTGGCTGACCCGTGCCATGGCGGCCAGCGCCTCCAGGGTCTGGGCGGGCAGCGAGGAGATGCCGAAGACGATGACCCGGCGTGGCAGTCCGTGCGGCAGGCCGCTCAGCGACTGGCAGGCCGCTATAAAGCGTTCGTGCACCGCCGCGCGGCTGGAGGCGAGCCCTTCTTCCCCCTGGGTTTGAAGAATGTCATCACGCAGCGCGCGCCACAGCTCGGCCTGCCAGCGCTGCTCCTCGGCGAGCGGACGCGCCTCGCCGCGGGCGGTGAGGATCACGTCATCGCCCTCCGCCCAGGCGGTCAGCCAGTCGGCGCGGTAGACCTGGTACTGATCGAAGAGGTCGGCCAGGCGCTCGGCCAGCTGGTGGCGCTTGCGCAGGTCGTCGTCCTCGGCCAGGAAGCGCGCCAGGGGGGCGAAGACGGGGGCGTCCATCAGGGCGGGCAGCAGGCGCATCAACCGCCATACCAGCCGCGGCTTGTCGAAGGGTGAGACCGGCGGCACCTGCTCTTCACCCAGCACGCGGCGGTAGGCCTGCCACAGGAAGCGCGCCGGCAGGGTGACGTCCAGGGCGGCGGCGATACCGGCGCCGCCCTGGGCCTCATCCTTGGCGAGCGCGAGCTTGAGCCACTGGCTGATGCCGTTGCTCTGCACCAGGATCGTCTCGTTCTCCAGCGGCGATAGCGGGTGGCGGCGCATCCACTCCACCGCCAGGCCGCGCAGCGCCTCCAGGCGGTTGCCGTGGATCACCATAAAGCCGGGCGGGAGCTCGGGGCCTTGGCGGGCGATGAGGGGCATGGGGGCGATTCCTTCGCATGGTCCGTCTGGCGCCCATGGTGCCATAAATGCAGCTTTACGGTTTTACCGTTGTACGGTCTTGCAGGTTGATGGGCCCCCACTGTCAAGCTAGATGGAGTCTCAACGGCTGTTAGACTCTGAACGATGTGGGGCGTGGTCCGGTGGTCGTGCGTTGCACTTCTCCATCAAGCACGAACATGCCCTACAATCTCAGAGAACGCTTGGTCATTGGACTGGCGTCCAGTGCCCTCTCCGATCCAGCAGAATCCGACCGGGTTTTTCGTGAGCAGGGCGGCGACGTCCTATCTCATCATCCTGCCGTGGGACGATTTGCCCGCGCCGATGGCAACATGTATTGGGTATGCAGGAACGCATGGGGCTGCCTCATTTAGCGGGTGTCACGGCCGCAAAGGAATTGAAACCATGAAAAAGCGTGCTTCACCCAAGGCCCCAAGCCGTTCGCAGGACCTCTGGCGGCTGTCCGCCACGACATTGGCGGCCCTGATTAGATCCGGGGACGTTTCGAGCCGTGAGGTGGTCGATGCGCATCTGGCGCGGATCGAAGCGGTCAATCCGGCCCTCAATGCCGTCACTGTCATGTTGCGCACGTCGGCCCGTGAGGCGGCGGATGCGGCGGATGCCCACCGCAAGAAGGTGGGCAAGCGTGACCTGACACCCCTGCATGGGGTGCCGTTCACCGTAAAGGAGAATATCGATTGCGTCGGCACCCCGACCACCCTCGGCCTGGCCGCGAACGCCAATGCATTGCCAGAGCAAGATGCACCGGTGGTTGAGCGAATGCGCGCTGCCGGTGCCATTCCCATCGGGCGCACCAACATGCCGGAAATGGGCCTGCGGGTCTCCACCAGTAACCCGTTCAGAGGGCTGACGCGCAATCCGTGGAACGCACAACTGACCGCGGGGGGCAGCAGTGGTGGCGAGGGCTCGGCCGTGGCGTCCGGCATGTCGCCGCTCGGTATCGGCAATGACATCGGCGGATCACTGAGGAATCCTGCGTTCTGCTGCGGTGTCGCGGCATTGAAGCCCACCCAGGGACGCGTCCCCTACGGTAGTGCCGGCGACGGCTTCCTGAGTGCCCAAGTCATGCTGACCGATGGCCCCATGGCCCGCAGCGTGGCCGATCTCAGGCTCGTGCTGGAGCAGATTCACGGGCAGCACGCGCGCGATCCCCGCTCGGTCACGGTGGCGCTGGAAGGCCCGCGAGTCCCGCGTCGTGTTGCCATGGTGACATCGCTGCCCGGCAGTGTTGTCGACCCGGCCATCGTCGCCAGCGTGCGGGCGGCAGGCGAGGCGCTTGCTGCTGCCGGTTACCAGGTGGAGGAGGCGATACCGCCGGAAATCGAGCTGATCAACCATCTCTGGACGCAGTTCCAGATGTCTGACCTGAGACTCACGGCCGAGCCGGTGCGCCCCACGCTCAGCGCCGAGGCGGCCATGCTCATGGATGCCCTTATCGCCAAGATTGATCCTTCGGTTACCCATGCCGCGCTGCATCAGGAGCGTTCGCGTCTCGGTCGGGCCTGGTCGGCATTTTTTGTGCAGTATCCGATTATTCTGGGACCCGTCTGGCCGTCGGCTCCGTTCGTGCATGATGCCGATGTCGCATCGCCCGCCGGCAGTGATCTGATGCTGAGCATGCAGTGGTTCGTGACACCCGGCAATCTGCTCGGCTTCCCGGCTGCCGTGTTACCGACCCGGCCGCTCGACAATGCACCCATGACCGTCCAGCTGTATGCCGACCGCTTTCGCGACGACCTGGTGCTGGAGGCTGCCGAGATCATCGAGGCCGCGTTCGGTCCTTGCACTCCTGTAGATCCTTTCGTGGTCTAAGGAAACCCAGCGCTTCCCTAACTCGGCGACTGCCTGTCGGTGGATATGACCGGCAGGCTCGCGAGGTCGACCTCACCGTGTTGGCTGGTCACCGTAAATCGACTCCGGCTGCCCTGCTGCTGGGCAAGGCCACAGATGCGATGGTCAAGGGTGTCATAGACCCGGAGGGTATCTTCGGTCTGCACGACGAGGCGCCGAGCCCGCGCGAAGTAGGCATAGCGTAAGCCGTTCTGCTCTCCGGTCGCATTGGGTGTGCCGAGTTCTACCGGCCACCAGGCAGTGTTCTCATCCGCGACGAGCCGACCCGGCTGATGGGAAAGTGCCTCACCAATCGCGTGGCACAGCGCATCCACGCGGGCTTTCAAGACATGGTTGGCGGGGTCGCTTAGCATCAGCATGCCACCCGCCATCCACTGGCCGGGGCCGCCGAACTCGGTATGCGAAAACATCGCCATCTCGCCATTACCATCGGTCACGGCCGACACCATGTGCGCAATGGCGTCGCGGCTGAAATCGTGACGCTCGGCGAGCTCGTCGACGACTGCGAGTCCCCGGGGGCTGAGTGAGTGCATGACGCTAGCCTTAATTCCTGATGCCGATGCGCTTAGCTTAGTCGAAGAGCCATTCCAGTTCCTCGACATCCCCCGGTAGCGGCAGGCCCGCGTTACGGGCTCAGGGTTCGCCGTCGATGGTAAAGATGGTCCCGAACCGCGGCGAATGCTTGAGGAACTCTGCGACACTGGGACGTTCCTGCTGTCGGAGCGTCAGCACAATTCGAAGGGAACCTCGCCCGCCTCATGGGCCAGTAGCCACTGCTTGCGGCCGAGGCCACCGGCATAGCCGGTCAGGCGACCGTCGCTGCCGATCACCCGATGGCAGGGCACCACGATGGCGACGGGATTCCTGCCGTTGGCGGCGCCCACCGCGCGCTGGCCGCCCTTGCAGCGCAGCTGCTCGGCGACTTCGGCATAGCAGCGGGTCTCGCCGTAGGGAATGGTGGCCAGCGCCGCCCAGACCCGGCGCTGGAAGTCGGTGCCTTCGGGCGCCAGCGGCAGCTCGAAGGCGTGGCGGGTGCCGGCGAAGTAGTCGGCCAACTGGGCCTGGGCCAGGTCGGTCAGCTCACTGGGGTGCGGCGGCGCCTCCTGGGCGGTGACGAAGTCGATCTCGGTGATGGCCGAGTCGCTGGCGCGGATGCGAATCAGCCCCAGGGCATCGTCGGCGGGAGGGCGGTAGTAGTCGAGTGCCTCGGTGGTCATGGTCTTGGCTCCATGGTTCGTGACTGCGGATCTCGCGACCAGAGTTGCAGGGTCAGGTAGCTGCGCCAGGGGGCGGCGACGGCCGGGTCGGTGCCGGCCAACAGCGGCAGGGCGCGGCGCACGCCGGCGTCTCCCGCCAGCCAGATGTCGGGGTGGCCGGTGCCGCGCAGGGCGGCATAGCGGGCCGTCCAGGGACCGATCCCCTTGAGCACCGTCCAGGTGCCGGGGTCATCGCCGGCTTCGCCATGAGCATACCAGTCGGCAAAGCGGCGCAGGGTCGCGCGTCGTGACTCGGGCATGCCGAGTCCGGCCAGGTCGTCGGCGGCAATGGCGGCAGGGCTCGGGAAGTGGTAACGCCCTTCATTGGCCGGCTCGCCCAGCCCCGTGACCAGGCTTTCTACCAGGCGCCGAGCGGCCGCCACCGAGATCTGCTGGCCGAGGATCGCCCGCACTCCGGCCTCGAAGGGGCTCCAGGTGCCGGGCAGGCGCAGCCCCTCGATCAGGGGCAGCCCGGGCAGCGCGCGGGCCAGATGCGCCTCGATGGTGGCGGTATCGGCATCCAGGTCGAGCAGGCGGCGAATCCGGCGCACTACCGGCGCCAGGTGTGTCGGGGCATCGGTGAACAGCCTGACCCGGAAAGCGTGGCGCTGGGGATGGTGCTCCGCGGTGAAGTGCCCGCGGGCCTCGCCCCAGCGGAAGGTCCGCCCGTAGTGGCGTTCACCGAGCCACTCCAGGCCGTGGATGGTACGGGCGGCATGGAAGGCGCGCAGGGCCTCCCAGGCATAGGGCGGGCGATAGGCGAGCCACAGGCAGAGGTCGCCGCGCGGATTGCCGCGACCGCGGCGTATCTCTCGGGGGGCGAGGCCCACCCGATCCTTGAAGCTGGCGTTGAAGCGTCGCAGGCTGCCGAAACCGCTGGCGTAGGCCACCTCGGCGATGGCCAGGTCGGTGTCGTGAAGCAGCTGCTTGGCGAACAGGCATTGCCGATGCAGGGCGTAGGCCTTGGGCGAGACCCCGATACCGGCCTGGAACAGACGGCGCAGATAGCGTTCGCCGATGCCCAGGCGCTCGCACAGCCGGGCCAGCGAACCGGTTTCCAGGGCGCCTTCGTCGATCAGTCGCAGCGCCCGTTCCAGGGTGGTTCGGCTGCCCCGCCAGGCCGGTGAGTCCGGTGCGCTGTCGGGCCGACAGCGCAGGCAGGGGCGAAAGCCCGCCTCGGCGGCGGCCAGGGCACTGTCGAAGTAGCGCACGTTGCGCTCCAGCGGTGGGGTGGCCGGACAGATCGGCCGGCAGTAGATACCGGTGGTGGTGACCGCGGTGACGAAGCAGCCATCGAAGCGGGCATCGCGAGCCAGTCGGGCGCAGCGGCAGACAGTGGGATCGAGCATGGCGAATAACGCGGCGGCAGTGAGGAGAATGCCTTCAGTGTATCCTGCCCGCGCGCCGCGACTCGCCGGAATCGGCCCTGGTGCCGTGCCGGGCGTCGGCAGCCTGGGTGATTGCGGTTACCATGGAGCAGAGCCCGTCATCCAGAGGAGTGAATCCCCCATGAGCGACTACCTGCTCGAGGAGAACCCGCTGAGCCCCGGCAAGATCTACCGCCTGCTCTCGGGTAGCATCTGCCCGCGTCCCATCGCCTGGGTCTCGACCCTGGACGGCCAGGGCAACGCCAACCTGGCGCCCTTCTCGTTCTTCAACGTGGTGAGCGTCAACCCGCCGGTGCTGGGCTTCTCGCCGCTGCTCGACGGCGACGCCACGCCCAAGGACACCATCCGCAACCTGGGCGAGGTACCGGAGTGTGTGGTGCATATCAGCGGCGAGGGGCTGGTGGCAGAGATGAACGCCACCAGTGCGGGGCTCGAGCACGGGGACGACGAGTTCGTCCACGCCGGGCTCGAGAAGGTGGCCATGGCCGGGGTCTCGGTGCCGCGGGTGGCCGGCGCCCCGGTGGCCTTCGGCTGTCGTCTGCGCGAGATCATCCGCTTCGGCGACCAGCCGCTGGCCGGCAATCTGGTGCTGGCGGAGATGGTATCGATCCATATCGACGACGCCCTGTGGGACGGGCGTCACGTCAGCCTCGAGGGGCTCCGACCCATCGGGCGCATGGCCGGCAACGACTACGCCCGCTGCACCGACCTCTTCGAGGTGGAGCGCCCCGCCTCGGGCAGCGCCATGAGCTCCCAGCAGCGCGGCGGCCGATAAGGGCCGCCGCGGCTGTCATTGTTTACCAAGAGTGAGGGGCGCTGGGGCCAGCGGCTTACTCGGCTTCGGGCGGCACCAGTGCCTCCGGCACCTCGATGCCGATCTCGCGGTAGTAGCGCAGCGAGCCGGCGTGCAGCGGGGTGGTGGTGTTCTCCACCGAAATTGCAGCCGTCATGCCCTTGGCCGGGGCGAAGGTCTCGCCAAGGCGCTCGATGTTCTCCCAGTAGGCGCGGGTGAATTCGTAGCCGGCTTCCTCGGAGAGGTCGCTGGTGGCAGCAATGCCGATGTAGGTGCCGAGCGTGGTGGCGGCCGGCATGTCGCGGTAGGTGCCCTCAGGAATCTCGGTGGGCGACAGGAAAGGCAACGCCTCGGTGGCGGTGGCGACCTGCTCGTCGGTCATCGACAGCACCCGCAGCGGGCGAGAGGAGTGCACCTCGGTGAAGGCGGGGATCGGTGGAATGCCGTTGTAGCTGAAGCCGACGATGCGGCCGTCCACCACGGCGTCGGCGGCGTCAGACATGCTCATGCGCTGGAAGTCCGGCGCGATGCCCAGGGCGGTGAACACCAGGTCGGTGATGTACTCGCCGCCACCGCCGATGCTGCTGGGGTTGAAGCGCGCGCCCTCGAGATCCTCGAAGGTCTCGATGCCGCTGTCCTGGCGCACCGCCCAGTGCATGGTGGAGGGGGCGACCCACAGCACCATGCGCATCTGCTCGATGGCGTCGTTTTCGTAGCGCCCTTCGCCGTTGTAGGCCTCATAGGCGCCGGGGGCGTCGATCAGCCCCAGGTCGATCTCGCCGCGGCCCAGGCGGATGGCGTTCTCACGTGAGCCGCCGGTCTCGCGCACCGAGACCTCCAGGGGGGCGTCGCCGCTGACCAGCCGCGAGAGCTCCGAGAAGCCGAAGTACCAGCCGGAGGCGGTGGGGGCGACGCCGATGTTGATCGCCTCGTCGGCGCCGGCCTGGGTGGCCATGCCCGTGGCGAGGCCGGCGGTCAGCACCGCGGCGGCCAGCGGGGTGAGCAGGCGTTGGGGGTACAGTCTCATGACAGTTCTCCTTGAGCGCTTGTTGTTCTGGCGTTATGCCATCCTGGCCGGCCATGCCGGTCCGGCCAGGGTTTGCCCGGGCGGGACGGCCGGCTCAGCGTCCGCCCTGCTCTTCCCGCCAGGCGGCGAGCACCTCGCGGGCGGTGCGCAGCCCGTCGATGGCGGCCGGGAAGCCGCAGTAGGGCACGCACTGCAGCAGCACCTCGCGGATCTCCTCCTCGCTGCAGCCGTTGTTCAGCGCACCGCGCAGGTGCACCTTGAGCTCATGGGGCCGGTTCAGTGCCACCAGCATGCCGATGTTGATCAGGCTGCGGGTGGGGCGCGAGAGGCCTGGCCGATTCCAGATATCGTTCCAGCAGTTGCGCGTTACCAGTTCCTGCATCGGCCAGCTGAAGTCGTCCACCTGGGAGAGGGCGGCGTCCACGTAGGCGTCACCCAGCACCTCGCGGCGGGTGGCGAGGCCGTTGGGGTCGAGGCTCTCCTGTCGTTCGCTCATGGTCGGGGCTCCTTGTCACTCACTTGTTCGGGTCGGCTAGTCGGCGAGGTTCTTGACGCCCTCGCCGGCGTCGAAGGCCAGCAGGTTGTCGAAGGCGTCGCCGAAGTAGAGCTCGTAGCTGTCCTTCTCCACGTAGCCCAGGTGGGGCGTGCCGAGGAAGTTGGGCCGCTCGAGCAGCGGGTGGCCGATCACCGGCTCTTCATCGAAGACGTCCGCTGCGGCCATGCCCGGGCGGCCGGCGCGCAGGGCCGCCTCCAGGGCGCTGGGGGCGATCAGCGGGGCCCGTGCGGTATTGACCAGCAGCGCCGTGGGTTTCATGCGGGCGAGGTCCTCGGCGGTAACGATGCCCTGGGTGCCCTCGTTGAGCCGCAGGTGCAGGCTCAGCACGTCGCTGCGCTCGAACAGCTCGGCCTGGCTGCCGGCCACTTCGAGCCCCGCCTCGGCGGCCCGCTTCCGGGTGCTTTCGCGGCCCCATACCAGCACGTTCATCTCGAAGGCCTGTCCGTAGCGCGCCATCAACTGGCCGATCTTGCCATAGCCGAAGATGCCCAGGGTGCGGCCCTTGAGGCCGGTGCCCAGGGTGCGCTGCCAGCGCCCCGCCTTGAGGTTGGCGGCCTCCTCGGGGATATGGCGCATGGCAGCGAGCACCAGGCCCCAGCTGAGCTCGGCGGCGGCGTAGGGCGAGCCGGTGCCGGCCATCATCGTGACGCCCTGCCGGCGGCAGGCGGCCAGGTCCACGTGGGCGGCGCCGCCGCCGGTCTGGCTGATCGCCCTGAGGCTGGGCAGGCGCTCGAGCAGCACGGCGGTGATCGGGGTGCGCTCGCGGATCAGCACCAGGGCCTCGGCGTCCCGGAAGCGGTCCGCCAGGGTGTCCAGGTCGGTGACGGTGTCGTGGTAGACCGTCACCTCGTGTCCTTCCAGCTTGGCGAAGGCGTCCAGGTGGCGCACGCAGTCCTGGTAGTCGTCGGGAATCACGATCCTCATCGAGCGGGCTCCTTCTTGGGGGCGGGGGCCGGGGGGGCCCCCGACTGGCGGTTTTTCAGGAATTGCCAGGCGAACAGGGCGCCGATCAGGGCGATGCCGCCGACGTCGGTGATCAGCTGGCCGCTGATCAGCATCAGCGCCGCGGCCAGCAGCAGGCCACGCTCCAGCCAGGAGCAGGGACGCAGGAAGTAGCCGATGGTGGAGGCGGCCAGGGCGGTGATGCCTAGCACCCCGGAGCCCACCGCCAGGGCGATCTGCAGCGCAGTGCCGTCGCCCAGCAGCGGCGGGTGGTAGATGAACATGTAGGGGATCAGGAAGCCGCCCAGGGAGATCTTGGTGGCGGTGAGCGCCGTGCGGAACCAGTGGGAGCCGGCGATGGCGCCCGCGATATAGGCGGCCAGCGCCACCGGCGGGGTGACCCCGGAGAGGATGGCGAAGTAGAGGATGAACAGGTGGGCCGAGAGGCTCGGCAGGCCGGCCTCGATGAAGGCCCCGGCGACCACCGAGGCGGCCAGCATGTAGGCGGCCACGGTGGGCAGGCCCATGCCGAGGATGATCGCCACCACCATGGCCAGCAGCAGGGTGATCAGGACATCGCCGCCGCTGACCACCAGGATCACCGAGGAGACCTTGAGGCCCAGGCCGGTGAGGCTGATGACCGAGGCGATGATCGCCACGCTGCCGATGATCACCGCGATCATGGCGGCGGTCATGGCGCCCGCCTCGAGCGCCGCGGGCAGCGACTTGAGGCGGTCCATGAAGGTGCCCGGGCTGCGCCAGGAGAACAGGTAGAGCGCCATGGCGGTGAAGTAGGCGGCCACCGCGGAAGTAGTGGGGGTATAGCGCATCACCAGCAGGGTGATCAGGACGATCAGCGGGAGCACCAGCGTCTCGATGTTGAAGAGCCCCTGGCGCAGGGTCGGTCGCTCCGCTTTCGGGATCGGGGCCAGCCCCAGGCGCTTGGCCTCGAAGTGCACGCTCATCCAGATCGCCAGGTAGAAGAGCAGGGCGGGGATCAAGGCGGCGCTGATGATGTTGAGGTAGCTGGTCGAGATGACGTCGGCCATGACGAAGGCCGCGGCGCCCATGATCGGCGGCAGGATCTGTCCGCCGGTGGAGGCGGAGGCCTCGGTGGCGGCGGCGAAGCGCGGGCTGTAGCCGTTCTTCTTCATCATCGGGATGGTGAACACCCCGGTGGTGGCCACGTTGGCGGCGGTGCTGCCGCTGATGCTGCCGAACATGGCGCTGCACAGGGTGGCGGCCTTGGCCGGGCCACCGGACATGCGGCCGGTGGCGGCGTTTGCGAGGCGCATGAAGCTGTCACCACCGCCGGTGGTGACCAGCAGGGCGCCGAACATGATGAAGATGACGATCACCGTGGAGGAGGTGCGCATCAGGCTGCCGTAGACGCCGGTGGGGCTCAGGTAGAAGGTGGCTACCAGGTCATCCCAGCGGAAGCCGCCGTGGCCCCAGACGCCGGGCAGGTGCTGGCCGAAGGCGGCATAGGACAGGGCGATCAGCACCAGGATGGGGAAGGCCAGGCCGATGGCGCGGCGGCAGGCCTCGAGTAGCAGCAGGATGGCCGATATCCCTAAGACGATGTCCAGGGTAGTGGGCATGAGGTAGCCCAGCTGGTAGATGATCCGATCGAAGTGGATCACGTAGTAGATGCTGACCACCGCGCCGAGGATGATCGTCACCAGGTCATACCAGGGGATACGGTTGGCGTCGCGGTTGCGGCAGCTGTAGGCCAGGAAGATCAGCGGCAGGGCAAACAGCAGGTGGATGGCGTTCTGGGTGTTGATCGGGCCGGTGAGGGCCGTGTAGAGGTGGAACAGTGCCATGGAGACCGCGGCGAGGCGTGTCACCATGAACCAGAAGCCGGCCAGCTGGCGCTTGCCCGAGTCCTCCGAATACTTCTCGACGACGTTGGGATTTACAGGGGTGTCCATCGGATGACTCCCGCACCGCGGCACGAGGGGAGGGCGGTGCGTCAGGGTAAAGGCATCGGGGAAACCCCGCGGGCGCCTGGCCCGCGGGGACAGGGGGGTTATTGCGCTTCGGGCGGAATGACGTCCTCGGGAATCTCGAGGTCCAGGTCGTCGCGGTAGTAGCGCAGGGCGCCGGCATGCAGCGGGAAGGTGGCGTTGTCGATCACGGTCTGCGGGGTCACGCCCTCGGCCGGCTTGAAGGAGTTGGCTACCTGCTCGTGGTTCTCCCAGTAGGCCTTGGTGATCTCGTAGATGGTGTCATCGCTGAGGTCGGCGTTGGCGGCCACGCCCATGTAGATACCCATGGTGGTGGCTTCCGGCATGCCGCGGTAGGTGTCGGCGGGCACCACGGTGGGCGCCAGGAAGGGCAGCTCCTCGGTGATGGCGTCGACCTGCTCGTCGGTCAGCGAGAGCAGGCGCAGGGGGCGCGAGGAGTGGACCTCGGTGAAGGCCGGAATCGGCGGCACGCCGTTGTAGCTGAAGCCCACCAGGCGGCCGTCGATCACGCCCTCGGCCGCGTCGTCGATGCGCATGCGCTGGAAGTCTGGCTCGATGCCGAGGATGCCGAACACCAGCTCGGTGATGTACTCGCCGCCGCCGCCGATGCTGCTGGGGTTGAAGCGCGCACCGTCGAGGTCCTCGAAGGTCTCGATGCCGGAGTCCTCGCGCACCGCCCAGTGCATGGTGGAGGGTGCGATCCAGTAGATCAGTCGGGCGTCGGGGTTTGGTGTGTCCTCGAAGCGGCCGATGCCGTTGTACATCTCGTAGCCCACCAGGGCTTCGGTGAAGGCCAGGTCTAGCTCGCCGCGCCCGAGGCGAATGGCGTTCTCGCGGGTACCGCCGGTCTCACGCACGGTGATTTCGTAGTCGGTGTTGGCGCTGATCACCCGGGCACCTTCGGAGATGCCGAAGAACCAGCCGGTACCGGTGGGTACGGCGCCGATGTTCAGCGAGGTGTTGGCCTGGGCGGTCACGGCGCCGAGGCTGCCGATGGCGATGAGAGAGGCCGGGATCAGCAGGCGTGCCTTGCGGGAAAGCGTTGTCATTGTGGTGTTCTCCTGGCTTACGGGAAGCCGATTGCCTGTTGTTATGTTGCGGGACGCTATAGTCGTTCGGGACGCTGGCGGCGGTGGGGCCAACATGCGTCCGACGGCGCGCTGTTGCCTACGGGACGGGATGCAGCGAGCCAGGTTCCATTGATACCCTCAGGATGTCCGCCTGTACATTGGTGATTCATGAAGCCGCCTTCTCCAAACAAGAAGGCAGAAAAGTGACCCTTTTCATGCCGCATTGCAGCGATAAAATCCGGCAAGAATGGCCGAATGGTGTCCGGCATCACCCGCTGGCAGCGGCAGATTCCACCAGGTGATCGACAAACATGCGCGCGGCCATGGAGAGCCTGTCGAGGTCGTGGACATAGATGCTCAACTTTCGCCTGGCCCAGTCGTCACGGATTGCCAGGACCCTGACATTCAGCCCGCCCACGTACTGCCGGATGGCGCCGCGGGGCACCACGCCGACGCCCAGCCCGGCCTGGACCATCATGCACAGGGCGTCGTAGCTGGTGACCTGGATGCGCAGCCGCAGCGGCCGGTTGGCGAGGCTGGCGGCACGCAGCAGTTCCAGGTTGATAGCACTGGAGGTGTGCAGCCCCACGTGAGGGAAGTCGAGGCATTCGCGGAAATCGATCGTCTCACGGTCGGCCAGCGCATGATCCAGGGGTGTGACCAGCACAAGGTCGTCGACATGATAGGGAAATTCCACCAGGTCGTAGCCGTGGGGAAGTCGCGCGCAGACGCCGATATCGGCATTGTTGCTCACCACCTCTCGGGTGATGATCGGGCTGACCTTCTCCTCGAGCTGAACGCCGATGTCGGGGTATTTTTCGAAGAATAACTGGGTCTCGGTCGGCAGGTACTGGGTGATGGCCGACATGTTGGCAAAGACCCTGACGATGCCACGGTTACCGCTGGAGTACTCGCGCATCTGGAGCTCGAGATCCTCCAGGTTATGCAGCACGCCCCGCGACAGGTTGAGCAGGGCGTTGCCGGCCGGCGTCAGCTCCACCCCGCGGTTGTTGCGCGTGAGCAGCGGGCTGTTGAAGTGGGCCTCCAGCTCGCTCAGCCGCTTGCTGACCGCCGAAGTGGCGATGAACTCCGCCTCGGCGGCGCCAGTGATGGTGCCGGTCTCGGCGACCCGAACGAACAGCCTGAGCGAGGTGGGATCGAGTCTCATGCGGCGCTCCCGGGTCAGGGGTTGAGCAGCTGGTCGGCCAAGTCGTGGAAGTCTTCGGCGACCAGATCGAAGACCGGGTCCGCCGAGAGGTCGGGGACGGCATCCGGCCCATGCTCCAGCGGCCGTTTGACGAAGGCGGTGCGCAGCCCCTCGCGATGGGCCGCCTGGAGGTCGTCCTGATGGGCCGCCACCATCATCACCTGGTGGGGGGCCAGGTCGAGCAACTCACAGGCCTTGTGATAGACCTCCGGGTCGCGCTTGTAGTGCCCGGCCAGCTCCGCCGAGATCACGCAGTCCCAGGGCAGTCCCGCATGCTTGGCCATGTTGACCAGCAGTGAGACGTTGCCGTTGGAGAGGGTGGCGAGGATGAAGCGGGACTTGAGGCGCCGGAGCCCCACCACGCTATCCGGCCAGGGGTCGAGGCGGTGCCAGGCACGATTGAGTTGCTGCCGGTCCTCCTCGGCCAGGGCTTCACCGATGCCGAACTCGTCGATCAGACGGTCCAGGGTCATGCGGTGCAGGTCGTCGAGGCGCGTCCAGGGCAGCTCGCCTTGACGGACCCGGTTCATGGCCGGCGCGTAGCCGCCGCGCCAGGCGTCGGCGAAGGCGGCCCAGTCGACGCCGAGGCCGCGGGCGCGCCCCAGGGCCTCGCCCTCGCGGATCACGCTGCTGCGCCAGTCGACCACGGTGCCGAAGACGTCGAAGGTCAGGGCCCTGACCTCGCTCAGGGTGTTACGTGTCTGGCTCATCTGCAGGCTTCCCGGTAAGCGTTACGATTGAAGTGGCAGGCGACTTGATCGGGTGTCGGGCAAATCTATGCCGCTGCTTGCCCGATATGCAAACCATCGTTCGCCAGCGTGGCTGCGACCATGGTCGAGAGCGGCGCGCGCCCAGGGCTCAGGCGGGGTCGTCCGGCGCCTGCAGCAGGTGATCGACCAGGTGGCGGGCCACCACCGGCAGGGTCTCGTAGTGGCGTATGCCAATGACAATCTCCCGGCTCGCCCAATCGTCGGCCAGCGGAATCAGCCGCAGGTTCAGGTCGCGCAGGTCGCGGTAGAGGGTGCGCTGGGGCAGCACGCCGATCCCCATGCCGTGGTGGATCATGCGACAGATGGCGTCGAAGCTGCGCACCTGAATGCGCATGCGCAGGGCTCGCCCCGCCAGACTGGCCTGCTCGTGGAGTAGCGACTGCAGCGAGGCATCCTGCTGCAGGCCGACGAAGTCGTACTCGGTGGCCTCATGCAGGCAGAGCCGGTCTCGGCCGGAGAGGGGATGGTCCGCGGGCGTCACCAGGACCAGCTGGTCGCGGCGGTAGGGCACCACCTCCAGGCCCTCGGCGGCAACGTGACCGGCAAATATTCCCACATCGGCCACCCCCTCGCGCACCGCGGCGATGGTCTCGGCGCTGGTGCGCTCCTGGAGGTCGAGCTTGATCTGCGGATACTCCCGGGAGAAGACGCTGAGGTCCTCGGGGAGGAAGGCGATGATCGCCGAGGTGTTGGAGTAGATGCGGACGTGGCCGCGCACCCCCTCGCCGTACTCGCTGAGCTCCGCCTCCAGGCGGGCGACATCCTCGAGGATGCGTCGGGCGTGGTGCAGGAAGGCCTGGCCAGCCGGCGTCAGCTCGACGCCGCGGGAGCGTCGGTAGAGCAGCTCGGTGCCGATCATTGACTCCAGGTCGCTGACCCGTTTGCTGACGGCGGCCAGGGCCAGGTGCTCGCGCTCCGCGGCGGCGGTCAGCCGCCCCTCCTCGGCGATGGTGACGAACAGCTTGAGGGTCACGAAATCGAAGCGGCGCATGGCATCCGGGCTCCAGGGAGAGGGCGGTGAACCTTTCCCATGCTAGCCGATGGCTTCGTGAACAGCGAAACCTCGGTTCCCGATTGCCGAATTGTGAGGGGCGCCCTGGGTGGCACATTCTCAAGAGCTATAACCCGCACCTTACCCAGGAGATCCCCATGACCTCCCCGACGTCACGCCAGCTGCCACTGGCCGGCCTCAAGGTCCTCGAGCTCGGCCAGCTGATCGCCGGCCCCTTCGCCACCAAGCTGCTGGGCGAGTTCGGCGCCGACGTGATCAAGGTCGAGCCCCCCGGCACCGGTGACCCCCTTCGCAAGTGGCGAATCATCGAGGACGGCACCTCGCTGTGGTGGCATGTGCAGAGCCGCACCAAGCGCTCCGTCACCCTCGACCTGCGAAGCGAGGAGGGCCAGGCGATGGTCCGGCGGCTGGCCGCCGAGGCCGACGTGCTGGTGGAAAACTTCCGTCCCGGCACCCTGGAGGGCTGGGGGCTGGGCTACGAGACCCTGGCCAAGCACAATCCCGGGCTGATCATGGTACGGGTCTCCGGCTTCGGCCAGACGGGCCCCTATCGCGACAAGCCGGGCTTCGGGGTGATCGGCGAGGCCATGGGCGGGCTGCGCTATCTCACCGGCCATCCCGGCGAGCCCTCGGTGCGTGTCGGCGTCAGCATCGGCGACTCGCTCTCGGCGCTCTATGCGGTGATCGGCACCCTGCTGGCGCTGCAGGAGCGGGGCCGCAGCGGCCTGGGCCAGGAGATCGACGTGGCCCTGTATGAATCCGTGTTCGCGATGATGGAGAGCCTGTTGCCCGAGTATGACGCCGCCGGCCATGTGCGCGGGCCGAGCGGCAGCGCCCTGCCGGGCATCACGCCCTCGAATGCCTACCGCACCCGCGACGGCGACTTCGTGCTGATCGCCGGCAACGGCGACAGCATCTTCAAACGGTTGATGGAGGTGATCGGCCGCACCGACCTGGGCGAGGATCCGGCCCTGGCCCACAACGATGGCCGCAGCCGTCGCGCCGCACAGATCGATGCGGCCATCGAGGCCTGGACCGTCGAGCGCGGTCGCGACGAGATCCTCACCGCCCTGGACGAGGCCCGGGTGCCCGCCGGCTACCCCTATACCGCCGCCGACATCGCCAGTGATCCCCACTACCTGGCCCGGGAGATGATTCAGACCATCACCCGGCCCAACGGCAAGCCGCTCCGGGTGCCGGGCGTGCTGCCGCGGCTCAGCGCCACGCCGGGCCGGCTGGGCAGCGGCGGCCCGGCGCTGGGCCAGCATACCGACGAGGTGCTCGACGAACTGGGCATCGACGAGGCAACCCGCACCAAGCTGCGCGATGCCGGCATCATCTGACCCCTTGACCCCCAGGACATTCGCCATGACCCAGCTGCAGATCAACGAGGTGGCGCCCCGCGACGGCTTCCAGATCGAGGCGACCTTCGTGCCCACCGCGGACAAGATTCGCCTGATCGACGCCCTCTCCGCCACCGGGCTGGCGCGCATCGAGGCCACCTCCTTCGTGTCGCCGAAGGCGGTTCCCCAACTGCGCGACGCCGCCGAGGTGGTGACCGGGATCCAGCGCCGCCCGGGCGTCGGCATCACCGTGCTGGTGCCCAACCTGAAGGGCGCCGAGCGGGCACTGGCCTGCGGGGTGGATGAGGTCAACCTGGTGATGTCGGCGAGCGACTCCCACGGCCTGGCCAACCTGCGCATGACGCCGGACCAGTCCCTCGAGCAGTTCGCCGCCATCCTCGAGGTCGTGCGGGCCCACCCCAGGGGGGCGGAGGTCTTCGTCAACGCCTCGCTCTCCACCAGCTTCGGCTGCCCCTTCGAGGGCGAGGTGCCCGAGGCACGGGTGCTCGACCTGGTGGCGCGTCAGCTGGCCCTGGGCGTTCAGGGCGTGACCCTGTGCGACACCACCGGCATGGCCAACCCGGGCCAGGTGGCACGCCTCTGCGAGGCGGCGCTGACGCGCTTCCCCGACACCCCCTTCACCCTGCACTTCCACAACACCCGCGGCATGGGCCTGGCCAACGCCCTGGCCGCCTGGCAGACCGGCATCACCCGCTTCGATGCCTCCCTGGGAGGCATCGGCGGCTGCCCCTACGCCCCGGGCGCCACCGGCAACGTCTGCACCGAGGACCTGGTGCACATGTTCGAGCAGATGGGCGTGCCCACCGGCGTCGACCTCGACCCCCTGCTGGCGGCCTCGGTCATGCTGCCGGAGTTGGTAGGTCATGACACGCCGGGGCAGGTGGTGAAGGCGGGCAAGGCCGACCGGCGCTATCCGATGCCGGCCTGACGCCCACGGAAGCCGGCGCCAGGCCGGCCCGCCGAAGTTGCTTACCATTCCTGACCACGAGACCAACAACAATGACGACGCCATCCACTCCCCTGAACCTCGCCCAGCAGCTGATCCGCGATCATCTGGTGGAGGGCGAGATGACCCCCGGCAGCGAGATCGCCCTGCGCATCGACCAGGCCCTGCTGCAGGACGTGCTCGGCACCCTGGTGATGCTCGAGCTCGAGGCCATGGGCCTCGATCGGGTGCATACCGACCCCAGCGTGCAGTACATCGACCACGGCCTGGTGCAGGCCGACCACCTCAACGCCGAGACCTACCTGTTCCTGAAGAGCGCCTGCGAGCGCTTCGGGGTCTGGTACTCCGGCCCCGGCAACGGCATCAGCCATCCAGTGCACATGGAGCACTTCGGCATCCCGGGCCAGTCCATCGTCGGCTGCGACAGCCACACCACGGCGGCCGGCTCGCTGGGCATGCTGGCTATCGGCGCCGGCGGCATCGAGGTGGCCATGGCCATGGCCGGCGAGCCGCTCTACCTGACCATGCCGGAGATCTGGGGCATCCGCCTGGAGGGCCGCCTGCCCGACTGGGTCTCGGCCAAGGATGCCGTGCTCGAGCTGCTGCGCCGTCACGGCGTGGCCGGCGGCAAGAACACCATCATCGAGTACCACGGGCCGGGCCTCGCTGGTCTGTCCGCCATGGACCGGCATGTGCTGGCCAACATGGGCACCGAGATGGGGGCCACCGCCACGGTCTTCCCCAGCGACGAGGAGACCCGCCGATTCCTGGCGGCCCGTGGCCGTGAGGCGGACTGGCAGCCGCTCGCCGCGGAGCCGGGCTGCACCTATGACCGCGAGGAAACGCTCGATCTATCCAGCCTCGAGCCGCTGATCGCGCTGCCCTCCAGCCCCGACAAGGTGGTGCCGGTGCACGAGGTGGCCGGTGAGCCGCTGCACCAGGCCTATATCGGCTCCTCGGGCAACCCGGGCTTCCGCGACTTCGCGGTGGTGGCGGAAGTGGTACGCGGGCGCACCGTCGCCGACGGCGTCTCGCTGGACATCAACCCCTCGTCGCGCCAGGTGCTGACCACCCTGATCCGCGAAGGTTATCTCGCCGACCTGGTCGCCTGCGGGGCACGGCTGCACCAGACCGGCTGCAACGGCTGCATCGGCATGGGCCAGGCACCGGCGGTGCGCCTCAACAGCCTGCGCACCGTGCCGCGCAACTTCCCGGGGCGCTCCGGCACCCGCGAGGACAGCGTCTTCCTGTGTAGCCCCGAGACGGCGGCCGCCTCGGCGCTGGCGGGCGTGATCACCGACCCGCGCAGCCTCGACATGGCCTATCCGCGTATCCAGGAACCCGAGCGGATGGTGGTCAATCGCGACCTCTTCACACCGCCGCTGCCGCTGGCCGAGGCGCGCCTCAAGCCGCTGCAGAAGACCGACAACACCCCGGCGCTGCCGGAGCTCGCCCCGCTGTCCGACACCCTGGAGGTCCCGGTGCTGCTGGTCACCGGGGACAACATCTCCACCGACGACATCATGCCGGCGGGCCAGCGGGTGATGCCCTACTGGAGCAGCGTCTACGCCTCGGCGCCCTTCACCTTCGAGGCGGTCGACCCGGACTACGCCCGCCGCGCCGAGGCGACCCGCGAACTGGGCGGCCATGCCATCGTCGGCGGCCACAACTACGGTCAGGGGTCGAGCCGCGAGAACGCTGCCCTGGTGCCCCGCTACCTGGGCCTGCAGGTGGTGCTGGCCAGAAGCTTCGCGCGCATTCACTGGCAGAACCTGATCTGCTTCGGGGCGCTGCCGCTCACCTTCGTCGACGAGAAGGACGGTGACCGGCTGGAGCAGGGCGACAGCCTGGTGATCCGTGACCTGCACGCCCAGCTGGCCGCCGGCCCCGAGCTTGCCGCCGAAGTGGTGGGCAAGGGCACCTTCCGCCTGCATCATGGCCTGACCCCGCGCCAGCGGGAACTGATCGCCATGGGCGGGGTGATCAACCATATTCGTTGTGGTAACCCTGAAAAACTGTCAGATATGAAACATCGCTGATGTCAGGCAGTTGCGGGTAGTTCTCCGGGGTGTGCAGTGTGCATGGAGACTTTCGCTAACTGTAATGGCACTTCCCGCTGCGTAGCGGCGAATTAATATAACAGAAACAAAGGATGGGAAGAAAATGAAAGCAACTAAAATTTTGATGGCTATTCCTGCGGCGACGCTGTCTCTTGGTGTTTTGTCGGCTAATTCTGAAGCATCTGACGATGTGTATAATTTGGTGTTCTCAACTTACCTGCCTCCTTCGTATGAGTACATTCATGTACCAGCAGAAAATTTCGTGAATAAAATTCAGGAGCGGAGTGAGGGGCGTCTGAAGGTCGATCTTTTCCATTCGGCACAACTTTTTGAAGGGCATGACGAACTGTCCGCGCTTTCCCGTGGGGACATTGATATTACCAATATGACCGGAACTTACCCAAGCGCTAGTGTGCCTTCTATTGGTGTCTTCGCTTTGCCCTTTATGTTTGATGATATTGAGCACCTTTCAAGGGCGCTTGAGGCTGGATTGCTGGAATCCGGGTTGAGCGAGGAAATGAAAGAAGACCACGACACGGTTATTCTAGGTGTGGCGCCTCTGGATCCCTATGAGTTCTATAGTCGTCAGCACCCTATCCTTGAAAGGGAAGACTTCGCCGGTAAGGTATGGGCAACTACCGGCTCCACTGACGCGCAAGCAATTCAGCTTCTCGGCGGATCCCCGACAGGAATGGCCTCCTCGGAGCTTTATCTGGCTTTTGATAGGGGGGTTGTGGATGCAACCCCGCGTCCGCTAATCACAGGGCTAGGGCGCAGTCTAGATGAAGTTGTCGAACATATAAGTTTGGCAACCTTCTTGGTTGATACCTCCATCCTGGCTATGAATCGTGATGCTTGGGAGCGCCTTCCTGAAGATATTCAGGAAATAATCCTTGAGGCCGCTAAGGAACGTGACGCTGAACAGTTTGTCATGGTTGAAAATTTCATATCTGAGGCGCTAGCCTACTATGAAGAGAATGGGGTTACGATTCATGAAATGAATGCCGATACTGTGGCGGAATTGCGTAATTTGACGGCGCCAGTTATTGAGGAATGGGCGAGTAATGTCGCCAACGGTGAACGCTATCTCGAGATCATCGAATCTACCCGGGAAGGAGGCGCTGAGTCTCAATGAACGATAAATCCAATCTGAAAAGTGGTTTTGGGGGGGCGCTGGCCATTGGCCAGCGTCCAGCACTGCTTGTTGTCGATTTCCAACGAGGCTTTACTGAACCATCTCTGAGTCCGCTTGCTTCGGATTGTACGGAGGCGATTGCAGCTACTAACCAGCTGATTCGCGCAGTCCGCCCGCATGGACCTGTGATCTTCACAGTCTGCAGCTACAACCCAGGCTTGCTGGACTCAGGGTTATGGCACAAGAAGTGTCCCACTCTGGAAACTCTTGCCAAAGGGACGGCGGCGTGTGAGCTTGATCCCTCCATCGACTCAGAGTCTAAAGATCTTGTAATCGAGAAAACACAAGCATCTGCCTTCTTCGGCACACCGGTTGCGGGCATTCTTACATCCATGAGCATTGATACACTTTACGTTGCGGGCTGTACCACCAGCGGTTGCATCCGTGCTTCGGTGGTTGATGCGTTGCAACATGGATTCCCGCCGTTTGTTGTCGAGGAGGCCTGTGCCGATCGCTCTAAAAAGCAGCACGACAGCAACATTATCGATATGAGCGATAAGTATGCAGAAGTGTTAGATCTAGCTACGGCTTTAAACCAGCTGCATACTTATACAAAAATAACCGAGTGAGTTATAAAATGAAAAAATCGTCACTTATCAAAAACTTCACGCTGCCTAGCCTTGGTCTTTTCATCATGGCTTCATCAATGCAGCTCCACGCAAACGAAACATATGAACTGACATTCTCTACATATCTTCCCCCGGCTTATGAGTATGTTTGGGAACCTATCCAAGCCTTTATTGACCATGTGGAAGCGGCATCAGAGGGTGCGGTGAAAATCAACGTTTTTCATTCGGGTCAGCTTTTTGATGCCTATGAAGAATTGCCTGCGCTATCAAGGGGTGACATCGACATTACAAATATGACCGGCACCTACCCCAGCGGTACTGTCGAGGCGCTGACTCTGTTCACAATGCCCTTCATCTTTGATGATGTTAATCATATGCAGAGGGCTCTTCAGCAAGGCTTGTTAGACCTCGGGATGCGCCAAGAGTTGGAAGAGAGGCATGGCACATATGTACTTGGAGTGGCTCCTTGGGATCCATATGAGTTTTATACCAAAGGATTTTCCATTGACTCCGTCGAAGACTTTTCCGGCAAGACTTGGGCAACCACTGGGGCAACCGATGCACGTGCGCTGCAACTTCTCGGTGGTGCCCCTACTACCATGGCATCGTCCGACCTATATCTATCCTTCGAACGTGGCGTCATCGATGGAACTCCACGGCCATTATTGACTGGCATGGGGCGTAGTCTATATGAGGTGACAGACCACATTACACTGACTAATTTTGCCATCGACACTTCTATACTAGCTATTAATGCAGACACTTGGGGCAGATTCCCTTCCAATATTCAGATGATCTTCGAGGAGGCGGCTAATATTCGTGATCAGCGTCAATTCGATATGGTGAATGAGTTTATCAGTAGTGCCGTTGAGGATTATGAATTCTTAGGCATGACCGTGAAGACACTCGATCCTGAGACGATTTCACGGTTGTCGGAGCGCACGCAGACGGCTATCGATGAGTGGATTGACTCTGTCCCAAATGGCGAAAAATATATAGAGTTGATTGAGGCGACGCGCTAACTAGAGTCAGGGAAAAGGACTTGCCTTCTCCTATGTCTACGAGGCTGCTATGAAACTTGCCAATAGGGTCGTTTCGAAAGTGTTTTTTTTTGCGGGTAAGCTTGGTTTAGTGATTGCCGAGATTGCTTTGGTTAGCTTGATGCTTTTGACAGTATACGCTGTTATGACTAGGTATTTGTTTCGAAGTCCGAGCATTCATGCTCTTGAAGTTAGTCAGTATTTGCTTCTGATGATTTCGTGGATGTCCGTTGGGTGGGTATTAATAGTTGGGCGGCATGTTCGAATGGAGGCGCTGTATAATGTTCTTCCAGATTTGCTGAAAAAAATTTCGGATCTCCTGAGCAGTCTGGCTGTTCTGTTGTTTTGTGGAGTGATCGTTTGGGCTGGAAGTGTCAATGTGCTTACTGCCCTGGATAGGGGCTACCGATCCTCTTCTTTGTTGAGTTTTCCTATGTGGTTGCCCTATTCCTTAATTCCTCTCGGCGGTATCCTGTTGCTTATGGCAACGATCTATCTTTCTTTGAAAGATAAGGCGTAAGGGTAATTCAATGGATTCCACAACCATATTTCTCTGGCTGCTTGGCACTTTTGCTTTCCTGCTTGCCATCGGGGCTCCAGTGTTCGCTGCGCTAGGTGTTGCCAGTATTATTGGGATGTATTTCATAAATGGCATCTCGTCATTGATGGCAATTCCATCGATTCTCTACAGGGGGATGTCGAGTTACTCACTCATTGCAATACCGCTTTTTATTCTTATGGGGGAGGTTATCGCTAGAACCAACCTGGGAGGGCGGTTGTTTACTCTTTTCTATTTATGGCTAAATCGCTTGCCAGGAAGCCTGGCTATGGCAAGTGTAGGAAGCTCTGCAGTTTTTGGAGCCATGAGTGGTGTAAGTGTGGCAGGTGCTGCGACCATTGGTAGGTTCGCCATACCCGAAATGATCAAGCGAGACTATGCTCCAAGTTTGGCGGGTGGATCGGTGGCGGCAGCAGGGGCGTTGGCTCTACTGATACCTCCGAGTATTGGTTTTATTCTTTATGGAGAGATTGCTAACCAATCGATCGGGAGGTTGTTTGTTGCAGCTATTATTCCTGGGATTATGGTGGCAATGCTGATGGTGGTTTATATCGGTATTTTAGCCGTGGTCCGGCCGGAGATGGCGCCGCACGTAAAGGTTGGGGTGACATGGAAGGAACGTTTCAAAGCGCTTAAGGATGTCTGGGCAGCTATCGCACTGGTCTTGGTAGTCTTGGGTAGTATATATTTTGGTGTCGCCACGCCGACTGAAGCTGCTGGGCTGGGAGCGATTGGTGCTTTTATAGTTGCGGCTTTATATCGTCAGCTAGATATGCGTACTGTGCTTGATATTTTCCGATCAACCGTAGTCACTAGCGGGATGATTCTTCTGATACTCGCTGCTGCGCTTTTGTTTGGTTGGGTAATAACTAGATTGATGATTCCTCAGCAGTTGGTGATGTGGATTAGCGTTATGGATCTTCCTGCTTGGGTAATATTCCTGCTGATCTTGTTGTTTCTTGTAGTAATTGGGATGTTTCTCGATATCGTGTCGATAATACTTATCGCGACTCCCATCGTTCTGCCTGTTATTGAGGTGTTGGGGTTCAGTCCAATCTGGTTTGGTGTGGTCATGATAATTGCGTGCGAAATGGCTGTAATTACACCTCCAATAGGGTTAAATCTCTACGTGATAAAGGGGGTGGCGCCTGAGATTTCGCTTTCCGAAATTATTAGGGGTGCTTTCCCGTTTGTGTTTGTTGAGGCGTTTGCGATATTTCTTCTGATATTGTTTCCCTCCATTGCGTTGTGGCTGCCAAGCATCATGTGGTAGGAAGTTGAGATAAAGGAAGTATAAGAGCCTTGGTATAGCACCAAGGCCCTTGTTCATGAGTGAAAAGGGGCAGCATCAAAGTTGTTTAAGTAGACATGGCCTCCTCGACCAGCTCGAGGCGGTCCTGGCCCCAGAAGGGTTCGCCGTCGACGCTGTACCAGGGGGCGCCGAAGCAGCCCGCCACCAGTGCGACCCGGCAGGCCTCGTCGAGGCGGGCCTGGGCCTCGGGGCCCGCGGACTCGGCCAGCAAGGTCCGCCCATCCAGCCCCACGGCGTCGGCGATCTCGAGCAGGGTGTTCGCGTCGGCGATATCCCGCTCCTCGACCCAGCAGGCCCGCATCAGCGCCAGCGACAGCTCGGCGATGTCGTATCCCCCGGCCTTGGCCGCGAGGGCCAGGCGGGCGGCGGGGCGGTCGTCGGTAGGAAAGTGTGTCGGCTCCACGTTGAGCGGGATGCCCAGCCGCTGGGGCCAGCGCCTGAGCTCCGCGAGCCGGTAGGCCTGGCGTGCCGGAGCGCGCTTGGCGAGCGGCAGGCCACCGGTGTGCGGGAAGATCGCGCCCAGGGTGATCGGCACGTAGTCGACCGTGGCGCCGTGGCGGGCGGCGATCTCGCCCAGGCGGGCATGCCCGAGATAGCTCCAGGGCGAGACGTGGGAGTAATAGTAGGTAATCGTAGTCATGGGCATGCTCAGCTCAGCTATAGGTGTCCTGGAACTGCTTGCGCAGCTCGTTCTTCTGCACCTTGCCCATGGTGTTGCGGGGCAGGGTGTTGACGAAGAACACCTTCTTGGGCTGCTTGTACTTGGCCAGGCGATCGTTCAGGTGGGCCAGTATCCCGGCCTCGTCGATCTGCGTGTTCGGCTGGCGCACCACCACGGCGGTGACGCCCTCGCCGAAGTCCGGATGGGGCAGTCCGATCACCGCCGACTCGTAGACCTCCTCGATCTCGTCGATCAGCTGCTCGACCTCCTTCGGATAGACGTTGTAGCCCCCGGAGATCACCAGATCCTTGTCGCGGCCGACGATATGCACATAGCCCTGCTCATCGACCATGGCTAGGTCGCCGGTGATGAAGAAGCCGTCGTCCAGCAGCTCCTCGCGGGTCTTCTCGGGCATGCGCCAGTAGCCGATAAAGACGTTGGGGCCGCGGATCTCGAGCATGCCGATCTCGCCCTGGCGCAAGTGCTCCTGGGTCTCGCGGTCGGTGATGCGGAATTCTACACCCGACAGCGGCATGCCCACGGTGCCGGCGCGGCGCTCACCGTCATAGGGATTGGAGAGGTTCATGTTGGTCTCGGTCATGCCGTAGCGCTCGAGGATGGCGTGGCCGGTCTTCTGCTCGAAGGCCGCGTGGGTCTCGGCGGTGAGCGGCGCCGAGCCGGAGACGAACAGGCGCATGTTGGCGGTCACTTCCGGCGTCAGGCGCTCGTCGGCCACCAGTCGGGTGTAGAAGGTCGGCACGCCCATCAGCACGCTGCCGTGGGGCATCTCCTCGAAGATCACATCGGCGTCGAACTTGGGCAGGAACAGCATGCTCGAGCCGGCCATCAGGGTGACGTTGCAGGCCACGAAGAGGCCATGGGTGTGGAAGATCGGCAGAGCGTGAATCAACCGGTCCTCGGGAGTGAAGTGCCAGGCATGTCGCAGGGTCTCGGCGTTGGAGCCGAGGTTGCGGTGGGTCAGCATGGCGCCCTTCGAGCGCCCAGTGGTGCCGGAGGTGTAGAGGATCGCCGCCAGGTCCCGCTCGTCCAGCGGCACGATATCCTCCCGAGGCGTGGCGGCGGCGGCCTTCTCCATCAGGCTGCCGTCGGCAGCGGTGCCGAGGGTCTCCACGGCCGGGCAGCCGGTCTCGGTCGCGATACCGCGCGCCTCGTCCAGCACGGCCGCGCGGCAGACGAACAGGGCGGGCTCGGCGTCGGAGAGGAAATAGCGGATCTCCTCGCCGGTGTAGCCGGTGTTGAGCGGGAGATAGACCGCGCCGATGCGCAGGCACGCCAGGTAGAGCAGGATGGCCTCGGGGCTCTTGTCGACCTGCACCGCCACTCTATCCCCCTGCTGAACCCCGAGCTCGGTCAGGGCGCCGGCCAGGCGGGCGCTCTCGGCCATGGCGTCGGCATAGGAATAGCGCTGACCCTCGCGGGTGGTGATGAAGTCGGCATCGCCACGTTCGCGCATGCGCTCGGCGAAGGTCGCGAAGAGGTTGTGGTTCATTTGCTGTGCTCTCCCTTGGCCAGCTTCCGGGCCTTGCGGGCGAGGTCACGGACCTCGCTCGAACAGGCCACGGTGGCGTTGGCGGTATAGTTCTCGTGGTTGCGCTCGATATCCTCGAGCACGTAGAGGTAGTTGACCATCAGGCCGGCGGCCTGCTTGAGCCCCTTGGCCGAGACGTCACCCAGCCAGTTTACCCGGTGAAGCTCGGCGCCGTTGCCCAGGTGGAAACGGGCCACCGCGTTGAGCGGCTTGCCGCGGGCATTCTTCTCGTGGACCAGGTAGCGGGCGGCCAGCGGCTTGACCACTGCCTCGAGCTTCGCTGCCCGCTCGGGGTCCCGCTGCCACTCGGTCGCGTCGAGCTCGCCGAGGGTCTTGCGCAGCTCGCCTGGCAGGCTCTCGTCGCTGCGGCACTCCTCCAGCCACTGGGCGAAGCCCGGCACCGGCGACAGGGTCACGAAGTACCTGAGCTGCGGTAATTCCTGTTTGAGCTCCTGGACCACCTGCTTGATCAGGAAGTTGCCGAAGGAGATGCCGCGCAGGCCGGTCTGGCAGTTGCTGATGCCGAAGAAGGCGGCGCTGTCGGCCTCCTCCGGCTCCTCGACCCCGCTCTCCTCGCCGGCCAGGATCGGCTGGATGCGATTCGGCAGGCCCTTGCACAGCGCCACCTCCACGAAGATCAATGGTTCGTCGCCGATCGCCGGGTGGAAGAAGGCGAAGCAGCGGCGGTCGCGGGCGTCCAGGCGGCGGCGCAGGTCGTCCCAGTCCTGGATCTCGTGCACCGCCTCGTAGCGGATGATCTTCTCCAGGATCGAGGCCGGAGTGTTCCAGTCGATGCGCTTGAGCACCAGGAAGCCGCGGTTGAACCAGGAGCCAAACAGGTGGGCGAAGTCGGCGTCGATGGCGTTCAGCCCTGGGTTGTCGCGCAGCAGAGCCAGCAGGTCCTCGCGCATGCGCACCAGCTCCACGGTGCCATCGCTGGCCAGGTTCAGTCGGCGGAACAGCTCCTGGCGGCGGGGCTCGCAGGCCTCGAACAGCGCCTGCAGGCTGGCATTGTCGCGGGCCTCCCGATAGGCCCCATAGGCCGCATCGATGCGCGCCGGCTCGGCGGCGAACTCCGCCCCCAGACGGGCGAAGAAACTCGCCCGCTCCAGGGCTGAGAGTCGGCGGTACATGGCCAGCGCCCGGCTGGCCAGGGCGATGCTAGAGGCCTCGCCATCGCTCTCCAGCAGCGCCTGACAGGCCGCCACCAGCTGCCCGTGGTCGGGCGTGGCGGACTCTCCGCTGCGTCGCCGCAACAGGGCGTCGCGCTGGGTGATGTTATTGAACAGCTCCTGCAGGAAACTCATGTTCATGGTCTCGTCTCCATTACCCCATGATCAGGTTGGGCAGCCACAGGGCGATGCCCGGGAAGAAGCACAGCAGCAGGATGCCCAGCACCATGCAGAGGGCGTAGGGCAGACTGCCCATCAGGATATCGCGCAGGGAGATATCCGGTGCGATCCCCTTGATGATGAACAGGTTGAGGCCCACGGGTGGCGTGATCAGGCCGATTTCCAGGTTGATGGTGAGGATCACCGCGAACCAGTAGGGATCGAAGTTGGCCGCCAGGATGATCGGCAGCAGGATCGGCGCGGTCATCACGATCACCGCCACCGGTGGCAGGAAGAAGCCGGCCACCAGCAGGAAGAGATTGATGATGCCCATCAGCACCCAGCGGTTGACGTCGAGGTCGCTGATCGCGGCGGCAATGGTCTGGGTGATGAACATGGAGGAGAGCGCATAGGCGAACACCTCCGCGGTGGCGATCACCAGCATGATCATCACGCTCTCGCGCAGCGAATCACGCATGATCAGCTTGATCGGCTTGACCTGCCACATGCGGTAGATCAGCACCGCCAGGGCCACGCACAGGAAGGCCCCCACGCCGGCCGCCTCGGAGGGCGTGGCCACCCCGCCGTAAAGGGCGAACAGGATGCCGGCGATCACCAGCAGGAAGGGCACCACACGAACCAGGGCCTTGAGGTTGGTATCGACGTTGGCCTTGATGTTCTCCTTCACACGCTCCGCGGTCTGGGACATCGGGTTGTTGTAGCCCCCCTCCAGGCGGCAGGCGATCATGGTCCAGATCATGAACAGGCCGGCGAGCATCAGCCCGGGCATTATCCCCGCCATGAACAGCCGACCAATGGAGGTCTCGGTGGAGATGCCGTAGATGATCATGGTCACCGAGGGCGGGATCAGGATGCCCAGGGTGCCGCCGGCGGCGATGCAACCGGCGGCCACGCCGTCCGGGTAGCCCCGGTTGCGCATCTCGGGGATGCCCATCTTGCCGATGGCGGCACAGGTGGCCGGCGACGAGCCGGAGAGGGCCGAGAAGATGGTGCAGGCGCCGATATTGGAGACGGCCAGGCCGCCCGGCAGACGGCCCATCCACAGGTCCAGCGAGCGGTAGAGGTCGCGTCCGGTGGGTGAGGAGGCCACGGCGGCGCCCATCAGGATGAACATCGGGATGGCCACGAAGCCGAACTCGGCGATCCTGTCGAAGAAGGTCTCGCCGAAATAGATCAGCTCGGGGAGCCCGCGGTCGTATAGCAGCGCTAGCAACGACACCCCGCCCAGGGCGAAGGCGATGGGGGTGCCGATCGCCATCAGCACGACCAGCACGATGGCGACGATGATGCCCAGTGTGATCGGTTCCATGCCTAGGCCTCCCCGCGCAGGATTTCAGCCACGTACTGCAGCGTCAAAAGGGTGGTACCCACGGCCATGGGCATCAGGGCAGGCCACAGCAGCGGGTTCCACACGGTGCCTGTGCGCCAGTTGAATTCGTAGGCTTCCACGACATAGACCCAGGAGGCGAAGGCCAGGGCGGCGCAGAAGGCGAGTCCGACCAGTGACGCCAGCAGCAGCATGGCCTTGCGGGCCAGGCCGCCCAGCGCATCGGGCAGGATGGTGATGGCGACGTGCCCGCCGGTCATCAGCACGTAGGGGCTGCCCATCAGCATGGCGCCGGTCACCGAGAACACGGTGAACTCGGTCTGCCAGCTGGTGCTCATGCCAAGCAGGTAGCGAATGAAGACCATCTGGCAGATCACCATGACGCCGGCGATGAACATCACCGCTGCCAGGTAGGCGCTGGCACGAGACAGCACGTCCATCAGCCGTATGTAGCCGCCGATGACGCCAGGACGTCGATCAAGGGGTGGGGAATTGGCCATGGCCGTTGACTCCTCCCGGTTGGCGAAATGGGGGCCACCCCGTGGGGCGGCCCGGATCACGGTGGGAAGGGGGAGGCGTTACTCGACCGCGAGGGCGGCGTCGATGATGGCCTGGCCGTTGGGCACGTTCTCGGCGAAGTTCTTGTAGGAGGTCTCACGGGCGATATCCAGCCAGGCGTTGTAGTCCTCCTCGCTCATGCGGACCACTTCGATACCGTTCTCCTCGTAGACCTCGACCATCTTCTGGTCGATGGCGGCCGCTTCGGCGGAGAAGTACTCCTCGGCAGCCTGACCAGCCTCGGTCAGCACGGCTTGCTGCTCCTCGGTGAGGCCCTGCCAGACCTGTTCGGAGATCAGTACCGGCTCGTACATGAACCAGAGGGCGAAGTCGCCCGGTTCGGTCAGGCAGTCCACCTGTTCGTAGAGCCGGAAGGAAACGAACGACATGGAGGAGGTGTTGGCGGCGTCCAGGACGCCGGTCTGCATGGCCGTGTAGACCTCCGAAGAGGGCATGGAGGCGATGGAGGCACCGGCGACCTGGAGCATCTGCTCGAAGGCTGGCCCGGCGGCGCGGATGTTCTGGCCGGCCACGGTGTCCGGCGAGGTAATGCACTGCTCGCTGGAGGCGAAGCCGCCGGCCAGCCAGCTGTCCGCCAACACCCTGGCGCCGTTATCCATGATCACCTCCTTGATCATGTCCATGTACTCGGAGTCGTTGAGGCGGGCGGCGTGCTCGTGGTTGCGCACCAGTCCCGGCATCAGGGTGGCAGAGAATTCCGGGTGGCGACCACTGGCGTAGTCCAGGGGGAGCAGGGTCATGTCGAGGCGGCCACGGACCAGGGCACCCCACTGTTCACCGGCACGGAACAGCGACTGGCCCGGGTAGACCTGAATCTGCAGGCCCACGTCGGCCTCCTCCACATGGCGGGCCATCAGCTGGACCATCTCGTCGCGGATGTCGCCCTGGCCCCCGGGGAACTGGTGGGAGGCTCGCAGGACGGTGTCGGCCGAGGCGGCGCTGGCGGCGATGGCAAGGCCCAGGGCGGCGACGGCGGGCAGGGTATAGCGTTTCATTGGGCGTCTCCAAGGTTGTTCTTGTGTGCTTGGTATTATGTGCTTGGTCTTTTTTGAGATGTTTATCAGCGCGGCTGATGTATATATCAATAGTCTTGACATATGCTACTGTCAAGGTAAGGACACGCATCGCGGCCCCGAAATACGCGGATCACTGGGGCCTGGCGGCTTGATCAAGGGAGGTGTCGCATGACTGATACCAAGCGCTCCAGCGCGCAACGACTCAGGGACGCGCTGGAGGATGACATCATCAACGGGCGGCGGGCGCCGGGAGAGCGTCTCGACCCCGAGGCTCTGGGGCAGGAGTTCAACGTCTCGCGAACGCCTGTGAGGGAGGCGATCCAGCAGCTGATGGCCAGCGGCCTGGTGACGGTGTCGCCCAAGAAGGGCACCTTCGTGGCCCGGGTGGGGATCGAGGCGCTGATCGAGATGTTCGAGGTGATGGCCGAACTGGAGGGGATGTGCGGGCGCCTGGCGGCGCGGCGCATCAGCGAAGAGGAGCTCGTCGCCCTCAAGGAGGCCCACGCTCGCTGCGGGGCCGCCGCAAGAGCGGGTGACCCCGACGAGTACTATTACGAGAACGAGGCATTTCACGCCTGCATCTATGCGGCCAGCCATAACGGTTATCTGGCCAACGAGGCGCGCCAGCTCAAGCAGCGGTTGAAGCCCTATCGGCGACTGCAACTGCAGGTCCGCCACCGGATGTATACCTCACTGGATGAGCACCAGGCCATCGTCGATGCCATTGCCGCCGGGGAGGCGGAGCGCGCCGAGGCGCTGCTGCGCGATCACGTGCTGATTCAGGGCGAGCGGTTCAGCGATTTCGTGGCCAGCGTGCGTCGCTTCGAGAGCCCGCTAAGCGGCACGGGGTGAGTCCCCAGGGCCTAATGGATGCCATCAACGCCTCGCCTGCGGTAATCTCGTCAGCCTGACGATGACAAGGTCCGGCCGCCCGCACCGCCGGGCCACGCTGGACTGACACGAGGCCCCCATGAATCCCATCAAGACGCTGACCCTGGCCGTGGCCGCCACCGCGCTGGCCGCATCTGCACTGACCGCCCAGGCGCGGGACTTCCGCCTGGGGCTGATCACCCCGCCCCAGCACCTCTGGTCCACCGAGGCCGAGGCCTTCGCCGAAAGCCTCCACGAGCGCTCGGGCGGCGAGCACAGCATCAGCGTCTTCCCGGCCCAGCAGCTCGGCAACGAGGCGCAGATGGTGCAGCAGCTGCAGACCGGGGCGCTGGACATGGCCTTCCTGACCATCGCCGAGATCTCCAACCGGATCCCCGACTTCGGCGCCCTCTATGCGCCTTATCTGGTGGATGGCGTGGACCACGCCGCGCGCCTGCTGCGCTCCGATACCGCCGCCGAGCTGCTCGAGCTGATGCCCGCCGAGGTGGGCCTGGTGGGGCTCGGCTACGGCATGGTGGGCATGCGTCAGGTGCTCAGCCGCGATCCCATCGAGAGCCAGGACGACATGCGCGGCCAGCGCCTGCGCATCACTCCCTTCGAGCCGATCCGCGACTTCTACACCGCTACCGGGGCGGCGCCGGCGCCGCTGCCCCTGCTCGAGGTCTACGACGCCCTGGCCAACGGCCAGGTGGACGCCATCGACATGGACTTCGATTCGATCCTGATCCTCAAATTCTTTGAACAGGCCGATAACCTGCTGATCTCCAACCATATGATGTTCCCCATGGTGGGCGTGGTCTCCGGGCGGGTGTGGCGCGAGCTCTCCGCGGAAGACCGCGAGCTGATCGAGACCACCATGGCCGAGCACCTCGAGAACGTGCTGACCGGGTTCCAGCAGATGGACACCGCCCAGGAGGCCGAGATCCGCGAGCTGGACCTCGATATCGTCGAGGCCGACGCCGCGTTCTTCAGTGAGGCCATCGCCGAGTGGGAGGCCACTTGGGCCGAGAAGGCCCCGATGATCGAGGCGCTGCGCGAGGAAGCCGAGCGCCTGCGCCAATAAGCGGAAGGAGAGCCGATGCTGTCACGCCTCTCCGACCGCCTGGCGCGCCTGGAGGAGATCGCCGCCGCCGCCCTCGCGGCGGCGGTCACCTTGCTGATCCTGGTCAACGTGGCCTTCCGCGCCGCGGGCAGCCCACTCTATTGGATCAGCGAGCTGGCCATCTTCGCCATGATCTGGATGACCTTCCTGATCGCCGGCGCGGTGCTCAAGCGCCGACAGGGCATCGCCGTCACCCTGGTGGCCGATGCACTGCCGAGCTTCGGCCATCGACTGCTGATGGCGCTGGTGGATCTCGCCGTGCTGGTCTTCGCGGTGCTGCTGCTGTGGCTCTGCTGGCGTTGGTACCAGCCGCTGGAACTGGCCCGGCTGGGCTTCGACGTCCGCGCCTTCCAGGGCGCGACCTTCAACTTCATCTACGCCGAGAACACCTCGACGCTGGGCATCCCCAAGTTCTGGGTATGGTTGATCGTTCCCTGGTTCGCGCTGTCGCTGACCTTCCACGGTCTGATCAACCTGGGCGGGAGCCTGCGCGGGCTGCGTGACCCGAGCCAGGCGCCCATGGCCCCCGGGAGTAAGCCCCCGGAACCGCCGGAGGCCAGCCCATGACGGTCGCAGTCTTCGTACTGCTGCTGCTCGGCGCGGTGCCCATCGCCCTGGTGCTGGCGCTCACCGCCATGGTCTATATCCAGGTCTCGGGCAACAGCGTGCTTTTCGAGTCCTATCCCCAGCAGCTGTTCGGGGCCATCGAGAGCTATGGTCTATTGGCGATCCCGCTGTTCATGCTGGCCGGCGAGCTGATGAACGAGGGCGGGGTGACCCGCCGGCTGATCGACCTGGCGCGGCTGCTGGTGGGCGGCTTCCGCGGCGGGCTGGCCTATATCAACCTGGTCGCCAACATGATGATGGCGGCGATCATCGGCTCGGCCGCCTCGCAGATCGCCATCATGTCCCGAGCCATTGTCCCTGCCATGGAGCAGGAGGGCTACAGCCGCTCCTACGGCGCGGCGATCACCGCAGCCGGCGGGCTGCTCTCGCCGATCATCCCGCCCTCGATGCTATTCGTGCTGTTCGGGGTGATGGCCCAGGTGCCCATCGCCGAGATGTTCATCGCCGGCATCCTGCCCGGGCTGCTGCTGGGCTTCAGCTTCTTCCTTGCCATCGCCGTGGTGGGGCTGGTGCAGCAGTACCCGAAGGGCCGCTGGCCGAGCCGCGCCGAGGCGAGGCGGGCGCTGGTCATGGGCCTGCCGGCGCTGGCCATCCCGCTGATCATCATCGGCGGCATCCTGCTGGGGCTGGCTACCCCCACGGAATCCGCGGCGTTGGCGTCTCTGGCCGCGCTGCTGCTGGGGCGCTTCCTCTATGGCGACCTGCGCTTCGCCATGCTGCCGGAGGTGCTCAGGCGCACCGCGGTGAATGCCGGGCTAGTGATCATGCTGATTGCCGCCGCCGGGGTGTTCGGCTGGGTGATCGTCTACGAGCGGCTGCCGCAGATGGCCGCGGCCTGGATCGCCGCGCTCACCACCGACCCCTTCCTGTTCCTGCTGCTGCTGATCGGCGTGCTGCTGCTGGTGGGGATGATCATCGACGGCATCGCTGCGCTGATCCTGGTAGTGCCGATCCTGCTGCCCATCGCCACCCAGCAGTTCGGCATCAGCCCCTACCAGTTCGGCGTGGTGGTGTGTCTGACCCTGGTGCTGGGCCTGCTTACCCCGCCGGTGGGGGCGGGGCTCTATATCGCCTCCTCGATGACCGGTGCCCCGCCGATGCGCATCTTCCGCTCATTGGTGCCCTTCCTGCTGGCGAGCCTCGTCACCCTGGTGCTGCTGGCCTGGCAGCCGTGGCTGACCACGGCCTTGATAGGGCGCTGAGCTCCCCGAAAAAAAAGGCACTTTCCAGCAAACCACCACGAGGCTTGAAGCTTCTGGTGGGAGATCGGCTCCGCCGAGCGAATGGCGCCGTAGGCGCCCTGGCGGTGTTGCTTACGTCAGTTTATACCGCCCAGGAGCCCTTCGGTCTCCATTCGCCGAAGCGTCGAACCGCGGGATAGCCCAGCTCCCACAATAAGTGATCAGCCTTAACTGAAATACACGCGAGTTTGTGAATAACCAAGCGAAACGGGCCCCGTCGGGGCCCGTTTTCGATCTTGCACTGTGCTTTTTACACCAGCTCGCGGTGCTCTTCTTTCGCCTTGCGGCGGTCGCGCAGTACCGCGCGGATGATCAGCCCCAGCACGCCCAGGGTGAGGGCGGGCCAGATCAGCACGTAGAAGCCATAGAGTGCGGTCATGTTCGGTCTCCCTTGTCATGCCTTGTGGAGCATGGTGCGCTGCCGCGTACGGCAGCGCCTGTGTTGGTGAGGCTGAGCGCCTGGCATCGGTGCTCGGAATCAGCGCTGAGCGGCCAGCCGGGTGGCGGCCGGAATCGCCTTGCCCTTGTCGGCGCTGGCGGAAGGCTTGTCGCGGGGCGTGTCGTAGTCACCCACCCGCTCGCCGATGGTGGCGAAGTCGAACTCCGGCTGGCGGCTCATCAGGCTCATCACCACGCACACCAGGGTGCTGGCGCCGTAGGCGGTCAGCGAGGCCAGCAGCACCGTGTATTCACGCAGGAAGCCGGTGGCAAACACCAGCATCGCCACCGTCGCCAGTGCCGCGGCGATGAACCCGGCGGTGCGGCCCAGGAAGCCGAACGCCATCAGGCCGATGATCACGCCGCCACCGATGCTGGCCAGCAGTTCGAAGAACAGGCCGCTGCCGCCATCCAGGGGCAGCAGCTCGAAGCGCGCCACGCAGAACAGCACCATGGCCACCAGCACCGAGGTGGTAAAGGCCTGGTTGGTGACCCGGCTCCAGAAGCAGCTGGCGATGACCGGGAAGACGATGGCGCCCCACAGCGCGCCGACGAACACCAGCATCACCAGGATATCCAGCGAGAAGCTGGCGAAGACGATGCCCACCATGGTGGCGACAATCATGGTCAGTCGGCCCACCAGCAGCATGCGCCTGGGGTCGGCCTTGCCGCGGGCGAGATTCTTGCCGTAGACGTCGGCCATCATGATCGCCGACAGCGCCGAGAGGTCGGAGTCGGCGGTGGAGGAGAGCGAACCGATCACCAGGATGAAGAACAGCGCGATGAACACCGGCGGCAGGTAGCTGGAGACCATCTGCGGGATCAGGTTGTTCATGTTGCCATCGAGCGGCTGCACGCCCAGGGTCAGTGCCATCAGGCCGATCATGCCCAGGCCGATGACGATGGCCCCATAGCCGACGGTGGCGGTGAGGAAGGTCGGCTTGATGTGTGCCTCGTTCACCGCGAAGAGGCGCTGTGAGATGGTCTGGTTACCGATGGCATAGGCCAGCACGGCGACGAAGAAGGGCGCGCCCTGGTGGAGGATGGCGTCCATCGAGAAGAAGTTGGCCTGCTCGGTGGTCAGGTTGTCGAGGCCGGCCACCAGCTCGCTGGGGCCGCCCATGGCGAAGAACACCGCGGGAATGATCAGTATCGCGATGGCCATCAGTGCCACCAGCTGGGCGAAGTCGGTCAGCACCGAGGCGCGGAAGCCCGACCACAGGGTGTAGAGCAGCACGCCAGCGCCAGCGATGATCACCCCGGCCTGGAAGGAGAGCGGCGAGAGCACCGAGACCAGGGCGCCGGCGGCGGTGAAGTTGACCATCAGGCTGATCACGCTGCCCAGCACGTTGGAGAGCGCGAGGATCAGCTGGCTGGAGGAGCCGTGGCGGGCGTGGATCAGCTCGCCCAGGGTATGGGCGTTGGGGGCGAGCTTGCGGAAGCGCCGGCCGAAGGGGTAGATGAACAGGATCATCAGCGCGCCCCACAGGCCGTAGTGAATGGGGCCGGAGACGCCATAGGTGTAGCCGGAGGTGGCGGCGGCATAGAAGGAGGCGGCCCAGATCCAGGTGGCGGTCATGCTGGCCGCGCCCATGCCGAAGCCGACGCGGTGATTGGAGACCATGAAGGCGTCGGCGTCTTCCTTCTTCTTGCGAATCGTGAGCGTCATCAGGTAGGTGCCGCCGTAGAAGGCGAGCAGCAGCAGGATGACGGTCAGGGTCGAGAACTGGTGTAAATCGCTGTTCAAGGGGAGTCCCTCAGAAAGTGGAACGGAGTCGTCTCGGGCATGTCGATCGGGCCAACATGCCGGACGCGGCGAAGGGCTTGGGCGGCGTGCCATGACGACAACCTGACGCTGGCGAAGGGTCGGCCAGGGTGCGTCCAGGCGGCGGCTTTCCGGTCAGCAGGTGACCGGCACCAGGCGTGGCGCTACGTCAGTACCCGTCGAACGGGCACGGCAAGACGCTGCCGTCAGGGCGGCATCTACCCCGCAGAGGCGAGGTCGGGTGGCGGGCGGCGCGGCATGCACCGTCCCTCATCGGCGTAGTGGCGCGACATGGATTCCTTCTCTATCGATGGCGTCGACGACGGGCAGTCGAGAGTACCGGTGATCCAGTCTTCGATCGGGCAAGACCAGGGTGGCCGAGGCACACAGGCCAAGGCCAGTCAGGGATCGGTTGTTGTCGGCGTTGTTGGCTGATCCGGGGGGCACATACCCTAACCACCCGAAACGCAAAAGTCCAATCTGCGCCAATTCGGGGGGCAAATGTCTTCAGCTCCGTCGAAAAGTCGGCAGGGGAGCGAAGCGGCACGTCACGCGCCGCTCAGCGCGCTGCGCTCAGGCTGCCCGCGACCACCAGCAGGGCGGCCAGCGGCAGGCGCCAGTCTGGCGCGGCGGCGCCCGCCAGTACCAGGAACAGGGTGGCCAGCACCGGCACCGCGTGGGCCAGGTGGCCGATGCGATGGGCTTGGGGGTCGCGCAGTGCGCGGTCCCAGGCCAGCATGGCCAGGCCGTAGGGCCCCAGCCCCAGGGCGGCAGCGGCGCCCAGCGCCGCCGGGGAGGGCAGGGCGGTAGTGCCTTCCAGGGCCAGGCTGGCGCCGCCGACGATAACGCTGGCGACCAGCAGCAGGTGCGGCATCCGCTCGCCCAGTCGCCAGGCGGGGACCTGGCAGGCCAGCGAATAGAGCGCCCAGCACAGCGCCGCGGCCAGGGCCAGCAGGTAGCCGCCCCAGGCGCCCGACACGCCACCCGCCAGCGCCTGAGGCGCCACCAGCAGGGCGGCGCCGGCGAAGGCCAGCAGCGCACCGGCCAGCGTCGAGATCGGCAGCCTGCCCAGCGCCAGCCGGCGACTGGCCAGCAGGAAGAGCACCGGCCAGGTGTAGAGGATCAGCGCCGCCTCGGCGGTCGGTGCCCGGTTGAAAGCGGCGAAGCTGGCGCCCACCGCGCCGGCCATCAGCAGCGGCATGCCCAGGTGGATCGCCAGGCGTTGCGGGCCCGGCAGCGTCGCGTCGCGTCGCCGCCGGCGACGGGCCATGGGCAGGGTGCCCAGGGCGCCGGCCAGCAACGCCAGCGCCGACAGGCGCAGCGGCGGCAACTCGCCCGCCTGCTCGACCAGCAGCGGCACCAGCGCCCACAGCACCACCGCCAGCCCTGCGGCGCCGACGCCATGCCAGGGGGAGCGAACGAGCCGAGGTGCCAGGATCTGCATGCGGGTGACCTTCAATAGCGTGTGGACGAGTGCGGGTGGATGACGACGGCATGCTATCCGGTCCACACTCATCACAATAACGATCTTTATTGATGTCATTCATCAATGATGGTGATGTAACGATGCGCGCCCCGACCCTCGATCTGAGCCTGCTGCGGACCCTGGTGGCCATCGCCGATACCGGCAGCGTTACCGCCGCGGCGAGGCGTCTGGCCTACACCCAGTCCACCGTCAGCATGCAGCTTGCCCGCCTGGAGCAGTCGCTCGGCGTGGCGCTGCACGCGCGGGAAGGTCGCCGCATCCGCTTCACGACCGAAGGGGAGCGGATGCTGGGCCACGCCCGTCGGCTGCTGGCCCTCAACGACGAGGCGCTGGCCGATATGCGCGCCAGACGTGTCACCGGCGAGCTGAACCTGGGAATTCCCGAGGACTACGCCAGCCTGCTGACTGCGGTGTTCTCCTGGTTTCACCAGCTCTATCCGGACGTGGGCCTGCAGGTGACCTGCGGCACCAGTACCGATCTGGTGGAGCGGGTACGTGCCGACGAGCTGGACCTGGCGCTGGTGACCCGCCAGCGCCGCTCACCGGGAGGCGAGGTGATCCGCCGCGAGCCGCTGGTGTGGGCGGTGGGGCTGGAACGCCAACCATCGCTGGCCGACCCGCTGCCTCTGGCGCTCTACTCGCCGGGGGCGGACCTATTCCGCGAGGTGGCCGAGGAGGCCCTGGCCGCGGCGGGGCGCGACTGGCGAGTGGCCTACCGAAGCCAGTCCATGGCGGGCCTGGGGCCGGTGGTGCAAGCGGGGTTGGCCATCGTGGTGGTGACTCGCAGCATGCTGACGCCCCAGCTGCGTGCCCTGGACGAGACGAGCGGCCTGCCGGGGCTTCCCGCCGTGGAGCTGGCCCTGCATCGTGCCGCGCGTCGCCCCACCGAGCCGGCCCGGCGCCTGGCCGAGCTGATCCGCGAGGCGCTCTCGCCGGTAGCTTCCGGGCCCTGAGCCCGCGGATCAGCCCGGTAACATGAGCGTAGCGATGTCAACTGCGATAGCCCTGATGCCTCGCCCTGGTTAGGCGGGGCAAGCGAGAGTTCTGCACCTTGGCAGGTTGAGGCGTAGTGCGATCCTTTGTCACTGTCGCCTGGTTCGGAGTGGATGACTGGGCCATCATACTGCGAGGTGCCGGAATCCCCTGGCCTGGAGCGCTATCGCCACAGAGAGAGGACGTTGATGATGAGGAAAAAGGGCAAGCAAACCTTGCTGGCGGGTGTCCTGGCGTTGCTGGGCCTGGTGAGCCAGCCGCTCTGGGCGCATGCCCACCAGGTCGATCAGGTGCCGGCGGAGGGCGAGGTCGCGGCGCAATCGCCGACGCATTTCGAGCTGCGCTTCGATACGCCGATCCGCATCACCCAGTTCGAGGTTCAGGGTCCCGAGGGAACGGTGGAGCTCAGCGAGCGCTCGCTGGGCAAGCTGGCGCAGGACCACCGGGTGGTGCCGGTCGACGCCCTGGCGCCGGGAGAGTATCGGGTGGTCTGGCGCGGTCTCGCCGAGGATGGCCATACCATGTCGGGAGATTACCGCTTCTCGATACGAGAGTGACCCATGAGCCTTGCGATGACACTGGCCGGCCTCGACCCCTGGACGGCCGGTCGGGTCGTCGTGTCGGCGGGGTTCTATGGCGCCGCCCTGCTCGCGGTGGGCGGGCTGCTGTTCCGCTTCGCCTTCCCCGTCCTGCCGCCCGCCGAGGCCCGGACCCTGCGGCGCACCAGCCTGATGGCCGCCTGGTCAGGCATCGGCCTGGTGGTGGTGCTGTGGCCGCTTCAGGCCGCCTACCTGGGCGGTGGCAGCCTGGCGGCGGCCAGGGACCCGCTGCTGCTGCGCATCGTGGTCGACAGCGCCCAGGGCCACCGACTCGGCCTGGCGGTGGCCGGGCTCTTGCTGCTGCAGGCCAGTCTGGTGGGGTCGCGGTGGCTCGTCGCGCGCCATGGGGTGAGTCTGATCGGTGCCGCCCTGGTGCTGCTGGCCTTCGCCCAGGTGGGGCATACCCGCGGCGATTTCCGCCTGGGGGCCCTGCTGGTGCTCCATCTGCTTGTCGCCGCCTTCTGGATGGCCGCCCTGATGCCGCTGTATCGCCTGGCCGGCGCGCCGCAGCACGACGACCTCCCGGTCCGGCTGCTGCGCCGTTTCGGGCGCTTCGGGATGGTGTTGATCCCGCTACTGCTGATCGCCGGGGGCGGCCTGGTGACATGGCTGACGGAGGGGCGTCCCGCCGCCCTGCTGAGTTCTGCCTATGGCCAGGTACTGACGCTGAAGCTGGTGCTGGTGGCGTTGCTGCTGGTGCTGGGCGCCCTCAACAAGTGGCGGCTGGTGCCGGACCTCGAACGTGGTGTGCCGGGGGCGAGGCATCGGCTGCGCTGCAGCATCGCCACCGAAGGCGCCCTGATGGGGGGGCTGCTGCTCACGGTGGCGCTGCTGTTCACCACCTCTTCGCCCACGTGGTAGGCCGAACTGATCCGCGAGGCGCTCGCCTTGGTGTCATCGCGCCCCGTGGATCTGGTTGATCTCAGGACGGCGGGACAACCGCTGCTGAGCCAGATCGTGATGTCCGGCATTCGTTTGAAAGGCAGCGATACGGCCTGGGGCCGGCTGGTCTATCGCAACATCATTGACAACGAGGATTTCGTGCCCCTGCAGCAGAGGATTCTCAGAGCGAGACAGTCCGCATGGATCAACTCCTGATCAATCAGAAGCTGGAGTCATTGCGTCGCTTTGTCATGCGTCTCGAGAGCCGCTGTCCGAGCTGCGTCCAGGCCCTTGAGGCGGACATCGATATTCAGGATATTCTGGCGCTCAACCTGACTCGGGCGGTCCAGCTCTGTGTTGATATCGCTGCGCACTGGATTGCGGAGCATCACGAGCTGACGTCTCCCATTACCATGGGACAGAGCTTCGAGGTGCTTGCCGAGTGCGGCGTCATCAGCCGGGAGCTTGCCGACAACATGAGGAAGTCGGTCGGGTTTCGCAATATCGTGGTACACAACTACGAAAACGTGAACTGGCAGGTGGTTTTCTCCATCTGTCATGAGCATCTTGATCAGTTTCGGCAGTTTGCTCGCACTTTCATGGATCCGGCAGCGGGCTGAATCCTGCGAGCTTTGGCGGCGATAGGTCGAAAGGAATAATCCCGAGCGTTATACTCGGGTATCCCCTGAACGACCCTCCTGTGGAGTCGCCATGTTTCCCGAGTTCACCCTGCGCTATGCTCGCCTGCCCGAGCGCTTCTTCGAACGCTTCGACCCCGTGCCGGTGCCCGCGCCGCGGCTGGTGGCCTTCAACCGGGCCCTGGCCGAGGCGCTGGGCTTCGACCTGGCCGCCTTCGACGAGGCCCGGGCCGCCGACTGGTTCGCCGGCAACGCCGTGCCGGCCGGCGCCGAGCCCGTCGCCCAGGCCTATGCCGGCCACCAGTTCGGCCACTTCAACCCGCGCCTCGGCGACGGCCGCGCGGTGCTGCTCGGCGAGGTGACCGACCGCGAAGGAAGGCTGTGCGACATCCAGCTCAAGGGAGCGGGGATGACGCCCTTCTCGCGGGGTGCCGACGGCCGCGCGCCGCTGGGCCCGGTGCTGCGCGAATACCTGGTGAGCGAGGCGATGCATCGCCTGGGCGTGCCGACTACCCGGGCGCTGGCCGCGGTGACCAGCGGTGAGCAGGTCTTTCGAAGAGTGCCGGAGCCGGGGGCGGTGCTGACCCGGGTGGCGTCGAGCCACCTGCGCGTCGGCACCTTCCAGTACTTCGCTGCCCGCGGCGACCAGGAGGCGGTCAGGACCCTGGCCGACCTGGCCATCGAGCGTCACTATTCCCAACTGCATCCCCAGCTGCTGGAGCGCGAAGAGGGTGACGATGAGACGAGCGGACGCTACCTGGCATTCCTGGAGGCGGTGGCCGAACGCCAGGCGGCGCTGGTGGCCAAGTGGATGGGGCTGGGCTTCATCCACGGGGTGATGAACACCGACAACTGCACGATCTCGGGGGAAACCATCGACTACGGTCCCTGTGCCTTCATGGAGGCCTACTCGCCGACCATGGTGTTCAGCTCCATCGATGAGCAGGGACGCTATGCCTACCGGAACCAGCCCTGGCTCGCCCAGTGGAACCTCGCACGCCTTGCCGAGACGCTGCTGCCGCTGATCGATCCCGACCATGAGTCCGCCGTGAAGAAGGCCACCGCGGTGATCGAGGCCTTCGAGCCGCGCTACGAGGCGGAGTGGCTGGCGGTGATGCGCGCCAAGCTGGGGCTCACCAGGGAAGAGGAGGGCGACCGAGAGCTGGTCGAGGCACTGCTCGCGGCGCTAGAGGCGGGGAGGGCCGACTTTACCCTGGCGTTTCGCCGCCTGAGCGAGGTGACACAGGAGAACGCGCCCGCCTTTCATGAGCTGTTCGAGAACGACGGGGCGCTGCAGGAGTGGCTGCCGCGCTGGCGCGAGCGGCTGGCTCGGGAGGGCGTCGGCATGGAGGAGATTGCCGCCCGGATGAATGCGGTCAATCCGCTCTATATTCCCCGCAACCACCAGGTGGAACGGGTGATCGCCGCGGCCGCCGAGCACGACGATTTCGCACCCTTCGAGGCGCTTGCCGAGGTGCTGGCCGAGCCCTTCACCGAGCAGCCCGGCCGTGAGAGCTACGCACTGTCGGCGCCCCCTGCCGAGCGGGTGTTCAGGACCTTCTGCGGGACCTGAGGTGACCTGCATGCCCATATCACTCTCGCCCCGCTCGCTGGACGCACGAATGATCAGAAGGAGGCGTTGGGTGCAGATGACCCGAGGGCGTGTCACAGGAAGACATACACCGTGACCACCAAGAAGGCCCCGTGCAGCAGCGGCCAGAACAGTAGCTTGGGAATGAGGTTGTCGCGGTAGTGGAAGAAGTGGCTGTCGCTGAGTGCCGTGAGCATGAAGGCGTTGATGGAGATGGCGACAACGGTGAAGTAGGTGATGAAGTAGAAATACTCCAGGTACATGATCTGCTCGGCAGCGTAGCGGCGGCGAACGTCGATATGCGCGAGCAGGATGATGAAGAAGATGGCCGCCGCCGTCCCCAGCACCGTGGAGGTGGTGAAGCCGTGCAGCGAGGCCCGGTCCTTCTCCCGGGTGTCGATCATCAGCATCGCGAACAGCATGATCGCGGCGACGAACAGCGGGATCTGGTTGGAAATGAAGGCGTCGGTGATGTTGCGCAGCAGCGTGATGTGGAAGGTCAGCTCCGGAAATTCGCCCGACCTGGCGCTTCCGCGCACGCCGAGGTCGCTGCTGTAGTCGTGGAAGCGATAGGCGAAGAAGCTGCGCCGCACCTGCCAGCCCGGCACGCTGAAGCCGGGTTCTACTCCTGGTAGCGATGTCGGGTGGATCAGCCGGTAGGCCTCCAGCTCCGGCACCAGCACGACATTGTGCCTGAGATCCGGATGCCAGACGCGCAGCCGCAGCGTCTTGACGTCGATCGGGAAGCGCGAGTAGTCGGATGTCTGACGCACGCTGGTCTTGAAGAACCAGCCGACCACCTCGCTGTTCCCCTCGCGGAAACGGAACAGCTCCTCGCGTTCATCCTGAGCGGGGATCGCGTCCGGGAAGAAGATCTCGCGGCGCAGGGCGCCATGGCCGGTCAGCGGATAGCGCTGCCAGATGATGCCGGTGATAACGAAGTCGTGCGGCGTCTCGAAACGGGCGGCCTGGATGAACACCCCCGTCGGCACCTGGATCGGCGCGTCGAAGCGCTGCAGGCGAGCCTCTTCGACATACCCTTCGAGGTAACTCTCGATGCCGGCGCGATCGACCAGCATGACCGCTTCCGGCGGGTCGCGGCCCACCTCGGCAAACTCCAGGCTCCAGATGTAGACCACGCCGAGCAGAAACAGCAGGGCGATGGCAAAGCTCCCGCTCCACAGCATCGGTTGGGAATCCAGCCGGTAAGCAACCACCAGGACAGACAGGCCGGTTGCACCGACGATCAGGGCGATGGTGATCAGGATCTGTCGGCGCTTGTGTTCACTGAGGTCGAGCGGCATCTCGTCGGTGAAGGCCACCACCGCCAGCGACCAGTTCGCGGCCATGATGGGGCTGAAGAAGATCCAGGAGTCCTGGCCGGTGAGCTCGCTGGAGTGGGCGATCGCGCCGGTGCGACCGGCCGTGGCCTGCTGCGCCAGCTGCCGCAGTTCCGGATCGTCCAGCCGAGCGGCGATATCGAACAGGGTCAGCCCATGGCGCACGTACTCGCGCCGCGGGTGGGCGACATAGGTACCCTGTTCGGTGATGACGAAGGCATAGCCGGTCTGGCCCAGATCCAGCGCGCCGACCAGGTCCCAGACATCCTCGATCGAGTAGTCGATACAGACGGTGCCGTCGGGCCCTGTGTGGTCACGCACCCGCTGCTCCTCGGGGAGTCGGAAGGGGGTGCAATAGAGCGCGAGCATCGCCTGACTGGCCTGGCCGAAGAAGGGCTCCAGCCAGCCGGCATGGTCGGTACCCTGGTGATACCAGTCGTGCTGGGGCTCGGTGTAGTCGTAGACATCCTCCACCCACAGCAGCTGGTGAACGGCGTTGCGCTTGACGATATAGGGCGCATACAGCCGCTGGTCCGGGGCGTAGGCATAGGGTCGAAACATCACCCCGGCTCCGAACACGTAGGGATGCTGCTCCACCAGCGCTTCGAGTCGCTCCTCGATCCGGGTGACCGGCAGTTCGCCGCTCACCAGTTCGAAGGCGATGGTGTCGGCCAGACCGGAGAGGTGGCGAAGGTCGGCGGTGAGGGACTCGGCGGCTTCCCAGGCTTCACGCTGGATCCCGTCCCGCCACGCCTCGGTGGTCTGCAGCCGCGTGCTGCGATCTACCCACATCAGGCCGGTGGCGATGCTGAAGGCAATCACCGCGACGACCAGGGCCGTGTTGAAGACGAGGCGTGCCCGACCGGCTGGGGGAAACATCCTGCACCCGTGGAGTGGCTGCCTGGAAAAGGAACAGCGAACATCTTTGGTATGGCACCGAATGGCCATTCTTGCCAGGCGATCAAACGCTCATTTGTGAAATCATAACGTATTGAATCGAAATGACCGGTTCTGTATTGATGAGTAATCTCATTTTTTATTGTTCGTTATGGTCTGATATTTATCATCAAGCATACATTAAATTTCCTGTTATAAAGTAGCACTCATTTGATGAGCTACAATCTCGCTTTCTATCAGAAGAATAAGAGTGTGAATATTCGATGACATAGTAATCTGATGTAGTCGGCTATCGTTAATTGAAATGGGCTATGGTCCTTTGAGTCATCGGAACGACCCGAAAAGAAATTTAAAAACAATGACTTGAGTGAGATTATGGCAAGGGGTGCCGAGCGGTAGCGTGCACTGACTCTTAAAGTAACTTCTGGTAACCTTGCGTATGGTATCGTAAGTTCATAGCTATCACCCTCTACCCCCGGCTGCCAAGCTTTCGCTCATCAAGATAATATTCCCTCATCAGCGCATTGGATGATAACGACATTGTGTTCTTCTGCCCATGCTGGTGGCTCTCGGTGGGGTGGGTGGCGCTGGCCCCATGCCGACTGGCACAAAATGGACACAGTGACGTGGCCGAGGCATTCGTCAATATCGGCGACCTGAAACGACACCGGACTTCCGACTTCCCTCGAGCATTGAGGCCATGGCCATGACGATCTTCCCCACTCCGCCTTCGGGGGCTCCTTCTCCTTCCCAGGAGAGCGACGACATCAGTCTGCGGAAACTGATGGTCACGATGTATGATCGTCGCTGGCTGATCATTGCGATAGCGATCCTTGCCATGCTGGCCGGCTATTTCCATGCCAGCTCCAAGCCGCGAATCTATCAGGCGGATGCTCTGGTCCAGATCGAGAACCGCGGGTCGATGCTGTCCCTGCTGGATACCCTGACGGTGGGAGACCAGGCGGGTAATCCGACTTCTGCCGAGCTGGAGATACTCCAGTCGCGCATGGTGATGGGCGAAACGGTCGACCGCCTCGACCTGGCAATCCGCGTCGAGCCACGGCGGTTGCCGATGGTGGGCAGCTTCCTGGTCAATCATGGCTTCGGTCATGACTGGTTCGACCGCCTCTCGCTGGGTTTCCTGCTGGACTGGCTGCCGGGGGAGCGTGATGCCAGCCCCTATGTGTGGGCCGGTGAGTCGCTGCGGGTGGCATGGTTCGAAGTGCCAACCGAACGCGTGGGGCGAGAGCATGTGCTGCGGGCCACCGGAGGGGGCGGCTTCGAGCTGCTGTTGGGCGGGCAGGTGCTGCTCACCGGGCGTTTCGGTGAAACCGTACAGGACGATGCCCAGGGCTATCGGCTCTTCGTCAGCCAGCTCGAGGCACACCCTGGAGCTGAGTTCCGCCTGCGAAGGGTTTCCCGGCTGCAAGCCATCAGCCAGCTCCAGAGCCGTGTCATCATCGTTCCGCGAGGCAGGGATTCCGGAGTCTATCGGCTGACCCTGAGCGGAGCTGAGCGCGAGCAGATCCAGGAGACACTGGAAACCCTTACCGGTGTCTTCCTGGCCCAGAACGTGCGGCGTCAGTCCGAGGAGGCAGAGAAGCAGATTGGCTTCCTCAATGAGCAGATCCCACAGGTCAATGCCCAGCTGACCCAGGCGGAGAACCGGCTCAATGAGTACCGGTCACAGCGCGATTCGGTGGACCTGACCTTCGAGACCCAGAGTCTGCTAAACCAGCTGGTTTCAGTCGACAACCAGCTCACCGAGCTCGCCCTGGTCGAGGCCAACCTGGCCGAGCGGTTTCGCCCGATGCACCCCAATTACCAGGCGTTGCTGAGGCAACAGGCACATCGGCAGGCCGAGCTTGACCGACTGAATGCCCAGGTCGGTGACCTGCCCGAGACCCAGCAGGAGGTCCTGCGCCTGACCCGTGAGACTCAGGTGAATCAGCAGGTATACGTCCAATTGCTCAACCAGCTCCAGGAGATGCGTCTGGTCAAGGCCGGCACCGTGGGCAGTGTGCGGATTCTCGATGCCGCCGTGCTCCACCCGGGCATCATCTCGCCACGTATTTCGCTGACGACGTTGATCAGCGGAATTCTCGGGGCGCTGCTGGCGATGGTGCTGGTGGTGGTGCTGCTGCTGCTTAGCCGGGCGGTCAAGAGCCCCGCTCAACTCGAGGAGCTGGGGCTGCCGGTCTACGCGACCCTGCCGGACTCCAGTGAGCAGGTCGGGCTCACCCGTCGCATCCGACCGCGCGGTGCCAAGAGAAGCCAGATAGTGTTCCGTGGCCTTCTGGCACTGGAGAACTCTGCCGAGTTCGCCGTGGAGGCCCTGCGCGGTCTACGTACCAGCCTCTATTTTGCCATGCTGGAAGCCGGCGACAACCGGTTGATGATTGCCGGTGCGAGCCCCGGCGTGGGCAAGAGCTTCGTAGCGGCCAACCTGGCAGCGGTGTGTGCCCAGGCCGGACAGAAGGTGCTGCTGATCGATGCCGACATGCGTCGCGGCCATCTGCACCATGCCTTCCGTGGCCAGGGCGAGCAGGGGCTATCGGAGTTGCTGGCCCAACGCATGATGCCGGACGAGGTGATTCGCCATACCGACTTGAAGGGACTGGATTACGTGGCGAGGGGCTCGGTGCCTCCCAACCCCTCGGAGCTGATGATGCAGCGAAGTTTTCATGACTTTCTCGGGGCCATGAGTGCACGCTATGACCTGGTGGTGCTGGATACGCCCCCGATACTGGCGGTCACCGATGCGGCCGTGGTGGGCAAGCTGGTTGGCACCAGCCTGATGGTGGTGCGCTTCGGTCGTAACCCTCCGTCAGAGATCCAGGCCGCCAAGCGCCGCCTGGAGAGTGGCGGGGTAAGGCTCAAGGGGGCGATCCTCAATGGCGTGGAGAAGTCGACCCGGAACCGCTACGGCTACTACGGTAACTACCTCTATGCCTATCGGTGACCCGAGATGCTGATCCACCTGCGTGAATTCTTTTCACTGCTGACCCGCCAGCAACGACGTCGACTGCTCAGGCTTCAGGTGCTGATCGTATTCATGGCCTTCGCCGAGCTCGCCAGCGTGATCGCCATCGGCCCCTTCATGGCCGTGGTGGGCGACATGAGTCGGCTCGAGGGTGACGGCCGCCTGGCCTGGGCCTACCGGCTCAGCGGCCTGGAGAGCCCCGAGGCCTTCCTGACCCTGCTCGGCGCCATGGTGCTGTTTGTCCTGTTGCTGGCGGCGCTATTTTCCATTTACACCACCTGGCGGCTGTCGCTGTACAGCGCCCAGGTGGGTGCCGAACTCTCGAGTCGCCTCTACCGCTACTATCTGTACCAGCCTTGGCTGTTTCATTCCGGAGAGAATACCAGTGGCCTGATCAACAAGGTGTCGCAGGAGGTCCAGCGGACCAGCCACCGCATCATCAATCCGTGCATGAAGCTCAATGCCAAGCTGGTCATGGTGTCCCTCATGACCGTAGCGATCTTCATCTACAACCCCGTGGTAGCCGTGTCCGGTGCCATGATCTTCGCTGCCTCCTATCTGCTGCTCTACAAGACGGTGCGGCGCTTTTTGATCGCCAATGGTCGGCGCGTATCCCGGGCACAGGCCAAGCGCTTCAAGCTGATGACCGAGGGGTTCGGTGGCATCAAGGATCTGCTGCTGTTGCACCGCCAGGAGAACTTCACCTCGCGCTTCGACAAGGCCAGCAACAGCGTGGCCCGCGGCCAGGGGGTCACCCAGGGATTGAGTGATGCCCCGCGCTATGCCATCGAGCTGGTGGCCTTCGCCGCGGTGATCCTGCTGGTGCTCTACCTGCTCAACCTCTACGAGGGCAACCTGGGCGCCATCCTGCCGGCGTTATCGATCTATGCCCTGGCCGGCTTCAAGATGCTGCCGGCCTTCCAGAAGATCTACTCGGCCATCTCGCAGATCCGCGGCAACCTGGCGGCCTATGAGTCCATTCGTGAGGATCTGCTGGCCAGCCGCACCAACGAGTCGACCGCTGCGGCCCAATCGGACGTTGAGATAACGCCACTGGTACCCCAGCAGGGCATCGAGCTGCAGGACGTGGTCTTCGACTATCCGGGCAAGAAGGGCCTGGCCCTGGGCGGGTTGACGCTGACGATTCCTGCCAACCGGATGGTGGGCCTGGTCGGTGCCTCCGGCAGCGGCAAGAGCACGGCAGTGGATCTTCTGCTGGGCCTGATTCACCCCCAGCAAGGCCGGGTCATGATCGATGGGGTGCCACTGACGCAGGAAAACCTGCGATGCTGGCAGGCGGGCGTCGGCCTCGTCCCCCAGCAGATCTTCCTGGCCGATGCCAGCATTCTCGAGAACGTCGCCTTCGGCATCGCGAAGGAGCAGATCGACGAGGCAAGGGCAATGGAGGCACTGCGCCTCGCGCAGCTCGATGATCTGATCGAGAAGTTGCCGGAGGGAGTCGAGACATGGATCGGCGAGCGCGGCGTACAGCTGTCGGGGGGACAACGCCAGCGGGTCGGGATTGCCCGGGCGCTCTACCAGCAGGCCAGAGTGTTGGTGCTCGACGAGGCCACCAGCGCCCTCGACGGCATCACCGAGCGTCGCTTGATGAGCGATATCCAGCGCCTGGCCGGGCAGATGACCATCGTGCTGGTCGCCCATCGCCTGACCACGGTCAAGGACTGCGACATCATCTACCTGCTCGACGCCGGTCAGGTGACCGACAGCGGCACCTATGACGATCTGGCCAGCCGCAATGTCACCTTCCAGATGATGGCCAATCTCTAGTCGAGGTCGCTCCCATGAACCTTGTCGCTGCCGTGCTGCTGTTCCTGGGGTTGTCGCTGTCCAGCTTCTATGTCTTTCCCAGCGGTATGCCCCAACCCGCCGACTTACTGCTGTTCGGGTTCGCTGGCGTTATGACGATCATGGCGCTGGGCGACAAGCACCTGGAGGTGTCGCCCTTCGCGCTGTGCTGGGGCTTGCTGGTGTTCTGGGTGCTGCTGGTCTGCCTGGGCTGGACGCTGATTCTAGAATCCACGGGATTCTTCGTGTACCCGGCCTTCTTCTTCTTCAACTTCCTGGTGGGCATGGCGCTGCTGCGCTTCCTGAGGGTATATGGCGAGCGTGCCAAGGGACTGATCCACAACGCTGTCTCCATCGCGCTGCTGGTCGCGGCCAGTCAGGTGCTGGTGCAGCTGGCTTCGGGCATCAACCGCACCCCCGGCAGCTTCAACAACCCCAACCAGCTGGCCTACTTCTCGCTGTGCGGCATCGTCGTGCTGATGCTGCTCGATGATTTCCGGCCCCGGTTGCGGCCCCTGGCCCTGGCCGGCCTGGCCGCCGGCGTGGTGGGCATCCTGGCTGCCTCGTCGTTGGCGGCTCTGGGTGGGGGCGTGTTGGTCGTGGTGGGCTGGGCCATGGCCAATGCCACTCGCGTCTGGCACTTCGCGCGATTGTTGCTGGTGGTGCCGCTGCTGCTCGTGGTGGTGATGCTGGTCAACCTGCACTCGGAAGGGCAGATAGCACACAACCTGCAGTCGCGCATGGACCGGGCGCCGACCAAGGTGGAGGGCATGTACGAGGAGCGACGCTTCGATCGTCTGTCTCAGTTTCCCGAGTACGCCATTCTCGGTGCCGGAGAGGGCGAGCGACGCCGCTTCATTCCCTATCATCGCAACGAGATCCACTCCTCCTTCGTCAACATGCTGTTCGCCTACGGCGTGCCGGGACTGGGGCTCTTCCTGCTGGTGATCTTCGCGGCCCTGAGTCGTACCCCGCTGTATGTCTGGGTCGGCGTGTCCGGGCCACTGTTCTACTCGGTGACCCACAACGGCCTGCGTTCCACCCTGTTCTGGCTAGTACTGGCGCTCTGCTGGTACCTCTACCGGCAGGGGCGTCAGGCTTCTGTCCGGTCCACGACTCCAGCCTTCGAAAGCCTTTCCTCCGGTCATCCCCGGGCCATGCACTGACGAGATCGCTGACGCTTCACGGGAGCAAAAGATGAACCTGAAAACACGCCTTGCGCAACGGCTCCCCCTGCCGCGCATGCTGTTGGGGGCGATGGCGGTCAGTGCGGCGGGGTTCCTGATGCTTCCGAAGCTGTCAACGTCTCCGCTTGCCGCCGAACCGGAGGTCGTGGTGCTGACCGCACAGGGCGAGACGGAACCGGTGGAGAGCCGCGGAGATGCCGCCGATGATGCCGCCATCTGGTACAACGCCACGTCACCGGAGCAAAGTCGGGTGTTGGGCACCGACAAGAGACGCGGGTTGGAGGTATATGACCTCGCAGGGCAACGGCTGCAGTCGCTTCCAGTTGGACGACTGAACAACGTTGACCTGCGTCAGGATGTGCCGATGAACGGACGCCGCATGGACTTGGCGGTTGCGACTCATCGCGACCTGGAAGGCCTGAGCGTTTTCGAGATTGCCGCCGACGGACAGGTGACGCTGATCGGCACCGTTAGCACCGCCCTCCTGGAAATCTACGGTGTCTGCCTGTATCGCCATGTCGACGAGTTGCATGTCTTCGTCAATGCCAAGGATGGACGTTATCTGCAGTACCGCCTCGAGCTCATTGAAGGCAACCCGGTGATCGTGCCGTTGAGATTTTTCCGGCTAGGTTCCCAGCCGGAGGGATGTGTGGCCGATGATAACCACGCCCGGTTGTTCGTCGGGGAGGAGGATGTCGGGGTATGGGTTATGCGGGCCTCACCCGAGGTGGGTACGGATCGTGAACTGGTCATTGCCGCGCGAGATCCACTCGAGCCGGATATCGAAGGGCTGGCCCTCTATAATGACGAGTATCTGGTGGTGTCGAGCCAGGGCAATGATCGCTTTGCCGTGCTCGACACAGAGCCGCCCTTTCGGTTGATGGGCATCTTCCGCGTCGATAAGGATGATGCCAGTGGCATTGGAGCTGTGCGCGACACCGACGGGATAGCGATCAGTGCACACAATTTCGGCACCGGGTTCGAGCAGGGACTGATGGTCGTGCAGGACGGTAACAACAGGCCGGACAACCAGAACTTCAAGTATCTCGATTGGTCGCGTATCGCCACGGCCCTTGGGCTGCACGATCAGCGCTGATCGGCGGGAACGCCGATGGCGCAAGGGAGAGGGACATGCTTAGCCTGCTGACGTCGCTGCTGTTGAAACCCCGCTGTGTGAAGCGCCGGATATTATTCTCGATCGACGCCCTGATCGTAGCGGCCAGCCTGCAACTGGCGACGATACTCCATCTCGAGAGCCTGCACCCGCTTATTGATGCCCGGTTGTGGTCGACGATCGTTCTGGCTGCGCCGGTGAGTCTGCTTCTGTTCCATTGGCTGGGCCTCTACCGCCTGGTGCTTCGTTACATGAATCACACCACCGTGACGGTGATGGGGACGGCAGTGCTCGCGTCGGGCCTGGTGGTATGGCTGGTCTCTCGGCTGCTCAATCACCACCTGGCGATACCGATCGTCGTGATCCATTCACTGCTGTTGCTGCTTGGTATCGGTGGTGTGCGCTTCCTGCTGCGCGAGTTCTACCTGTATAGCCAGCGTTGCCAGCGTCGCCAGCGCCGGCCGGTGGTGATCTACGGAGCCGGTGCGGCGGGCTGTGAGCTGGTGTCGGCACTGCGCCACGGGGGAGAGTACGAGCCGATCGCGTTTGTCGACGACTGGCGTGGGCTCGACGGCGCCCTGGTCGAGGGGCTGAGGGTATACCACCCCGAGCAGCTGCCTAGGCTGATCAGCGAGAACCAGGTGACGATGGTGCTGCTGGCCATTCCCAGTGCGCCGAGGTGTCGGCGCCGGGAAATCCTCCAGCGGCTCTCCGTACTCCCGGTCCCGGTGCAGACCATTCCGGGGAGCGCCGACATCATTGCCGGGCGTGCCCATATCAGTGAAGTCCGCGACGTGGCACTGGAGGACCTGCTCGGGCGAGAACCCGTGCCGCCGTTCACCGATCTGATGGATGCCAATATCCGTGGCAAGTCGGTCATGGTGACGGGGGCTGGAGGCTCGATCGGGAGCGAACTGTGTCGGCAGATCCTTGCTCAGCAGCCCGCTCGACTGCTGCTGGTCGACCACTGCGAGTATGCGCTCTATGCCATCGAGCAGGAGCTTGCGCGCCACCCGGGCGTCTGCCGGTCGGGCACCGAGCTCAAGGCGCTGCTGGTCTCGGTGCAGCAGCATGATGCCTTAGAGACGATCTTCGCGGCTTTCGAGGTCCATACCGTCTATCATGCCGCGGCCTACAAGCATGTGCCGATGGTCGAGCACAACCTGATCGAGGGCGTTCGCAACAACGTCTTCGGTACCCTCAACCTGGCCCGGGCGGCGATGAGGGGAGGGGTGGAAGCCTTCGTGATGGTATCCACCGACAAGGCCGTGCGTCCCACCAATGCCATGGGTGCCACCAAACGGCTGACCGAGTTGATCTGTCAGGCCTTCGCCGATGCCCAGAACGACACACGCTTCTGCATGGTGCGTTTCGGCAACGTGCTGGGCTCCAGCGGCTCGGTGGTACCGCTGTTTCGCCGGCAGATCGAGCAGGGGGGACCGGTGCAGGTGACCCATCCGGAGATTACCCGCTATTTCATGACCATCCCCGAGGCGGCGCAGCTGGTGATCCAGGCCGGGGCCATGGGGCAAGGCGGCGAGGTGTTCGTGCTCGACATGGGCGAGCCGGTGCGCATCCGGGACCTGGCGGTGAACATGATTCGGCTGTCCGGCCTGGAGGTGAAGGATGCCGAGCATCCCCACGGTGACATCGAGATCGTCTATTCCGGCCTGCGGCCCGGCGAGAAGCTTTACGAGGAACTGCTGATCGGTGGCGAACTGGGCAGGACGCGGCACGACCGGATCATGACTTCCCGCGAACGTTTCTGGGCATGGTCCCGCCTCGAGGCCTTCCTGCTTGAGCTCGAAGGGGCGCTGTCGGCTTCCGATCACCTGAGCATCCGCCAACTGCTGCTGACGGCACCGCTGGACTATCGACCCCTGGACGAGCTGTCCGACCTGGTCTGGGAGACGCGCCTGGCACAGCTTCCGGCCAGCCACCTCGCCTCTGGTGATCTGGCGGAAGCCACGAACCGGTAGCAGGGTTCGATACCCTGCTGAGCCCGGTGCCCAGGAGAAACTGAGCAGCCCCTGCCCGGGAGGCACTACGCCTTCATTTTCCTCTCGTATTGGCAACATGGCGAGAGCCGATAAAGATGGACGAGAAACCCAGCGAGATCGTGTGCCACGTAAGCATGTGGAGGGCAGGCGCCGTTAGCTTGCTTGACGATCATTTGCTGGCTCTGCTGGAAATAGAACATGATCAGGCAACTATTTAATCGTGTTGTTGCGGTCTCTGGATATGAAATAAGGAGGCGGCATGGTTCGGACATCCATGATTTGAGAATACCTGGTTACTCGCCTACGCCTTCCGAGGGTGCGTATCTTGGTGAATCGTCTCGCTATATTGTCGATGTGCCAGCGGAGATGGTGGGTAGGACACCTTTGATGCGGCTCTGGGTTGCCATACTGCAGGACTATGTCGCGCAGGGTGAGGACGCTGCCAGGCAACGTCTTCAAGCGTATTTCGATACATATGAGCCTAAAAGCGTGGCAGATCTTTTGCAAATAAAGCCCAGTCAGCCATGGCATCACGGGAATCCGCTCTCGTATGTCTATCCGTGGGATGCGGAAGGCCCCGAGGAAAAGGTGGCGTTCCGCGTGGAGTTGATGCGAAAGGAAGCCAAGGAGCATGGTTTCCATATGTGGAAAGAATCCGACGGGTGGAAAGGCTTCGGTCCTGTTTCAAGTGCGGTAGTGGATATGGAACTCAGACGGCTTATAAACACTTGCGAATCCATCAGAACACATGGGTTTGATGAGCGACGTGGCCAAGTACAGGGTCGCATATACGGTTGGGGACCAAGCGAGATGGTTCTTCCTCGCCGCGGTTGGCATCGGGTGGCCGTCTGTCTGGCACTTGATATGGAAAAGATTCCCATGTTGTTTGATCGCAGGCATGCCATCATACGGCATGAGGATGCCGCAAGGTGGCCGAATGTTGTAAACGGTAATTTTACCGTTAACGACGCCTATAGCATCTTCGAAAGAAGATTCTTGATGACAAGGTCTCCTTCTTGCAAGGTCACACTGGGGATTTCTTTCCCAGGAAGGTCGAATAGCTTGTTCGGCCAAAGTCTGACTTCCTGAATGAGATAAAATAATATGAATATTTCAAACGACAAATATTTTGGTTTTCATCAGCCTGTCGAGTACCTCTCAGATAGTGTGATTGGCTATCTTTCGGCTGAAGAACCATTGTCGATACGCTCCAGTGCCAACAAAGAGTATGCCTGTTTTGCAATATGGGAAGAAGGGCGATCTAAAGAGAAAGATGTCGTCGAATGCCTACGAGAAAGGTTCGACATCGTAGCGGATTTCTTGGTCTACTGGTCAGATAAACACTATAAGCGGAACATACAGAGACTCTACCAGCGGCCGGGAGAGCACTCCGGTACGGGTTATGATAAGAAGATTGGAAAGCCCCCTTTTCGATTTGTCATTGTTGAAGATATAAATCCCTCCTATGCATGGATGAGGAGTGTTTCCGGCGTTATAGAACCATCGAACAGAAATGTCGTAGAAACAAAGTACGAGTTGCGTTCGTGGTTTGAGAGACAGTATCAGGTCCACTCAAGCAATAATATCGGCGAGTTTTATTTCCAGGCGATATTGATGCTTGGCGAAACACTGCTTTATGAGTCAATCAGGTCCCGCGATAGTGACTTGAAAATCATTAATAAAGACCTGGAAGGGGCGGAGGGGTGGAAAGACTGGAAGGAATTGTTTAAGGTTTTGAATTTCTGCTCGAATTATCTGGTGTTGAGGAACTTTGATCAGTTGCCTAATGATGCAAGTGACGGTGATGTTGATTTCTTGTGTGATAACTATCAGCTTCTTGCCTCTGCCGCCAATATCTTTCAGAAGGCGGGAAGGACTTACAAGGGTGTTGTGGAGGTGTCGGGGGCGAGAATTCCCATTGATATCAGGTTTGTAGGCGATGGGTATTATTCTGCAGCATGGCAGAAGGATATGCTGAGAAGGCGGTTGCTATCAGATGGCATGTATGTGCCTTCAATCGACGATTACTTTTTTAGCATTCTTTATCATTGCAAGATTCATAAGAAAACACTCAGCCTGAGATATCAGGACTTGCTTCAAGACCTGGCCGAAAGGATGAGGTTCGACTGGTTTCTTGATGTTGACCTGCACAATGATGCAATGGTGGCTGAGATACTCAAGGGGTATATGGGCTTCAATAATTATTATTATGAAAAGCCTATTGATCATGGTGTTTACGAAAACAAGGGTGTCGTGAGAGTGGTAAAGCAGGCGTCCTTCATGAGCAAGGGGGTGTCGTCATGGGCAAGGGTTTTGAAAAGAGGCCTCAGGCCACTGCTGTTGTTGAGGAGGCGAGTTCTCCTTTATTTGAGGTGACGGCGTGCTTGCACGGTTATCCTGATATGAATGCTGAAATATCTGGTACGGTGTGTTCCGGGCGTGGAAGGGCATGTGATGATATATCGGCGTCGATGCAAGAGCTTGGTTCGTTGACCGGCCTTGCGTTGTTCCCGGGGTCACTGAATGTTCTGTTGAACAGGGAGGTGAGTTTTAATGCCTGCCATGCGAGAAGTTTCGATAATGGAAAAAGGTATCTCTGGGAGGCAGCGGTTGGCATGCATAAGGTCTGGCTGTATCGATGGATAGGTGCTCCTTTTCATATTGTCGAGATACTTTCCGAGAATAAGCTTAGGGATGCGCTGGGCCTGGTGGATGGTGATAAAATAATAATAAGTGTCTGGAAAGGATCCATGGAAAAAATACCCATGAATCGCAGGCTGGTCTCCTTCCTGCTGTGGGGCTTGGGTCGCAGGCATCTCTATTATCACGGTCCCTATGCCGACAGTCACAAGATGAAAGCCATGAGGATGCGGCTCAGGGATGGTCAACGTTAACCAGCAGGGCAATGCTTGTTGCCGGGCTTAACCCGAGGAGTGGCAGATGGGATCGCCTACGATCAGCGTCATCATTCCGGCCTATAATGTGGCCCAGTATATTGGGTCAGCGCTCGAATCCTTGAACAATCAGTACTCCCTTCCCGATGAGGTGATCATCATAGATGATGGCAGCACCGATGGGACTCTTGCGGTGATCAAGGCATTTGACCATGCCTACACCGTTAAGATCCTGGCTACTGAAAATCACGGTCAAGGCGCTGCACGTAATCTGGGGGTGTCCTTGGCTCGCGGCGACTATATCTATTTCTTTGATGCAGATGACTTGCTTAGACCAGATTGCATCAGGAACATCAAGGCTATCATCAGTGAGCAGGGCATGCCTGACATCATCTTCTTTTCAGGTGAGTGCCTGTACGAAACGGAGTGGCTCGACGAAAAAGAGCTTGGGTATTCTCGTGGTTTCCGTGGAGGCTTCAGTTCTCTGACAGATCTTCTTGAGGCATTTGATGCCCAAGGCGCTACCTCGGCTAGCCCATGCCTCTATGCCAGTAAGCGGGCGTTGTGGGTGGGCTATCGACTTCATTTTATTGACTATTATCATGAGGATGAGCAGATTTTTTTCCCTCTGATCTTCTCTGCAGAGACCTATTACGTTACTGATGCTGTTTATTTCATCCGTCGGGTCAGGCATAACTCGACCATGACGCAGCGAAAGAGTGAAAGGCATGCCATGGGCCTTCATTCTACGGTCCTGCCATTGCTGGACATGAAAAAGTCTATTTCCGACAAGTATGTCGGTAAGTTTGTCTCCAAGAGGGCGTTATGCTTTATTAAGAGATATATATGTTCATGCAGGATAGCGGGAATTGATTGTGATAAGAGCATGATTCTCTCCGCCTCTTTGATCCTGAGGAGCCCGAGAGTACTGATGTATTTCTTTTATTTCTCTTCCGGCGGGAGATTCAGGGGAGCTGTCAAGCGGTTTGTCAGGGCAGGCGCCAGCGCCGGCACGTCCAGCTAGACTATCGGCCACTTTGCTTGTTTCGTCCATCTCAGATAGCGGTATTGAGCGAGGGGTATCTGGCGGACATTCTGTGGTGTGACTGCTCTGATGCATTTTCCCTGGGCCATTGGCTTGCTCATGACGCTGCACCCATTTTATGACTATTTTTCGGCCGGCCATTTTGGAGAGAATGACAGGCCGGCCCCTTGATCTCTTGTGGCGGTGGCTTACATGATGAACTTGGAAAATACTCGCTTGGGCGTGATTGGCTTGGGCTATGTGGGCCAGCTCGATTGCCGTGGCTGAGGCCGCCAAGGTGATCGAGAACACCCAGCGTGATGTTAATATCGCCTTGATCAACGAGCTGGCACTGATCTTCAACCGGATGGGGATCGATACCGAGGAGGTGCTGGAAGCCGCCGGCACCAAGTGGAACTTCCTGCCGTTCCGTCCCGGCCTTGTCGGTGAGCATTGAATCGGCGTAGCCCCCTACTACCTCACCTACAAGGCTTAGCAGCTCGGTTATCACCCCGAGATGATCCTCTTCGGACGGCGCATCAATGACGCCATGGGAGCTTATGTCGTCAGCCAGCTGGTCAAGGAAATGGTCAAGCGGCGCATCCACGTGAGAGGCGCACGGGTGCTGGTAATGGGTATGACGTTCAAGGAGAACTGCCCGGATCTACATAACACCCTAGTGGTGGATATCCTTGCGGAACTGGCCGATTACAGCGTCATGGTGGATGTCTTGGATCCACAGGCCAGTAAGGAAGCTACCGAGCAGCAGTACGGTATTCTCTTGATCCAGAACCCCGAAGTCGGCATCTACGATGCCATCCTGCTGGCCGTGGCATATCGCGAATTTCATCAGTTGGGTGCTGCCAGCATCCATCGCTGGAGAAAGAGCGAGCATGTGATTTACGACCTGAAATATGTGTTGCCAAGGGCGTCGGTGGATATCCGCCTGTGAGCCTGCCAGGAACACCAGACAACACCCGAAAATCAGACAACAGTTGACGCGGCCATGTGCCCCTTGCGGGAGGCACAATGTCGAGGATATTCCTATGAATCACATGGGGTCCCAACGTGGCGATGCTCCCCGCCGGGGGCGTTATACAGCCGTTCGCTCCCTCGGCAAAAGGCCCGCTGTCAGCTCGGGTGAAATTGGCTCGGGTGCAATTGGAAAGCCCCTTGACATGGTGCTCTTCTCGGTGGTGATGCCGGTCTACAACAAGGTGGCCACCCTGTCGGCATCCCTGGAGTGCCTGTACCACCAGACCTTTCGCGACTTCGAGGTGATTGCCGTTGACGACGGCTCCACCGACGGTTCTCTCGAGTTGCTGCGTCGACACGCCCTAGCCGGGCGGCTGCGCCTCTTCCAGCGTGATACGCCCGGCCCCGGTGGCTATGCGGCGCGCAACCATGGCGCCGAGCAGGCCTCGGGCCAATGGCTGGTGTTCTTCGATGCCGATGACCTGCTGCTCTTCGACCACCTTTCGCGGTTCGCCGATGCCATCGCCAGTCATTCCGGGATCGAGTTGTTCGTCAACGCCTACCAGAAGATGGAGAACCATCAGCGCCTGCCTCGCTTCGAGGGGCTGCCCGAAGGCGTGCTCAGCCGCCGGCAGGCGTTGGATGCGTTCGCGAGCTGCGACTTCATCCACATGAACGGTGCCTGCCTCCGTCGCGAGCGGTTCCTGGCGATGGGTGGCTTTCCCGAACGGCGCTATCGCCGCGGCGGTGACGTCTACTTCTGGCTGAAGGTGCTCTGCGAACTCGAGGCGCTGCACTACGACGATACCGTCACCAGCCTGTGGCTGCTGGAGCACAGTGGCATCACCCGCAACAAGTCCAATCTTGCCCATGTGCATCCCGGAGTCGACCTGCTGGTGGAGTACGAGCGGTGTCTGCCCCGTGTCGAGCGTCGCCTGCTGTGGTCGGCGGTCAACCGCAAGGTGCTCTCCTGGGCGGTGGAAAAGAAACAGCTCGGCCACTCGGTGAGGCCGGACCTGAGAGCACTGAGGCTTGGCGGCATGAGCCTTCGGCACTGGCTGCATGCTGCCACGCTGCTGGTGCCCCAGCCGTACTACGACCGGCTACGAGGCTGGGTGAAGTGAACACAGCCTTGGCAGGAGCAGGAGCAGGAGCAGGAGGAGAGGGCGATGAGCGGGACGGTAATCACCTACGGCACCTTCGACATGTTCCATATCGGGCATCTCAATCTGTTGCGACGGCTTGCGGCGCTGGGCGATCGCCTGATCGTGGCGGTCTCCACGGATGAGTTCAATCACGGCAAGGGCAAGCGGACGCTCATTCCCTTCGAGCAGCGCGCCGAGATCGTGCGTTCGATCCGCTACGTCGACGAGGTCATCCCCGAGACAAGGTGGGAACAGAAGCTCGATGACGTACAGCAATACGGGATCAAGACCTTCGCCATCGGCGAGGACTGGGCAGGCCAATTCGATTTTCTCCTGCCCTACTGCGAGGTGGTCTACCTGCCACGCACCGAGGGGGTCTCGACCACCGATCTCAAGCGCTCCCTCAATCGCTTCTCCAGCGTGTCGCGCGATGACCTGTTGCACGCCTTCGACGTGCTGGACGCGCTGCGCAAGGATTTCGGCTGACGCCGGTTGACCGACATCTGGCTCCTGAACCCTGCGCTTCTCTAATATCGCTGAACCCCGTTCCCGAACCCCATTGGCCGGCTTGGCCCGGAGGTCATTCGATGGCGACATATCTGATGCGGCTGTTGCAGCAGCTCGCCTGGCTACCCTTGTGCCTGGTCGCCTGGGCCTATCCGCGCGATGACAGGCTGTGGGTGTTTGGCGCCTGGCACGGCCGCCAGTACGCCGACAACGCGCGCTACCTCTATCGACACGTCAGAGACCGTGAGCCGACGCTCCGTGCAGTCTGGCTGGCTCGCGACCCGGAGGTGGTGCGTCAGGTGGCGAAGGAGGGCGGGGAGGCCGAGCTGGCCTACTCCTGGCGTGGCATCCGGGTGGCGTTGCGTGCCGGCGTGTTCCTGGTCACCCATTCCTCCGAGGATGTCAACGCCCATGCATCGCTCGGCGGCCGGCTGATCAACCTCACCCATGGCACGCCGCTGAAGCGTATGGGCAATGATGCGCGTGCCTTGCGCAACGATGTCATGACGAGACTGTTCGAACGCTACCTGCGACACCTGCTGCCGGGAAAACGGCGGGCCGAGATGATGCTGGTGGCATCCGAGGTGGGGCAGCAACGCATGACGTCGGCCTTTGATCTGCCGTTCGAGCGTGTCGTGCCCTTGGGCTATCCGCGCTGGGATGCCTTCGATGAAGGGGGGGGCGAACTCCTGCGCGGGCAGGGCATCGACCCCGATGCCTATTCCGGCATCCTGCTCTATGCGCCCACCCTGCGGTTGCGGGGCCGCGGCGAGTTGGATCTGGCGCAGGGCGACCGGCTCGAGCGACTCCTGCCCTGGCTGGCGGCCGAGCGTCTGCTGCTGCTGATCCGCGGTCATGCGTCGCTGAAGATGTCAGGGGTCCAGGCGCTGCTGGCAGGCGGCTCGCCCTGGCTGCGCGAGGCGCCGGTGTCGATGTTCCCCGACGTCAATACCCTGCTTCCCGCGGTGGATGGCCTGATCACCGACTACTCGAGCCTGATGTACGACTACGCCTGCCTGAACCGGCCGATCATTCTCATGGCACCCGATCTCGATGACTACCTGAACGGGGATGTGGGGATCTATGGCGACTACCTGGCGGATGCGCCGGGACCGGTGATCGACCATTGGCAACAGCTGCCGGATGCCTGGCGGGAAATCCACAGCGATGAGCACCAGGCGCGGCTGTCCGACTTCGTGATCCGCCATGCCAGCCTTCACGATGGCCGGGTCTGCGCCCGTGCGACGGCAGTCGTCCAGGCACTGCTCGCAGGGAGGGAGCCGAGATGCTCGATGTCGTGACCGAGGCGCGCGGCCAGACAGTGGTGCGCCCGCAGTCCGTGGTGGTCATCGGCGGCACGGCACGCTCGCTGATCAACTTCCGTGGCCCCCTGCTGGCCTTGCTGAAGGCCCGGGGCCACCGGGTGGTGACAGCCGCACAGCCCGATGCTGCCATCGAGGAGGTGCGTGAGGCCCTGGAGGCACTGGCGATTCCCTTTCAGCCACTCTCCATCGTCCGGGGAGGCATGAACCCGCTATCGGACTGGCGGGGGGCCAGGGAAATCAGGGAGCTGATAGATACCCATCGACCCGAGGTGGTGATTGCCTATACCGCCAAGCCGGTGATCTACGCCGGACTGGCAGCGCGTCGCCTCCCGGGCCTGCGCTTCTATCCCATGATCACCGGTCTCGGCTATGCCTTCTCGAACGAGGGGGGGTGGCGCCTCGCACTGCTGCGCTCCGCTATCCGGCGACTCTATCGCCGTTCCCTGGTGGCCGCTCGGACCACCATCTTCCAGAACCCCGACGACCAGGCGCTTTTCCGGGAACTGGGGTTGACCCCCCCCCGGCGGACACACCGCACGGGTATACGGCTCGGGGGTCGACCGGGGGCTGTTCCCACCGCGGCCACTGCCACAGGCGCCGGTCTTCCTCATGTTGGCCCGGCTGATGGTCGACAAGGGGGTGCGCGAGTACCTGGAGGCGGCCCGACGGGTCAAGCGGCAGTATCCCGAGGCGCGCTTCCAGCTGGCCGGTGCACTGGACCCGAACCCCGCCAGCATACGCCAGGCCGAGCTGGATGCCTGGATCCGCGAGGGCACCATCGAGTACCTGGGCAAGCTGCATGGCGTACAGGCGGCACTGGCCGGCTGTCGCTACTACGTGCTGCCCTCCTACTACCGCGAGGGGACGCCGCGCTCGGTGCTCGAGGCCATGGCCACGGGGCGGCCGATCATCACCACCGATGCGCCAGGGTGTCGCGAGACGGTGGATCCCGACATCAACGGCTACCTGGTGCCGACACATGATTCCGAGGCTCTTGCCGCGGCCATGCTCAGGCTCCTCGCCGCGGACAACCAGAGTGTGGAAGCCATGGCCGTGGCGGGCCTGGACAGGGTGGCGCGACTCTTCGATGTGGAGCGCGTCAATCGACAGCTGATGGAGATCACCGGTCTCTAGCGAGGCATCATGAAGCGTATGGCAGATGTACTGTTGACCTATGGTTGGTGCCGCAGCTCCTATTCGGCGTTGCGTGGTCTGGCACAACAAGGCCTCAAGGTGGTGGTCACAGACACGGGGCGAATCGGCATGTGTCAGGCCTCGCGTCTGGCGTATGCTCGGGCGCGCTATCGATCGCCATTTGCCGACCCCCAGGGCTTCGTCGCGGATATCGATACCCTGTGTCGGGACTACGACATCACCATGATCCTTGCTGGCCACGAGGAGGTGGAGCTGCTGGCCCTCGCCCGTGAGCAGGGCCGGCTGACGGCGCCGGCCGCCCTGCCGGTGGCCAGGGCCGCGACCATCGAGATGGCCAACGACAAGTACCGCATGGCGTGTCTGGCGCGGGAGCAGGGGGTGTCCGTGGCGGCAATCATGGAATGTCGATGCCCCGAGGACGCCATGACCATGAGCGACCCGGCCAATGAGTACGTGGCCAGGGCACGTCGCGGCAACAGCTCGAAGGGCGTGTTCTTTGCCCGCGGCGGAGCGCCGCTGATGAAGACGCTCGACGCCATGCGCAAGACGTTCGACCTGGAGGAGGGTCGTCCTCCGATCGTCCAGGAGCGGGTGGCGGGCGATGGGTGGGGCGTGTCCTGCCTCTACTGGCATGGCCAGCCCATCGCGTCGTTCACCCATCGCCGCCTGGAGGAGAAACTCGCCACGGGAGGCACCAGCACGCTGAGGATCAGTGCGGCCCATCCGGCCATCGAGGCCGATGCCCATCGGCTGCTGAGGGCGCTGGGCTGGCATGGCCTGGCGATGCTCGAGTTCAAGCACGACGAGGCGAGCGGGAGGCACTTCTTCATCGAGATCAACCCGCGTCTGTGGGGCTCCATCGACCTGGCACTGAGCTCCGGCGTGAACTTTCCCTGGTTGCTCTACCTGGCGCAGACGCAGGGGCCGGCGGTCGCCCTTGCCCACTTTCACCCGGCCCGACAAGGGGTGGTGGAAAGGTGGTTGCTGGGCGATGTGATTCGTCGGCTGGGGCTGGCCAGCAACGGAGCCTGGCGCCAGGCCCTGGCGTTTCAGGGCGTCTCGGCGAATGCCTTCGATGATGCCAAGCGCGATGATCCTCTGGTGTTGGTCGGTGAGGCGTTCTACTACCTGAGCAAGGCGATCCGGTCACGCAGCATGAATCCGCTGGAAGCGGGAATGGTGCGCTGATGGTTATTCACGAGAGAAGGCCTGTGGTGGTAGCGCGGCCGGTCCCCAGTCTCCTGGCACCCTGGCAGCGTACTCTGAAGCGCTCCTTCGACCTGATCCTGGCACTTACGCTGCTGGTGCCGACCCTGCCGGTGATTCTTGCCGCGGCGCTGGCGGCGAGCCGGGATACGGGGGCCTCGGGGTTCTTCCTGCAGGAGCGCGTGGGCCTTGGGGGGCGTCTTTTCAGGGTGATCAAGATCCGCACCATGCGCCCGGTGCCGGGGCCGGCTTCTACGGTGACCACGCGCAATGATCCCCGTGTGACGCGGCTGGGACGACTGATGCGGCGGACCAAGGTGGACGAGTTGCCGCAGCTGTTCAATGTGGTGCTGGGCCAGATGAGTTTTGTTGGCCCCAGGCCCGATGTCCCGGGTTACGCGGATGCACTTCTTGGAGAGGATCGCCTGATTCTTGCCGTTCGCCCCGGCATCACCGGCCCCGCCACTCTCCAGTATCGAGATGAGGAAACACTGCTGGCCGGGGTCGACGACCCCGAGCGTTACAACCGCGAGGTGATCTTCCCCGACAAGATACGGCTCAATCGCGACTATGTGAAATACTGGTCCTTCGCCAGGGACCTGGGCTACCTGTGGCAGACAGTCTTCCCGGTGTTGCGGCATGGTAGGCGAGACACCTGAGGCGGTGGGGCGGGCCGGCACGGGGGTGGCCGTACGCTGATTCGAAAAAAGACGCCCGGGGGCAACCCCGGGCGTCTCTGTTTGTCACCGACTTGTTTGTCACCGACTTGTTTGTCGCCGGTATGGCCAGGCGACCCTCTGGCTGACGCGCCTCGTTACTTCTGCAGCTTCTCCACGTCGAAGCGGTCGGCGTTCATCACCTTGGTCCAGGCCTTGATGAAGTCCTCCACAAACTTCTCGCGGTTGTCGTCCTGGGCATAGACCTCAGCGTAGGAGCGAAGGATGGAGTTGGAGCCAAACACCAGGTCGGTGCGGCTGGCGGTCCACTTTTTCTGGTCCGTCTTGCGGTCACGGATCTCATAGAGATTGTTGCCCGCCGGCTTCCAGCTATAGGCCATGTCGGTCAGGTTGACGAAGAAATCGTTGGTCAGCTGACCTTCGCGGTCTGTGAACACACCATGTTTGGTGTCGCCGTGGTTGGTGCCCAGCACCCGCATGCCACCGAGGAGGACCGTCATTTCCGGCGCGGTCAGTCCCATCAGCTGGGCGCGGTCGAGCAGCATCTCCTCCGGTTTGACCACGTAGTCCTGCTTCTGCCAGTTGCGGAAGCCATCCGCCAGCGGCTCCAGCGGCTCGAATGATTCGGCGTCGGTCATCTCGTCGGTGGCGTCGCCGCGCCCCGGCGCGAAGGGCACCAGAATATCGTGGCCGGCGGCCTTCGCTGCCTGTTCGATGCCCAGGTTACCGCCGAGCACTATCACATCGGCGATGCTGGCACCGGTGTCGGCTGTAATCTTCTCGTAGACCTGCAGTACCTTGGCCAGGCGCTGTGGCTCGTTGCCTTCCCAGTCCTTCTGCGGGGCCAGGCGAATTCGGGCGCCGTTGGCGCCGCCGCGCAAGTCGGAGCCACGGAAGGTGCGGGCGCTGTCCCAGGCGGTGCTGACCAGCTCGCTGAGGGAGAGACCGCTGTCGGCGATCTTCGCCTTGACGGCATCGACGTCATAGTCTGTCTTGCCGGCCGGGATGGGATCCTGCCAGATCAGGTCTTCCTGGGGCACTTCCGGGCCGATGTAGCGCGACTTGGGGCCCAGATCGCGGTGGGTCAGCTTGAACCAGGCGCGGGCGAAGCAATCCTTGAAGTACTCGGGGTCCTTGCGGAAGTCCTCGAGGATTTTCCGGTAGCTTGGATCCACTTTCATGCCCATGTCCGCATCGGTCATGATCGGGTTATGACGGATGGACGGGTCGCTGGCATCGACCGGCTTGTCCTCTTCCTTGATGTCGACGGGCTCCCACTGGTTGGCACCGGCGGGGCTCTTCCTCAGCTCCCACTCGTGGTCGAGCAGCATGTCGAAGTAGCCCATGTCGAACTGGATCGGGTTGGTGGTCCAGGCACCCTCGATACCCGAGGTCACCGCACTGGCGGCCCTGCCTCCCATGTTCGGGTTGTCCCAGCCAAACCCCTGGCCCTCCACATCCGCACCCTCGGGTTCTGCCCCCAGGGCGCCGGCATCGCCGTTGCCATGACATTTACCGACGGTGTGTCCGCCGACGGTCAGCGCCGCGGTCTCCTCGTCGTTCATGGCCATCCGGGCGAAGGTCTCACGAACCTGGGCGGCAGTCTTGAGCGGATCTGGCTGGCCGTTGACGCCTTCCGGGTTCACATAGATAAGCCCCATCTGGACAGCAGCCAACGGGTTTTCCATGGTGTCGGGTTTGTCGACGTCGCCATAGCGCTCATCGGAGGGCGCCAGCCACTCCTTCTCGGCCCCCCAGTAGATGTCCTTCTCGGGGTGCCAGATATCCTCGCGGCCGAAGGAGAAGCCGAAGGTCTTGAGTCCCATGGATTCGTAGGCAACGTTACCGGCCAGAATCATGAGATCTGCCCAGCTGATCTTGTTACCGTACTTCTTCTTGATCGGCCATAGCAGTCGGCGGGCCTTGTCGAGGCTGGCGTTGTCCGGCCAGGAGGCAATCGGCGCAAAACGCTGGTTGCCGGTGCCACCACCGCCGCGACCGTCTGCCAGCCGGTAGGTGCCGGCGGAGTGCCAGGCCATGCGGATCATCAGGCCCCCGTAGTGACCCCAGTCGGCCGGCCACCAATCCTGGCTGTCGGTCATCAGGGCGTGCATATCCTTCTTCAGCGCGTCGAAGTCGAGCGTCTCGACCTCTTTCCGATAGTCGAAGGCCTCACCCATCGGGTTGGTCTTGGTGTCGTGCTGATGAAGGATGTCCAGATTCAGGGACTCCGGCCACCAGGCGACCACATCCGCTTTCCCTTGCGTATTGGCCCCGTGCATCACCGGGCACTTGCCTGCGTTCTGCTGATCACCCATATCGCTCTCCAATCTTGGCTGCGTTGGTGGAACCGCCATCACTGTATAGACGATGGCGGTTCGGGGGGACAATGAGCCATATCAACCCTCGGCCACTGGGTGGTGACGGCCGCGGCTCAGCGTCCTGATACCTCCAACCTACTCCCCGCGAATCCATTAGCACAATGCGAGATTGCCGACCGTGTCGATAGCCAATCTTTATCGGGTGGTCGACGCCAGGACTGCTGCGTCGGGTAAGGGTGTTCAGGCCTCGGGAAGACGCAGCTCGCGCGCCTCGCCCATCAGGAAGTCGCGGTTGGCCTCCAGGGCCTCGCGCAGGAAGTCCCACAGCAGGCGCACCCGGGCCAGGCGGCGCTGCTCCTGGCGGGCGGTGATCCAGAACTGGCGGTCGATCGCCACTTCGCCCTCCAGCACCTTGACCAGTGCCTCCGAGGCGCTGGCCATGAAGCAGGGCAGCACGGCGAGGCCCGCCCCGTGCAGGCAGGCAGCATGCTGGGTGGTCACGCTGGTACTGCGCATGGCGAAGTGCGGCCCGGGGTGGCCGACCACCGCGGGGTCGAGCAGCGGCTCCAGGTAGCTGAGCTGCTCGCTGAAGATCAGGTCGTCGACGTAGCCCACCAGGCGGTGCGCGCCCAGCTCGGCGAGGTGCTGCGGCCGGCCGTGGTGGGAGAGATACCCCTCACTGCCATAGAGTCGCAGCCGGTAGTCGCACAGCCGCGAGATCACCAAGCCCGGGCTCACCGGGCGCTCCACGGTGATGGCGAGATCCGCTTCGTGGCGGCTCAGGTTGACCACACGGGGCAGGGCGAGCAGGTCCAGAGTCACCCCGGGGTGACGTTCGCAGAAGGCCGAGAGCAGCGGCGCGATCACCCAGGTGCCGAAGCCCTCGGTCACCCCGAGGCGGATCTGCCCGCTGATCTGGTGGTTCTTGTCGGTCAGGCTCTCGCCGGCCTCGAAGGCGTGGCGGGCCATCTCCTCGGCGTGGGCGAGCAGCTGCTGGCCGGCCTCGGTGAGGTGGTAGCCGTGGGTGCTGCGTTCGAACAGCTGGGTGTTGAGTTTCTGCTCGAAGCGCCGGGTGCGCCGCGACAGGGTGGAGTGGTCGAGCCCCAGCCGGCGGGCGGCATCGGTGAGCCGCTGGCTGCGCGCCACCTCGAGGAAGATCTGGATATCCTGCCAGTCGAGCATGGGGGCCTCGCCGGTGGTGGATGGTGATGGCTGGTTGTGCATGAACGCACAAACAATGTGCCCGAGTGCCAGTTGTCACGCCATCCGACCTCTGGATAGACTCGTCATCATCATCTTCCGTGTTTTTATACACATAAAGTCTAATGTCAGGGCGATCCACGGCAGTGATCCAGCGACGATCCAACAACAATCCGATCCCCCGGGCAACGACCGCACAGCGACACAACAGCAACGCTATAAAGAGGAGCACGCCCCATGTCAGTCCGCGAAATCCCCATGGTTATCGATGGCCAGCAGGTCCAGTCCCAGAGCCAGGAGTGGCGCGACGTGGTCAACCCGGCGACCCAGGAGGTGGTTGCCCGGGTGCCGTTCTGCACCGCCGAGGAAGTGGAGCGGGCCGTGGCCAGCGCCAAGGAGGCCTTCAAGACCTGGCGCAAGGTGCCGCTGGGCAAGCGCATGCGCATCATGCTCAAGCTCCAGGCGCTGATCCGCGACAACACCGCCGAGCTCGCCGCGCTGATCACCGAGGAGCACGGCAAGACCCTGCCCGACGCCGAGGGCGAGGTGGGCCGCGGCCTGGAAGTGGTGGAGCACGCCTGCTCGATCACCTCCCTGCAGCTGGGCGAGCTGGCCGAGAACGCCGCCAGCGAGGTGGATGTCTACACCATGCACCAGCCGCTGGGCGTGGGTGCCGGCATCACCGCCTTCAACTTCCCGATCATGCTGCCCTGCTTCATGTTCCCGCTGGCCATCGCGACCGGTAACACCTTCGTGCTCAAGCCCTCCGAGCAGGATCCGAGCTCCACCATGCGCCTGGTCGAGCTGGCCCAGGAGGCGGGCATCCCGCCCGGGGTGCTCAACGTGGTGCACGGCGGCCCCGACGTGGCCAACCAGATCGCCGATCATGCCGACATCAAGGCGCTCTCCTTCATCGGCTCCACCCACGTGGGCTCGCTGCTCTACAACCGCGCGGCCGCCGCCGGCAAGCGCATGCAGTCGATGATGGGAGCCAAGAACCACTGCGTGGTGATGCCCGACGCCAACCGCAGTCAGGCCATCAACAACTTGCTGGGCTCCGCCTTCGGCGCTGCCGGCCAGCGCTGCATGGCCAACTCCGTGGTGGTGCTGGTGGGTGAGGCCCGCGAGTGGCTGGACGACATCGTCGAGGGCGCCCGCAACATGACCGTCGGCCCCGGCACCCAGCGCGACGCCGACCTGGGCCCGCTGGTCTCGCCCCAGGCCAAGGAGCGCGTCGAGCGCCTCATCACCGCCGGCGAGAAGGAAGGCGCCAAGCTGCTGGTCGACGGTCGAGGCTGCCAGGTCGAAGGCTATCCCGACGGCAACTTCGTCGGCCCGACCCTGTTCGCCGACGTCACCGCGGAGATGACCGTCTACCGCGAGGAGATCTTCGGTCCGGTGCTGTGCGTGGTCAGCGTCGAGACCCTGAGTGATGCGATCGCATTCATCAACGCCAACCCCAACGGCAACGGCACCTCGATCTTCACCAACTCCGGCTGGGTGGCGCGCCGCTTCGAGACCGATATCGACGTCGGCCAGATTGGCATCAACGTGCCGATTCCGGTGCCGGTGGCCTACTTCAGCTTCACCGGCTCGCGTGGCTCCAAGCTGGGTGACCTGGGCCCCAACGGCAAGCAGGCCATCGCCTTCTGGACCCAGACCAAGACCGTCACCGCCCGCTGGTTCGAGCCGGAAAACGTCTCCAGCGGCATCAACAGCACCATCTCGCTGGGCTGATTCCGCAAGCGCAGTGATCGGCGGCCCCGTCTCGAGAGAGGCGGGGCCGTTGGCATTATGAGCCTGGTGAGTCATGGAGTACGCTGATCAAAGGCCTGGGTTCAGCGACTGAAGGATGGCATCAGAGCCTGCAGGGAGCGAGTCATGCGGGATCGATCCTCGTCCCCGAGATGACCGGCCTGGCGGATGATCAGGCGCTCGTCGAGGGTGAAGAGTTTCATGCGCACGATGGAAGTGGAGGGCAGGCCGGCGCTTGGTTGTCGACCTGTCGGTGAAGGGAAACGGGACAACGACGACATCGAACGCCTCAAAGCTCACGGTAGGCTTCCTCGTCGGCGTCGGACCCCCGCTCGCTCAGGGTTTCCTCGACGGCATGGGTAAAAGCCAGGTCGAGAGGGTGCGCCTTGCGCAGCCGAATCTCGCCATCCTCGATCTCGAAGCTGATTGCGTCACCGGCATGCAGGTCCAGCGCCTTGCGCACGGCGCCAGGAATGGTGGCCTGGTACTTGCTGGTAAGACGGCTGGTTGCCGTGGTCATCGGGACTTCCCTCCGGGTTGCGAGGTAATACGGTAATGCTAGCCGGTGCTGCGGCGGGGCACAAAGCGAAGCCTTACCTCGACCTGAGTCCCAAGCTCGCTGCATGGTTCGTCTCAGGGAGACAAGGCGCGGCCCCGCCTAGCAAGAGGCGGGGTCGCGTCTCGTAGCCAGCGAGCAGTTGTTGCCAGTGCGCAATGGTTCCGCGGGCGGCCGGGCTCAGGCCGGCACGATATTCTGATTCAGGTGGAAGAGGTTCTCCGGGTCGTACTGAGCCTTGATCCTGCTGAGTCGCGCGTAGTTCTCTCGTCCGACGCCGGCAATGATCCGCTCCCTGCCTTCGTCGCCGATGAAGTTGAGATAGACGCTGCCGCTGGCCCAGGGGCTCAGGTCGCGTCGCAACCGGTTCGACCACTGCCTGCCGCGTTCGTCGTCGTCGGGGTTCTCCCACATCCCGAAGGGGTGGACGGCCCAGGGCGCCTGCCGCCAGGGGAGAGGAAAGTCGGAAGGCCCGCTGGCCACCGCACCCCCCTGAGGAATCAGCACGTGCTGGGAGTGGGACGGCACGATCATGTCGCCCGCTCGTTCGCAGAACCGCTTGAGCGCCTCGTCGGGAAAGGCATCCAGATATTCGGCCGAGCAGTAGTTGCGGTAGCCGGGCGGGTCGTCGAGCATGCATTGCAGGTCGGCGTAGGGCATCTCGGCGATCATCTCGCCCTCGTGGCCCAGTGCCAGCAACGGTGCCACCACGTCGCGCGCCTCGGTTTCCGGCCCTGTGTAGACGACCAGGACGGCGAACGTGAGCCGGTCGACGAGGTGGTCGGGCACGAAGGCTTCCGGCGGGGCCGTCACGTAGAGGGCGGCACCGCTGACGTCATCAGCTGCCGCTTCCAGGAAGTCGCGATAGGCGTGGAGGACCTCTGGTGCCTTCTCGGGCGACCACAGTAGCAGCAGGGCGGTGACCTGCGGCAGCGCATGCAGCCGGAAGGTCAGCGATGTGGCCACCCCGAAATTGCCGCCGCCCCCGTGTAGTGCCCAGAACAGCTCGGGGTTCTCCCGTTCGTTGGCATGGACGAGGCTGCCGTCGGCGGTCACCAGCTCGGCGGCCAGCAGGTTGTCGCAGGCCAGCCCGAACTTGCGAGCCAGCCAGCCGTCGCCACCGCCCAGGGTGTAGCCGCCCACGCCGGTGGTCGACACCCGCCCACCCGTTGTCGCCAGGTCGTGCGGCTGGGTGGCGCGGTCGAGGTGGCTCATGGTCGCGCCGCCGCCGACGGAGGCGGTGCGCGCCTCCGGGTCGACCGTCACGCCATGCAGCCGGCGCAGGTCGATCACCAGCCCACCCTCCGTCAGGGCCTTGCCGGCGACGCCGTGACCGCCGCCGCGCACGGCGATCTCGAGCCCGAGCCTGCTGCCGAACTTCACGGCACCGACCACATCCTCCACGTCGGCGCACTGGGCGATGATCCCCGGGTGGCGGTCGATCATGGCGTTGAACAGCCGTCGCGCTTCGTCGTAGCCGGCATCCTCAGGGAGCAGGATCTCCCCCGAGAAGTTCTGGCGTAACTCCTTGAGTGCTATGTTATCGATATGAGTTGTCATGACACCCTCCTCGGGAGGGCGAGGCACAGAGGACCCGATATCCCGAGCTTTGCCATACCCCGCCTGACGTCATAGGCCGTCGACCCTCGGGTCGGTCCGTCGTCAGGCACTCGGTGCCGACCAACTGCCCTGGATCAGGGCCTGGCGGCGCGAGCAGGTGATGTGGCGGTGCGCCGTCGAGTCTCGGGGCACCGCGATGCTCATGCCGACATTGCGATGGGCATGATCCGATGGGAGTCCTGGGTCCCATTTAGTATAGCGTTACAGGCGTGGGCTCCCGATTTTTTTGTCACCCGACTAGCAGATGGCTGGTGGTAGAACCTGAGGCCTGAAGCCGATACCGGGGCCTGCACCACAGGTCCAATGGACAGACAAATAACGTTGACGTTAACTGGAATTCGAGCCGCTATCATCGCCCGTTCAGGAGCCACCATGACCACGCCGATCAGCCACTTTCCCATTCCCGAGTCGATCCAGGACCTGCCCGAGGATATCCGCGATGCCATGCTGGCGGTGCAGGAGAAGGCGGGCTTCATCCCCAACGTCTTCCTGATGCTGGCCCACCGCCCGGCCGAGTTCCGCGCCTTCTTCGCCTACCACGACGCTCTGATGGAACGGGAGGCCGATACCCTGACCAAGGCTGAGAAGGAGATGATTGTGGTGGCCACCAGCGCCCGCAACCGCTGCCTCTACTGCGTGGTCGCCCACGGCGCCCTGGTGCGTATCTACAGCAAGGACCCGCTGCTGGCCGATCAGGTGGCCATCAACCACCGTGTCGCTGGTCTCAGCGAGCGCCACCGCGTGATGCTCGACTTCGCCATGCACTGCGGCCTGGACGTCGGCGAGCTTACCGACGAATGGCAGACCCGCCTGCTCGAGGTCGGCTTCACCCAGGACGACATCTGGGACATCGGCGCCATCGCCGCCTTCTTCGGCATGTCCAATCGACTGGTCACCCTGGCCGGCACGCCGCCCAACGAGGAGTTCTACCTGATGGGGCGGGTGCCGCGGGAGAAGTAGCAGACTCTATCGAGACAAAAACCGCTTATAACGCAGCCCAAGGGCCTCCTTGCTCGGCTTTTCCTCGGAGTGTTTGGGGACAGAGATCCTATTTCCGTTGAGCTGTTTCATGCTTTCGAGCAGAGGTCCATCCTGTGTCGAAAGTAGGTCGGCATTCAGATGAATCCGGTAATCGGGGTCTATGCCAATTAGGTCGGCATCGTAAGCCCTATGATGCAGGCGACTGAGAGATATGCCGTTGCTTACCTCGGCGGTGCCCGCATGGTAAGTGTCGGGAATGATGTGGGCCGCTTCCAGAAGCTCGGGCACGGGAAGTCCAGTCATGGCGCAACGGTTGGAGTATGCCTGCATAACGCGTGCTCGGAACTCGGCCTGGTGAACACGCGTTTTGGCTTCCCTGATCACGTAACGCTTTTCAACTTCGTCGACCTCATAAGTGCCCGCGCCTTCTGCGACATGGCGCGCAGCGCCAATTCTGTCATGCATGCTGACATGGCACAGCTCCCTGGCTATGTCCACGCTGTCGATATAGCAGGGCCATAAGGGGAAATAGCGGCCTGGAGCTACTCCCATCAAGTATATGATCGGGTCTTTTCTCTCATAGCTTATCAATAGCTGCCGATTGGCCGCCTTGGCTGTGCCTCCCGCTTCCAGAGAGTACCAGAAACCTCCCTCGTCACTTGCACCATCAGAGTAGATGTTAATCCGACCCTGTTTGGGCACCACGGTTTTGATGCTCAAGATGCCATCCTGCATCTGCTTGGGTTTGAAGATGCCGATCGCCCGGCTGGCGATAAAAAACGGCTCTACATCAAAGGGGACGCGCTGGGCAATAGCCTCCCAGGGGACATCATTCGAGAATTGTCGAGAGATGTCCTCAAGGCGCTGGAAGGCCGCTTGTCGAAGACGAGTGTCAATATTCAGCAAGGCTGGCTCTCCGCTCTATGCCGCTAGTATCCGTTCATACTAATCAAGAGGGGTGGTTTTTACACCGGTTCTTGGCGTGAGAGCTGCGATGTCTGGGCATGATGGCGAGTGGTGAGCCCTGCGCCGGCTGGCCGCCAGACCACGGCCTCGCTATGATGCCTTCGGCCGGCCTCTATAACGATGGAGGCGCGCCCACACAACTCATTCACTTGTCGCCAGGGGAGTCCCACCGCACTTGCGGGGGCTGAGAGGGCCAAGCGCCGACCCTGGAACCTGATCCGGTTCATGCCGGCGGAGGAAGTGCGACATGCCCTACCTGACGTCTGCCGTGCTGGGTGCGGCGCTGCTGTGCTTTGCGTTCCTGGGCCTGCGGGCCCGCCGGGCCGATGGCCTGCTCGATGACTACGTCACCGCCCGCAACTCCCAGGGTGCCCAGGCCATCGGGCTGTCGTTCCTGGCCTCCAGCATGGGGGCCTGGATCCTCTTTGCGCCGCCGGAGATCGGCGCCTTCGTGGGGCCGGTGGCGCTGGCCGGCTACGCCATCGGCTCCTCGCTGCCGTTTCTGATACTGGGGCTCTACGGCCCGGCGATCCGCCGCCACCTGCCGGAAGGGCGCAGCATCGGCGAGTTCGCCGAGGCCTGCTACGGCGCCGGGGTGCGGCGCTGGGTCTCCTTCGTCTCCGTGGCCTATATGGCCATCTTCCTGGCCGCCGAGCTCACCGCCATCGGCGCCATCGCCGCGCTGCTCTCCGATGTGCCGCCGCCGCTGGTGATCCTCGGTGTGGCGGTGGTGACCCTGGTCTACACCACCCTGGGCGGGCTGCGGGCGAGCCTCGCCACCGACCGCTGGCAGGCCTGGCTGCTGCTGGCCCTGCTGGTGCTGGTCGGCGGCGTGGCCTGGTGGTGGCTGCCGCCGATGCCGGCCGGGGCGGTGATGCCGTCGATACCCGCCGGCAGTGCGCTCTCCGTGGCGTTGACCCTGGTGATCGCGGTCACAGCGGCCAATCTCTTCCACCAGGGCTACTGGCAGCGCATCTGGGCGGCCGAGGACGACCGAGCGCTCGGTCGCGGGGCGCTGCTGGGCGGCGCCAGCAGCCTGCTGGTGGTGATGGCCATCGGTGGGCTCGGGATCCTGGCGGCGATGCACTCGTTGCCCCTGGGCGAGCCGCCGATTCCCTTCTTCGCGCTGCTTTCTGCCGCGCCCGCCTGGCTGGGCCTGCCGGCCCTGGTGCTGGCGGTGACCCTGGTGGCCTCCAGCGTGGACACCCTGCAGAACGCCATCGCCTCCATGGCGGTGGCCAGCTCCGGCCGGCGCGGGTTCTCGGTGCGGGCGGCGCGGTGGGTCACGGTGGCGCTGATGGTGCCGGTGGTGTGGGTGGCCCTGCAGGGCTTCTCGGTGCTGCGCCTGTTCCTGATCGCCGACCTGCTGTGCGCGGCCATCGTGGTGCCGGTACTGCTGGGCCTGTGGCGGCGCATGTCGCCGCTGGCGGCGGTGGCCGGTGGTGTGGCGGGCCTGCTCGGCGCGGTGCTGCCGGGCTGGATCACCCTGGGTAGCCTTTCCGCTGGCGTGCTGGCGGCTAGCTTCCCGGACAGCATCCCGACCCTGGCGCCTTTCCTGGGCGCGCTGCTCGCCTCCACCCTGGCCAGCCTGCTGATCGCCTGGCTGCGGCCGGGGGCAAGATTTCAACCCACCATCAAGGGAGATGCCCTGTGACGACACGCTCCGACTGGAACGCCTGGGCCGCCAATCACGAATCGGCGCGCATCACCGACTGGCTGCGCGCGATCAGCGAGCCCGACTGGTCGGCCACCGTGAATCACCCGCTGTTCGACGCCCTGGCCGAGGGGCGGCTGGCGGGTGACGACTTCGCCGCCTACATGGTGCAGGACTACGGTTTCGTGGACCCCTTCACCGCGCTGATCGGCCACGCCATCGGCCACGCGCCGAGCATGGCGGACCGGGTGGTGCTGGGCCAGTTCATGGGCATGCTGACCAGCGACGAGAACAGCACCTTCCAGCGCACCTTCGAGGCCTTCGCGGTACCCCAGGCCCGGCGCGAGGCGCCGGACTACCTGCCCGAGACCCTGGCCTTCCAGGCGCTGTTGCGCGACACGGGCCACAGCGGCGGCTATGCCGAGATGCTGGCAGCACTGGTGGTCACCGAGTGGGTCTATCTGGAGTGGGCGCTGCGGGTGACCCGCGTAGAGGGGCTGCATCCGCTGATGGGGGAGTGGATCGACCTGCACGACAACCCCGCCTTCCAGGAGTTTGTCGCCTGGCTGCGCCGCCGGCTGGACGAGGAGGCGGAAGGGCTCGATGACGCCGCCTTCACCCGCATGGCCGTGTGCTTCCGCGAGACCGTCGCCCGGGAGCGTGCCTTCCACGATGCCGTGATGCCGCGCTGAGCGGGTTGCCGGCCACCGGACGGTAGCAGCCCCCGCCGAGCGTGCGGAAGTGATGGCCCGGCGCTCAGTCGAGGAAGAGGTCGGCAGGCAGGCCAAAGCGCTGCGTCAGGGCCTTGATCTGACGGACGTTCAGGCGTCGCTTGCCGCCCAGGATCTCGGAGATCACCGACTGGGTGCCGACCTCGGGCAGGCTCGACTGGTCGAGGTCATGCCACTGCATCAGGTGGCGGAGCATGTCGGCGCCCCTCACCTCCGGCATCGGGCGGTGGGCGTCGTCGTACTCCTCGATGAGGTCACCCATATGGGAGGCGAGGCTCGCCAGGGGGTGCTCCTCGTCATCCTCGATCAGCACCAGCAGCTCATCGAGCGCTGCGACCAGAGCGTCGTAGTCGTCTTCCGACTCCGGGGCGTTGAGCAGGGGGGCCACGAAGCGCCAGTGGGCGGCAGCCTGTTGGACGATGCTGGTCATGTTCACTCCTTCCAGTGCCCCCTGTCGTATTCGGTGTGGTCGAGGACGTGCTGGATATAGATCTTCTTGAACCGATAGTGCACCAAGGCGATGAGGCGAATCTTGTTGCCCCCGATATCGAAGACATGCTGCCGGCCGACCTTGTCGGTAGCGGGAAACAGCGCCTTCATCTCTGCGAAGCTACCGGGCTCGCTCGACTTCATGAGTCGATACCAGGCATCCAGTGCAAAAGCGGCCTGGGGCCATTTCTGCTTGGCTTCCCAGATACGCTTCTGGGTGATGACATGCATGGCGCCTGCTCTATCGCATTTTGCGATAAAGTATAGGCCCTGCCGTACGATGCAGCAATGCCGCCAAGTGAAAACGCCCCCGCCGGTTTCCCGGCGGGGGCGCCTGCATTCGGAAGTGCCGGCCGGACTACATATGCCCGCCCATCATGCCCGTCATGCCGATGGCACCGAACAGCATGCCGCCCACCGCGATGGTCAGATAGATCAGGATCAGCACGCCGAAGATGGTGAAGTAGGTCTTGAGCTTGGCCAGGGCGAGCTTCATGTCTCTCGGGTCGCCGCTTTCGTAGACCCGCCCGGCGGCGCCGGCCGCCTGCATCAGCACCCAGCCCGCCCAGATGGGAATCCAGGCCACGATCAGGCCGACGATGGAGAGGGCGGTGAGGATGCCGGAGAGGATCAGCATGACGCCGGTCAGCTGCATCCAGAACTTGCCGCGGTAGAGCGGCTCGACGAGGTCGCGCAGCAGCTCCTGTGAGTTGTGGTCCATGTAACGCTCCCTGTTTGTTTGACGAATGAGTTCGATCGATGGGATTGCGATGTGGCGCCCGATACTCTAGCAGCCCGTTCGTCGCGTAACCCAGTTCCGACGCAGAGGCACCTGTGGTTGCCAGGCGGGCGGTGAGCGGCCACCCTCTGAGGGTCACCCGATCATCAGAGGAAGCCCTGCCATGAGCGATACCCCGAAGGATCCCCGCCGCCGCCACTCCGCCAAGGTGGTGGACGGCCCCGGCAAGGCGGCCGGCCGCGCCATGCTGCGTGCGGTGGGCTTCACCGATGAGGACTTCGTGAAGCCCCAGGTGGGCATCGCCTCGACCTGGAGCAATCTCACCCCCTGCAACAGCCATATCGACGAGCTGGCCCGCCACGCCAGCGACGGCGCCGATGCCGCGGGCGGCAAGGGGGTGATCTTCAACACCATCACCATTTCCGACGGCATCGCCAACGGCACCGAGGGCATGAAGTACTCCCTGGTGTCGCGGGAGGTGATCGCCGACTCCATCGAGACGGTGGCCGGCTGCGAGGGCTTCGACGGTCTGGTGGCCATCGGCGGCTGCGACAAGAACATGCCGGGCTGCCTGATGGGGATGGCGCGGCTCGACCGGCCCAGCGTGTTCGTCTACGGCGGCACCATCCTGCCCGGCAAGGGCCACACCGACATCGTCTCGGTGTTCGAGGCCATGGGCGCCCACTCGCGCGGCGATATTAACCTGATCGAGCTCAAGCAGATCGAGGAGACGGCGATCCCCGGGCCCGGTTCCTGCGGCGGCATGTACACCGCCAACACCATGGCCTCGGCCATCGAGGCGCTGGGCATGAGCCTGCCGGGCAGCTCGGCCCAGAACGCCGTCTCCAATGACAAGCGCGAGGACTGCGAGGCGGCCGGGGGCGCGGTGCTCGCGCTGCTCGAACGCGACATCAAGCCCTCCGACATCATGACCCGGGAAGCCTTCGAGAACGCCATCACCGTGGTGATCGCGCTCGGCGGCTCCACCAATGCGGTGCTGCACCTGATCGGCATGGCCAGCACCATCGGGGTGGCGCTCTCCCTCGAGGACTTCACCCGCATCGGCAAGCGCGTGCCGGTGGTGGCGGACCTGCGCCCCAGCGGCCACTACATGATGAGCGAGCTGGTGGCCATCGGCGGCATCCAGCCGCTGATGAAGACGCTGCTCGAGGCAGGCCTCCTCCACGGCGACTGCCTGACGGTGACCGGGAAGACGCTTGCCGAGAACCTGGCCCAGGTGGCCCCCTATCCCGATGACCAGACGATCATCGCGGCGCTGGACAAGCCCATCAAGGCCGAGAGCCACCTCAGGATTCTCTACGGCAACCTGGCGCCGGAGGGCGCGGTAGCCAAGATCACCGGCAAGGAGGGCACACGCTTCTCCGGCACCGCCCGGGTGTTCGGCTCCGAGGAGGAGGCTCAGGCGCGCATCAACGACGGCACCGTGGTGGCCGGCGACGTGGTGGTGATTCGCTACGAGGGGCCGAAGGGCGGGCCCGGCATGCGCGAGATGCTCACCCCGACCTCGGCGATCATGGGGCGGGGCCTGGGCAGCGAGGTGGCGCTGATCACCGACGGGCGCTTCTCCGGCGGCAGCCACGGCTTCGTGGTGGGTCACGTGACCCCCGAGGCCTTCGACGGCGGCCCGCTGGCGCTGGTGGAGGATGGCGATGTGATCACCATCGACGCCGAGGCCGACACCCTCGAGGTCGACCTCACCGACGAGGAGCTGATGCGCCGCCGCGCCGCCTGGCAGCAGCCGGCGCCGCGCTACACCCGCGGGGTGCTGGCCAAGTACGCCCGCACGGTGAGTTCCGCCTCGACGGGGGCAGTGACCGACCTGCCGGAGTGATGGGTGCTGCATGAGGGACTGAACATTTCTGTTGCCGTGTTATCATATTTGATAACCTGTTCTTGCCAGGGATGGTTGGGATGAGTTGGCAGATCGAATTCTATGCCGGGGTCGAGGACGACATCCTCGCCATGCCACCCAAGATACAGGCCAGGATGCTGAGGCTGCTGGAAATGGTGGAACAGCATGGTGCCAACCTCGGACCTCCGCATACGGAAGCGATGGGAGATGGACTATTCGAGATCAGGGCAAAGGCAAAGGAGGGCATAGGACGGTCCCTGTTCTGCTACAGGGAAGGACGTCACATCGTGATCCTGTATGCCTTCGTGAAGAAAAGTCAGAAAACGCCCCGTCAGGCGCTTGAACTTGCCCGTATACGGCAGCGAGAGGTGCAGCAGAGATGAGCCTGAAAGCACTGAAAGAGAAGGCGCTCCAGAACCCGGCCGTCAAGGCAGAGTATGACCGGCTTGAACCGGAGTTCGAGCTGGCCAATACCCTGATCAGCATGCGTCAGCAGGCTGGCTTGACCCAGGAGGAGCTGGCGCGACGCATGCACACCCAGAAAGGGAATATCAGCCGCCTGGAGCGGGGTGACAGCAATCCTGGCTGGAAGACCCTTCAGCGATACGCGCGGGCCTGCGGCTTCGATCTCTCGGTGCAGTTCCACCGTCCTGAGGATCAGGCCGCCAGTTGATCCTGAAGCAGAGTCACGAAAACGCCCCTGCCGGTCTCCCGGCAGGGGCGTTCGTCTGTCGTCAGGCCTGTCACGGCTCGCTCTGGGCGGTGTGGCTCAGACGCAGGCGGGCACGCAGGCGCCGGGCCAGGATGTCCACCGCGATGTTGAGCAGTGCGGTGATCATGATGAGCACCATGGCGCGGTCGAAGCGCAGTTCCTGGATGGCGCTGTCGACGTAGAAGCCCAGGGTGGCGATGCCGAGAATGCCAAGGATGGCCGTCTCGCGCATGATGATCTCCCAGCGGTAGAAGAGCAGGGCCAGGAAGGGGCCATAGACCCGCGGCGCCACCTCGTAGGCGTACAGGTTCATGCCACCCGGTGCGTCCTGGCGCAGGGTGATCTCGTTGCTGCGGCGCCCGACCAGGTGGCCGATGATGCCCCCGTTATGCAGCGCCAGGGCCACCACCGCCGGCAGCATCGAGGGCCCCCACAGCTGCAGCAGGATGAAGGCCAGCAGGTACTCGGGGGTCGAGCGCATCACCACCAGGACCCCGTGCCCGATGGCGCCGCGCACCCGGCCGGCGCCGTGGCGCCCCGTGAAATGGTGAGAGATCAGCGGGAACAGCGTCATCGCCAGCACCCCGGTGAGCACCAGGGCGATCTGGGTCAGCAGCAGGGTGTTCCAGATGCCGGGCAGTGCCTGGCCCAGGAAGAGGTCGCTCAGCCAGGGCCACAGGCCCTCCAGCCCCTCGCCGCGGCGCAGCGGGGCGGGCACGATGTCCTGGGTGAAGAAGCGCGAGACATTGCTCCACATGATCGGCAAGCCGGTGCCCAGCAGGAAGGGCGAGGCCAGCAGGTAGACGGGCAGCAGCCGTGGCCGGGCCCACAGCCGCAGGCTGGCGATCAGCGCGTAGAAGAGCAGCAGCAAGGCCCCCACCGTGCCGTAGTGGCCCTGGGCGAAGGCCCCCGCGAGGTGAAACCCGAGAGTCGGCATGCCGACGAAACCGATCACTGCGCTGGAACGCAGGCCGCACTCCAGTCGGTAGGCCGTATAGCTGACCAGGTGCGGCCAGGCCTGGCTGATACGGGTATAGACCAGCGCCGAGAGCCTCCCGGCGCGCCGCGGCAGGGTGCGCTCCGGCTGGGGGTCGCACTCGTCGAGGATCTCCGCATAGACCTTGGCGAAGGTGCCGGCGTAGGGGATGGCGATGGCCAGTACCCCGGTGATCGGGTGCAGGCCGAAGCTCTGCAGGAAGATCAGCGCCCAGAACAGCTCGTGGATGGCGCGGATGAAGGCGCAGAAGGTGCGCACCCAGAGATGCCGGAAGAGCAGGGCCAGCAGCATGCCTGCCGCCGCGCCGAGTCCCACGCCGACGAAGGCGAAGGCCACCGTTCGCAGCAGGGCCTCGCCGAGGAAGTCGACGCGGGAAAAGTCGGGCTGGATCAAGCCCATGAACAGGCGGCCCAGCGCCTGCCAGGGGTCGTGGGTACTGATCTCGAAGTCGCCGAACAGCAGGCACACCGCGGCCAGCAGGATCAGGGCCAGGGAAACGCGACGCGTGGCGGTCAACGGCATCAGTAGAGCGGCAGCAGGTCGCTGGCGGAGAGGCGGTGGCTGGGCTGGTCGATGGCGATGGCTCCCTCCTGGATGCCGATCACCCGGCTGCAGTAGCGCAGCGCCAGGTCCACGTCGTGCATGGCCAGCACCGCGGTCGGGTAGGCCTCGGTGAGGGCGGTCAGGGTCACCTCGGAGAGCGGGCCGTCGAGTGCCGAGACCGGCTCGTCGGCGAGCAGCATGCCGCCGCCCTGATGGATGACCCGCGCCACGGCGACGCGCTGCCGCTGCCCGCCGGAGAGTTCGCCACAGGGGGTCCAGAGCTTGTCCTCGAGGCCGAGCCGAGCGAGCAGGGCAGAGACTTGCTTCACGTCACCGGGTCGCGGACGCACCAGGGTCAGCAGGTTGCGCCACCAGGGGTGGCGATCGAGCCGGCCCATGTAGACGTTATGGAACACCGAGAGGGTCGCCACCAGGCCCAGATCCTGGGGCATCAGGGCGGCTCCCTGGTCCCGCCAGCGGTCATACATCACCGACAGCAGCGTCGACTTGCCGGTACCGCTGCGGCCCACCAGCGCCACTCGCTCGCCGGGGGCCAGGGTCAGGCTCAGCGGACCGAGCACGCGCACCTCGCCATAGGACGCGACAGCGTCATGCAGCGCCAGCACGGTCATCAGTCGAGCAGCCCCAGGGACTGGGCGACCTCGAGAATTTCCTGATAGTCGTCGTTGTCGGCCGGGATGAAGCCCGCGCGGGGGAAGCTGGCCAGCAGGTCGGGGTCCTCCATGTCGAGCAGCGCCTGCTGCAGGCGCTCGGTGAAGCCATCGCCGAAGCGTTCATCGACGTCGCCACGCACCGTCCACTGATAGTCGGGGTAGGGCGGTGTCTCCCAGATCACCTGCACCTGGTCGAGGTCGATGTTGCCCGCCTCGAGTTCGTTCTCCCACGCCTTGTAGCTGACCACGCCGGCCTGGTAGGCGCCGGATTGCACCACCGAGATGGTGCGGCTGTGGTTGCCGCTGAAACCGACCCGGTTGAACAGCTCGTCGGGCGAGCCCCCGAGGTGTTCGCGCAGGAAGTATTCCGGCATCAGGCGCCCGGAGGTCGAGCTCTGGGAGCCGAAGCTGAAGGTGAGGTCGCGCAGCCCCTCGGGAGCCGTGTCGCCGTCGTGGGGGGCGAGGCCGGTGGCCTGGTTGGCGATGAAGTAGCTCTTGTACTCGGGGTCCTCTACGCCCTGGGCGATGGCGCGGGAGCCCGGCACCAGCTGGCGTGCCTGTACGCCGGTGAAGCCGCCGAACCAGGCCAGCTGCACCTGGTTGTTGCGGAATGCCGTGACCGAGGCGGCATAGGAGGTGACCGGAATGAAGCGCACTTCGACGTCCAGCGTCTCGGCGAGGTAGTCGGCCACGGCCTGGAAGCGCTGCTGCAGGCGCGTCTCATCCTCGTCGGGGATGGCGGTGAAGACCAGGCTCTGGGCGCTGGCCAGGGCGGGCGTCAGCAGGGTGGCGAGCAGCAGGGTAAGAGTCGGCAACCGGTGGCGGGGCATGGTAGACAGTCCTTGTGAAAGCTTAGGCAGTGAAAGCGTCGGCAGTGAAAGCGTCGGCAGTGAAAGCGTCGGCAGTGAAGGCGGGCACTAGCGCCTGGAACCGGAATGGGCATGATACCGAAAATCGAGGGGCTTTCCCCGCTCAGGGCGCGCAGGTACGAAACCCCGCCAGGATGTCCTGGCGCTCTGGGGTGAAGAAGTTGCGGTAGCCGTTATGGATCAGCCGCCCTCGGGTGGCCCAGGCGCCGCCGCGCAACACGTAGCGGCCCTCCTTGAACCAGGGGGCCGAGTAGTCGCGGTACAGCTCGGGTTCGAAGCCCGGAAAGGGGCCGAAGGGCGAGGCCGTCCATTCCCAGACGTTGCCCAGCATCTGGCGGCAGCCGAAGGCGCTGTCGCCGTCCGGCAGTGCCGCCACGTCCAGCGTCGCCAGGCGCCAGCCGTCCAGGTTGGCCAGCCGCGCGTCCGGCGGCGTGTCGCCCCAGGGGAAACGCCGCTTGCCGGGTGCCAGAGCCGCCCCGTCGGGTGAGGGCTCACGGCTGGCGGCAACCTCCCACTCCGCTTCGCTGGGCAGGCGGCGGCCGGCCCATTGGCACCAGGCCTCGGCCTCGTACCAGCTGACATTCATGACCGGCTGAAGGAGGGGCAGCGGAAGCCAGCGGTCGAAGCGGCGCGCCTCCCAGCGGCCATTGGCGTCCCGACGCCAGTAGACGGGCGCCTGCGCTTGCTGTTGCTGGCGCCACCGCCAGCCGGCCTCGCTCCACAGCTCGCGTCGCGTATAGCCACCGTCGTCGACGAAGGCGGCGAACTCGGCGTTGGTGACCGGCGCCCGAGCGATCGAGAAGGGTGCAATCTCTACTTCCATGGGCGGCTTCTCGTTGTCGAACCGGAAGGCAACGCTGTCGTCGGAGCCCAGTCGATGGCGACCGCCGGGGATGTCGACGTCGCCGGTCAGTGCCCCGGCTGAGGGCTCGTGGTCGGGTGCAGCGTTGACGTCGTGGGGTGGCGTGCCCAGGTCGGGGGCCGGGTCGCCCAGGGTCTGGCGGGTATACAGGAAGGCCTCGCCGTGCATGTCCTCATGCAGGGTGGTGAGCTGGTAGACATAGCTCTGGGCGGGGCTGGCCTCGCCGTCGGGCAGGCGCTCGAGCATGGCACGCTGCACCCGTGCCAGGTAGTCCAGGGTCTGCTCGCGTGAGGGAAGCGGTAGCGACCAACGGTCGTCATGGGCGATGCTGCTGGAATCGAACAGCCGCTCGGCATCGGCGAGCCGGTAGTCGGGCAGGCCATACAGCTCGCGCAGGGCGAAATGGTCGTGGAAGAAGCCCAGGTGGCCAAGCTCCCAGAGCGGCGGGTTGACGATCGTCAGTCGCGGTCCCAGGTCGCGAGCCTCGAGGATGTCCTGCATCAGCGCCAGGCTGCGCCTGCGGGCATCGACGAGCATCGCCGCCAGCTCATCGGCGGCCCGGGGCGGCGTCGGCGGTGTGCTGAGTGTCGTAGAGCGCATGCTGACTTCCTCGAGGAGATACCATGGCATTGAAGGTAGCCCTGATCAGCCCGGCGGGTCGAGGGTCTCACGCCGGCAATCGCGCCACGGCGACCCGCTGGGCGGGTCTGCTGCGGACACTGGGCTGCCAGGTGAGAATCGTGGGCGTCGAGGACGGCGCGGATCCGTGCCGCTTCGCCGGCCGTCCGCCCGACCTGGTGATGGCGCTGCACGCTGTGCGCAGCCACGCCGCCATTCGCGCCTGTCGCCATGCCTTTCCCGGCTGCCCGCTGGTGGTGGTGCTGACCGGCACCGACGTCTACCGCTTCCAGCACAGCCATCCCGAGGAGTGCCTGGAGAGCCTCGCCGCGGCGGATGTGCTGGTCGGCCTGCATGACTGCCTGGCCGAGGACCTTCCCTCGCGTTTCCTGCCGCGGCTGCAGGTCGTCCGCCAGTCGGCGCTGCCCCTGCCACCCCGGGCGCCGCGGCCCCTGCAAAGCGCGTTCGAGGTGCTGGTCGCCGGCCACCTGCGCGAGGAGAAGGACTCCCTGCGCGCCGCCCTGGCGGTGCGTGAGCTTCCGGCGGATTCGCGCTTGAGGGTCGTCCAGCTCGGCGGTGCGCATACGCCTGACTGGGCCGACGCCGCCTGCGACGAGATGGCCAGCAACCCCCGCTACCGCTGGCTCGGTGACCTGCCCCGCTGGCGGGTGCGCCAGTGGATGGCAAGGGCCCGGCTGATGGTGATCAGCTCGCGCATGGAAGGGGGCGCCAACGTGGTCAGCGAGGCCTGCGTGGCCGGCCTGCCGGTGCTGGCCTCGGATATCCCGGGCAACCGCGGCCTGCTGGGCGACGACTACGCCGGCTATTACCCGGTGGCCGATACCTCCGCCCTGCGAGACCTGCTGCGTCGCGCCGAGGCGGAGCCGGCCTTCCTCGACCGGCTTCGCCGGCAGGTGCTGGCGCGGGCGCCGCTGTTCCGCCCCGAGGCCGAGCGCGACGCGCTGGCGCGTGTTGTCGCCGCCTGCGGCCTCACTTCTGGTTCATCGCAGGCTGGAGTGACGCTTAGCTGAGGCTGAACACTCACTGTGGGAGCTGGGCTTTTCCGCGGTTCGACGCTTCGACGAAGGGAGACCGAAGGGCTCCTGGGCGGTAATCACCAACGCCAGCAACTCCGCCGGGGCGCCTGCGGCGCCATTCGCCCGGCAGAGCCGATCTCCCACCCGTCGTCCCGAGCCTTGCGACGTTAAGGGGCAGCGCTGAGTCTGTCACGCCAATCTGCGAAGAGCCTCACTTTTTGATGGCTATCCACCACCATCCGTCAGATGGATGGGCTCCAGCGCCTCACCGGGCGCCAGCACACGGCCGATGATGGCGGCCCGGGCGTAGCCCAGCGCGTGCAGGGCAGCGAGACAGGCATCGGCGCGCTCGGCGGGCACGCTGGCCAGCAGGCCGCCGGCGGTCTGGGGGTCGAACAGCAGAGGGTAGCGAGGGTGCTCGACCCAGGCGGCCTGGTCGCGGATGGCGCGGCGCAGGCGCACGTTGGCGGGCTGCAGCGAGCTCAGGATGCCGGCGGCGACGGTCTCCTCGGCGCCCTCGAGCAGCGGCAGCGCCGCCAGGTCGAGTTCGGCATCCACCTCCGACGGGCGTGTCATCTCGACCAGGTGGCCCAGCAGGCCGAAGCCGGTGAGGTCGGTGCAGGCGGTCGCGCCGTGCTCGCGCAGGCAACTCGCGCCCTGACGGTTGGACTGGCACATGCTCGTGAGTGCCGCATCGATCCAGCGCCCCCGCGCACCGAGCCGGGCATGGGCGGCGAACAGGGTACCGGTGCCGATGGGCTTGGTGAGGATCAGTACCTGGCCGGGGCGCAGGCCGCCCTTGGTCAGGATGGCCTCGTTGGCGGCGCCGTTGCTGCCGGCATCGACCAGGCCATTGACGGCAAACCCCAGGGCCAGCTCGCTGCCCTCGCCGGTGTGGCCGCCGACCAGGGCGCAGCCGGCCTCGTTGAGCACCTCCACGGCGCCACGCATCATCTGGTAGACGGTGTCCTCGACCTTGGCCTCGAGCCCCTGGGGCACCGTGGCCACGGCGGTGGCGGTCTGGGCCTCGGCACCCATGGCGAAGATGTCGCCCAGGGCGTGGTTGGCGGCGACCTTGCCGAACACATAGGGGTCGTCGATGAAGGCGCGGAAGAAGTCGACGGTATGCACCACATCCTTGCCCGCGGGGATGCGGACCACGGCGGCATCGTCCGGGGCATGAAGGCCCACCAGCACCTCGTCGCGGGCCACCGGCTGCAGGGTCGAGAGGGCCCGGGAGAGCACCGAGGCGCCGACCTTGGCACCGCAGCCGCCGCAGCGCATGGCGATGGCCGAGATCGCCTGCTGGTTCTCTTCCTCATTCAACGCCACCCGGCTGGGGCGTGGCGATGGCATGGCGCCTTCCTTCATCGGCGGCAGGTCGTTGAATCTGGCCATGAAGCGCCGGTCGATGGCGTCCTTCCAGCGCCATACCCAGTCGCCGGCGAGGAAGAGCCCGCCGCGGGAGGCCACGGCGTGACGGTCACCGGTGCTGATCAGTGCCAGCCACTTCGCCTGGGGGCGGTAGGGCGAGAGGGGGCGGCCGGTCACGGCGGCGCGCAGGTTGTCGGCCAGCGGCCGCCCCTGGCGCACGGCGAACACCCCGGCCTTCTCCCGGGGGTGATTGACCTGGCTGGCGATATCCCCGGCGGCGAAGATGCGCGGATCGGATAGCGTCTGCAGGGTATCGCCGACCTGGATGAAGCCGTCGTCGTCGAGCGCCAGGTGGGTATCGCGAAGCCAGGCGGCGCCCCCGGCGTGGGTGACCCAGACGATCTCGTCGGCAGCGTGCCAGGTGCCGTCGGCGGTCTGCAGGCGGCCCGCTTCGACAGCCACCACATCGGCGGCGGTGTGCACCTCGACGCCGCGGCTTTCCAGGGTGGCCTGGAAGTGGCGGCGCACCCGGGGGTTATGGGTCGGCAGGATCTGCTCGCCGCGGGTGAAGAGGGAGAAGTGCAGGTCGCTCGGGTCGCGGGCGAGGGTGGTCAGTTCATTTCTGAGCCGGTACTGCATGGCCAGCAGCAGTTCGACACCGCCGGCGCCGCCGCCGATCACCGCGACACGGGTCTGGCCGGCGTGGTGCCCGGTGTGTGGGTGCGTGAGACGCTCGAGCAGCGTCTGCCAGCGGTCATTGAACTGGTGGATCGGCTTGACCGGCACGGCATGTTCGCCGGCGCCGCTGACCGAGTTCGCGCTGGGGGTCGAGCCGATATTGATCGACATCCAGTCGTAGGGCACCGGCGGGCGTGAGCGGCAGAGCACGGTCTGTGCTGCCGGGTCGATGCCGATCACCTCGTCGCTGAAGAAGCGAGCCCCGGCGTATTCCGCCAGCCGGCGCAGGTCGATATGCACGTCGTCGTAGCGGTAGTGCCCGGCGACATAGCCCGGCAGCATGCCCGAGTAGGGCGTATGGGTGTCGCGGCAGATCATGGTGAGCCTGACGCCGGGTTCGGGTTTCATGGCGAAGCGCTTGAGCACCCCCACGTGGGTGTGCCCGCCGCCGACGAGGACAATATCCCGTAGCACTTGTAACCCCGGGGGCTGCTGCGGTTGCTGCATGGTCAGGCTCGCTCTAGATTGATGAGACCTTGGCGTTGCCGGCACAGTCTAAGGCAATTCGATCCCGTGGCGTGTCGAATCCTGCCGCCAGAACCTTTCGTCAGCGAGGGCAAGCGATGTCCACTGCAGTGCGTTTCCACGACCAGCATGTCTATGCTGCGGGGTCATCGTTTCGCGATGACGTGATCGCCGGGCTTGGCCGCTCCCCGAAGGCCCTGTCGCCCAAGTACTTCTACGATGAGCGGGGCTCCCGGCTGTTCGAGTCGATCTGCCGCCAGCCCGAGTACTACCTGACCCGCACCGAGGAGGGCATCCTGGCCGGGGCCGCCGAGGAGGTCGCATCGCTGGCCGGGCCGGAGTCGCTGCTGGTCGAGCTGGGCAGCGGCGCCAGCCGCAAGGTGCGACTGTTGCTCGAGGCGATGCGTCCCTCTCGCTACCTGGGGGTGGATATCTCGCGTGACTTCCTGTTGCAGAGCACCCGGCGCCTGGCGGCCGATTATCCCTGGCTGGAGGTGCACGCCGCCTGGGCGGACTTTTCCGAGCGCCTGCGCTTGCCGTCGGGCGTCGATGGGCGGCGAGTGGTGGCCTTCTTTCCCGGCTCGAGTATCGGCAACTTCGCGCCGGCCCAGGCCGAGGCCTTCCTGGCCCGCCTGCGCCGGGCCCTGCCACCGGGCAGCGGGGTGCTGATCGGCGTCGACCTGGTCAAGCGTCACGACCTCCTCGAGGCGGCCTATAACGATGCCGCGGGCGTCACGGCAGACTTCAACCTGAACCTGCTGGAGCGCATGCGCCGCGAGCTGGATGCCGAGGTCGAGGTGGACGCCTTTCGGCACCGCGCCTTCTTCAATTTGCCGGCATCGCGCATCGAGATGCACCTGGTCAGCCGGCAGCGCCAGGCGATCACCCTCGAGGGGCAGCGCTTCACCTTCGAGGAAGGCGAGACGCTGCATACCGAGAACTCCTGCAAGTACAGCATGGCGGGCTTCCAGGCCCTGGCGGCGCGCGCCGGTTACCGGTCACGCGCCGTCTGGTGCGACGACGAGGCGCTGTTCAGCGTGCACTATCTCTCAAGCGACTAGCTCTCGAGCGACTAGCCGCCCGGCTGGCTGAACAGCGCTGCCCGTCAGGCCTCGAGCCGGGTCACCCGGATCGGCAGACCCTGGCGCACGCTGGCGCCGCTGATCGGCTCGAGCCAGGTGCCATCCACGTTGCGGGTCGGGTCACGGAAGCCCAGGTCGTTGATGTTGATGCCGGCACGCAGCCAGGGCATGTCCGGCTGGGACTCGCCGTCGATCACGTGGGGCGTGGCACCCAGGTCGCGGTGGCCATAGCCGTGCTCGATGCCCAGTGACCCCGGCACCACGCTCTCGCTGACCAGCGCCAGGCCCACCACGCTGCCACCGGGGCTGTCGATGCGAATGGTGTCGCCGTGACTGATGCCGAAGCGCTCGGCGTCCTGGCGATGCATCTGCACCGGGTTGTAGGGCTTGATCATGCGCAGCCGCTCATTGCCGATGGCGTAGGAGTTCATCAGGTTGGACTTGAACGAGAAGGCCAGCAGCGGCCAATCCTCCTCGGTGAACACCTCGCGCATCGTCTGCTTGTTGGCCAGCAGCGGCAGGCTGTGGCCGGGCACGCCGTGATTCGGCCGACCGGTCATGGTGTCGATGCTGGTGCCCACCACCTCGTTGTAGACGCAGAGCGTCCGACGCCAGGCGTTGGTCAGCCGCTCGCCCTGGAAGTGGTCGCTGGCGTCATCGAAGCGCCCGCCGCGGGCGTAGAGGTAGGCCACCCGACCGCGCTCCTCCGCCTTGAGGGTGCGTTCAAGGCGCGGCAGCAGCGGTTCGACCCCGCCATGGGCGATATCGGCCTCGTCGGCCTCGGGCAGCGGCTCGTTCATGAAGGCGATGTTGGCCCCGGCGCGCAGGTAGTAGTCCTCGGCGCGGTTGAGCGGGTGCAGGCGGCCGTCGGCATCGGGGATCGCCTCGTCGCCGAAGCCGGCCAGGCCCAGGCGCTTGGCCACGGCGATGAAGAAGCTGTCCATGGAGACCGGCTCGCCCTCGGCGCTCTTCTGCTGGCGCGGCTCCACCACCGGCCAGCAGGCGGTGGTCATCTTGCCCAGCGCGCCCTTCCAGGCGCCGGTGAAGCCCCACACCTCGTACATCACCGAATCGGGCACCACGTAGTCGGAGTAGCGGTTGGTCTCGTTGATGAAGCCGTCCACCGCCACGAAGAGCCCCAGGCGCTTCGGGTCCTTGAGCTTGTCGGCGATCATCGCCTCCAGGCCCGCCTGGCCGTAGATGGGGTTGGCCATGCAGCCGATCAGGGCCTTGATCGGGTAGGGGTATCCGTCCAGCGCAGAGGGCAGGTGCTCGGTGAGGGTGGGCGGGGCGAAGGAGCGCCAGGGGGCCCGGGCCGGATAGGGGGTCTCGCCGGCTTCCACCTTGCGGCGGTACTCGGAGGAGCGCTCGTAGAGGAAGCGCGAGCGGGAGAGAAACACCCCCTGGGGGCCGCGCTTGCCGGGAAAGTCCACCAGGTCGTAGCGGGGGCCCTGGCTGAAGCCGTTGAACTGGCCGCCGCCCAAGGCGCTGCCGCCCTTCATGTTGATGTTGCCGGCCAGCAGGTTGAGCATCTGCACGGCGAAGGCGGCGTAGAAGCCGTTGCCTGACATCATGCCGCCGTGGCAGTTGACCACGGCGCGACGGCCGTGGCTGGCGTAGCGGCTTGCCAGCTCGACGATGGTGGCCTCGGGGATGCCGCAGTGCTCGGCGTAGGCGGCCAGCTCGTACTCGTGGGCCGATTCCCGCAGCAGGGTCATGCTGCTCTTGACCCTGACCGCCACCCCGTCGGAAAGCGTTACCTCGCGGTCGACGAAGAGCTCAGCGGCCATCGCCTCCTCGCCGTGGGTCAGCTCGCCGTCGACCACCACCATGGGGGCGTCGGCGTCGCTATCGGCCTCGGCCAGGCCCAGATCGCTGGCGCGCAGGAAGTGGCCGCGGCGCGGGTGGTCCGCGGTGTCGATCACCAGGTGGGTGGCGTTGGTGTGGGTGGCTTCATTGGCGGCGTCCGCGGCGGCCTTGCCGGGCAGTGCCAGGACGTCTCTGGCATAGCCCTCGTTGTCCAGCAGCCACTGGATAATGGCCATGGCGAAGGCGCTGTCGGTGCCGGGGCGGATGGGCACCCAGCGGTTATTCTCGGCGGCGTGGGAGGTGGAGGCGTTCAGCGCCGGGTCTACCACCACGTACTCCAGGGTGCCTGCGGCGCGGGCCTGGGCGAGTAGCCGGCCCTGGCGCTTGAAGGGGTTGCCGGCCTGGCTCGGCGCACAGCCGATGTACATGATGAAGCGGGCGTTCTGGATGTCCGGCTTGACGTGGGCGTTGGCCTCCAGGTCGTTCATCATCGCACCCGAGCCCATGCGGAAGGCCAGGCCGCAGTAAGCGCCGTGATGGCCGTAGTTGCGGGTGGCGAAGCCGTTGAGGGTGAAGCGCTTGAGCAGCTCGGAGCGGCCGTAGTCGGTGGCCTCCATCACCATCAGCTGGTTGGCCTTCGGGCCGTACTCCGGGTTCTCCGGGTCGATCGGGGTGTCGTGGTCGTGGATGGCGCGCAGGCCGTCCACGTGACCCTCGCCGAAGAGGTCGCCGCCCTCGCAGATCTCCTCGATCAGCTGCTCGAAGGAGATCTTCTGCCATTCGCGGGCGCCGCGCTCGCCGACCCGCTTGAGGCAGTGGTCGACGCGGAAGGGGCTGTCGAGCTGGCTCATCATGGCGTTGCCGCGGGCGCAGGCGGTGGAGCGGTTGACCTGGCCCTGGCCGCCATAGGCACTGACGTGGCGTAGCGCCTCGGCCACCGGGGTGCGCATGGGCAGGTGCTCGTCGGCAGAGAGCGGGTGGTAGGGGTTGCCGGAGACGCGCAGCACCCGGTCGCTGTCGTTTTCGATGCGCACCCGCACGCCACACTGGGTGGTGCAGCCGTAGCAGATGGTGAAGGCGGTGCGCTGGTCCGGGTTGAGGGTCAGCTCGCCGGTGTCGAGGTCGACCCGGTACTCCGGGGCCAGGGAGTTGCCGTGGATACGATCCTTCGGCTTCTCGCCGGCGCTGCCGGTGACGCCCTTGGCCATCTTGGCCAGCGGGTCGGCGTAGCCGGCGGCGAAGGTAGCGGCACCGCCGGCGGCGACGGCGCCCTTCATGAAGCGGCGGCGTGAGGTATCGAGAGGGGACTTAGCCATGGCCGGGGGCTCCTTCAGTGGTTTGTGCAGCGCTGCGGGCATCGGAAAGGGCAGGGGCGTCAGGGGTTGCAGAAGAAAGGTCGGCGGCGCTGCCACCCTGGCGCGCCTGGCGCCACGGGATCAGCAGGTCGATCATCAGGACCGCGGCAAGCCACAGGCCGAAGGTGCCGACGATGCCGAGCAGGCCGGAAGAGCCGGCGGGGATGCCGTAGTGGTGGAAGCCGGCGCTGTTGCGGGCCACGTGCTGCACGTCCATCAGCACCACCCAGCGGAACATCCAGCCCATGTGGATGGCCACCAGGCCCAGCACCCAGGCCCAGGCATAGAGGGCCGGGCGGCGGGCGGCGGGGCGGGTGAGCAGGTAGAGCACCGCGCCGAACAGGGCCAGGCCGGTCAGGCCACCCCACAGGGCGGTGCTGCGCCAGGAGGGGCTTGCGCGGACGGAATCGAGCGCCGCGGCCACCGAGCCGACGTTGGCATTGATGCCGTCGAGGAACCAGCTGCCGGCGACCAGGCCCGCCAGCAGGCAGGCGCCCAGCAGCACCTTGAGCATCTGGCCGTTGCTGGCCATGTCGCGCAGGCCGCTGACCCGATTCAAGACCAGCACGAGACCCGCCGCAGCGATAAAGCCGGTGGCGACCAGCATCGGCGGCAGCCAGACGGTGTTCCACAGCGGACGCGCCTTGACCACGGCGAGCTCGGCCCCGGTGTAGAGCATGATGCCGGTGGAGAGCGCAAGGGTGCCCAGGCCCACCAGCACCAGCGCCGCGCGCGGGGTGGGCGCCGCACCGAAGGACAGCAGGCGGGCGACCAGGCCCATGAGGCCGGGTGCCTGGCGGTTGGCCTGCAGCGCGGGGCGCCAGGCCAGCCAGCCGAGCACCAGCACGCCCACCACGTAGAGCGGCAGGAGCAGGCTGCCGATGGACATCCAGGAGCTCGAGGTAGAGTAGGCGTAGAAGTGCCAGAAGCGCAGCGGCTGGTGCAGATCGGCCAGCAGCGCCACCGGGGCCACCAGGGTGGTGGTCAGGCAGGCCAGCATCGCCAGGCGTGCGGTGGGCAGCCATGTCTTCTTGCCGAACACCAGCGCCGGGGCGGCCAGCCACAGGGTGGCGTAGGAGATCGCGATCAGGAAGAAGTACTGCACCGCCCAGGGGTACCAGGCGATGGCGTAGCGCGGGGCGAGCAGCTCAATGGCCATGGAATTCATAACCCATCTCCTTGCCGTGGGGGTCGAGGACTTCCAGGGCCACCGGCTCGGCGAGCGGGCGCGTGATGAAGCGCTCGTCCATGCCGAGGTAGAAGACCTGGGGCAGGGTGTTCTTTTCGGGCTGCAGCACCATCAGCTCGTCGCGATGCTCCGCGATCAGGCGGCTGATCTGGCTCTCGGGGTCGCGCATGTCGCCGATGATCCGCGCGCCGCCCACGCAGCTCTCCACGCAGGCCGGCAGCAGGCCGGCTTCCAGGCGGTGGGCGCAGAAGGTGCACTTGTCGGCGGTCTGGGTCTTGTCGTTGATGAAGCGGGCGTCATAGGGACAGGCGTTGACGCAATAGGCGCAGCCCACGCAGCGGTCGCTGTCCACCACCACGATGCCGTCCTGCTGCTGGTAGGTCGCCTCCACCGGGCAGACCGGGATGCAGGGCGGGTTCTCGCAGTGGTTGCACAGGCGGGGCAGCATGAAGGTGGCAAGCGTGCCGGTCTCCTGGTGCTCCACCTCGTACTGGGAAACGGTGGTGCGGAACTTGCCCAGCGGGGCGTCGTTCTCGATATGACACGACACGGTGCAGGCCTGGCAGCCGATGCACTGGCGCAGATCGATGAGCATGCCGTAGCGCTTGGTGGGGTCGCCTTCTCGGCGCGGCGGTTGGCCGTTGATGCCGGCGCTGGCAACGCTTGCGAGCGGTATCAGGGCGGCACCCGCGCTGAGGCGGGCCAGCTGGCCGAGAAGGGAGCGGCGAATGTGATCCATGGCGCCTCCGGTGGCTGGGTGTCGCAGGGGGTCGCCCCGCGGCGGGAAAAGAGGGTGACACCGGAAAGCCTACCCACGACCAAGGTCGATGGGCTTGATATGCATCAAGAGAACGTTAGCAAGCTCTTAATGCTCACTTAATATTCATGCAAGTGTTAGACGGTAAAGGGAAAACAGGCAGGAGAAAGTGGAAAGGAAAAGAGGGGCAGACAGTGTCCCGGAAGCCCGGAAAGCATCACGCCCCGCCGGTGGCCCGGCGGGGCGTGATACTCGAGGTCTAATGCGGCGGCGTCAGTGGGCCGTCGGCTGGGGATCGATGGTGCGGTGCAAGAGCTGCAACTCTTCGACGGAGAGGTGCTCCAGGCGGCCGGAAAGCAGATCGCTGACCTTCTGGGCCGGCAGGCCGGCGCGGCGGGCGATCTCTCGACATCCGAGGTCCGAGACGGCGATCAGCCGAGTCACGATGCGCATGAGGCGTGAACGTTTTTCCAGGTCCCTGACGTCGAGGTCAGGGCTGCTTCGCGGGGGGTCGGAAAGATCCGCGCTGTGGGTGTGACGTGCAGTACTCATGATGCTCCAGTGGGCGATTTCGACACGCACACTATGGCGGCTGTCTGGCGCTTTTGCCAGTGTCGATTCTATGATGCTTTCGTGGCATGGTTCGACAGGGCATGTGGGCCAGCTGGCCCACTCGGCAAGCGAGGCAAAATGCACGATTTCATCATCATCGGCGGCGGCATCCTGGGGATGTCTACCGCCATGCAGCTCAAGCAGACCTACCCCGACCGGCGCATGCTGCTGCTGGAGAAGGAGGCGGGGCCGGCACAGCATCAGACCGGCCACAACAGCGGGGTGATCCACGCCGGGGTCTACTACACTCCGGGCAGCCACAAGGCGCGCTTTTGCCTCGAGGGCAACCGGGCCACCAAGGCCTTCTGCGACGGCCACGACATCCCCTATGACACCTGTGGCAAGCTGCTGGTGGCCACCAACGAGCTGGAAATGGGGCGCATGGAGGCGCTGTGGGAGCGCACCGCGGCCAACGGCCTGGAGCGCGAGTGGCTCTCGGCCGGGGCGCTGGCCGAGCGCGAGCCCAACATCACCGGTGTCGGGGGTATCTTCGTGCCCTCCAGCGGCATCGTCGACTACGCCGAGGTCACCCGCGCCATGGCCGCCGAATTCGAGCGGATGGGCGGCGAGATTCGCTATGGCTGCAAGCTCACCGGCCTGGAGGAGCGCCGCCAGGAAGTGGTGGTGACCACCAGTACCGGCGAGTTCGCGGGGCACTATCTCGTGACCTGCTCGGGGCTGATGGCCGATCGGGTGATCCGTCTGCTGGGCCGCGACCCGGGCTTCACCATCTGCCCCTTCCGCGGCGAGTACTACCGGCTTCCGAAGCGCCACAACGCCATCGTCAACCACCTGATCTACCCGATTCCCGACCCCTCCATGCCGTTTCTGGGCGTGCACCTGACGCGCATGATCGACGGCAGCGTGACCGTCGGCCCCAATGCGGTGCTGGCATTCAAGCGCGAGGGCTATCGCAAGCGCGACATCTCGCTGGCCGATATGGCTCGGATGTTCACCAATCCCGGCATCCTCAAGGTGCTGGGCAAGAACCTGCGTCCGGGGCTTGTCGAGATGAAGAACTCCCTCTACAAGCGCGGCTATCTGGAGCTGGTGCGCAAGTACTGCCCGAGCCTGACCCTCGAGGATCTCGAGCCCTACCCGGCCGGGGTGCGCGCCCAGGCGGTCTCCCGCGACGGCAGGCTGGTGGACGACTTCCTGTTCGTCAACACCCGGCGCACGCTGAACGTGGGCAATGCACCCTCGCCGGCGGCCACCTCCGCTCTCCCCATCGGGGCGCACATCGTCGAACAGGTGAAGGCGATGGTGGAGGGGTGAACTTCAACTGGGCGACCTTGGTGGAATTGCCGAAAAAAAACAGAAACGTAGAAATCCGGGCGTTGGCCTCTCACGCAGGGGGCATGCTAGCTTTTCAACAGGCGCGATGATCTCCCGCGCCGATAACAACCCTACAAGATAATCGGGTTTCAGCCCGGAGGATTGCCATGCAAGCCATCAAGTACGCCGTTGCCGCCTCGCTGATCGCCACGGCCCCGCTGGCCGCGGCACAACAACTCTCCATCGCCACCGGTGGCACCGGCGGCACCTATTACCCCCTCGGCGGCGGCCTGGCCGAGCTGATCAACAATCACCTCGAGGGTGCCAGCGCGGTGGCCGAGGTCACCGGGGCTTCGGTAGAGAACATGGGCCTGGTGTGGCGCGGCGATTCCGACCTGGCCCTGGCGCTGGCGGATACCGTCTACCAGGCCCACAACGGCACCGGGGACTTCGAGGGCCGCCAGCTCGATAATATTCGCGCCCTGGCTTCGGTCTACCCCAACGCCGTGCAGCTGGTCGCCCTGGCCGATTCTGGCGTCGAGTCCCTCGAGGATCTGCGCGGCAAGCGCGTCTCCGTCGGCGCCCCGGGCAGCGGTACCGAGCTCAACGCTCGCGCCCTGCTGGAAGCCAACGGTATCAGCTATGACGACTTCACCCCCCAGCGCCTGAACTTCAACGAGACCGCCGACGCCATCCGCGACGGCGACATCGATGCCGGCTTCTGGAGCGTGGGCCCCCCCACCAGTTCGATCCTCAACCTGGCCACCACCCGTGACATCCGCCTGGTGGGTCTGAGCGAGGAAGAGGTGGCCAATGCTCGCGAGGCGGAGCCGGTATTCGCCCCCTACAACCTGCGGGCCGGCCTGTACGACGGCATGGACGAGGCCGTCCACACCATCAGCATCCCCAATGTCCTGGCGGTGAGCAGCGAGATGGACGAGGAAATGGCCTACCAGATCACCAAGATCCTCTTCGAATACACCGACGAGCTGATCGCGGTGCACCCGGCGGCCAACGACACCACCGTGGAGTTCAGCATCGACTCCACCCCGATCCCCTTCCATGACGGCGCCCTGCGCTACTATGAGGAGGTAGGCGCCGAGGTCCAGGACCACCAGCGCCAGTAATGTGACCGAGCCGGGCGCCCCGATGCGTGCCGCGATCCTGACCGCAAGCCGCCGCGCCCTCGGGCCGGCGGCTCTCTCGATGTGTCTGCTGCTGCTCGCTCCGCCGGCCCTGGCCGCGGAGGGATGGCTGGAGGTGCATGCCGACGACGGCCGCGTGATTGCCGCGCTGCCGATGCCCGAGGGCGAGGCTTGGTGCCTGGAGTGGAACCACTCCGTGGCAGGCTTCGCGGTGCTCGACTGCTATCGTCACAGTGAGGGCCGCATGGTGCTGGAGCGAAGCCACCAGCCCGACTTCGCCGCGGGTCTCGGCCATTTGCCGGGGCGAGGGCGACAGGTTTCCGACGGCGAAGGCGGCTACTGGATAGAGCAGATCGACGAGCCGGTGCCCGGCAATCGTTATCACCTGCGGGTCGGATCCCCGGAGGTCAACCACCGCCTGGTGGTCGGGGGTGAGCGTATCAGCCTTAGTCGCCTGGCCGCCAACCGCCGCGTCACTCTCCGCCTGACCCTATCGGACTGAAACACGACCCTTCGAGAGAAACACGATGAGCGATTCGGGCAACACACCCATTGTTCCCGGCAGCCAGGCGAACCATGCCCGGCCAGTGCTGTGGCTGATCACCCTGGTGGCGGTGGGGCTGTCGCTGTTCCAGCTCTACTCCGCCGGTATCCAACCGTTGGGACTGTTCTACCAGCGCAGCATTCACCTGATGCTGATCATGGTGCTGGCCTTCCTGATGTTTCCGGTGTTCGGACCCCATCGCCGGCGTGGTGGGCTGGGCTGGGCCATCGACTGCCTGTTCCTGGCCGGGGCCCTGCTGACCGGTGGCTACCTGGTGATCTACCTGGACGAGATCTTCGGACGCGCCGGGTTCTGGAGCCAGACCGATATCGTGGTAGGTTGCATCGCCGTGCTGACCGTGCTCGAGGCGGCGCGTCGGGCGGTGGGGCTGGGCATGACTATCATCGGGGTGATCGCCATCCTTTATGCCTTCTCCGGCCCCCGGGGGGAGCTGCCCTGGCTAGGACAGTGGCTGCCCGGCATCCTCGAGCACCGCGGCTACAACATCGACCGCGTGGTGGGCCAGCTCTACCTGGGGCAGGAGGGCATCTTCGGCCTGCCGCTCGGCGTGGCCGCGACCTACATCTTCATCTTCGTCCTGTTCGGCGCCTTCCTGGAGATCACCGGCGCCGGCAAGTTCTTCATCGATATGGCCTATGCGGCCACCGGTCGCCAGCGGGGCGGCCCCGCCAAGGCGGCGGTCATCGCTTCCGCTGGCATGGGCTCGATCTCCGGCAGCGCCATCGCCAACGTGGTGACCACCGGTGCCTTCACCATCCCACTGATGAAGCGGCTGGGCTACAAGCCCAAGCAGGCAGGCGGCATCGAGGCGGCGGCCTCCACCGGCGGGCAGATCATGCCGCCGCTGATGGGTGCGGGCGCCTTCCTGATTGCCGAGTACACCCGGATGCCTTACCTCGAGGTGGTCAAGGTCAGCATCGTGCCGGCCATCATGTACTTCGGCACCGTCTATCTCTTCGTGCACATCATCGCGCTGAAGCAGGGTATGCAGGGCATGGCCAGAAGCGAGTTGCCCCAGATGCGAGATGTGATGAAGGAAGGCTGGCACTTCCTGTTGCCTCTGGGGGTGCTGGTGTGGCTGCTGGTGATGAACATGTCGCCGATGCGGGTAGGCTACTACGCCGTTATCACCATGCTGGCGGTAGCGGTGCTGCGCTTTCTGGTGTGGTTCTTCTTCGTGGCACCGAAGCAGGGTGAGCCGGTGACCGCTGGGCGACTCGCCACTGCCACCGGCAACGGCCTGGTAAAGCTGATGCGGGGCCTGGAGTTGGGGGCACGCAATGCTGTGGCGGTCTCCATGGCCTGCGCGGTGGCGGGGATCATCGTCGGCATCGTCGGCCTCACTGGTCTGGGGCTGAAGTTCTCGGCGATGATGTTGGCCTTCTCCCAGGGCAATCTGCTTCTGGCACTGATCATGGTGCTGCTGGCCAGCCTGGTGCTGGGCATGGGCCTGCCGGTGACCGCCAGCTATATCGTGCTGATCGTGCTGGTGGGCCCGGCCCTGACCGCCGAGTTCGGCATTCCGCTGCTGATCGCCCATCTGGTGGTGTTCTGGTACTCCCAGGACTCCAACGTGACGCCACCGATTGCGCTGGCCGGCTTCGCCGGGGCGGCCATCGCCGGCAGCAAGCCCATGGAAACCGGTTTCCAGGCGTGGAAGTTCGCCAAGGGGCTCTATCTGATACCGCTGTTCATGGTCTACAACCCGGAGCTCATCATGGGTGGCCCGCCGCTGGTTGTGGTGTGGACGGCACTGACCGGCTTCCTGGCACTGGGGGCCTTTGCCGCCGCCCTGGAGGGCTATCTCTTTGTCCGTTTGGCCTGGCCACTGCGTGTGGTGCTGCTGCCGGCCATTGTGGCGGTCTTCTACCCGAACTTTGTGGTGGAGGCGGCCGGGGCGGCCGTGATGCTGGCGGTGATCGCTGGAAACTGGCTGGCCAGCCGCCGCGAGCGCAGCTGTCCGGCTAGTCAAGGTGACGGGGGAGGGCCGCGCGGCTAGAATGTGCGGCTTTCCTTTCCGCACAGAGGCAGTTGCCAAGGAGCATCCATGCAGTCCGAACAGTCGCCGAAGGTCGGCGTGATCATGGGGTCGAAGTCCGACTGGCCGGTGATGGAACACGCCGTGGCGATGCTCGAGCGCCTGGGCGTGTCCTTTGAGACCCGTGTCGTTTCCGCCCACCGCACTCCGGACCTGCTGTTCGACTATGCCAAGAGTGCGGCCGAGCGGGGCCTTCAGGTGATCGTGGCCGGCGCCGGCGGGGCGGCCCACCTGCCCGGCATGGTGGCCTCCCAGACCGCGCTGCCGGTGCTCGGCGTGCCGGTGGAGTCCAAGGCGCTCAAGGGCCTCGATTCGCTGCTCTCCATCGTGCAGATGCCCGGCGGCATCGCCGTGGGTACCCTGGCCATCGGCAAGGCCGGCGCCACCAACGCGGGCCTGCTGGCCGCCCAGATTGTCGGCCTGCAGGACGCCGAGGTGCGCGCTGCCGTGGAGGCCTTCCGCGCCGAGCAGACCCAGAGCGTGCTCGACCATCCTGACCCGCGGCCCGATCCGCGTCCCGATAGTGAGTGAGGAGAAGGGCATGGAAAGATCCATGAACATCGGCGTCCTCGGTGCCGGCCAGCTCGGCCGCATGCTGGCCCTGGCCGGCTACCCTCTGGCCAACCGCTTCACCTTCCTGGATACCACTGGCCATCCCAGCGCCGGCATCGGCGATGTCATGGTGTACACGGACCAGCACCATCTTCTCGATGACTTTCTTTCGAAGGTGGACCTCGTCACCTACGAGTTCGAGCACCTGCCGGTATCGCTGGTACGTGCCATCGAGGCGGTCAGGCCGGTCTACCCGTCCAGCGAGGCGATCCGCGTCTGCCAGAACCGCGCCGAGGAGAAGGCGCTGTTCGACCGACTGGGCATTCCCACCCCGGCCTATCGCCTGGTGGAGCACGCCGACGAGCTGGAGGCCGCGGCCCGCGAGCTGGGCTGCCCGGTGGTGGCCAAGTCGGTCACCGAAGGCTATGACGGCAAGGGCCAGGCGGTGATTCGTGACCCGGCCGAGTCCCATGAGGCTTGGCGCGCCATCAACCATCCGAAGCTGATCGTCGAGGCCTTCGTCGACTTCGTGCGCGAGGTATCGATCATCGCCGTGCGCGGCCGCGACGGCGAGGTGGTCTTCTACCCCATGGCCGAGAATCAGCACGTCGACGGCATCCTGCGCTACTCCATCGCGCCGATACCTGACCTGGACGACAGCGTGCAGCAGACCGCCGACGGCTATATCCGCGCGCTGCTCGACGAGCTGGACTATGTGGGCGTGCTGACCCTGGAGCTGTTCCAGAGCGCCGACGGCAGCCTGCTGGCCAACGAGATGGCGCCTCGCGTGCACAACTCCGGCCACTGGACCATGGACGGCGCGGTGACCAGCCAGTTCGAGAACCACCTGCGCGCCATCCAGGGGCTGCCGCTGGGCGACACGGCTGCCCGGATGCCCACCTGCATGGTCAACGTGATCGGCCGCGAGGGCGACCCGGCGGCCATCCTCGCCCTGCCGGACGCCCACCTGCATCGCTACGACAAGAGCGAGCGGCCCGGGCGCAAGCTTGCGCATATCAACCTGCTGGCGCCGACCCATGAGGCGCTGCTTTCGAAAGTGCGTGCCTGCACGGCCCTGCTGCCCGACGCCCCGGCGCCGCGCTTCAGCTTCGATTAGCCGCCCCCCGAACGCAGCAGGCCCCGCCATGAGCGGGGCCTGCTGCGTTCGGGGGGGCGGCAGGCGCGATCAGGCGCCGATGAGGCCGCTGTCCTCGCGGGTGATGACCAGGGTGGCCGAGCGCGGGATGGCGCTGCCGCCGTCCGGCCAGTGGCTCGCCAGGTCGCCCGCGGCGAAGGCCTCGGCCTCGGTGGTGGCGCCGGGGTGCTGCACGTTGACGAACATGGTGCGCTGGTCCGGGGTGGTGATCACGCCGGTGATCTCCTGGCCGACGGGGCCGGTGAGGAAGCGCTTGATCTCGCCGGTCTCGGGGTTGGCGGCGAGCATCTGGTTGTTGCCGAACACCTCGAAGATGCCGCCGTTCATCACCGATTCGCTGATGTCGGTCTGGATCCACACCCGGCGCTCCGGATCGATCCACAGGCCGTCGGGGCTGGCGAAGATGGCGTCCTGATCCAGGGGGGCGCCGGCCAGATCTCGGCTGTCGTCGCCGTCACCGGCCAGCACGAAGAGGTCCCAGGCGAAGCGGGTGCCGGCGTGGGTGCCCACTTCCTGCCAGCGGATGATATGCCCGAAGCTGTTGTCGGCGCGCGGGTTGGCGGCGTGCTCGTCGCCCTCCTCGCGGAGGGTGTTGTTGGTCAGGGTGAAGTAGACCTGGCCGGTGACCGGGTCCACGGCGCCCCACTCGGGGCGGTCCATCTTCGTGGCGCCGGCCTGGTCGGCGGCGGCCCGGGTGTTGACCAGGATATCGGCGAGATCCGCAAAGCCGTTCTCCGGGGTCAGGCCGCTCTCGCCCGGGGCCAGGGCCAGCCACTCGCCGCGGCCATCCTCGTGGAACTTCGCTACGTAGAGGATGCCCTCGTCGAGCAGCGAGCCGTCGGCGCTGGCGGCGTGGAAGGGGCGCGATGAGACGAACTTGTAGATGTACTCGAAGCGGGCGTCGTCGCCGGAGTAGGCCACCACCGGCTGACCCTCCACCGCCGGGGCGAAGATCACCCCCTCGTGGGCGAAGCGGCCCAGGTGAGTGCGCTTGATCGGCGTGGAGGCCGGGTCCATGGGGTCGACCTCCACCATCCAGCCGAAGGCATGGGGCTCGTTGCGGTAGTCCTCGGCGGGGGAGGCGCCGCGGGCGCTGGCATCGAAGCGCACGTATTCGTCGGCACCGCTGGCGGCGCGGTGCCACTGGTAACGGCCGGTGTCGCGGGTCTCGATACCGTAGCGGGCCTGGCGGCGGTCGATCTCGGCGTCGGTGTTGGCGAAGTAGCCGGCCCAGTTCTCCTCGGCGGCCAGATAGGTGTTCCAGGGGGTGACGCCGTGGGCGCAGTTGTTCAGGGTGCCGCGGGTCCGGGTGCCGTCCGGGCTGTATTTCGTCACCACATGCTCGGTGCCGGCCACCGGCCCGGCGAGTCGCATGGGCGTCAGGCCGGTGACGCGGCGGTTGCGGGCATCCTCCACCACCTGCCACTGGCCGTCGTCATCCTCGCGGATGCGCACGATGGTCACCCCGTGCGCGTTGAGCTCCTTGAGCACCTGGTCGTCGTCGCGGCTGCCGTCCGCGTTCTGCGGGAAGCCGCTGCGGTCCAGCGCCAGGCCGGCGGCCGCGGCGTGAAGGAAGCGCGGCTCCACGTACTCGTGGTTCATCACCAGCAGGCCGTCCCGGGAGCTGTCGTCCAGGGGGAAGAAGTGCATGCCGTCGTGGTGGCTGCCCACCTGATGGGCCTGCTCCTCGCCGCTGGCATCCAGCGAGAAGGCGGGCATGGCGCCGCTGATCGGGGTGCCCAGGGGCAGGATGGCCCGCACCCGGTAGCCCTCGGGGACCACCACGCTGTCGGCGGCGCTGACCGGAATCGCCTTGAAGCCGAGGCTCGGCGCCTTGGCACTGGCACCGCCGGCGGCGAAGGCGCTGCCGAAGGGCAGCTGGGTGGCCATGGCGCCGGCCACGGCGGCGGCCAGGCTGCCGCGCAGCATGCCGCGGCGGCTGATGCGGGCCTGCAGGATGTCGCCGAAGTAGCCGTTGGCCGAGGAGTTGCTCATGGGCTCGTCGCCGGCGGCGAGAATGGCATCGACGTGGCCGGGGTGCTGATGCAGGGTCATGGGGGCTCTCTCCAGTGGGGCGCGTGTCCGAACGCTGGGGGAAAACTTCGGTTGAGAGCATGACCTCGGGGTATTACATCAGCGTGTATGAATAAAGGCGGTTCGGTGACAGAGCCATCAACGACAAGGGCCCCGCCGAAGCGGGGCCCTTGTCTGCCATGGTGGGTGGTGTTGGTGTCAGCCGGCCCTGCGCTGGCTCATGATGCCGAGGGCCCCCAGGGCAATGCCGATGATCACCATCACGGCGATGACCCAGAGCGGGCTGTAGAAGGTGGTGTAGACCTCCCATCCCATCAGGCCGAGCACCGTTGAGAAAGCCGTGGTGGCGCCCACCAGGTGACCGCCCAGGGTGCCGGCGGAGGCAAACATCAATGCCCCTGTCAGTGCCAGGACTACCAGCACCCAGCGTCGGGCACCGTCGAAGGCGGCCTCGCCGGCTCGCCACACCAGCACGGTGAGCATGGTGAAGATGCCCAGGGACCAGAGCGCCATCAGGATATGGTTGCGCGCCAGCGGGCTAGCAAGATTGGCCGCCATGGGCCAGATCAGGAAGCCGATGATCAGGGTCGCCAGGGCGCCCAGCAGGCTGAGCACCAGCACCGGCAGCAGGGCGGCGCGGCTGAGTTCGGCCATGCGGCCGGGCAGGAAGGCGCCGACCAGGATCATCAGGGTGGCCAGCGCCCAGAAGCCCAGCGGGAAGTGAGAAAGCATGGCGTGAGTGCCGGTCATGAGCGGTCTCCTTGGCGAGTCGGGCGGAAGGCGGGTGCCAGCGCGAGGGTGACGCCAAGCATGGCGATCAGGCCCGCGATCAGGGTCATCAACCAGCGCGAGGTGATGGTGTCATTGAACTCCATCTCCACCCCGTAGAGGGCGAGCTGCTTCTCGCTGTGACGCGGACGTACCGGCTTGCCTTCGGCGATATCCTCGGCGCCGGCGTGGGCGCGGCTGTTAAGCAGCGGCCAGTCGACCTGACCGGGGTAGAACAGGGTCATCTCGAACCAGTCGGCCGACCAGTCCGGTGAGTCCCCGTCGAAGGCCATTGCCTGAAGGTCGGCCTCACGTCCCAGTCCCACCGTGTAGGGATGCGATACGTAGTGCCAGCGACTGCCGGTGGCGTTGCGATAGACGGCGATGCCGATGTCGTAGACGCCTTGTTCGCGGAACGCCTTGTCGTCCAGCGGGCTTCGGGTATCCATGTCGCGCACCAGGGTCACGTCCCAGTAGCCATCTTCCCAGCGGGCCTGGCCTTGCACCGCGATGTCGCCGCGGGAGCCGGCAGGCTGGCGCAGCAGGCGCCGCGGGATCACATCGCCGTTCTGCCAGTCGTGGTCGGGATCGAAATCTATACGATTGTCCTCCGACATGAAGTAGATACCGTCGAAATCGACCTGGCCCGAAGTCACGTCCTCCCAGCGCAGGGCGCGCTCGCCGGTCTGTTCAGGGTCGAGCATCCAGCGCGGCTGGCTGTTGTCGCCATCCCAGTTGGTGGTGAAGGGGCCGCTACCGGCATCGCCGTGGCGATACTCGCCGACCCACTGGTCATCGGAGGCGCCGATGGCATTGGAGCGCCCCGCGCGCCAGTGCCAGAGGTCCAGGAAGTACCCCGCCTCGCGCTGGGTCGCCAGCACGTCGGCGTCCACGACGCTGCGCCAGTCATTCTGGTCGGATCGCGTGGCGGGCAGGTACTTGCGGACATCGCTCTCGCCGAGTGTTTCGCCCAGGTGCGGATGCGCCTGCACGTCAGCCGGTGAAGCAGAGTTGCTGAAGAATCGCATCTGATCGCCGACGGTGATATAGCCGCCATAGCGGCCGAACTGTGGGACGCCACCGTCATCCACCAGCATGGAGACACGGTCCTCGTAGGTGCCGTCGGGGTCAGGCCCTGGCACCGAGCGGCCGTGGCGAATCCACTCACCGTCCTCGTAGCGCAGCATGTCGTGGTAGACATGGGGCTGTGATGCGGGCCAGCGATAGCGGAAGAAGATCTGTTCGCCGTTGTAGGCGGCCTGGACCTGCAGCGGCATGGTCAGCTCTTCGGGGATGTAGATATTACGCTCGAGGTCGTTCTCGATCACCCCGGTGCCCTGGGTGATCCAGGCCAGCCCGAGGGCAACCGGCAACCCGAGGACCAGCCAGGGACCCGCGCCCTTGTGGTGACTTGCCATAGGAACTCCTGCGTCAGGGAAATTAATGCCATTGTCGAATTCAGTATGGACCCGTTTGAGCAGACTTCCCTGATATAGATCAATATGGATGAGACAACGTGCCGCAGGCCTTGAAGCCTGCCGCCTGTCGGCGACACTGTTCAGGTAGCGTTCGGCAAGGGGAGGCATGATGCGACGCTGGCTGAGGCCGGGCGATATCGCCCTGATCGCGGTTCTGCTGCTGCCGCTCGCGGCGGCGCTGCCGCGCCTGGGTGGGCTCGGCGGCCCGCCCGAGCTGTGGCTGACCTGGGTGGGGCGGGTCACCGGCATCCTGGGGCTGGCCATGATGCTGCTGGCCGGAGCAGTGAGCTGCCGGGTGCCAGGCTTCGACCGTCCCTTCGGCGGCCTGGCGCGGCTCTGGCATCTGCACCACTGGCTGGGCTTCACCGCCTTCATCCTGGTGATGGTCCATGCCCTGGCGCTGGGTCTCGCGGCGGTGCCGGCCTCCCTGGACGCCGCGGTGGCGACCCTCTTCCCGCCGGTGTCCCACGGCAGCGTGTGGCTCGGCTGGCTGGCCTGGGTGGCGCTGGTGGTGTTCCTGGCGCCCACCTTCGATTTCTTCGGCCAGCCCCACTACCAGCGCTGGAAGCGTCTTCACCTGGTCTCGGCGGCGGCGCTGCTGCTGGGGCTCTGGCATGCCTTTCTGCTGGCCGGGGAAGCCTGGACCTGGTGGCTGTTGGGGATTGCCGGGCTCGGCGCCATCGCCTGGCGCAAGGCGTTGGCGCCGCGGCGTCGGCATGCCTATCGCATCGAAGAGGTCGTGCCCCTGGCCCGTGGCGTGGTGGAGCTGGTGCTGCGTCCCGAGGGGGCCGGCATCCGTTATGAAGCGGGCCAGTTCGTCTACCTCTCGCCGCTGGACGAGTCACTTTCCGCCGGGCGTGGCGAGGAGCACCCCTACACCCTCGCCTCGGCGCCGTCGGATTCGCGCCTGCGTATCGGCATCAAGGACCTGGGCGACGCCAGCCATGCCCTGCAGGCGGTGGCGCCGGATACCCGGGTGCTGGTCGAGGGCCCCTACGGAGAGTTCTTCGGGCGCCGCTTCCCCGAGCGCGACATGCTCTGGCTGGGCGGTGGCATCGGCATCACCCCCTTTGTCGGCGGTGCCCGTGACCTGGCCGCCGGGGCAGCCCCCGGAGGACAGGTTCACCTGTTCTATCTCGCCAATGGCCCGGATCGCGCCTACTACCGCGAGGAGCTCGAGGAGATCGCCGAGCGAACCGACGGGTTCACCTTCACCCAGCACTACTCCCGTGAGCGGGGGCGGCTGGACGAGGCCTTCCTGCGCGAGCACTGCCCGGATTTCACCGAAAGGGAGATCTACCTCTGTGGCCCATCGGCCATGAACGCTCACCTGCAGCGGCTGCTGGCCGGGCAGGGGGTTCCCGCCTCACGCATCCACAGCGAGGTCTTCGATTTTTTATGAACATGAACAAGATCGCCTACTCCGTCTTCATCGCCTTCGTGGCGAGCCTCTTCACCCTGGTCTCGGTCAAGGCGCTCTCGAGCAATGAGCGCGACGCGGCCAACGACGAGGGCCTGGATCCCATCACCCTGGACGAGCTGGACGAGCACGCCAGCGCCGATAGCTGCTGGAAGGCGATCCATGGCCGGGTCTACGACATCACCGACTATGTGCCGAACCACCCCACCGACTCGGCGGTGATCCTCGAGTGGTGTGGCAAGGAGGCCACCGAGGGCTGGGACAACAAGCGCCCCGGCGTGCCTCACAGTCCGCGGGCCGAGGAGATGCTCGAGGCGTACCTGATCGGGCGCCTGGTGGACGAGGCAGGCGAGCCGGTCGGGCCCCAGGCGGCCGCCGAGTCCGCCGGTGACGCCGACACGGCCGAGGCGCGGCTCTCGCCCGCCGAGGACCAGCGCCTGCATCGGGCGCTGCTCGGCCTACCGCAGGATGGCCATTACCGCGGCGTCTTCATCGACCGGGGCATCATCCAGGTGAACATCACCTTCGATCTCGAGGAAGGGCGCTTCACTGGGCTGGCCTACCGCCACCTGGCCTACCGTGACGATGACTACCTGGCCATGGAGGAGGGCGATGCCCTCTACCCGGTGATGCGCCAACATCGCCAGATCCTCGAGCGCCTGGAGGGCGAGCCGGTGACCGCCATCTTCGCCCTCTACGAGCCCGAGCGCCTGGCCGACGACATCGATGGCTACAGCGGCGCCACCCTGCGCGGTGCCAAGATCATCTCGGCGATCCGCGATGGCCTCAACCGTGGGGTCTACAGCTGGCCCTGAGCCTCAGCCGAGCCCCCCGGCGAGCCACAGCCACAGCGCGATCAGCGCAAAGTGGCCGGGGTACCAGGCCAGCCACAGCCGGCGCGGCATCGCCAGGGGGACGGTCGGCGCCAGCCGGTGGGCACCGGCGGCCAGCCACAGCGCCGCCAGGCAGGTGGCCACGGTGAAGGACTTGGCCATGTCGGTGGCGTTCATCTGGCCGGCCACCACCAGCACCGGCAGGGCCAGGGCGGCCGCCGCCAGGCGCTCGATGAGGGGCTCGCCGACCCGGTTCAGGTGGTGCATGGCGAGCATCAGCAGCGGCACCAGCAGCAGCCCTTCGTGGCCATACTCGACCCAATCGCCGAGCAGGGCCCAGAGCCCCAAGGTGGTCACGCCCGCCAGGGCCAGCCAGCGGCTCTCCAACTCGCCCCTACGGTAGCGGGCGAGCAGCTCGCGCAGCCAGGCGCCCCAGGCGAGACCCGCGGCCAGGGTGAAGCAGACGTTAAGCAGCAGGGCGTCCGAGGCGCGGGGCATCAGCATGAAGGGCAGTTGGGCGACCACCCCGATCACCAGGATGCGCCGGGCGTAGCGCAGCGGGTTGCGGGTATTGAACAGCCCGTGCCAGGCGACCATGGCGGCGAACAGCGGGAAGGCGATACGGCCCAGTGACGAACCTGCCCAGTCCAGTGCCCATTCCTCCGGCAGCACGTAGCGGGTCAGGTGGTCGAGGGTCATGGTGGCCAGGGCCAGCCACTGGCCCCAGCCGGTCCAGGTGGACGAGGGGCGCGGGGCGGTATCGGCCGTATCGGCTGCGGGGGCGGTCCTTGAGGTCATTCTGTCCTTCCTGTCGGGGCGACCCACAGTGACAGGCAGAGCCGCCGAAAGTTCCGGCACGGCGCTGACTCATTCTCGTCCGGGACCTCGTATTGCAACGCAAGCGGCCTCGCATTGGCGAGGCCGCTGTCTACTGCCCTGAGCCGGGAATCATTCGTCGTCGAAGTAGCGCGCGAAGATCTCGTCGTAGGTGCCATCTTCCTTGAGGGTGGCCAGCGCCTCGTTGAAGCGCTCGGCCAGGGCCTCGTCGCGCTGACGGAAGGCGATACCGAAGCCTTCACCGAAGTACTCCTCGGGCTCGCTGACCATCTCACCGACGATCCGGTAGTCGCCATCCTCGCTGTTGAGCAGGGTGGCCTGGCCGACCACGTACTCCAGGAAGACGACATCCAGGCGCTGGGCCTGCAGGTCCAGCACCATGTCGTCGGCGGTGGAGTAGCGGTTGACGGTGGCGATACGCCCGTAGGTGTCGGTGGCGTAGTTGTCGTAGGTGGTGCCGCGCTGCACGCCGATGCTCTTGCCCTCCAGGGTCTCCTCGTCGATCGCCGAGAGTTCGCTGCCCTCCGGGGCGAACCAGGCGCCGGGGATGGTGATGTAGGAGTCGGAGAAGAGCACGGTCTGGCGGCGCTCGTCGTTGATCGACATGGAGGACATGATGGCATCGTAGTTGCGCGCCAGCAGGCCGGGGATGATGCCGTCCCACTCTTGTTCGATCCACTCGCAGGTCACGCCGATCTCGGCGCACAGGGCGTTGCCCAGGTCGATGTCGAAGCCGGTCAGCTCGCCGTCGGCGGTGCGGTACTCCATGGGCTCGTAGGGCACGTCGACGCCGATGCGCACGTGGTCGTAGTCGCGGGCCTGGGCGGTGCCGGCGGCCATGGCCACACCGAGAATCGAGACGGTCAGCAGTTTCTTCATGGAGTCACTCCTTGTAATAAGGCGGCACCCGAGGTGCCTACGGGGTCGACTCTAGCCCAGCCGCCGCGGGGCCGAAAGCCCCGGGCGGTGGATTTTCCAACGGGCGTTTGACGCTCGCGCCGCCGCCGCTGCGGTGATTCAGCTCTGGGGCCTCAAGTGCGCCAGCAGGCGCTTCTCCAGCCAGCGGAAGAAATAGAGGATGGCGAAGGTCAGGCAGAGGTAGATGGCGGCCACGAACAGGAAGGCCTCGAAGGGGGCATAGAAGCGCGCATAGACGAAGCGAGCCGCGCCGGTGAGGTCCATCAGGGTGACCACACTGGCGATGGCGCTGGCGTGGAGCATGAAGATCACCTCGTTGCCGTAGGCGGGCAGGGCGCGGCGGAAGGCGCTGGGCAGGATGATGCGCCGCATCATCAGGGCGTCCGACATGCCGTAGGCCCGGGCGGCCTCGATCTCGCCACGCGCGGTAGCCTTGATGGCGCCGCGGAAGATCTCGGTGGTATAGGCGGCGGTATTGAGCGTGAAGGCGATCAGTGCGGGATAGAAGGCCTCTCGCAGCATCGGCCACAGGAAGGTCTCCTGGATGCCGTCGAAGAACACCACCCCGTAGTAGATGATATAGAGCTGTATCAGCAGCGGCGTGCCACGAAACACATAGGTAAAGACGTAGATCGGCAGGCTGATCCAGCGGCGGCTCGAGCTTCTGCCGATGGCCAGGGGCACCGCCAGCACCAGGCCGATCACCAGCGACAGGAACACCAGCTGAGTGGTGGTCACCAGGCCGTCCCAGTAGTAGCCGAGGGTCTGGGGCGTGAAGATGACGTTGCTGGCCAGCAGGTCATGGAACCAGGTCGTGAGGGCGTCCATCTCAGTGTCCTCCGAAGCCGACGTTGTAGCGCTTCTGGAGCCACGCGAAGAGCCACTCCGAGACGCTGGCGATCAGCAGGTAGACGAGCGCGACCGGGATCAGGAAGGTGAACGGTTCGTGGGTGGCCCGGGAGGCCTCGGCGGCGACCCGGACCATGTCGGTGAGCCCGATCACCGAGACCAGGGCGGTGGTCTTGAGCAGCACCATCCAGTTGTTGGAGATGCCGGGCAGGGCGTGGCGCATCATCTGCGGGAAGCGGATGCGCCGGAACACCAGCCAGGGCGACATGCCGTAGGCCTTGCCGGCCTCGATCTGGCCATCGTCCACGGCCATGAAGGCGCCGCGGAAGGTCTCGCCCATGTAGGCGCCGAAGATGAAGCCGATGGTCAGCGTGCCGGCGGCGAAGGCGTTGAGGTTGACGTACCAGTCCACCCCGAAGCGGTCATAGAGCGAATCGGTGACCACGTTGAGCGCCATCTGGCCGCCGAAGAACAGCAGCATCATCAGCACCAGGTCCGGCACGCCCCGGATGACCGTGGTGTAGAGGGTGGCGAGCCTTTGCAGCAGCCAGCTGCGGGACATCCTGGCGCTGGCGGTCAACAGGCCTAGCAGGACGGCCAGCGCCAGCGACAGCACCGCCAGCTGGAGGGTGACGCCGGCGCCTTCCAGCAGCCGCGGACCGTAGCCTTGAAGATCCAGCATAGTGCTCTCCCGCTCAATACTTGGGGGCCAGGAATTGCTTCAGGCGCGGCGACCGGGGGTTGCCCAGCACCTGCTGCGGCGGGCCGGCCTCTTCCACCAGGCCCTGGTGCAGATAGATCACCTGGCTGGAGACGTCCCGGGCGAAGCCCATCTCGTGGGTCACCACGATCATGGTGCGCCCCTCGTCGGCGAGTTCGTGCATGACCTTGAGGACATCGCCGACCAGCTCCGGGTCCAGCGCCGAGGTGGGCTCGTCGAACAGCATCACCTCCGGGTCCATGGCCAGCGCCCGGGCGATGGCGCCACGCTGCTGCTGGCCGCCGGACATCTGGGCCGGATAGGCGTCGGCGCGGGCGGTGAGGCCCACGCGCTCGAGCAGGGCGCGAGCCTGCTCGATGGCCTCCTTCTTCGGCTTGCCGAGCACGTGCACCGGGGCCTCGATGATGTTCTCGAGCAGGGTCATGTGGGCCCAGAGGTTGAAGCTCTGGAACACCATGGAGAGCTTGGCGCGCATGCGCACCACCTGTTTCCAGTCGGCGGGCTCGCGGCCGCGGCGCGTCCTCCTGAAGCGGATCTCCTCACCGTGGACGACCAGGTCGCCCTCGTCGGGCTGCTCGAGCAGGTTCATGCAGCGCAGGAAGGTGCTCTTGCCGGAGCCGGAGGCCCCGATCAGGGTGATCACGTCTCCCTTCTGGGCACAGAGCGACAGCCCCTTGAGGACTTCGGTATCGCCGAAGCGCTTCTTGATATTGCGGACTTCCAGCGGAATCGGGGTTTCGGCCATGGAATGGGCTCCGGGTCAGGGTCGCCGCGGCGTCACGCCGAGGGCAAGCGGCGCTCGGCAGGGGCGCAACGACACATTCACTATCCGGCCGGGGCGGGATGGCGAGAGGGAATGCGGTGCGGGTCCAGTGCTGATCGGCAAAGGGGCAAGATTTTACCCTCCCGTTGTGGTTGTTATAAGGGTTTTTCTGCTGCCGATGTCGCCTTTGGCCCTGATCGGAGGGCTAGCCCGTCGGCGGCGGCTCCGGATGCACCAGCAGGGCCGCGCGGGCGCCGACCTCCACCTCGGCGTTGGGAAAGACCACGGCCAGCGGCGTCTCGCCGACACGAGTCTCCCCGGCCCGGCCATCCTCGGCCAGCAGGGTGCCGGGGGCAAAGGACGTGAAATTGGGCGTGTCATCGGGGAAGGCCAGCCGAAAGGCCTCGGATGCCCGCATCAGCTCATGATCGACCCGAAAGAAGGCCATGCGCCCTGGCGGTGCCTCGGGTGACGCGCGCCCTTCGAGCAGCGCCGCCAGCAGCTCCCCCATGGGTCCGAGCGATGCCAGGTCATTGTGCCCGAAGGGCAGGGCGCGGCCCAGCTCCAGGGTGAAGGCCTGGGCGGCGTGATAGTGCTTGCTGTAGTGGGAGAAGGTCCAGCTGTGGCGGTGCTGGTGGAGTACCGCCTGGATATCGGCGGCGGCCAGCCAGCGCCATTGCGCGGCCTCAACGGCCGTGCGCTCGGTGAAGGGGCTGACCACGAAGCGCGGGTAGCGGCTGTCGCGGATGGCGGTGTGCAGGTCGTAGTGCAGCCGCGGAAGCACCCCATGGCGAGCGAAGAAGGCGTCCACCGCCGCCATCAGCTCGCGCGCCCGGGCGGGCTCCATGCCGGCGTCCTCCTGGCCGTTTCCCTTCGAGCCGCTCCTGTCCGGGGCGCGGCGGAACAGGCGATTGAGGTTGGTGCCGACGAAGCGCACCCCCTGGCGGGTCGCCTTCGGGTTGCCGAGGATCACCAGGGTCGGCGCGCCGAGCCGCAGCCCCCCGCTCGCCAGCCGCGCAAGCAGTCCGTCGAGCAGCTCCATGGGGGCGGTCTCGTTGCCGTGGATGCCCACCGAGAGCACGCAGGCTCTTGCCGCAGGGCTAGCATGGTCGGGCACCAGCTCCAGCAACCCCTGGCCGAGCCGGCGGAAGTGCCCGCCGGGGAGCCGGCCCTGCTCGGGAAAATCGGCCTCCTCGAGGCTTCGTGTCAGCCACTCTTGCAGCATGGGGTGCTTCTTGACCATGGATCAGGCCTCCTCGCGCCAGGGGGCGCAGGCCTCGCCCTGATCCACCTCGATCAGCTCCTCCACCGGGAAGGCCATGCGCTCGGCGCGCTCGACCAGGTCGCGGTAGGTGTCATCGGGCAGGATCGGGGACCGGGCCAGGATCCACAGGTAGTCGCGGTCCGGTCCGGCCACCAGCGACCACTGATAGTCGTCGTCCAGGGCCAGCACGTTGTAACCGCCATAGAAGGGGCCGAAGAAGCTCACCTTGAGCCGGCCCACGTCCTCGTCGCCGATGAAGTAGGCGCGCCCCTCCGCCTCGTTGGCCTCGCCCTCGGCGAGCTTCACGCCGCGGTTGAGCACCCGCACGCCGCCGTCGTCGCGCAGCGAGTAATCGGCGGTGACGCAGTCCAGGCCGCGCTCGAAGGAGTGGTCGAGCCGGGCGATCTCGTACCACTGGCCCAGGTAGCGATCGAGCGCGAAGCCGGTGACCGGCTCGGTACCCTTGGGGATGCCGGTGCAGCCGGCCAGCAGCAGGGCGGTGGCACCCAGCAGGGCAAGGGGAGAGGAGGATGGCATTGGGAGGGACTCCTTGTCGTGGCGCCGGCGGCGGCGGGCTGTGACCTTGGCAGGATGGGGGAGGGCGTGGCGCCAGGCTAGACTGGCCGCCTGCCCAACGCCAGGAGGCCACCATGACCGACCGCACCCGTGATCGCGATGCCCGCTTAATCAATGACCACTATGATGCCCTCGCCGCCGGGGGCGAGGAAAGCCTGGTGCAGCGCCTGCACGCAGCCTTTGTGGCCGCCGGCCGCGACCCGGGCACGCTCTCGCTGGACGAGGTGGCCGGTATCGACCAACTGCACCTGGGCGGCCGTGCGGCCAGCCGCTCCCTGGCGGCGCTGGGGGAGTTGCGCGCGGGGCAGCGGGTGCTGGATGTGGGTTGCGGCACCGGCGGGGCCAGCCGCCTGCTGGCCGACGAAGCCGGCTGCGAGGTGGTCGGCGTCGATATCACCATCGCCTTCATCGAGGTGGCCGAGTGGCTCAGCGCGGCCACCGGCCTTTCAGCCCGCACCCGCTTTCTGTGTGCCGACGCCGCGCGCACCCCGCTGCCGGACGGTGCCTTCGATGTCATCTGGTGCCAGCATGCGCTGATGAACATGCCCGACCTGGCCGGGGTGCTGGCGGAGTGGCGCCGGCTGCTGACGCCCGGTGGCCTGGTGCTGCTGCATGAGGTGGTGGCCGGCGACAACCCGGAGCCGCTGGCGCTGCCGGTACCCTGGGCACGCACGGCGGCGACCAGCCACCTGCAGCAGCGAGAGGCGTTTCAGGCGAGCCTGGAAGCGGCGGGGTTCGTGCCGGTGAGCGTGCGCGACGTGACCGCAACGGCGCTGGCCTGGCGCCAGAAGCATGGCCACCGCGAGGCCGGTACCGAGCCGCCCCCGAACCTGCCGGGGCCGGCGCTGATCTTCGGTGATGAGTTTGCCGAGATGGGGCGCAACCTGCGCGACAATCTGGCCGCCGGCAGGGTGCGTATTCTGGAAGGGGTGTGGCGGCTGGCCTGACGTTTCCCATGCCCGCTCAGCTCAGTCTTGCTCGCGACGCCTGGCCATCTCTTTTTTGTACTCCCCGGCGAGTGAGGTCTTCTGATCGTCTTGCAGGCCGCGCCCCGCCAGCTGGAAGACCTCGTGTTCTTCCTCTTCCAGATGGTGCAGGACCTTGTCCTCGAGATTGCGGGCATGTGTGAGCCAGCCGGGTGACGCGTAGTCGGTTCCGTCCAGGGTCTCGAGAAGCTCGTCGATCTCGTGGTGCTCGGCGACGCTGTGACGCGCCTTCTCCTGGGTAAGGTCGTGCGCCATCATGGGAATGTAAAGCGCGCGCTCTTCTGCGCCGGCATGGTGCTGGAGTTCGGCGCGGAGGCGTCGATAGAGCCGATCCCGGTCCGGGCTATCGCTGGAAGTCTTCAGAAGCTTATCCAACAGTTCGCGCTGTATGTCATGGTCTTCGCGCAGGGCTTCGAACAGGGTCTTCGACATAGCAGGGTCTCCTGGTTGATTGTGGCGCTCATGCTCTGGTGTGGCTGCTATCACGTCCAGCATAGGCAAAGCTGACGCAAGATGATCGCCGGTGACTCCACGATCGACAGATTCAATTCGAGCGCTCGATTTCCTTCGCTGTTCAGCCACCAGGCTTGGAACAGACAACCTCCTTGTTGCGCAGAAAGCGTTGTCTAGCATTCGTCAGATGCCATCTTCTAGGGCGCCTTTTCTCGACACCTTCCTTCCCATTTGTTGACCCCGGTTAGCGTCGCGTCGCCTGGCTGACCCGCTAGATTATCCTGGCGGGGTACTCCCTGTCCGTGGCCCTCGCCGTCGGCAGGGTGCGCATCCTGCAAGGGGTGTGGCGTCAGGCCTGCCGCTGGCGCACGCATCAGGTAGCTGATTGGGTGCAGCACCAGCCAGGCGGCCACGGTCAGGCCGATGACGGCGCCGACCATGGCCACCCAATCGAACAGGGTGGCCACGTAGGCGAGCCGCGAGTTGGTGAAGGCGGGAATCCACCACAGCCCCGAGAGGCCGACCGCCAGCGCGGCGAGATTGGCACCCAGGCAGCGATAGCCCAGGGCGTGATAGCCGCGCAGCCGGGCGACCAGCTGGACGGCCAGCAGCAGACCCACGCCGGCCACGATCAGCCAGAGGAAGGGGGCCAGGGCGTACATCAGGATGGTCAGTGCACCTTGAATCGTCATTGTCCGATCTCCTCAGGCCTGGCCTTCGAGCACGGCATAGTAGGCCGGCTGCAGCATGCGGTCCTTCATCACCCAGGCCGCCCAGGACTCGTCGCGGGGGTCGATGAACGGGAAGGAGGGCAGGAAGTCCAGATTGTTGTCGTAGCCGAACTCCACCAGCATCGCCTTGCCGATGCCGGTGATCATCGGGCAGGAAGTGTAGCCATTGTGGCGGGCCGGCAGCGGCTGATCCTGCATCTGGGCCAACAGGTTGGCCTCGACCACCGGGGCCTGAGCCTTGACGCTGGCGGCGGTCTTGTTGATCGGCGCGCCGATCACGTCGCCGATACCGAATACCTCCGGATAGCGGTTGTGCTGCATAGTGTGGATGTCCACATCCAGCCACTCGCCGCGGAAGGGTCCCTCGCCGGCAATCAGGTCGCTCTCCTTGACGAAGTCCGGGGCGCTCATGGGCGGCACCACGTGGATGAAATCGTAGTCGGCGATCACCGTGCGCTCGCCTTCTCGGGAGAACTCCGCCTCGCGCAGCTGATGGTGAGAGGTGAACTCGCTGTCCGGGCCGATGAAGGTGAACTCGGCCTGCTGCGCGCCGGGGTCGATGGCGGAGAGCCGGTAGTGATGGCGGCGGGTCACGCCCTGGTCGTCGAAGCGCTGCTTGACGAAGTCGTTGACCCACGGCTGGCTGAACAGCGCCGACCCTGGGGCCAGGAACTCGACCTGGAAGTCGTCGCGATGGCCGGTTGCTTCCAGGCGGGAGAGGGTGGTGAAGGTCATCTTCAGCGGGGCGCCGGCGCATTTCACGGGGGTGGGCGCCGCGGTGAACAGCCCCTTGCCGCCACCCTTGGCGATCCAGGCATCGATGGCGTCGCGGGTACGAGTGGCGCCCTCGAGGCTGGCATAGACGCTGCCGATGCCGTGGGTGCCGACCAGGTCCGGCGACATGCCGTCGATCAGGTGGTAGTTGAGCTGCAGGCCGGTGGCCACCACCAGGTAGTCGTACTCCAGCGCGCTGGTATCGGCCAGCGAGACCCGGCGCTGATCGGCATCGATGCCCACGGCGGGTTGCCGCACCCACGTCACACCGGCGGGGACGAAGTTGGCGTTGGGTCGCATGGTCTTGTCGGGGGTCCAGACGCCGGAGGCCACCAGGGTCCAGCCCGGCTGGTAGTGGTGGGTCTCGTGCGGCTCGACGAGAGAGATGCTGGCGCCATCCAGGCGGCGAGAGAGCCGGTTGGCCATGGCCATGCCGGCGGCGCCGCCGCCGAGGATGACGATGCGGGCGCTGGTGGAAAGTGTGCTGGCCTGCAGGCTGCCCAGCGGCAGCAGGCCAGCAGCGCCGGCACCCAGCCCGTATTTCAGGAGCTGGCGTCGGTCCAGGCGGAGCGGTTCGAGGGGGCGTGGCATGGCAGGACTCCTGCGTAACGGGTCAGGCAGTAGTTGTTATATCCTTATAACTCTTGGTTTATATTTATAACTTAGCCTTAACCTTCCTGCACGTCCTCCCTTGGTGTGCGGCAACTTGACGCAAGTCAGCTTTCTGGTCGGAATGCCCTCTTTTCGCACGAACGACGACGGCCACAGCTCAGGGCGGTGGCCGTCGTCTTTACTGTGCAGGCGATGCCTCTGCCGGGTTGGCTCAGCCGCCGAGGCGTTTGGCGATGGCCTGGCCAAGGGTTTCGGTGGTGCCCGAGCCCCCCACGTCGGGGGTGAGCACGCCCTTGTCGCCCTCGGCCAGCACCGCCTCGAAGGCGGTAACGATGGCGTCCGCGGCCTCCGGGTGGCCCAGGTGCTCGAGCATCATGGCGCCCGACCAGATCTGGCCGATGGGGTTGGCGATGCCGCGCCCGGCGATGTCCGGGGCGCTGCCGTGGACCGGCTCGAACAGGCTCGGGAAGGTGCCCTCCGGGTTGATGTTGGCCGAGGGCGCCACGCCGATGGTGCCGGTGCAGGCCGGTCCCAGGTCGGAAAGGATGTCGCCGAAGAGGTTGCTGCCCACCACCACGTCGAACCAGTCCGGATGCAACACGAAGTTGGCGGTGAGGATATCGATATGGAACTGGTCCACGGCCACCTCGGGGTAGTTCGCCCCCATGGCGGCCACGCGCTCGTCCCACCAGGGCATGGTGATGGCGATGCCGTTGGACTTGGTGGCCGAGGTGAGCTTCTTCCGGGGCCTTGACTGGGCGAGTTCATAGGCGAACTTCAGAACCCGGTCGGTGCCGTGGCGGGTCATCACCGTCTCCTGGATCACCACTTCGCGGTCGGTGCCCTCGAACATCTTGCCGCCGACGCTGGAGTACTCGCCCTCGGTGTTCTCGCGTACCACGTAGAAGTCGATATCGCCCGGCTTCCTGTCCGCCAGGGGACTCTTGATGCCGGGCAGCAGCCGGCAGGGACGCAGGTTCACGTACTGGTCGAAGCGGCGGCGGAACTGCAGCAGCGAGCCCCACAGCGAGACGTGATCGGGCACCGTCGCCGGCCAGCCCACGGCACCGTAGAAGATGGCGTCGACGTCCTTGAGGGTCTCGAACCAGTCGTCAGGCAGCATCTGGCCGTGCTCGGCGTAGTAGTCGCAGCTGGCGAAGTCGAAGTGTTCGAGTTCCAGGTCGATGTTGTAGCGGGCGGCGGCGGCCTCCAGGGCGCGCAGCCCCTCGGGCATCACTTCCTTGCCGATGCCGTCGCCGGGGATCACGGCGATGCGATGGGTCATACTGCTCTCCTCGTGAAATACTCATCAAGCGCCTCGAGCACCCTCTCGATGGCATCGTCATCCAGGTCGCGGTGTACCACCAGGCGGGTGGTGTAGAGCACCTCGACAAGGATCTCTCGCTCGGCCAGCCAGGCGCGCATCGGGGCAATATGCGACTCAGGTACCGTCAGGAACACCATATTGGTGGCCTGGTACGCGACCTTTAGCTCCGGCAGGGCGGTGATGCCCTCGGCCAGGCGGGCGGCTCTGGCATGGTCGTCGGCGAGATCGGCGACATGGTGGTCCAGGGCATGGTGGCAGGCGGCTGCCAGAACGCCGGCCTGGCGCATGCCGCCGCCCAGCACCTTGCGCCAGTGGCGCGTCTCGTTGATCAGTTGCTGCGAGCCTGCCAGCACCGAGCCCACCGGTGCGCCGAGTCCCTTGGAGAAGCAAAGCGAGACGCTGTCGAAGGGCGCACAGAGGCTGGCCAACGGGGTGTCGGTGGCCACCGCGGCGTTGAACAGCCGGGCGCCGTCCAGGTGGGTGGCCAGGCCGTGCTCCCGGGCCAGGTCGGTGGCCGCCTTCACGTAATCGGCGTCGAGCACCTTGCCGCCGATGGTGTTCTCCAGGGCCAGCAGACGGGTGCGGGCGAAGTGGAAGTCGTGGGGCTTGATGGCGGCGCGGATCTTGTTCAGCGGCAGCGAACCGTCGGCGGCGTTCTCGAGCGGCTGGGGCTGGATACTGCCGAGCACCGCAGCCCCACCGCCTTCGTACTTGTAGGTGTGGGCCTGCTGGCCGGCGATGTATTCGTCGCCGCGCTGACAGTGGGCGAGCAGGGCGGCCAGGTTGCTCTGGGTCCCCGAGGGGAAGAACAGGGCGGCGGCCTTGTCGGCGCACTCGGCCACCGCGGCCTCGAAGCGCGCCACGCTGGGGTCGTCGCCCCAGACGTCGTCGCCCACCGGGGCGGCGTGCATGGCGTCGCGCATGGCCGCGGTGGGGCGGGTGACGGTGTCGCTGCGCAGATCGATCATGAGCGCCTCCTGGGTGGTGGTGAAGAGCGGATCAGTGGCGGTCGTGGTGAGCGGCCTCGATGTCTTTGATGTCGCGTTCGGGCAGCCGGGCCAGCGGCGCCTGGCGGAAGTAGCGGGCCAGCAGGTCATGGAGCGCCGGATAGGCATCATGCAACAGATCCGGGGCGGTAAAGAAGGCCTCGCAGCAGACCGCGAAGCACTCCCCCGGGTGGGTGGCGGCGTAGTCGTCGATGGGCGTGGGCTCGCCGCGCTCGAGATGCGCCTGGAGGTCCTCCCAGACGTCCATGAAGATCCGGTGCCACTCCCGCGGGTCGATCTCCCGCGGCAGCGGCGGGAAGCCGTCGACGTCGAGCGAGTTGCCCATGTCGAGCTTGTGGGCGAACTCGTGGATCAGCACGTTGAAGCCCGAGAAGTCGCCGCTCTCCATCAGGTCGGGGAAGGCCACCACCACCGGACCCTGGTAGGAGGTCTCGCCGGCGCGCTCGTCGTCGTACTCGTGCATCACGCCGAACTCGTCCATCTCCTCCACCCGGCGCTGGAAGGCGTCGGGCAGGATCAGCACCTCGTGGACGTTGGCGAAGGCCTCGAGGTGCTCGTCGTCGTCCCAGCCCAGGGTCAGCAGGCAGGCCTGGGCGGCCAGGGCCAGCTGGGCGGGCAGATCGAAGGGCGTAGCCTCGGCGAGCTCGGGGTGCAGGCTCAGGCGCTTGGCGTGCAGGAACTGCCAGGCGCGCGCGCCCAGCGCCGCCGCCTCGGCGTCAGGCAGGGCCGCGAGCAGCGGCAGCCGCCCGCGGGCCTCGTCCCAGGCCTCCTCGGGGAAGGGGTAGCGGGCGGCGAAACGCTCGGCCCGCCAGCGTTTCAGGCGCCCCAGCATCGGCTCTCCTCCGCGCTCCTCAGCTCTCTTCCAGGTCGGCCCCGGATGGCCGGCCCCCGGACTTCCAGGACCAGTCGCGCCAGCGCAGGTCGAAGAGGTCCTTGCGGCGGTCCTTGAGGTTGGTCACCGACCCCTCGTTGCGCACCATGGTCAGCCGGGTCAGGTCCAGGTCCGAGAAGAAGATCATCTCGGTATTGGGGGTGGTCTCGTTGAGCACGGCGTCATGGGGGAAGGCGAAGTCCGAGGGCGAGAAGACCGCCGACTGGGCGTACTGGATGTCGAGATTCTCGATGGAGGGCACGTTGCCCACGCTGCCGCACAGCACCACGTAGCACTCGTTCTCGATGGCCCGGGCCTGGGCGCAGTGGCGCACCCGCAGGTAGCCGTTCTTGGTGTCGGTCCAGAAGGGCACGAAGAGGATGTCCATGTCCTGCTCGGCCAGCAGCCGCGGCAGCTCCGGGAACTCCACGTCGTAGCAGATCAGGATGCCGACCCGGCCGGCGTCGGTGTCGAACACCTGGAGGTCGTCGCCGCCCTCGATCACCCAGTCGCGGCGCTCCTGGGGGGTGATGTGCAGCTTGGCCTGGCTCTCGATCTCGCCGTCGCGGTGGCAGAGATAGCTGACGTTGTAGAGGCGGTCGTCCTCGCCCACCTCGATCATCGAGCCGGCCACGATATTGATGTTGTAGGAGATCGCCATGCGCGACAGCTCGGCCTTGAACTGCTCGGTGAAGCTGGCCAGGAAGCGGACGGCGGAGGTCTGGTCCTGCTGGGCGGCGCGATCCTGAAGGCCCATCAGCGGGGCATTGAACAGCTCCGGGAAGACCGCGAAGTCACTCTTGTAGCCGGAAAGCGCATCGACGAAGTACTCCACCTGTTGCAGCACCGCCTGTGCCGAGTCGAACTCGCGCATCTGCCACTGCACCGCGCCGATCCGCACCTGAGTCTTGCGATTATCGAGCACCAGTTCGGCGGGTTCGAAGAGGAAGTTGTTCCACTCCAGCAGGGTGGCGAAGCCCCGGGACTTCTCGTCCTCGGGCAGGTAGTCACGCAGCAGCCGCTTGACCTGGAAGTCGTTGGCCAGCTGGAAGGAGAGGATGGGGTCGTGGATTTCCTTACGGGCCACCCGGTCGATGTACTGGGTGGGGGAGAGCGCCTCGGCGTGCTTGTGGTACTGGGGGATGCGCCCACCGGCCAGGATGGCGCGCAGGTTGAGCGAGCGGCACAGCTCCTTGCGGGCATCATAGAGGCGACGGCCCAGGCGGTAACCGCGATAGTCCGGGTGGATCAGCACGTCCAGGCCGTACATGGCGTCCCCCTCCGGGACATCGAGTATCACATCGCGCTTGCCGATCAGGTCGTCGTACTTGTGCGGGTTGGTGAACTCTTCGTAGTCGACACGAGCGGTCAGCGCCATGCCCACCAGCCGGCCGTCATCCTCGATGACGATCTGGCCGTCCGGGAAGGTGGCGATCAGCGTGTCGATGGTGTGCTTCGACCAGGCGCCGCCGATGTCGTGGTAGACGGCGTCCATCAGTGCCTCGAGCTGGGGATAGTCCTCGGCCGTCAGGTTGCGAAGCGTGAGGTGCAGGTCGTCGAGGGACATGGCGCATCCTTATTCTGTCAGGGGAGGCAGGGGAAAAAGTCTAACACGAGCGGTCGGCATCACCCGGCGAAGCGGCGGATTCTGGTCGCCGCAGCGGCCGGGTCAGGGTCTGGGCCATGATCACCCCGCCGAGAATCAGCACGCCGCCCATGAAATGGAACAGTGCGATGTGCTCGCCCAGGACGACCATGGCAATCAGGGCGCTGAACAGCGGCATCAGGTTGATAAAGATGCTCGCCTGGCTGGCGCCGATCCGGCGAATCGCCAGCATCCACAGGAAGGTGGTGATGATCGAGGCCGGGATGCCGGCATACAGGATCAGGCCGATATTGCTTCCATCCACCGGGGTCATGGGGCCCAGCAGCCAGGGCGGCAGCAGGAACAGCACGGCGAAGATCACCTGGGCGTAGAGCAGCACCCAGGGCGGCAGGCCGATGGGCCAGCGCTTGAGCATCACCCCGTAGAGGGCGTAGCAAGTGGCGGCCACCAGCATCAGCGCATCACCCTTGGCCACCGTCAGCTCCAGCAGTGACTGCGGGTTGCCGCGACCCAGCAGGATGGTCACGCCCACCAGGGCCAGCAGGCCGCCGGCCACGCCGCCGAGGCTCGGCGGCTCGCGCAGGATCAGGGCGCTGAGCAGAACAGTGAGCAGCGGCACCATGGCGGCGAGAATACCCATGTTGGTGGCGCTGGTGGTCTCGGCGGCCACATAGGCGAGCCCCTGCCACAGGCCCATGCCAAGCAGCCCCAGGACGGCGAGCTTCGGCCATTCGCGGAGAATGGTGGCGCGATGCTTCCACGCCGCCGGTGCCAGGAAGGGGGTGAGCACGGCCAGCGCCAGCACCCAGCGCAGGAAGGCGATGCTGCTCGGCGCAATGGCGCCCACGGTGAGCTGGTTGATGGTCATGTTGCCTGACCAGATCAGCACGGCGCCGAGCGGAGGCAGGAAATAGAGCAGGGGCATGGCGTCCTCGGTACGTTGAAACGGGGCCTCTCGCTGTCGAAGGCCTGGAAAAGGGGCATGATAATCTGATGATCCGTGACATCCCATCGCCACAGGACGTCTGCCATGAATGATCCGAGTGATCCCCCATCGCACGCCGCGAACAGCGACATGGAGACGGATTACGTCGTCGGCCAGGACAACATCGAGGGACAGCTAGGCCCCTTCGGCTTCGATATCCATAACCGGGTCTTCGTGGTGTCGGCCCTGGCCTCGTTGGTCTTCATCGCTCTTACCCTGCTGTTTCCGGAGCGAGCCGGGGCCATCTTCCAGTCTATTGTCGCGTTCTCGACCGGCACCCTGGACTGGTATTTCATGCTGGTGGTGGATTTCTTCATCCTGTTCTGTGTGGCCCTGATCGTCCTGCCCTACGGGAAGATCCGGCTGGGCGGCCCCGATGCGCGGCCAGACTATTCGTACTTGTCCTGGTTTTCGATGCTGTTCGCCGCCGGCATCGGCATCGGGCTGCTGTTCTTCGGTGTGCTGGAGCCGGTCTACCATGCCAACGTCTCCCTGCCGCTCGGTATCCCTTCCCCTTTCGGGGCCGACGGCGCACTCGACCCGGAGGCCATTCCCGCTGCCACGGCCATGGGCCTGGCCGGCACCTATCTGCACTGGGGCATCCACGGCTGGGCGGTCTATGTGGTGATGGCCCTGGCGCTGGGCATCTTCACCTACAACAAGGGGCTGCCCTTCTCCATTCGCTCGGCGTTCTTCCCGATCCTCGGCGATCGCGTCTGGGGCTGGTGGGGTCATGTCATCGATATCCTGGCGGTGTTTTCCACCCTGTTCGGTCTGGCCACCTCCCTCGGGCTCGGGGCTCAGCAGGCCAACGCGGGGATGAATTTCGTCTTCGGCCTGGAAGTCAGTGCCACTGCCCAGGTCATCATCATCCTGCTGGTAACGGCGGTGGCGCTGGTGTCGGTTTATCGTGGTCTGGATGGCGGCGTGAAGAAGCTCTCCGAACTCAACATGATCCTGGCCGTGCTGTTCTTCTTCTTCGTGCTGTTTGCCGGCCCGACCCTGGTGGCCATGGCCGGATTCTGGACGGGTCTCACGACCTATGTGACGGAGTTCGTTTCGCTGTCGGCGCCCTTCGGTCGCGACGACGATGCCTATCGGCAGGACTGGACCATCTTCTACTGGGCCTGGTGGATCAGCTGGGCGCCCTTCGTCGGCATGTTCATCGCCCGGGTGTCACGGGGCCGCACGATCCGCGAGTTCGTGACCTGTGTACTGGTGATTCCCAGTCTGTTCATCTTCATCTGGATGGGCGTCGTCGGTTCCACCGCTCTGGAGCAGCTCTATGCCAACCCGGGCGCCAGCCTGGTCAAGGAGTACGTGATCGACAGTTACAGCCCCGAGCTGTCGCTGTTCGGTATGCTCAACGAGTTGCCGCTGACGGGCCTGATGGCGACCATCGCCATCGTGCTGGCGCTGGTCTTCTTCGTCACCTCGTCGGATTCCGGTTCCCTGGTGATCGATACCATCACCGCCGGCGGCAAGATCGATGCTCCCAGGACGCAGCGGATGTTCTGGGCGACGGTGGAGGGCCTGATCGCCATCGTGTTGCTGCTCGGTGGCGGCCTGTCGGCGCTGCAGGCGGGGGTGACGGCGACGGCGATTCCGTTCTCCATCGTGATGCTCCTGATGTGCTACTCGATCATCAAGGCGCTCAACGGCGAGCTGCACCGCAAGTAAGCCGGAAATGTCCGCCGGCGGGTCAGGCCCGCTGGCGGTCGTCGATCACGTCATCCATGGAGGCGACCTCCAGCTTGTTGCAGAGGTGGTCGCGCAGGATCTGGCCCAGTCGCCGACCGTCGCGCTGCTTGAGGGCCTCGATCATCGCTTCGTGATCCTCGACGGCCCGCTGCCAGAAGGTGTCGGTCATCTGCTTGGAGTAGCGCACCCGCTTCACCCGCTGGCTGAGGTTGCTGTACATCTCCTGCAGCGCCTCGTTGTGAGAGGCGGCGAGGATGCCCTCGTGGATCTGCCGGTTGACCCGGAAGTAGTCCGCCAGCTCCCTGTTCCGGTAGTGGTCGAGCATCCTCCCGTGCAGTTCCCGAATCTCGCCGATCTCCTCGTCGGTGATGTGCTGACAGGCCAGCTCCCCCGCCAGTCCCTCCAGGGCACCCATCAGGTCGTAAGTGTCCTTGACCATCTTGAGGGTCAGCTGCCTGACCCGCGCCCCACGATTGGGCAGCAGCTCCACCGCCCCCTCCGAGGCGAGGACCTTGAGGGCCTCCCGCAGCGGCGTGCGGGAGACGCCGAAGCGCTCACAGAGCTCACGTTCGGGAATGCGATCACCGGATGCCAGATCGCCCTGCTCGATGAGGTCGAGGACGCGGTCGGCGACCTCCCGGTAGAGGTTTCGGTGCTGAATCTTGCTCATGCTCGCTTCCTTGTGCGTGATGCCTGCCGGCGCTGCCACCACAGTTCTGCCCCGTCCGGCAGCCCCCTGCAGTCTTGCGCATTCTGCCTCGGCTGTCTTCTCCATGGTGGCGAGGGCGATGAGAGTGTGCAAAGTTATTATGAATTCAAAATTCCATCGGGTACAGCAGCGGGGGAGAGCAGATGGCAGGAAAGGTCTATCGCAGCCGGGTATTGCTGGGGCGCGCCGAGGCGCGAGACATCCTGGATGGCGCCTTCGCGCTGGCAAGGGCGCAGGAGATGGAGCCGCTTACGGTGGTGGTGCTGGATGGCGGTGGCCACCCGGTCGCCGCCGAGCGGGAGGACGGCTGTGCCCCGCTGCGCTTCCCGGTCGCCAGCGGGAAGGCGTTCACGGCCCTGGGCAACGGGGCGGCCAGCGGGGTGATCGGCGAGCGCAATACCGAACGGCCGGCCTTCCTCGCCAGCGTCGCCGCGGCCTCGGGAGGGCGCTCGATCCCGGTTGCCGGTGGCGTGCTGATCCTGGATGACGACCGGTGCGTGATCGGCGCGGTGGGTGTCAGCGGCGCCTCGTCGGCCGAAGACGAGCAGGCGGCCATCGCCGGGATCGAGGCGGCCGGCCTGGCCTGGGGCCTGGAGCCCGAGTGACCGCCGGCTGTGGCCGGGGATGGCGCCTTGCGCTGAAACGAACCCCTTGACACCCCTTCCCGGCCGGGACTAGCTTGAGGTGAAGGCGCATTTCGCATAAAGAATTCAATTTGTGCTGCGCCTACCCGGCTCCGCTGATTTTCACAACGACAACAGAAGCGGAACACGTGCGGCATCCCCGCTCGAGCCAAGACTACAACAAGAGGAAAAGCGCCATGCACCTGCTACGTCTCACGGCGGTCGCCGCCGCCATTGCCCTCGTATCGGCCCCACTCCAGGCACGCGAGATCACCTTCGGTCATGTCGGAGGCCCCGACTCGCTGTTCTCCGACTCCGCCAACCATTTCGCGGAACTCGTCAACGAGCGTCTCCCCGAGCCGTACGAGGTGGTGGTCTTCGGCTCCAGCCAGCTGGGCACCGACTCGGAGCTGCTCCAGCGCATGCGGCTGGGTACCGTCGACCTGGCGCTGCCCTCCACCATCATGTCCTCGGTGGCAGACGAATTCGGCCTCTTCGAGCTGCCCTATCTGATTCAGGATCGCGAGCACATGAAGCGGGTCGAGGAGGAAATCGTCTGGCCGACCCTGGCGCCGCTGGCCGAGCAGAACGGCTATCGCATCCTGGCCGTCTGGGAGAACGGTTTCCGCCATATCACCAATAACCGGCGTGCCATCAACACCCCTGAGGACCTGCGCGGTGTCAAGCTGCGGGTGCCTCAGGGAGTCTGGCGCGTGAGGATGTTCGAAGAGTACGGTGCCGAGCCCTCGCCGATGTCCCTCTCCGAGGTGTTCATGGCCCTGCAGACCGGCGTGATGGATGGCCAGGAGAATCCCCTGGCGCAGATTGCTGGCCAGCGCTTCCAGGAGGTGCAGGACTATCTGTCGCTGACCGGCCACGTTTATACGCCGGCCTATCTCACCGCCGGCCGACGCTTCAACAACCTTCCCGAGGAGATCCAGGAGATCGTCATCGAGGCGGCCAAGGAGACTCAGGCGTTCGTCTATGAGCATGCCGCCCAACTCGACGAGGATCTGATCGACGTGATTCGTCAGGCGGACACCGAGATCAACGAGGTCGATACCTCGGTGTTCATCGACGCCTCCGGTCCCATCTACGAGGCCTTCGCCAATGAGGTCCCCGGCTCGCAGGAACTGATCGACAGGGTGCTGGAGCTCGGCAACGACTCCTGATCTGCCCTGCTCAACAGCGAGGCACATGCCCCACGCCCAGCGGTGGCGTGGGGACTTCTGTTCCCTTTCCTGAGCGAGTCGAGACCCATGGGTACCGTGAATCAGATTTCCCGCATCATGGAGCGTCTTCTCGAGGTCATCACGGTGGTGCTGATGGTCTCGCTGACGCTGGTGGTGCTCTACGCGGTGGTGACCCGCTACGCCTGGCGCACTCCCTCCTGGTACGACGAGGTGGCCGCCATCATGCTGGTGTGGCTGACCTACTATGCCGGGGCGCTGGCGGCGCTCAAGCGCGGCCATATCGGTGTCGACGGCGTGCTGGCCGCCATGCCGGTGTATATCCGCATGCCGATTGCCTATCTGTCCGAGGCGCTGTTCATCGGCTTCTTCCTGGTGCTCGGTTGGGCCGGTCTGGTGGTCCTGGATGTCATGCAGGGCATGGCGTTGATCACCCTGCGCTGGGTGCCACTCACCTTCACTCAGTCGGTCATTCCCATCGGGGCGGCGCTGTTCATCATCGCCCAGCTGCTCAGCATGCCGGCTCACCTGGCCAAGGTACGCTCCGGCCTCACCCAGGAGGAGGAGGAGATACGCCACGCCATCGCCGAGGCCGAACGTGACAATGCGCGGGCCGGGTTCACCGCGGATGCACTGACCAGGAAGGATCAGCCATGACACTTCCCTTCATGATAATTGGCCTGCTGGGGCTGATCCTGATGGGGCTGCCCATCGCCGTAGCCTTGGCGATCGTGGCCACGGTGGCCATCGTGGTCTACCAGGGCCTGGAGATGCTGCCCAACATCGGACTGACAATGTTCGAGGGGGCGAGCAGCTTCCCGCTCCTGGCCATTCCGATGTTCGTGCTGGCCGGGGCCATCATGAACACTGGTGGCATCTCCAAGCGCCTGATCGCCTTCGCCTCGGCGCTGTTCGGCTTCATTCGCGGTGGCCTGGCGATGATCAACATCGGCGTCTCGCTGTTCTTCGCCGAGATCTCCGGCTCCGCGGTGGCCGACGTGGCGGCCACCGGCTCGGTGCTGATCCCGGCGATGAAGAAGCGCGGCTATCCCAGCGCCTTCGCCGCGGCCGTCACCTCGTCATCGGCCTCCCTGGCGATCATCATTCCGCCCTCGATTCCGATGATCCTCTACGGGGTGATGTCCGGCGCCTCCATCGTCCAGTTGTTCGTGGCCGGCATCGTGCCCGGGCTGCTGGGGGCCGCGGGCCTGATGGCGCTGAGCTACTACTATGCCCGCAAGTATGACTGGCCGGTGGAGGAGGTGTTCCAGTTCAAGCGCGTCAAACAGACCGCCAAGGAGGCCAGCTGGGCCCTGACCCTGCCGATCATCATTCTCGGCTCCATCTTCGGCGGCTTCGTGACCGCCACCGAGGGCGCGGGCCTGGCGGTGGCGGCGGCGATCTTCATCAGCGCCGTGATCTATCGTGAGCTGGACATGGGCACCCTCTACAGGGCGATCATCGACGGGGGGCAGCAGACCGCCGTGGTGATGCTGCTGGTGGCAGCCTCGGCCTTGATCGGCGTCTTCCTGACCGAGATGCGCATGCCCCAGCAGCTGGCCCAGGCGGTGCTCGGCCTGACCGACAACAAGTACGCCATCTTGATGATGCTGAACGTCTTCTTCCTGCTGATCGGGTTATTCCTGCACTCGGCGGCGGCGATCATCCTGGTGGTGCCCATCGTCATGCCGCTGGTCGGTGCGGCCGGGATCGATCCGGTCCACTTCGGCCTGGTGGTCTGTCTCAACCTGGCCATCGGCCAGCAGACCCCGCCGGTGGCGAGTGTGCTGATCACGGCCTGCTCGATCGCCAAGACGGATGTCTGGTCGGTGACCCGGTCGAACCTCGGCTTCATCGGCGTGCTGCTCTTCATCCTGCTGCTGGTGACCTATATCCCCGCCATCCCGATGGCGCTGGTGGAGTTCTTCTACCGCTAGGGGAGGGCCCGGCGGGCGGCACCCCGCCGGGCCTGTCAAAGTAAGGAGGGAAAGATGGCACCCGATAAATTGAATTCATTATTCATTGCCGGGGATCCGGCCGGTACGAGGGAGAGGCATGATGACAGCCAACACCCTGCTGTATGAGGTGCGCGATGGCGTGGCCTGGCTCGGCTTCAACCGCCCCGAGAACCGCAATGCCATGACCTGGGAGATGTACGACGCACTCTCCGGTCACTGCGACCACATCGCCACGGATGACGCCATCCACGCGGTGGTGCTGCACGGGGTAGGCGGCGAGGCCTTCGTGGCAGGCACCGACATCGGCCAGTTCGAGCACTTCAGCAAGCCCGAGGACGGCATCGGCTACGAGCAGCGCATCGACGCGGTGGTCGGCAAGCTCGAGGCTCTCGACAAGCCCACCATCGCCCTGCTGGAGGGGGCCTGCGTGGGTGGCGGTGCGGCGCTCGCCCTGGTCTGCGACTTCCGTTACGCCACGCCCAGCCTCAAGTTCGGCGTGCCCATCGCCCGCACCCTGGGCAACACGCTCTCCATCACCAATATCTCGCGCCTGATCGACATGCTGGGGGTGGCCCGCACCAAGGAGGCGTTGATGCTGGGCACCCTGTTCGGTGCCGAGCAGGCGAACCAAGCCGGGCTGGTCAACGCGGTCTTCGCGCCAGAGCGGATCCACGAGGAGGTGGCCGCGGTGGCCGATCAGTTGGGGCAGCGGGCGCCGCTCACCCTCAAGGCCAGCAAGGCGTTGGTGGGCCGGGTGCTGGCGCATCGCCGCCTCGCGCGGGACGCCAGCGATGACTGGGTCACCACCTGCTACATGAGCGACGACTTCAAGGCGGCGGTGAGCAAGTTCCTTTACAAGACACCCTTCGAGTGGACGGGCCGCTGAGGTCCGATCCGCCTGGCCGGGCGCCAGGCAGCCATCCGACAACAACAAGTGAGGTGGAGCCCATGCTTCCCCTGGAAAAGCTCAAGGTTCTGGATATTTCTCAGATCATGGCCGGCCCCTACTGCACCATGGTGCTGGCCGACATGGGCGCCGAGGTGATCAAGGTAGAGAAGGCCAATGGCGGCGATGACAGCCGCCAGATGGGACCCTACGTGAATGATGAGTCGACCTGCTTCGCGCAGATCAACCGCAACAAGAAGAGCATCTCGCTCAACCTCAAGGAGGAACGGGCGCGGGAGATCTTCTATCGCCTGGCCAAGGATGCCGACGTGATCGTCGAGAACTATCGCACCGGGGTCACCCAGTCATTGCAGATCGACTACGACACCATCAAGGCGATCAACCCGGGGATCATCTATTGCTCGATCTCCGGCTACGGCCAGACCGGCCCCTCCAGCCACAAGGGCGGCTTCGACCTGGTGGCCCAGGGCATGTCCGGCCTGATGTCGATGACCGGTGAGCCGGGCCGCCGGCCGCTGAAGACCGGTATCGCCGTCTATGACATCGGCGGCGGCATCACCGCCGTCTACTCCATCCTGGCCGCCTACATCCACCGGACCAACACCGGCGAAGGCCAGCACATCGATATCGCCATCACCGAGTGCGGCCTGCCCTGGTTCACCTGGGAGGCGGCAGCCTACTTCTCCGAGGGCACGGTGCCGGAGCCCACCGGCTGGCGCCATCGCGTCTCGGCCCCCTATCAGGCGATCAAGGCTCGCGACGGCTACCTGATGCTCGGTTGTGCCAACCAGCGCACCTGGGAGCGCTTCTGTGGTGACGTCATCGAGCGCCCGGAGCTGATGGAGGATCCCCGTTTCCTGACCAACTTCGACCGCGGCCAGCACGTCGAGGAGCTCGAGGCGCTGCTGGAGTCCCTGATGGCCGAGCGGGACCTGGACGACTGGCTGGCCCGCTGCGACAGCGCCGGGGTGCCGGCTGGCCCCATCAACAACTTTGCCCAGGCGATGGCCGATGAACACTACCTGGCCCGTGGCATGGTGCAGGAGATGGAACACCCGGTGATCGGCAAGATGAAGACCATCGGCTTCCCGAGCAAGTTTTCGGCCACCCCCTCGCAGATCCGTGCCCCCGCGCCGCTGTTTGGCCAGCACACCGATGAGGTGCTGGGCGATCTGGGCCTGAGTCCCGACGAACTCGCCACGCTGCGCAACGAGGGTTGCATCAAGTAGTTCGCCGCCTGCGACGTGACAAGATCAACACTACGGAGAGATCTCCATGCTGAAGCTCGATTTCCACCCGTCCGGCCGTCATTTCTTGCAGATCCCCGGCCCCTCGCCGGTGCCGGACCGCATCCTGCGCGCCATGAGCCTGCCCACCATCGATCACCGCGGCCCGGAGTTCGGGGCCCTGGGCCTCGAACTCCTCGACAAGATCAAGCGGGTCTTCAAGACCGAGAACCCGGTGATCATCTATCCGGCCTCCGGTACCGGTGCCTGGGAGGCCGCGCTCGTCAACACCCTCTCGCCGGGTGACAGCGTGCTGATGTTCGAGACCGGTCATTTCGCCACCCTGTGGCACAAGATGGCCCTGCGGCTGGGCATCGAGCCCGAGTTCCTGAGCCTGCCGGGCTATGAGGGCTGGCGCCAGGGCGTCCAGGCCGACATGATCGAAGCGCGCCTCAGGGAGGACGCCTCGCACACGATCAAGGCGATCTGCGTGGTGCATAACGAGACCTCCACCGGGGTCACCAGCGACATCGCCGCCGTGCGCCGCGCCATCGATGCCGCCGGCCATCCGGCCCTGCTGCTGGTGGATACCATCTCGGGCCTGGCCAGCGCCGACTATCGCCACGACGAGTGGGGCGTCGATGTCACCATCTCCGGCTCCCAGAAGGGGCTGATGCTGCCGCCGGGCATCAGCTTCAATGCGGTCTCCGACAAGGCCATCGCGGCCAGCAGCGAGACGACCATGCCCAGGAGCTACTGGGCCTGGGACGAGATCCTCGAGGCCAACCGGAACGGCTACTGGCCCTATACCCCCAGCACCAACCTGCTCTACGGCCTCAACGAGGCGTTGGACATGCTGCTCGAGGAGGGCCTGGACCACGTCTTCGCCCGCCATCAGCGCTGGGCCGCCGGCGTGCGCAAGGCGGTGGAGGCCTGGGGCCTGGAGGTCCAGTGCCTGGATCCGGCCCTCTACTCGCCGGTGCTCACCGGGGTGGTGATGCCGGAGGGAGTCGACGCCGACGCCGTGCGCAAGATCATCTATGAGCGCTTCGACCTGTCGCTGGGCATGGGGCTCGGCAAGTCCAAGGGCAAGATGTTCCGCATCGGTCACCTGGGTGACTGCAACGACCTGACCCTGATCGCCACGCTCGGCGGCTGCGAGGCGGGCATGACGCTCGCCGGTGTGCCGCTCAAGGGCAGTGGTCTGGTGGCGGCGTTGGACTACTTCGCCCAGCATCCGCTCGACGCCCGGTGATCCCACCCCGACACGGCTGAGGAAGGCAGAATGACGTCTCTGACGGACAAGACCCCTTCCCCGGATGCGCGGGTCAAGCCAGTGACCGAGCTGGCGGCCCGCCTGTCCCGGGAGATGGAAGGCGAGGTGCTGTTCGACCAGGCCTCGCGCGGGCGCTATTCGACCGATGCCTCGATCTATCAGGCGATGCCGGTGGGTGTGGTGATTCCCCGCCACCAGCAGGACCTGACCGTGGCACTGGAGATCGCCCGCGATGCCCGGGTGCCGATCCTGGCCCGGGGCGCCGGCACCAGCCAGTGCGGCCAGACGGTGGGCGAGGCGCTGGTGATCGACAGCACCCGCTGGCTCAACGAGGTGATCGAGTTCGATCGCGAGGCGCGCACCGTGGTGGTGGAGCCCGGTATCGTGCTCGACCACCTCAACGCCTGGCTCAAGCCCCACGGACTCTGGTACCCGGTGGATGTCTCCACCAGCGCCCAGTGCACCCTCGGCGGCATGACCGGCAACAACTCCTGCGGCTCACGTTCGATCTATTACGGCAACATGGTGCACAACGTGCTGGGCGTGGACGCCTGGCTGGCCGATGGCAGCGATGGGAGCTTCGGTTTCATCGACGAGCTGCCGACCAGCGGGCGGGTGCGTGAGCTGGCCGACAAGGTGAAGGCCATCGCCGACGGCGTCGCCCCCGAGATCCGCGAGCACTTTCCCAAGGTCCTGCGCCGGGTCGGGGGGTACAACCTGGATCTTTTCGACTGCCAGAATCCCAAGCCCTACGACCCGGACGGGCGGGTCAATCTGGCCCATCTGCTGGTGGGCTCGGAGGGCACCCTGGGGGTGAGCCGGCGCATCAAACTCAGGCTCTCGCCGCTGCCGGAGCACAAGGTGCTCGGGGTGGTGAACTTCCCCACCTTCTACCAGGCGATGGACTCCGCCCAGCACATCGTCACCCTGGACCCCACGGCGGTGGAGCTGGTCGACCGGACCATGATCGACCTCTCCCTGGAAAACCCGGCGTTCCGCCCGGTGATCGAGAAGGCACTGATCGGAAGGCCCCAGGCGGTGCTGCTGGTGGAGTTCTCTGGTCAGGATCGGGAGGCTCTGCTCGCCTCGCTCAAGCGCCTGGGCGAGCTGATGGCCGACCTGGGCCTGCCCGACAGCGTGGTTGACATGCCCGAGGCCGCGGAGCAGAAGGCGCTGTGGAACGTGCGCAAGGCCGGTCTCAACATCATGATGAGCATGAAGGGCGACGGCAAGCCGGTCTCCTTCATCGAGGACTGCGCGGTGCCCCTCGAGCACCTGGCCGAATACACCGACAAGTTGACCGAGGTGTTTCACCGCCACGGTACCGAGGGGACCTGGTACGCCCATGCTAGCGTCGGCACCCTGCACGTGCGGCCGATCCTCGATATGCGTCGCGATGGCGCCCGGAAGATGCGCGAGATCGCCGAGCAGGCGTCCGCCCTGGTGCGCGAATACAAGGGGGCCTACTCCGGCGAGCACGGCGACGGCCTGTGCCGCGGCGAGTGGGTGGCCTGGCAGTTCGGCGAGACCCTCAATGGCGCCCTGAAGGAGGTCAAGGGCGTCTTCGACCCCGACAACCGGCTCAACCCGGGCAAGATCGTCGACACGCCAAAGATGGACGACGAGCGCTACTTCCGCTTCCCCAGGAGCTATCGGCGCATCCCCCTCACCCCGCTGTTCGACTGGTCGGCGTGGAACGTCGAGCGCGACCCGCTGACCGGCGAGCAGACGCCCCCGGGCAGCGGCGGGGATACCACCCACGGCCTGGCCATGGCGGTGGAGATGTGCAACAACAACGGGCACTGCCGCAAGTTCGATGCCGACACCATGTGCCCCAGCTATCGCATCACCCGGGACGAGCAACACCTGACCCGCGGGCGGGCCAACACCCTGCGCCTGGTGCTCTCCGGCCAGCTGGGCGAGGAGGGCCTGGCCGGCGATGCGGTCAAGGAAGCGCTCGACCTCTGCGTTTCCTGCAAGGGCTGCAAGCGCGACTGCCCCACCGGCGTGGACATGGCCAAGTTCAAGATCGAGGCGCGCACCGCCCGGGTGCGCGCCAGGGGGCTCTCCCTGCGCGACCGCCTGGTCGGCGAGATGCCGCGCTACGCCCCCTGGGCCCGCCGACTGGCAGGACTGGCCGGTACCGTCGAGCGCCTTCCCTTCGTGGCCCGGCCCCTCAAGAAGGCGCTGGGCCTGGCCCCCGAGCGACGCTTCCCGGCCTTCACCGGCCACTTCCTGGGCGAGTCTCACGCCACGCCGGCCCAGGACCCTCCAGCCCAGACCACCCGGGAGGTGGTGCTGTTCGTCGACACCTTCAATAACTACATGGAGAGCGACAACGCCCGGGCCGCCAAACGCGTACTGGAGAAGGCCGGCTATCGGGTGCATCTGAACGTCAAGCCGGGGGAGCGGCCGCTCTGCTGCGGGCGCACTTATCTCTCCTCCGGCCAGTTCGACAAGGCGAAGGCCGAGGCGCAGCGGACGCTGGAGGCGCTGATGCCCTTCGTCGAGCGCGGCGTGGCCATCGTCGGCCTCGAGCCCTCCTGCCTGCTCAGCATGCGCGACGAGTTCCTGCAGTACGGCTTCGGCGACCAGGCCCGGGCCCTGGCCGAGTCGGCGCTGCTCTTCGAGGAGTTCCTGGTCAAGGCCCGCGAGGCCGGCGAGCTGCCGCTGGAACTCAAGGCGCTTCCCGAGCGGCGTGCCATGCTCCATGGCCACTGTCACCAGAAGGCCTTCGATGCGCTGCGCCCGGTCGAGATGGTGCTGTCGTGGATCCCAGACCTCGAGGTCGAGACCATCGAGTCCTCCTGCTGCGGCATGGCGGGCAGCTTCGGTTACGAGGTGGAGCACTACGATGCCTCGCTGGCGATGGCCGAGCTGTCGCTGCTGCCGGCGATCCGTGAGGCCGACGACGAGGCCGTGCTGGTCGCCGACGGCACCAGCTGTCGGCACCAGATCCGCGATGGCAGCGGCCGCGAGGCGGTCCACGTGGCCCGCCTGTTGGAACAGGCGCTGGCCTGATCCACGCTGGGAGTAGGGCGATGGGCGAGACCGGTCACCGCCGGCTCGCCCATCTTGCCCCTGCGTGGCATCCTCACCTCATCCCTTTTTCAGGAGGAACCCCATGGCGATCTACCAGTACGGGGAGCACCGCCCCGAGCTCCACGACGATGTCTATGTGGCCGAGACGGCCGATGTGATCGGCCAGGTGACGCTCAAGCGCGGCGCCAGCGTCTGGTACCAGGCGGTACTGCGCGGCGACACCGACCATCTCGAGGTGGGGGAGGAGAGCAATATCCAGGACGGGGCGGTGCTCCACGCCGACCCCGGCTTTCCCCTCAGGGTGGGCAAGGGCGTAACGGTGGGCCACCAGGCGATGCTGCACGGCTGCACCATCGGCGATGGCAGCCTGGTCGGCATCCAGGCGGTGATCCTCAACGGCGCGGTGATCGGCGAGAACTGCCTGGTGGCGGCCGGGGCGGTGGTCAAGGAGGGCGCGGAGTTTCCGTCCAACTCGCTTATCGTTGGGGCGCCGGCCAAGGTGGTGCGTGAGCTATCGGCCGAGGCAGTCGAAGGGATGAAGAAGAATGCAGCTGGATATGTGGAGCGGGGCCGGCTGCATGCCAGCCAGCTGACCCGCATCGACTGATCGGCGCCGTTCCGATCGAGCCGAACGCACAGGGCCCCGCTCCAACCCCTCAAGATCAGCCGATGGCGGCGACGCCGGCCTTGGCTACCTGCACGTCCTGGTCGGGCTTGACGCCGGAGATACCGACGGTGCCGGCGACCTCACCGTCCACCAGCACCGGGACGCCGCCGGCCAGCAGCGACTGCATGGGGGCGGTGACGAAGGCGGTGCGGCCGCCGTTGATCATCTCCTCGAAGGCCTGGGTCTCGCGGCGGCCGATGGCGGCGTTGCGGGCCTTCTGGGCGGCCACCTCGGCGCTGAAGGGCGGCGCGGCGTCCATGCGGCGCAGGCCGAGCAGGTGGCCGCCGTCGTCGGCGACGGCGATGGTGACGCCCCAGCCGTTGGCCTCGGCCTCCTTCTGGGCGGCATCGAGGATGGCGTTGACGTCGGTCAGGGTCAGGGCAGGCTTGGTCTTCATGGGAGTTTCCTCAGGGGGTTAGTGCTTCGTCTACGATTTCAATCCAGTGGCGTACCGGGGTGCGGTTGGCGCCGGCCAGGTGTGTCTGGCAGCCAATGTTCGCCGTGACGATCACCTCGGGGCTGCCGGCCTCGAGATTGTCGAGCTTGTTGTCGCGCAGCTGCTTCGAGAGCTTGGGCTGGGTGATGGAGTAGGTGCCCGCCGAGCCGCAGCACAGATGGGCATCAGCCACCGGGGTGAGGGTGAAGCCGAGGCGGGTCAGCACCGACTCCACGGCGCCGCCGAGCTTCTGGGCGTGCTGCAGGGTGCAGGGGCAGTGGAAGGCGAGCCTGCGGCTCTGCTTCACCTCGAGGCCGTCCAGCGCCTCGTCGCGCAGCACCTCCACCAGGTCCTTCGCCAGCGCGCTCACCCGGGCGGCCTTCTCGGCGTAGTCTGGGTCGTCTGCCAGAATCTCGGCGTACTCCTTGACGAAGGCGCCGCAGCCGCTGGCGGTCTGGACGATGGCCTCGGCGCCGGCCTCGATATGCGGCCACCAGGCGTCGATATTGGCCCGCGCCCGGGCGCGGCCGTCGTCATGGGCGTTCAAGTGGAAGTCGATGGCGCCGCAGCAGCCGGCTTCCGCCACCGGGGTCAGGCCGATGCCGAGGCGATCCAGCACCCGGGCGGTGGCGGCGTTGGTGTTGGGCGAGAGGCCCGGCTGCACGCAGCCCTCGAGGATCAGCATCCGGCGGGCGTGGCGCGCACCGTCCGGGCGGGCGCCGGCATCCACGGGGGCCGGGGGCAGCTTGTCCTTGAGGGCACCCGGGACCAGCGGTCGGAAGGTCTGGCCCAGCTTGAGTAGCGCCTTGAAGCGCTTCGGCTCCACCAGCAGCTTGCGCAGCACATAGCGCTGGGCGCGCTCGGCCGGCTTGCGCGGTACCCGGCGCTCGATCTCGGCGCGGCCGATATCGAGCAGCTTGTGGTACTCGACCCCGGAGGGGCAGGTGGTCTCGCAGTTCCGGCAGGTCAGGCAGCGGTCCAGGTGCAGCCGGGTCTGCTCGGTCACCTTGTCGCTGCCCTCGGGGCTCTCGAGCATCTCCTTCATCAGGTAGATGCGCCCCCGCGGGCCGTCGCGCTCGTCACCCAGCAGCTGATAGGTGGGGCAGGTGGCGTTGCAGAAGCCGCAGTGCACGCAGCTGCGCAGCACCCGGTCGGCCTCGCGGATATGCGGCTTCTTGAGGTCTTCCTCGGTAAAATGCGTCTGCATCTTGGCGTTTTCCCCTCTGTCTCAGAATGCCGCGTAGAGCCGGCCCGGGTTGAAGATTCCCTTTGGATCCAGCTCGGCCTTGAGGTTGCGGTGGTATTTCTCGAGCACCGAAGGCAGCGGGGTGAAGGGCATGTCCGCCGACTGCCCGTTGGCGCCACGGTAGCAGGTGGCGTGGCCGCCGGCGCGGGTGACCACCTCGCGCAGGGCGTCGGCATCGAGGTCGCTTCTCAACCAGCGCTGGGCACCGGCCCAGTCGTAGAGCACGTCGGTCTGGGCGACGTCGGGCAGCTCGAGCACCGGGGTATGGTTGGGCAGCGATAGCCGCCACAGCGCCCGCGGGTCCTCGGCGGAGAAGAACGCCAGCTGTTGCTCGCGCAGGGCCTCCCAGAAGCCGGCCTTGAGCTCGTCGCCGCCGAGCCGCTCGGCGGTGGCGGCCACCGAGCTCGGTCCGCCCTCCAGGCGCAGGTGCAGGGCGCCGTCGAGCCAGGCCGCCGCGGTGATGGGCAGCGGCTGGCGGCCCCACTCGGAAAACTTCCCCAGGGCATCATTCAAGGGCATGTCCAGGTGCAGGCTGCGGCTGGCGCCGGGCAGCGGCAGCACTTTCATGGAGACCTCGGTGAGCAGCCCCAGGGTGCCCTGGGCGCCTACCATCAGGCGTGATAGGTCGTAGCCGGCCACGTTCTTCATCACCTGGCCACCGAAACGCTGCTCGCTGCCCTGGCGGGTGATGAGACGCGTGCCCAGCACGAAGTCGCGCACGCTGCCGGCCCAGGGGCGGCGGGGGCCGGAGAGGCCGGTGGCGATCATGCCGCCCACGGTGGCGTTCTCGCCGAAGTGGGGTGGCTCGCAGGGCAGCATCTGGCCGTTGGCGGCCAGCGCGGCCTCCAGTTCACGCAGCGGGGTGCCGGTGCGCACCGAGACGATCAGCTCTACCGGGTCGTACTCGGTGATGCCGCGGTGTTCGCGGGTCGAAAGAGGCTCGCCCTGAACCGGACGTCCATAGAAGGCCTTGGTGTCGCCACCGACGAAGCGCAGGGGGGTGCCCTTGGCCTCGGCGCGGCGGATGCGGTCGGCCAGCGCCTCGCTGGCGTCGTGGTTGGCAACGTCGTGGCTCGGGATATCGGGTGTGGTCACCATGTCGTCCTGTCTCTCAGCCGTGGCTCTCTCGGGCCTGGGTCGGGGCGGGGGCGTCGCCGGCGCTCTTGGTCAGGCGGAACTCGGAGCAGCGAGCCGGGGTGGGAATGTTCTTGCCCGGATTGAGCAGCTCGTCGGGGTCGAAGGCGCGTTTGGCCGCCCGGAAGGTCACCAGTTCGCCGGGACTGAATTGGACGCACATCTGGTGGATCTTCTCGCGGCCCACTCCGTGCTCGCCGGTGATGGTACCCCCCACCTCGACGCACAACTCGAGGATGCGGCTGCCGAGTTCCTCGGCGCGCTCGAATTCGCCAGGCTGGTTGGCATCGAACAGGATCAGCGGGTGCATGTTGCCGTCGCCGGCGTGGAATACGTTGGCCACGCGCAGGCCATAGGCCTCGCCCAGGTCGCCGATGCCCTTGAGCACCCGCGCCAGCTCGCGGCGGGGAATGGTGCCGTCCATGCAGTAGTAGTCCGGCGACATGCGGCCGACCGCCGGGAAGGCGTTCTTGCGGCCGGCCCAGAACAGCGCCCGCTCGGCCTCGTCGCGGGCCAGCTGGATGCCGGTGGCGCCGGCCTCCTCCAGCACGCGGCGCACCGTGGCGCAGTCGTCGTCGACGTCGGCCTCCACGCCATCCAGCTCGCAGAGCAGGATCGCCTCGGCCTCCACCGGATAGCCGGCGCCGATGAAGTCCTCGGCGGCACGGATCGCCAGGTTGTCCATCATCTCCAGCCCGCCGGGGATGATGCCCGCGGCGATGATGGCGCCCACGGCGTTGCCGGCCTTCTCGATGTCATCGAAGCTCGCCATCAGCACCTTGGCGCTCTCCGGCTTGGGCAGCAGCTTGACGGTCACCTCGGTGACCACGCCGAGCATGCCCTCGGAGCCGGTGAACAGCGCCAGCAGGTCGAAGCCGGGGGCGTCCAGGGCGTCGGAGCCCAGGGTCATGCGCTCGCCCTCGATGGTCAGCACCTCTATCTTGATCACGTTGTGCACGGTGAGCCCGTACTTCAGGCAGTGCACGCCGCCGGCGTTCTCGGCCACGTTGCCGCCGATGGAGCAGGCGATCTGCGACGAGGGATCCGGGGCGTAGTAGAGCCCGTAGGGGGCGGCCGCCTCGGAGATCGCCAGGTTGCGCACGCCGGGCTGGACCCGGGCGGTGCGCGCCTCGGGGTCGATCTCCAGGATGCGGTGGAAGCGCGACAGTACCAGCAGCACACCGTGCGTAAGCGGCATGGCGCCGCCGGAGAGGCCGGTGCCGGCGCCGCGGGTGACCACCGGCACGCCCAGGGCACTGCAGCGCTTGAGCAGGGTTTCGACCTGCTCGAGGGTCTCGGGCAGGGCGACCAGCATGGGCAGGGCGCGGTAGGCGGAGAGGCCGTCGCACTCGAAGGGATGCAGGTCCTCCTCGCGGTGCAGCAGGGTCATGCCGGGCAGCGCCTGCTGGAGGTCGGCCAGCACCTCGGCGGGATCGCGTTTCGTTACCTCGCCATCGAGTCGTTCATCGAAGAGGGTATTCATGGTGACTCCGGGGAGTGGGAGGGATCTCTTCAGTATAGGCGTGATCGGGTCGGGAGTAATTGTATGAAAATATTTTCCATACATCCATGGAAAATAATTCCATTTTATCAGGATTGCCTTGCCGAATCAGGGTGGCCGCGGCGTAAATGACCGGGCCCCGCCTTGCTCGGCGGGGCCCGGTGCGCCTCAGGCGCCTGTCATCATCCCGCTCGCATCAGCGGGTCCGTCACGCCGATCACGTAGAAGGCAACCATCGCGATGATGCCGGTGAACACCAGGTAGTAGAGGGTCGGCAGGATGGTCTTGCGGATGGTGATGCCCTCGCGGCCGAGCAGGCCCACGGTGGCCGATGCCGCCACCACGTTGTGGATCGCGATCATGTTGCCCGCCGCGGCACCGACGGCCTGCAGGGCGACCATCATGGCGGTGGAAACCCCCAGCTGCTGTGCAACGTTGAACTGGAACTCGGCCAGCATCAGGTTGGACACGGTGTTGGAGCCAGCGATGAAGGCGCCCAGGGCACCCACGGCCGGGGCGAAGAACGGATAGACACCGCCCACGCCGTCGGCCACGAACTGGGCCATGGCCACCGGCATGGAGACCAGATCCGCCGCGTTGACGCCGGAGTTGATCAGGATCCGCACCATGGGGATGGTGAAGATCAGCACGAAGCCGGCGCCGAGGATGGTCCTGGAGGATTCGCTGAAGGCGGCTCCCAGCTCAGCCAGGCGCATGCGGTGGAGCAGGGCGGTGAGCAGCACCACCATCAGCAGGATACCACCGGGCAGGTAGAGCGGCTGGATGGCGCCGGAGACACCGGCCTCACCCAGGATATTGCTCCAGCCGAAGGAGATCGAGGTCAGCGCATTCCTGAACGGCTCGATGGTGCGTGAGGCGACCAGAATAACCGCCAGCAGCACGTAGGGGAGCCAGCCCATGAAGGTGGTGATCGGCGTCTTGCCCACGATGTCTTCGGTCTTGATCACCAGCTTGCCGATCCACTCGTCCGGCCAGCTCTTGGCATCCGGGAAGTCCCAGGTGTCCTTGGGAATCAGGAAGCCCTTGCGGGCCGCCGGCACGACGATGGCCAGACCGACCATGGCGCCGATCATCGACGGGAATTCCGGGCCGAGCAGCACGCCGGCGAGCATGTAGGGCACCACGAAGCAAACGCCGGCGAAGATCGCGAAGGGGGCGATGGAGAGGCCTTCCTTCCAGGATTTATTCGCGCCGAAGAACTTGACCATGATGACCACCATGATCAGCGGCATCAGGACGCCGACAATGCCGTGGATCACGGCCACCTCAGCGGCGATCAGACGAAAATATTCCAGCCAGGTGTAGCCGCCGGCTTCCAGCGCCTCGGTGATGCCATCGCGGTTGATGCCGCCGGTGACGCCCACCACGATGGGGGTGCCCACGGCGCCAAAGGAGACCGGGGTGGACTGGATCATCATGCCCACGACTACGGCAGCCAATGCCGGGAAGCCGAGTGCCACCATCAGCGGGGCGGCCACGGCGGCGGGGGTGCCGAAGCCGGAGGCACCTTCAATGAAGCAGCCGAACAGCCAGGCGACGATGATGGCCTGGACGCGGCGGTCCGGGCTGATGCCTGAGAAGCCCTTGCGGATCGCGGTGATGCCGCCGGAGTGCTTCAGGGTGTTGAGCAGCAGGATGGCGCCGAAGATGATCCACAGGATCGACACGGTGAGGATCAGCCCCTGAAGGGTTGAGGCCAGCACCCGGTTGAAGCTCATGTCCCAGGCGAACAGGGCGATGAGGGCGGTGACCACATAGACGGCCGGCATGGCGGTCTTGGCCGGCATGCGCAGGCCGATCAGCAGTACACCGGCCAGCACCAGAGGCGTGAAGGCCAGCAGTGCAAGTAGGGTGTTATTCATGAGGCAGGTTTCCCCTCGACTGTTGTGATGGTGTTGTCTGCAATGAGGTGGCACGACACCGCCTGCCGGGGGCGCGGCGGATGCGCGAAAGATACGCCCTAGGAGCGTTGACTCGCCAGCAGTGGAAAATTGGTATTACCAATAAATTTCTTTTTTTCGTAATATATGAAATAAATAAATACCTTTTTAAACAATAGGTTGTTTGGAAGTGCCCGGCATCCGGAGCTAGATGGCGCTTCCGACCTATAGACTAAAGGACAAAGAAACGACGTTAGGCCACGTTGGGGCAGGCCGCATGGCGGGCCCAATCAAAGGCTGGCACACTGCAGCGGACACGCCGAATGAAACGGGAGAACGTCATGACACGGGTGCTGTTTGATCTATGCGGCATTGATGAGGGGCTGCGTTTCTCGCCCTACTGCTGGCGGGTCCGCTACGCCCTGGCCCACAAGGGACTGGAGGTGGAGACCCGCCCCTGGCGCTTTTCCGACAAGCAGGCACTGGCCTTTGCCGACCACGACAAGGTGCCGGTGCTGGTCGATGGCGATGAGGTGGTCACCGACAGCTACGAGATCCTGCGCTACCTGGATCGCGCCTATCCCGAGGCGCCGCTGCTCGGTGATGCCGTCGCCGAGGGACGCGCGCGCTTCGTCAAACACTATGCCGAGCGCGCCCTGCAGCCGGCGATGCTGCGCACCATCGTCATGGACCTGCTCAACGCCATCCATCCGGACGACCGCGAGTACTTCCGCGAGACCCGCGAGCAGCGCCTGGGCCGCACGCTCGAGGAGTTCCACTCCCCGGCGAAGGGCCTGTCGCAGCTGGATGCGGCCCTGGAGCCACTGCGCGGACGGCTCAAGGAGTCCGACTACATCGATGGTGAGGCCCCGGCGGCGGGGGACTATCTGGTGTTCGGCAGCTTCATGTGGGCGCGCTGCGTGTCGAGCGCCGACCTGGTCTCCAACGCCGACCCGGTCTACGCTTGGGTGGAGCGCATGCTCGACCAGTATGGTGGTCTGGGGCGCCATGCCGTTCGGGTCACGGACATCGAAGGTGCCTATCGCTGATGCTTTCCTGCCGGGCCGCACAGCGGCGTTGCCCCCTGTTCGACGCCCGGCTCCGGCCGGGCGTCGCCGTTGGTGGGTGAGAAAATGGGCGATGCGATATAGGGTTCACCGCTATATTGCATCGCACAAAAGTGCCTGCTATGTTGCAATGCAGCGCAGGGCGAAATGTCCTGTCTTCCCAAGGTAGACGGAGGTGTTCCATGACCAAGGCAACTACCCAGAAAGCCACCGAGAAGTTCGAGAGCCTGCTCGTCGAGCCGGCACGCGCCTATGGCTCTCTGACCCTGGAGTACTATGAGAAGCTGATGGCCACCCAGCTGGAAGCGACGCGCCGCTACGCCGACTTCGGCCTGGCGCAGGCCCGCGCCTGGATCGACGTGCGTGATGCCGAGGGGCTCAAGAAGGTGATGGAGGACCAGCAGAAGGTCGCTCAGGACCTGGGGGATCACCTCAAGGCTGACGCCGAGAAGCTCTCCGGGCTGGGTCAGGACTACCTGCAGAAGAGCCAGAAGCTGGTCGAAGAGAGCATGAAGTCCGCAACCGCCGAGGCCAAGACTGCCGTCGACAAGCCTGCCGACACCAAGTAAGGCCGTTGTCGCGCCTTTGCGGCCGCTGAATCTCACGGGCCGTCCCCCATCCAGGGGGGCGGCCCGTTTCGTTGTCGGGCAGCTTGGCGGCCTCCTTCAGAGCGCCTCCTCCCCGAGCAACCGGATCACCTCGTCGTCCTCCACCTGGTCGAAGTGGGTGAAGAACTGGCCCACGGCGCGGAAGTGGCGGGGGGCCTCGGGGCAGACCACCTCGTCGGCCAGCGCCGCCAGCCGGGCGAGCGTCTCCGGCGGCGCCACCCCGATGGCGGCGATGAGCCGGGCCGGGTCGCGCTGGCGCAGTGTGGCCAGGGCGGCGGCCATGGTGGCCCCGGTGGCGCTGCCGTCGTCCACCACCACCACGACCCGGCCGGCCGGATCAATCGGCGAGCGGACCGGCGTGTAGAGGCGGCGGCGCGCGTCGATCAGTTCGCGCTGTCGGGCGATCTCGCGGGCCAGCCAGTCGTCTCGGCACCGCTGCGCCTGCTCTTCCAGGTGCACGCTGCCGTCCTCGCTCACCGCACCGATGGCGAACTCGGGGTTGCCGGGGGCGCCGATCTTGCGCACCAGCACCACGTCCAGCTCTCCCTCCAGGGCGTCGGCGATGACCCGGCCCATGGGCACGCCGCCGCGGGGTATGGCCAGCAACAGGGGATGCTCCCCCTTCAGGTGGGCCAGGGCCTCGGCCAGGTGCCGGGCCGCCTCCAGACGATCGCGGTACATGACAGAACTCCCGCAGGGGACATACGGGAAGTCTAGCCGAGGAGAGGGGAGTGCTGCGCAGACGACAGCGCCGCCGGGGTCACCGGCGGCGCGGGTTGCGCTAGGGATCAGGCCTTCTTCAGAGGTTGGACTTGACCTTCTCGCTCTTGGCCGCGATGGCCTCCTCGGGCTTGGGCTCCACCCGGCTCGGCTTGCCCGGCAGCACGGCATCCAGCAGCAGAGCCGCCAGGGCCGCCGGCACCAGGCCGGACTTGAGCAGCAGGCCGAGCTGTCCGGGCATGGTCTCGGAGATCGCCTCCACGGCGGGCAGGCCAATGCCCAGGCTCAGCGATACGGCGATGATCAGCATGGCGCGCTGGTTGAGCTCGCACTCCTGAATGATCTTGAGGCCCGCCGAGGCGATCATGCCGAACATCACGATCCCGGCACCGCCCAGCACCGCATGCGGCATGGCTGCGACCAGGCCACCGAGTTTCGGGAACAGGCCCATGCAGATCAGCAGGATGCCGCCGATGGTGACCACGTGGCGGCTGACCACGCCGGTCAGGGTGATCAGGCCCACGTTCTGGGCATAGGCGGTGTTGGGCAGGGTGTTGAAGATGGCGGCGAAGGAGGTGGCCACGCCATCGGCCATCACGCCGCCGGAGAGCTCGCTATCCTTGGCCTGACGGCCTGCGCCACCGATGGTGATTGCGGAGATGTTGCCGATCGTCTCCAGGCCCACCACGAACATGATCAGCGTCATGCCTACAATGGCTGTCAGGTGGAATTCCAGTCCGTACTGCAGAGGCCTGGGAACCGCGAACCAGGCGGCGTCGCCGACGCTCGAGAAGTCCACCATCCCCAGGGCAATGGCCAGCAGGTAGCCGCTGCTCAGGCCGATCAGGATGGAAGCGGCCTTGACGAAGCCGCGCCCGAACTGGTGCGCGATGATGGTGACCCCGAGTACGAACAGCGCCAGGCCCAGGTTGGTGGGGGAGGCGAAGTCGGGGTTGCCGATGCCGCCGGCGGCATAGTTGAGACCCACCGGCATCAGGATGATACCGATCAGCAGCACCACGATGCCGGTCACCACCGGCGAGAACCAATGGCGGATCTTCTTCAGGTAGGCCCCCAGGCCCACCTGCAGGACACCGGCCACCAGGGAGGCGCCCAGCACGGCGGCGAGGCCGAAGGTGCCGGCCAGGGGCAGCGCCACCGGCAGGAAGCCGAAGCTGGTGCCCTGGACGATGGGCAGGCGAGCCCCGATGGGGCCGATGCCGATGGTTTGAATGAGGGTGGCGATACCGGCCACGAAGAGCGCCACCTGAATCAGGAAGATCTGTTCACCGGTGGTGGCGCCGATGACGCCAGCGATGATGATCGGCGGCGTCACGTTGCCGGCGAACATCGCCATGATGTGCTGGATGCCTAGCGGAACCGCCTTGGACAGCGGCGGCATCGCGTCCGGGTCCCGGTTGATGGTCCGGGAGGGATTGGTTTCTGGATGGGGGGCGGAACGGGATCTGGTCATGGTCAGGCTCGCAGCGTTGGTTGTTGTCGATGCTGGCGTGCGGGTCGTTAGGTCGGCCGGTTGTTATCGATACTGAGGCCAATCCATCGGGTTAAATGTACACAATATGATCGTTTTTGAAAGACATTACGGTGCTTCTCCTGTGTTCTTTTTGTTATTGTTCCTATTAATCAATGGGCTGCAGCTGATATGTTGACCGTTTGGTCATCCCGTGACCCGGGCCTTCAGGCGGAACAGGGCGATGCGGTTGATCTGCTCGACGGCGGTGCGACGCTCCTTCGCCGGATCGTTCTCCAGGCGCACCTCGAAGGCGTCGAGGATGGCGAAGCGGTTGCTGCCCTTCACCGCCATCACGAAGGGGAAGCCGAACTTCGCCTGGTAGGCATCGTTGAGGCGTTCGAAGCGGGCCAGCTCCTCGGGGCTGCACTGGTCGAGGCCGGCACCGGCCTGCTCGCGGGTGGAGTCGTCGGTCAGGGAGCCGGCCAGCGCCGCCTTGCCGGCCAGGTCCGGGTGGGCACGGATCACCTCCAGCTGGTGCTCGGGGGAGGCGGCATCCAGTACCGTGCCCATCCGTTCGGCGAGCGCCTCGGGACGGTCGTGTCGGCTATCCAGGCCCTGCTCCCAGGCCAGCTCGGCCACCCAGGGAGAGTGCTCATAGATGTCCCCATAGCCGGCCAAGAAGGCGGCCTTGTCCAGCTGGCTGGGGCGAGGGGTCAGGGTCTTGTCTGTCATGGTCGGTCTCCCGGTTTACGGTCGCAGGGTAGTGTCCCTGGGTGTAATGTATACAAAAAATATTTTGAAATGTCCTCCATAAACGTCTAAAAATGCATTCATTGCTATCCCCGAGGTCCATGGAGCTGTCCATTGGCCAGTCCATAGAACAACAGGAGAGTGAAGATGGGACGCCTGACCACCCACGTTCTCGACACCGCCCAGGGCCGCCCCGGCGAGGGCATCCGCATCGAGGTCTATCGCCTCGAGGGCGACGGCCGCCGTCGCCTCAAGGAGGTCATTACCAACGACGACGGCCGCTGCGACGCCCCGATACTCGAGGGTGATGATTTCACCGCCGGCGAGTACGAGCTGCTCTTCCACGCCGGCGACTATCTGCGCCGGCAGGGCATCGCGGCCGAAGAACCTCGCTTCCTGGATGTGATTCCGCTGCGCTTCGGGGTGGCCGATGCCGCCGGGCACTACCATGTGCCGCTGCTGCTCTCGCCCTATGGCTACTCCACCTACCGCGGCAGCTAGCCTTGGGCCGACAACTGGCTGCGCCCACCAACGTTTCTGACCAAGCCAGGCATTCAGTTACCGACAGCTCAGTCATCAACAACTCAGTCATCAACAACTCAGTCATCAACAACAATGCAACGAGTCGAGGCATCCCCTGATGCAAGCCTATCTGCTGGACTTTGCCAACTTCATGCTGCGCTGGCTCCACGTCATCGCGGCCATCGCCTGGATCGGCGAATCGATCTACTTCGTGATGCTGGACAACGGCCTGAAGAAGCCCAAGGCCGCCGAGGACCGCGACAAGGGGGTGTTCGGCGAGATGTGGGCGGTGCACGGCGGCGGCTTCTATCACAACCAGAAGTACGCTACGGCGCCGGCCAAGCTGCCCGATGATCTGCACTGGTCGTTCTGGAAGTCCTACACCACCTGGCTGTCAGGCTTCGCACTCTTCGTGCTGCTCTACATGGCCAACCCGAGCTTCTACCTGGTCAACCCCGACAGCAGCTGGGCGTGGGCGGCCAGCATGAGCGGCTGGCAGGCCAATGGGGTGGCGCTGCTCTTCCTGCTCGGTGGCTGGGTGGTCTACAACGAGTTGTGCAAGCGCATCAGCCCCGACATGACCCGGGACGGTCTGCTCAGCATCGCCGTGGCGGTGATGATGGTGGTGGTGACCTACCTGAGCACCCAGCTGTTCGCCGGCCGCGCCGCCTTCCTGATCACCGGGGCGGTGATGGCTACGGCCATGTCGGCCAATGTCTTCTTCTGGATCATTCCCGGTCAGCGCCGCATGGTGGCGGCGATGAAGGCCGGCGAAGTGCCCAACCCGCTGGACGGCAAGCGCGGCAAGCAGCGCTCGGTGCATAACACCTTCTTCACCCTGCCGGTGGTGCTGCTGATGATCAGCAACCACTACTCCTTCGCCTACTCCCACGAGCAGGCCTGGGTGATCATGTCGCTGTTCATCTTCGCCGGCGCGCTGATCCGCCAGTTCTTCGTGCTGATGCATGCCGGCAGCATCAAGCCCGCCTATCCGGCGGCTGGCACGGCGCTGATCGCCGTGGCGTTCTGGATCGCGGCCCCCTCGCCGTCGCCCGCCGCCGACCCGGATCGCGCCGCGGTCAGCCTCGAAGAGGTCCACGCCATCATCGAGATGCGTTGCGCCTCCTGCCACGCCAGCCAGCCGAGACAGCCCGGCTTCAATGCACCACCGGCGGGGGTCGCCTATGACTCCCCGCAGCAGACCGCCGCCCAGCGAGTCCAGGTCCAGCAGGTGGTGGCGAGTGGCTACATGCCGCTGGGCAACATGACCGGCATGACCGACGAGGAGCGTGCGGCCATCGCCGCCTGGTCGCAGTGATAGCGGCGGCCCCGGCCGCCTTGCCGCTCTCGCGTGATGCCTCTCACCTTGACCCGCCGCCCGGCGGGTCAAGACGTGTCGGTCAGTCGTATCGAAGGTCATCTGGCGTATACAATGAAGGCCATCAGTGACCGCAGGGGAGAGATGCCCAGATGAACCAGCGCCAGCCCGAGCCCGAACACCGGCCGTCCTCCCCGCGCCGCGGCAAGGACGGTGACGGTGCCGAGCGCCACGAGGCCATCTATCGCTCGATCAGCGATGCGATCATCGAGCACCGCCTCAAGCCCGGTGCCCGCCTGCGCGAGGATGCGCTCTCCGAGGTGTTCGGCGTCAGCCGCACCGGTATCCGCAAGATTCTGCAGCGCCTGGCCCTGGAGCAGCTGGTCACCCTGACCCCGCGGCGCGGGGCCAGCGTGACCCGGCCCACCGCCGACGAGGCCAAGGACGTCTTCGATGCGCGCCAGATGATCGAATGCGGCCTGATGCTCGAGGTGGCGCGGCGCATTACCGATGACGATGTCCAGGAGCTGCGCGCTATGGCGCGTCGCGAGCGCGAGGCGCTCAGGGCCGGCGAGCAGAGCACGGCCATCAAGCTCTCGGCGGCCTTCCATGCCCGGCTGGCTCGGATCTCCGGCAATGCCACCCTGGCCGATTTCGTCGACCGCCTCTGCTCGCGCTCCTCGCTGATCCTCGCCGTCTACGGCAACGCCGGGCACCTGGGCTGCGAGTCCCACGACCACGATGACCTGATCGGCTATCTGGAGGCCGGCAACGGCGAGCGCGCCACGGCCTTCATGAGCCGCCACCTCAAGGCCATCGAGGCCTCTCTCTCGATCGTCGAGGAGGCGGGCGAGGCGCCAGACCTGAACAGCATCTTCGGGCGCTGAGCGGCCGCGCGCTTCTGCCATGCCAACGCCAGCGCCCCGGACCTGAGTCCGGGGCGCTGGCGTTGGTGGCTACGGGGTGGGGTTACTGACGGAAGCGCTGGCAGGGGGCCCAGTGCTTCATCAGCAGGTAGTAGGTGACGCCGGCGGGGATCAGGCTGGCGTACCAGGAGACCGCGGAGAAGGTCAGGGCGGCGATGATGCCCACCGCGGTGGCAACCAGTGCCGCGTAGTTCAAGCCCTGGTAGGGGCCTGTCTCGTCATACAGCTTGCCGAGATCCAGGGTGCGGCGACGGATGATGTAGTAGTCGACCACCAGGATGGCGAAGATCGGGCCGAGGAAAGCGGAGTAGGTCTGCACGAACAGCTGCAGGCCGGCGGCGGAGTCGGGCTGCACCAGCTTCCAGGGGAAGGTGGCGAAGGCCAGCAGGCCGACGATCACGGTGGCAACGGGGAACTTCATCTTGAACACGTCCATCAGCACATAGGTCGGCGGCACCACATTGTTGAGCACGTTGGTGGTGACCTGGGCGAAGGCGATGAACAGCAGGGTTGTCATCAGCAGTGGAGTGTTATCCACGGCGTTGGCGAATACCTGGATCGGATCTGCTGTGCCGGTGGCCTCGGAGACCATGTAGCCGATCAGGCCCATGAACAGGGTGCAGGGCAGGATCGACATGGCGTAGATGGTGGTGAGGATGCCGGGGCCGGTGCCGTGCTTGTGCTCGCGGGAGTAGTCGCTGACGTTGAGCATCATGGTGCTGTAGATGCCCAGGAACAGCATGGTGGCGCCCCAGAACGGCATCCCCCAGGAGCCTTCCATGGTCAGCAGGTTGGCCGAGAGCTCATCGCCGTAACGCTGCACCGTGGCGTAGAACATGTAGGTCAGCGAGGCGAGGATGAAGACGCTGCCGATGTTCTCCAGCCACTTGATGCCCTGGAAGCCCATCACCGACAGGCCGATCTGCAGGAACTGGAAGGTGATGAAGTAGAAGATCAGGTTGTCGAAACCGAACAGGGTGGCCGAGACCATGTTCAGGGCGCCGGCGCCGATCCAGCTCTGGAAGCCGTACCAGACGATGGCCGGTACCGCCCGCACCAGCCCCGGGATGCGGGTGCCGGCGAAGCCGAAGGCGCTGCGCGCCTGGACCATGAAGGGGATGCCGTACTTGTAGCCAGCGGCACCATTGATGGCCAGAGCGATGCCGATCACGAAGCAGCCGATGGCGATCGCCAGGGTGGCCTGGATCAGGTTCAGGGTGCCCACCACGCTGGAGCCCATGGCGAAGGTGCCGATTGACACGCAGCCGCCGAACCAGGCCAGGAAATAGGAGGGGCGACCCATGATGCGGGTCTGCTGAGGAGCCAGGGATTCCTGGCCGGGGGCCTTGGTGCCGCCCTGTGCAGTGGCGACCGAGATATGCGGATCGGTGGGCTGTGCCGGTGTTGTCGAATTGCTCATGGTAATGTCCTCGCAAGGTGGATGTCGGATCTTGTTGTTGTCCCGGTAGGGAGTCGCTTGCGGCGTGCTGTTTGTTGGTTATTTATCTTTCTATCGTGCTTTTGGTACGTGCTTTTGGTACGTGCTTTTCGTGTCAGGCGGTGTCAGGGCGTTAAGTGCGCAAAATGCTCGAAGCGCCCGGTAAACGCCTTCGGCCTGGGAAAGGCAAGGTCTCCGTGCTTGCTGGTGCCAAGCCCCAGCCCTACCAGGGCCTCGGCCAGCTTCACTGCGGCGGTGACGCCCTCGACGACAGGCAGGCCCACTTCCCTGCTGATTTCGTCGGTGAGATCGGCCATGCCGCCGCAGCCCAGCACGATGGCGCCGATGCCGTCCTCGTCGCGGGCGCGCCGGCACTCCTCGATGATGCGAGTCAGGGCCGCATCGGCGTTCGCCTCCAGGTCCAGCACCGGAATCTCCGCGGCGCGCACCCGCCGGCAGTGGTGGTGGAAGCCGTAGTTGTCCAGCAGATGCTCGGCGATGATGCCGGTGCGCCCCAGGGTGGTGACGATGGAGAAGCGCGTGCTGATCAGTGTGGCCATATGGAAGGCCGCCTCGGCGATGCCGATCACCGGGGCGCGGGTCAGCTCGCGGGCCGCCAGCAGACCCGGGTCGCCGAAGCAGGCGATCACATAGGCGTCCGCCTGTTCGCGCTCGCCGGCGAGCACCTCCTCCAGTACGCCCACGGCGCTGATCGCCTCGTCGAAGTGGCTTTCTATCGATACCGGACCGTGGGCCGGCTGCGTGGCGACGATCTCGGTACCGGGTGCGGCGATGCGACGGGCCGCCTCGTCGATCGTGGCGGTCATGCCGGCGGTGGTATTGGGGTTGATGACACGTATGTGCATGGGAGGCTCCTGACCGTTGGAATTATCTTTGTACACAAAATAGGATGCTTTTGTGCATTAAGCAAGAGCATATGTTGAGGCGGGATTTTCGTCACAGATAGATGTTGCGTAACGGGTTTTTACCAATTGGCAGCGCTTGGGGTGGCTGTGAGGAGGTGAGACTTTGGTCTAATTTGCCGCCCATTACCTGTTAATGCGCATATTAGGAGCCATTAATTGTATACATTATCTGCCTGTTCGAACCTGTTGCGATATTGTTGGGTACACTCTATCTTGTCTTTGTATACACTCCGCGCAACTGACCTTCCGCAGCGCGCCCCATAACAATCAGGAAGCCATGCCATGACGCGCCCCTTCTTTCCGGACTACCCCCGTGACCTGATCGGCTACGGCCGCAACCCGCCCCACGCCAACTGGCCGGGCCGGGCGAAGATCGCCGTGCAGTTCGTGCTCAACTACGAGGAGGGCGGCGAGAACTGCGTGCTGCACGGCGATGCCGGCTCCGAGCAGTTTCTCTCCGAGATCATCGGCGCGCCGGCCTTTCCCGACCGCCACCTGAGCATGGAGTCGATCTACGAGTACGGCTCCCGGGCCGGCGTGTGGCGGATCCTGCGCGAGTTCGAGCGCCGTGGCCTGCCGCTCACCGTGTTCGGCGTGGCCATGGCACTGGAGCGCCACCCGGAGGTGGCCCACGCCTTCAAGGAGCTTGGCCACGAGATCGCCTGCCACGGCTATCGTTGGATCCACTATCAGGAGATGCCCGAGGCGCTGGAGCGCGAGCACTTGCACAAGGCCATGGCGATCTTCCAGCGTCTCTACGGTGAGAAGCCGCTGGGCTGGTACACCGGCCGCGACAGCCCCAACACCCGCCGGCTGGTACTGGACGAGGGGGGCTTCCTCTATGACAGCGACTACTACGGCGACGACCTGCCGTTCTGGACCCGCGAGCGCGACAGCCAGGGCGTCGAGCACGACCACCTGATCGTGCCCTACACCCTGGACAGTAACGACATGCGCTTCGCCGCCCCCCAGGGCTTCAATACCGCCGATCACTTCTTCACCTACCTGCGCGACGCCTTTGATGTGCTCTACGCCGAGGGGGAGGAGGCGCCGAAGATGCTCTCCATCGGCATGCACTGCCGTCTGCTGGGTCGCCCGGGCCGCTTCCGCGCCCTGCAGCGCTTCCTCGACCATATCGAGGCCCACGACCGGGTCTGGGTGACGCGGCGGGTGGATATCGCCCGACATTGGGCGGAGCATCATCCGGTACCGAAAGCCTGAGGACACCCCATGAAACAACGCACCTACTACGCCCCCGCCGGCGGCCATCCTCCCCAGACCCAACTGCTCTCCGACCGGGCGGTATTCACCGAGGCCTATGCCGTCATTCCCAAGGGGGTGTTCGGCGATATCGTCACCAGCAACCTGCCGTTCTGGGAGAAGACCCGGCTTTGGGTACTGGCCCGCCCGCTTTCCGGCTTCGCCGAGACCTTCTCCCAGTACATCATGGAGGTTGCTCCCGGCGGCGGCAGCGAGCGACCCGAGCTCGACCCCGAGGCCGAGGGCGTGCTCTTCGTGGTGGAGGGTGAGCTCAGCCTGATCCTGTCCGGCGAGCGCCATCGCCTGGTCCCCGGCGGCTATGCGTTCATTCCGCCCGGCAGCGACTGGCAGGTGAACAACGAATCCGATGCCCCGGTGCGCTTCCACTGGGTGCGCAAGGCCTATGAGCGGGTCGAGGGCATCGCGGTGCCCGAGGCCTTCGTGGTCAACGAGAATGACCTCGAACCCAACCCCATGCCGGGCACCGAGGGCCGCTGGGCCACCACCCGCTTCGTCGACCCCGACGACGTGCGCCACGACATGCACGTCAACATCGTCACCTTCCAGCCGGGGGCGGTGATTCCCTTCGACGAGACCCACGTCATGGAGCACGGCCTCTACGTGCTGGAGGGCAAGGCGGTCTACCACCTCAACCAGGACTGGGTAGAGGTCGAGGCCGGCGACTTCATGTGGCTGCGTGCCTTCTGCCCCCAGGCGTGCTACGCCGGCGGCCCGGGACCCTTCCGCTACCTGCTCTACAAGGACGTCAATCGCCACCCGAAGCTGCGCCTGGGTAGCCGCTGAAAGGGCGCTCAAGTGCTGCGGATAGCCGCAACGCTCGAGGCTGATCCGGCGACAGGCCTGTTCGGGGGCGCTGTGAACCCCTCCCTGGGCGCTACCGATGCCATCCCTGGCATAGGACCCCCTCCAGACCTGTCCCCGGCGCCTCTCGCGCCATACGCCGGAGGTACACAATCATGCTGGAACTGAAAGCTGAACCGCTGACGCCGGAGGCCTTCGCCCCCTTCGGCGAGGTGATCGATGCCCGGGCGTCGGCCTGGTTTCCCATCAACGCCGGGCGCACCCGGCGCCACCACGACCTGGCCAGGGTCGAGACCCTGGGGGAGGGGGCGCGGACGCTGATCAGCCTCTTCGTCAGCCAGCCGGTATCGATCCCGCTGGAGCTCGACTTCCTGGAGCGCCACCCCTTGGGCAGCCAGGCCTTTATGCCCCTCCATGAAGAGAAATTCCTGGTTGTCGTCGCGCCGCCGGGCGAGACCATCGACCCCGGCGAGGTACGCGCCTTCGTCACCGACGGCCGCCAGGGGGTCAACTACCGCGCCGGCACCTGGCATGCCATCCAGTCGGTGCTCGAGCGCGAGGGCGAGTTCCTGGTGGTCGACCGGGGCGGGGAAGAGAACAACTGCGACGAGCATCCGCTGGCCCTGCGCGTGACCCTCTGATTCGTCCCTGACGGCTTCCTGATATTGTACCCAAGCTGCTGATGTGGCTTGGGTATTTTTTGACTTTTAAAAATATGAAAATATTTTCCATCCATTCTTGACGAGATCGGGATGCGAGCCTAATCTCGGTATACAAAATGATTTTCCAAAAACAATATCCCCTCACTGGAGGATTTCGTCATGGCCCGCATGATCGCTGCAGAAGCCGCCGTTCACGTGCTCAGGAAGGAAGGCATCGAGGTCGCCTTCGGGGTGCCCGGTGCCGCAATCAACCCCTTCTATGCCGCCCTGCGCAAGCTGGGGGGCATCGACCATGTGCTGGCCCGCCACGTCGAGGGCGCCTCGCACATGGCCGAGGGCTATACCCGCACCCGGGCCGGCAACATCGGGGTGTGCATCGGCACCTCCGGCCCCGCCGGCACCGACATGATTACCGGCCTCTACTCGGCCATCGCCGACTCTATTCCGATCCTGTGCATCACCGGCCAGGCGCCGCGTGCCAAGCTGCACAAGGAGGACTTCCAGGCAGTGGACATCCAGGCCATCGCCGGGCCGGTCACCAAGTGGGCGATCACCGTGCTGGAGCCGGCCCAGGTGCCGCGCGCCTTCCAGCAGGCCTTCCAGCTGATGCGCTCGTCGCGTCCCGGCCCGGTGCTGATCGACCTGCCCATCGACGTGCAGATGAGCGAGATCGAGTTCGACCCGGATACCTACGAGCCGCTGCCGGCCTACAAGCCCAGCGCCTCAAAGGCCCAGATCGAGAAGGCCATCGCCATGCTCGAGGAGGCCGACAAGCCGCTGCTGGTGGCCGGTGGCGGGATCATCAACGCCGACGCCAGCGAGCTGCTCACCGAGTTCGCCGAGCTCACCGGGGTGCCGGTCATCCCCACCCTGATGGGTTGGGGCTCGATCCCTGACGATCATCCGCTTATGGCCGGCATGGTGGGGCTGCAGACCTCTCACCGCTACGGTAACGCCACGCTGCTGGCCTCGGACTTCGTGATGGGCATTGGCAACCGCTGGGCCAATCGCCACACAGGCAATCTCGAGACCTACACCGAGGGGCGCAAATTCGTTCACGTGGACATCGAGCCGACCCAAATCGGGCGTATCTTCGGCCCCGACTACGGCATCGTCTCCGATGCCAAGGCGGCGCTTGAGCTGTTCGTCGAGGTGGCTCGCGAGCTGAAGGCCGCCGGCAAGCTGAAGGACCGCTCCGCCTGGGCCGAGGAGTGTCAGGAGCGCAAGCGTACCCTGCTGCGCAAGACCCACTTCGACGAGGTACCGGTCAAGCCGCAGCGGGTCTACGAGGAAATGAATCGCGTGTTCGGCAAGAACACCCGCTATGTCAGCACCATCGGTCTGTCACAGATCGCCGGTGCCCAGTTCCTCCATACTTACAAGCCACGGCACTGGATCAACTGTGGACAGGCAGGTCCCCTGGGCTGGACGATTCCCGCCGCCCTCGGTGTCTGCCGTGCCGATCCGGATGCCCAGGTGGTCGCGCTGTCCGGCGACTACGACTTCCAGTTCATGGTCGAGGAGCTGGCGGTCGGGGCGCAGTTCAAGCTGCCCTATATCCATGTGCTGGTGAACAACTCCTACCTGGGGCTGATTCGCCAGGCCCAGCGTGGCTTCGACATGGACTACTGTGTGCAGCTGGGCTTCGAGAATATCAACTGCCCCGAGATCAACGGCTATGGCGTGGACCACGTCGCGGTGGTGGAGGGGCTGGGCTGCAAGGCGCTGCGGGTCACCAAGCCCGAGGAGATCGCCCCGGCCATCGAGGAGGCCCGTAAGCTGATGGCCGAGTACCGGGTGCCGGTGGTGGTCGAGGTGATCCTCGAGCGGGTGACCAATATCGCCATGGGCACCGACCTGGCCGGCGTCACCGAGTTCGAGGACCTGGCCGAGAATCAGGAGGATGCGCCGACCTCGATTGCTGCCCTCACTTGAGAAGACAACGATCCAAGGAGTTCACGATGCCCAAGTTTGCCGCCAACCTCAGCATGCTGTTCACCGAGGAGGATTTCCTCGATCGCTTCGAGGCCGCCGCCCGGGCTGGCTTCAAGGGCGTGGAGTACCTCTTCCCCTACGATTTCACCGCCGACGAGATCAAGCAGCGCCTGGACGCCAACGGCCTGACCCAGGTGCTCTTCAACCTGCCGGCCGGTGACTGGGGCGCCGGCGAGCGCGGTATCGCCTGCCATCCGGATCGCGTCGAGGAGTTCCGTGCCGGCGTCGACCAGGCCATCGAATACGCCACCGCGCTTGGCTGTCGGCAGGTCAACTGCCTGGCCGGCATCCAGCCGCAAGGCGTCAGCGACGACGAGGCCCGCCAGACTCTGGTGGAGAACCTGCGCCATGCCGCCGGCAAGCTCGAGGCCGCCGGCATCCGCCTGATCGCCGAGCCCATCAACACCCGCGATATCCCGGGCTTCTTCCTCAACCGCACCGAGCAGGCGCTGGCGATCTTCGACGAGGTGGGCAGCGACAACCTCATGCTGCAGTACGACATCTATCACATGCAGATCATGGAGGGAGACCTGGCGCCGACCATCGAGAAACACCTGGTGCGTATCGCTCACGTGCAGCTCGCCGACAACCCGGGCCGCCACGAGCCGGGCACCGGCGAGATCAACTACCCGTTCCTGTTCGCCCATCTGGATCGCCTCGGCTACCAGGGCTGGATCGGCTGCGAGTACAAGCCGGCAGGCCGCACCGAGGAAGGGCTGGGCTGGCTGGATGCGGTACGGAGCTGAGGGCGTTGTTCATGGCGAGAGGCGCCGGGGGCAGGCCGAAGAGGAGGTCCTATGCCAGGGATGGCATCGGTAGCGCCCAGGGATGGGTTCACAGCGCCTCCTCGCAGGCCTGCCGACGGGTCAGCCTCGAGCGGTAAGTAGCCTTCTACCCAGGATCACAACGACAAGAGAGACAAGAGGAGAGAGACCATGAGCAAGATCGGATTTATCGGCCTCGGCATCATGGGCCGTCCCATGGCGGGCCACCTGCTGGACGCCGGCCATGAAGTCGTCACCGTCAAGCGCGGCACGCTGGAGGAGAGCTTGGCGTCCAGGGGCCTGCGCGAGCTCGACAGCCCCGCCGCGGTGGCTGCCGAAGCCGCGGTGATCATCACCATGGTGCCGGACACTCCGGACGTGGAAGAGGTGCTGTTCGGCGAGGGTGGCGTCATCGAGGGCCTTACGCCCGGCACCCTGGTGATCGACATGAGCTCCATCGCCCCCATCGCCACCCAGGACTTCGCCAGGCGCATCCATGAGGCCGGTGGCGAATACGTCGACGCGCCGGTCTCCGGCGGCGAAGGCGGCGCCATCAATGCCGCTCTGACCATCATGGTCGGCGGCACCGAGGCGGGTGTCGAGCGAGCCCGGCCGATCCTCGAGGTGATGGGCAAGACCATCACCCATATCGGCGGCCACGGCGCCGGCCAGATCTGCAAGGTGGCCAACCAGATCGTCGTTGCCCTGACCATCGAGGCGGTGGCCGAGGGCCTGCTGTTCGCCTCGAAGGCCGGCGCCGACGTGGCCAGGGTGCGCGAATCGCTGCTCGGGGGCCTCGCCCAGTCGAAGATCCTCGACGTCCATGGTGCGCGCATGATCGAGCGCACCTTCGACCCCGGCTTCAAGATCAAGCTGCACCAGAAGGACCTCAATCTTGCGCTGGAAGGGGCGCGCAGCCTCGGCCTGGCGCTGCCCGGCACCGCCAACGCCCAGCAGCTGTTCCAGGCCTGCGCGGCCCACGGCGGCGCCGACTGGGACCATGCCGGCATCCTACGGGCCCTCGAGACACTGGCTGACCATGAGGTCGGCCAGGCATGAGTCGGTCCGCCGGCCCGGACGACGGGCCGGCGGCGACAGGGAGGTGACTGCTCCCTGAGGCAGGCGTCGGGTCGTCGTCTGCCTCGCGGCCGCCGCCAGGCGGCCTTGCCCGGCGGCGGGGCAACCCCGCTCGTCGTCGGGCCTTTTTGACCCCCGAATCCCTTCCCGTTTTCTACCGCCGGCGGTGGCCCCGCCGACGCCGGCCCGCCGCGAGGAGCGCCCATGACCGCGATCCCATCCCTGGAGACACCGCTGCTGGCCTGCGAGGCCGAGGCTCTCGTCTGGCTGCGCGAGCTGGCCGACACCGCCGTGGCGGCGGTGCACCCCGATGCCCTGCTCGCCGGGCAGCTGCCCGAGCCCCCCGCCGGACGCACCCTGGTGGTGGGCGCCGGCAAGGCCGCCGCCGCCATGGCCGCCGCCCTGGAGCGCGCCTGGCAGTCGCGCCATCCCGAGGCGCCGCTATCGGGCCTGGTGGTGACCCGCTACGGTCATGGCACTCCCTGTGAGCGTATCGAGGTGCTCGAGGCCGCCCACCCCATGCCGGATGGCCTCAGCGAGCAGGCCGCCCGGCGCATGCTCGAGGCCGTGGCGGACCTCGGCACGGATGATCTCGTGATCGCCCTGATCTCGGGCGGCGGTTCGGCGCTGATGAGCCTGCCGGCCCCGGGCATCAGCCTGGCAGAGAAGCAGGCGATCAATCGTGCACTGCTGCGCTGCGGGGCGCCGATCCGCGAGATCAACACCGTGCGCCGCCATCTCTCTGCCATCAAGGGCGGGCGGCTCGCGGCGGCGGCCCATCCGGCCCGGGTGGTCACCTGGCTGATCTCCGACGTGCCGGGCGACGAGCCCTCCCTGGTGGCCTCCGGCCCGACCCTGCCGGATGCCACCACGCCGGCCGACGCCCTGGCGATCCTTGAGCGCCATGCCATCGAGATGCCCGCCGGCGTGCGGGACCATCTGGCGGGCAGCGGTGGAGCGCCTCGCCGGGAGGCTCCCGATTTTGCCCGCGACGAGGTGGCGGTGCTGGCGCGGGCCGCGGAGGCACTGGCGGCGGCGCGTGCCACCGCCGAGGCGGCGGGCGTCGAGGTGCGCCTGCTGGGCGATGACCTGGAGGGCGAGGCCCACGAACTGGGGCGCGCCCAGGGCCGCCTGGCGCTCTCCCGGCGGGACGCCCTGGAGCAGCAGGGCCTGACGCAGCCCCTGCTGCTGCTCTCCGGCGGCGAGACCAGCGTCACCGTGACCGGCGACGGCTGCGGCGGGCGCAACGTCGAGTACCTTCTCGGGCTCTTCGAGGCCCTGAAGGGGGCCGAAGGCATCCACGCCCTGGCCATCGATACCGACGGCATCGATGGCTCCGAGGACAACGCCGGCGCCCTGTTCGGGCCCGGCGACTGGGCGCGCGCTCAGGCCCGCGGCCTCGACCCGCGCGATTACCTGTCACGCAATGACGCGTATACTTTCTTCCAGACGCTCGACCGGCTGATAATCACCGGGCCGACGCGCACCAACGTCAACGATTTCCGTGCCATTCTGGTCTTGCCGAGGACACCATGACGCTTCCCCCCCACGCCCCCATCCATGACCCCATCCGCCGTACCAAGATCGTCGCCACCCTGGGCCCGGCCAGCGACCGAGAGGGCGTGCTGGAGGCCATGATCGCGGCCGGCGTCGACGTGGTCCGCCTCAACTTCTCCCACGGCAGTGCCGACGACCATCGCCAGCGCCTGGTGCGGGTCCGCGAGATCGCCCACCGCCTGGGCCGCAGCGTCGCCGCCCTCGGCGACCTCCAGGGCCCCAAGATCCGCATCGCCCGCTTCGCCAACGGCGCGGTCGAACTGGCGGAGGGCGTGCCCTTCGTGCTCGATATGGCGCTCGACGGCAATGCCGGCGATGCCTCCCGCGTCGGCTGCGACTATCAGCAGCTGATCGACGACGTGGCCTCGGGCGACCGCCTGCTGCTCGACGATGGCCGGGTGGTGCTCGACGTCACCGCCGTCCAGGGCCGCGAGATTCACACCACCGTGGTGGTGGGTGGCAAGCTCTCCAACAACAAGGGCATCAACAAGCAGGGCGGTGGCCTCTCGGCGCCGGCGCTCACCGACAAGGATCGCGCGGATCTCGCCACCGCCGTCGACATCGGCGTGGATTACCTGGCGGTCTCCTTTCCGCGCAGCGCCGCCGATATGCAGGAAGCCCGCGACCTGCTCGGCGAGGCGGGCAAGGAGATCGGCCTGGTCGCCAAGCTCGAGCGCGCCGAGGCGGTGGCCGACGAGGCGACGCTCGACGGCATCATCGTGGCCAGCGAGGCGGTGATGGTGGCCCGCGGCGATCTCGGCGTGGAGATCGGCGATGCCCAGCTGATCGGCATGCAGAAGCGCATCATCAAGCGCGCCCGCACCCTCAACCGCGCGGTGATCACCGCCACCCAGATGATGGAGTCGATGATCGAGTCGCCGCTGCCCACCCGAGCCGAGGTGTTCGACGTGGCCAACGCCGTGCTCGACGGCACCGATGCGGTGATGCTCTCCGCGGAGACCGCCGCCGGCGACTTCCCGGTGGAGACCATCGAGGCCATGGACCGGGTCTGCCTGGGCGCCGAGCGCGAGAAGATCGCCCAGGAATCCGGCCACCGCATGCACGAGGGCTTCTCGCGGATCGACGAGACCATCGCGCTCTCCGCCATGTACGCCGCCAACCACCTGTCGGGCGTGGCCGCCATCGCCTGCATGACCTCGACCGGCTACACGCCACTGATCGCCTCGCGGATCCGCTCGGGGCTGCCCATCGTCGGCCTGGCCCACAGCGCCATCGGCCAGCGGCGCATGGCGCTCTACCGCGGGGTGGTCTCGCTGCCCTTCGATACCCGCGACATGGCGCCCACCGAGCTCAACGACCGCGCCCTGGCGTTGCTGGTGGAGAAGGGCATCGCCACCCACGGCGACCATGTGATCCTGACCCGGGGCGACCACATGAACGCCCATGGCGGCACCAATACCCTGAAGATCCTCGACGTGAACGAAAGTCACGAGGGCTGATCTCTGTATACATAACGTCGGCAGAATGTGGCCAGTTGGCGTAAAAAGTGCGAAGGTGCTTCCAGGCGATATGGGGGCGTTAAATGAGCAAGACCTGGAAGGAAAGCGTCGAGGCCGCCGTGCGGGCGGGCGAGCGAATCAGCGACCGGCATATCGTCGACCAGGTGCGCCAGGCGGTGTTGACCCAGCGGCTGCCCCCCGGCACTCGCCTGCCCGAGGTGGCCCTGGGCGAGATCTTCGGGGTCAGTCGCTCGGTGGTTCGCCGTGCCCTGACGCGGCTGGCCGCCGACCATGTGGTCGACCAGCGACCCAATCAGGTCTCTCGAGTGCGCGCCCCCGGCATCGAGGAGACCCGCGAGACCTTCGACGCCCGCCGCCTGGTGGAGGGGGAGGTGGCCGCCCTGCTTGCCGGGGGGCTCTCCCGGGACGCCCTGGCGGCACTCCAGGCGGAGGCCGACGCGGAAGCCGCGGCCCATTGGCGCGGTGACGAGCCGGCGCGCATCGCCCACTCCCTGGCGCTCCACCACCGCCTCGCCGAGTTCTCCCCCAACCGGGTCCTCGGCGCCATGCTCACCGACCTGGTGCTGCGAACCTCCATCGTCATCGCCCTCTACAAGCGCGCCTCGCTGGCCTCCTGCTACCTGGCTGGGGACCACCCGCGCCTGCTCGATACCCTGCGTGCCGGCGACGCCGAGGGCGCCCGCCACGCGGTGGTCCAGCACCTGGCGAGCCTCGAGGGGCTGCTCGACCTGGGCCCACGCGACAGTGGCACCGACCTCAAGGCAATCTTCGGCACCGCCACGGCGCAAGCCTGACCCCGGTCAGCGCCACGCGGCAGCGTTGGCGTCACGTCTTGTCGCGGCCCTGGCCCTGGCCGACAATGCGCGCTCCTCGATTCCTCCGGAGACTTCCATGGGTTCACGATGCGCAGCCTGGCTGCTCGGCCTGGCGCTGTTCTTCCCGGCGACGCTGATCAAGGCCGATGTCCCCACCGTGGCGGCGGCCTCGGACCTGCAGTTCGCGCTCACCGAGGCCGCCGAGCGCTTCCGCGCCGAGACCGGCCGCGAGCTGCGACTGAATTTTGGCTCCTCCGGCAACTTCCGCCGCCAGATCGCACAGGGCGCGCCCTTCGAGCTCTACCTCTCCGCCGACGAGGCCTATGTGCTGGCGCTCCATGCGGAGGGGCGCACCAAGGACGAGGGCGAGGTCTACGCCATCGGCCGGCTGGTGTGGCTGCAGCGCCCGGGACGCGACGACCTGCCGGAAGAGGGCGCCCCCCTGGCAGGGGTGCGCGAGGCGATCACTGCCCACGGAGCTGGGCAGGGCCGGCCGCGCATCGCCCTGGCCAACCCCGAGCATGCGCCCTATGGCGTGGCCGCCAGGCAGGCGCTGGAGCACGTCGGCCTGTGGGAGGAGACCACGCCACTGCGCGTGCTCGGCGAGAACGTCTCCCAGGCGGCCCAGTTCGCGCTCACCAGCGACGCTCGCGGTGGCCTGGTAGCCTGGTCGCTGGCGCTGGCCCCGGCGCTCGCCGAGCGCAGTGAGCACGTGATGATCCCCGAGGCCTGGCATGCGCCCCTGGTGCAGCGCATGGCGCTGGTCAAGGGCGCCGGCGAGACCGCGCGGGCCTTCTATGCCTGGCTGCAGGAGGAGGAGGCCCGCGCGATCCTCGCCGACCATGGATTTCGCCTGCCCGGCGATGATGTTCACCCCCCCGTTGAGGGAGACGCCACGCCCTGATGGACTGGACGGCTCTCTCGGTCTCGCTGCGCCTGGCCGCCTTCACCTGTCTGCTGCTGCTGCCGGCGGGACTGTGGCTGGGGCGAACCCTGGCCACGACACGTTTTCGCGGCAAGCCACTTTGCGAGGCACTGGTGGCGCTGCCGCTGGTGATGCCGCCCACGGTGCTGGGCTTCTACCTGATGCAGGCCTTCGGTGTCGAAACGCCCGTCGGCAGCCTCTGGCAGCGACTCTTCGGCTCGGGACTCAATTTCACCTTCAGCGGCATCCTGCTCGCCTCCCTGGTGGCCAACCTGCCCTTTGCGGTGCAACCGATCCAGCGCGCCTTCGAGACGGTGCCGGCCAACCTGCGCGAGGCGGCCTGGTGCAGCGGCCTCTCCCCCTGGCAGACCTTCCTGCGCATCGAGCTGCCGTTGGTGTGGCCGGGGATCATCTCGGCCCTGGCGCTGACCTTCGCCCACACCCTCGGGGAGTTCGGCGTAATCCTCATGGTGGGGGGCGCCATCGACGGCGAGACCCGCACCCTTGCCATCGCCATCTACGACCGGGTGCAGGCCTTCGACGAGGCGGGAGCGGGCATCATGTCGGCGATGCTGCTGCTGGTCTCCTTCCTCACCATCGGCGTGGTCTACGGCCTGGCGGGCCGACGGAGGTGGCGCCGTGCCTGAATTTTCCGAATCCCCCGCGCGGCTGGCGGTGAGCCTGCATCAGCCCGGGCCCATTCCCCTGGGCGCCGACTTTCACTGCGACGCCGGCGAGCTGCTCGCCCTGGTGGGGCCCTCCGGCAGCGGCAAGACCACCCTGCTGCGCGCCATCGCTGGCCTCTACCGCCCCGCGGCCGGGCGCATCGCCTGCGGCGGCGAGACCTGGTTCGACGCCGGAGTGAGGCTCTCCCTGCCGCCCCAGCGCCGCCGGGTGGGCCTGGTGTTCCAGGACTACGCGCTCTTTCCTCACCTCACCGCCCTGGGCAACGTCATGGTGGCCCTGGACCATCTGCCGCCGCGGGAGCGGCGCGAGCAGGCGACGGCCTGGCTCGCTCGTGTGCGCCTCGAGGGGCTGGCCGAGCGCCATCCCGCCGAGCTCTCCGGCGGCCAGCGCCAGCGGGTGGCGTTGGCCCGTGCCTTGGCGCGAAACCCTCGGGTGCTGCTGCTCGACGAGCCCTTCTCGGCGGTGGATCAGGTCACCCGGCGGCGCCTGCAGCGCGAGCTGGCCATGCTGCGTGAGCAGATCCGCATCCCCATCGTGCTGGTGACCCACGACCTGGACGAGGCGGCGGCCCTGGCCGATCGGCTCTGCGTGCTGCATGGAGGGCGCAGCCTGCAGGCGGGGCCGCCGGAGGCGCTGTTCCGCCGCCCGGCCTCGCCCGAGGTGGCCCGGGTACTGGACCGCCACAACCTGTTCGAGGGCGAGGTGGTGGAGGAGGGCGGCGAGCGCCGCCTCGCCTGGGGCCCCTGGCGGCTGGAGGCAGCGGAGGGCCTGGCGACACTGCCCCTCGGCAAGCGGGTGAGCTGGTACCTGCCGCCCTCCGACGTGGTACTGCATCGGCGCGGGCGCCCCTCCCAGGGGGAGCGGGAAAATCCGGTCCAGGCCCGAGTCGAGACGCTGGTGGTGCTGGGCGGGATGACCGCCGTCACGCTGGCCTTCGACCATACGGAACGCACCCTGGGCTTCGAGATTGCTACCCATGCGGCGCGCCGCAACGGCCTGGCTAGGGGAGAGGCCGTGCAGGTTTCGCTGCTCGCCGCCGGGATCCACCTGATGGGGGCGGAGACGCCGCCGGACACGACGAGGACGATGACATGATGAGAATCCGGCAATGGGGGCTGGGCCTGGCGTTGCTGCTGGCCCTGCCGGCCTGGCTGCAGGCTCAAGAGCGCGGGCCCGGGGGGCTTTTGGTGCAGCCGCTGATGGTGCACGCCGCCGAGGGGGCCCGGCGGTTCGACGTCGAGGTGGCACGCACCGTTGCCGAGCGCAACCGCGGCCTGATGGAGCGCGACCACCTCGACGATGACGCCGGCATGCTGTTTCTCTACCGGGACACCCAGTCACCCCGCAACGGCTTCTGGATGTACCGCACCCGCATCCCCCTGGATATCGCCTTCATCGACGAAGATGAGCGCATCGCCGCCACCTTCACCATGTGGCCCTGCGGCTCGGAGAATCCGTCAGAGTGTCCGGTGACCATCCCCGGGGTGGCCTACCGGGCGGCCCTGGAGGTCAATGGGGGCCTCTTCGAGCGGCTGGGTATCGCCGAGGGTGACTGCGTCAGCTGGCCGGGCAGCACCGGCGACTGCCTACCGGAGCCGGTGGTCGAGGACGGCTCCCGGGCATCCGACCAATAGGGCATTGGCCGGGCTATCATTCAACGCTGCCCTTCTTCCTGCCCGACGAGGCGGCGGTGGATGCCGTGACCGGCGGGGCGGCCGGCGAGATGATCTTCGAGGCCATCGAATCCCGCGACGTCATCCCGCTGGCCTGGGGCGAGAATGGCTTCCGCCAGCTCTCCAACTCCCGCGGTCCGATCAGTGAGCCCGCCGACCTGGACGGCCTGAAGATCCGCGTGGTGGGCTCGCCGCTGTTCCAGGATACCTTCAACGCCCTGGGCGCCGACCCGACCCAGATGAGCTGGACCGATGCCCAGCCGGCGCTCACCACCGGCGCGGTGGATGGCCAGGAGAACCCGCTGTCGGTGTTCGACGTGGCACGCATCGACCAGGTGGGCCAGCAGCACCTGACCCTGTGGAACTACATGAATGATCCGCTGATCTTCGCCGTGAACCGTCAGGTGTGGGACTCTCTGGAGGAGGGCGACCGCGAGATCCTGCGCGAGGCGGCCGTGGAAGCCGGCCAGTGGGAGATCGCCACGACCCGCGAGATCGGCCTGAAGGATCTCTGGGGGCTGCTGGGCGAGGCGGCGGTGATCTCCGGGGTGGTGATGCTGATCATTGCGCTCGCCGGCATCTTCGCCTGGGCCGGCACCATGCTCGGCACCTTCCGCGACATGGCCCAGTGGATCATCGCCCTGACCGACAACGGGGTGCTGCTGCTGATCCTGATCATGCTGGCGGTGCTGGTCGCCGGCATGCTGCTCGACGCCATCTCCATCTACCTGATCCTGATGCCGATCCTGATCCCGGTGATGCAGCACTTCGAATGGAACCCGGTCTGGTTCGGCATCCTCCTGGCCATGAACATCGCCATCGGCCAGTTCACCCCGCCGGTAGCGGTGAACCTGATGGTGACCACCGAGGTGGCCAAGATCCGCCTGGAGCAGACCCTGGGCTGGGCGCTGCTCTTCGTGGTGGCCATGGCCAGCGCCCTGGCGCTCGTTGCCGTGTTCCCGGAGATCGCCCTGTGGCTACCGCGGACCCTGGGCTACAACGTGGGGTAGCGGGGTGCTCGCGACGTGAATCAGCGCTTTTCAGACTCAGATTTCTGCAGCGTCGTCAGCGTGCGCTGGTAGAGCTCGGCGCTCTTTGCATCGAAGAGGACGAAGCGCACCCGCTCGACATGCGGGCAGTCGGGCAGGGTGGCGATCACGGTGGCGAGCGCCACCCGTGCCGCCTCCGCCGGGGGATAGCCGAAGGCCCCCGCGGAGATCGCCGGGAAGGCGATGCTGCTGATGCCGTGCGCCTCCGCCAACTCGAGGGCATGGCGGTAGCAGGCGGCGAGCAGTGCGTCGGCGGGCTCGTCGACGCCATAGACCGGCCCCAGGCAGTGGATCACAAACCGATTGGGCAGGTCGAAGGCGTCGGTGATCACCGCCTGGCCGGGGCGAATGGGCGCCAGGGGGCGGCAGGCTCGGTCCAGCTCGGGCCCGGCGGCTCGGTGCAGGGCGCCGGCCACGCCTCCGCCCGGGTGCAACTGGGCGTTGGCGGCGTTGACCACGGCGTCGATCTCTTCCTGGCGGGCGATATCTCCCTGCAGGCATTCGATGACGGCTGACATCACGGACTCCTCCCACGGCGCTTCCTTCCCAGTCTGGCCCTCGGTGGCCTGCTGATCAAGACGCAGGCAGGAATGGATGGTTTGTTGCGATATGCCAGGATTTTCGTGACATTCGTTGCAGATAGGCGCAGGTGTTTGCGCTTTCCCCGCTAGATCTGTACCAATGGCCTCCCCGATGAGAAGACGAACCAAGAGGAGGCGAGATGAACCAGCGCGTCAACATCGAACTCGGCAGTCCCGAGGCCGAGGCCTTCGAGGCTCGACAGTTCAAGGTCTACACCCACCGCCAGCTCGACAAGATCGAGGCGATTCAGAACCTGCCTGACGACCTGCGTTTCGACATGCGGGTCGTCAGCCAGGTACTGCCGTTCCGGGTCAACGAGTATGTCATCGAGGAACTGATCGACTGGACCAATATCCCGGCGGATCCGGTCTTCCAGCTCACCTTTCCCCAGCGCGGCATGCTGCTTCCCCACCACTACGACGAAGTGGCCGCACTGGTGCGCCGCGGCGCCGATGCCGCCGAGATGAAGCCGGTGGTCGAGCGGGTGCGCAGCGAGCTCAACCCCCATCCCGCGGGGCAGATGGACCTCAACCTGCCACTGCTCGACGGCGAGCCGTTGACCGGCATGCAGCACAAGTACCGTGAGACGGTGCTGTTCTTCCCCAGCCAGGGTCAGGTCTGCCACAGCTACTGCACCTTCTGCTTCCGTTGGGCCCAGTTCGTGGGCGACAAGAATCTCAAGTTCGCCTCCAGCGAGGCGGACTCCCTGCACCGCTATCTCGCCGAGCACACCGAGGTGACCGACCTGCTGATGACCGGCGGCGACCCCATGGTGATGAAGGCCAAGCACCTGCGCCAGTACCTGGAAGGGCTGATGGCGCCCGAGCTCGATCATGTCCAGGATATCCGCATCGGCACCAAGAGCCTGACCTTCTGGCCCTATCGCTTCGTCACCGACCCGGACGCCGAGGATATCCTTGAGCTCTTCCGCGAGCTGACGGCGGCCGGCAAGCACGTGGCCTTCATGGCGCACTTCAACCACTGGAAGGAGATGGATACCCCCATCTGCCGCGAGGCGATCCGCCGCATCCGTGCCACCGGCGCCGAGATCCGCACCCAGGCGCCGCTGCTCAAGCACATCAACGACGATGCCGACCAGTGGGCACGCATGTGGACCACCCAGGTGCGCCTGGGGATGATCCCCTACTATATGTTCGTTGAGCGTGACACCGGCGCCCGCCACTACTTCGAGGTGCCCCTGGTGCGCGCCTGGGAAATCTATCGCGAAGCCATGAAACAGGTGCCGGGGCTGGCGCGTACCGCACGGGGGCCGTCGATGTCCGCCGATCCCGGCAAGGTCGAGATCCAGGGGGTGACGGAGATCAACGGCGAGAAGGTCTTCGTGCTGCGCTTTATCCAGGGCCGCGACAGCGACTGGGTGCAGCGGCCGTTCTTCGCGAAATATAACGACGAGGCCACCTGGCTCAACCATCTGGAGCCGGCACTGGGCGAGAGCGAATTCTTCTATGAGGCCGAGTTCGCCGCCATGAAGGACGAGAAGCAGGCGCTGATCATGAAGGCGTCCTGACGGCCAAAGGGCAGCTGCCGGTAAATAAGCGAACCGCGCTACGGCGCGGTTCTCTCGTTATTCGCACGGTAATTTCCAACGCGGCATAAACGCTGGCAGCAGCTAGACTGATCTCCGATGACGTCCAGTTTTCCGTTGAGGGAGGTTGGTTACCCGTAAGCAGTTTTATCCGCTAAAGTAGAAGATATTGGTAGATTCACCGACCAGGGTGTCGGAGCTGCCACGTGTGATTGTCTACAATACAAGGGGTGTGTTCATGAAACGCCATGTTTTCTCCGTTGCAGCCTTCTCCGGTGCCCTTCTGGGTGCCGCAATGTTCTCGGCCCCCGCCGTGGCTCAGGAGCGCTTTATCACCATCGGCACCGGTGGCCAGACCGGCGTCTACTACGTGGTCGGCCAGTCGGTCTGCCGGATGGTCAATCGCGGTAGCGACGAACACAACATTCGCTGCAACGCGCCGTCCACCGGCGGCTCCGTGGCTAATGTCAACGGGATGAAGAGCGGAGATCTGGACATGGGCGTGGTGCAGTCCGACGTCCAGTATCGCGCCTACCATGGCGAGGACAACTTCGCCGATGGTGGTGCCTGGGAAGACATGCGCGCCGTCTTCACCATGCACGGGGAGCCGCTCACCGTAGTGGCCCGCGCCGACTCCGGCATCGAGCATATCAGCGACTTCCCCGGCAAGCGCGTCAATATCGGCAATCCTGGCTCCGGCCAGCGCAACACCATGAATGTCGTCATGGATGCCATGGGCTGGGATACCGACATCTTCTCGCTGGCCTCTCAGCTGGATGCCGCTGAGCAGGCTGCGGCCCTCTCCGACAACAACATCGATGCCATGGTCTACGTGGTCGGTCATCCCAACGGCTCCATCCAGGAGGCCACCACCACCATCGATGCGCGCCTGGTTCCGGTGACCGGCCCGGAGATAGAGGAGATCATCGAGGAGAACCCCTTCTACACCCGTTCGGTGATCCCGGGCGGCATGTACCGCGGCAATGACGAGGACACAGAGACCTTCGGCGTGGCGGCCACCTTTGTCTCTTCTACGGCGGTGGACGAGGACGTGATCTACGAGACCGTCAAGGCGGTGTTCGAGAACTTCGACCGTTTCACGCGTCTGCACCCGGCCTTCGAGAACCTGCAGGAAGAACAGATGATCTCCGAGGGCCTGACCGCTCCGCTGCACGACGGTGCGGCCCGCTACTACCGCGAGCGCGGCTGGATCGAGTGATCCCGGCCGTGTCAGCCATTCACCCGTGGTGATCGATGCGCGGACTCCCCCCCGGGGTGTCCGCGCATCTCATTGGGAATCACTATCCTGCCGTTATCGCGGAAAGGGATAGAACCATGAGTCATTGACAGTGGGCAGGGCCAGCATATGACTGACGAGAAGACAAAACCCCGCGCGTCGGACGCCGACCTGGAGGATATGGTTGCCTCCAGCGACTCGGGGGCGCGAAAGCCGGCAGGGGTGCCGGGCAAGCTGCTGGTCAGCATTGCGGCGGCATGGTCGCTGTTCCAGCTGTGGATCGCCTCGCCCTTGCCCTACATGTTTCGCTTCGGTGTCTTCAATGCTACCGAGACTCGCTCCATCCACCTGGCTTTTGCGCTCTTTCTGGCCTTCATGGCCTACCCGGCGTTGAAGCGCTCGCCGCGCGATCGCATACCGATTCAGGACTGGGTTCTCGCGGCCGTTGCCGCCTTCTGCGGCGCCTACATTTTTCTCTTCTATGACCAGCTCGCCGAGCGGCCAGGGGCGCCGATTACGCAGGACGTGATCGTCGGCGTGATCGGGCTCGTGATGCTGCTCGAGGCGACGCGGCGGGCGCTGGGGCCACCGCTGATGATCGTGGCCTTGGTGTTCATCCTCTATTCTCTGTTCGGCCCCTATATGCCGGGTATTCTGGCTCACCGTGGGGTTACTTTCCAGAGTCTGGTCAACCACCAGTGGTTGTCCACCCAGGGGGTGTTCGGCATCGCTCTGGGGGTCTCGACCAGCTTCGTCTTCCTGTTCGTGCTGTTCGGTGCCCTGCTCGACAAGGCCGGGGCCGGCAACTATTTCATCAAGGTCGCCTTCTCGCTGCTGGGCCACTACAAGGGTGGGCCGGCCAAGGCGGCGGTAGTGGCCTCGGGCATGACCGGCCTGATCTCCGGCTCCTCGATTGCCAACGTGGTGACCACCGGCACCTTTACCATTCCCATGATGAAGCGGGTCGGCTTCTCCTCCGAGAAGGCAGGCGCCGTCGAGGTATCCTCCTCGGTGAACGGCCAGATCATGCCACCGGTGATGGGGGCCGCGGCCTTCCTGATGGTGGAGTATGTCGGGATCTCCTACGTCGAGGTGATCAAACATGCCTTCCTGCCGGCCCTGATCTCCTACATCGCGCTGGTCTACATCGTCCATCTGGAGGCGCTAAAGGCCAATATGCAGGGGCTGCCCAGCAGCAATCCGGCGCGCCCCTTCCTCAAAAAGCTGATCGGCTTCTTGACTGGGCTGATCCTTCTGATGGCGCTCTCCTTTGCGGTCTATTACGGCTTGGGTTGGCTCAAGCCGGTCCTCGGCGACGCAACACCCTGGGTGGTAGCGGTCGGACTGACAGTCATCTATATCGTCCTGCTCAAGCTCGGATCCCGGTATCCCGAACTGGAGCTCGATGATCCCAACTCCGAGGTCCTCACTCTCCCCCAGACTCGGCCCACGGTGATGGTCGGCCTGCATTACATCCTGCCGGTCATCGTGCTGGTCTGGTGCCTGATGGTCGAACGCCTGTCGCCGGGGCTGTCGGCCTTCTGGGCGACGGTGTTCATGATCTTCATCATTGTTACCCAGCGTCCGATCATGGCCGCCTTCCGCCAGCGCGGGAAGTTCGCCGAGGACATCAAGGAAGGCTTCATGGACCTGTGGGACGGCCTGGTGACCGGTGCCCGCAACATGATCGGTATCGGCATCGCCACCGCGGCAGCGGGCATCATCGTCGGCGCGGTCTCCCAGACCGGCGTCGGCCTGGTGCTGGCCGACGTGGTCGAGATCCTTTCCATGGGCAACCTGATGCTGATCCTGTTGCTCACTGCGGTGCTCAGTCTGATTTTGGGCATGGGCCTGCCCACTACCGCCAACTACATCGTGGTATCGGCCTTGCTGGCGCCGGTGATCGTGATGCTGGGTCAGCAGAGCGGCCTGATCGTGCCGCTGATCGCGGTTCACCTGTTCGTCTTCTACTTCGGCATCATGGCCGACGTCACGCCACCGGTAGGTCTTGCTTCATTCGCCGCGGCGGCGGTCTCCGGGGGCGATCCGCTACGCACCGGTTTCCAGGCGTTCTACTACAGCCTGCGCACAGCGGCGCTGCCGTTCCTGTTCATCTTCAATACAGACCTGCTGCTGATCGACGTCACCTTCCTGCAGGGCATCGTGATCTTCATCATCTCGACGATCGCCATGTTGATCTTCGCGGCGGGCACCCAGGGCTTCATGATCGCCCGTAACCGCTGGTACGAGAGTATCCTGCTGCTGCTGGTGGCCTTCACCCTGTTCAGGCCCGGCTTCTGGATGGATATGGTCCACGACCCCTACCAGCAGGTGCCACCGTCGCAGTTCGCTCAGGCACTCGGCGATGTCGAGGAGGGCAGCAACCTGCGGGTACAGATCGCCGGCGAGGACGCCTTCGGCGATCCCTTGACGACCTATGTGCTGGTGCCGGTCCCTGGTGGTGACAGCGCGGAGGAGCGCATGGAGAACCTGGGCATGGAGCTCTACGTCGACGGCGATCAGGCCATGGTGGATTTCGTCGAGTTCGGCAGCCTGGCTGCGGACATCGGCTTCGATTTCGACCAGGAGATCATCGAGGTATCGGCTCCGGTGGATCGCTGGGCCAAGGAGTGGATGTGGATACCGGGGTTCCTGGTGTTCGGCCTGGTGGTGATGCTGCAGCGTCGCCGTCGTGAACCCGGTACCGGCCAGGCCGCTACCGCCTGAAGGAGACGATGACATGTACAGCAAGATCATGCTGCCGGTGGACCTCAACGAGGAGAGCTCCTGGAAGAAGGCGCTGCCCACGGCCGTTACCCTGTGCCGGACCTTCGGGGCCTCGCTGCACGTGGTGACGGTGCTGCCCGACTACCGCATGCCGCTGGTGGGCTCCTACTTCCCCAAGGATTTCGCCAAGAAGGCCCACGAGGCCATCACCGAGGCCCAGCACAACTTCATTCAGGAGCATGTGCCCGCGGACATCCAGACCCAGACGGTGATCGTCGATGGCTCGCCCTGGGAGGCGATCATCAAGGCGGCCAAGAAGCTCGAGGTGGACCTGATCGTGATGGCGTCCCATAACAAGCGCAAGTTCGCCGACTACGTGCTCGGTCCCAACGCCGAACACGTGGTGCACCATGCCAAGATATCGGTGATGATCGTGCGCTGAGTTCATCAGGCGGCCACCGGGTCCGCCACAACCCAAAGAGCCCCGGCCAACTGGCCGGGGCTCTTGCGTCAGGGGTTGTCAGCCGAGAATCAGCCGACGCTGACGCTGGCCTCGTGGCAGGTGCCCTCGCCGGACACCACCGCGAATTGCGCTGCAGAGGCGTCATCATCGGAGTGGGCGGCGAAGGCCAGGCCGCCAAGCAGCAGGGCGATCGACAGGGTCGATGGCCTGGCGCAATGACGGGGTCATCGTCAGGTCCCTCTTATTACATGAGTGGCAGGGGCAAGGTCATGCCATGGCAGCTGCCTTGACGCTCCCAAAGAACGTTTCGTGATTATCTTATGAAGCAGTCTCTGGAGCTGTAGCGTGGAAAGTCCATGATGGGTTCCGCGTCTGCAGAATTGACTCGAGTCAACTACATTAAACCTGTATTAATGGATGAAGTCGGCATTAAGGCGTTGGCCTGTGTCGGGAATTGGCCCGCCGGGGGCGGGTATTACAAGGCGCAACAGGGGTGACAGCATGAACGCGGCAACAACAAAAGAGCATCACAAGTCTGCAGCGCCCAGGGTCAAGATCACCATCAACCCGGTGGGCATGGATCGGCCGAGGGCCTGGTTGGCGGCCGGCATCGAGGACTTTCGCCAGGCCACGGCGGTGAGTCTCGCCTACGGCATGTTCTGGGTGGGCCTGAGCATTGCCATCACTGCAGGTGCCATCACCCTGGGGCTGTGGCACTGGCTGCTGCCCATGGTGGCAGGCTTCATGTTCATGGGCCCTCTGGTGGCGGTGGGTTCCTACGGCGTCAGCCGCGCCCTGGAAGCCAACCGGGCCCCCCATCTGGGTGACGCCTTCGGCGCCTGGCGGCCCCATGCCGGCCAGCTCGCCATGATGGGCGTGATGATGATGATCTTCTTTCTCGCCTGGATCCGGCTGGCAACCCTGCTGTTCGCACTGTTCTTCGGTTTCGAGGTTCCGAGTCCGGCCACCCTCTACGCGTCTCTGCTCACCACGCCCGAAGGACTCGGCATGATCGCCGTGGGGACGGTCATGGGCAGCGTCCTGGCCTTTGGCGCCTTCTCCATCAGCGTGGTGGCGATTCCGACCCTGATGCATCACGATCTCACCTTCATGGAGGGGATCGAGGCCAGTGTGCGCTCAGTGGCCCGTAACTTCCGCCCCATGCTGCTCTGGGCGGCCATTCTGACCGGCTGCGTGCTGGTGGGGGTGATGACCTTCTATATCGGCCTGGCGCTTATTCTGCCCGTGCTGGGCCATGCCAGCTGGCATGCCTACGAGGATCTGGTGCGCGTCGATGTGATCGACGATGGCGAGCCACTGCAGGGTTGAACGTGCCTCGCCCTGTCGGGGGCAGGCCGCTATGCTGGGGGGGCGTTGACGCCCCCCTTTTCATTGCTGGCCCCGGGCCAGCGCCCGCAAGGTGATGCCATGCCGACACTGCGCCCGCTTGCCTGCCTGCTGCTCGTGCTGCCTCCCCTGATGCCGCTCCACGCTCAGCCCCTCTCTCTTGTGCTCTCCGGTGGTGGCCAGGTCATTGCCCACGAGCTCGACGCCTGCCTGTCCGACGCCGAGTGGCAGCCGGAACCTGCCCTGGCCTGTGCCCGGGAGGCCGAGACCCGCTGGAAGGAGGAGGTCGAGCGTCTCGGCGCGCGGCTCGACAAGGTGCTCGGGCGGGAGGCGCGTCTGGCCCTGGAGGCCTCTCAGGCCGCCTGGGAGCAGGGTCGAGAGGCTGACCTGGCCCTGGTGGAGGCCTACCACGGGCAGCTCGCAGCGGCGGAACTGGGGGACCTCGATCTGCTCCCGCTGTCGCGCCAGCTTTATCGCAACGCCGTGTGGGAGCAGCGCGCCCGCTATCTGCAGCGGCTGCTGGACGGCCTGGAGGAGCGCCTGTCGGAGCCGGTCCAGGAGACACCATGACAACTGGCGGTGCCATCTGTGACAGATTACCTAACTGATCTTTGTCGCGGGATCGGGTAGGCTTATATCTCCTTGGATTTCGCCACAGGATTGCCCCATGCGCCAACGCGTCCTGCTCCTTCTGCTCGCCTTTGTGACCCTCCCGTGGCTGCCGTTGTCGGCTGTCGCCGAGAAAACGCTGCCGGCCCCGAGCGGCGAGGTGCTGCTGACCATCAGCGGCAACATCGACTTCCCCAACGTGGGCGGCCAGGCCAGGTTTGACCGCGAGATGCTGATGGCCATCGCCCCCACCGAGATCGAGACCCGTACTCCCTGGCACCCGGATCGCGGTCGCTACGAAGGTCCGCTGTTTCGGGAGGTGCTGGCGGCGGCCGGGTCGCGCAGCGATCGCGTTCGGGTCCGGGCGCTCAACGATTATGAGGCAGAAATTCCCCTCTCGGACCTGCACGATTACGACGTTATCCTGGCCATGAGCCGCAACGGCTCGCCGATGAAGATCCGCGAGTTCGGCCCTCTGTTCGTGCTCTATCCCTTCGACGGTCATCCCGAACTGCTCAACGAGTCCGTGCGCTTCCGCTCGGTGTGGCACGTCGTGCACATTTACGCCCCATGAGGGCCCGCTATCGGGAGCGTTCCATGCTGCGCCTGCCCCTGCGAGTCAAGCTTGGCGCCATCAGTGCGCTGCTGCTGCTGGCAGCGGCACTAGTGGTAGTGGGCCTGGTCTCCTGGCGCCAGGACAGCCTGGCCCAGAGCGTAGGCGGGGATACCTCCTGGCACGCCTACAAGCTAGATCGCGACGTGGTCCAATTGCGTAACTACCTGGCGCAGCCGGAAGCCGACCGGGCGGGATTAAGGCTGCGCTTCGAGCTCTTCTACAGCCGGCTGTACCTGATGCGCGGGGGCGGTGATATCAGCGAGCTGCTGGCCTCGATTCCCGCGGCCAGCGCCCTGCTGGACCAGATCGAACAGCGCATCGAGGCGCTCGATAGCCTCATCGAGGCGCTCGAGGCGCTGCAGGAGAGCGACCGTCATACCCTGGATCGGCACCTCGATACCCTGGGTAACCGCACCGAGCGATTGGTGATCGCCATCAATGGCCACCTGGCCGATACCGCCACCCGCGAGCGTGGCCAATTGCAGCGGCTCTATGCCCTGCTGCTGGTGCTGATCCTGGCGATGAGCCTCTCGGCCATGCTGGTGGCGCTCATCCTGTTCCGGGAGGCGCGGGACAATGCCGCGGCGCGACGTGACCTGGAGACGCTGAGCCGAGAGCTGGAGGCGACCGCCCGGCAGGCGGAGTCGGCCAGCCAGGCCAAGTCGGAATTCCTGGCCACCGTCAGCCACGAGATTCGCACCCCGCTCAATGGCGTCATCGGCATGAGTGATGTGCTGCTGGAGCACCGTCTCGAGGAGTCGGCGCGCCAGTGCGTGGCCACCATTCATGACAGCGCAGGGCTGCTGCTGGAACTGATCAACGACCTGCTGGATTTTTCCAAGATCGAGGCCGGGCGTCTCGAACTGGAGCAGCGCGCCCTGGCGCTGAATGAGCTTGCCGATGGGGTGGTGGCGCTGCTGGCGCCTCGCGCCGAGGCTCGCGGCGTGGCGCTGCTGACGCATCTGGACCCGCAGCTGCCGGAGCGGGTGCTGGCCGACCCGGGGCGCCTGCGCCAGGTGTTGATCAACCTGGTCTCCAACGCGGTGAAGTTCACCGAGCAGGGTGAGATCCGCCTGGAGGTGCGAGCCGAAGGGGACGGGCGAGTCCGCTTCGAGGTAGTGGATACCGGCTGTGGTATCGCCCCCGAGCAGCTCTCGCGAATCTTCGAGCCGTTCCGGCAGGGCGATGCCTCCACTGCCCGCCGCTTTGGCGGTACCGGGCTGGGCCTGGCGATCTGTCGCCGACTGGTGGAGGCCATGGGAGGGAGTATCGAGCTGGCCAGCGAGCCCGGGGTGGGCAGCCGGTTCTGGTTCGTGCTGTCACTGGCGACCGCCGAGGGGCCTGGTCCGGCCACGCTGCCAGCGGCAAGGTACGCTCGCCGCGTGGATCTGCAGCGTGCCCAGCTGCTGGTGGTGGAGGACAACCCTGTCAACCAGCAGGTGGCCAGGGCCATGCTGGAGCGCCTCGGCTGCTCGGTCACCATGGCCGGCTCCGGCGCGGCCGCCCTGCAGCTGGCGGCGGCAGGCCGCTTCGATCTGATCTTCATGGATATCCAGATGCCGGACATGGACGGGCTGGAGGTGACCCGCCGGCTGCGCGCCCGCGACGGCTTGGCGGCAGCTGTGCCGATCGTGGCGATGACCGCTGGAGGTCCCGGGGGCGAGCAGGCCCGCTGCCTGGCCGCCGGCATGAACGGCTACCTGACCAAGCCGCTGCGCCAGGAGCTTCTGCTGGAGGCGTTGTTTCGTTACCTGGCCGAAGGGGCGCCGACGTCGCGTACGAGCGGCGTTGGGACGGCCGCTGGTCGAGATAGCCTGGTTGACCCGCTCACGCTGCAGGCGCTGCGAGATTCCCTGGGCGAGGAGGGGCTGGCTTCGCTGGTGGATCTCTTCGGTGACCAGGCCGAGTCTCGGCTGGCCAGCCTGAAGCGCGCCCTCGACAGCGTCGATCTGGCGGACGCCCAGCATGCGGCGCACCAGCTCAAGGGGGAATCGTCGAGCCTGGGTGCCGTCAAGGTGGCCGGCCTGGCCACGCGGCTCGAGCGCCTGGCCAACGAGGGGGACAGGGTGGCGGCCAGGGCCCTGCTGAACGAGCTCTCGTCTTGTGTGGCGGCCTCCCTGGCCGCCCTGGAGGCTTGGCGGGCCCCGTCGGCCCTTTGAGCTTATCGTTTGTGGCGCATCCACCGGGCGGCCTACACTGGAGCGTGCGTTGAAGTCGGAGTCCGCGATGCCAGATGCCACGAGCCTCTCCCCCGTTCCGCCGCCTGCCGGGGCTTTCCTGCTGCGCACCGCCGTCAGCCATCGATCCGACCCGACCGAGGCCGTGGCGGAGCTTGCCTCCCACCTGTGCCATTCATCTCTGGGCTTCGTGCTCTTCTTCTGCAGCGTCGAGTATCCTCTGGAGGCACTGTCTCGCGCCCTCAACGAGGCCTTCGCCGACATCCCGGTGGCGGGCTGCACTTCGGCCGGGGAGATCACTCCGGCGGGCTATGCCCGAGGCAGCATCGTGGCGATCGGCTTCGACCATTGCCACTTCGAACTGGCCCCGGCGCTGGTGGAGTCACTCGACGCCTTCGACCTGCCTTGTGCCCAGCGCCTGGTGGATGACCTGCTCGGCCGCTGTCGCGAGCGCGCCCTGGCGCCCCTGGCGGACAACAGCTTCGTGGTGACCCTGCTCGACGGCCTCTCGAGCAGCGAGGAGCGTGTGATCGCGACCCTCGATGCCGCACTCGGCAGCATTCCCAGCTTCGGCGGCTCGGCCGGGGACGACAACCGCCTCGCTCGCACCCATGTCTTCTGCCACGGGCGCTTCCACACCGAGGCGGCGGTGGTGCTGATGGTCAATACGCCGCTGCCCTTTGAGGTCTTCTCCACCCACCACCTGCGGCCCCGGCATGAAAAGCTGGTGGTCTCCGCGGTCGATCGGGAGTCGCGACGGGTGCTGGAGCTCAATGCGGCGCCCGCCGTGGAGGCCTATGCGGCACTGGTGGGGCAGCCGGTGTCACGGCTCGGCCCGGAGCTGTTCGCCCAGCATCCGCTGGCGGTGCGCATCGGCGATCACTACTACGTGCGCTCCATCCAGCGTGCCAACGAGGATGGCAGCCTGAGCTTCTACTGCGCCGTGGAGAACGGCATCGTGCTCACGGCCATGGCGTCCGCACCGATCCATGGGGAGTTGTTGCAGACGCTGCGGGGCCTCGAACAGCGGCTAGGTCCTCCCGAGCTGGTCATCGGCTGCGACTGCTTCCTGAGACGCCTGGAGCTGGAGGTGCTGGGCGACGACGCGGCCGTCTCGGACATGCTGAGCCGTAGCCGGGTGATCGGCTTCAATACCTACGGGGAGCAGTACCATGGCATGCACATCAACCAGACCTTCACCGGGGTGGCCATTGGCACCGCTCGACCCGGCGGAGTTGCCTGAGGCGCCCGAGGCCCGGGCGGCACTCCTGGCCGAAGAGAATACCCGCCTGCGACGCATCTGCGGTGCGCTGATCGAGCGGGTGGAGTCCAGCGGCGTGCCCGGTGGCGCGCCCTATGCGGCCTTCGAGCACTCGGTGCTGCTGGCCGAGCAGGTCCGCGAGCGTACCGAGACCCTGCAACGCACCCTGGGCGAACTGCACAGGGCCAAGGCCGAGGCCGAGGCGGCTAATCTCTCCAAGACCAAGTTCCTCGCCGCGGTGAGCCATGATCTGCTCCAGCCTCTGAACGCGGCGCGGCTGTTCGCCAGCGCCCTGGAGGAGCAGCCGCTGCCGGATGGCTCCCGACGCCTGGTCGGCAACATCGGGCGCTCGTTAAAGGACGTCGAGGCGCTGATCGGCAGCCTGGTGGATATTTCGCGGCTCGATGCCGGGGTGCTCAGGCCCGATATCGCGCCCTTTCCCGCCGAGGAGCTGCTCGGCGTGATGGCGGAGGAGTATCGCCAGATGGCCGCGGCCAGGGGGCTGGCCTTCCACCATGTGCCCACCCGGGCGGTGATCGAGACCGACCTGGCGCTGTTGGCGCGGGTGGTGCGCAACTTCCTCGGCAATGCGATTCGCTATACCGCCCGGGGCCATATCCTGTTGGGCTGTCGGCGTCGCCAGGGCGGGCTGGAGATCATGGTGGGCGATACCGGGCCCGGTATCGCCCCCGGGCAGCAGCGTGAGATCTTCGAAGAGTTCCGGCGCCTCGGGTCGAGCTACGGGGGCGAGGACCGCGGGCTGGGGCTGGGGCTGGCCATCGTCGATCGCATCAGCGGGATGCTCGGCCATCGGCTGGGGCTTGCCTCGGTGCCCGGTCGGGGCTCGATGTTCTCGGTGACGGTGCCCTTCGCCACGGCGCCCCGGCCCTCTCCTGGCCGCCTTGAGACGACGCCAAACGCGCCGCCCCTGGCCGGCGAGGTCATCTGGGTCCTGGACAACGATGCGGCAATCCGCGAGGGCATGGAGGCCCTGCTGGGGGGCTGGGGTTGCCGGGTGGTGGCCGTGGGGTCGCCGTCCGAGCTCGAACGGTGTATCGCCGAGCCTGGTACCGTGCTGTTGGTAGACTACCATCTGGGAGATGGTGAGCCCGACGGGCTCGAGGTCGCCGCCCGGCTGCGCGAGGCCCATCCCGGGCTGCCGGTCGTGGTGATCACCGCCAACCACGATGCGGCGTTGAAGTCGCGGATACGCCAAGCCGGCTACCACTGCCTGCTCAAGCCCATCAAGCCGCTGCGCCTGCGCCTGCTGCTGACCGCGCTGCTGGGGCCTCAGCCGGATCGGCGACCGGTCCGGTAGCGGGGCAGATCCAGCTCGCCGGCCAGCAGTACCGCCTGGACCCGGCTCGCCACACCCAGCTTTCTCAGGATGGCCGAGACATGGGTCTTCACCGTGGTCTCGGCGACATTCAGCTCCCGAGCGATTCCCTTGTTGGAGGCGCCGCGACTGAGCAGCTCGAGCACCTCGAGCTGCTTGTCGGTGAGGCGCGCCAGACGCGGGTCGGGCGCGGCGGCGGTGACGGCCGGTGCCGGGTGTGCGGGGGGAGGGCGGCGCATGACCTGGGGCGGCAGGTAGAGCTGTCCCTCGAGGAGCTGACGCAGGGCGGCCAGCAGGTCGTCGCGGGGTGTCGACTTGGGAATATAGCCGACCGCGCCCATCTCGATGGCCGCCAGCACCGTGCGCCGGTCCTGCTCCGCCGAGAGGATGGCAACCGGCAGCGCGGGGTAGGCGTCCCTGAGGCGGCTCAGCCCGTCGAGGCCCTCGGCGTCGGGCAGGTCCAGGTCCAGCAGCAGCAGGTCGAGGGTATCCTCGTGACGCTCGGCCTCCTGCATGGCTTTCGCCAGGCTGTCGGCCTCCAGCAGCCGGGTGCCCGGCAGGCCCGCCGCGATCACCGCGCCGATGGCGTCGCGGAACAGCGGATGGTCATCGGCGACCATCAGGGTCGTCATCGCTCTCTCCCGTCGGGGCCCTCCTCCCAAGGGATGAGGGCGTATCATGCCACCGGAGTATGTCGCAGAAGCGCGGCCTGACCAAGACTGCATAGTGCCCCAACATAATCATAATTTTCAGGAGCCATGCCATGATCTATGCCAACCCCGGCAGCCAGGATGCCGTCATCGCCTTCGATAAGCGCTACGGGAATTATATCGGCGGCGAATTCGTGCCGCCGGTGAAGGGTGAGTACTTCGACAACGTCACCCCGGTCAACGGCGAGGTGTTCTGCCAGATCCCTCGCTCCAGTGCCGAGGACATCGACAAGGCGCTGGACGCCGCCCACCAGGCCGCACCGGCCTGGGGCAGGACCTCGACCACTGAGCGCTCCAACATCCTGCTGAAGATCGCCGACCGCATCGAGCAGAATATCGAGAGGCTCGCCGTGGCCGAGACCTGGGACAACGGCAAGGCGGTGCGCGAGACGCTCAACGCCGATCTGCCGCTGGCCGTGGATCATTTCCGCTATTTCGCGGGCTGTATCCGTGCCCAGGAAGATACCTCCAGCGCCATCGATAACAACACCGTCGCCTACCATTTCCACGAGCCGCTGGGCGTGGTGGGGCAGATCATCCCCTGGAACTTTCCGCTGCTGATGGCCGTGTGGAAGCTGGCCCCGGCGCTGGCCGCCGGCAACTGCGTGGTGCTCAAGCCCGCCGAGCAGACCCCGGCCTCGATTCTGGAGCTGATGAAGCTGATCGGTGACCTGCTGCCGCCGGGCGTGGTCAATATCGTCAACGGCTACGGTGCGGAGGCAGGCCAGGCGCTGGCAACCAGCAAGCGCATCGCCAAGATCGCCTTCACCGGCTCCACCCCGGTGGGGTCGCATATCCTCCAGTGCGCGGCCGAGAACATCATTCCCTCTACCGTGGAGCTGGGTGGCAAGTCGCCGAACATCTACTTCGCCGACATCATGAATGCCGAGCCGGAGTTCATCGAAAAGGCGGCCGAAGGCCTGGTGCTGGCCTTCTTCAACCAGGGGGAGGTGTGCACCTGCCCGTCGCGGGCGCTGATCCAGGAAAGCATGTACGACGCCTTCATGGCCAAGGTCATGGAGCGCACCCTGTCGATCAAGCGTGGCAATCCACTGGACACCGATGTCCAGGTGGGGGCCCAGGCCTCCCGGGAGCAGTTCGACAAGATCATGTCCTACATGGAGATCGCCCGAGAGGAGGGCGCCGAGTTCCTGACCGGTGGTGACAAGGAGACCATGGACGATTCACTCAACCGTGGCTTCTATATCCAGCCGACGCTGCTCAAGGGCCACAACAAGATGCGGGTCTTCCAGGAGGAGATCTTCGGCCCGGTGGTGGCAGTGACCACCTTCAAGGACCAGGAAGAGGCGTTGGCCATCGCCAACGACACCGAATTCGGCCTTGGCGCCGGTCTATGGACCCGCGATATCAACGTCGCCTTCCGTATGGGGCGTGGCATTCAGGCCGGGCGAGTCTGGACCAACTGCTATCACCACTATCCGGCCCATGCCGCCTTCGGCGGCTACAAGAAGTCCGGCATCGGCCGCGAGAACCACAAGATGGCCCTTGAGCACTACCAGCAGACCAAGAACCTGCTGGTGAGCTATGACACCAACCCGATGGGATTCTTCTGATCGGCGGCGTCGAACGGCGCATCGGCAACAGTAAGCAGGATACCGGGCGCGACGCGAGTCGCGCCTTTTTATGCTCGTTGCTACACGTCTCGGCCGCTTTGGGTCATCATCACCCGCCCGGTCCCCACGGAGACAGTATAGAGATGATCGACCTCGAAGCCCCCGACCTCCACCAGCAACGACTGCAGCGCGTCGTGTCGCTGGTCAGAGCCAGCGGTGCGCGACGGGTGCTCGACCTGGGGTGTGGCTCCGGCGGGCTGCTGCAGTACCTGCTGCGCGACGCCCAGTTCGAGCGGGTGGTAGGCCTGGAGCTCTCCGGCGAACTGCTGGCCCAGGCCAAGCTGCGTCTGGAGGATCTGCCATCCGTCCGTGCGGGGCGTCTCGAACTGGTGTGCGGCTCCTATACGGATCACCATCCGGTGCTGACCGGCTTCGAGGCCGCGGCCATGGTCGAGACCATCGAGCATGTTCCGCCTGAGGCGCTCTCCCGGGTCGAACGTGCGGTCTTCGCCGGACTTCGCCCCCACCTGCTGGTGATGACCACCCCCAACCACGAGTACAACCCGCTCTTCGACATGGCGCCGGGCGAGTTCCGCGACCCCGACCACAAGTTCGAGTGGGACCGGGCGCGCTTCCGCGAGTGGGCCCAGGGAGTGGCACGCCGCAATGGCTACCGGGTAGGTTTCTCGGGGGTCGGAGAAATGGACGCCCACCTTGGCCAGCCGACCCAGGTGGCCCGCTTCACGCTGGGCCATGGCCACGCCTGATTCTCCAGGACCTTACCTCGTCTGACGCCTTGAGGTAGCTCCCTCGAGCCCCAGTACCTGCGTCTCTCGACGCCGTCGTCGACGCAGATCCCAGGCCACACCGCTCCCCAACAGCACGAAGCCGGCCAGCTCCACCAGGGCGAGATAGTCGACGAAGAGAGCGTAGAGCACCAGACCGCCGCCCATCGCGCCAAGCATCGTCGGCCAGTAGTCGGCATGGCGACGAATGCCGGCGGCCAGCGCCGCCAGGGTGAGCAGCACGAAGCCAGCGATGCTGCCGGCCCAGAGCCCCTCATCGAGGGCCAGGCCGATGCCCAGCAGCGGCAGCAGGGCGACCAGGGCCAGGGTGCCGTAGCAGCTCAGCAGCGCCAGGGCGAGGGCAGCAACGCCCAGCAGACCGCGGCGATGCAGGCGGCGCCAGGCCCGTCGCGGGTCGAGTCGGTGTCGCCAGCGCCAGGCCCAAGAGGGGGCTGTCTCGCCGCGGCGCATGCCCACCTCGATGGCATGGGCGCCGAAGCTCTCCGCCACCTCCCGGGTCTGGGGGCTTTCGCTCAGGGCGAAGTAGTCGTGCTCCCCCACGATCCGGACCTCCTCGAAGCCCGCCTCCTCGAACAGTGCCAGCAGGTCCTCCTTCACCGTGGCCCCCACCACGCACTCCACCCACAGCCGGGGGTCCTCGTGGCAGTCCACCGACACCGGCCGATGGATCACCACATCGGCAAGCTGCAGGCGGCCGCGTGACTTGAGCACCCGGAACATCTCCGCCACGGCGCGGCGCTTGTCCGGCACCAGGTTGAGGGCGCCGTTGCTGGTGATGCTGTCGACGCAGCCATCGGGCAGTGGCAGCTGCTCCGCGGACCCCTGCACGATGTCGAGGTCGTCGATACCGGCCCGGCGTATCGCGCCGGAGAGGCGGCGGGTCATGCCGGCGGTGAGGTCCAGGGCGATCACCCGGCCCCCGGGGCCGGCCAGCCGGCGGGCGATCAGGGCGTCGTTGCCGGCGCCGGCACCGATGTCGAGCACCCGGTCGCCGGGCCGAATGGCCCCGGCGCGAAAGGGGTAGCCGACACCGGCGAAGCGGGCCAGCGTTTCCCCGGGCAGCTCGGCGGTCTGCGCCGCCGGGTAGCCCAGGCGTCGGCAGGCGTCGGCACCGACCGGGAAGTGGAAGGGGGCGTCGGGGGTTGCGGCCACGGCACCGTACATCGCCTGGACCGCCGCGATGATCTGGGGCCGCGAGTAGCCGAGAATTGCCACCATGAGGGTCTCTCCTCACGGGTCAGGGGATGGCATCCGTCTCGTCGCTGTCGAACTGGTCGAGCAGGTGGCGGATTCGTCGGTGCAGCCGTGGCGGGGCCGTCACCTTGCCGGATGCTTCCACCATGGCCCGTAGTCGTCGTTCGAATTGGGCACGTGAGAAGCAGTCGCGGCACCTGGCCAGGTGCCGCTCGATATCCTCGGCCTGCTGCGCGCCGAGCTCCCGGTCGAGATAGTCGAAGAGCCGCTCGATGACCTCCTCGCAGCCCAGCTCCCTGGTGCTCATGGTGAAGGACCTCCCTCTCCCTGGTGGCCGGAGGTGATGCCGGCGTCTCTCGCCTGCTGCCAGAGTGCCTTCTGGAGCAGGCCTCGGGCACGGTTGAGGCGAGACCTCACGGTGCCCAGCGGAATTCCCAGCAGGCGGGAAACCTCCTCATACCTATAGCCCTGTACCTCCACCAGCACAATCACCAGGCGGAAGGGATCGGGCAGGGCATCCAACGCCGCCTGCAGCTCCTCCTCCAGCACGCTGTTGAAGAACTGCTCTTCCAGGCTGCCCCACCACAGCAGGAAGGGCTGGTGAAGCTGCTGGAAGAGGGTGAATTCCGTCGCCTCCAGGTGATCGGTGTCCTGCCCCTCCGGGGAGTCCTGGGGATGGCTGCGGCGCCGACGCCACTCGCTGATGAAGGTGTTGGTGAGGATATGGAACAGCCAGGCCTCGAAGCGCCGGGGGTCGCGCAGGGTATCGAGGCGGCGCCACGCCTGGCCCACCGCCTCGGCCACGATGTCCTCGGCGTCATCGGGATGGCGGGTCAGCCGCAGGGCCGTGCCGTAGAGCCGATCCATGAGGGGCGCCAGGCGCTCTTCGAACCACTGCCGCTGCCCGGCGCTGTCGCGGTGTCGCATGGCGGCCCCCGAATTGCCCCGGCGAGGCGGGCACGGCTGCCGCGTCGGGGATGGGGTGGGTGAACTGGCCAGGGACATGGGCCACTACCTCGAGGATGGCGGGTGGGGCGGCGATCGGCAAGTCGCCTCGTCCGCAGGGACGCGCCCGTGGCCGGAAGGGTTCCCGATCCGGTTCGGCACGGCGCCGGGAACAAAAGACGGCGGTGCTGCGTCCTCGCGGACACGACACACCGGTGTCCACCGATGTCGTCGCCGTACAGCCACTGAGGAGAATCCCCATGACCAGCACGGCAACCGCTTCCGCCTTCCCCGCGGTGGATCGCGACGAACTGGAGGCGCGGGTCAAGTCGATGTACCGGGAGGTCGCCGAGACCCCGGAGGCCGACTTCCATTTCGAGATGGGGCGCGCCCTGGCCGAGCGCCTGGGCTATGACCCGGATGCCCTCGACCGCATTCCCGCCGCGGCCATCGACTCCTTCGCCGGGGTCGGTCACTTCCTGGACCTGGCGGCCATCCAGCCCGGCGAGACGGTCCTCGACCTGGGCAGTGGCTCCGGCATGGACAGCCTGCTGGCCGCCCTGACAGCGGGTCCGGCCGGCCGGGTGCTGGGACTCGACATGACCGATGCCCAGCGCGAGAAGGCCGCCCGCCTGGCTCGCGAGGGGGGCTTTCACAACCTCGAGTTCCATGCGGGCTACATCGAGGCGCCGCCCTTCCCGGACGCCAGCGCCGACGTGGTGATCAGCAACGGGGTGATCAACCTCTCCGCGGACAAGCCGCGGGTCTTCGCCGAGGCCGCCCGGGTATTGAAGCCCGGCGGGCGCCTGGCGCTGGCCGATATCGTTACCGAGTCGCCACTACCGGAAAGCGTGAGCTGCAACGCCACCCTGTGGGCCGCCTGCATCGGTGGGGCCAGCCAGCAGGATGACTACCGGGCGGCCATCGAGGCCGCCGGCCTCACCATCCGTACCCTTCGCGAGCACCCCGAATACCGGTTCCTGACCGACTCGGCGCGGGGCGCCAGCGAGACCTGGGGCGTCAAGAGCATCTCGCTGCTGGCCGTCAAGGCCTGAGCGACGGGCGAGGCCCCGGCAAGATCCCAACTAGATCCCAGACACAAGAGGACACGACCATGAAACTGCACACGACCCTGACAGCCTCCTCACTCCTGCTGGCCGTCACGCTCTCGGCGGGCGCCCTGCAGGCATCTCCCTACCAGGGCGACGGCCACCTGCTCGGCACACCCGAAGACCTCAGCTGGGGGCCGGTGGGCTCCATGGGCGAGGGCGCCGAGATCGCCATCATCGAGGGCAACCTGTCCGAGGAGGAACCCTTCACCTTCCGCCTGCGGCTGGCGGACGGCTACGAGATCAAGCCCCACGTCCATCCGGCCTACGAGCGGGTCACGGTACTCTCCGGCACCCTGCACTTCGCCCATGGCGAGACCTTCGACCCCGAGACGGCCACACGGCTGCCGGTGGGCGGCTACGCCATCATGTCGCCGGGCGACGCCATGTTCGGCCGCGCCGAGGGCGAGACCGTCATCCAGCTGCACGGTACCGGGCCCTGGGGCATCGATTACATCGACCCGGCGGATGATCCGCGGCAGTGAGCCCGGGTCGCACCCGGGACCGATGCCTGCCCGGCTCCGTTTCCACGAGGCGGGGCCGGGCGCCTGATCGCCACCCGGGGGGGGGTAGCCCCCTCGGCGCGACTTCCTTCAGCGCGACTTACCTCAACCCATGGCCAGCCAGCGCTCGGCCAGGCGGACGGCATGGGCCTGGCCGGCGACCATGGCCAGCCGCCCCTCTTCGCGGCGCAGCCCGGCACGCTTGAGCTTGAGGATCATCCGCGCCGGCAGGCCGACGAAGATCACCCCGACCCGCTCGGCGCGCAGCTCCTCCACCAGCGACTGCAGGGCGACGATGGCGGTGGCATCCAGGCTCGGCACGTCGTGCATGTCCAGCATCATGACCCTCACCTCCGGGTCCACCACTCGCAGTGAGGACACGGCCTTCTCGGCGGCGCCGAAGAACAGCGGGCCGTTGATGTCGTAGAAGACCACCTCGCGGGGCAGCGCCGGCGGCGCCTCGCGTTCGCCGGCGCGCAGCTGTCGCGCCTCGGTGAGGCTGGCCATGCGGCGGATGAACAGCGCCGCGGCCAGGCCCATGCCCACCGCCACCGCCAGCACCATGTCGAAGATCACCGTGAGGGCGAAGCAGATCACCAGCACCGCCACGTCGCTGCCCGGGGCGCTTTTCAGGGTGTGGGCGAAGTGACGCGCCTCGCTCATATTCCAGGCGATGATGAACAGCAGCGCGGCCAGGGCCGCCATGGGCACGAAGCCCAGCACCCCGGCGAGCAGCACCACTGCCAGCAGCACCACCAGGGAGTGCACCACCGCGGCCACCGGCGAGACCGCACCGCTGCGGATGTTGGTGGCGGTGCGCGCCAGGGCCGCGGTGGCGGTGATGCCGCCGAAGAAGGGCACCACCACGTTGCCGAGCCCCTGGCCGATCAGCTCGGCGTTGGGGTCGTGGCGGGTGCGGGTCAGGCCGTCGGCCACCACCGCGCAGAGCAGCGATTCGATGGCCGCCAGCATGGCAATGGCCAGCGCCGGCCCGAGCAGCTCGCGGATCAGCGCGAAGTTCACCGTCAGCGGCGTGCCGTCGGGCCCCGGCAGCCGCCAGGGCACCACCAGGTCGGGAGCGAAAGGCGGGATACCGCTGCCGCTCTGGCCCTGGAACTCCCAGCTGAAGCGCGAGGCGATGGTGGCGACCTCGCCCCCGACGGCGCTCACCGCCAGGGCCGCCAGGGTGCCCACCACCAGCCCCACCAGCGGGGCGGGGACCGGCACCCGGAGTCGCGGCCAGAGAATCAGAGAGGCGAGCGTCACCAGGCCGATGCCCAGCTCCGCGGGGGCCAGGCTCGGCAGGGCGCGAACGATGGCGGCCAGGTTGTGCGGGGTGCTGTCGCCGAGCTCGACTCCGGCCAGGCCCAGGAAGTCGGGGAGCTGCAGCAGGGCGATCACCACGGCGATGCCGGCGGTGAAGCCGAGCACCACCGGGTAGGGAACGAACTGGATCAGACTGCCCAGCCGGGCGAGCCCCAGGGCCACCAGGATCAGCCCCGCCATCAGGGTGGCGATCAGCAAACCCCCGACGCCGTGGCTGGCGACGATGGGGAAGAGGATCACCACGAAGGCCGCGGTGGGGCCGGAGATGTTGAAGCGGGAGCCGCCGGTCAGCGCGATGATGGCTCCGGCCACGATGGCGGTGTAGAGCCCGTGCTGGGGCGGTACCCCGGTGGCGATGGCCAGCGCCATGGAGAGCGGCACCGCGACGATGCCGATGGTCAGGCCGGCCATCAGGTCCCGGCGCAGCTCGGCCAGGCCATAGCCCGCGCGCCAGGCGGCGAGCAGGGCGCTGCCGGGAACGGGGAGACGATAGCCGCTCCGCGGGGAAGAACGGGACATGGCGACTCCTTTGCGTGCTAAAGAGCAGGAGCCATCACGTTACGCCTGCCTGCTGCGCCGCCGCAAGCGGACTCGCTGGTGCAGGGGAGCGGAGGAGGACAGCAGGCCGTGAGGTTCCCACCTGCGTTGAATACCGAAGGGGTAGCGTGGAGGCGCCGAGGGTGGCGGAACTTGTGTCCTTTTCTCTGGGCGCTATAACTAAGTAACCGAAGGTAATAGGGATGGGGCCAGGAGGCCGCGACCAACGCAGGATGCATCGGGACTGGAACGAATCCGCCGGGTCTGAAGCCACGGCGGGTCGAATATAACGACAAGATTTCTGGAGTATCCGATGGCTAACGATAAAACGACCGCCACCCCGGAGGTGGCCATCCACCCGACCGCCACCGAGACCCCGACGCCCGCCAGCACCTCCCGGCGACGCTTCCTCACCGGCTCGGCCGCCGCGGTGGGTGCCGGTGCCGCCGCGGCAGTCGGCTTCCCCAGCATCGCCGTGGCCCAGACCACGACCCTGCGCTTCCAGAGCACCTGGCCCAACCAGGACATCTTCCACGAGTTCGCCGCCGACTATGTGCGCATCGTCAACGAAATGTCCGGTGGGCGGCTGCGACTGAACCTGCTGCCGGCCGGTGCCGTGGTGGGGGCACTGCAGATGCAGGATGCGGTGATCTCCGGCGCTCTGGATGGTGGCCACGGTGTGTCCGCCTACTGGTACGGCAAGCACAAGGCCTTCTCGCTGTTCGGCACGCCACCGCCCTTCGGATGGGATGCCCACCAGTTCCTCGCCTGGTTCTGGCAGAGCGGCGGTATGGAGCTCTACAACGAATTGCTCGAGGACATGGAGCTGCCGCTGGTCGGGTATCTCACGGGGCCCATGCCGACCCAGGCCCTCGGCTGGTTCAAGGAGCCGATCCGTAGCATAGAGGACATGCAGAATCTCAAGTACCGTACCGTGGGCCTGGCCGCCGACCTGATGCGCGAATTCGGTGCGGCGGTGACCATCATGGGCGGCGGCGACATCGTCCCGGCCATGGATCGCGGCCTGCTCGACGGCGCCGAGTTCAACAACCCCTCCTCGGATCGCCTGCTGGGCTTCCCCGACGTCAGCAAGACCTGGATGCTGCGCAGCTATCATCAGGACTGCGAATCCTTCGAAATCATCCTCAACAAGTCCAAGCACGACAGCCTGCCCGAGGAGTTCCAGGCCATCCTGCAGTATGCCGCCAAGGCGGCCTCGTCGGAGATGTACTGGAAGGCCATGGAGCGCTACCCCAGGGATCTACAGGGCATGCGCGAGGAGCAGGGCGTGCAGACCTACATCACTCCGGACTCGATCCTCGAGGAGCAGCTACGGGCCTGGGACACGGTCATCGAGCGCGAGTCCAACAACAATGCCTTCTTCAAGAAGGTCATCGACAGCCAGCGCGATTACTGCGAGCGAGTGGTGGGCTGGCATCTCGAAGGCAACACGCCCAAGGAACCGGCCTACCGTCACTTCTACGGCAAGGCTCCCACCGATACCTCCACCCTCCTGTAGCGGTGCCGGGCGGTAGCCGCCGCCAGGGCCGTTCGTCCCGGCGCCAGGAGGGCACCGGGTCCTCGTTGCCACCGCCCCTCCGGAGGAGAGGCGGTGGCCGGTGAGAGGCCGTCATGCGCTTTATCTTCATGATCGATCATCTCAGCACCTGGGTGGGCAAGGTCTTCGCCTGGGCGATCCTGATATTGACCTTCGTGGTCAGCTATGAGGTCTTCATGCGCTATGTCATGGGTGCTCCGACGGCCTGGGCCTATGACACCAGCTACATGCTCTACGGCACCTTGTTCATGATGAGCGGGGCCTATGCCCTGGCCCACAACGCCCATGTGCGGGCCGACGTGGTATCACGCTATTTCCCTCCCCGGGTCCAGGCCGGCCTGGATCTGGCGCTCTACATCTTGTTCTTCTATCCCGGCATCCTGGCTCTGGTCTGGTTCGGCTGGGACTTCTTCGCGCTTTCCTTCCGTCAGAACGAGCACAGCTCCTTCACCCCCGGGGGGCCGCCTATCTACCCCTACAAGTTCGTCATTCCCGCCTGTGCCGCGCTGCTGGCGGTTCAGGGTATTGCCGAGGTGGGCCGCTGTCTGATCTGCCTTCGGTACGGCCAGTGGCCGAGACGACTAGGTGACGTCGAGGAGATCGCGATTCCGTTGAACAAGCAGGACGAGATCAAGGCCGCCGAATCCGATTCAGGGGAGAAGCGTCAATGACCGAACCGCAGGTCGGCATCATGATGCTGGGTATGCTGGTCTTCCTGATCATGCTCGGCTTTCCTATCGCCTTCACCTTGATCGCCATGGGGGTCGCCTTCGGCTACTTTGCCATCGGCGACATCATCTTCTCGTTGCTGGTACAGCGCGCCTACGGGGTGATGTCCAATGACGTGCTGATCGCCGTGCCGCTCTTCCTCTTCATGGGCTACATGGTGGAACGGGCGAACATCCTCGACCGGCTGTTCTCCAGCCTGCAGCTGGCGGCCCGCGGCATGCCCGCCTCCCTGGCGGTGGCCAGCCTGATTACCTGTGCGCTGTTCGCCACGGCGACGGGCATCGTCGGGGCGGTGGTAACCCTGATGGGACTGCTGGCGCTGCCGGCCATGCTCAACGCCGGCTACGACAAGCGCCTGTCGAGCGGGGTGATCTGTGCCGGGGGATGTCTGGGTATCCTGATCCCGCCCAGCATCATGTTGATCCTCTACGGGGCCATGGCCGGCGTCTCGGTAGTGCGACTCTATGCGGCGGCACTGATCCCGGGCCTGCTGCTGGCGAGTCTCTATATCCTCTATGTGATGGGTCGCGCCATCATCAATCCCAAGGTGGCGCCGAAGCTCTCCACCGAGAAGCTCGACGTGCCGCTGGGGCAGGTCTACTGGGGCCTGCTGACGTCGTTCGTACCGCTGTTCGTGCTGATCATGTCGGTGCTCGGCGCGATCCTCTTCGGCCTGGCCACGCCCCACGAGGCGGCCGGTATCGGGGCCCTCGGCGCCATCCTGCTGGCCGCGGTCTATCGGCAGCTGACCTTCGCGCGATTGAGGGAGGCGGTGTTCCTCACCGCGCGCACCAGCGCCATGGTCTGCTGGCTGTTCGTCGGCTCCTGGATCTTCTCCTCGGTGTTCTCGCTGCTCGATGGCCATTCGTTGATCGAGCACTGGATCAGTGGACTCTCTCTGAGCCCCTTGCAGTTCCTGCTGCTGGCCCAGCTGATGATCTTCATCCTCGGCTGGCCGCTGGAGTGGACCGAGATCATCATCATCTTCGTGCCGATCTTCCTGCCGCTGTTGCATATGTTCGGCATCGACCCGCTGTTCTTCGGCGTGCTGGTGGCGCTGAATATCCAGACCTCCTTCCTGACGCCGCCCATGGCGATGTCGGCCTTCTACCTCAAGGGCATCGCGCCCAAGGGAATAGAGCTGGGAGATATCTTTCTGGGGATCATGCCCTTCCTGCTGCTGGTGTTCGTGGCCATGTTCATCCTCTACATGGTGCCGGGCATCGTCTTCTGGCTGCCGGGGGTGCTCTACGGCTGAGACCCTGAAATGACCGGGCCCGACGCCATGCGTCGGGCCGGGGGAAGTCTGCACCGATTCGCCGCCGGCCTGGACCGGCGGCGAAGTGCTTCAGTGGCAGTGCTTCAGTGGCAGTGCTTCGGTTGCCGTGGTTCAGTCGCCGCGCTTCTCGCCATGGCCGCGGTAGGACTTGCCATGGGCCTTGCCGGAGCCGCGCTCGCCGCGAGGCATCATGGTGGCGCGCAGTTCCTCGAGCTGTTCGTCGCTGAGAATCTCGGCGAGGGCCTCCTGGTGGCGGTCGCGCATCTCGCGCATGGCGTCGCGATGCTCGGTGCGTGTGTCGAAGTCGCGCTCACGCAACTCGGCCATGTCGGCGTAGATCGCCTCGCGGGTCTCGCGCAGGGTCTCGCGCTCCTCGTCGGAGAGGCCCCACTCGTCCACCAGCGCCTCCAGGCGCTCCTGCATGCTGGCGCGGCGCTGTTCCATCATCTCGGCGCGACGCTCCTCGCGCAGCTCCCCGCGGGCCTCTTCCAGGGCGGCGCGCTGGTTCTCGTCGAGGATCTCGTCCAGCCGCTCGCGGTGCTGCTCATGGAGCTGGCGCATCGCTTCGTGGTGTTCGCCTCTCGCCTCGTCCAGGGCCTCGCGGGTGGCCTCGTCGATGCCGGCGCGCTCGAAGAGCGCCTGACGCTGCTCGGCCCGGTATTCGGCGCGGGCTTCCTTCCACTGCTGACGCTGCTCCTGATGCTGTTCCTTGTGACGTTCAGCCCCCTCGCCGTGCTGGGCGGCCGTGGCAGAAAGCGCCAGGGGCGCAATGGCAATGGCGAGCAAGGCGGGCGCCAGCAGCTTGCGGGAAACGGTCATCTTCATGGGGTCACTCCTTCGGGCCTCGGGTTGATGGTTCCAGTCTCTCGCTATGCGGTGCAAGGGGGGTGCAGCGAGCGTGCAAAGGTTGTGCATTCGAGACCGGGTCACTCCTCGGGCTGGTACTTGTAGCCCACCCCGTAGACCGAGCGGATCACCTCACGTTCCGGCCACACCTCGCTGATCTTGCGGCGCAGTTTCTTGACGTGGCTGTCCACGGTGCGCTCGGAGACGATGCGGTGGTCACGGTACATGTGGTCCATCAGCTGATCCCGGGAGAAGATCCGCCCCGGGGCGTGCATCATCACCTTGAGCAGCTGGAACTCCACGGCGGTGAGGCCCAGGTCCTGACTATCGGCCAGCGCCCGCCAGCCGTCCTCGTCGAGCATCAGGTCGCTGCCGGCGGCATGGTCGGGGTCGTCGGCGCCCTGGCTGCGGCGCAGCACCGCCTTGACCCGGGCGACCACTTCCCTCGGACTGAAGGGCTTGCAGATGTAGTCGTCGGCGCCCAGCTCCAGGCCGAGCAGGCGGTCCACCTCCTCGACCCGGGCGGTGAGCATGATCACCGGCAGTGCCGGCCAGCGCTGGCGGATCTCGCGGCACAGGGTCAGGCCGTCGGTGCCGGGCAGCATCAGGTCGAGCAGCACCAGCACGGGGCCCTGGCTCGCCTGGCGTATCTCCGACAGCCACGGCAGCACGGCGTCGCCGTGATCCAGGTGGTGGGTGGCAAAGCCGCTGCCCTCCAGGTAGTCGGCCACCAGCCGGGCGATCTTGGGCTCGTCCTCGACGATCAGGATCTGCTGTTGCTCGTGTTCCTGTGATGTCATGCGATCTCCTCCCTGGAAAGGTCGTCATCGAGCGTTGGAAACGTCAGCGTCCAGCATAACCCACCCAGCGGTGAGGACGAGGGGCGCATCTCGCCGCCATGAGCCTTGACCAGAGCCGCGGCGATGGAGAGCCCCAGGCCGCTGCCGCCGCTGGCGCGATTGCGCGAGCCCTCCACCCGATAGAGGCGCTCGGTGAGTCGGTCAAGCTCGCCCTCGGGCACCCCGGGGGCGCTGTCCTCCCAGGTCACCCGGATGCCTCCCGAGGCGGCGGTGAGGGTGACCCGCAGCTGTCCCGGTACCCGGGTATAGGCGCAGGTGTTGTCCAACAGGTTGTTCCACAGCTGGCGCAGGCGCTGGACGTCACCGCGCATCAAGGCCTCGTCCTGAATGCGGGTCTCCAGGGTGATGCCGCTGTCGGTGAGCCATCCTTCTGCCTCTTCGAGTCGATCGGCGAGGCTCTCGGCGAGATCCAGCGGGGCGAGCTGTACCTCGAGGGCGCCGGCATCGCTCTGGGAGAGCAGGCGCAGGTCGGCCACCAGCCGTTCGAGCTGGCCCACTTCCTGGGCCAGGGAGTGCAGGCTGTCCTGGTCCAGGCGGCGGATGCCATCCTGCATCGCCTCGATCTCGCCGCGCAGTACCGCCAGCGGGGTGCGCAGCTCGTGGGCGATGTCCGAGACCCAGCGGCTGCGCGCCTCGCGGCTCGCCTCCAGGGTGGCGGCCAGCACGTTGAAGTCCCGGGAGAGCCGGGAGAGCTCGTCGCGCCCCTGCTCGGGCAGCCGGGTGCTGTAGTCGCCTTCGGTGAGGCGGCGGGTAGCCAGGGCCATGCTGCGGGTGCGCCGACCCAGCCACCAGGAGAGGCCGCCGGCGAGCAACAGCGAGGCGACCCCCAGGGAGCCGACGATGATCGCCAGGTTGCGCTGCTGGCGTGCCAGGAAGATACGGTCCATGCGTGCCATCAGCTGCTCCGGCGGGCGGTAGCCCAGGGTGCCGACTCGCTCGCCCTCGTGGAGGATCGGCAGCCAGCGCAGGGTGGCGGCCTCTTCCTCGTCGTCCGGTGGCAAGCCGATCACCGGCAGCCCGGCGGCGTCGTGGAGCACGAAGTCCTTGGGATCGCCCAGACGGCGCTCGATGCCCTGGGGCGCCGTGCCGGCGCCCGGCCACAGCTGCTGGCGCACCAGGCGCTGCCAGGCCGAGGGGGAGACGCGCAGCCACTGCCAATCGCCGCGCCTTGCCCACTCCTCGCCGAGCCCCTCGGCCAGGGTCTCGGCACGGTTGGCCTGGGTGGTGTCCAGGTACTCGAGGAAACCGCGATCCAGGCTGCGCGAGATGGCCAGGAAGACCAGGCCCGAGATGGCCACGTTGACCACCAGGATCACCACGAACAGCTTGATGCCCAGGCGGGAGACGGCGGGGCGGGGCAGACGCAGGCTCATGGAGAGGCCTCCTCGGGTTGGGGGCTGCGGCCCTGGAGGCGCTCGCGCAGGCCCTCCAGCATCAGATAGAGGCAGGGGACCAGCAACAGCAGGATGAAGGTGGCGAAGAGCATGCCGAAGCCCAGCGAGATCGCCATGGGAATGATGAAGCGCGCCTGGCGCGAGGTCTCGAAGATCATCGGCGCCAGGCCCAGGAAGGTGGTCAGGGTGGTCATCATGATAGGACGCAGGCGGCGGATGGCGGCGGCGACGATCGCCTCCCGGGCGCCCATGCCCTCGCGGCGCCGGCGGTTGGCATAGTCGATCAGCACCAGGGCGTCGTTGATCACTACCCCGGAGAGCGCCAGCATGCCCATCAGGCTGATCACCGAGAGGCCGAAGCCCATGATCAGGTGGCCGGCCACGGCGCCGATGATGCCGAAGGGAATGGCGGCCAGCACCAGCAGCGGCTGCAGGAAGCTGCGGAAGGGAATCGCCAGCAGGGCGTAGAGGGCGATCAGCGTCAGCCAGGCGGCGCGGGTGAGCGTCGAGACGTTGTCGGCGGTCTCCTGCTGGCGACCGCCGGGGGTGATCTCGAGCCCCGGCCAGCCCGCCTGCAGGGCGGGAAAGATGTCCGCCTCCAGGGTCGCCATCACCCGGTTGATGTCGGCATCCCGGGCGGTGTCGGTGGTGACGCTGATGGTGCGTCGACCGTCGATGCGCTGAAGGGTGGTGGCGGCGCGGCCCAGCTCGATCTCGGCGACCCGGGCGAGCGGCACCTGGCGCCCGTCGGGGGTGCGGATCGGCAGCCGGTAGAGGTCGGCGAGGCTCTGGCGAGCCTCGCCGGGCAGGCGTACCTCGACGCTGATCTCGTGGCGGCCGACGAACTGCTCCAGCGCGGTGATGCCCTGCAGGGGCGCGCGCAGCTGGCCGGCCAGGTCACCGCCGGTGAGGCCCAGGGCGCGGCCTTCGGGCGAGAGGCGAATCTCCAGCTGGGGCTTGCCGTCGGCCAGGCCGCTATCGATGTCGGTGACCCCCTCGAACTCCCCCAGTGCCTCGGCCAGACGGGTGGCCGCTCCCTCCAGGGCACGGCTGTCGGGATGAGAGAGGCGCAGGGTCAGTCCGGCCCCGGCGCCGGGGCCGCCCACGTCGGATTCGAAGCGCACCGCCTGGGCGCCGCTGAATTCGCCGGCCAGCTGGCGCCACTCCCGGGCCACCCGTGAGGGCGGCCAGGCATCGAGGCTGTCGCGGGCCAGGGTGAGCTGCACGGAGAGCCGGTCGCCGTCGATCTGGGCGCGGTTGGCGGTGAAATCGGGGCCGGCGTCGCGTTCGGCCAGCGCCTCGGCGGCGTCCAGCAGGCGGTCGCGGATGGCGCGGTCGTCGGCGATGGGGCTGCCCACCGGCAGGGTGACCGTGGCCTGGACCCTGTCCGACTCTACCCGGGGCATCAGCGAGAAGCCCAGCCGCCCGCTCATGGCATAGGCCAGGGCCACGGCCAGCACCGCCAAGGCGAGGCTCACGGTGAGCAGCCGCTGGTCCAGGCAGCGTTCCAGGAAGGGGGCGAAGCGCTGCTGGGTGACGCGCGAAAGCCACGCCTGCAGCCCCTGGCGTACCTGGTCCAGCGGGCGGCGCCAGGCCGGCGCCTCGCGGCGTCCGTCGCGGTGGGCCAGGTGGGCGGGCAGAATGAACAGCGCCTCGAGCCAGGAGGCCAGGAACACCGTGATCACCACCAGCGGCACCACGGCGAAGATCATGCCCAGGAACCCGGGCAGGAACAGCAGCGGTAGGAAGGCGACGATATTGGAGAGGATGGCGAAGGTGATCGGCACCGCCATCTCGCGGGCCCCGCGCACCGCCGCCTCCCGCGGGGAGTGGCCCTGCTCGCGGTAGCTATGGATGTTCTCGCCCACCATGATGGCGTCGTCCACCACGATACCCAGCGCGATGATGAAGGCGAACATCGACATCATGTTCAGCGAGACGCCGAACCAGGGCAGGAAGAGCAGGGCACCCAGGAAGGCGGTGGGGATGCCCAGGGTGACCCAGAAGGCCAGCCGCGCCTCCAGGAACAGGCCCAGCAATATCAGCACCAGGGCCAGGCCCAGGAAGGCGTTCTTGAGCAGCAGGTCGAGGCGGTCGCGGTAGACCTCGGAGGTGTCCCGGGAAACGACGAGGCTCACCCCCTCCGGCAGGCCCGCCTGGAGCCGTTCGAGCTGGGCGCTCACGGCGTCCGAGATGCCGATCGGCGTCTGGTCGCCGATCTGGTAGACATCGAGGGTGAGGCTCGGTGACCCATTATAGAGCATCTCGCGGTCGGTCTCGGCGAAGCCGCGCTCTACCCGGGCGATGTCGCCCAGACGCAGCTGGCCGCCGTCGGGCGTGCCGAGGATCGGCAACTCGGCGAACTCCCGGGCCTCGTCGCGGCGCCCCTGGTAGCGGATCAGCCACTCGCCCTCGCCGGTGGTCAGGCGTCCGCCGGCCAGGTCCAGGGCCTCGTCGCCGATGCGGCCGGCCAGCTGGCGGTGGTCGAGACCGTGGCGCTGCATCGCTTCCTCGTCGAGCAGCACCTGGATCTCGCGCTCGCGGTTGCCGGAGAGCTCCACCCGAGCGATGCCCGACGCGGCCTGCAGCTCGGCTCGCACCTCCTCGGCCAGGTCGTGGAGCAGCTGGTCGTCGACCCAGCCGGATAGCTGCAGGCTCATCACGCTGCGCGAGCGCCCCGCCAGGCCGAAGCGCGCCGGGTCGGCGGCGGCCGGCAGGCTGGTGATGGCGCCCACCGCCTGTTGGATCTCCTGATAGACCCGCATCACTTCCACCCCCTCCACCAGGCTGGCGGAGATCCGGCCGGCGCCCTCGTCGGCGGTGGCGGTCAGCTCGTCGATGCCGTCCACGCCCGACAGCGCCGCCTCCAGGGGCAGCAGCAGGCTGCGTTCTATCTCCTCGGGGGTGGCGCCGGGGTAGCCGATGGCGACGGTGATGATCTCCAGTTCGAAGTCGGGGAAGACCTCCTTCTTGATGGTGGTGGAGGCCATCAGCCCGCCGACGATCAGCAGTAGCATCAACAGGTTGGGGGCCACCCCGTGATGGACCATCCAGGCGATGGGGCCGCGACGCGTCATCGGTGGGCCTCCGCCGACTGAGGCTGCGCCGCGCCGGCCGGGCGCTCGTCGCTGGAGGAGGTGGTACGCAACGGCATGCCCTCCCGGGGCTGGCCCAGCGGCGAGGTGATCACCCGTTCCCCTGCGACCAGGCCCTCGGCCACCAGCACCCGGTGGTCATCGCGATGCAGCACGCTCACCGGGCGGCGGCGCAGGCGCTCCGCCTCATCCAGCACCCAGACCTCATCGCCGGGGCGCAGGGCCGCGGCGGGCAGCGCGATCAGGTCGTCGCGCTCGCCGGCCTGGAAGTCCAGGCGCACCACATCGCCCAGGCGCAGTGCCGGCGCGCTGCGGTTCTCCTCGGCCAGTGCCAGGGGGTCCTCTACCGCCACCAGCAGCTGGGCCTGCAGGCCGTTCTCCTCCAGGGCGGGCAGCACCGAGAGCAGCTCGCCCCGGCGCTCCCTGCCAGCGGGCCAGCCGCGGCTGGTGAGCGTCACGGGGCTGCCTGGCGTGGTCTCGGTGGCGGGAGCGAGCCAGGCCAAGGCGTCGCCCGGCAGCGCTACCTGCACCCAGAAGCGTGCCACATCCACCAGGTGGATGAGTTCGGTGCCGCTGCCGACCTCGCTGCCCTCGCCGAGCAGGCGCGCCTGGACCATGCCCCGCCAGGGAGCGACCAGGGTGGCCCGCTCCAGGTCCAGCCGGGCCCGGTCGCGGGCGGCCCGGGCGCGTTCGACCTCTGCCTGGGCGCTTCTCAGCTGGGGTTCGCGCAGCACCAGGGCTCGTCGCTCTGCCGGCAGTTCGCGGCCGAAGCTCTGGTATTCGGCCCGAGCACGCTGCTGCTCGCCGCGCTCCATGGCCAGGGCCGCCTCGGCCTGGTCCAGGGCGGCTTCGGCCTCACGCAGGGCCAGGCCGAGATCGGCGTCGTCCAGGTGGGCAATGGGGGAGCCGACCTCCACCAGGCGGCCTGGCAGTACCCCCGGGGCAAAGGCCTCCAGGCGGCCGGCGACCCGGCTGGCCAGCCGCGCCTCGCGCTCCGCCACCACGCGGCCGAAGCCGTGCAGCGAAGGCGCGACGGCCTGGGGCGCCACGGTAACGGCTTCCACCAGCGGCGGGGCGGGCGCCGACGCGGGGCGGCGCTCCACCCGTGGCGGCTGGCTCATCAGCCACCCCGCCAGGGCGAGCCCTCCGGCCAGCACCAGCAGGGCGAGCAGGGCGCCGAGGCCGAGGCGCCCGCGCTGACGGTGAGGGCGAGCCGTGGAAGAGCAGGGCGGGCGGTTCATGGGCGACTCGGGCAGGGAAGCGGAGCAGAGAGCATCGCTCGCCGCGATGCAGCCAATGGTCAGGAAATGTGCAAGCCGCGTGCAAGCCTTGACGTCAGGCAGCGCTCACAGCGACAGGAAGAACAGAATCAGTGGCGGCGAGAGCAGCGAGAGGATAAAGCCCGAGACCACCGCCACCGGCACGCAGGCGACCCCGCCATGCTGCTGGATCACCGGCAGGGTGAAGTCCATGGAGGTGGCGCCGCCATAGCCGATGGCCAGCGCCGCATGGCGGCGAATCACCAGGGGGATCAGCACGAAGGCCAGCAGTTCCCGGGCCAGGTCATTGAAGAAGGCCACGCCGCCCATCGCTGGGCCCAGCTGGTCGCCTACCAGGATGGCCGAGAGCGAGTACCAGCCGAAGCCGGCGGCAAGCGCCAGGCCTTCGCTGGCGCGCAGGTCGAGCAGCGGGGCGGCGAGCAGGCCGCCGGCCAGCGAGGTGGCCGCGAGCACCAGGGCGATGGCCAGGCCGTGGCGGTTGAGCAGGATCTGGCGCAGCGGCATGCCGGAGTTGCGCAGCTGGCAGCCGATCAGCGCCAGCAGGGCATAGAGCACCCACTCGGCCAGGGTCTCGGCGACGTCGTGGAGCCCGGTGAGAGAGCGGCCCGCCAGCCCCAGCCCGACGCCTGCGACCACCACGCCGACCAGGGCCAGGGAGCCGGCCATGGCGGCCAGCTTGCTGGTGGGGGCGCCGGGCACCACTCGAGACGGGTCGGCGCGCAGGCCCAGGCGGCCCGAGAGCCACCAGAGCCCCGCCAGATTGCAGGCACTGATCACCGCAAACAGCGCCAGCGCCTGGCCGCCCATGCGAGACAGCTGGTCGGCGAGGTCGTCGAGTCCGGCCAGGCTCACGCCCATCAGCAGCAGGATCACATAGACCGAGGCGTTCACCCCGCGGTTGATCAGTGCCATCAGGCCGGCGTGACGGACCGGCACCAGATAGCCCAGCACCAGCGGCAGCAGCACGATGACGAGTCCGCTCAGCATCGAGAGTCCCTTCCCTGTGCCGTCGCCGGGGCGGCGACGGAAAACCGGCTAGTCTAGCAGGCCGGCGCCCTTGCGCCAGGTCCGGGGTTCATTCGTGGAGCGAGAGCTCGGTGAGGGAGAGGCGGCTGCGGCGTACTCCGTCCCGGTGGTATTCGACGCCCAGCATCAGGCCGGGCACCTCGGGGTGGAAGCGGAACACCAGGTGGCGCTCGGGCTTGTCGGGTTCGGTGACCTCGACCGTCAGGGACTCGAACTGGCCGGCGGGCAGGCTCAGGGGCTCGAGGCCCAGTACGTGGTACTCCATGCGCTCTTCGCGGCCGCGGTGGTCCTGATAGCGGATGGTGCAGGCCTCCTGGCAGCTGCCGTCAATTACCCGGCGGGAGAGCTCGAAGAGAGCAGCCTGTCGGTCAGGAAGCACGGCCAGGTCGTCGGGGGCGAGACGGTAGTCACCGCCGAAGCCCAGCAGGGAGTAGCCGCTGACATATTGCAGCGAACGCACCCCCTGGTCCTTGATCAGGAAGCGGCTACTCTCCTCGCCCCGTGCCACAGAGATGGCGGCGCTCATCTCGCTGAACCAGGAGGCCCCGTCCCGGGAGAGCCGGTGCGCAACGCTGGTGCTGGGCCAGCCGCTCACCTCCAGGCGGTAGCGGGCGGTGAAAGGTAGGGGGGCCACCCTGGCCGCGCTCTCGGCCACCGGCTCCGCCTTGCGGTAGGCGGGCGACGGGGCGGCCGGCGCCTCAGCAGCCGCGGCGGCGAGCGGCAGGCATAACAGCAGGCAAATCAGCAGGCGTCTGAGGGGCATGTCGTTCTCGATGGGCGAAGGCAGAGCTGTTGACCCGCACGCCGGGCATGGGTTCCGGCATGCAGGGTTCTTGCACAGTCTACTCCCTCTCACAGCCGGCGGCTGAGGGCCTCGAGCCCCGGGCTCAGGGTGACCGGGTAGCCTGTCTCGCCGGGTGCCAGCTCCAGCAGTGCCTCCGGGAGGCGAGCCAGGGCCGCTTTCGCCCGCTCTCGGGCGCCGTCGGCGAGCGCCATCTCCTCCGTCGATACCTCCCCGTTGCGAACCAGGGGGCGCAACAGCGGTTCCCCCGCGATGCCCGGCTCGTCACGCAGGGCGATGACGTCACCGACGAAGTGCCCCCGAGCGTTAACCTGGCGATAGACTTGCTTGCGGCAGGGGAGGTTGATCTTGCCGGGAGAGTGCTTGACCCGCGGGGTGCCGGCGTACTCCACCAGCTTGTAGGAGAGGTCGATCACCGGGGCATCAGCCGATACGCCCATCTCGGTGCCGACGCCGAAGGCATCGATGGGAGCGCCGTCCTCGAGTAGCGTTTGGATCTTGTGCTCGTCAAGGCCGCTGCTGACCACGATGGTGATGTCATCGTGCCCTGCCTCGTCGAGCAGGGCGCGTGCCCCCTTGGCCAGTTCGCCCAGATCGCCGGAATCGAGCCGGATGGCCTTCACGCCGACCTCGGGTTCCTCGCGCATGATGTCGATCACCTTGCGGACCCCTTCCAGGGTGTCATGGGTATCGACCAGCAGGGTGGTGCCGGGGTAGTGACGGGCGAAGGCACGAAAGGCCTCCTGCTCGTCGTCGTGGGCCAGGATATAGCTATGGGCCATGGTGCCGTTGATCGCCAGATCGTGGCGCAGGCCGCCAAGCACGTTGCTGGTGCCCTCGAGCCCAGCGGTGCGATAGGCCCGCACTCCACGCACGGCGGCGTCCACGCCGTGCATGCGGCGCATGCCGAAATCCACTACCGGGCGGCCCCGGGCGGCCATCACCAGGCGGACCGCCTTGGAGGCGAGGACCGTCTCCAACTGCACCAGGTTCATCACCAGGCTCTCGAGCAGCTGTGCATGGGCGATGGGCGCATCCACCTCCAGCAGCGGTTCATTGGCAAATACGGGGGTGCCCTCGGGAAGGGTCCAGATGTCGCCCTCGAAGCGCCAGTCTCTTAGCCAGTCGAGGAACCCCGGGTCGAACAGGCCGGTGCCGGCGAGGCGGTCGAGGGATTCGTCGCCGAAGCGCAACCGGCTGAGCAGTGCCGCGGCGTGCTGCTGACCGCAGGCCAGCATGAAACGGCGGGTCGGTGGCATCTTGCGGAAGAAGAGGCTGAAGGTGGCCCGCTCCTGCATCGACTCCTTCCAGTAGGCCTGGGTCATGGTCAGCTGGTAGAGATCGGTGAGCAGGGCCAGCTCGTTTTCGTCCACCCCTGGGGAGTTCGCCCCGTTCATGAGCGTACCTCGGCACCGGCAACGCTGAATTCGTGTCGGCACTCGGTCACGGCATCGGAGTCCACCGCCCGCGAGAGACGCTCCAGCAGCAGGGTGTCGAATCCCTCCTGACGGGCTTCGAGCACCGTGGCCCTGACGCAGACGTCCAAGGCCAGACCACAGATGATCACCCGCTCGATGCCCCTCTCCTTCAGGTAACCGCCGAGTCCCGTGCCATCGAAGGCGGAGTAGGCGTCGGCATCGAAGGCGGTGGCCTTGCTGACGCGGATGGCGCCAGCGGGCAGGGCGAGATCAGGGTGGAAGGCGGCGCCCGGAGTATCCTGCACGCAGTGCACCGGCCAGGGGCCGCCGCGGTGGGAGAAGCTCAGGTGATCGACCGGGTGCCAGTCCCGTGAAGCGATCACCAGGGCGCCGGCTGCCTGAGCCGCGTCGATCTCGGCGTTGATGCCCGGTACCAGGGCGCTGCCACCGGCCACGGCCAGGGCGCCGCCCTCGCAGAAGTCGTTCTGCATGTCGACGACGAGCAGCGCGTCGCCCGGGCCGTAGTCCACGTTCATGCTCATCACGCACCTCCTCGGAGGTCGTTGGGTGTTTTCTTCTCTTCAGCGTAAGGCCTTCCCGGTGCTTGTTGTAGGGGGAGGACTCAATAACCGGCGTCGGGGTCGACGGTGTCCAGCGCCTCGCCCGCCTCGAAGGCACGCAGGGCCTCGGCGACCTGGTCCATTGCCTCGCCAAGCGGAGTGGGGCCGGCCATGTGCGGGGTGATCCACACCCGCGGATGGCGCCAAAGCGGGCTTGCCTCGGGCAGCGGCTCCTGAGGGAAGGCGTCGAGAATGGCGCCGCGCAGTCGACCTACGCTCCCGGCGTCGTCGCCTGGCACCAGGGCGGCAAGCAGGGCGGCCTCGTCGATCAGGGTGCCGCGGCCGGGGTTGATCAGGCTGGCCCCCTCGGGCAGCCGGGCCAGCGCCCGGGCATCGATGATTTGGTGCGTAGCGGGGGTGTCCGGCAGCAGCAGCACCAGAGTGCGCACCCGGTCGAGCAGCGCCGCAAGCCCGCCGTCGCCGTGATGGCAGGTGATGCCGTCGAGAGACTTCGGCGAGCGGCTCCAGCCGTGTACCGGAAAGCCGTCGGCGGCCACCATGGCGGCCACCTTCGCGCCGATGGCACCGAGACCCAGCACCCCCACCGGCCAGTCGGTCTTGTCGACCACCGCGTGTTCGCGCCACTGGCGGGCGTGCTGCTGGTGGCGATAGCGGTCGAAGTCGCGCTGGAAGTGGAGGATGCCATAGCGTACATAGTCGCCGATCAGCTCCGCCATGCCGGCGTCGCGCAGCTTGACGATGGGCACCCCCTGGGGCAGCCCGGGGTTGTTCAGCAGGGCGTCCACCCCGGCGCCGAGGTTGACGATGCCCTTGAGGTCGACCGGCTCGCGCAGCAGTGCCTCCGGCGGCTTCCACACGGCCAGGTAGTCGGCCTCGCGACGCCGTTCGGCGGGCGCCGAACTGGTCATCACCTCGGCTTCGGGCAAGCGCTCGGCCAGGGCGTCGCGCCACTGCTCGGCATCGTCGATATGTACCAGTACCTTCATGGCTCCTCCTGACTTCGGGGCGGGCATTCATCATGGAAGCCGGCGGGACGGTAAACAAGCATATCGGGTGATAAGGAAATGCTTGACCGCCTACCGTGGGTTGGCAGTAACCTCCATTCAGAGGGGTCCCTCCCCACTGCCTCGTGCCATCGGCCGGTCCGCGACCCGTCCAGGCATCCGTCGGTGAAAGCGACCCTGGCCGGCCTTCTCCTCATCGAGAGGGCCGATTTTCTTGATGTTGCTTTGGCGAGTGGCTTAATGACCCAGGTAAACCTGCCCTTCACCCGCGAGGAATACGCCAGACGGCTGTGGAAGGTGCGTGCCGAGATGGCCAGCCGTGGCATCGATGTGCTGATCATCAGCGACCCCTCCAACATGGCCTGGCTCACTGGCTACGACGGCTGGTCGTTCTATGTGCACCAGTGCGTGCTGCTCGGCCTCGAGGGTGAGCCGGTGTGGTACGGCCGGCGCATGGACGCCAATGGGGCGCTGCGCACCTGCTGGATCGACCCGGACAACATCACCTACTACCCGGACTACTACGTCCAGAACCCCGACATGCATCCCATGGACTACCTGGCCCAGTCGATCATGCCCGACCGCGGCTGGCACCGGGGCGTGGTTGGCATGGAGATGGACAACTATTATTTCTCCGCCAAGGCCTACCAGAGCCTGCTGCGCGAGCTGCCCCACGCCCGCTTCATGGATGCCAACGCCCTGGTCAACTGGTGCCGCGCCATCAAGTCGCCCCAGGAAGTCGAGTATATGCGGGTGGCAGCCAAGATCGTCGAGGGCATGCACTCGCGCATCCTCGAGGTCATCGAGCCCGGTCTGCCCAAGAGCAAGCTGGTCTCGGAGATCTATCGGGTGGGCATCGAGGGCTGGCGCGACGAGCAGGGCCGGGTGTTCGGCGGCGACTATCCGGCCATTGTGCCCATGCTGCCCACCGGCAAGGACGCCGCCGCCCCCCACCTGACCTGGGACGACACGCCGTTCCGCAAGGGCGAGGGCACCTTCTTCGAGATTGCCGGGGTCTACAAGCGCTACCATGCGCCGATGTCGCGTACTGTGTTTCTGGGGCGGCCGCCCCAGGAGTTCATCCGCGCCGAGTCGGCGCTGCTCGAGGGCATCGAGAACGGCCTGGCCGTGGCCAAGCCGGGTAACCGCACCGCGGATATCGCCATGGCGCTGGGTGCGGCCATGGACAAGTACGGCTTCGACCGCGGCGGCGCACGCTGCGGCTACCCCATCGGCATCAGCTATCCGCCGGACTGGGGCGAGCGCACCATGAGCCTGCGCCCCTCCGACGAGACCATCCTCAAGCCGGGCATGACCTTCCACTTCATGCCGGGCCTGTGGGAGGACGAGTGGGGCCTGGAGATCACCGAGAGCATCCTGATCACCGAGACCGGCTGCGAGACCCTGGCCGACTTCCCGCGCCAGCTATTCGTGCGCTGAGAGAAAGCGGCAACGGCCACAGCGAGGGGCGCCTGGGATAGGCCGGAAGGGAGGTCCTATGCCATGGATGGCATCGGTAGCGCCCAGGGATGGGTTCACAGCGCCTCCCTGAAGGCCTATCGCAGGAACAGCCCCAAGCGACCGTTCGCTACGACAGAACAAGGAGTTTCTACAATGACCAAGCGTCCCAGCCGAATGCGGCCCAGCCCCATCTCCGCTACCGTCGACTTCGACGCCGACGGCGTCCAGCACGGCTTCCTCAAGCTGCCGATCTCCGTGGATGATTCCGCCTGGGGCGCGGTGATGATCCCGGTGACCGTGGTCAGTAACGGCGAGGGGCCCACCGCGCTGCTCACCGGCGGTAACCACGGCGACGAGTACGAGGGCATCACCTCGCTGCTCAAGCTCTCGAGTCAGCTCAAGGCCGAGGAGGTCAGCGGCCGAGTGATCATCGTGCCCTGCATGAATGCCCCGGCGGTGATGGCCGGCAAGCGCACCTCCGGCCTTGACGGTGGCAACCTCAACCGCAGCTTTCCCGGCGACCCCGACGGCAGCGTGACCGAGCGGATCGCCGACTATTTTACCCGGGTGATGGTGCCGATGTGTGACGTGGTACTCGACCTGCACTCCGGCGGGCGCACCCTGGACATCATCCCCTTCGGCGCCTCCCATGTGCTGGAGGACGCCGAGCAGCAGCGCAGCGCTCTCGAGGGCGCCAAGGCCTTCGGTGCACCCTACGCCATGATGATGTTCGAGCTCGACGCCGCGGCACTGTTCGACACGGCGGTGGAGAGCCAGGGCAAGGTCTTCGTGGCCACCGAACTGGGCGGTGGCGGCACCTCCACCCCCGAGAGCATGGCGATCACCGAGCGCGGCATTCGCAACTTCCTGATCCACTATGGCCTGATGGCCGGTGAGGTGGAGATGCCGACCGAGCCCCAGGTCTACCTCGATATGCCCGATGCCAGCTGTTATGTGCAGAGCGAGCATGCAGGCGTGCTGGAGCTGTGCTTTGCGCTGGGTGAGCGGGTGGAAAAGGGCGAAGTGGTGGCCCGTGTCTATGATCCGACCCGCAGCGGCACCGCACCGGTGGCGTATCATGCCGGACGTAGCGGGGTGCTGGCGGCACGCCGCCACCCGGCGCTGGTCAACATGGGGGATACCATTGCGGTGATTGCCGACGTCGTAGACTCTCTCTCATGAAGCTCGACCGCTACGATCTGAAGATCCTCGAGATCCTCTCCCGAGACGGCCGCATCACCAAGTCGAAGCTGGCCGAGGCGATCAACCTCTCGGTCAGCCCCTGCTGGGAGCGAGTACGCCGGTTGGAGAAGGCCGGTGTCATCGAGGGCTATAGCGCCCGCATCAACTCGGCGGCGCTGGTCAGGCGCACGCCGGTGTGGGTGCAGATCGAGCTCAAGGCCCACAATGCCGACAGCTTCGCCCGCTTCGAGGCCCTGGTCCACGCCACCCCCGAGGTCACCGAGTGCGTGGCGGTGGGGGGCGGCGTCGACTACCTGATCAAGGTCGAGGCCGACTCCATCGATGCCTACCAGCGGTTGATCGATGCCTGGCTGACCGGCGACGCCGGTATCGAGCGCTACTTCACCTATATCGTCACCAAGACGGTCAAGAGCCCGGAATCAGGCTTCACTCGCGATGACCTCGCTACCTGATGCTTGCCTTCATGTCCTCATCGGCCCCGGCGCTTCGCGAGCACAGCGTTGATTGTTTCCGTGACTCTGTGGCATAAGCTGTCGTCAAAGGGTGAGCAAGGGCTCACCATGCCGGGCGATCTTTCCGGCATGCTTCAGACGGTGCCGGTCATGTTCGATGAGTCACTGACAGCGCCCTGGATGTTTCGAGATCGCCTGACGCAGAGAGACCAATATGTCCTATTTCACTATTGCCGGTGTGCAGATGCATGCCCTGCATCACGGCGACAACACCGAAGCCATGCGCCACCGGGTCGACGTGCTGATGAGCCGTTTCCCCCAGGTCCAGATGGTCGTGTTCAGCGAGCTGATGCCCCTGGGGGCCTCGCCGCATCACGCTCAGCCCATGCCCAGTCACGCCGAGCAGCTGTTCTGCCAGATCGCCGAGCAGCACCGTATCTGGTTGATACCGGGCTCGATGTTCGAGCATACCGACCAGGGTATCTTCAACACCCTGTCGGTGATCAATCCCCACGGTCAGGTAGTGGCCCGCTACCGCAAGATGTTCCCCTTCCTCCCCTACGAGGCTGGCGTGGAGAGCGGCAGCGAGTTCGTGGTCTTCGACGTGCCCAACGTGGCGCGCTTCGGTGTGTCGATCTGTTACGACATGTGGTTCCCCGAGACCACCCGCACCCTGGCCGCCATGGGCGCCGAGGTGATCCTGCACCCGACCATGACCGACACCATCGACCGCGACATCGAACTGTCCATTGCCCGCACCAACGCCGCGGTGAACCAGTGTTATTTCTTTGACATCAACGGTGCCGGCGCCATCGGCAACGGGCGCTCCATCGTGGTCGGCCCCTCCGGTGATGTCATCCACCAGGCCGGTACCGGCGAGGAGGTGATGCCCATCGAGGTGGACCTCAACCGAGTGCGCCGCGAGCGCGAGACCGGTCTGCGCGGCCTGGGCCAGCCCCTCAAGAGCTTCCGTGACCGCCGCGCAGATTTCTCGGTCTATCGCAGCGAGAACGGATCCTCTCCCTTCCTCGACACCCTCGGTCCGCTGATCAAGCCGCTGCGCGCTGACGTCGAGGAGTATTGACTGTGACCTGATCTGCCGCGTGAGCGGCCTATGCCTCTCCGTCCGCCATCGTTGGAGCGACAACAATGAACAAGATCACCAGCATCGCCGATGTCCGCCGCCACTTTCTCAACAACAAGGAGCCGATCTACTTCATCTCGGCCACCAACTTCAACCTGCTCGGGATCGGCGACTGGGTGGGTAACTTCCGCCATATCAACTATATCGACTGCTTCGACGGTCAGCAACGCAACGTTTTCGTGCCCAAGGAGAAGTTTCCCCGGGACTTCGAGAGCATCGAGGACATCAACAACTACCTCCTGGAGCACAAGGAGGTCATCGACTTCATCCAGTCGCGGGCGGATGGCGAACAGGCCGGCACGGCGGCCTTCCTGATGTTCGACGAGCACACCGAGGAGGTGTGCAAGCAACTCGGGCTGCGGGTCGCCTTTCCGCCGGCGACGCTGCGGCAGCGGATGGACAACAAGATCGAGACGGTGCGCATCGGCAACAAGGCCGGCGTTCCCAGCGTGCCCAACGTGCTGGCCAGGGTGGGCAGTTATCAGGAGCTCTGTGAGGTGAGCGAGGAGCTCGGCCGCGACCTGGTGGTGCAGACCGCCTTCGGCGACTCCGGCCACACCACCTTCTTCATTGCCAACGAGGACGACTACTACAAGCACGCCGAGGAGATCGAGGCCGAGTCCGAGGTCAAGATCATGAAGCGGATCAACTGCCGCGGCTCGGCCATCGAGGCCTGTGCCACCCGCTGCGGCACCGTGGTGGGGCCGCTGATGACCGAGCTGGTGGGCTTCAAGACGCTGACCCCCTACAAGGGTGGCTGGTGCGGCAACGAGATGTTCGCAGGCGCCTTCACCCAGGAGATCCGCGACCAGGCCCGGGAGTACACCTTCAAGTTCGGCGAGGCGCTGCGCGAGGAGGGCTATCGCGGCTACTTCGAGCTCGACTTCCTGATCGACATGGACAACGGCGAGGTCTATCTGGGCGAGCTCAACCCGCGGGTCACCGGCGCCAGCTCACTGACCAACGTGGCGGCTTTCGCCCACTCCGACATCCCGCTATTCCTCTTCCACCTGCTGGAGTTCTCCGACGTCGACTTCGATCTCGATATCAACGAGATCAACGAGCGCTGGGCCCACCCCGAGAGCGTCGACAGCTGGAGCCAGCTGGTGATCAAGCACACCGATGAGAGCGTCGACTTGCTGACCGGCGCGCCGCGTACCGGGGTGTGGAATATGGCCGGCGACGGTCGCATCGCCTACGACCACTACAGCTATCATCCCCACGCCGCCGAGAATGACCAGGAGGGGTTCTTCCTGCGCATCAGCGGTGCAGGCGACTTCCGCTACGAGGGGGCCGATCTGGGCATCCTGATTACCCGCGGGCGGCTGATGGATGACGACTTCCAGCTCAACGAGCGGGCGAAGGCCTGGATCGACGGGATTCGCGGCCAGTATGCCGGGCAGTCGCTGCAGGATCCCGTGGTGGAACAGGTCGCCGTCAGCCACGCCGTAGGCGGTGGCAACTTCAAGATCCTGTGAAGGGGGAGGGCGCCGTTCTCCAAGGGGCGGCGCCTACCGAAATGGACGACAAGACGCTGGTCTTTCGCACCCTGCGCGAAGCGAAGCCGGGCCCCAAGTGGCGGTCGCTCTTCGATGCACACTGGTCCGCCTACGAAGCCTGGTACCTTGCCGAGGGTGAGCGCGAGCGTCCGGGGTATCTGGCCTGCCTCAACGCCCTGCGCCGGCACATGCCGGAGTTGTTGCCTACCTATCGGGCACTGTGCGAGCTCGCCGGCGGCGGCGATCTGGCCTCCCGCTTCCTGAGCCTCTACCAGCCGCCGCCCTATATCACCGGCTGCTCCCAGGCGGTGCTGGCGCGCCCCGGCACCACCCTGCTGGCGCGCAACTACGACTACCCGCCGGAGCTCTGCGAGGGCTCGATCCTCTATACCCGCTGGAATGACCGCGGCGTGATCGCCATGTCGGACTGCCTGTGGGGTGTGCTCGACGGCATGAACGACCGCGGGCTCGCCGTGTCGCTGGCCTTCGGTGGGCGCAAGGCGGTAGGCGACGGCTTCGGCGCGCCGGTGATCCTGCGCTACCTGCTGGAGTTCTGCGACAGCGTGCCAGAGGCCGCGGAGGTCCTGGCTCGCGTACCCACCCACATGGCCTACAACATCACCGTGGCCGACACCGCCGGGCGCTACGTGACGGCGATGATCGGCCCGGATCGCCGGGCCAGTATCCGCCGGGTGCCGGTGGCCACCAACCACCAGAAGCGCATCGAGTGGTACGCCCACGCACTGGCCTCGGAAACGCTGATTCGCGAGCGCCAGCTCTCCATTCTGGTGGACGACCCGGCGACCAGCGAGGCGCGCCTGGAAGCCGCCTTCTCGGCGCCGCCGCTGTTCCGCCACGACTATCGCCGCGGCCTGGGCACTATCTATTCGGCCTTCTACCGCCCCGGGGAGGGGCGCGTTCGCTACCACTGGCCAGGCCTCGATCTGGACCTCGGCTTCGGTCACTTTCCCGAGGAGTGGATCACCGTGCGCTACGGCGTGCGGGAAAGGTTCGGCAGCTGATCGATATCGATCACGACAATCATCATGGAAGGGTATCGCCATGCAAGAGACCAGCCAGACCGAAACGCCCTATACCGCGCTGAGCTTCTATCACAAGATCTCTCAGCTGCGTGCCGATACCTGGAACGCACTCAAGCGCGACCTGGGACAGCTGATACGCCTGACCGACGACGGTCGGGTCAGGAACCTGGTAAAGGCGATCGACGTCAAGCTGACGCGGCTCGAGATCATCGAGGACTACCACGCCTTCCCCTCCAAGGAGGACTTCCGCCACCTCTGGTCTCTGTTCGACCGCGAGGAGTACATGCTGCTGGAGAAGGTGGTCAAGCGCCTGGTGCGGGCTCTGATCAGCGAGTCCTACCGGCGCCGACACGTCGACCTCAGCGAGACCGATGCCGACGCCGAGAATCTGGAGACCCTGGATGCTCTGGCCCAGCTGCGCCGTGGCCACCCGGCCTCCAACAGCTCGGCCCAGCCCTACTTCGAGCTGCTAATCGTCGACAACCTCTCGCCCCAGGAGGAGGAGGTGGTGCGCGAGGCCTTCCGCAACATGCGCCGACCCGAGGATCGTTTCGCCTATGACGTGGTGACGGTGAGAAGCTTCGAGGACGCGCTGATCGCGGTGCTGGTCAACCCCAATATCCAGGCCTGCCTGATCCGCTACGAGTTTCCCTACAAGTCGAAGTACAACCTCAGTGCGCTGCGCAACTACCTGGAGGGGCTCTCCGAGCAGGTCCTCGAACACCAGTCCGAGTCCGAGCGCAGCATCCTGCTCAGCTCGATGATTCACGAACTGCGCCCGGAGATTGACCAGTTCCTGGTCACCAGCGGTGACGTGGAGGCCACGGCGAGCCGCGATATCCGTCACTTCAATCGCATCTTCTACCGCGAGACGGACTACATCGAGCAGCACCACACCATCCTGCGGGCCATCGACAACCGCTACCGCACGCCCTTCTTCGATGCCCTGCGCGAGTACAGCAAGAAGCCTACAGGGGTCTTCCACGCCATGCCCATCTCGCGGGGCAAGTCGATCACCCGCTCGCATTGGGCCGGGCAGATGATCGATTTCTACGGTATCAACATCTTCCTCGCCGAGACCTCGGCCACCTCCGGCGGGCTCGACTCGCTGCTGCAGCCCTACGGGCCGATCAAGAAGGCCCAGGAGTACGCTGCCCGGGCCTTCGGCGCGCGGCAGAGCTTCTTCGTCACCAACGGCACCTCCACCGCCAACAAGATCGTGGTGCAGGCGCTGGTCAAGCCCCGCGATATCGTGCTGATCGACCGCGACTGCCACAAGTCCCATCACTACGGCATGGTGCTGGCCGGGGCCCACGTCAGCTACCTGGACTCCTACCCACTGCACGACTACTCCATGTATGGCGCGGTGCCGCTCAAGGAGATCAAGAAGACGCTGCTCGAGTACAAGCGTTCGGGCCAGCTGCACAAGGTCAAGATGCTGCTGCTGACCAACTGCACCTTCGACGGCGTGGTCTACAATGTGCGCCGGGTGATGGAGGAGTGTCTGGCGATCAAGCCCGACCTGGTGTTCCTCTGGGACGAGGCGTGGTTCGCCTTCGCCGGCTTCAACCCTACCTATCGGCCGCGCACCGCCATGCATGCTGCCCGCACCCTGTGCGAGCGCTACCGCAGCGAGGCCTACCGTGAGGAGTACGCGGCGTGGAAGGTGGAGTTCGATGCCCTCGACCCCGACGATGACGCCACCTGGCTCGACCGACCCCTGATGCCGGATCCCGACCAGGTGCGCGTCCGTGCCTATGCCACCCACTCCACTCACAAGACCCTGACCTCGCTGCGTCAGGGCTCGATGATCCACGTCTGGGATCAGGACTATCGGCAGAAGGTCGAGGCGCCGTTCCACGAGGCCTACATGACCCACACCTCGACTTCGCCCAACTACCAGATCATCGCGTCGCTGGACGTGGGCCGCATGCAGGCCGAAATGGAAGGCTTCGAGCTGGTGCACGCCCAGGTGGAGGCGGCGTTGTCGCTGCGCGAGCAGCTCTATACCCATCCGCTGCTGCAGAAGTACTTCCGGGTGCTGATCAACAAGGACATGGTGCCGCTGGAGTACCGGCAGTCCGGTGTCGACACCTTCTACGACCCGGTCACCGGCTGGAACAAGATGGAGGAGGCCTGGGCCAACGACGAGTTCGTCGTCGACCCCAGCCGCATCACCATCGCCATCGGCGCCACCGGCATCGACGGGGATACCTTCAAAAACGAATACCTGATGAACAAGTACGGTATCCAGATCAACAAGACCTCACGCAACACCGTGCTGTTCATGACCAATATCGGCACCACCCGCGGCTCCATCGCCTACCTGCTCGATGTGTTGATCAAGCTGGCCAAGGAGTTCGAGGCCCGCTGGGATGAGAGCAGCCGGCCGGAGCGCAAGATCATCGAGAACCGGGTCCACTCGCTGACTAAGGAGCTACCGCCGCTGCCGGACTTCAGCCGCTTCCACGCCGCCTTCCGCCCCGACCCCGACAGTAATACCCCCGAGGGCGATATCCGTTGCGCCTACTTCCTGGCCTACGACGAGGTGAACACCGAGTACCTGCGTTTCGACAATGGCGAAGTGCAGGCGGCCATGCGGGCCGGTCGTGATGTGGTCTCGGCGAGCTTCGTGATCCCCTACCCGCCGGGCTTCCCGGTGCTGGTGCCGGGACAGGTCGTCAGCGAGGAGATTCTCTACTTCCTGCAGGCACTCGATGTCACCGAGATCCATGGCTATCGCCCGGAGCTGGGCCTGCTGGTGTTCACCGAGGCGGCGCTGGTCGACCCCGCGGCCGGCTGAGCCAGGCTAGCAGACAGGGTAAAGACTCTACTTAGTTTGTCGTGTGTTGTTGAGAGGGCAGCTCCGCTGCGCGAATGGAGGCCGAAGGCCTCCCAACTCCGTCAGGTGGCCGGCGGTGCTCAATTGGTAGATGCCACTACTCTATCACCCGTGTCCGTTCAAGACAGCCGGGGCTAGAAAGCCCCGACTTTGCTTAGTAGGTCAAGATAACCGGCAGGATCGTGATGAGAAGCGCCGTGGCCATGACCACATTGAATGTTCGCAACTTGGCCGGAGTGTTGAGGAATGACGCGATGCGCACCCCAAACGCGGCCCAGATCCAAGAACTGGCGATGCCGATTGGCAGAAAAACCAGAGCCATCGCAACGATCTGCGCATATTTATTGAAATCCAGGGACAGATACGCCGAGGTGGCCCCGATCGCCTGGGCCCACGCCTTGGGGTTGATCCACTGGAAGCCAGCGGCTTGCCAGAATGAGATGGGCTTGCTCTGCTGGGTACCACGAAGGGTATTAGCACTGCCGATCAGATACGCCAAGTAGAGGATGTAGGCAACTCCCAGCACCCGCAGCACGCCGCGGACAACAGGAAACTGGAAAACATATCCGATACCCACCGCGACGACAAGCAGCATGGCCGGAAAGCCGAAGGCGACCCCCATCACATGAGGCATGGAGCGCTTCAGACCGAAATTCGCCCCGGAGGTGGCCAGCATGATGTTATTGGGGCCCGGCGTGAAGGTCATAACGAACGCGAAGCTGGCGATGGCCAGAAGCCAAGTGAGGTAGTCGTTAACCATCGAGCGCCTCTTCGTTGGTGAATGGTCCCTGAAACATATTGGCTTCCTTGCTAAAAATGTATTGATAGAAGGTCTTCCGTGTCGGCTTTCGGTCACACTTTGTGAAGATCCCACCCCATTGCTCGTCCCACTCCCGGTATATCGGATTCTCCAATCGCACTGCTTGCGACTTCGGCAGGTGCCACATGGGCACGTTGGGATTCAGGTGGTGCTCGAGGTGATAGTTGTCATGATGGACGCCGGTGAGAAACCTCTCGAAGCGGTTGCCATTACGATTACGTGTCATGTACAGCCGGTCTCGCGACTCCCTGACTAGCGGAAAATGCTCAGCCATTTCGATAAACCAGCCCACGATCATCGACGAGGTTACCAGAGGAACCAGCCAGAACACTATCAGCCAGTGAAAAACCCCGAAAAGCAGTGAGGCGGCCAACAGCGCCACCCAGATCAAGGTGAACAGCCAAGTATCAGTTCGGTGGGAGATGATCCTGTTGTTGTATCTGGCAGGCACCTGTCCCATGAAGCGGTCACGGTACACATAGCGCAGGTACTGTGGGACCTTCATCCCAAGGAGAGCCTTCACGACGTAAGCCCAAAGGAACTTCGCCTTCGTTTGTTTTTCATACAGGCCTGCGGCCAAGTGCTGTTGGAAGTCGGGATCGTGGATGGGATCGCCTAAGTGACCGTGATGCTGTGTCACATGAGTATAGCAGTAGAGCACGTATTTCTGCCCTACTAGATATCCCGACAGCACCGTACCGGCAATCAGGTTCCAGTAGCGGTTTCTGGCGAGGGTATTATGTGACGCAGAATGTAGAAGATTGGCCAGCCCACGCTGCCGTGAACCAATGACCAGCCAGGCCAATGGATAAAACCACCAGGAGACTTTAAGGCACAGTGTAATGCAACTCCCGATTATCAGATAATCTTTCGCCAGGTAAAGCAGGCAATGCCAGTTATCGAGTGCCGTAAGCCTCCTTATTTTCTTTTTGATCTCGGGGGTTTCAAATCTGAGTTCGTCATCTTGTGCATCCATGCTTTTTCCGCCTATACAAGTTAATGATAGAGAGATATTTTGCTCTCGAAAGAAGGTGGCGATTCATTGGGTTGAGTCAGCGCGTGATAACTGTCTTCGGAAGTTTTCTGCAATCCCTCCTTGAATTCAAGGAATGAAGGGTTCAGCATTCCGACATTATGTGGCCTCACCAAACAAGTGATGGGTGAAATAGAAGGCTACCCTTTAATCCCTTGCTTTGGAGGGGTGAAAAAAACGCTTTCCACACAATGATTTTTATAAAAGTTGACAGAGCAGTTCTTTGCGTGACGACAAATAATGTCTAAGGCGCTTGTAAAAAAGAAATTTCCACTGGTTACTTCACCAACTGCAAAAATACCATTTTCGATAGATCCATCTTCTCGAATCACTTGATATGTACTACTGTCGACCTCTAATCCACCATGAGGGTGAGGGACGATCATTCCCTTTTCTTCCAAGGCTATCATTAAGCTAGAGTTTGAATTGCCTAATCGTTTTGGACTGCCTGTTGCCAGAACAGCAAAGTCATATGTATCACCATCACCAGAGGGTGTTTGTACTACAGGAAAGCCCCCGGCGTTCTTCTTAAGCTTCACTGGGCCAGTCCTAAATTCCAGATCCCCGCTGGAAAGGTAGTTCCTAATTTTTACAGCATTCTCACAAGGAATAGAGACACGGTAAGATAGGAAAATGTTGAGATATTTCTCTCTGAACTCTTCCCTATCCTCGGGTCTAATCATCCCCCATAACTTATCAATAATCACATTAGTAGCATAGAGCACTGCCTGCCAGCCCCTAGGATTTTCGGCCAGCGCGATCTCTTCGTCGAGAAATGCACCCAGATCATCGATAGGTTTAGGAACTTCCAATCGCTCTTGTGGATGACCAGGGTTCTCTTGGAAATACAGAGAGAGATCAGACTTAACCATTTCGACAACGTCAGTTAGTCGTAAATTACGTTTGCTATTTTGTACTTTTTCCAAGTATTCTTCTGAAAGGTTCCTAGGTTGGAAACGTCCTTGGGTGCCACGAATCGATGGGAAGTAACCACTACGGGAGTGGATTACAATTTTACCGCGATGACCAGCCTCCTTTAGCGCGATGATGGTATCTATGGCACTTAGCCGGGATCCTATAACGGCGACCGACTTGTCTTTGCCCAACCAACTCGTCAGTTTGGAAACAGGGTAAGGGTTGCTAATGATACCACCTTGCATCTTCGGTGTATCTTTTCGGGCATTCTCCAAGGTACCGCACAGCAGGAAAACATAGTCCGCTTGAATATTAATACTACAGGCGGTAACAGCAGTGTAGCCATGTCTAAACTTTCTAATATCCATGACTTCGGCATTAACCGGTATAACCTTCACGCCTTTCTTCACAGCCTTCCTCACGGTTTGCGAGAATGATGCTTGAAGGTACTGACCAAATAGTGGCCTAGGGGCATAGGTGTCGGGGTCTAGCTCAAAACCTGGGTACTTCCACTGCCAGTGCTCGGGATGGTTATGGAGCCACTCGTAGAAATCGCCTTTCTTCTCGGGAAATATAGTTATGAATCCGGTTTTTGTATTGAGTAGATTACTATCTAAGTCATCATTGTAAGCGGCGCCTGGCCCAAACACGGGATTTTTCTCTATCACGTAGATAGAGTATAACCCACCATTTTCGCCATTAAGTTGGTTGAGGAAATTGTCAATAAAGGCTATTGAGGCAGCCCCTCCGCCAACAAGACAAATGACCTTTTCCATAGTGAAGTCTCCTTCTTAATTAGCCCATCGATGACAAGTTATGATCAACTTCGAAGTGCGCTTCAGATAATGCTTCAACGTCCTTAGGCTCAAATCCTTCCCTCACCTCTGTGAGAACTAGGGCTCCTCTACGAATTTCAAAGACGGCCACTTCCGTTATTACTGTGATCTTGGCTGCATTGCAATGCTTTGAATCAAAGGTTATTTGATCTACATTTTCTACGAGCTTCAAAATGTCGCTATCATAGCCTTCTACTTTGTTTCCTTTAGTGCGGGTTGTCGTCAAGGTTCCACAGAATATAATATTCTTTGCTGAGGTGGTTATATTTATGAAGCCGCCAGCCCCAGGCCGTGCTTTTCCAAACTTACTTACATTTACCCTGCCATGCTCGTCTATCTGGGCAAAGCCAAGGAATGCTTTGTCAATACCACCACCATCATAGAAATTGAAGAGTTGAGACTGGTCTACAACAGCATCCGGGTCTATCGCTGCCCCAAACGAATCACCAATAAGCGGTGTGCCTCCAATCACCCCAGACTCGACACTAAGAGTATAAGACGATCTTTGATTAGCCGACATGGCCATTCCAATTTCAGCAGGGATCCCAATCCCAAAGTTGACAATTCGCTTCTTATAGGGGCCCACAGGAAGCTCCTTAAGGGCTCGCTTTATCACATGCTGTCTCGCGCTTGATCCAACGCCCTCCTCCGTAGTTAGTTTGGTTGGGCAGACTTTATGGCCATATGTGAAAGGGTGATTTGTACCCTTTGAAATGACCACTACATCAACAAGGTGCCCGGGAATATCAACCTCTCCTGCACACAGCTGATCACTGACAACGTCCTTGACTTGCACAAAAACGATTCCACCACAATTTCTTGCAGCCTGTGCTTGTGAAAGTGCATCCATTTTCGATGCCTCTCCACGGAGAGAAATATTTCCACTCCTATCGGCCACTGTTCCCCTTAGAAGAGCAGCGTCAATATGCATCGAAGGATAAAATAGGTACTCCTTTCCTTGCAGGTGAACGACCTCAATCAGACTCCTGTGATCGATTGGCCTAAACATTCCGCCTTCCACACGTGGGTCAACGAAGGTGTGCAGACCGACTCTACTCACGAGTCCCGGAGCCCCTTCGGCTATAGTGCCAAATAGCTTACTTATTGCTCCTTGAGGCCAGTTATGAGCTTCAATCTCTCCACTTTCACCCATGCCACGCAACTTCGGGCATAGGTTCCAATAACCTCCAATAGAAACGGAGACCAGGCCGTAATGAGCTAGACGATTTAGTCCGTTTTCTTTCTTATCACCTGCACCCGAAGCAAAGAGCAGCTTCAGGTTTTTGGGCTCCCCCGTCTCCAAATACCTCTCTTCCAATGCTTGAGTGAATAGGTCGGGGTGTCCACAACTTCCAAATCCCCCGGGAATCACAGTCGCTCCCGATTTGATCAGTTTCATAGCTTGAGACGGACCAAGTATCTTCATTTTCTTAATTCCGCCCATGAATTTAAGTTAGTTGTTTGACTGGGATGTCCCGCATGGCCAAAATCACACAGCCAGTATTGGACCTCATGCTGTGCGTAGTGCCTGGAGCACGAATAATTAAACTGCCTGGTGTATGGGTTTCACCATTTTCTATGTATTCTCCCTTCAGGACTAGGACCATTTCATATCCTCGATGAAGGTGAAGTGGAACGAAGGCCCCGGGCAAGTATTTTATCAGGGCTGCATCAGACCCGGTTGGTTCTGATTTCTTGTTATCAAAAAGTATGTGTATTAGTACGTTGCTCCTTAGTCCTGGCTCCATTTCTTCAAAATGAATGTCTGGAAGATTTACAGCCCCCATGGCCAACCTAAGAACTTTATCGAATGCCTCGGGTTTGTTCGGAAAATTCTCTACAGCCTTTAATGATTCCATGTTAATCCCCTTGTGAAGTCCTCGTTAGGAGCCGATACAAGTCTCAGCTATCCCACTTCTTCCTGCCATACTGAGAAAGCCCATCATACCCCCAGAATTCTTGTGGCTGCTGTTGCACAGAAATATAGTTTGGACCAGCGCTCTCTCCCAGGACTTGGACCATGGTTTCGTAGGCCTCCCTTATCCAAGTGCTCACTTCTTCCTGGCTATTACTTCCCTCTGTAACCTTGATTTCAACCTCAAACATCGGGCGTGAGCTCTGAATGCCTTCTTCTCCGGCGAGATGCCATTTTGTAGAAGATTGACTGTCAATCGTGACAACCACGAGCTCCCTGTTTTTTTTGAGCACACGAACAGTACTTTCTGTCAGCCGCTTAGCGATCTCTTTGGTTAACGTCTCTGTGTCGTTCTTAACGGCGCTACCGCGCTTAATCTTTACATTGATAATGGGCATGGTTTTCTCCTTTTACATCCAATATTGAGGCCATTGTTTGGCCTTTCCGATGTTGTTAATCAAGAGCGCTACACACACTAGAATGACTGATCCAAAAAGTACTGGAGTGACAAGGAACTCCCAATCCTGAATACCTGCAGTCAGTGCAACTAGAGGGTTCGCTCCTGCGGGGGGGTGTACCGCCCGAAAAAACTGCATCAATGCAATTGCAATCCCAACACCAACTGCCATCTGCCATTCACCCGAGCCGAAGAGGTTCATCATGATGAGACCTACAGCAGCGGCAATGAAATGCCCCCCAATGACGTTGCGTGGCTGGGCGAGAGGAGCCCCTGGTGCGGCGAAAAGGAGTACGCATGTGGCTCCGAAGGGAGCCATGAGCAGGGGAACATTCGCCATGTGGGTTAAGTAAGCCACGGCACCAATTCCCGCGATTCCGCCGATGAGGCCTGTTAGTATTTGGAGCGGATCGGGACGGCCGGGAGCTACACCAGTACCTTTCATTTTATGAAACATTTGTGAATCCCTGTGCTATAATGGACAGACAGGTCTGTACAGTAAATTACTTTGATCTGGGAGTCAAAATAGTTTTTTTTGATTATAATATTTTTTTAGATAGGGTTAGGCTATGGCAAAGCGAGATGACATCCTCTATACCGCCTTACGTCTCTTCAACGAACACGGATATCAAGCCGTCGGCGTTGATCGGATTCGAGATGAGGCAAAGGTTTCTAAGATGACCTTGTATAAACACTTTTCAAATAAGGAAAAGCTTGTTGAAGAAGTGCTCAAGCTTAGGCATCAACTGTTTAAAAACTCTCTCGAACAGGCGGTAGGAGAAATGCCGCCACCTTATGAGAAGCTTCGAGAGTTCTTCAACTGGCATGTCAGGTGGTTTTTCTCAAAGGAATTTCACGGCTGCATGTTCATAAAAGCAACAGGGGAGTTTCATGAGACTGAAGAGCTTCAGACTGTATCCCAAGCACATAAGGATTGGGTGACTCAGCTTCTTCAATCCATCTTTGAGGGCTTAAATCATCCCGAACCTAAGGCAATCGCTAGACTTTTCCAGACCACGATGGATGGAATGATCGTTAACGCAAGTATTTTCCACTCTTTTGAAAGAATTCAAGGGTTGTGGGAAGAGCTCTGTAAGCTGTCTGGCCTTCCTTACGCCCCCCTCGAGATGCCTTCTAGCGACACGCCTAAATTAACTTAGATGCAAGAGGCGGGTGACCCACTTGGTCCGACCCGCCATCCCTCATCGACGAGCTTAGCGTGGATGCGTGACACCCCATAGGTACCGTCCGACCACGCATGGATCGCTTGGATGCGCGCCATCAGCGCGTTGTCCGCGGCCTCACGAGCGGGAGGCTGACGGGAGCAACACGCATAGTAGCCACTGGTGGAAACATCCAGCACACGGCACATGGTGGCAATCCCATGATGGGCCCGATTCACTTCGACGAACCTGAAGAGGTCGGCGGTATGGTGTCAGTCTCCCGAGCAAAGCAGGCAGCGGCCTTTGCGAGGATCTCGCGCTCTTCGCAGAGCTGCTTGTTCTCACGGCGCAGGCGTCGCAGCTCTTCCTGCTCGGCGCTGGTGGGGCCATCGTGGCGACGCCTTGTATCACGGTCGGCCTGTTTCACCCAGTTATGGATGGTCTGAGCGGTCGGCTCGAATTCCTGAGCCGGCTCTTCTGGGGTTCGACCCGCCCGGATCAGCTCAATGATCTGTTGTCGGAACTCGGCAGGATAAGGGGCACGGGACTTGGGCATGGTGGACTCATCGTTCTCAAAGGGTCGGGTGTCCACCGAACTGGGTCAACTTTAGACATCTCTGTAACGGTTGCGCTGGACTATCTCTCGTTTCGTCTCCCCGAGGTGAACTGGGCGAGTGAGCGACTCCGGCTCAAGGCATGGCATCGCTGCGTCATTGATAGGGAGAGCTTCCAGCAGACTGCCTTCTGAATGACAGCCGCTGCCTGAAGTGGGCCGGCTCCGGCAATCACCCGACTCAAGGCACCAACTCGATGCACTGATGAATAAGCCGAGTTGAGAATGGGCCCCAGACCATGGGCTCGTAGTCCAGACTGGTAACGACGGGACCTGATCCGTGCAGAAAAAATCGCAACATCCCCGGCAACGACGAAAAAAAGCGTATTCGTCCCGGCGGCTAACGAAAACTCCCCCGCCGCCACCTCCCTTACCCTGTAGTCATCGGAGCCGCCCACGGCGGCTCGCCCGTTACTACCAAGCCGGCCCGACATGCCAGGGGCCGGTACGTCAGGGGAGGTGTTGCATGAACATGAAGCTGTCCAGGTCGCTGTCCACCATGCTCGACGATCCGCGTCTGTTCCGTCAGTACGCCTATGTCGATGGCAAGTGGACCCACGGCGACGGCGGCCGCGAGGAGGCCGTGATCGATCCCGCCACCGGCGAGGTGATCGGTCATATCCCCTGGCTGGAGCCGCACCAGATCCGCGCCGCCGTGGACGCCGCCGACGCCGCCTTCGTACACTGGCGCGCGCTGCGCGCCGACGAGCGCTGCGAGCGCCTGCTGGCCTGGTATGACCTGCTCCAGGCCAATCGCGAGGACCTGGCTATCTTGATGACCCTGGAACAGGGCAAGCCATTGCCGGACGCCCGCGGCGAGGTGGAGTATGGCGCCAGCTTCGTGCGCTGGTTCGCCGAGGAGGGCAAGCGCACCTTCGGCGAGACCATCCCGAGTCACATCCCCAATGCCGCCCTGGGTACCCTCAAGGAGCCGGTGGGCATCGCCGCGCTGATCACCCCCTGGAACTTCCCGCTGGCGATGATCACCCGCAAGGCCGCCGCCGCCATGGCCGCCGGCTGTCCGGTGATCGTCAAGCCCGCCGGTGAGACCCCGTTCTCGGCGCTGGCCCTGGCCGAACTGGCCGAGCGTGCCGGCATTCCGGCCGGCGTTTTCAACGTGGTGCTGGGCGAGCCCGCCGAGGTGTCGCAGCTACTGTGTGCCGAGCCCCGCGTCAAGGCGCTCTCCTTCACCGGCTCCACCCGGGTCGGCCGGCTGCTGCTGGAGCAGTGCGCCAACACCGTCAAGCGAGTATCGCTGGAGCTGGGTGGCGATGCGCCTTTTATCGTCGGGCCCGACATGGACCCCAGGGAGGCGGCCTTCGCCGCGGTGTCGGCCAAGTTCCAGACCTCCGGGCAGGACTGCCTGGCGGCGGACCGCATCCTGGTCCACGAGTCGATCCATGACGAGTTCGTCGAGCACTTCGCCGAGCGTATGGCGGCGCTCACCGTGGGTAACGGCATGGCGAGTGAGGTCGACCTGGGTCCGCTGATCCATGCCCAAGCCGTGGGGAAGGCCGCCGGCATCGTCGACGACGCCATTTCCAAGGGCGCGACCCTGGTGGCGGGCGACCAGCGCCAGGCGCCGGGTGAGAACTTCTTCATGCCGGTGCTGCTGACCGGGCTGACCCGTGACATGCGGCTGTGGCAGGAGGAGAGCTTCGCCCCCATCGCCGGCGTCATGGCCTATGCCGATGATGACGAGGCGATTGCCCTGGCCAATGACACCGAGTACGGTCTCGCCGCTTACGTCTATACCCACGATATCCGGCGTATCTGGAAGCTGCTGCGGGCCCTGGAGTTCGGCATGGTGTCGGTCAACTCGGTGAAGATGACCGGCCCGCCCGTGCCCTTCGGCGGCGTCAAGCAGTCCGGGCTTGGCCGCGAGGGCGGCATCACCGGCATCGATGAGTTCCTCGAGACGAAGTACTACTGCCTCGGCGCCCTCGGGTCGGTCTCCGGCAGCTGAGTGAGCCTGTAAACACCCTCCCCGGCGGGACGCCGGGGAGTTCCTTGAGAAGAGAGAACGAGATGAGCCAGCAGCACCAGGACCTGATCGACCGCGACCGCAAGGTGACCTTCCACGCCTCCAGCCACCTGCGCGACTTCGCTAACGGCGATGCGCCGGGCCGAGTGATCACCGGCGGCAAGGGCATCCATATCCGCGACAAGGACGGCCGCGAGTTCATCGACGCCTTCGCCGGGTTGTACTGCGTCAACATCGGCTATGGCCGCACCGAGGTGGCCGAGGCCATCTATCAGCAGGCCCTGGAGCTCTCCTACTACCACACCTATGTGGGCCACTCCAACGAGCCGCAGATCGCGCTCTCCGAGAAGATCATCGAGCTCGCCGGCCCCGGCATGTCCAAGGTCTACTACGGCCTCGGCGGCAGTGATGCCAACGAGACCCAGCTCAAGATCGTGCGCTACTACAACAACGTGCTGGGTCGCCCGCAGAAGAAGAAGGTCATCTCGCGCATGCGCGGCTACCACGGTTCGGGCCTCGCCACCGGCTCCCTGACCGGCCTCAAGGCGTTCCACGACCAGTTCGACCTGCCCATGGCCGGCATCCTGCACACCGAGGCACCCTACTACTACCACCGCGCCGCCGCTCAGGAGGGCATGACCGAGCGGGAATTCTCCGCCCACTGTGCCCGCCGGCTCGAGGAGATGATCCTGGCAGAAGGCCCGGAGACCGTGGCCGCCTTCATCGGCGAGCCGGTGCTCGGTACCGGTGGCATCGTGCCGCCGCCGGAAGGCTACTGGGAGGCGATCCAGGCGGTGCTGGCGAAATACGACGTGCTGCTGATCGCCGACGAGGTGGTGTGCGGCTTCGGGCGCATCGGCGCCGACTTCGGCAGCCACTTCTACGGCATCAAGCCCGACCTGATCACCGTCGCCAAGGGCCTGACCAGCGCCTACCAGCCGCTCTCCGGCGTCATTGTCGGCGACCGCGTCTGGGCGGTGCTCGAGCAGGGTACCGGCCAGTACGGCCCCATCGGCCATGGCTGGACCTACTCCGGTCACGCCCTGGGCTGTGCCGCGGCACTCGCCAACCTGGCGATCATCGAACGCGAGGGTCTCACCGCCAACGCCGCCGAGACCGGCGGTTACCTGCAGCAGGCCATGGCCACGGCCTTCGGCGACCACCCCATCGTTGGCAACGCGCGCGGCGTGGGCATGCTGGCGGCCCTCGAGTTCTCCGTAAACCCCGAACAGCGCGAGCACTTCGACCCGGCCCTCAAGGTCGGCCCGCGCATCGCCGCCGCCGCACTGGACGAGAACCTGATCGCCCGCGCCATGCCCCAGGGCGACATCCTGGGCTTCGCGCCGCCGCTGATCACCACCCGCGACGAGATCGACGAGATCGTCGCCCGTACCCGCCACGCGGTGGACAAGGTCACCGACGAGCTGGTGCGCGAGGGCGCCGTACAGGCCGTGCGCGCCTGACACCGAACGGCCGCCGTCCACGCGAGCGCCGCGGGGGAGACTCCGCGGCGCTCGCGTGTGCGGGGCTCATGTTCCGGTCTGAGCGGCCGGGGCTTGAGCCACGCCCCCCTTGGCCCCATGCTCGGTCAATGACACCCAACCGAGGAGCGCGACGATGGCAACGGTACTGGCCTTCGATGTCTACGGCACCCTGATCGACACCCATGGCGTGGTCACCGAACTGGAGGCACGGCTCAGTGCCGTCGGCAGGGGAGAGCTGGCAGTGGAGTTTTCGCGGCGCTGGCGCGACAAGCAGCTGGAATACAGCTTCAGACGTGGCCTGATGGGCGCCTACGTGCCCTTCGGTCAGTGCACCCGGGAGGCCCTGGAGTTCACCGACCGGTCCCTGCAGACGCGCCTGGCCGACGTCGACAAGGAGCACCTGATGGCGGTCTATGCCCGGCTGCCGGCCTTTGCCGAGACGTCCACCGCCCTCGAGCGTCTGGCCCGGGCCGGCGTGCGCTGCGTGGCCTTCTCCAACGGCACCCGGGAGGCGGTGGAGGGGCTGCTCGATCAGGCCGGCATCCGCGGACATTTCGACGATGTGATCAGCGTCGACGAGGTCAAGCGCTTCAAGCCCGACCCGGCGGTCTATGCGCACCTGCGCCACCGGCTCGAGGTAGCGCCGGGCGACACCTGGCTGATCTCCAGCAACCCCTTCGATGTGATCGGTGCCCGCCACGCTGGCCTGCACGCCGCCTGGGTGCGTCGCAGCCTGGATGCGCCCTTCGACCCCTGGGGCATCGAACCGGACATGACCGTCCCCGACCTCGACGCCCTGGCCGAGCGGCTGGGATAGCGTCTGGGACGGGAGCGTCCAAGGCCAGATATGACAGGCTCCTAGGACACGGGATCGTCGAGGTTCGAACGGCCCCGATGCAGGGTGGCAATCAGCGGGCAGGTGATGGGGCCTTCCCGTTCATGGCAGGCATTCACCAGCTCGCCCAGGGCCTGCTCGATGCGCCGCAGACCGGCGATCTTCTCTTGCACATCCGCCAGCTTGTGCTCGGCCAGGGCACTGGCCTCCTGGCAGTGGGTGCCATCCTCCAGGCGCAGCAGCTCGGCGATCTCGTCCAGACTGAAGCCCAGCCGCTGCGCAGTCTTCACGAAGGTCAGGCGCGCCACCTCGGCGATGCCGTATCGGCGGATGCCGCCGTAGGGCCGTTCCGGCTCTGCCAGCAATCTCCGGCGCTGATAATAGCGGATGGTCTCGACATGGACGCCCGCGGCCTTGGCGAGACCGCCGATGGTCAGGGTGTCCGCTTCGCTGTGCATGGCGCTTGAGTCCGTACTCGGCTACGGAGGTAACCTTATCTCAGTGACGACCGTCACGAAAGGCGAGTCGGCAACGCCGGCTATCTTTCCACCCCGTCAGTCTCATGTACGAATCGGGAGCGACCATGAGGAACCCGAAAACCTTGTTGCGCGTGAGCGTGATCGGCACCGTCCTGGTGGCGCTGTGCTGCTTCACGCCGATCCTGGTGATCCTGCTTGGCACGGTGGGCCTGGCGGGACTCACGGGCTACCTCGACGTCGTGCTACTGCCGGCCTTGGCCTTCTTCATCGGCCTGACCCTCTACGCGGTGTGGCGTAAGAAGCAGTACGACGCCGGTCGTGACAACGGCGCTGTCGAACCAAGGAATTCCCCTTATGAATGACGTCAAGACGCGGCATATCGCCGTGATCGGCAGCGGTGGTGCCGCCATGGCCGCAGCCCTCAAGGCCGCCGAGCGTGGCGCTCGGGTCACCCTGATCGAACGCGGTACACTCGGCGGTACCTGCGTCAACACTGGCTGTGTGCCCTCGAAGATCCTGATTCGCGCCGCGCATATTGCGCATCTGCGCAAGGTGAGCCCCTTCGATTCGAGCCTGAGCGCCCAGGTGCCGCGGGTGAATCGTCCGGCGCTGCTGGCCCAGCAGCAAGCACGGGTGGAAGAACTGCGTGATGCGAAGTACGCGGGAATCCTGCGCGACCATCCGGCCATCACCGTCGTGCACGGCGAGGCCCGGTTCGTCGATGGGCGGACCCTGACCGTTGCCCTCCGCGAAGGCGGCGAACAGGCCGTCCGTTTCGATCGGGCGTTTATCGGCACTGGTGCCCGTCCCGCCTTCCCGCCCCTCCCGGGCCTCGCCGAGACTCCCTACTGGACCTCCACCACGGCACTCGCCAGCGACACCCTTCCCGAGCGGCTGATCGTGATTGGCGCTTCGGTGGTGGCCCTGGAGCTGGCCCAGGCCTTCGCCCGACTGGGCAGCCGGGTCACCCTGCTGGCCCGCAGTCGACTGCTCTCCGGGGAGGATTCGGCAGTGGGCGACGCCGTGGAGGCGGCGTTTCGCCGCGAGGGCATCGAGGTGCTCAAGCAGACCCAGGCGAGACGCGTGGACTACTTCGACAATCTCTTCATCGTCGACACCAACGCCGGGAAATTACGGGCGGATCGACTGCTGGTGGCCACCGGACGGACACCCAACACCGAGGCCTTGAATCTGGCGAGCCTCGGCATGGAAACCGCGCGTGGCGCGATTCGGGTGGATGCGCACCTGCAAACCACGGTGCCGGGCCTCTATGCCGCCGGTGACTGCACCGATCAGCCGCAGTTCGTCTATGTGGCCGCTGCCGGCGGCAGCCGGGCCGGTATCAATATGACCGGGGGCGAGGCCACCCTCGATCTCGGCACCATGCCGGCGGTGATCTTTACCGATCCCCAGGTCGCCACCGTGGGACTGACCGAAGCCGAGGCACTGGAGCAGGGCTTCAGCGTGGAGTCCCGTGTGCTCGATCTGGAGAACGTGCCGCGTGCGCTGGTCAATTTCGACACCCAGGGATTCATCAAGCTGGTGGCCGAACGCGACTCGGGGAGGTTGCTGGGCGTGCAGGCGGTGGCGGGAGACGCCGGGGAACTGATCCAGTCGGCGGTGTTTGCGCTCCGGGCACGCATGACGGTGCAGGCCATCGGCGACGAGCTGTTTCCCTACCTGACCATGGTGGAAGGCCTCAAGCTCTGCGCCCAGACCTTCACCAGGGATGTGACGCAGCTCTCGTGCTGTGCGGGATGAGCGGCAGCGTTCCAGGGCGTAGAACCCTTGCTCTGGTGCCCTGGTACGGCCAGCCATCTGTTCCCGAGGAACCGTGCGGATGCCGCCATGAGTGACAGGGTCATCGACCAGGGGACCAAGGCGTGGGCTGCCCTGGTCGAGGTGGCCTCGTCAGGTCCCGTGACGATACCCGGCGGTGCCGAGTTCCAGGCACAACCCGGCCACGGGCGTCATGGCGGAGTGGTCGGCGTCGGTCAGTCGACCAGCTCGCCCACGGTGGTGGTGCCCCGATCTGCCAGCTGCAGGGGGCGCGCGTCGTCCTGGGTCCACTCGGCCATGGAGCCGTCGTACATGGTCGTGTTCTCCAGGCCGCCAATCTCGCTGAGCTGGAACCAGCCGCTGGCGGCCCAGTGGCCGGTGTTGCAGAAGGCCACGGTGGGGGCCTCGCGGTCCAGCCCCAGGACGTCGATATTGGCGTTCAAGCGCTCCGGCTCCAGGTAGTAGGCGCCGTCGCGCTCCACCAGGGCGCCATCGTGGGGCAGGTTCACCGCACCCGGAATGGTGCCGGGTGCCCGAGTGGCAGGCGATTGGGTCTCGCCGGTGTAGAAGTCGTTCGGCCGGGCATCCACCAGCGGTTCGTCGGCCTCGCGGGCGGCTTCCACCGCTTCGGTGGTGGCCAGCAGCTGCGCCTGCAGCGTGCCCGAGAAGTCGGTCGCCTCGGGGGCGTCCGGCTCGCCGCTGGCAAGCTCGAAGCCCTGCTGATCCCAGCCGGCGAAGCCGCCGTTGAGGATCGTCACCTCGTCGTGGCCCAGCGCCTTGAAGGTCCAGTAGACTCGAGCCGCGCTGCCGAAGTCGGTGGGGCCGGTGCCGCCAGCCACGACCACCACGGTGTCGTCGTTGTCGATGCCCAGGCCGCCGATCAGGTCCTCCAGATCGGCGATGTCCGGCATCAGGCCGGCGATTCCGTCGCGATCCTCACGCCAGCCTGCATCGGTATAGCTGCTGTAGCGGCTGCCGGGAATGCGGGCGGCCTCGAAGGCGTCACGGTCGCCGCCGTCATCGATGCTGGACCGCACGTCCAGCACCACCAGGCCGTCGCTGCCCAGCTGCTCATTCAGCCACTCGGCCTCGACCAGCGGAGAGGGGTGCAGGGCGTGGGCCGGGCCGGCGATGGCCAGGGCGCCGGCGGCCAGGATCAGTCGGGATCTCATGGGGATCCTCCTCGTCGGGGATGGGGCATGACGTCCATGCTGCAATGGTTTGGCGCTCCCTCGCCAAGAAGGCTTTCTGACACATTTAGCGCATTAAGTTATATAAAATCCTTTTTTTATCTCTCGTAACGAGTTTCAGTGGCACCTCAGCCCTGCCAGGCGTGGCCGGCGAAGGCGTCGTCGAGCGCCGGGTGGTTGACGTGGTTGGCGTAGTTGGAGAGCGTCTTCACGGCCAGCGCCAGCACGATCTGCAGCACCTGCTGCTCCTCGAAGCCGGCGTCCAGGAACGCCTGGACGTCATCGCGGGTCGGCATGCCGCGGGTCTCGAACATCACCCGGGTGAAGTCGGCCAGGGCCGCGAGGCGCTCGTCCGGGATCGGCTGCCCGCCGCGGATCGCTTCCAGTACGTCGGCGGGGACCTGGGACATCTTGTCGGCCAGCATGCTGTGGGCGGACATGCAGTAGCCACAGCCGTTGAGCCGGCTGATGGTCAGGAAGACTACCTCCTGCTCGGGCGGTGTGAGCCCGGAGTCCTCGCGGAACAGCGTGTAACCGTGCAGGTAGGTGTCCAGCACGCCCGGGGCCTTGGCCATGCCCTCGTACATGTTGGGCACGAAGCCCAGCTTGGCGTTGGCCTGCTCGAGCAGCGGCTTCGCCTTGGCGTCGGCGTTGTCAAGGGTCTGGGGCGGGAGTTGCATCTGATAGTCGGCGGACATGGTGTATACCTCCTGGGGTGTCGTCTTGTGGGTCGACGTGGGTGCTGCGTGTTGCGCCTTTATGGATCGATCGTTCCATAAAGGGCAATAAAAAAAGGGCATCAGCGTCGCAGGCCGTCGAGGAGCAGTTCCGCTGCCTGGCTGGCCTGTTCGCCATCCGCACCGCTTTTCAACAGGGTCCTGAGCCCTGCCATACCCATCGTCAGGTAGCTGGCCAGCGCAGCGGCATCTCGCTCCGGAGCGATGTCGCCCTCCCGCTGGGCCTGGCGTACCGCCCGGTGGAAGAATCCTGTGATGGCGGCCAGGCTCTGGCGGGCGTGTTGCGACGGCAAGTCGCCGCGCTGACCGAGCTCGCAGGCGGAGTTGAAGATCAGGCAGCCCAGGGCGGCACGCTCGCTGCCGGCTTCCCCGGCCGTCTCGCCGAAGAGGCTATCCAGAAAGGCCATGGCCGAGGGCGCGGTCTCCAGCCAGCGGCCGAGCCGCTTGACCAGCGCCTCGCGGTAGCGTCTCAGGGCCTCGAGGAATAACTGTTCCTTGTTGCCGAAGGCCTGGTAGAGGCTGCTGCGCGAGATGTGCATGGCCTCGAGCAGATCGCGGGTCGAGGCGGCGTCGTAGCCTCGGGCCCAGAAGACCTGCATGGCGGCGCTCGCAGCCTCGTCCGGGCTGAAGGCGATGGGGCGTCCTCGTGTCATGTCGATGAATTTAGTACTGATCAGTCCATAAATCAAGTCCGCGACAGATCGCCCCCGAGTTGCTATCGCTGTAAGGAGCCCGTGCTTACGACGACACAATCACACAGCGCACCCATCACGTGCGCCTCGGCGGAGAGGAGATTCCCAGCATGACCGAGCAGCAATCGCCGACAAGACGCTTCTGGCTGGGTGGTCGACGGGCCGCCGAGCAGGACCGGTTCTTCCGCGAGGCCCTGGAGCCGCTGGGCTGGGAGGCCGGGGATGAGCATGACTGGGACGCCGGCTGGGTCACCGGCATGCCGGATCCCGCCCAGTTTCGGCGGGTCTCGCCGACGCGCCGGCTCAACCACTTTCCGGGGAATGCGGCGCTGACCGTCAAGAGCCGGCTCCACGAGAGTCTCACCACGCTGCGCGAGCGCATCGTGGAGAGCCATGGCGCGGACAGCGAGCTGGCATCGCGGCTGGCGTTCTTTCCGCGTTCCTGGGTGATGCCCCATGACTATCACGCCCTTCAGCACGCCGCCCTGACCCATCCCGAGCAGCGCTGGATCCTCAAGCCCACCAACGCCTCCAAGGGCAAGGGCGTGCGGGTACTGCGCGACGCGGGCGAGGCGCCGCTGGCGCCCGACTGGCTGGTGCAGGAGTACTTGGCGAACCCGCATACCATCCGTGGACACAAGTATGTGCTGCGGCTCTACGTGCTGATCAGCTCGCTGGAGCCGCAGCGGGTCTATCTCTACCGACAGGGCTTCGCCAAGCTGGCCTCGGAACCCTGGGATCCCGATGACGCCGACAATCCCTACAGCCAGCTGACCAACCCGGACATCAACGCCCTCAACGACCGCGCCGAGGTGCCGGTGGAGTTCATCGACCTCGACCGCTATCGGGCCTGGCTGCGCGACCAGGGGCATGACGACGATCGCCTCTTCGCGCGGATCCACGACCTGGTGGCCCTGACGGTGATCTCGGCGGTGGATGCCATGCGAGGCCGTACCGCCGAGATGGGGGCCGACCCGCGTGGCTGCTATGAGCTGCTGGGGCTCGACTGCCTGGTGGATGACACCCTCACGCCCTGGATCCTGGAGTGCAACCTCAGCCCGTCACTGGGCATCTGCGCCGCTCCGGAACATGGTGGGCGGATCGAGGAAGCGGTCAAGGGCGGGTTAGTGCGGGATATGGTCTCCCTGCTGGACATCCCCGGCACCGACGCCGCGCAGCCGGCGGCCGGCGCAGAGCAAACTACGCCCCGCCTGGTCGCCGAGGCCGAGGCGGAGCGGGCACGAGCCGGCGACTTCCTGCGCCTGCTGCCGGCCAGCGAGCCCGACCGCTACCTGCCGTTCTTCTCGTTGCCGACCCTGGCCGACCGGCAGCTGGCCGAGGGCTTGGCGGGCCAGCCCCGGCCGGGGCCGGTGCTGCGGCGCCGTCAGGTGGCGGAACTGCTGGAGGATGACCAGCTGGCGCTCTATGACACCCGAAGCGGGCACTACTACCGGCCCAATGACGCGGCGGCAATGATCTGGCTGTTGGCCACGGAGGGGCTGGACCCCGATGCCATCGTCGAGCAGCTGGCGCAGGCCACCGCCCAGGCGGGGGCATCGCCGGACCTGGCAGCGCTGCGGCGCGATGTCTGGGCCACCCTGGGGGAGTGGTGCCGCGACGGCCTGCTCTGCCAGCGTGGGGAGGTGCCGGACACGCGACCGGGCGAGCCCTCGGCAGCGGCCGAGGCGCCAGCGGGGGTTGCCGAACGGCGCCTCCTGCAGTTGAACCACGACGATCGTCGCTGGGCGCTGGAGATCGCCGGTCCTGCCGCCCTGGCCAGGCTGTCGGCGCTGGTCGGGGAGCGACTCGCGCCGCTGGACGAGGCGTCAGCGATCGGCCTGCCCCGCCTGGCCGTGCTGCGCGAGCCGGCCGGCTATGCCCTGGTGACCGATGACGCCGTCGTGAGATCGCGGCTGTCGCTGACCCAGCTCGCGCCGGCCCTGGTGGCGCACCTGGCTGGCCAGGCCGCGCGGCCCGGTCGGCCGGTGCTCGATGTCGGCTTGCTGGTCACCGCGGAAGGGGACGGCGTGCTCTGCCTGCTGCCCGATGACTCGGCGTACCAGGACAGGCTGCAGCGGTTGACGGCCACGGGCGCCACGCTGACCCGGGGCATACGGCTGCCCCTGTCGGACCCGGACGCGGCCGAACCGCTGGGCCTGCCGTTGACGACGCTCGCCAGCGAGGCACGGCCGGCGCCGCCGGCCAAGGTGGTGATCCGCGCGGTGCTGGTGCCCGCCGACCCGGGCGATGCCCCGGCCACCTCTGGTGTGCTGGACGTCCTGGGTGCCCTGCTGCCGTGCTGTGTCACGGCACCGGGCGAGCCCCTGACGCCCGACGAGGTGGCCGCTCTGGCCGAGTGGGTGGCCCGGCTGGAGCGTCTTGCCGACCATCATCAGGCCGACTGGCTGGCCAGCGGGGTCGAACCCGAGGCCCGTTCTGCCGATCCCGCCATGGCGAGAGAGTAACGGGCGTCGCGTCGTCAATGGCGTAGTTTGTTGCGTTGTACCGAGCAGTCGGCGGTGCCCATTCGTGGGGCGTCGCCAAGGGGAAGCCGGCCCCGTCGAGGAGACTGGCTTCACTGCACGACGGCATGCGCCTGCATGTCGCCATCGCATCGCGAGATGCACCATCGAGGAGGTCATGACCATGACACTGCAAGACGAGAAACGCCTTAGCCTGTTGGGGCGGCTGGGCCGCCGGTTGGGCTACACGACCCCGGCACTGCTGCTGGTCGCCAGCGGTGCGGCCTTCCAGGCGGTGGCCAGCGACACGGCCGCCGAGCCCACCTATACCAGCGGCCAGGAAGCCCCCCTGATGCTCGCCGAGGCCCACTACGCCGAACCGGAAGCTGAAGGCGGTGCCGAGGGCGCCGGTGAAGGCGAAGCAGAAGGAGAGGCTGAGGCCGAAGGTGAGGCTGTAATAGAGAGCGAAGGAGCGGCGGAAGATGAGCCCGAGCATGAGGCTCTAGGAGAGGGCGAGGGTGGAGCCGAAGGCGAGGACGAAGCAGAAGCCGAGGGCGAAGCGGAAGGTGAAGCCGGGAACTGACGCCCCACAGGCGACAGGCTGAAGGCCGGGCCGCGCGCCACGGGCGCCGGTCCGGGCTTCCCCGATGCCTTCGGGCCACCCCACCCAGGAACCTGGAGAACCTGCCATGACACAACCTGTACCCGGACCGCCCCACGCCCTGGAGGGGCTCATCGAAGAGAATCTCCTGGCGCTTTCCCAGCTGAGGGGCCTGCTCGATGAGCTGACGCCCGCTACCTACCGGCAGCCTTTCGGTGCGGACGGCCGTCATACCCTGGGCAAGCACGTTCGCCACATCATCGACCACTATGATGCCCTGCTCGGCGGCCTCGAAGGTGGCGGGGAGCGCATCGACTACGAGCATCGTCGCCGAGACGCGACCTTCGAACAGTGGCCACGCCGGGCCGCGCAGCGGCTCACCTCCATCGAGGCTTCGCTGCTGGCGTTGGGTGATCGTCAACCGCCGGTTTGCCTGACGCTGGGTTACCTCGTGGGTGAGGAGCATCGTGTACTTCCTACCAGCCTCGAGCGTGAACTGGCCTTCCTGACCAGCCATACCATCCACCACATGGCGATCCTCGGCCTGCTGGCCGAACCGGTCGGCGTATCACTACTCGCGTCCTTCGGCGTTCATCCGTCGACCCTGCGCCACTGGCAGCGGGAAGCCGCGCCGGCGCACGTCACGGTGGAGGGAGCCTGATGGCCCTCAAGGGGTTGGTGACATCTCTGCTGGTGCTGATGCTGGCGGCCCCTGCCGTGGCCGAGACCCGCTGGCCCGGTCAGGGATGGCAGGTCCTTCCCGTGTCCTCCAGCTACGGTGCGCTGCTCGAGGCCCTGCGCGAAGCTGTCGAGGCCGAGGGGATGTTCATCGTCACCGAAGCCGGACCCACCGAGGCGGCTGCCCGGCGCGGCGAGTCGATTCCCGGGAACCGCGTGGTGGGTGTCTTTCGCAACGACTATGCCGTGCGCGCCCTGCGCCTGAGTGTCCCGGCCATGATCGAGGCGCCGATCCGTTTCTATGTCACCGAGGACCAGGAGGGCGGCGCCACCCTTGCCTGGAAGACCCCGAGCCATGTCCTGGCGCCTTACCTCGAGGAAGGCGGTGAGGCATTGGTGGAGATCGGCCGTGAACTCGATGCCGTGTTCGACGCCATCGGGCACCGGGCACGGGCCGCCGCGCAGTAGCGAGGCGCCCTACGGCAGTGCCCAAGGAGAACAGCGGATGGCTTCCAAGATTGACCGTCGGCTCCCGGCCACCAGGGACACCCTTGTCGAAGCCGCGCTGATGGTGTTTGCCATGCTGCCCGTGGTGGTATCGGCACTGGTGAGCCTGATCACTGGTGATGGCCATTGGTTCCAACGCTCGGGTGCCTTGATGGTGCTATTCGCGGTGGGTGTTGAGTATCACCGCAAGCACCTGCTCTCCTGTCGTCTCGATATTGGTCGGACGTCGGGGCCGGGTGTCTCGACCCGCATGGCCCGCCTCATCATCCGCTTCTGGCGTGCAGTGCCCTATGCCTGCTATCTCGCCATCGTCATCGGCACCCTGATCTGGAGCTATGGCGACCTGCTGTTCGTATGAGCGAAGTTTCCGCCGCAATACCTGCCCTGGCTTGTAAGGCGTTGCCTGGATCATCGACCAGGGGAAATCCGGGGGCTGGAATGCCCTGACAATGCCTGAATGTACCGCGGAATACCGGGAGGTAAGAGTGAGAAAGGCGCTGAGACTATTGCTACTCAGGGTGTTGCTGGGCGGGTTGCTGCTGGTCTGGGGAGTGAACAAGATCGTCGATGTCGATCACAGCCTGGCCATTGCCGACAACTTCTACGCTGGGGTCCTGTCAAGCGAGGCCCTGCTGCCGTTAGCCGGCGCTGGCCAGATGCTGATCGGCCTGCTGGTGATCATCGGCCTGGCCAGGTTCTGGGTCTATCCCCTACAGCTGCTGCTCAATGGGGGGTCCCTGATTGCCGTCGGTGCTTCGGTGATTGATCCCTGGGGCTGGTTCCTGGAAGGCACCAACGCGCTGTTCTATCCGTCATTGATCATATTCGCCGGCAGCCTGTTGGTGATGGCTTTCCGGGACGAGGACCGGGTTTCCCTGGATGCTTGGCGCAAGCTTCGGCCCGTCTCCTGGGAAACGCGACGCCACTGTGGCTCCTGAGAGACACGGCACCTGACCTCAGGTCAGGTGCCGGCCGCGAGCCTTATGGGCAGGCATGGGCTTCGGCAGTGGCAGAAAAACATAGATGCGACAACCAGCCCGTGGCGTCGACATCGGCATTGTCAACGTCGTCGGATCATGGGTGATTTCCTTACGGAATGGGGATGCTTTTTATTGACATATGGGTGACAGAAAAAATGATAAGTAAATCCACGTCAATGCTGTAATAGGAGGTCCCCTTTTCTGACTGAAGATAGCGACCTCGTTGCGTAGATGAGGTGCAGGATGTGTCGAGCAATATTCGGCCTCGACAAGACAACGCTATCGACAGGAAAGGGGAAACCTCATGGGATCTTTACATCACAACAAGCGTCCCCCCGTCTTGCTGGTGTCGACAGGGGCGGCGGCACTGGTGCTTGCCACGCTGAGCGTGCCGGCCATGGCGCAAGACGCGACCGTAGAGCAGTTGCGGGCGCAGATGCAGGACATGCAGCGCCAGATCGAGCGGCTGGAGCAACAGTCGGCGGACGTGTCACGACAGCCGGCCGATGCCGTCACCGGAGGGGATACGCCACGCAGCTTCAAGCTTCCCGGCTCCGATACCTCGGTACAGATAGGCGGCTACGTCAAGCTGGATGCGATCTACGATCTCGATCAGGACCTCGGCGATTCGCTGTTCGTCGAGGGCGTCGATACCTCGGCGGATTCCAGCAATAACTCGTTCCGCGCCCATGCCCGTCAGTCGCGGCTGTTTATCAAGTCCTCGACGCCAACGGCGATGGGGCCGGCGACCACGCACCTCGAAGGGGATTTCTTCGGTGGTGGCGGTAATGAGGTCTTCTCCAATTCGCGTGGCTTCCGTCTGCGGCATGCCTATGGTGAGTGGGCCGGCCTGCTGGCGGGCCAGACCTGGTCCAACTTCATGCACTTCACCGCTTACCCCAGCACCGTCGATTTCGACGGTCCGGTCGGCGTCAGCTTTCTGCGCCAGGCCCAGGTTCGCTATACCCTGCCGGTAGGCAACGGAGCCCTGTCGTTCTCCGCCGAGAACCCGGAAGCGACCGGGTTTGAAGGGTCACGCGACTCAGCACCGGATGTCACCGCCCGCTATCACTGGAGCGGCGACACTGCCGGGTTCGAGACCGCGGCGGTGCTCAGACGGCTGAAGGTGGATGACGACAACGTCAATGACTCCGCCACCGGCTATGGCCTGATGCTGGCCGGTAATGTGGGGGTGGGGCCGGATACCACCCTGATGGCCGGGGCCATCTATGGCGATGGGATCGGGCGTTATTTGTATACGGCGAGCGGGGCGAATGATGGATCGAGCGGAATCGGCGAAGCCTTCGTCGATGCCACCGGCAGCCTGGAGACCATCGAGGCCTACGGCTTCAATGCCGCCGTTGCCCAGCAGTGGACCGACAGGTTCAGCTCGAGCCTCTCCTATGGGCAGGTCCGGGGTGACAGGCCCGGCGACCTGTTCCCCGACTCCACTCGCAAGCTGGAGAGTATTCACTTCAGCCACTTCTACCAGGTGTCCGCGCCGGTGACGCTGGGGTTTGAAGTGTCCCATGCCCGCAAGGAGGAACAGAGCCGAGCGTCCAATGACAACACCCGCCTGCAGTTCTCGGCGCAGTACAGCTTCTGATGCGGAAGGGCGCCAGCGGCTGACCCGGGGCAGGGCCTTCCTGCCTCCTATGGCGGGCTGTCCTGCTGATCGAAATCGAAACGGTATTGGACCCGGTGCAGCAGCTCAAATTGCCGGTTGCACTGGGTGCAGGCGCCGCACATCGAGAGGTGGAAACGCAGCGAGAGCCGTTCCGGCCATGTCAGCGGCCGGTCCAGGCGCTGTGACATCAGTTCGGTGGCGCGTCGACACATGATCATGTAGTTGCCTCCTTCAGCCAGCCCTTTTCGATACAGCTACGCAGACGCAGGCGGGCGCGGTGCAGAATGACCCAGCAATTGTTTTCCTTGATCCCCAGCTCGCGGCAGATATCCTCGGTGGAGAGTCCCATCAGTTCGCGCAGCGAAAAGACCCGGGCGACGTTGTCCGGCAGGGCGATCATGCAGGCGTCGAACACCTGCCAGAAGTGCTCATTCTCGAAGGCCGCTTCCGGTTCGCCCCAGCTGGCCGGGCGTGCCTCTACCCGCCAGCGTCCGTTCTGCTGGAACTGGCGGTCCAGGGCCTCGTCATCGGTCTCATCCTCGAGAGGCTGCCATTTACCCTGGCGCTTCTGGGCACGCATGCTGTCGAGGATCTTGTATTTCAGAATACCGAACACCCAGGTCTCATAGCCGGAGCGCCCCGAGAAGCTGGCGTCCTTCTCGATCGCGGCCTCCAGCGCATCCTGCACGGCGTCCTCGGCCTGGGCGCTGTCGCGCAGGTGCAGCCGGGCGAAGGAGACCAGCCTCGGCCGGACGGCTGCAAGGCGCTGCATGCGATCGTCTTGCGTTTGTTCTGTCACGTTACGGCACCCTTTGTAGACTGGTTCTGGTCATTCAGCATGGTAGCGATGTCCCGGACAGGCCAGCCGCCACCCAGTTCTGTAAGGCGGCGCTGCGTCTGGGTCATGACGCGCTCGCTGCAATACTCAGCCGAGGGCTGGGGCCATGAGCGGGCTCCTGATTGGCTGTTTGCCGTTTAGTCGTGATGCGGTGCGCAATCTTACGCTCATTGTGGCGGATCCCCCCTCGATTCGCTCTCAACCCTGTGTCGCGTGAGGGGCCGTAAGGCTGGCCTGATCTCCACGACCAATCAGTATCACCCCATGCCCCCATGGTGGCCGAGCCGTTGCCGTTGTCGCTTCTTTTGCACACTGCCGTGTCGGGCGCCCCGTTGATCCGCGTGACAGGAGGCACCCTCATGAGACCTTGGCCCTACCTGCCGTTGGCCCTGACGCTACTGCTGTCGCCGCTGGCATCCGCGCTGGCAGGGCCACCCGCCGAGCGCCCCCCTTCGGTTCCCCTGGCCTATTCGCTGGAGGCCTTTCGCGACGAGATCAGAGCCGGTGGGCCGGGCAAGGACGGCATCCCCTCCATCGACCGGCCATATTTTCAGCCTGCCGACCAGGCCAGCCTGGCCCCCGGTGATCGGGTGGTCGGGGTCTACCTCAACGGGGTGGTGAGGGCCTATCCGCAGCGGATCCTGGTCTGGCACGAGATCGTCAACGACGAACTGGGCGGTGAGGCGGTGAGTATTACCTACTGCCCCTTGACCGGCACGGCGCTGGGTTTCAAGCGTGGCAGTACCGAGCTGGGCGTCTCGGGGCGGCTGGTCAACAGCAATCTGATCATGTACGACCGGGCCACCGACAGCGAGTGGCCGCAGATCCTGGGCGTGGCCATCGACGGCCCGCTGGAGGGCCACGGGCTGGAGGAGTTTCGGGTGGTCTGGACCACCTGGGAGCGCTGGCAGGCGCGCTATCCCGACAGCGAGGTGCTGACCGAGCAGACCGGCTTCGTGCGCAACTATCAGCGCGATCCCTACGGCAGCTACAACCCCCTGTCTGGCTACTATCGACCCGACAGCGGCCGGCTCTTTCCAGTGATGCACCGGGACGATCGCCTTGCCCCCAAGACGGAAATCCTCGGGTTTCGCACGCGCCACGGTGCCGCGGCGGTGACTCCCGAGGCGCTGGAGGCCGACGGGGTGGTCGAGCTGGCGCTGGGCGATAGCCACTACAGTGTGGTGCACGACCCGGCGCTGGCCACCGGCTGGGTGTTCCACAACCCCGATCGCCTGGCCATCGATCAGCAGAGCCTGAGCTTCGGCCCCGCCGGGGTCAGCGGCGCAGGCATGGATAGCCTGGAGGCGGTCAACGCCTTCGCGGCGATGTGGTTTGCCTGGGCGGCCTTCTACCCCGACGCCGTCCTCTTCGAGGGGGGGCCATGAGCGCACTGGCGCAACTGCTGGTTACGCTGCTTCGCGCGCCGCGTCAGGTGACCCTGATGCTCCTGACCGCGCTGGCCTATGCGGGGCTCTACCTATGGCTGACCGGGGACCTGGCTGGGGGCGGCCAGGGCGGCATTGATGCGCGCTTCCCGGCCTGGCAGCGGCTCTTCGAGGCGCGCAGTGCCTTTCAGTTCGAGCCCGTCGGCTTGATCACCCTGGGAGCGTTGGTCTGGACCTTCAGTCCGCTCAACCTGCTGCTGGCGTTGCTCCTGGGCCTGCTGGTGGGGCTTAACCTGATTGCAGGCTGGCGGCTGTGGCGGGCGCCGCGCGCCTGTGGGCTGAAGCGCTCCGGCAGCTCCGGAACCGGCCTGCTGGCGGCGATTCCCGCCCTGCTGGCCGGCGGGGCCTGCTGTGCGCCGCTGGTGCTGATCTGGCTGGGCCTGCCGATTGCTGGCGCCGTGGCCAGCCTGTCGCCGCTGTTGATTCCCCTGGCGGTTCTGCTGCTGCTGGTCGGACTGTGGGGGATGGCGCGGCGGCTCGAGGTTGCTGAGGGCGGCCAGCTGGACGATGCTGAACACTCACGCCGATAAGGAGGCAGTACCATGTTCGAGATTCGAAAGCCGCTGGCGATGCTGACGATTGCTGGACTGCTAGTCGCGGGCCAGGCGCTCGCTGGCTCGGGGATCGAGCGCCTGACCAGCGATCACTCGATCGATGAGGTCGACCAGCGGCTGCGCGCGGCACTCGAGGCGCGTGGCATGACCCTCGTCACGGTGGTGGACCATGCCGCCAATGCGGAGAGTGTCGAGCTGTCACTTCCCCCGACGCGAACCTTCGTGTTCGGCAACCCACAGGTGGGTACGCCGATGATGCAGTGCCAGGGCAGTGTGGCCCTCGACCTGCCCCAGAAGCTGCTGATTCGCCAGACCGACGAAGGGACACTGCTGGAGTGGAATCATCCCGACTATCTGGCCCAGCGACACGACCTGAGCGACTGCGACCTGCCGCTCGATGACGTGGCCGAGGCACTGGCGGGCATCGCCGCCGAGGCGGCAGGTCCGTAGCGCGTCAGAGAATCGGTAACTCGCCAGCGAATGGTGTATTGAGATATGCGCCCGGCCGCTACCGGGCGCTGTTGCTGCCGTTGCCTTTCCCGTTTCTTCTCCGGTGATGGAGGCCGCTGTGCTCGGTGGGAGTCTCGGCGTCGAATCGCCGGGCGGTCTTGTGCAGCAGCGTGAATTGACGGTCGCACTCCCGACAGGCCTGGCACATCGAAAGGTGCAAGCGCAACGCAAGCCGTTCCTGAAAAGTGAGCGGCCGATCCTGCTTCAGGGACATCAGTCGGGTGGCTTCTTTGCACATCAGCATGGCAGGGTCTCCCCGAGCCAACGGCTTTCGATGCAGGCTCTCAGTTTGAGCCGCGCGCGGTGAAGCAGCACGGCGCAGTGGTTTTCCCTGATTCCGACCACCCGACAGACCTCCTGCGTCGATAGCCCCATCAGTTCGCGAAGTGAAAAGACCCGTGCCAGGTTATCGGATAGGTGAAGCATACAGGCGTCGAAGATCTGCCAGAAATGCTCATTCTCGTACACAAGGTCCGGCTTTCCCCAGTCGCTGGGTTGGGCCGATATCTCCCAGCGGCCGCTTTGCTGAAACTGGTGGGCGATGGCGTCATCTTCCAGAGATTGCCAGAATCCGAAGCGTTTCTGAGCTTGTATGGCATCGAGGATCTTGTACTTGAGAATACCGAAGACCCAGGTCTCATAGCCGGAACGACCGGAAAACGAGCTGCCCTTTTCATAGGCGGAAAGCATGGCCTCCTGAACGGTATCTTCTGCCAGCGTTTTATCAATCAGGTGCAGCCGGGTAAACGATAACAGGCGAGGGCGGACTGCCGACAGTCGCTCTAGGTGGGTGGGTGATTCGGACGATTCGGCCATGTCGCTGCCGTATTTCGAGCGTCTCACGTCTGTCATCACATGCATGCTCCAGGACAAGGGTCAGTGGCGTGGCAATATACAGATAACATTTCCGTTGCCAGTGTGTACCTTCGTTAGGTCGCGATAGATACGGCGACCTTACACCAGAATGAAGAGTATTTTTCGATAATTACTTTTTAAAAAAGCAACCTTTTTTTCGGTTAAATAGAGTAAGGAAACACCTCCGATTTCTACCAATTCACAGGACTTACGATCCGTGATCCTGATAATGTAAAAGGTAAAGGCGCTTGTCGCTCGCCCCGCGCTTTCCGGGTGGGTCGTCCTGCAAGAGCCGTGAGGAGGTGTGTCATGATGTTCCAGAGAAAAGTGATGGCTGTCATTACTGCCGTGGCGCTCATGGGTGGGCTGTTTCAGGTCTCATCGGTCCTGGCCAGTGCGCCAACCCCGCTTGTGGAGGGGCGCAGTGAGTATCGCCGCATAGACAGCGTTCATCGGTATGTCCTCGATGTCGATTCAAGGACGCGACTACAGGTGGAAAGTCGCGTGTGGGCCGGTACCAGCCCGAATACCGTCAGCCTGAGGGCAGTACTGTTCGATGATGAACATAAGCGAGTTGCTGAAGGTCGGAACAGGAGAGGCCTATTCGTGCTCGAGGAGCTGCTCGAAGCCGGCCGCTATACCCTGGAGGTTCGTGGTCGACACCTGGGTGGCAAGCAGGAGTCTTCGAATCACTACTACTTGACCGTACGGATGGACTGAGCTCGGCAGCCAGCTGGCATTCGGTTCGCCAGGCGGTATGAGTGTGGATCACGTCAGGACTTCACAGTACCGGCACAGGAAGATTGGAATGCAGGAAGGTTGGAAAGCAGGAAGACTGGAAATCGAGAAGGCAGGAATGAAACGAGGAGAGCGCTAAGCAGGCCTGGTGGTGTCACACCGGTGGTCACGGGAGGAACGCGCATGTCCAGGATGTTGGAAAGCTGCGGTTACCGGCTGAGCTGCTGGCTCACTCATCAGCGACCCTGGCATCAGGCCGAAGTCCGCGTCGAACCAGGCGTGCTCTCCTGCCTCGAGCCTGGCGATGTGCTGTTGGTGGAGGGGTCTTCCCGGTTGAGCACGGTGATCAAGTACCTGACCCAGTCCTCCTGGTCTCACGCCGCCCTCTTCGTGGGTCAGGATGCTGCTCGGCGTGCTGGCGGTTGCGAGGGGGACTGCTTCGTCGAGGCGGATCTTGCCGAGGGCGTCCGGCTGGTGGGGTACGACGAATTCTTCGGAGTCCCGCTGCGCATCTGCCGCCCCGTGGGTCTGGGCCCCGAGGCGACCGCGGCGCTGATTCAGTTCGCCTGCCAGCGAGTGGGGCACCGCTATGACCTGCGCAATATCTTCGATCTGGCACGCTACCTGCTGCCGCTGCCGCCGGTTCCGACACCCTGGCGCCGGCGGATGCTGGAACTGGGCAGCGGGGATCCCACCCGAGCGATCTGCTCGACCCTGATCGCCCAGACCTTCCAGTCGGTACGCTACCCGATCCAGCCCATCGAGGAGTGGCGCCGAGATGAGCAGCGTTGTGTCGGATGCCGGCGGCGGGTCCTGCGGCGTCGCCATCACAGCCTGTTCACCCCCCGGGATTTCGATCTTTCGCCCTACTTCCAGATCATCAAGCCGGCGTTGCTGGGCGATTTTGACCCGCATCGCCTGCGCTGGGACGACTCAGCGGAGCCCCTCTCAGTGGCCTGAGAGGCTCAAGGGCGGGGCGAGCGCAGCCAGCGCCGCAGGTCTTCCGGGCGGTCGACGTCCCAGACGGTGGCGGGACAGGCCAGGCGCCAGCCCAGCGCCGCGATCCGTTGGTGCGTCTCGGCCATCACGCTCCCGGTGCCCCAGAGGATGTCGTCGAAAATTCGTGGGTCGGGATGACGAACGCCGAGCAGCGCATAGCCCCCGTCCTCGGCGGGCAGGCAGACGGCGTCGTGATCCTCGAGGGCCTCGGCGCAGGTGCCGAGCAGCGCCGGGGTGAGCACCGGGCAGTCGCTGCCGATGATCATGGCGGGCCCGTCTGCCTGCGCCAGGGCGTGATGCATGCGCTCTCCAAGGTCGCCCTCCAGCTGGGGGCGCAGGGTGACGCCGTGGCGCTCGGCCAGTGCGAGAAACAGCGGGTGGGCGTGGTCCAGTGCCGTCCACAGCGTGATCCGCTCGGGCGGAAGGGCGGCGCAGGCCACCTCCAGGGTATGGCCCAGCAGTTGGGCATGAACGCGGGCGGCCCCCTCGGGCCCCAGTGCCGGAATCAGGCGGGTCTTGGCCCGCCCCGGGATCGGCGCCTTGGCCAGGATAGCCAGCGCCACTTCATCGTGCAGCCGCTCAGCGCACATGGCGATACTCCCGGGCCAGGCGGTCCGGTGATTCGCCTCGCCAGTAACGCCAGCGCAGCCGCCACATCAGGCGCACCGTCGCCCAGGCCCCGTGCTGCTCCCAGCGCCGGCCGCTGCTCACCACCTTCTGGCGCAGGCAGGCCGGCGGTGAGAGGCGCTTCAGTCGACGCGACATCTCGATGTCCTCCATCAGGGGCTGGTCGGGGAAACCACCGACTGCCTCGAACGCCGCGCGCGTCATGAACAGCGCCTGGTCGCCGGTGGCGATGCCGGTCAGGCGGGAGCGCAGGTTCATGGCGGTGGCGATGATCGGCAGCAGGCGGTTCGTCCCTTCCAGGCAGACGTCGAAGTGTCCCCAGCAGCGCCTGTCCGACAGGGCTCTGGCGATGCGACGGTCGGCGTCCTGGGGCAGGCGGGTATCGGCGTGCAGGAAGAGCAGCGCCTGGCCGCTGGCCGCGGCGGCTCCCAGGTTCATCTGACGCGCGCGGCCGCGGGGGGCCTCGACCATCCGGGTGCAGAGCGGGGCGGCCAGGGTGGCGGTGGCGTCCCGGCTGCCTCCGTCGACCACGATCACCTCCAGCCCCCGCGACATCAGCGGCTGAAGAGCGGTGAGCGTGGTCTTGAGGGTGGAGGCCTCATCCAGCACGGGCATGATGAGGCTGAGCAGTGGCGCTGTCATCCGGATCTCTCGCGTCTCTCTTTTGCGTTTCTCTTTTGCGTCTCTCTTTTGCGTTTCTCTTTCACGCCTCTCATTCACGAAGCCAAGAGGGGGCGTTGCTTGGTCGCCTAGTGGCGCCACACCTTTCGTTCCACAGGTGCGTTGCGGACCCGGCGGCGGCCTGTCGCCGTAAGGAAGCCGAGACCGCGACGACCCAGAGGGCTAGCATACCCGTTGGGACCACCAAGGAGATCAGATGAGATCACGACGCCTGTTGCTGTTGCTGCTGTTGGCTGCCGCCGTGGCGGCCTTCTTCCTGTCGGGGGCCAGCGACTACCTGACCCTCGAGGCCCTGCAAGCCGAGCAGATACGGTTTCATGCCTGGCTGGCGCGAGAGCCGGTCACCGTGATCGGGGGCTTCTTCCTGCTTTACGTGGTGATGGCGGGGCTCTCCCTGCCGGGCGCGACCCTGATGACCGTGCTGAGTGGTGCCCTGTTCGGGCTCGGCTGGGGGCTGTTGATCGTCTCCTTCGCCAGTGCCATGGGGGCCACCCTGGCGGCGCTGATCGCGCGCACCCTGCTGCGTGGCCCCCTGGAGCGGCGCTACGCCGGGGCGCTGGCGCGCATCAACGCCGGCATCCGCCGCGAGGGGGCGCTCTATCTCTTCACGCTGCGCCTGATCCCGCTGTTTCCCTTCTTCGTGATCAACCTGGTGATGGGCCTGACGCGGATGCGTCTGACCACCTTCTACTGGGTCAGCCAGGTGGGCATGCTGCCGGCAACGGTGGTCTTCGTGAATGCCGGCCGCGAGCTGGCCGAGCTGCAGGCCCTGGGCGATATCCTCTCGCCCTCGCTGGTGGCCTCCTTCGCCCTGATCGGTGTCTTTCCCTGGCTGGCCAAGGGCCTGGTGGCCCTGGTCAAGCGCCGCGCCCTGGCGCGGCGCCACCGTCGGCCGACGCGCTTCGATCGTGACATCGTGGTGATCGGCGCCGGCGCCGCGGGCCTGGTGGCCAGCTATATCGCCGCGGCGGTGCGGGCCAGGGTGACCCTGGTGGAGCGTGAGCGCATGGGCGGCGACTGCCTCAATACCGGCTGCGTGCCCTCCAAGGCGTTGATACGGGCCGCGCGCTCGATCAGGGAGGTGCGGCGTGCGGGCCACTATGGCGTGCGAGTCGCCGAGCCGAGCGTGGATTTCGCCGCCGTGATGGGCCACGTGCACGGCGCCATCGAGGCCATCGCACCCCACGACAGCGTCGAACGCTACCAGGGTCTGGGGGTGGACGTGCTCAAGGGCGAGGCGAGCCTGACCAGCCCCTGGCAGGTGCGGGTGGAGACCCCGGAAGGGGAGCGAACCCTGACCACCCGCCACGTGATCATCGCCAGCGGGGCGCGCCCACGTGTGCCCGAGCTGCCCGGCATCGAGTCGGTGGAGGTGCTCACCTCGGACACCCTGTGGCGGCTTCGGGAGCTGCCCGAGCGGCTGGTGGTGCTCGGCGGCGGGCCGATCGGCTGCGAGCTGGGCCAGAGCTTCGCCCTGCTGGGCAGCCGGGTGACCCTGGTGGAGTCGGCGAGCCAGCTGCTGCCCCGCGAAGACACCGAGGTGGCCGAGGAGCTCCAGGGCGCCCTGCGCGAGGAGGGCGTTCGTGTGCTGCTGGGCCATCGGGCGCTGGCGGTCGTCGCGGACAGGGAGGGCTCGGCACTGGAAGTGGCGAACGCCGACGGCCAGCGCGAACCGCTGCCCTTCACCCACCTGCTGGTGGCCGTGGGCCGCGAGGCCAACGTCACGGGCATGGGGCTCGAGGCGCTGGGCGTCGACACCCGTCACGACGGCACCCTGGACGTGGACGAGACGTTGCGCAGCGTGCTGCCCAACGTCTGGGCCTGCGGCGATGTGGTAGGGCCCTACCAGCTGACCCATGCCGGCGCCCATCAAGCCTGGCATGCCACGGTCAATGCGCTGTTCGGGGAGTTCAAGCGCTTCCGGGTCAGCTACCGGGCACTGCCGGCGGTGACCTTCACCACCCCGGAGGTGGCGCGGGTGGGCCTCAACGAGCGCGAGGCCCGCGCCCAGGGCATCGAGGTTGAAGTGACCCGCTATGCCCTGGAGGAGCTCGACCGCGCCCTGGCCGAGGCCGAGACCCGGGGCTTCGTCAAGGTGCTCACACCCCCGGGGAGCGACCGTATCCTCGGGGCCACCATCGTCGGCGAGGGGGCGGGCGAGATGCTCGCCACCTTCACCCTGGCAATGACCCGCGGCATCGGACTCAACCGTCTGCTCTCCACCATTCACCCCTATCCCACCCGCAGCGAGGCGGTGAAGGCTACCGCCGGCGTATGGAAGAATGCCCACAAGCCCGAACGGCTGCTGCGCTGGCTGGCCCGCTACTTCGCCTGGCGGCGCGGGGCGGCTAGCAGCGCCGAGAAATCACCTGGGCAGGACTTCCAGCAGGACGTCACTCGAGGGCGATGATCCGCCCGCCGGCATCTTCGGCGTCTTCCCGGTCGTGGGTGACCAGCAGGCTGGGCAGCCCCGCGTCGCGCAGCCTGCCGAACACCAGCTCGCGCATCTCGTGGCGCAACGCCGTGTCGAGCTTGGAGAAGGGCTCGTCCAGCAATACGGCCCGGGGCGCCGAGAGCAGCAGGCGCATCAGCGCCACTCGCGCCTTCTGACCCCCTGACAGGGTGGCCGGATCGCGCTTCCCGAAGCCGGGCAGGCCGATCTGGGCGAGTGCCGCCTCGACGCGCTCGGCGCGGTCGGCAGTGGCGCGAGGCATGCCGAAGCGCAGGTTGCCGGCGACCGATAGATGCGGAAACAGCAGCGGGTCCTGGAACAGCAGGCCGATGCCGCGCTGCTCCGCCGGCAACCGAGTGAGGTCTTGGCCATCGAGCAGCGCCCGGCCGCTGGCCGCAAATGCCGGGGACAGAAACCCGGCCAGATAGGCCAGCAGGGTCGATTTGCCGGAGCCCGATGGGCCCATCACGGTGAGCACCTCGCCGGGGCCCACCTCGGCATCGAGTGCCAGCAGGGTCACCCCGTCCAGGGCGATATGGATATCCTTCAGCACCAGGTGATGGCGGTCGTTCATGGTGAGCCTCGCATGCCGCGGCGGTGGGACCAGAGCAGCCGGGGCAGGCCCACGGCGATGAGAAAGCCCAGCAGCGGCAGGCTGGCCTGGACCAGGGCCCAGACGCCGATCAGGCGGCGGTTTCCGCCGGCGGCCAGGGCAACCGCCTCGGTGGTCACGGTGGGCACGCGCCCGGCGCCCAGCAGCAGGGTGGGCAGGTACTGACCGATACTGACGGCAAGCCCCACGGCGCAGGCGGTCAATATCGGCGCCAGCAGCATCGGCAGCCGCACCCGCCAGAAGGTGCCATTGGGCGTGGCGCCCAGGGTCAGCGCCACCCTCGACCAGCGTGGATCGAAGCGCCGGTAGGCCTCCGACAGCGACAGGAACACGTAGGGCAGTACGAACAGCAGGTGGCCGAAGATCACCAGCCACCGGGTGGGGCGCGTGCCCAGTGTCTCCATGACGACGACCAGGCCGAACAGGAAGGCGATCTGGGGCACGATCAGCGGCAGGTAGAGCAGGGTGAGGGCCGAGCCCAGCCGACCCTGGGCCGGGTGGCGACCGCTGCGTTGCTCGTTCTCCAGCGCCGCCAGTGTCAGGATCAGGGCGAGCAGCGTCGAGACGGCGGCGATCAGCAGCGTCGAGGTAACCGGCCCGGCCAACGACGGCAGGGCGCGTTCCCAGTGCTGCAGCGTGAAGGCCTGGGGCAGGGCGTCCGGGAAGCGCCAGAAACCGGCCACGGAGTTGAGTGCCAGCCCGGCGATGCCGACCAGGGCCGTGGCAGCGGCGAGCAGGATCAGCGCCTTGCCGGCCACGTGCAGCAGCCGATCGCCGGCGCGTCGCTGGCCGCCAGATAGCCAGCCCCGCCCCAGGCGTCGGACCAGGCACTCCAGCCCCCACCAGATGGCGAGCGCCGCGGCGGTGACGCCAAGCTGCAGCAGGGCAGCGGCCGAGGCCATGAAGCGTCGCGACAGGTCTGGGTCGTTGAACCAGGTGAGGATCGATACCGCCAGTGTGGGCGGCAGGGTCGGGCCGAGGATCATCGCCACGTCGACCACCGAGGAGGCGTAGGCGATCACTGCGAAGACCGGCAGGCGGATCAGCGGATAGAGCGAGGGGGCCACCACCTTCAGCCAGGCGATGGCCGGGCGGTAGCCCAGCGAGCGGGCCATGGCCAGGCGGCGTTCGACATCGAGCTGGGGCAGGGCGGCCAGGCTCATCAGCAGCAGAAAGGGGATCTCCTTGATCACCAGCCCCGCCATCAGCGAGAGCCCCCAAGGGTCGTTGACGATCAGTGCATCCGGTGGCCGCTCCCAGCCGGTCAGCCCGGGCGAAGCCAGCCGCGCGAGCAGTCCCGAGGGGGCGATCAGGAAGGCCAGGCCGAAGGCCGCCGCCGCATGGGGGATCGACAGCAGCGGCGAGACCATGCGCCGTATCCAGTGGTCGAGGCGGCTGCCCGAGGCCCCGGCCAGGAACAGCAGCACCACCGCAAGCGATATGGCCGTGGTGATCAGTCCGCTGGCGAAGCTGATCCCCACCGACCTCGCCAGGCCCGGCTGGGCGAACAGCTCCCGCCAGGGCGTCAGGCTGAGGGTCTCCCCGCCCAGCGCCGGCAGGTAGCCGAAGGCGGGCAGGGCGGCCATGGCCAGCCCGGCCAGGATCGGGCCCACCAGCAGGGTGACGATCAGCCAGGGGGCGAGTCTGAGCATTGCGCTACCCGCCGATCAGCGGCCGACGTAGCGTTCTTGCCAGGCCTCGGCCAGGGCGTCGACCCAGCTGGGGTGGGGTTGGCCCAGCACCTCGCCGAGCTCGTCCGGCGACAGGGTCGCGATGCCCAGGTCGATGTCGTCGAACAGTGCGCGATCACCCGGCTCGAGGGTCGCCAGCGACAGCACCGTGTTGCTGCCCCAGACCACCGGGTCCTGCTTGTGGGCCTGGGCCTCGGGGCTCAGCAGAAAGTTGGCCACCACCATGGCGCCGGCCTTGTGCTGGGCGTTGTAGGGAATCGCCATGAAGCTCATGTTGCCGATCATGCCGTAGTCGTGCACATAGCTGCGCACGCTGGCGGGTAGCTCGAAGTTGGCGATGGCACCCGAGGCTTCGGTGGTGCTGAAGGAGAGGGCGATGCTGATCTCGCTGTCGCCCATCAGACGGCGCAGCTCCGAGCTGTTGGCGGGAAAGGCGCGGCCACCCCGCCACAGCAGCGGGTGCAGCTCATCCAGGAACGCCCACAGCGGCGCGGTGACGTCTTCGAAGTCCTTTTCCTTCATGGGTTCGTAGAGGAGTTCGGTGTCCTCGGCCAGCTCCAGCAGCGCCTGGGTGATGAAGGCGTTGCCGAGGAAGTTGGGCACCCGGGCGTAGGTGAACTCGCCGGGGTTGTCCCGCGCCCAGTCCAGAAGCTCGGGCATCGAGCGCGGGTGGGTTTCGACCAGCACCGTATCGTAGTAGAACACCACCTGAGAGCTGCTCCAGGGCGACTCCAGGCCGTCCACCGGGATGGTCCAGTCGTAGCGTACCGCCGGAGTATTCTCCGGATCGGTCAGCGGATAGTGGGGCAGCTGCTCCGACCAGGGACCGAACAGCAGGTCGTTGGCCTTCATGGTGGCGAAGTTCTCGCCGTTGATCCAGATCATGTCCACGTTGCCGCGATCGTCATTGCCGGCCTGCTTCTCGGCCAGCACCCGGGAGACCGCCTCGGCGGTGTCGCTGAGCTTGACATGCACCAGGTCGATATCGAATCGCTCGGCGACCCGGTCGGCGGTCCACTGGATGTAGTCGTTGGTGCGCTCCTCTCCGGCCCAGGCATACCAGAAGACGCTTTGGCCGCGGGCTTCCTCGAGTACCGCCTCCCAGTCGGTGGGGTCCGGGGCGGCCTGGAGCGGGGCGCAGGCCAGCAGGGCAAGGGCGGAGAGCAGGGCAAGTGGGGGTCGCGTCATCGGAGCAGTCCTTTTTATGACGGGTGTTGTGGTCATGACGGTTAACGGAGGGGATCAGTCGTCGAGGGCAACTCGGAGATCATCCAGTTCATTCCTCACGCAGTTGACCACCTCAGGGGAGAGGTAGTGGTCGACCCTCTCGCGCACATGGGCCACCAGGGCATCGTCGCTGAGCTGGGCCGACCAGTCCTCGCCGGAGGCCTTGGCATCGCGGTCTCGGCCGTGCTGCGCCCGCCACTTGGCGCACCAGGTCAGCGACCAGAGCCACATGGCGCGGCGGCCGGCCAGCAACGAACGGGTGTCGCCAGCCAGGCCGGTCGCGTTTCTCCACAGGTGGTAGAAACCTGCGACTTCCTCGAGGGTCAGCACGGCGCGGCTGTGCAGGTCCCAGGTGGTGGAGGTGTAGAGGGTGGCGTGGGCCAGGTCGAACCCCGGCAGACCGTAGCGGCACTTCTCCAGGTCCACCAGCACGGCGCGTCCCGAGTCGGTGATCAGGAAGTTGCCGGGGTGAGCATCGAAGCTGATCAGGCGAGGGGCCGTGCCGGGTCCGGCCGGGAGGCGTTCGGGCAGTGCCGTGAGTTCGTTCTCGATCTGCGCTTGCGCTTCCGCGGAGAGACCGGCGTCGCCTAGCCATTCCGCCTGCCGCCTCACTTCCTCGCGCATGGCGCGCCAGGGGTCGGCCGGGGAGTGGAGCGGGGCGCGGGCCGCTTCGGCGGGCACCTCCTGGGCGTGGATGGCGGCCAGTGCCTCGGCAATGGCCGGCAGGTCGTCAGGCAGGCGTGCCGGGCGGCCGCGTACCGCGCTGACCAGCAGGCCACCGCGGGGCAGCTCCGCGCTGGGCGGCAGCACTCCGTGCAGCGCAGGCGCGTGACCACTCTGGCTGGCGCGGACGAAGCAGGCCGCCTGGTACTCGAGGTTCTCTTCGACCGGTAGCCCCATCTGGCTCTGCTTGGGCAGGCGGGCCACCCAGTCGATGGCATCGCGCGAAAGCCACACATGGGTATGGGCTAGGCCGGTATCGGCCATGGGGCGCATCGCGCGGATCTCGGCGGCAAGGCCGGCGCGAGCCAGGGCCCTGGCCAGGGCATCGTGTTCGTCGAGTCGGGCGTCCGGGCGGGAGACGGGGTCCGGCATAGGGTTCCTCGGTGTCGGGAGTTCTGCGTCAGAGGGAAGTCGAGCCAGGCCGCCCATCCTTACACCTCCATTGGCAGCGGTTGGCAGCGGGCAGTCCAAGCATGCCCCTGCGACTGTAAGCCATCCGCCCCTGCCCCGACAGAACCGGACCGCAACCCGATGCGGTGGACGGGACATCGCGAGCCGCTGCTCCCCGACTCCCGGCCGAGCGACACTTCGGTGTTGCCACGACTCGCCATCATGGAGGTGGATACCATGTCACAGCATGACGATAAACGCCGCAGGCTGCTAGGACGCCTGGGGCGACAGCTGGCCTACACGGCCCCGGTGCTCGCCCTGGTGGCGGGCGGCGTGACCCTTCAGGCCACGCTGGATGATGACGGCACCTTGCCGGGCCTGGCCGCCCTCACCGCCACGTCACTCTTCCTGTCCAGCGCCCATGCCGAGGGCGGTGCCGAGGCACAGGGTGAGGCCGAAGCGCAAGCCGAGGGCGAAGCAGAAGCCGAGGGCGAGGCAGAAGCCGAGGCAGAGGGCGAAGCGGAAGGCGAGGGCGAAGCAGAAGCCGAGGGCGAAGCAGAAGACGAGGCCGAGGCCGGAGCGAGCGATGCGGTCCAGCGTCCCGAAGGCTACCAGCCGGCGTACAGCGAGTCCGGCGAGAACCCCGCCGAGCTGCTGGCGCGCGGTGAGGCCCTCTACTATGACACCTCGCTGAGCACCAACGGGCTCTCATGCGCCAGCTGCCACGGCAGTGACGGCCAGGACATGGGCTATCAGTCGACCTTCGAACAGCCGTTTCCCCACCGCGTGGCCATGGCAGAGGCCCAGTTCGGCATGGCCGAGGTATACGCCGACGAGATGGTACAGATCTGCATGGTGGCGCCAATGCAGGCGAGTCCGCTCGACTGGGGCGGCGAGGCGCTGCCCTCGCTGGCGGCCTACATGGTCGAGGTGCAGCGACGGGTCTCCGGCCAGTCCCACGACCTCTGAGGCCTCCCCGACCCTTCCGGGCGCCGGCCGGCCCCCGGATCTTCGGCCCGCCAGCGGGGTGCTCCCGACGCAGGAGGCGCACCCCGCTGTTGCGGCCTGGGTGTGCCAGCACCTACGCTGAGTTCAGCATCGGCTGAATCCAGTTCCTGACCCTATTTTCTGAACTTATTTTATGAACTGGGGGCCGTGCCGATACTCACACCCATTGTACGGGTCGCCCAGGGAAGATCATCATGAGCCGAGTCCTTGCCGCCCTGATCGGGCGACGCTTCCTCCTGTTCAGCCTCTGCTGCTTGGCGCTGGGAGCGTTTCTGGCCCTCTTCCAGTCGGTGGTCCAGGCCCAGCAGAACGAGCGTACGGCGCTGGTGATGACCGTGGAAGGCGCCATCGGTCCGGCCACCAGCGACTACTTCCAGCGCGGCCTGCGCCTGGCCGCCGAGGGCAACGCCGAGATCGTGGTGGTGCAGATGGACACCCCCGGCGGCCTCGACGCCTCCATGCGCGACATGATCCGCGCCATGCTCACCTCGCCGGTGCCGGTGGCCATCTACGTCTCGCCGAGCGGTGCCCGGGCGGCCAGCGCCGGCACCTACCTGCTCTATGGCAGCCACGTGGCGGCCATGGCGCCCTCTACCCACCTGGGCTCGGCCACGCCGGTGCAGATGGGTGGTGGATTTCCGGGGATCGGCGATGATGACGATGACGATGAAAGCGGTGGCGGGGCCAGGGCGGAAGAGCCGGAGGAAGCTGCTGGAGATGGCGGCGAGATAGTGGGCGAGGGCGATGACGCGTCGCAGCCGGAAGAGGAAGTGGCCGGCGAAGAGGCCGACGAGCGCAGCCGCGCCGCCGACAGCCCGCGCCGCGGCGAGACCGCCATGGAGCGCAAGGTGCTCGAGGACGCCGTCTACTACATCCGCGGCCTGGCCGAGCGCCACGGCCGCAATGCCGACTGGGCCGAGGAGGCGGTGCGCGAGGCGGTCAACCTCACCTCCCGGGAGGCGCTGGAGAAGAACGTCATCGACGTGGTGGCCAGCGATATCGAGGACCTGCTCGAGCAGATCGACGGCCGCATGGTGGTGATGGAGCGCGGCGAACTGACCCTCGATACCGCCGAGCTCGTCATCGAGCGCTTTGATCCCGACTGGCGCACCCAGCTGCTGTCGGTGATCACCAACCCCAACGTCGCCTACTTCCTGATGATCATCGGCTTCTACGGGTTGATCTTCGAGCTCTCCAACCCCGGCAGCCTGGTGCCCGGCACCATCGGCATCATCTGTCTGCTGCTGGCCCTGTTCGCCTTCCAGGTGCTGCCGGTCAATTTTGCCGGCCTGGCGCTGATCCTGGTGGGAATGGCGCTGATCGTGGGCGAGGCCTTGATGCCCAGTTTCGGCATACTGGGAATCGGCGGCATCGTCGCCTTCGTGATCGGATCGGTGATCCTGATGGATGCAGACAACCTGAGTATCTCGCTGCCGATGATCGGCGGTATCGCCCTGCTCGCCGCGGTCCTGATGCTGTGGGTGATGACCCGTTTCATGCGCCTTCGCCGGCGCCCGGCCAAGGGAGGGCAGGAAGAGCTGATCGGCAGCGAGGCCCGGGTGCTCGAGGATTTCGATGGCACTGGGCACGTGCGCCTGATGGGCGAGCGCTGGAATGCTCGCTGTGCGCGGCCGCTGGTCAAGGGTCAGGCGGTGCGGGTGGCGAGCATCGATGGCCTGACCGTCGAGGTCGAGCCCCTGGAAGAGCACCTCTGAGGCGTCACGTTCGGCGCCGCAAGGTTTCACGCTGAAGGTTCCACGCTGAAGGTTCCACGCTAACCCTGGAGACTGACCATGTTGATTTCCTATCTCGTACCGGTCGTGCTGCTGTTCATGCTGATCGCGGCCTCGATACGCATCCTGCCGGAGTACAAGCGCGGGGTGGTGTTCTTCCTCGGGCGCTTCCAGGGGGTCAAGGGGCCGGGCCTGCTCATCATCATCCCCGGCATCCAGAAGATGGAGGTGGTCGACCTGCGGGTGGTCACCATGGACGTGCCGGAGCAGGACGTGATCTCCCAGGACAACGTCACGGTCAAGGTCAATGCGGTGATCTACTTCCGGGTGGTCGACCCGGAGAAGGCGATCATCCAGGTGGAGAACTTCACCATGGCCACCAGCCAGCTGGCCCAGACCACCCTGCGCTCGGTGCTCGGCAAGCACGACCTGGACGAGATGCTCTCCGAGCGCGACAAGCTCAACAACGACATCCAGGAGATCATCGACGGCTCGGCAGAGGGCTGGGGCATCAAGGTGGCCAACGTCGAGATCAAGCACGTGGACCTGGACGAGAGCATGATCCGCGCCATCGCCCGCCAGGCGGAAGCCGAGCGCGAGCGCCGCGCCAAGGTGATCCACGCCGAGGGCGAGCTGCAGGCCTCGCGCAAGCTGGTCGAGGCGGCCAACGTCATGGCCGAGAACTCGGCGGCCCTGCAGCTGCGCTACCTGCAGACCATGAGCGACATGAGCAACAAGAATGCCTCCACCATCGTCTTCCCGCTGCCCATGGACATCATGGAGGCCTTCCGTCACCTGAAGGCCTCGCCGGCCGCCCAGGCCCGCAACGACGCCAGTGCGCCGGATGAGGGCAGTGACACCTGAGCTTTTCTCTCCCCCTCTCGCCACGGCTACCCGGCCGTGGCGGCTACCCCTGCTCCTGATAACTGGGCTCCTGCCCAGGGGTGCAGTGCAGCACCAGACCTGCTAGAATCCGCGTCTCGATTTCCTGGTGGCCTTGAACCCGGCTCATGTCGTGGCTCGGCGCCGTAACGGATCTTCAGGCGACGCTACCGCGATCGCCTTCCAAGACAAGGGACAGCACATCGTGATGACTCCCCTGGCAGGGCTGGCCACGCCGCCCTAGCACACTCCTCTCGTTTTCTTCTGCGGCGGCTTCCTCGTCACCGAGGTGTCGCCGCGCGGCATCCCCCTGATGCCATGGCGCCTCCGCGCGCACTCCCGAAGTCGCACCATCTACAAGCAAGTGGCAACGCCGGATCCTTGTGGATTGCACCGCCATCGGTGCAGCCGCCCATCCGGCATTGCGCTATACCCCGGCGCCTGACGGCAAGACACCCACCCAGACTGGACTTCAGCATGTACGAAAAAATGAAGCTGAGTTGGTTTTCCAACTTGAAAGGCGACACCCTCTCGGGAATCGTGGTCGCCCTGGCCCTGATTCCCGAGGCGATCGCCTTCTCGATCATCGCCGGCGTCGACCCCAAGGTGGGTCTCTACGCCTCCTTCGCCATCTGCGTGATCATCGCTTTTACCGGCGGCCGTTCCGGCATGATTTCCGGTGCCACCGGTGCCATGGCGCTGCTGATGGTCACTCTGGTGCGCGACCACGGCCTCGAGTACCTGTTGGTGGCCACCTTGCTCACCGGGGTGCTACAGATCATCGCGGGGTACCTCAGGCTCGCCGAGCTGATGCGCTTCGTCTCGCGCTCGGTGGTCACCGGCTTCGTCAATGCCCTGGCGATCCTGATCTTCATGGCCCAGCTGCCCGAACTCACCGGGGTGACCTGGCATGTCTATGCAATGACGGCCGCCGGGCTCGGCATCATCTACGGCTTTCCCCTCCTGCCGAAGATCGGCAAGTCGATCCCCTCGCCGCTGGTCTGCATCGTGGTGCTCACCTCGGTCTACCTGCTCACCGGCATGGAGATTCGCAGCGTGGGCGATATGGGCGAGCTGCCGGATAGCCTGCCGGTCTTCCTGTGGCCGGACGTCCCGCTCAACCTCGAGACCCTGATGATCGTTCTGCCCTACTCGCTGATGCTGACCGTGGTGGGGCTTCTCGAGTCGATGATGACCGCCACCATCGTCGACGACCTGACCGACACCAAGAGCGACAAGAACCGCGAGTGCAAGGGCCAGGGCATCGCCAACATCGGCTCCGGCCTGATCGGCGGCATGGCGGGCTGTGCGATGATTGGCCAGTCGGTGATCAACATCAAGTCCGGCGGTCGCCGCCGCATGTCCTCGCTGATCGCCGGCGTGGTGCTGCTGCTGATGGTGGTCTTCCTGGCCGACTGGGTCTCGCAGATTCCCATGGCCGCCCTCGTCGCGGTGATGATCATGGTTTCCATCGGTACCTTCAGCTGGAGCTCCATCAAGGACCTCAAGAAGCACCCCATGAGCACCAATATGGTCATGGTGGCCACGGTGATTGTGACGGTGGGGACCCACAACCTGGCCATCGGCGTCTTCGTCGGCGTGCTGCTCGCCGCGATGAACTTCGCCAACAAGGTGGGCAATATCCTCTATATCGGCTCCGAAGAGGCCGATGAGGGTAGCCGCCGGATCTACAAGGTGGTGGGCCAGGTGTTCTTCGCCTCTTCCGAGCACTTCAGCGGCGCCTTCGACTTCAAGGAGACCGTGGAGAAGGTCACCATCGATCTGTCCCGCGCCCACTTCTGGGACATCACTTCCGTGCAGACCCTCGATCGCGTGGTGATCAAGTTCCGCCGCGAGGGTACCGAGGTGGAGCTGATAGGCCTCAACGAGGCGAGCGCCACCATCGTCGACCGCTTCGCGGTGCATGACGATCCGGAAGCCGTCGAGAAACTGATGGGAGGGCACTGAGATGACCGAACGGGTAATGGCCGCCATCGATGGCTCCATGTTCTCAGAAGGCGTGTGCGACGCCGCCGCCTGGGCCAGCCTGGCCCTGGGCGCACCGCTGACCTTCCTCCATGTGAACGATAACCACGGCGCTCCCGAGGAGCGCAACCTCTCCGGTAACCTGCGCGCCGGGGCTCGGGAGCGCCTGCTCGAGGAGCTCTCCCAGCTCGACGAACAGCGCGCCAAGGTGGCCCAGGAGCAGGGCCGCCTCATGCTGCAGGCCGTCAGGGAGCGGGCCGTCGAGGACGGCGTGAGCGACCCCGCCACCCGCCAGCGCAACGGCACTCTGGTGGAGACCCTGGAGGAGCTTCAGGGGGAGATGCGCCTGCTGGTGATCGGCAAGCGTGGCGAGGGTGCCGAACATCACAGCGATCACCTGGGCTCCAACCTGGAGCGGGTGGTGCGCACCCTGCATCGGCCGATCCTGATGGTGCCGGACTCCTTCAGGCGTCCCGAGAGGGTGATGCTCGCCTTCGACGGCAGCCAGACCACCCGCAAGGGCGTGGAGATGCTGGCGAAGAGCCCGCTGTTCGCGGGCATCCCCGTTCATGTGGTGATCGTCGGCGCCGAGACCGGTGAGCACCGTTCCCAGCTCGAATGGGCGCTCAAGACCCTGCGTGACGCCGGCCACGAGGCCGAGGGCGCCATCCGCGCCGGCGAGGTAGAGGCCACCCTGCGTTCCTACCAGGTGGAGCAGGGCATCGACCTGCTGGTGATGGGCGCCTACGGCCACTCACGCATTCGCCACCTGCTGGTGGGCAGCACCACCACCGAGATGCTGCGCCACGCCAGCGTGCCGATCCTGCTGCTGCGCTGATGTTTCCCCGAGCCGGCCCCGTCCTGCACGGTGCGCCGGCTTTTTTACGCCAGAGCATGGAGATGGCGCCATGATCCTGAGTCCACCCTGAGCCCGTCCAAGACGCCACCCATCTAGAAAGAGGATCGAACGACCTCCCCTGAGCGGGAATTGAAAAAGGACCTGACCATTGGACAGTAAATCGCTGACGCACACTGCGTTCTTCGATGAGACATCGTCCTCTCATCGCTTCGTCGCCGAACTACTCGACGAGGCCGATATTCGCATCAACGGTAACCGTCCCTGGGACATCAAGTTCAATGCCCACGGCGTCATCGACGAGGCCCTCGCCCGCGGTAATCTGGGCTTCGGTGAAAGCTACGTGAACGGCGACTGGGACGCCGAGCGCCTCGATGAGTTCTTCTTCCAGCTGATGCGGGCCCGCCTTCCCGACAAGATCAGTCACCGCAAGCTGGTGTTTCATCACCTGCGCACCAGGCTGGTCAATCTGCAGACCGCCAAGCGGGCCTTTCAGGTGGGTGAGGCCCACTACGATATCGGCAACGATTTCTACGCCGCCATGCTCGACAAGCGCATGACCTACACCTGCGGCTACTGGAAGGAAGCACGAAACCTGGAGGAGGCCCAGGAGGCCAAGCTCGACCTGGTCTGTCGCAAGCTCGGGCTCGAGCCCGGCATGCGGGTGCTCGACATCGGCTGCGGCTGGGGCAGCTTCATGGCCTATGCCGCCGAGCACTACGGCGTGGAGTGCGTGGGGCTGACCATCTCCCGCGAGCAGGCCGACTACGGCAAGACGCTGATGCAGCGCGGGCTGCCCGTGGAGTTCCGCCTGCAGGACTACCGCGACGAGACCGAGCAGTTCGATCGCATCGTCAGCATCGGCATGTTCGAACATGTCGGTCGCAAGAATTACCGCACCTACATGGAGGTCGCCGAGCGCTGCCTCAAGGACGACGGTCTCTTCCTGCTGCACACCATCGGCAAGAACGCGCGTGATACCTCGCCGGACCCCTGGATCGACAGGTACATCTTCCCCAACGGCGAGCTGCCGGCCATGGGGCACGTCACCGATGCCGCCGAGGGGCTGTTCGTGGTCGAGGATCTGCACAACTTCGGTGCCGATTACGACAGGACCCTGATGGCCTGGTACGAGAACTTCGAGGCCGCTTGGCCCCGGTTCGCCGAGGCCTACGGCGAGCGCTTCTATCGCATCTGGCGCTATTACCTGCTGAGCTGTGCCGGCGTCTTCCGCGCCCGCGATATCCAGCTCTGGCAGTTCGTGCTGAGCAAGAAGGGCGTGCTGGGCGGCTACTACCGCGTCAGCTGATGCCGTTTGACCATCACTCATTTTCCTGGAATGTTCGATGAGCGACTACTCCCTGTTTACCTCAGGGTTCATCTCCGATGGCCAGCCGAGAGGCCTTCGAGTCGCACTGCAACCGTCGCGAGATCCAGGAATTCTTCGCCACCCACGTCGTATCACCCGAGGGTGACGTGCACCACGCCAACGTCTGCGTCTACACCGACGAACCCCATGGCTACGACGCCCCGACACTCTGAAACCATTTGCCAGCGGGTACGGGCTGGGTGCCCGTGACGACTTTACTCGCCTGCCAGTCACGGCGCTACAAAGTCTTGGATAAAGAGGCTATGTTGGGCCCTCGAGCAGATGGGAGCCGACAGTCTCTGTCGCCGTCTTCGATGATCCACTGCGTGTGGAGGGCATGAGATGAATCATCCGGAACTCGATATCGACAAGATCACCCGCCAGCTGGAGGATGCCAAGGCGGCGCTGATCGACCAGAGCTACCAGAGCAAGGAGAGCCGCGCCACGGTCATGCTCGACCAGCAATCCGTGGGGCGCCTGTCGCGCATGGATGCGCTGCAGGGCCAGGCCATGGCCAAGGCCGAGGAGGATCGTCGGCAGATGGCGATTCGGCGGATCGATGCCGCCCTGGCGCGGATCGACCGAGGGGAGTACGGCGAGTGTATCGAGTGCGGCGAGTGGATCGCTGCCAAGCGACTCGAGTGGGATCCGGCCGTGCTTAAATGCATCGACTGTGCCGAGTAAGGAGTAGAGATGCTGAGATTGACGCAAGACGAGCTGACCATAGAAGTGAGGCTCCATCAAGAGCTCGATGAGGAAGCCCTTGATGCCGTGGTGGTACCGGCTACCGATACCCAGCGGCGCGACCTGGGCAGGGCGGCCGTGGGACAGGCCTGGATGGCCTGGTCGCCGCTCGATACTACCCCCAAGGTTATCAAGTTCATGCCGCCCCAGACGGCGTCTTGGGACGAGTGGCAAAAGCTGTTGCTGAGCTATCGCCTTGCGCTGCGGGTGGCCGATCGCCATGAGGTGGCGTCGCTGGCTCTGCCGTTGCCACAGCAGGCTGGTTTGCCACCGCTGCAGGATCGCCAGGCGGGAGGGCTGGCCCTGGCGCTCCTGGCAATGTGCCGAAAGCGTCACCACCTCAGGCGTCTCCAGTTGGTCGCGAGCGGTAATCAGGAGGCCGTGCTGTATGCCAACTGGCTCCTGGAAGTGGAGAGTGGAGGGGCCCCTTCCCTTGAACAGTCGTTCCAGGGTTTGTTATCGTGAATCCTTGCTAACCTGACCATCCAGATACCTTCCTCGAGGTCGCTGGTAACTGCAAGAGGAGCAATCCGTTGCCTCAGTTACTCACCGACACCCTCATCAGTCCACCCTAGCGCTCCTGTTATCCCTACCTGCTTGGCGTTCGCAGCCCTCAGCCTGTCGTCGCACGACAAGGTTGGCTGCCTGTCCGTAGGACAAGCTGCAAGGATATCTTTACCTGATTACGCACTTTGTACAGCTACGCTGGCGGGGCCTGGACTATGCTGAAAGGTAAGGGTTTCTCAGGAGATACCGTCATGGCTCGCAATCCTATCCAGTTCCAGTCCGGTCTGTCATTGCCGGCATTTCTCGACCAGTACGGCACCGAAGCGCAGTGCCGTGCGGCCCTGTTTCAGCATCGCTGGCCCACGGGGTTTGTTTGCCCCGACTGCGGCAACACCACCGGCTGCCAACTCGCGCGCGGGGTGTACCAGTGCCATCACTGCCACCATCAGACCTCGCTGACTGCCGGGACCATCTTCCACGCCACGCACCTGCCGCTCACCACCTGGTTTCTGGCCATCTACCTGCTGACCCAACGCAAGAATGGCCTCTCGGCGCTGCAGCTGTCCCGCGAGCTCGGCGTCAGCTACAACACCGCCTGGAAGCTCAAGCACAAGCTGCTGCAGGTCATGCATGAGCGCAACCAGGGCGAGACGCTCACCGGACGCATCGAGATCGATGATGCCTACCTCGGCGGTGAACGGCCGGGAAAGCGCGGGCGCGGCGCTGAGCACAAGTTCCCGTTCGTCGCCGCGGTGCAGACCGATGAGGAGGGCCATCCCCAGCGCGTCCAGCTGCGTCGCGTAAGCGGCTTTACCCGCGCCGAGGTGAGGCGCTATGCCCAGGTCGCCATCGCGCCTGGCAGTCGGGTGGTCAGCGATGGCCTGGGGTGTTTCCGGGTCTTCGATACCCCGGCCTACACCCATGAGCGCTTCATCACTGGCGGTGGCCGTGCCAGTGCGCAGATCCCCGCCTTCAACTGGGTCAACACCGTGCTGGGCAACGTCAAGAACGCCATCACCGGCAGCTACCATGCCATCCGTGGACAACATGTGCCGCGCTATCTGGCTGAGTTCGAGTACCGCTTCAATCGGCGCTATGACCTCACGGCCATGATTCCGCGCTTTCTGACGGTGGCGGCCAGAACACCGCCGATGCCTTACCGGCTCCTGAAGCTGGCTGAGCCATATACGTAATCAGGTATCTTTATGAGTGTTCAAGGGGCCTTCCTGCCCGATGCAGAACAGCTCTCCTCGAAGGATGGCTGGATCAGCGTGCATGACCATCTTCCCATCGATAGCCGTGCCACCCTGCTGGTGGTTTATCAGGACATGCATGGCTCAGGGGTCACCTCGGCGATCATGGAGCGGGGCCGCTTCCTGAGCATCGCCAACCGAGCGCTGGTGCGCGGCGTGCGCTCCTGGCGCTTCCAGGGGGAGTAATCGATGAGTCTCGAGACACGCTCCTCATCTCTGCACGTCCAGCAGTTGCTGGAACGGGGCTACGTCAGCATCGGTCAGCAGCGTCCCGAGCAAGCGCTCAATCCCATCGATGCGGCGCTGCTGATGGAGGCAGGGCCAGGGATCAGCTCGGTGTTCTGGCGGCGCCGCCACCATGATCTGGTGCTCGGCGCGCAGGAGTCGGCCACGGCCCGGGAGCCCGCCTGGGATTAGCCATTCATGGTCACTCCAGTGGTCCCAGGTTTCCCATTCCCGATCCCGTCAGGTCAAAGATGTCATCAACCGCTACCGTCAATGCCGCCACCTCCCTGTCGCAGGAGGTGGCCAGGCGCCGTACCTTTGCGATCATCTCGCATCCCGATGCCGGCAAGACGACTCTCACCGAAAAGCTGCTGATGTATGGCGGGGCCATCCGTTCGGCGGGCACCGTCAAGGGCAAGAAAAGTCAGCAGTTCGCGACCTCGGACTGGATGGAAGTCGAGAAGCAGCGTGGTATCTCGGTGGCCAGTTCGGTGATGCAATTCGAGCACGAGGGCTGCGTGATCAACCTGCTCGATACGCCCGGCCACCAGGACTTCTCGGAAGACACCTACCGGGTGCTCACCGCGGTGGACGCCGCCTTGATGGTGATCGACGCCGCCAAGGGCGTCGAGGCCCAGACCATCAAGCTGCTCGAGGTGTGCCGACTGCGCAAGACACCGGTGATCACCTTCATCAACAAGATGGATCGCGAGGTCCGTGACCCCCTTGAGCTGATCGACGAGATCGAGGAGATCCTCAAGCTGGCGTGCGCGCCGGTGACCTGGCCGGTCGGCATGGGCAAGCAGTTTGCCGGGGTCTATGACCTGCAGCGTAACCAGATGCTCAAGTTCACGCCCGGTGACAATACCGCCGACACCGAGGTCGAGGTGCTGGACGGAGAGGATCACCCCTATCTGGTCGAGCACTTTCCCATCGCCCACGCCACCTTCAAGGAGGAAGTGGAGATCGTGCGGGAGGCGGCAGCGCCCTTCGACCGTCAGGCCTTCCTGGCCGGCGACCTGTCACCGGTGTTCTTCGGTTCGGCCATCAACAACTTCGGGGTGCGCGACATTCTCCAGGCCCTGGTGTCCTGGGCGCCATCTCCCAGGTCTCGGGAGGCCAGGCAGCGAGAGGTGCTGCCCGATGAGGCCGACTTCACCGGCATCGTCTTCAAGATCCAGGCCAACATGAATCCGCTGCACCGTGACCGCATCGCCTTCCTGCGCATCTGTTCGGGCGCCTACCGCCAGGGGCTGCGCGCCACGCATCTTCGCTCGGGCAAGGCGATCAAGCTGGATCATGCCATCACCTTCATGGCCCAGGAGCGCAGCCACCTGAGCGAGGCCTATGCGGGGGACATCATCGGCATTCCCAACCACGGTCGCCTGCGCATCGGCGATGTCATCACCCAGGGCGAGACGCTGGAACTGGAGGGCATCCCGCACTTCTCCCCGGAGATCTTCAGGGTGGCCAGGCTCAATGACCCGCTGCGCGCCAAGCAGCTCAACAAGGCGCTGCAGGAGCTCGGCGAGGAGGGCACCATCCAGGTCTTCGAGCCCCTCGAGAAGACCGGCATGGTGCTGGGCGCCGTGGGCCAGCTGCAGTTCGAGACCGTGGCCCATCGCCTGCTCACCGAGTACAAGATCGACGCCAGCTTCGACAGCGTCCCCGTGCACAAGGCGCTGTGGGTGAGCAGCGCCGATGCCCCGGCGATGAAGCGGTTCATGCAGTCCAATGCCAACCGCCTGGCCCGGGATGCCGCCGGAGCGCTGGCGTTCATGGCCCCCAACCGCTCGGTGCTTCAGCTGACCCTCGAGAAGTGGCCCGAGATCGAGTTCCACAGTACCCGCGAGATCGGGGCGACCTGACGCCAAGCACTTCCCTTTCACCATGAGCCGAGCCAAACCAGACGCGATGAATCAGCAAGCCGAGAGTCCCGAGCGACTGGCCGAGCGCCGCCATCTCGACCATACCCTCGAGCGCATCGAGGCCAACCTTGACGAGCTGGGCCAGCGGCTTGAGGCCTATGCCGAGGACATCCAGGCCCAGAAGGAGTACCTCTGGTCGAGCCGCGACGAGATGGACCATATCGAGAAGATCTCGGCGCGGGAGTCCATCGAGCAGTCGGTCATGTCCGGCGACAACGCCCTGGCGCGGCGTCAGAAGCTCGAGAAGCTGCGCCACTCGCCCTATTTCGGGCGCTTCGACTTCGCCCGCGGCGGCAAGCCGGAGCCGGTCTATATCGGCGTTTACCACTTCCATGACGACCTGGCCCGGGTCAGCCGGGTGCATGACTGGCGGGCGCCCATCGCCTCGCTCTTCTACGACGTCGAGACCGGCCCCGCCACCTATGAGAGCCCCGAGGGTACGGTGGCCGGCGAGGTCACCCTGAAGCGGCAGTTCCGCATCAAGGGGGGCGAGATCGAGCTGATGATCGACAGCGCGGTGCACGTGGTCGACGACGTGCTCCAGGAAGAGCTCGGCCGCGCCTCCGACGAGGGCATGAGGAACATCGTCGCCACCATCCAGCGCGACCAGAACGCCATTATCCGCGACGACGAGGCCCAGGTGCTGGTGATCCAGGGGGTGGCCGGCTCCGGCAAGACCTCCATTGCCCTGCACCGCATCGCCTATCTGCTCTACCGCTTCAAGGACAGCCTGCGCTCCGAGGACATCCTGATCATCTCCCCCAACCGGGTGTTCTCCGACTACATCGCCAACGTGCTGCCGGAGCTCGGCGAAGAGACGGTCAACCAGGTCGGCATGGAGGAGCTGGCCGACGAGCTGCTCGACGGCCAGTACCGCTTCGAGAGCTTCTTCGAGCAGACCGCCTCGCTGCTGGAGAAGGACGACGAGGCGATGAAGGCGCGGCTGCGCTACAAGGCGTCGCCGGCGTTTCTCGCCGAGCTTGACCGTTATGCAGGCCACGTGGAGGCGAACCGCTTCGCCGCCGAGGATATCTGGATCGCCCGGCGGCTGGTGCCGGCCTGGCTGCTCGAGGAGGTATTCCGCAAGCACCGCCATCTGCCCACCAACGAGCGCCTCCGACAGGTGAGCTGGGAGATCGAGCGCAAGATCGGCAACCAGTACAACTACGACCTGGAGCCGGAGGAGCGCAAGCAGCTCAAGGCGGCCGTGAAGACGATGCTGCACCGGTCCACCCTGCGCGAGACCTACAGGGCCTTCTACGACTGGCTGGAGCGGCCCGAGCTGTTCAGGACCGCCTCGCGGGGGCGGCTGGAATACGCCGACGTCTTCCCGCTGATCTACCTGAAGATGCGCCTGGAGGGCGTGCGTTCGCGCTGGCGGGACGTCAAGCACCTGCTGGTCGACGAGATGCAGGACTATACCCCGGTGCAGTACGCGGTGATCGGCCGGCTGTTCGCCTGCAAGAAGACCATCCTCGGCGACGCCTTCCAGTCGGTGAATCCCTATACCGGTTCCGGAGTCGAGGAGATCCGCCGGGTGCTGCGCCAGTCCTCTTGCGTGACCCTGAACAAGAGCTACCGCTCGAGCCTTCCGATCACCCGCTTCGCGCAGCGCATCTCCCCCAACCCCGACCTGGAGGCGATCGAGCGCCACGGCGAGGAGCCTCGAGTGATCCGGGCCCGCACCCGTAAGGCGGAGCTCGCCATCATCGGCGAGCTGGCCTGTGACTTCACGGATTCCGAGCACAACACCCTGGGCATCGTCTGCAAGACCCAGAAGCAGGCCAAGAAGGTCTTCGAGGCCCTGGACGGCGGCGAGCAAGGTGATTTCGAGCGGCTGCAGCTGCTCGGCGAGAAGAGTGCCGCCTTCGGCCGCGGCATCGTCGTCTGCACCGCCCATATGGCCAAGGGCCTGGAGTTCGACCGGGTCATCGTCCCGGAGGTCACCGCTGGCAACTACGCCACCGACATGGAGCGCAACCTGCTCTACGTGGCCTGCACCCGGGCCATGCACCGTCTGGCGCTGACCCACTCGGGCCCCTTGACCTCCTTCCTGGACGAATCGCGGCTACGTTGATCCACGTCCTATGCAAGGCCCCGTGCATGGGGTAGAAACGTCAAGACGGATAACGACATACGCCAGCCAGGAAATGACACGATGACCGAACAGGTGATGGCCGCCATCGACGGCTCCAAATTTTCCGAGGGAGTGTGCGACTCCGCCGCCTGGGCCAGCCTGGCCCTGGGGGCGCCGCTGACCTTCCTGCATGTGGTAGACAACCATCCCCAGACCGCCGAGGCGGACCTCTCCGGCAATATCGGCCTGGGCTCGCGGGAGCACCTGCTCGAGGAGCTCTCCCAGCTCGATGAACAGCGCGCCAAGGTGGCACAGGAACAAGGGCGCCTGACGCTCACGGCCGCCAAGGAGCGGGCTATTGTTAGGGGTGTCGCGGAACCGGGCACCCGTCAGCGTAACGGTACCCTGGTGGAGACTCTGGAGGAACTGCAGGAGGAGATCCGCCTGCTGGTGATCGGCAAGCGCGGCGAGACCGCCCATCAGGACAGCGGCCACCTGGGCTCCAACCTGGAGCGGGTGGTGCGCACCTTGCACCGTCCGATCCTGATGGTGCCTGACACCTTCAAGGCTCCAGAGGCGGTGATGCTCGCCTTCGACGGCAGCAAGACTACCCGCAAGGGCGTGGAGATGCTTGCGAAGAGCCCACTGTTCGCGGGTATTCCGGTGCACGTGGTGATCGTGGGCGCCGAGACTGGCGACAACCGCTCCCAACTCGACTGGGCGCTTGCGACCCTGCGCGATGCCGGTCACGAGGCAGAGGGTGCCATCCGCGCCGGCGAGGTGGAGGCGACTCTGCGCGCCTACAAGGACGAGCACGCCATCGACCTGCTGATAATGGGCGCCTACGGCCACTCGCGCATCCGCCATCTGCTGGTGGGCAGCACCACCACCGAGATGCTCCGCAAGGCGAAGGTGCCGGTGCTGCTGCTGCGTTGACCGCTGTCCCCAAGCCAGGCACGACGCCCCGGTGCTCCTGAATTGATGAAGGGAGCCCGGGGCGTTGGCGTTTGTCAATCCTGGGCCTTGAGCTGGCCGAGTAACCCTTGGGCCAGCCACCAGCCGATGACCAGAAAGGCCAGCATGCCGATGAGGATGGCGGTGAAGCTGGCGCCCAGATCCAGAGCGATGCCCAGTACCGCCGGTGCCAGGCCGGTGGAGAAGACCATCGAGGCACTCAGGGTCGCCCGCACCGTGCCGAGATGCTCGGCGCCCCAGCTGCGCACCAGCAGGCTGGTGGCGATGGGCTCCTGGGCACCCATGGCCAGTCCGCCCCCCACCATCAGTGCCCAGACGCCGAGGTTGCCCCCGGCGCTGATGGCGACCAGCAGGGCCAGCGCATAGGGCAACAGATAGAGGCGCGCCAGGCGGATGGGGCCCAGCGTATCCACCCAGCGCCCCCCGAACAGGGCCCCTGGCAGCTTGGCAATACCCATGCCGGTCAGCGCCAGGGCGTAGACGCCCAGGCTAGACCCCAGGTCGGCGGTCATCCGGGATTGATAGATGAACAGCCCGGTCATGGTGACGGGCAGCACCATCAGCAGCGGCAGCAGCCGCCAGAAACGGGCCTCCCGGAAGGGGCGCGGGCCGTTTCGACGCTCCCCCTTGCGGGGGCGCAGGCCGGGTGCCGCTGGCCAAGGGGCGAGCAGCAGCAGCGGCACCCAGAACAGCGCCAGGAAGGCCACGAATAGCCACCATAGCTCCCGCCAGCCCAGCCACACCAGCAGCGCTGCCATCAGCGGCGGCAGGGCCGTTTCACCGAGCATGATCCCGATGCCCACCAGACCGAGCGCCCGGCCACGCAAGACGGTAAATTCGCGTCCCGCCAGGGTGTTGCCCAGGTGGGGCATCATGCCCTGGCCGCAAAAGCGCACCAGGCCCAGCCCTAGCAGCCCCAGCCCCCACCAGGGCGCGGCGGTCAGCAGCAGGATGCCGACAAGCAGGACGGCGATCACCATCAACGCGAAGCGCCGCGGGGCGATCCAGTCGATGCTGGGCCCGAGGCGCAGCACGGCGAAGCCCGACGCCAGGGTCACCGCCGCGTAGGCGGCGCCGAACTGCCCGGCGGAAAGTCCCAGGTGCTGGCTGATCGGCGACTGGAAGAGCCCGATAAAGAAGCTCTGCCCCAGGCTCGAGGTAAACATCGCCAGGAAGGCGATGCCGACCAGGCCGCTGTGGTTACGCAACAGTAGGCGGTAGCCCATGACGCCCTCCTCTGGCGCTGGCATGATGAGGCGGTGAATCCGGAAGGCCATGTTAACAGCTGGTCGCTAACCCAAGAGGAGTACTCATGACCATCATCCGTCACGACACCAAGGCGCGCATGAGCCGCGCCGTGATCCATAACGGTATCGCTTATCTGTGCGGCCAGGTGCCTGGTCCGGAGGCGCGCCACGGCGATATCACCGAGCAGACGAAGAGCATGCTGGCGCGAGTGGATGCGCTGCTGGCCGAGATCGGCTCCGACCGGGAAAACCTGCTCACCGCCACCGTCTACCTGAAGGATGGCCACGACGTTGCCGGCATGAATGCGGTGTGGGATGCCTGGGTACCCACCGGCCACGCCCCGGCGCGCACCTGCGTCTGCGCGCCGATGCCGGCCGACGAGCTCAGGGTAGAGATCACCATCACCGCCGCGGTGATCAGCGGTGAGTACAGCTACTGAGCCTGGTGCTTCCCTGGCGTTTGCAGGGGGCGTTCATGATGGCCCCCTCGTGCGGTCGCAGCCGCCGCGAGAGAGCAATCACAGCGATGTTCAGCGTTGGCCGGCCGGGTAGCGTGTCTCCTTGAGACTATCCTTGATCTTCTTGAGGTGCCCGAGGAAGTCCTCGCCGCGACGCAGGGTCACCCCGGTGGCCAGCACGTCGATCAGCGTCAGCTGGATCATCCGCGAGGTCATCGGCATGTAGTGGTCGGTATCCTCGGGGGTGGCGACTTCCAGGGTCTCGGTGCACTCCCTGGCCAGCGGCGAGTCGGGCGCGGTGATACCCAGCACCACGGCGCCGCTCTCGCGAGCCAGGCGGGCGATGTCGACCAGCTCCCGGGTGCGCCCGGTCCACGAGATCACCACCACGACATCGCCGGTGTGGCAGCTCGAGGCCACCATGCGCTGCATCAGCACGTCCATGTAGGCGGTCACCGGGAGGTTGAAGCGAAAGAACTTGTGCTGGGCGTCCTGGGCCACGGCGCCCGAGGCGCCCAGGCCGAAGAAGTGGATCTGCTTGGCCTGGATCAGATAGTCCACCACCCGCTCGATGCGCACCGGATCGGTCTGGCGGCGCGCGTTATCCAGCGCGGCGATGGTGGCGCCGAAGATCTTCTGGGTGTAGTCGGCGGCCGTGTCGTCGGGCTCTACCGCCTGGCTGACATAGGGCGTGCCCCCGGCCAGGCTCTGGGCCAGCTTGATCTTGAAGTCCGGGTAGCCCTTGGCGTTGAAGTTGCGGCAGAAACGGTTGACGGTGGGTTCGCTGACCGAGGCGGCCTGGGCCAGGGTGGCGATGCTCATGCCGGTGGCACTGGCCGGGTCGGCGAGGATGACGTCGGCCACCTTGCGCTCGGAGCGGTTGAGCTCCTCGAGGCGCTGACGGATGCGATCGATCAGGTCGTGACGGGCCATGGCGCGGTGGCGCCCTCCATGCTGGGGCGGCGCGGGGCCGCGGGGTTCATGCCTCGAACGAGATGATGTAGTGATTTAACTACATTATGCTGACTATCCTAGCCTGAGCCGGCGGGGGCAGGCCATAGCAAACGTCTAGCTCGTCGAGTCTCGTGGAAGTCAACGAAGGGAGCGGGGATGAGCCATCACAACCGATCCGGCCAGACGGCCAGCACGGAGATCGACCTGGCGCTGTTCGGCGCCCTCGGCGACCTGGCCCAGCGCAAGCTCTTTCCGGCGCTTTTCCAGCTCGACCGCGAGGGGTTGCTTGACCCGACCACGCGCCTGCTGGGCCTGGCGCGCCAGGAGCTCGATCTCGACGGCTTCAAGGCCCGCATCGAGCAGGCGCTCACGACCCACGTCAAAGCCGAGGAGCTCGACCGCGCGGCTCTGGCACGCTTTCTGGCTCGCCTCGACTACCGTCGCTTCGACTTCACCCAGCCCGATGGCTACGCCGAGATCCGCGAGTGGCGCCAGGGGGTGTCTCGCCCCATGGTGGTCTACTTGTCGGTGGCGGCGAAGATCTACGGTGACATCTGCCGCCACCTGGAGGCCAGCGGCAGCCTGGACGAGCAGGCACGGATGGTGGTCGAGAAACCGATCGGCCATGACCTCGAGTCCTCGGCGGCGATCAACGACGCCATCGGCGCGGTATTTCCCGAGTCGCGCGTCTATCGCATAGACCACTACCTGGGCAAGGAGACAGTGCAAAACCTGATCGCACTGCGCTTCGCCAATCCGCTGTTCGGCACCCAGTGGAACCAGAACCATATCTCCCACGTGGAGATCACCGTGGCCGAGCAGGTGGGCATCGAGGGGCGCTGGGGCTACTTCGACGAGGCCGGTCAGCTGCGCGACATGGTGCAGAATCACCTGCTGCAGCTGGTCTGCCTGATTGCCATGGACCCGCCGGCCAACCTCGACGCCGATGCCATCCGCGACGAGAAGGTCAAGGTGCTCAAGGCGCTCACGCCGTTCACCGATGACATGCTGGGGCGCGACGTGGTACGCGGCCAGTACATCGCCGGCACCACGGATGGCCAGGCCGTGCCTGGCTACCTCGAGGAGGAGGGGGCCAACGTCGAGAGCCATACCGAGACCTTCGTGGCCATGAAGACCCGCGTGGCCAACTGGCGCTGGGCCGGCGTGCCCTTCTACCTTCGCACCGGCAAGCGCATGCCCGAGAAGCTCTCGCAGATTGTGATCCACTTTCGCCAGCAGCCCCACTATATCTTCGACCCGGACCAGCGCGACCTGGCCGCCAACAAGCTGGTGATCCGCCTGCAGCCGGAGGAGGGCATCGCCCTGGAGGTGCTGACCAAGGACAGCGGCCTGGACAAGGGCATGCGCCTGCGCCGCGGCCCGCTGCACCTGGACTTCAACAGCGCCTTCCCCAAGACTCGGATTCCCGATGCCTACGAGCGCCTGCTGCTGGAGGTGATGAAGGGTCAGCAGTACCTCTTCGTGCGCCGCGACGAGGTCGAACACGCCTGGCAGTGGTGCGACAGCCTGATCGCCGCCTGGGAGGATCTTGCTGAACCGCCGCGCCGCTATCCTGCCGGCTCCTGGGGGCCGGTCGCGTCCATCGCCATGATCACCCAGGATGGCCGCAGCTGGTATGAGGATTACTAAGGAGAGCCGAGATGAGCGAGCTTTGCCGTGAACGCCTGGCCGGACAGCTGGCCGAGGCAGTCGCCGAGGCGCTGCGACAGGACCTGGCCCGCCATGAGCGCGCCCTGCTGGTGGTCTCCGGGGGCTCTACGCCGGTCCCCTTCTTCCGGGCGCTGGGTGCCTGCGAGCTGCCCTGGGCGCGCGTCCAGGTGACCCTGGCCGACGAGCGCTGGGTCGCCGAGGATGCCGATGCCAGCAACGCGCGTCTGGTGCGAGCCCACCTGCTTCGGGGGCCTGCCGCCGAGGCGACCCTCGTGCCCCTGACCACCGACGATCCCACTCCCGAACAGGGTGCCGAGACGGTGGCCGAGCGCATCGCCGGCCTGGCCTGGCCCGCCAGCGCGGTGGTGCTGGGCATGGGCGGCGATGGGCACACCGCCTCGCTGTTCCCGGATAGCCGTGAGCTGGACCTGGCGCTGACCACCGACGCCATCACCGTGGCGGTGCGTGCGTCGAGCCAGCCCCAGCCGCGTATCACCCTGAGCGCCGACCGCCTGCACCGGGCTCGGCGCCACTTCCTGCACATCACCGGCGGCGAAAAGCGTGACATGCTGGTGCGGGCGCTGGCGGGCGATGACGTCCGCGAGTTGCCGATCCGTGCCTTCCTTACCTGCCCGCTGGCCACCTACTGGGCTCCTTGAGGCCGGTTCCCTGAATTTCTCGGAGTGACTCACATGACGTCCGAAAAGCGTATCGAAGAGCGTATCGACAAGCAGCTGCCCTCCACCCGTACCACCGAGCTCGACAGCATCTGCCTGAAGGCCGAGGTGATTCCGGTGCTGGCCATCCAGCGCATCGAAGATGCCGTGCCGCTGGCCACTGCCCTGGTCGAGGGAGGCCTGACCGTGCTCGAGGTGACCCTGCGCACCGACTGTTCCCTGGAGGCGGCCCGCCGGATCAAGGCGGCGCTGCCCCAGGCCAGCATCGGGGTGGGCACCGTGCTGACGCCGGCCCAGTACCGCCAGGCCGAACAGGCCGGCGCCGACTTCGTGGTCACCCCGGGGAGCACCGAGGCGCTCTATCGTTACGGTGTGACCAGTCCGGTGCCGATGCTGCCCGGCGTGGCCACCGTCTCCGAACTGATGACCGGCTGGCAGTACGGTTACCGCCGCTTCAAGTTCTTCCCCGCCGAGTCCAGCGGAGGCGTCAAGGCGCTCAAGGCCTTCGCCGGCCCGATCCCCGAGGCGCGCTTCTGCCCCACGGGCGGCATCAACCTCGACAACGCCGAGGACTATCTGGCGCTCAAGAATGTGATGTGCATAGGCGGTTCCTGGCTCACCCCGAACTCCCTGGTGGAGGCCGAGGACTGGCAGGCCATCCGCCAGCTGGCCAGGGAGGCGGCTCTGCGCTTCCACCACTGAGCTGGCCTGAGCGCTCACAGGGTCGGGCGCTCCCTTCCGAAGCGAACGCACCGGGGCGGCTGGGGACGACCTCGGCGGCCTTCGCACCCTATGGACTTTCAGCAGAGCCATTATCAAGCTGTGTGCAAACCACGCACGGGGTAACGCATGAACAGCACGGAGCAGCAGTTTCTCAAGGAGCTGGATGACAAGCTATGGAAGGCCGCCGACAAGCTGCGTGCCAACCTCGACGCCGCCAACTACAAGCACGTGGTGCTGGGGCTGATCTTCCTCAAGTACGTTTCCGACGCCTTCGAGGAGCGCCAGGAGGAACTGCTGGCGCTGTTCAAGACCGACAGCGACGACAACATCTACTACCTGCCCCGGGAGGACTTCGCAAGCGACGCGGAGTACCAGCAGGCGCTCGAGGAGGAGCTGGAGCAGCTCGACTACTACCGAGAGGCCAACGTCTTCTGGGTACCGAAGCCGGCCCGCTGGAGCACCCTCAAGGAGAAGGCCGTGCTGCCCGTGGGCAGCGTGCTCTGGCGGGAGGAGCCCTCAGCGGGTGGAAAGACCGGTAATGACGTCAAGCTGCGTTCGGTCTCCTGGCTGATCGACAACGCCCTGGAGGAGATCGAGAGGAGCAATGCCAAGCTCAAGGGCATTCTCAACCGTATCGGCCAGTTCCAGCTGGAGAACGACAAGCTGCTCGGCCTGATCAACACCTTCTCGGATACCTCCTTCACCAAACCGGTGTTCGGCGGCGAAAGGCTGAGCCTGCACAGCAAGGATATCCTCGGCCATGTCTACGAGTACTTCCTGGGCCAGTTCGCCCTGGCCGAGGGCAAGCAGGGCGGCCAGTACTACACCCCCAAGAGCATCGTCACCCTGATCGTAGAGATGCTCGAACCCTACTCCGGCCGTGTGTACGACCCGGCCATGGGCTCCGGCGGCTTCTTCGTCTCCAGCGATAAGTTCATCGAGGAGCACGCCAAGGAGCAGCACTACGACGCCAGCGAGCAGAAGAAGCACATCTCGGTGTACGGCCAGGAATCCAACCCCACCACCTGGCGCCTGGCCGCCATGAACATGGCCATCCGCGGCATCGACTTCAACTTCGGCAAGAAGAACGCCGACACCTTCCTGAACGACCAGCACCCGGACTTGCGCGCCGATTTCGTGATGGCCAACCCGCCCTTCAACACCAAGGACTGGTGGAGCGAATCCCTGGCCGACGACGCCCGCTGGAGGTACGGCACCCCGCCCAAGGGCAACGCCAACTTTGCGTGGATGCAGCATATGCTGCACCACCTGGCGCCCGCCGGCAGCATGGCCTTGCTGCTGGCCAATGGCTCCATGAGCTCCAACACCAATAACGAGGGCGAGATCCGCAAGCGCCTGGTGGAGGAGGACCTGGTGGAGTGCATGGTGGCCCTGCCCGGGCAGCTGTTCACCAATACCCAGATTCCCGCCTGCATCTGGCTGCTGATCAAGGACAAGAGCGGCGGCCTCTCGCCCAACCAGGTGAGGAAACGCGCCCGCCGTAACGAGTTCCTGTTTATCGATGCCCGCCGCCTGGGCTACATGAAGGATCGCGTGCTGCGCGACTTCGCCCCCGAGGATCTCGCCAGGATCACCGATACCTTCCACGCCTGGCAGCGCGGCGAGGGCTACGAGGATGTCGCCGGCTTCTGCAAGGCCGCCAGCCTGGAGGAGATCAAGAAGCATGACTTTGTGCTGACGCCCGGGCGTTATGTGGGCGCCGAAGAGCAGGAGGAGGATGGCGAGCCCTTCGCCGAGAAGATGGCGCGGCTGACCGGGCAGTTGCGGGAGCAATTTGCCGAGAGCGAGCGACTGGAGGCGGAGATCAAGCGGAATCTTGGGGGGCTGGGGTATGAGCTCTGAAAGACTTTTTCCCAGCATCCCAAGTCAGTGGAAAGTTACTACGCTTGGGGAGTTAGCCAAAGCGTCAGGAGGAGATATACAAACAGGCCCTTTCGGTAGCCAGTTGCATGCAGGCGATTACGTTGATGATGGCATTCCTTCGATCATGCCCAAAAACATCTCTGTGGATGCAGTTACCACAGATGACATTGCGCGCGTATCACCAGAGGATGTCGAGCGACTATCGAAATACAAAGTCCAAGTTGGCGATATTGTTTACAGCCGCCGTGGTGACGTTGAAAAATGTGCGCGAATAACTGAAAAAGAGGACGGTTGGCTCTGTGGCACGGGCTGCCTCAGGGTTCGAGTTAAGCCAGAGTCTGTCTCAACAGAATACCTTCACGCCTATCTATGTCATCCCACTGTTCGAGAATGGATTGTTCGTCATGCTGTCGGCGCGACGATGCCAAACCTGAACACATCCATTCTCAGTGCTCTGCCAGTCGTCATTCCTAGCAATGCAGAGATGGCAATCATTGCATCTATCTGGCTGACGATCTCTGACAAAATCCAACTCAACCATCAAATCAACAAAACCCTCGAACAGATGGCCCAGGCCATCTTCAAGAGCTGGTTTGTCAATTTCGAGCCGGTCAAGGCCAAGGTCGCCGCACTGGAAGCGGGCGGCAGCGAGGAAGATGCCTTGCTCGCCGCCATGCAGGCCATTTCCGGCAAGTCAGCCGATGGGCTGGTCCGCCTCAAGGCCGAACAGCCCGAGCAATATGCCGAGCTCCGCGCTACCGCCGAGCTGTTTCCATCGGCTATGCAGGATAGTGAGTTGGGGGTGATTCCGGAGGGGTGGTCTGTATCTACTTTTTCAGAGATCTCCGATATTACTATGGGGCAATCCCCGAAGGGTGATACTTACAATTCTGATGGGGATGGTATGCCGCTTGTAAACGGTCCGGTTGAATTTGGTAGCCACCATCCAAAGAAAATTAAATGGACAATAGCGCCAACTAAATCATCTCAGAAAAATGATCTCATAGTGTGTGTGCGAGGATCAACAACTGGTCGGTTTGTAAAAAGCGATGATGTTTATTGTCTTGGGCGGGGCGTGTGTGCTATCCATGCTGGTGAGTGTCAGCCCTATCTCGATCGACTTTTTAAAAGTGAGCTGCCAAAATTGTTAGGACTGACTACTGGCTCTACATTTCCGAGTTGGAGTGGTGCCATCTTGAAAGGTTATCAGGTTTTAATTCCTAAAAAAGAGCTTTTATCGCGATATAGTTCTCTTTTCGGACCGATTGATGAAGGCATTTCTGCCAGAGTGATAGAGTCTTCAAATTTGGCAAGTTTGAGAGACACTCTCCTTCCCAAACTCCTCTCCGGCAAACTCTCAGTATCTGACGCCGAGGGTCAGCTCGAGAAAGCCCAGGCGACAGCCGATGTTTAAGGCCGCCTCAACCTCCAGTCGGCTCGATCCACAGAAAAACGAGCGTGGCATCGAGTTCGAGCAGGCCGTTGCCCTGCTCAGCCGCACCCTGACCAACCGGGCCTGGTCTCCCACGAGGGCGAGGCGGTGGCTCGAGTCATCAGCGATTACGCCAGCCGGCGCCGCAGCGCCGCTCTGCTGGCGCAGCCGGTGAAACGCCTGTTGAATTCTTTGCCGCCCCTCGCAGACTATGCTGTAATACGTTGTAGTCGCCAAATTCGAGGGTATCGTCATGAGCGTCACCACAGTTCGCCTTCAAGCAGAAGTTGAACAGCATCTGGAGGCAATCGCCAGCAGGCTGCACCGAAGCAAAGGCTGGGTAATCAACCAGGCATTGTCGGAATACATAGAAAAGCAGCAGCTTGAGCAAGAGCGGTGGAAGCAAACGCTAGAGGCAATGGAGTCTGCTGCCCAAGGCAAGATTGTGGATGCCAGCGAGGTTCACAGCTGGCTTAACAGCTGGGGAACCGAAAACGAGCATGAGGCACCGAGGTCAGGTAAGTGAAACTGGTCTACACGGACGAAGCCATTGATGACCTGAAACGCCTCAGGGAATTCGTTGCGGTGCATAACCCGTCGGCGGCAGCCAGGATTGCCACCGAACTGGTTGGCAAAATCGAATTACTTCCAGACTTCCCCGAAATGGGCACGCCAGTTGAAATGGCACCGGTGCCTGACTCTGTTCGAGACATGGTTTTCGGAAAATACGTCGTTCGATATTCAGTTCATGCCAGTGCCATCATTATTCTCCGGATATGGCATGGTCTTGAGGGTGAACGATAGCTCCCGGCGTCCATTGAGGTTGGATGAGTTGACTCGGTTGCTCAACTATATCACGGAGGAGCCAGGCCATGATCAGTGAGGGCCAGCTGGAACAGCAGTGCCTGCAGTGGTTCGCCGAGGGCGGCTGGGAGGTCTCCCACGGGCCGGATCTCGCGCCAGATGGCGAGGCCCCGGAACGGGCCGATTACCGGCAGGTGTTGTTGCTGGCTGACCTCGAGATGGCCATTGCGCGCATCAACCCACACCTGCCCCAGAGCGCCGTGGAACAGGCCCTGGCCGTGGTGCGCAAGCCGGAAAGCCTGGACGTGGCGATCAGCAACCGGGCCTTCCACCGCCTGCTGCTGGACGGTGTGCCGGTGGAGTACAAGCGCGACGACAGGGTGGTTCACGACCAGGCCTTCCTGGTGGACTTCGGCGATCTCAACGCCAACCGCTTCCGCGCTATCAACCAGTTCACCATCGAGGGCGCCAAACAGTTGCGCCGGCCGGATATCGTCTGCTTTATCAACGGCCTGCCGCTGGCCGTACTGGAGCTGAAGAGCCCCGGCGCCGAGAACGTGAACATCTGGGATGCCTACCACCAGGTGCAGACCTACAAGGACGAGATACCCGACCTGTTCGCCTACAACGAAGCGGCCGTCATCAGCGATGGCTATGTGGCCCGCGTCGGCTCGCTTACCGCCAGCCAGGAGCGCTATATGCCCTGGCGCACCCTCAGGCACGAAGACGACAAGCCCCTGCTGGAGTGGCAGCTGGAGACCATGGTGCGCGGCTTCTTCGACCGGGAGCTGTTGCTGGATTACCTCCGCTACTTCGTGATCTTCGAATCGGATGCCGACAGGCTGATCAAGAAGATTGCCGGCTACCACCAGTTCCACGCCGTGCGCGAGGCGGTGAAGGCCACCGTGATCGCCGCCCAGGCACCGGAGCAGGACCACCGGGCCAGGGAGAGGCGCGCCACCTACGGCGACGAGGTCCAGCCTGGCAGCAAGAAGGCCGGGGTGGTGTGGCATACCCAGGGCTCCGGCAAGAGCATCTCCATGTGCTGCTATGCCGGCAAGCTGCTGCAGCAGCCGGAGATGAACAATCCCACCCTGATCGTGGTGACCGACCGCAACGATCTCGATGGCCAGCTGTTCGCCACCTTCAGCATGGCCCGGGAGCTGCTCAAGCAGGAGCCGGTGCAGGCCGATGATCGCGATACCCTGCGCCGCCTGCTGGCCGAACGAGAATCCGGCGGCATCATCTTCACTACGGTGCAGAAGTTCGCCCTGCTCAACGATGAAGCCGGCCACCCGGTGCTGAACGACCGCCACAACATCGTGGTGATCTCCGACGAGGCCCACCGCAGCCAGTACGGCCTGAAGGCCACCCTCAAGAAGGATGGCAGCTACAAGTTCGGCTACGCCCGCCACATGCGCGATGCCCTGCCCAACGCCGCATTCATCGGCTTCACCGGCACCCCCATCGAGAGCGAGGACAAGGACACCCGCGCCGTGTTCGGCGATTACGTATCGATCTACGACATCCAGGACGCCGTGGACGATGGTGCGACGGTGCCGATCTTCTACGAATCCCGCCTGGCCAAGCTGGACATCAACCACGACGAGATCGAGGCGCTCTCCGACCAGGTGGAGGAGGTGGTCGAGGACGACGAGGACCTTGGCAGCCGCGAGAAGACCAAGGGCGAGTGGAGCCGGCTGGAGAAGCTGGTGGGCGCCGGCCCGCGCCTGAAGCAGGTGGCGGAGGACCTGGTCGATCACTTCGACACCCGCACCGGCGCCATCGACGGCAAGGCGATGATCGTGGCCATGAGCCGGGAGATCGCGGTTCATCTCTACAACGAGATCGTCGCCCTGCGCCCGGCGTGGCACGGCGCGCCATTGGGTGAGCCCGCCGACCCGGAGAAGGGCGCCATCAAGGTGGTGATGACCGGCTCCGCCTCCGACCGGGCGCTGCTGCAGCCACACATCTACAACAAGTCGACCAAGAAGCGCTTCGAGAAGCGCTTCAAGGATGAGCGCGACCCACTCAAGCTGGTGATCGTGCGGGACATGTGGCTGACCGGCTTCGACGCCCCCTGCTGTCACACCATGTACGTGGACAAGCCCATGAAGGGCCACAACCTCATGCAGGCCATCGCCCGGGTCAACCGCGTGTTCAAGGACAAGCCCGGTGGGCTGGTGGTGGATTACATCGGCATCGCCAACGAGCTCAAGCAGGCCCTGAAGACCTACACCGACGCCAAGGGCAAGGGGTCGCCTACCCACAGCGCGCAAGAGGCCTATGCCATTCTGCTGGAGAAGCTGGACATCATCCGCGGCATGTTCGCCCCCGGCCCCAGGGGCAATGGCTTCGACTACCGTTGCCATCAGGGAACGGGTTTCGAAACCGACCCCCACAAGCTGTTGGTGCCCACCGCCAACTACGTCCTCAGCCTGGAAGACGGCAAGAAGCGCTTCCTGGATACCGTGCTGGCCATGAACAAGGCCTTCTCCCTGTGCGCCACCCTGGACGAGGCCCAGGCGCTGCAGAAGGAGGTGGCGTTTCTGTCACAGGTGAAGACCGCCATCACCAAGTTCACCAGCGTTGACAGGAAACTGACCGAGGAGGAGAAGAACACCGCCCTCAAGCAGATCCTGGACAATGCCCTGGTTGCCGAGGGCGTGACCGATGTCTTCGCCCTGTGCGGCCTGGACAAGCCCAATATCGGTCTGCTCTCCGACGAGTTCCTGGAAGACGTTCGGCAGATGCCCTACAAGAACTTCGCCGTGGAGCTGCTGGAGAAGTTGCTCAAGGATGACATCAAGGCCAGGACCCGCCATAACGTGGTGCAGGAGAAGAAATACGCTGACCGCCTGCAGGAGACGCTGCGCAAATACAACAATCGGGGCATCGAAACCGCCCAGGTGATCGAGGAGCTGATCAGTATGGCCAAGCAGTTCCAGGCCGAGATGGAGCGAGATGAAGCGCTGGGCCTGAACCCGGACGAGGTGGCCTTCTACGACGCCCTGGCCAACAACGAAAGTGCCGTCCGCGAGCTGGGTGACGACACCCTCAAGGCGATCGCCATCGAGATCACCCGGAAGCTCAGGGCCTCCACCACGGTGGACTGGCAGGTGCGCGAGAGCGTGCGGGCCAAGCTGCGCATCCTGGTGAGGCGAACGCTGCAGCGCTACAAGTACCCGCCCGACAAGGCAGCGGAGGCCGTGGAGCTGATCATGCAGCAGGCGGAGGTGCTCTCGAACCACTGGAGTCGCTAGAAGCCGGTCATCCCGTGCCGACCCTTACCGATGCCGGCAACTTCCACCCAACCATGACGCTGGGTTGGGTGGAAGTTGAGTGAAGTAACTACCTCACCCCCGAGACAGCGTGGTGCCGAGCAGGTGCTGGGCGCCCGGCACCCGCCACACCGGGTCGAGGCGGGTATTGGCCGACTCGACGCAAAGGAAGTGGCTCCCGGCATCCGTCGGCGTATCGGCCGGCAGCTCGCCACCCGGGTGCCAGACCACGGCGGAATCGCTGCCTTGGCGGGCGATGCGCAGGCGCCTTGCGCCGTCGTCGAGGGTGAGCTCGGCATTGCTGTGATAGATGCGATCGAGCTCCCCGCGCACGCCCAGCTCCCCTTGCTGCTCGCGTTCGGCGAAACCGGCCAGCTTGTCCAGGTAGCGGGCGCCGGCCAGTCCCTCGAGGCGGCAGGCGAAGGCGTCGTCCACGGCGAGGTAGCTGTGCAGGGCGCCGCTGATCTTTATCGGGGTCTCGCCGGTATGCTCGGTGATCAGCTCCACATGCAGGCGCTGGGCGTTGGCCTGGATGACCAGGCGCGGCGCGAGCTGGGTATGCAGGCGTTTCTCTGGCGAGAGGTGCAGCTCCACCCCCTCCTCATGTTCGTCCACGGCGTCCAGGCGCCACTCGGCCGTGCGCGCCGGGCCATGGAAGGGGCCGCTGCGGTCCGGGGATTCGTCGGCGAAGTGGTCATCGGCGAACCAGGGCCAGCACAGCGGTATGCCGCCGCGGATGGCTCCGGGCAGATCCTGGGGCGTTGGCGTCACCCACAGCCAGCCCTCGCCGTCATCGTCCGCAGGGCGGAAATGCAGTACCTGGGCACCCTGGAGCGACACCGCCAGCTCTCCCCAGGCCTCGTTGGCCAGCCACACCTCGCGGCCGGCCCACTGGGCGCTGCGCTGGCCGCGGGTCTCGTCGAGCAGGGTTCTGAGCGAAGCGGGAATCATATTGGCCTCCGGGCTGATGGCTTTGTCGACATGGCGTTGCAGTGGCGGCACAGCCTAGCATGCCAGCCGGCTGTCGCCCGGGGCGGAATTACCGACAGGCTTTGGCTCAGGCGTCCTCGTCGTGTATCTGGCCGGCCTGGCGGGCCAGGTCGTCGGCCTCGAAGCCGCCGAACACGCCGGCGCCCGCTTCGGCGCCCATGGCCAGGTGTCGCATGCCGCCGAACAGTTCGCGGCCTAGCCCCACGTGATGGGAGGCCAGGTGCGGTTCGTTCACCTCGCGCTCTGCCAAGTCGCGGGGGGAGACCTTGACCTCGAGGGTTCCGGCGTTGGCGTCCAGGCGCAGGATATCGCCATTGCGCAGTTTTGCCAGGGGGCCGCCGTCGAGGGCCTCGGGGGTCATATGGATGGCCGCGGGTACCTTGCCGGAGGCGCCGGACATGCGCCCGTCGGTGACCAACGCCACCTTGAAGCCGCGGTCCTGCAGCACGCCGAGATAGGGCGTCAGCTTGTGCAGCTCGGGCATGCCGTTGGCCTTGGGACCCTGGTAGCGCACCACCACCACCACGTCGCGATCCAGTTCGCCGGCCTCGAAGGCCGCCTTGAGCGCGTTCTGGTCCTCGAAGATCCGCGCCGGGGCCTCCACCAGGCGGTGCTCCTCGGCGACCGCCGAGACCTTGATCACGCCGCGGCCCAGGTTGCCGTCCAGCACGGTCAGGCCGCCGGTGGCGGCAAACGGGCGGGCCACGACGCGCAGCACATCGTCGTCGAGGCTCTCGGTGGGCCCTTCCCGCCACACCAGCTTGCCATCCTCCAGGAAGGGCTCCCGGGTGTAGGCGGTCAGGTCGGTGCCGAACACCGTGGGGATGTCGCCATGAATCAGGCCGGCAGCGACCAGCTCGCGAATCAGCAGGCTCATGCCGCCGGCGGCCTGGAAGTGGTTCACGTCGGCCTGGCCGTTGGGGTAGATGCGGGTCAGGCTCGGCACCACCGCGGAGAGCGCGGTGAAGTCGTCCCAGGTGATGGTCAGTCCCGCCGCCGCGGCCATGGCCACCAGGTGCAGGGTGTGGTTGGTGGAGCCGCCGGAGGCGAGCAGGCCGACCATGGCGTTGACGATGGCGCGCTCGTCGACCTGCCGGTAGAAGGGGCGGTAGTCGCCGCCGGCCTCGGTGTTGCGGATCGCCTGCTCGGCGGCGAAGCGGGTCAGGGCCTCGCGCAGCGGGGTGCCCGGGTTGACGAATGAGGCGCCGGGCAGGTGCAGGCCCATGATCTCCATCATCAGCTGGTTGGAGTTGGCGGTGCCGTAGAAGGTGCAGGTGCCTGGGCTGTGGTAGGAGGCCGACTCCGCCTCCAGCAACTCGTCACGCCCCACCTTGCCCTCGGCGTAGAGCTGGCGGATGCGCGCCTTCTCCTTGTTGGGCAGGCCGCTCTCCATGGGGCCGGCGGGCACGAACAGCGCCGGCAGGTGGCCGAAGCGCGCCGCGGCGATGAACAGGCCCGGGACGATCTTGTCGCACACGCCGAGGTAGAGGGCGGCATCGAACATGTTGTGGGAGAGCGCCACGGCGGTGGCCATGGCGATCACCTCGCGGGAGAAGAGCGACAGTTCCATGCCCGGCTGTCCCTGGGTGACGCCGTCGCACATGGCCGGCACGCCGCCGGCGAACTGGGCGGTGGAGCCCATGGCTCGCGTGGCCTCCTTGATGATCGCCGGGTAGTCCTCCAGCGGCTGGTGCGCCGAGAGCATGTCGTTGTAGGCGGAAATTATCCCTAAGTTGGCGCTGTTCATCAGCTTGAGCCGGCCCTTGTCCTCGGCGCCGCAGGCGGCGAAGCCGTGGGCCAGGTTGCCGCAGGAGAGCTCGCCGCGATGCACGCCGCGCCGGTGCTGGTCCGCCATGCGCGCCTCGTAGAGGGCGCGTCGCTCTCGGGAACGCTTGCGGATGCGGCGGGTGACGTCGGCGACGGTGGCGTTGAGAGAGGGGGTCATGGGGGGCTCCGGTCGGGTGGGTTACAGGCCCAGCAGCCTCATCAGCCAGCGGCGATAGGGCGGGTTGAGCAGCGAGACGGCGTTGCGTCGTGCCTGGGTGAAGACGCTGCGCTCCAGGCTGAAGCGCAGGAAGCCGGCCTCGCCCTGGTAGGCCCCCATCCCGCTCTCTCCCACGCCGCCGAAGGGCAGGGCGGGGACGGCGTTGTGCCACAGGGTGTCGTTGAAGACCACGCCGCCGGAGTGGGTCGTCTCGAGGATCTGCCGGCGCAGTCGGGCGTCGTCGGTAAAGGCGTAGAGCGCCAGCGGCCGCGGCCCGGCGTTGACGTGGTCGATGGCGGCGTCCAGGTCGCGCACCCCGAGGATCGGCAGCCAGGGCCCGAAGATCTCCTCCTGCATCAGGGTCAGCCCCTCGTTCGGGTCGATCACCAGGGTCGGCGGCAGCTTGGCCGCGCCGCCCGGCAGCTCGACTCGCTCGCCTAGGGCGATCACCCGGCAGCCGTGATCGCGGGCCTCCTCGAGCATCGTCTCGAGCCGCTCGCGCTGGCGGTCGCCCAGCACGGCGCTGTAGTCCTCGCTGGCGGTGCCCTCGGGGTAAAAGTTGCCCACTGTCTTGCGCATCGCCTCGATGAAGGCGCCGAGTCGTGAGGCCTCTATCAGCACATGGTCGGCGGCGATGCAGGTCTGGCCGGCATTGAGCCACTTGCCGAAGGCGATGCGCTCGGCGGCACGCGCCAGGTCGGCATCATGGCCGATGATGGCCGGTGTCTTGCCGCCCAGCTCCAGGGTGATGGGGGTCAGATTGGCGGCGGCCGCCCGGGCCACCTCCCGGCCCACCCGCGCACTGCCGGTGAACAGCAGATGGTCGAAGGGCAGCGCGGAGACGTCCCGGGCCGTCTCCACCCCGCCCAGCACCACGCAGAGCTCCTCGGCACTGAAGTAGCGCTCGGCGAGTCGTGCCATCAGCTCGCTGGTGGCGGGTGTATGCTCGCTGGGCTTGATCATCACCCGGTTGCCGGCGGCCAGGGCGTCCACCGCCGGCAGCCAGGCGAGGTTCCAGGGGTAGTTGGAGGGGGCGATGATGCCCACCACGCCCAGCGGCTGGCGATGGACCCTGGCCCGCCCCGGCTGCAGACGCCAGGGCACCGCCGCGCGCCTCGGACGCATCCATCGCTTGAGGTGGCGCCGGGCATGGCGCACCGCCTGGAGCACCGTGGTGACCTCCGCCAGGCGGCTCTCGGCCTCGGCACGATGGCCGAAGTCCTGGCTGATAGCCCGGGCGATCTCGTCGCGGTGGCGGCGGGTCAGGGTCGCCAGCCGGGCAAGGCGGTCGCGGCGGGTGGCCAGGCTGGGGAAGGGCTCGGCCGCGAAGGCGCGACGCTGGGCATCGAACTGTTCCTGCAGCTCGCGGACATCGGTCATTCACATCTCCGTGTGTCGATGAGGATGGAAGGGGGCGTCGGCACTCGGCACAATGTAGGCCTAATGCCAATGACTTGTCAGCTGCCGGAGCCGTCATGACCCAGCTTGTGCTGCGAGAACTGCCCGCCATCGAGGCGGTACCGGCTGCGGACTGGAACGCCCTGGTCGGCGACGACCATCCCTTCCTGCGCCACGAGTTCCTGTACGCCCTGGAGGCCAGCGGCTCGGTCAGCCCGGTCACCGGCTGGGTACCGCGCCACCTCACCCTGTGGCAGGGCGAGTTGCTGGTGGGGGTGATGCCCCATTACCACAAACACCACTCCTTCGGGGAGTACGTCTTCGACTGGAGCTGGGCCGACGCCTGGGAGCGGGCCGGCGGGCGCTACTACCCCAAAGGGCTCACGGCGATTCCCTACACGCCGGCGCCGGGGCCGCGGTTGGCGCTGGCGGAAGGTGTCGATCCCCTGGCGGCCCGGAAATTGCTGGCGACGGCCTGGGAGGGAGAGGCAACCGGGCTCTCCAGCTGGCACCTGCTGTTCGCCGAAGAGGCCGAGGTGGCCGCCTGGCAGGCGGCTTGCCCCCGCCTGTTGGCCCGGTACGGGGTGCAGTTCCAGTGGCGTGATGCCGGCTACGGTGACTTCGACGGTTTCCTGGCCGCCATGACCTCGAAGCGGCGCAAGGCAATCCGCCGTGAGCGGCGCATCGTCGCCGACCAGGGGCTGACCCTGCATCGCCTGGAGGGGGCGGCGATCGATGCCGCGGCACTTGCACACTTCTTTCGCTGCTACGAGATCACCTACCTGGAGCGCGGCCGCCACGGCTATCTCAACCTGGATTTCTTCCGGCGCCTGCTCGCCACCCTGCCGGAGACCCTGCTGCTGGTGCAGGCGCGGCTGGACGGCAAGCCGGTGGCCGCGGCGCTCTGCCTGCAGGGCGCGCGCACCCTTTACGGGCGCTACTGGGGCTGCGAGGTGATGGCCGACTGCCTGCACTTCGAGGCCTGCTACTATCAGGGCATCGAGCACTGTCTGGCTCGCGGGCTGGCCGTCTTCGACCCCGGCACCCAGGGCGAACACAAGCTGGCACGTGGCTTCGCGCCGCGTCTGCTCACTTCGCTGCACCATATCGCCGACCCTCGCCTGGGCGACGCCGTGGCGCGTTTCTGTGCCGAGGAGCGGGCGCAGGTACGCGGCTATTGTGCGGCCGCCGAACAGGCGCTGCCGTTCAGGACGTGAGCGGGCCCCGCGATGGTGGCATAATGCCTGCGTTTTCCCTTCGCGACGGATGTTGTTCATGCTCAAGTGGTTGGCCATCGTGCTGCTGGTCCTGCTCGCCCTGCTGCAGTATCGCCTGTGGCTGGGGGAGGGGGGCGTCCGCGACCTCGGCGAGGTGCGTGAGCGCGTGACGGCCCTCGAGGCAGCCAACAAGCCGCTGCGCGCCCGCAACGCCCGTCTGGGCGCCGAGGTGCTCGACCTCAAGACCGGCCTGGATGCCATCGAGGAGCGCGGGCGCAGCGACATCGGCATGGTGCGCGCCGACGAGTACTTCTTCTGGGTGCCCGGCGTTGCCGTGGAGGCGATGCCGGTGGTCAATCCGGCGCCGGCGGTCAGCCTGGAGACCGGTCGATGAGCGCGGCGCCCTGGCTGGTGGTACCCGCGGCCGGGCAGGGGCGGCGCATGGGGGCCGATCGCCCCAAGCAGTATCTGGAGATCGCCGGCCGCCCGGTGCTCGCTCACACCCTGGCGCGACTGCACGCGGCCTTTCCCGCGGCGCGGCTCTGCCTCTGTCTGGACCCCTTTGATGCCCGCTTCGATCCGGCCTGGGTGCCCTTCCCCGAGTGGCGGCGGGTGCCGGGCGGCGCCGAGCGGGTGGATTCCGTCACCCACGCCCTGGACGCCATCGCCTTCGAGGCGGCCGATGACGACCTGGTGCTGGTCCACGACGTGGCCCGCCCCTGCGTCACTGTGGCAGATCTGGTGCGGCTGCACGCCACCCTGGCCGACGACCCGGTGGGGGGGCTGCTTGCCGCGCCGGTGGCCGATACCATGAAGCGCGATGACGGTGCCGGACGGGTGGCGGCCACCGTGCCACGCGCCGGTCTCTGGCATGCGCTGACCCCTCAGGGCTTCCGCTATCGCCTGCTGCGCCGGGCGCTGGCGACGGCGGCCGGTGCTGGCGTGGTGGTCACCGACGAGGCCTCCGCGGTGGAAGCCCTGGGGTTCTCCCCTCGGCTGGTGAGCGGGCGTCGCGACAACCTCAAGATCACCCATCCCGAGGACCTGGCGCTGGCCGGCCAGATCCTGGCTGCCCAGCACCTGAGTGAGCCAGCCTCGGTCGAGACAGCGCCGGCGCCCGCGAGCGTCGGCGCAGGCAAAACGGAGAGATGATGCGCATTGGCCACGGCTTCGACGTCCACCGCTTCGGCGCGGGCGACCACCTGATGATCGGCGGCGTCGCCGTTCCCTTCGGCCACGGCTTCGTCGCTCACTCCGACGGTGACGTGCTGCTCCACGCGGTCAGCGACGCCCTGCTGGGCGCTTGTGCCCTGGGCGACATCGGCCGCCACTTCCCCGACACCGACCCGGCCTGGGAGGGCGCCGACAGCCGACGGTTGTTGCGCCACGTGGTGGGCCTTGTGCGCCAGGCCGGCTATCGGGTCGGCAACCTGGACGCCACCCTGATCGCCCAGGCGCCGAAGATGGCCCCACACATCGCCGCCATGGCCACCAATATCGCCGAGGATCTCGGCGTCGAGGGCGATGCGATCAACGTCAAGGCCACCACCACCGAGCGGCTCGGCTTCACCGGCCGCGGCGAGGGTATCGCCGCCGAGGCGGTGGTGCTGCTGCTGCCGGCCGGGCTGGTCGGTGAGCCTGAGAGCGTCGATGAGCGTGAGGCCGCCGGTGAGTGAGGGCGCCTCCCGGCTCGAGCCGGATACCATCGCCTGGCCGCCAAGCTGGCCGCGGGTGCTCGACGCCGAGTTCGGCCTGCCGCCCGCAGGGGAGTATCGTGCCTCCCCCGAGGACTTCCAGGTGGCCGAGGTGCTCGATTTCGCCCCTGAGGGAGAGGGTGAGCACCTCTGGCTGCATATCGAGAAGCGCGACCTGACCACCGCCATGGCGGTGCGCGAACTGGCCCGGCTGTGCGAGGTCCCGCCCCGCGACATCGGCTACTCCGGCATGAAGGATCGCGTCGCCGTCACCCGTCAGTGGCTCTCGGTGCAGTTGCCCGGGCGCGAGGCGCCTGCCGGCCTGAACGATGCCCTGGCGGCGTGCGGCGTCAGCGTGCTGGCCGAGGCGCGCCATCCGCGCAAGCTCAAGCGCGGCGTGCATCGCGCCAACCGCTTCCGGCTGCGCCTCACCGGCGCGGCGGTGGAGGCTCCCGCCTTGGAGGCGCGCTGGGCGCGGCTGATCGAGCAGGGCGTGGCCAACTATTTCGGCCCCCAGCGCTTCGGGCCCGACGGGCGCAACCTGCTGCGCGCCCGCTCGCTGCTGGCCCGCGGCTGGCGCAAGCGCGACGACCGCGACGGCATGCTGCTCTCGGCGGCGCGCAGCTTCCTGTTCAACGAGCTGCTGGCCGGGCGGGTTCAGGATTGCAGCTGGAACCGTCTGCTGCCCGGCGAGGTGGCGATCCTCGACGGCACGGCGAGCCAGTTCAGCGTGGAGGCGCCGGACGACGAGCTCTACGCGCGCACGGCACGGCTCGACCTGCACCCCAGCGGCGTGCTGTGGGGCGTGGGCGACTCGGTTGCCGGAACCGAGGCCCTGGCCCGGGAGGCGCAGCTGCCCAGCCGTTACCCGGCGCTGTGCACCGGGCTCGAGCGTGCCGGCGTGCGCCTGGCGCGGCGGCCCCTGCGCCTGCGGCTGGGCGAGTCGTGCCTGACCCGCGGCGAGAATGAGCTGTGGCTCGCCTTCAGCCTGCCGCGGGGCGCCTTTGCCACCGCCGTGCTGCGCGAGCTGATCGCCCACCCCACCCTGTGAAGGAGTCTGGCATGCGCCGACTACTGCTCTCCAACGATGACGGCGTGCATGCCCCGGGCCTGCGCGCCCTGCACGACGCCCTGGTGCCCCACGCACGGCTGCGCGTGGTGGCTCCGGACCGCGACAAGAGCGGGGCCAGCAACTCCCTGACCCTGAGCCGACCGCTGTCGCTGACCGATATGGACAACGGCTTCTACAGCGTCGACGGCACCCCGGCGGACTGCGTCTACCTGGGGGTCAACGGGCTCTGGGACGAGAAGCCTGACCTCGTGATCTCGGGTATCAACCACGGCGGCAACCTGGGCGACGATGTGCTCTACTCCGGCACCGTGGCCGCCGCCATGGAGGGGCGCAACCTGGGCATGGCGGCCATCGCCATGTCGCTGGTCGGCTCGCGGCACTTCGACACCGCAGGAAGGGTGGCGGCAAGCCTGGTGGGCGCCGCCGACCAGCTCTCGTTGCCGCCGCGCAGCCTGCTCAACGTCAACGTGCCGGACCTGCCCTGGGACGAGATCGAGGGCTTTCGGGTCACGCGAATGGGCTATCGCGGCCCGGCGACCCGGCCCCTCGAGGTGCGCGACCCCCGCGGCCGGGTGCGTTGGTGGATCGCCGCCGCCGGCGAGAACGCCGACGACGGCGCCGATACCGATTTCGCGGCCGTCGAGGCGGGCTACGTTTCCATCACTCCGCTGCAGACCGATCTGACCCGGCATGCAGCGATCAGTGACGTACAGGGCTGGTTGGATGCACTCACCTGAGCGACTGCCGGAGCTGGTGCGTGGAGTGGGCATGACCTCCCAGCGCACCCGAGATCGCATGGTGGCCAGGCTGGCCAATCAAGGCATCCGCGAGCCCCGCGTGCTGGCCACCATGGCCGCCGAGCCGCGCCACCTGTTCCTGGACGAGGCGCTGGCCCATCGCGCCTACGAGGACACCTCGCTACCCATCGGTCACGGCCAGACGCTCTCCCAGCCGTGGATGGTGGCCAGGATGACCGAGCTGGTGCTGGAGGCCGCGCCCACCCGGGTGCTGGAGATCGGGACCGGCTCGGGCTACCAGACCCTGGTCCTGGCGCGGCTGGTGCCGGAACTCTGCTCCATCGAGCGGATCAGTGCTCTGCACCGCCGTGCCACCGAGCGTCTGCGCCTGCTCGGGGCACATGCCGCGCGGTTGCGCCTGGCCGATGGCGGCCACGGCTGGCCAGAGGCAGCCCCCTTCGATGTCATCCTGCTGACCGCCTGTGCTGGTGAGCTGCCCGCCCCGCTGCTGGCCCAGTTGGCCGACGGCGGGGTGTTGATCACGCCGCTGGCCGATGCCCGGGGGCGCCAGTGGCTGACCCGGGTGCAACGCCAGGGCGATACCTATGAACAACAGCGTCTGGAGTCGGTGCGCTTCGTGCCGCTGCTGGAAGGCGTCATTCGTTGAAAGGAGTTCGTGCTTGAAGCGTTATTCAGGAATCTTTCTCAGGGGCGCCGGCATGGGGGCCGCCGATGCGGTACCGGGTGTCTCGGGCGGTACCATCGCCTTCGTCACCGGTATCTACGAGGAGCTGATCCACACCATCAAGCAGTTCGGGCCCAGCGCCTTCGTGGCCTGGCGCCGCGGCGGGATGCCGATGCTGATGGCTCACCTCAACCTGGGCTTCGTGGTGCCGCTGTTGGCCGGCATCGCGTCCAGTCTGATCAGCGTGGCCCATCTGGTGGTGTGGCTGATGGACGATCACCCGCTGCTGCTCAATGGCTTCTTCTTCGGCCTGGTGGTGGCCTCGGTCCTGGTGGTGGGGCGCCAACCTGCCGACTGGAAATGGTGGCACCTGCTGCCGCTGGTGGGGGGGCTGCTGCTGGCGCACTTCCTGCCTTCTCTGATGCCGCTGATCCTGATGATCGGCAGCCCACAGTTGATACTGGTAGTGGGCGGCGCCATCGCCATCAGCGCGCTGCTGCTACCTGGGGTCTCCGGCAGCTTCCTGCTGCTGACCATGGGGCTCTATGGCACCGTGATGCAGGGTATTCGCAGCTTCGACCTGGGGCTGATCGCCGTCTTCGGGGTGGGCTGCCTGATCGGCCTGTTCTTCTTCTCTCGCCTGCTTTCCTGGCTGCTGCTCCGCCATCATGCGGCGACCATGCAACTGTTGGTGGGCTTCATCGTGGGATCGCTGCCGTTACTCTGGCCGTGGCGCGAACTGGTACGCTATCAGCTCGGCCCCGAGGGGCAGATGATCCCACTGGACTATCGCTATCTCACCCCGGGCGACTTCGCCCTGCTCACCGGCGAACCGGCTCAGCTGCCGGCGGTGGTCGCGCTGATGCTGGCCGGTCTGGCCCTGGTGCTGCTGCTGGATCGCACCAGCCGACGGCCGGCCGCCGCGAGCACGCCCAAGGGGGCGAACAAGGAGGATGCTTCCGATGCGTAAGGCAATGATGATTTCCGCTCTGACCCTGGCCATGGCCGGCTGTGCCGCCCAGCAGGGGCAGGCGCCGCAGGTGCAGGTGCGCGACCTGTCCGCGAGCCGCGAGCGCACACCGACCTCCCAGTACACCGTGGAGGGGGGCGATACCCTCTACGGCATCGCCTGGCGCCACAACATGGACCACCGCGACCTGGCACGCATCAACCGCATCGGCCCTCCCTACCAGATCCAGCCGGGCCAGCGCCTGGTGCTGGATCCGGATGGCCAGGCGCCGGCACGCGATGAGGGCACCACTGCCGTGGCCAGCGGTTCCGGCGTGGTGGCGACGCCTTTGGGCGGCGGTCAGCCGACCAGCGAGGACGCCGGCAGCATGGAATGGCTGCTCCCCGATGGCACCACCGAACAGGGGCGCCGGCTCTCCGCCCAGCCGCTGGACGAGGTGGACGGCCCGACCCAGGTGGCCATGGAGGGGGCCGTGGAAGCCGCCGGCGGCACCGCGGGTCCCGGCCCCGTCTATGACTATGACAGCCCCGGCGCCGACGGCGACCTTAGTGCGCGTGACCTGGCCGAGCGCAGTACCGCCGAGCGTGAGCCGGAACCGGAAACCCGCGAGGCGACCCCTGAGGTGGCGGCGACCGAGCCGGAACCTAGCCCCCAGCCGGAGCCGGAGCCGGAGCCGGCACCCCAGCCCGCGCCCGCAGCACAGCCCGAGCAGGATGCTGGCACCGTCGTGGCCGGCGGCAGTCCGGCCCCGGACCGCAGTTCTCGCAGCTACACCCCGGTCGATGAAGTCAGCTGGCGGTGGCCCGTTGACGGCGATATCGTCGGCCGTTTCGGCGAGGGTGGAAGCATCACGGCCGGCATTGATATCGCCGGGCAAAAGGGGCAACCTGTCAGAGCCGCTGGTCCGGGGATCGTCGTCTACGCGGGCAGCGGGGTACGGGGCTACGGCAACCTGATCCTGCTCAAGCATAACGACGAATACCTGAGCGCCTATGCCCACAACGATTCCCTGCGAGTGCGCGAGAACGATGTGGTCGAGGCCGGAGAGGTCATCGCGACCATGGGCGACAGCGACGCCGAGGACGTGCGACTGCACTTCGAGGTGCGCAAGAACGGCCAGCCGCAGGATCCCCTGAACTACCTGCCGTCTCGCTGATGCGCCCTATGGCCCCGTTGGCCAGCGCAGCTGCGGGGTGTCACACAATAATAATCAGGCGGGCCGATGCTCTTGTCAGGCATCGGTGCCAGGACGCAACTACGGGGTAGCCATTGATGAGCATGCTTGAACGGGACCTTCAGGGTGTGAATCTCGACACGCTCGAGGAGAAGGACGACGGCGTCGTGGATGACGCTTCCGACGAACTGGACGACGACAGCGACGACACCGACACCCGCCGTGACGATGAGGAAGCCTTCGAGAAGGCCTTGAGTCGAGAGGATCGCTACAGCAACCACAGCCTCGATGCCACGCAGATCTATCTCAACGAGATCGGCTTTTCGCCGCTGCTGACGCCCGAAGAGGAGGTCTTCTTCGGCCGCCTGGCCCGCAAGGGGGATCCCGCGGGGCGTTCTCGGATGATCGAGTCCAACCTGCGCCTGGTGGTCAAGATCGCCAGGCGCTATCTCAACCGGGGTCTGTCGCTGCTCGACCTGATCGAGGAGGGCAACCTCGGCCTGATCCGCGCGGTGGAGAAGTTCGATCCCGAGCGAGGCTTCCGCTTCTCCACCTACGCCACCTGGTGGATCCGCCAGACCATCGAGCGGGCGCTGATGAACCAGACCCGCACCATTCGCTTGCCCATTCACGTGGTCAAGGAGCTCAACATCTACCTGCGGGCGGCCCGCGAGCTGACTCAGAAGCTCGATCACGAGGCCACCGCCGAGGAGATCGCCGAGCACCTCGACAAGCCGGTAGAAGCGGTCAAGAAGATGATGGGTCTCAACGAGCGCATCTCCTCGGTGGACTATCCGGTAGGCGGCGACAGCGACAAGCCGCTGATCGAGACCCTGGCCGACGACAACGACCTGGGCCCCGAGTCCTCGCTGCTCGACGGCGATATCAAGCAGCACGTCGACGAGTGGCTCTCCGAACTCACCGAGAAGCAGATGGAGGTGGTGGTCAGGCGCTTCGGCCTGCGCGGTCACGAAGCGGCGACCCTGGAGCAGGTGGGCGAGGAGATCGGCCTGACCCGTGAGCGGGTTCGCCAGATCCAGGTCGAGGCGCTCAAGAAGTTGCGCCGAGTGCTCGACAAGCAGGGGCTCTCACTGGATTCGATCTTCGCCTAAGTCGTTGCGTAGACCCCTTCCTAGGTCGCCCTTGCCGTTTTTCTGCATGCTGCTGCGTCAGTGTGCAGAGCTTGGCCCCGTAAAGGAACCGCAAGCCGATGCATCGCCCGACTCCCCCTCGCCTGGTTTCCCGGCCGCTGGTCCTTCTCGTGGGGCTGGCCGTGGCAGGCACCGCTCAGGCCACCGACCTCTGGACCGTCGCCCGCGACGCCCTCGACAACGACGCCACCCTGGCAGCCGCCCGCTCGGGCTTCTCCGTCGTGGAGGCGGGGCGCGACGTGCAGCGCGGCACCCTGTTGCCTCAGGTCAGCGCCGGCGGCAGCCTGACCCACAGCCGCACCTACGAGAGCCAGTCGGGCGGCACGATTCAGCCCGGGCAGTTGCCGCGCGATGAGGATGGCGACGTCAACAGCCTCGGGCTGAACCTGGAGGCCAGCCAGGCGCTCTACGACCCGGCGCTGCTCGCCCAGCTCGACCGGGCCGAACGCCAGGTCGACCGCGAGGCGTTATCCTTGGCGGTATCGGAGCAGCAGCTGCTGCTGGAGGTGGCCGAGGCCTACTTCGAGATCCTGCGCGCCCACGATATCCTCTCGGCGCGGCGCTCCCAGGAGACCGCCATCGAGCGCCAGCTGGAGCAGGCCCGCGAGCGCTTCGAGGTGGGGTTGATCGCCATCACCGAGGTTCACGAGGCCCAGGCCTCCTTCGACCTGGCCCGTGCCCAGCGTATCGCCGCCGAGAGCGCCATGCAGGTCAGCTTCGAGGCTCTGGAGCGCCTCACCGGTCAGCGCTACGAGAGCATCGACGTCCTCGCCGAGGAGATCCCCGTCGTGCCGCCGGAGCCCGTTGACCGTGGCGACTGGGTCTCGCTCGCCATGGACAACAGCCCCATGCTGAAGATGGCCGAGTCGGGCATCGAGGTGGCGCGCAGCGAACTCGACGTCTCCCGTGCCGGTCAGCTGCCCCGGGTCGAGGCCTTCGCCAGCTACGATGTCTCGGACAATGACCGCAGCGGCGTCTCCGGTTACAACTCCGGCAGCCAGCTCGGCCTGCGCGCCAGCATGCCGCTCTATACCGGGGGCAGCACCCAGGCGCAGATTCGCCAGAGCGGTTTCGCCCTGGAGGTCTCACAGTATGACTTCGAGGCCCAGCGCCGAGATACCATCCAGCAGGTGCGGTCGCTGTTCACCCGGGTGAGCAACGACGTGGAAACGGTGGAGGCCCGCGCCCAGGCCATCGTTTCCAACCGCAGCGCCCTGGAGGCGACCCGCTCCGGCTACGAGGTGGGCACCCGCAACATCGTCGATGTGCTTAACGCCGAGCGTAACCTGTTCAACGCCATCGCCGACCACGCCGAGGCGCGTTATGACTACGTGCTCGGCCTGCTGCGCTTGCAGCAGCAGGCGGGTCTGCTCGACGCCGCATCCATCCAGGCCGTCAATGCGTGGCTGCGCAGCGAGGGCGCGGTGTCGCTGGAACTGCCGGCTGCGGGCAACGATGACCCGGTGATGAATATCGGCGAGCGGCCACGTTCACCATCCTGACGATTAACTGCTAATAGGCCGTTTTTCGAGCTTGACCACCAGAAGCCACCAGGAATTTGGTGGTTTCTTTCATGATATGGCCGCTCTATCCATGGATAATGCCAGGCCTTTCTCGCCAATCTTCCTCTCCATTGCTTCAGGATCTGCCATGGCCCGGCCGCTGATCGCCGATATCGACCTCGAGGCGCTGCGTCACAACTACCGTCTCGCCTGCTCTCTCGCGCCCCAGAGCGGTGCCGTCGCCGTGCTCAAGGCCGATGGCTACGGCCACGGTGCGGTGGCTTGCGCTCGTGCCCTGGAGAGCATCGCACCTGCCTTCGCGGTGGCCTGCATCGAGGAGGCGGTGACCCTGCGCGAGGCGGGCATCACGATCCCCATCGTGCTGCTCGAGGGCATCTTCGAGGCCAGTGAGCTCGAGCAGGTCGAGACGCTGGGTCTGTGGATGGCGGTGCATAGCGACTGGCAGCTGGAGGCGCTACTCGCCTATCGGCCGGCGCGGCCCATTCCTGTCTGGCTCAAGGTGGACTCCGGCATGCACCGCCTGGGCTTTTCCCCCGAGCGGGCTCGGGCGGTATGGCGGCGTCTGGCGGCGGCACCGGCCCACGCCTGCGATCTGCACCTGATGAGCCACTTCGCCACCGCTGACCTGGTCGACAGCGTCTACTTCGCAGGCCAGATGGCACGGCTCGAGGCCCTGGCCGAAGGGCTCGGCGCCCCCCTGTGCCTGGCCAACTCCCCGGCGACCCTGGCCCGGGCCGAGGCCCACGGCGCCTGGAACCGCCCCGGGGTGATGCTCTACGGCAGCGACCCGCTGGAGCGCGCCAATGAGGCGAGCCGCCGGCTTGCGCCGGTGATGACCCTGCGCACGGCGATCATCGCCGTGCGCGAGCTGCCCGCTGGCGAGCCGGTGGGCTACGGTGGCCGCTGGAAGACCCCGCGGCCGTCACGGATCGGCGTGGTGGCCTGTGGCTACGGCGACGGCTACGATCGCCACGCCGAGGACGGTACCCCGGTGCTGGTGGCGGGCCGGCGCACCGCCATCGCCGGCAAGGTCTCCATGGACATGCTCACCGTGGACCTCACCGACATCCCCGAGGCCGATATCGGCAGCGAGGTGGTGCTGTGGGGCCGGGCGGCCAATGGTCAGGTGCTCTCGGTGGACGAGGTGGCCCGCCACTGCGACACCATCAGCTACACCCTGCTCACCGGGGTGCTGCCGCGGGTGCCGAGACGCTATCATGGGGGATATCTTGATCAAGGAGGGTCTTCCCCCCGATGAGCCGGAAAGCCTACCCCGACTCCTTCGCGCATCCCCGTTTCTGGCCGACCTGGCTGGCCATCGGCGCCATGTACGTCGCGGCCTGGCTGCCCTGGCGGCTCAAGCTCTGGCTCGGTCGCGGCCTTGGCCTGCTGGTGTACCGCCTGGTCAAGCGCCGCCGGCATATCGTCGAGATCAACCTGCGGCTCTGCTTCCCGGAACTGGATGACGAGCAGCAGGCGCGACTGGTGCGCGAGACCTTTATCGCCAACGGCATCGGCATTATGGAGACCGCTACCGGCTGGTGCCGCGACCCCGAGCACTTGCGCCACCGGGTTACCTTCAAGGGCCAGGAGCACATGGCCAGGGTGCGGGCAGAAGGGAAGGGGGCACTGATCATCGGCGTGCACTTTTCCACCCTGGACCTGGGCGGAGCATTGCATTCGCTGTACCTTCCGGCGGATGCGGTCTATCGCCCTCACAACAACCCGCTCTTCGATCGCTTCATGTCTCGCGCCCGGGCACCCTATTTCGATAAGGTCCTGGACCGCCACGACCTGCGCGGCGTGGTGCGCCGGATCAAGGCTGGCCACGGCGTCTGGTACTCGCCCGACCAGGACTTTGGCCGAGACGCCAGTGTCTTCGCCCCCTTCTTCGGCATCCCGGCGGCCACGGTGAAGATGACCTCCCGGATCGCCCGCATGACCGGGGCGCCGGTGATACCGCTGATGTTCCACCGCAACCCGGATAATCGCACCTATACCCTGGAGTACCTGCCGCCGCTGGAGGATTTCCCCAGCGGCGACGAAGTGGTCGATGCGGCACGCATCAATGCCTTCATCGAAGGCGCTATCCGCAAGCATCCCGAGCAGTACCTGTGGTTGCACCGTCGCTTCAAGACCCGTCCCGAGGGAGAGCCGGGCTTCTATTAGCATTTATTGGCGGGGGTTGGCGCTGTGGAGTTGTGCTTCCGTTAACTAACGGTAAACGAGGCGGTCGGGAAGTGTCAGGTGATGCTCGCCGCTGTTCAATCGGGCGCTGATGAAATCCCGATCCAGCGGGTGGATGGCAGCGTCGGCTAGGGTGGCGATGATGCGGTCGGCATAGGTCTGCAGTAGTTGCCTGTCCGCGTCTTGTGCATACAGCGAGAGGCTCTTTACGGCCTTGAGCAGACTCAAGCCGATCGTCACGTCATCGCGGCCGTAGTGGAGAATCGGCGTGAGCACCCGGTAGAGCAGGCTCTCGAAGCTTTCCGCCGGCCAGGTGACGCGCAACTGCTCCTGATCATCCAGCATGGCGTTGCAGGGGGCGAAATCCATTCGCAGGCGTAGCAGGTCGGTCAGCTGGTTGATGCACAAACGGGCGGTGCCCGGGTCGTTGATGCCGGGCGACAGCGACTTCACGGCCATTTCCATCAGCTGTGTCAGGCCGTGAACGTGGATATCCTCAATCGATTCCCCCTCGCCATAGGTCAGATGGGCCAGGGCCTCCTCGGCCCAGTCGTGATCGGGCTCGGTGGGGGCGTCGATGTACAGTAGCGGGAAGTCGTCCAGGGTGAAGTCGCCCGGGGAGAAGTTCAGGTAAATCACCCCGTCGATGCCGGTGGCGAGGTTGGCGAGTTTGGCGTAGTCGGCGTTCTGGATGAATCCTGTCCGGCGTGAGCGGATCTCGTGAAGCGCTTGCGATCTTGACACCGCGGAGGGGTTCGGTGCAGACACCCGCGTGAAGCGTGGCGACTGTTGACGATGTATCAGCTCGGCCAGCGAATGGCTCGTTGCCAGATGCAGGCCCGCGACCACCGAATTGACCTGTACCGTCTGGGACGTCTTGTGAATGAAGTAGACGAACAACGCTAGGCAGTGGATGACCATGGCAGTGCCCAGATAGGCGGCAAGCGAGCGCCATGTGCCGGGCGTATCGCCGTTTTCCGGCACCATCAGGAGCATCAGGATGAACAGGATGGTGCCGAGATAGTTGCCCAGCACCCATTGATGGTGGCGCTCGGTCACCAGTCCGAAGACTAGCTTGTGAGAAAACTGGCCTCCGGCCTGGGAGAGCACCGACATCACCATCGAGAAGCTGAACACCACCAGCGATATCATGCCGGCGATCAGCGTCGAGAGCAGGGTGCGCAAGGTGTCTGTGTCGTCGAAGCGCACGGACACCAGCCAGCCGGGCATCGCACTGGGGCCTTCCTGCGGCACCACCGCCAGCAACCCCACCAGGAAGTAAGCCAGCGAGAGCAGGCTGGGCAGGTAGGCGATGCTCTGGCGAAACGCCTTGGCGACCTGCAGTGGGGTGTTGAACAGTACGATCATCGAGACATCCTTGCATGGAGATACGGGCAGGGGTGGAAAGCACCATCGAATGATATCAATCCGTAAGCAAAAGCCCCGCCTGAAAGAAAACAGACGGGGCTAAGGCATCAGCATGGCCGGCGAGCAATCAGGCGTCGATGCGCTTGTACTTCATGCGGTGCGGGGTGTCATCGCCCACGCGCTTCCTGTGGTCCGCCTCGTACTCGGCGTAGTTGCCCTCGAAGAACTCCACGTGGGAGTCGCCTTCGAACGCCATGATGTGCGTGGCGATGCGGTCGAGGAACCAGCGATCGTGGGAGATCACCAGGGCGCAGCCGGGGAAGGCCAGCAGGGCCTCCTCCAGTGCCCGCAGGGTCTCGATGTCCAGGTCGTTGGAGGGCTCATCGAGCAGCAGCACGTTGGCGCCCTGCTTCAGGGTCTGGGCCAGCTGCAGGCGTCCGCGTTCGCCGCCCGAGAGCTCGTTCAGGCGCTTCTGCTGGTCGTTGCCCTTGAAGTTGAAGCGGCCGACATAGGCCCGCGACGAGACCTCATAGCCGTTGATGTTGAGGATGTCCTGGCTGTCGGAGACCGCCTCCCACACCGTCTGCTTGTCGTCCAGGCCGTCACGCAGCTGCTCCACGTAGGCGACGTCGACGGTATCGCCGACCACTACCTCGCCGGCGTCGGGCTGCTCCTTGCCCGTGATCAGCTTGAACAGGGTCGACTTGCCCGCGCCGTTGCCGCCGACGATGCCGATGATGGCGCCCTTGGGCACGGTGAAGGAGAGCTCCTCGTAGAGCAGCTTGTCATCGAAGGCCTTGGAGACGCCGTGGAACTCGATGACCTTGTCGCCCAGGCGCGGACCGGGCGGGATGTAGATCTCGTTGGTCTCGTTGCGCTTCTGGAAGTCGCCGGACTGCATCTCCTCGAAGCGGTTGAGGCGCGCCTTGCTCTTGGCCTGGCGGCCCTTGGCGTTGCTGCGCACCCACTCCAGCTCCTGCTTGATGGCCTTGTTCTTCGAGGCCTCCTGCTTGGCCTCCCGGGCCAGGCGCTGCTCCTTGGCCTCCAGCCAGCCGGAGTAGTTGCCCTCGAAGGGGATGCCCTGGCCGCGGTCGAGCTCGAGGATCCAGCCCGCCACGTTGTCGAGGAAATAGCGGTCGTGGGTGATCGCCACCACGGTGCCGTTGTAGTCGTGCAGGAAGCGCTCCAGCCAGGCCACGGACTCGGCGTCCAGGTGGTTGGTGGGCTCGTCGAGCAGCAGCATGTCGGGACTGGAGAGCAGCAGGCGGCACAGCGCCACGCGGCGCCGTTCGCCGCCGGAGAGGTGGCCGACGCGAGCCTCCCAGGGCGGCAGGCGCAGGGCCTCGGCGGCCACCTCGAGCTTGCGCTCCAGGTTGTGGGCGTCGGCGGCCTCGATGATGTTCTCCAGGCGTCCCTGCTCGGCGGCCAGGGCATCGAAGTCGGCGTCCGGCTCGGCGTAGGCGGCATAGACGCCGTCGAGCTTCTCCTGGGCCTCCTTGATGGCCCCCAGGGCCTCTTCCACGGTCTCGCGGACGTTCTTGTCGTCGTCGAGCTGCGGCTCCTGGGGCAGGTAGCCGACATTGATGCCCGGCATCGGGCGCGCCTCGCCCTCGAACTCGGTGTCGACCCCGGCCATGATGCGCAGCAGGGTCGACTTGCCGGAGCCGTTGAGGCCCAGCACGCCGATCTTGGCACCCGGGAAGAAGGAGAGGGAGATATCCTTGAGGATCTGCTTCTTGGGGGGCACGACCTTGCCCACCCGGTTCATGGTGTAGACGTATTGCGCCATGGGAACCCGTCGGTTGGAGGATTTTCAGTGGCCACGATGATAGTGGCCACTGCGGCCAAAGGCCAGCCGCGGCCCTATTCCTCTTCGTCGATGGCCCAGTCATCCTCGATGGCGCTGCGCAGGCGGCGCTCCTCGAGCAGGGCCTCCACGCGGCGGCGGGCGCGCAGGGTATCGGCGCGGCTGGCGCGGGGACGAGTATAGTCCTCGTCGTTCACCGCTTCGGAAAAGTCCACCTCGTCATCGAGGCTCGGTTCGAGAAGGTGTTCACGGCCCATGCGATGTCCTCCCATGGCCAGTGTCGACACGGCGTCGACGGATCGCTATCGCTTCTCTTCCCCTGTGCGTCGTAGTGTCACGACGCGGAATCCGAAGCGCCCAGGCAACGAGGTTGCCTGGGCGCTATATATCGCCACTCGGCGTGAGGCACAAGCCCCATCGCGAACTTTTTTCGGTTCTTCGCAGACTGACGTGGCCTGGAGGGGGACAGCTCAGGCCGTCTCACTCGGGGCCGTCTCATTCCAGGCCATGTTGGGCCTTGAGGCGCTCCAGCTCCAGCTGGGCCTCGACGCGCTCGGTGACATCCTTCTGCACGCCGAGGTAGTAGGTCAGGTTGTCATCGTCGTCGTGGACGGGGGTGATGGAGAGCTCGTTCCAGAACAGGGTGCCGTCCTTGCGGTAGTTGCGCAGCACGGTGCGGCAGGGGCGACCCTCGGCCAGCGCCTGGCGGATGGCCGCCAGGCCCTCCTGGTCGCGATCCTCGTTCTGCAGGAAGCGGCAGTCCTGGTAGAGAATCTCGTCGGCGCTGTAGCCGGTCAGGCGCTCGAACCCCTTGTTCACATAGATCAGGATGTTCTCGTCGCCTTCCTGTTCGGCGACCACGATGCCGTCTTCGGAGGCGTCGACAATGCGCTCGAGCAGTTCCGGGCTGATCAGGGGTGATCGTTTCATGCTGGACGTTCCATTCTGGGCGTTCCTGTCGCGGAGCCTGTCCTGGTCGCCCGGGTGGGGCGACGGCGGCGGGCACTTCACAGCTGGTTACATCATGGCCAGACGGCCACGGGATTTCAACGCGGCGCGTTCACTCCACCTCCGGCAGGCGGCTGGCGCTGACCGCGGCGGCGAGTGCCATCAGCGCCAGCACCACCATCAGCGCCGCGGTGCCGAGCCATTGGGCGAGGGCACCGACGGTGCCGCCCACCGCCAACATCAGCACCCCGGTGATGGTGTTGGAGAGTGCCACGTAGAGGGCGCGCTTGTCGCTGCCGGCCATGTCGACGATATAGGTCTTGCGGCCCAGGCGCACTCCGGCGTGGACGATCACCAGCAGGGCATAGACCAGCGCATAGGGCCACACGGTCTGGCTCCAGGCGCCCGGCAGCCAGGCGATGGCGGCGGCCAGCAGGCAGCACAGGGTGGCGCCTACGCCGGCGTCACGCATCACCCGCCGGCTGGAGGCATCGGCGCGCTTGCCCCATACCGGACTCGCCAGCATGCCGGCGAGCCCCGAGACCACGATCAGCACGCCGAGGCCGCCCAGTTGCGTGCCGCTCTGCTGCTGGCCCAGCAGCGCCACGTAGGGCAGCGCCAGGGCGCTGGCCAGCAGCAGCGCGCGGGAGAGGTTGAAGTGCAGGAAGCCGCGATCCTCGCGCAGCAGGTGCAGGCCCAGTTTGACGCTGTCCCAGGCGTTCTCGCCGCCCTCCACGGCGCCGGGGGTCTCCGTGATGCGCGCCGCACATAGGGCGTTGAGCCCCCAGCCCAGCGCCGCGATCCCCAGCAGCACCGCCAGTGCCAGCTCACCGGGCCGGTCGCCGAAGAGCATCAGCACCGTCCCGGCGGCCAGCGTCACCGCGCCCGCCACGCTGCCGCTCCAGCCCATCAGGGTGCCGCGGCGCTGCTTGCTGATGGTCTTGCCCAGCACGTCCTTGGTGGCCACCGAGGAGAGCCCCCGGGCCAGGGCGAGCGCCACCAGCACGGCCAGCACCAGGCCACCGCCAATGCCGCCGGAGCCGAACAGCGCCAGCAGGGCGAGCAGTGCCGCGGTCACCGCCTGCAGCAGCCCGCCCGCCACCCAGACCCACTTGCGCTCGGGCCTGAGGCGGATGAAGCCGGCCACGAACAGCTGGGGCAGCAGGGCGCCAGCCTCGCGGATCGGCACCAGCAGGCCGACCATCCACAGCGGGGCGCCGATCACCCCCATCAGCCAGGGCAGCACCAGCCGGGCACTGGAGAGCTCGTCGGCCAGCTTGTTGCCCAGCGAGGCCAGCAGGTGCAGGAAGAAGTTGCGCGGCTGCTCGTCGCAGGCCTCGTCCGGGATGTCCTTGCACATCCGGCTGTCCTCGTCGCCGGTCAGCCACTCGTAGAGGCGGGACTGGCTGATCTCGGGTGCGGCCATGGGGACTCCTCGCTGGTAGGATGATGTGCTCATATTGTCGCGACAGGGAGGCCGACATGTCACCTATGCGTGTTCACTGCGGTACCCCGCGGGGTAGGCCGTGCCCATGACCCGCGACGGCCAGGCGATGCTCTACGGGCTCGGTGCGGTGGCGCTCTGGTCCACCGTGGCCACCGCCTTCAAGGTGGCGCTGGGCTACATGTCGCCGCTGGAACTGATGTGGCTCGCCTCGCTGGTCTCCTGGGCGCTGATCGGCGCGCTGGTGGCGCGCCAGGGTCTCGTCGGCCAGGCGCTGCGCCGCGGCTGGCGCACCGCCGCCTGGGCGGGGCTGATGAACCCGGTGGCCTACTACCTGATGCTGTTCGGCGCCTATGATCGCCTGCCCGGCCAGGAGGCCATGGCGCTCAACTACACCTGGGCGCTGGCCATGGCCTTCCTCGCGGTGCCGCTGCTCGGCCAACGGCTGACCCGTATCGACGTGCTGGCCGGGCTGATCGCCTACGCCGGGGTCTGGGTGATCGCCACCCGTGGGGCGGTCTTCGACGTGGCCTTCGCCGACCCGCTGGGCGTCACCATGGCGCTGGCCTCGACGCTGATCTGGGCGCTCTACTGGCTGCTCAACGCCCGTGATCATCGCCCGCCGCTGGTGGCCCAGTGGCAGAACTTCAGCGTCGGGTTGCCGGTGCTTACCCTGCTGCTGCTGGCGGGGCCAGGTTTCCAGTGGCACGGCTGGGCGGGGCTCACCGCCGGCGTCTACGTGGGGCTCTTCGAGATGGGCATCGCCTTCGTGCTCTGGCAGCTTGCCGTGCACCGGGTATCGCGCACGGCGAAGGTCTCCAACCTGATCTTTCTTTCGCCGCCGGTGTCTCTGCTGCTGCTCTACCTGGTGGTGGGCGAGCCGATCCTGGCCTCGACGCTGATCGGCCTCGCGCTGATCCTGGGCGGGCTGGGGTTGCAGCAGTGGCAGAAGGCCCCGGCGGCGGCCGCTCAGGAAAGCAGCTGATACTCGAAGAGCAGCTGCTTGAAGTCCTGGCGCTGGTGGGCGAAGAGGTAGACCGACACCTGTGGCGGCTCGCTCCAGACACGGTAGATGATGCGATAGCCGTCGATCAGCAGCTCGCGGTAGTGGCTGATGCCCAGCTCCAGGGCCAGCCGGCAGACAGGATAGGTATCGGGACGCGTCGTGAGCCGCTCGAGACTGGTCGTGACGAGATTGCGTGAGATCTCCTCGACACAGGACAGCGGGAGTTCGAGCTTGTCCAGCAGGAAGTTCTCGCAGGAGGCCAGGGAGAGCTCAGCCGTCGTTTCGAAGACTACGCGCTGCGGCGTGGTCATGATGATTCGCCACGGCGTGCCTCGTGCCTGGCCTCGAGTCGGGCCATGAACTCGTCGGGGCTCATGGTCTTGCCTTCGTCACGGCTCTTCTCGCCCAGGCTCAACAGCTTGAGCAGGGCGATCGCCTGCTCGCGCCGCTCATGGGCGGCGTAGGACTCGACCACATAGGTGGGCTTGCCCTTCTGGGTGATGACCAGGGGTTCCTGGACATCGAGCGTCGCGGCATGCTGTTTCAGGTAGCTGATGGTTTCGGTGCGCATGGCCTTTTCCCGGCTGAGCTTGGATGGTCCAATTTTAGTCCATCAATGGTCCGTGTGCGAGCCGCTGGCCAGGGCCATGCCGTTTTCCTCCAGCATGGCTGCCAGCGTCGGCCAGACATTATCCAGAATGATCGGCTGGCCGGCGGCGGTGGGGTGGATGCCGTCGCTCTGCATCAGGGTCTGGTCCAGCGCCACCCCCTCCAGCAGGAAGGGCACCAGCGGCAGGTCGAAGTCGTCTGCCAGGCGGTGGAAGACACCGGTGAAGGCATCGCGATAGGCCTGACCATAATTGGGCGGGATATCGATGCCCAGCAGCATCACCTCGGCCTCGGCCTCCTGGCTCGCCTCGATCATGCGGCGCAGGTTGGCCTCGAACTGCCCCGGCGGCAGGCCGCGCAGGCCGTCGTTGCCGCCGAGCTCGAGCAGAACAATGTCGGGGGCGTGCTGTCCGAGAAGCTCGGGAAGCCGGCTGGCGCCGCCGGCGCTGGTCTCGCCGCTGATGCTGGCGTTGACCACCCGCGCCTTTCCGTCGAGCCGCGCTTCCAGCAGACTGACCCAGCCCTCGTCGGCCTCGATGCCGTAGGCCGCACTCAGGCTGTCGCCCATCACCAGCAGGGTGGGCCGCTCGTCGGCCAGGGCCGCGGCGGCGCCTAGCGCCAGGGCTGTCGTGAGCGGCAGGACCAGCAGCCAGGCGGTGAATCGACGCAACGCAACCTCAGGGAATCCCTTCAGCATGAACGATACCTCTCGCATGGACATGACACCGATTCTACACGCCGAGCACCTGTCCAAGCAGGTCAGGAGCGGCGACCGGCAGCTCACCATTCTGAGTGACCTGGCCCTCTCGGTGTTCCCCGGCGAGACAGTGGCGATCCTCGGTCAGAGCGGCGCGGGCAAGTCGACCTTGCTGGGGTTGCTGGCAGGGCTCGACCTGCCCACCGGCGGGTCGCTTTCGATGTTCGGCGAGCAGCTCTCGGCGCTGGACGAGGATGGCCGGGCCCGGCTGCGTAACGGCCGGGTCGGCTTCGTGTTCCAGAACTTCCAGCTGCTGCCCACCCTCACCGCACTTGAAAACGTGATGCTGCCGCTGGAGCTCTCGCCACGGCCCGGCACCGAGGCCCGGGCACGGGAGTGGCTGCAGCGGGTGGGCCTGGGCGAGCGGCTCGACCACCTGCCCAAGCAGCTCTCCGGCGGCGAACAGCAGCGGGTCGCCCTGGCCCGGGCCTTCGTCACCGGCGCCGAGCTGGTGTTCGCTGACGAGCCCACCGGTAACCTCGACCCGGACACCGGCGAGCGCATCATCGACACCCTCTTCACGCTCAACCGCGAGGCCGGCACCACCCTGGTGCTGGTCACCCACGACCACGCCCTGGCCCGGCGTTGCGACCGTTGCCTGCGCCTGGACCACGGCCGCCTGGAGACCCTGCAGCTCGACGAGGTGAGCGCATGAGCCTGACCGCCCTGCGCCTGGCGCGCTTCTCGGCCCGGGGGCTTGTCCGCGACCTGCGCGCCGCCGACGTGCGCGCGCTGTTCGTGGCGCTCGCCCTGGCGGTGGCTGCCTCCACCATGATCGGCTTCTTCCTCGACCGCCTGGACCGTGGCCTGACCCGCCAGGCCAGCCAGCTGCTGGGCGGTGACCTGGTGCTGGAGCAGGGGCGGCCCTTCGATGCCGAGCTGCGCCAGACCCTGGAGGAGGCCGGCCTGGTGCTCGCCGACCAGGTGGGCATGGTCTCCATGGTCAGCTTCCAGGATGCCTTCCAGCCCGCCAGCCTCAAAGTGGTGGACCGGCGCTACCCGCTCTATGGCGGGGTCCACGTGGACCTCGGCGAGGGCAGCGAGGTAGTGGCGCGGGGCCCGGCCCCGGGGGAGGCGTGGCTGGCGCCGCGCCTGGCGCTGCTGCTCGAGGCCGAGCTCGGCGATCGGGTACGCCTGGGCGAGACGGAGCTGACCGTGGCAGGGCTGGTCGAGCGCGAGCCCGACCAGTCCGGGGGGGTCGCCAACTTCAACCCGCGGCTGATGATGCACATCGATGACCTGGCGGCCACGAATCTGGTGCAGGACGGCTCCCGTGTGGAGTTCGAGCTGCTCGCCGCCGGCCCGCCGGACATCATCGACGAACTGGCGCCGCTGATGGCCCAGCTGCGCCGCGATGGGGTGGAGGTGCGCGACGTGCGCCGCGACCGCCCCCAGCTCGGCAACGCCCTGGAGCGTGCCGAGCGCTACCTGAGCCTGGCGGGGCTGGCCGCCGTGCTGCTGGCCGGGGTGGCGGTGGCCATGGCCACGCGCCGCTACGTGGATCGCCACCTGGACACCGCGGCGCTGATGCGCTGCTTCGGCGCCACCCAGCGGGAGCTGATCCGCGTCTTCAGCCTGCAGTTGCTGTGGCTGGCCCTGGCCGCCTCGGCAGTGGGGGCGGTGCTGGGGTTGGCCGGCCAGGCGGGACTGCTGGCGCTGCTCACCGCCTTCCTGCCCATGGAACTGCCGCCCCCCGGGGCGCTGCCGCTGTGGCTCGGCGTACTCACCGCCCTGGCGGTGTTAGCGGGCTTCGCCGGCCCGACCCTGCTGCGCCTAAAGAAGGTCAGCGCGCTCAAGGTGCTGCGCCGCGAACTCGACCCGCTGCCGGCCTCTGCCTGGCTGGTGGTGGCGGTGGCCAGCGCCGTGTTCGGGGCGCTGCTCTGGCTCTACTCCGGCGATCTCGGCCTCTCCGTGGGCCTGCTGCTCGGCGGCCTGGTCATGCTGGTGGTGCTGTGGGGGCTCGGCTCGCTGCTGCTCACCGGCGTGCTGCGCCTGGCCGCTCGCCTGCCGCGCCGCGGCGGCGAGGCCGATCTCGTCCAGGCGCTGCGCCTGGGTGGGGCCCAGTTGGCGCGACGACGCACGGCGAGCCTCGGTCAGCTGCTGGCCTTCTCGGTGACCTTCTTCGCCATGGCGATGATCGCCCTGGTGCGCGGCGACCTGCTGACCACCTGGGAGACCCAGCTGCCCGAGGACACCCCCAACTACTTCGCCATCAATATCCAGCCCCAGGAGCGCGAGGGCTTCGAGGCCGCCCTGGGCGACGCCGCCGATGCGCGCAGCGCCCTCTACCCGATGGTGCGCGGGCGCATTACCGCCATCAACGACCTGCCGCCCCGGGAGGCGGTGCCGGCGGATGCTCGCGGCGACAACACCCTGCGCCGCGAGCTCAACCTGACTTGGCGCGAGACCCTGCCGGAGGGCAACCGCCTGGTGGCGGGGCAGTGGTTCGATGCGCCCAACGGCGCCGAACCCGGTGGTTGGCTGGGCGAGGTGGCCGCCGAGCCCGCGGTGACCCGGGTGCCGATCTCCGTGGAGGACGGCCTGGTGGAGCGCTTCGGGCTGGCGCTCGGCGACACCTTGACCTTCACCATCGGCGGCGAGGAGATCGTCGGCGAGATCAGTAGCCTGCGCGACCTGGACTGGGACAGCTTCCGGCCCAACTTCTTCGTGATCTTCCCGCCCGGGGTGCTGGAGGGCTTCGGTCACAGCTATATCACCGCCTTCCACCTGGACGCCGGGGAGACCACCACCCTGCGCGAGCTGGTGCGCGCCTACCCCGGGGTGTCGCTGCTCAACGTGGATGCCATCCTCGCCCAGGTGCGCGACCTGCTCACCCAGGTGACCCGCGCCGTGGAACTGGTGCTGGTCTTCGTGCTGCTGGCCGGGGTCAGCGTGCTCTACGCCGCACTCACCGCCAGCCGCCCGGTACGCGCCCACGAGAGCGGGCTCCTGCGGGTATTCGGTGCCAGCAACCGCATGCTCTCCCGGGTGCAGGGGGCGGAGTTCGCCATCCTCGGCCTGGCCAGCGGCCTGATGGGGGCGCTGCTGGCGGAGCTGGCCACCGCCGCCATCTACCTGGCCTGGTTCGACCTGACGCCGCGGCTGCACCTGTGGCTGTGGCTGGCGATGCCGCTGGGCGGGGCCCTCTTGATCGGCGCCATCGGCCATCTGCTCTCCCGGGACCTGCGCCGCCAGGCCCCGGCGGCGAGCCTCGGCCTGCTGGGGGAGACATGAACACGGAGACCCTGCGCTACCGGCTGCTGGATGCCCAGCTCGCCCTGGCCCGAGAGAAGCAGCGCTCGGTGATCCTGCTGCTCACCGGCCATGCGGTGACCCACAAGGGCGAGGTGGTCAACCGCCTCAACCATTGGCTGGAGAACCGCCATACCGAGGTGCACGCCCTGGGCCCGAGCAGCGAGGAGCAGTCGCGCCCCTACTGGTGGCGCTACTGGCGGCGGGTGCCCGATCGCGGCCGAGTCGGCATCTTCATTCACGGCTGGTACGGTGATGTGCTCTTCGCTCGTGCCGAGCGCCGGCTCTCTCCCGGTGCCTTCCAGGACCGTCTGGCGGAGATCCATGCCTTCGAGGCGGAACTCGCCGCCGAGGGCGTGGTGCTGCTCAAGCTGTGGAACGACATCGGCCGACGCGAGCAGCGCCGCCACCTGGCCGAGCTGCAGCAGGACCCGGCGCGCGCCTGGCAGGTGGGGCCCATCGAGTGGCAGCGCCACGGGCAGCATGCCGTCATCGAGGCCATCGGCCGGACCCTGCGCGATGACACCGAGGCGCCCCATGCCCCCTGGCAGCGGCTGCCCTACCGCGCAGCGGGTGTACAGCTCACCCAGGTCGGTCGTGCCCTGCTGGCGGCCATGGAGCACCCGCCCGAGCCGCCAAAGGCGACGCTCAGGGCGCTGCCCGACGAGGCGCCCGGGGTTCCCTCGCTGGATCGCGCCGACGCCGCGGTGAGGGAGCGACTCGACAAGGTCGCCTACCGCGAGCGCCTGGCCCGTGGGCAGGCCCGCCTGGCGAACAGCGCCCGGGAGCTCGCGCGACGACGCATTCCGGTGGTGATCGCCTTCGAGGGCCACGACGCGGCGGGCAAGGGCGGCAGCATCCATCGGGTCACCGCGGCGCTGGATGCCCGCCAGTACCGGGTATACCGCATCGGCGCGCCCAGCGACGAGGAGCTGGCGCTGCCATGGGGCTGGCGCTTCTGGCGTCGCCTGCCCGCCGATGGGCGCATCGCCATCTTCGATCGCAGCTGGTACGGGCGGGTGCTGGTGGAGCGGGTCGAGGAGTTGGCCAGCGACGCACAGTGGCAGCGCGCCTTTGGTGAGATCCGCCACTTCGAGCAGCAGCTGCTGGCCCATGGCGGCGTGCTGATCAAGCTGTTCCTCGCCATCGACAAGGACGAGCAGCTCAAGCGCTTCGAGGACCGCGCCGCCACCCCCCACAAGCGCCACAAACTGACCGACGAGGACTGGCGCAACCGCGATCGCTGGGACGACTACCAGCGTGCCATCGACGAGATGTTCGCCCGCACCCATGCGCCCGGCGCCGAGTGGTCGCTGATCGCCTGCGACGACAAGCGCCGCGCCCGGTTGGCGGTGCTGGAGCAGGTCAACGAGCGGCTCGAGGCGCGCCTCGCCTCGGCCGTCTGAGCCGGTCGGCATGAGCTAGTCTGTCTTAGCCAGGCGTTATCATCAGGCCATCTTTTTCTCGATCACACAGGAGGTGATCCATGTTCTCTTCCACCCGCGCTTCAGCGCTCTCTGCTCTGCCCCTGAGTCTCGCCCTTGGTCTGGCCACCCCGGCGCTGGCTGACACCGACCGCGGCCCGACCGACCGCCTCGAGGCCGACCTGCAGGCCTTCTTCGCCGGCGAGGGCACGCTCGAGATTGGCGACGTCTCCTCGGCGCTGCTGCGCAGTCGCGTCACCGCCGAGGACCTGCGGTTCGAGAGCCATGACGGTGAGCGGCTCTCGGTGGAGCGCTACATCGTCAGCGGCGACTACGAACGCCCCGACGAGGTCACCCTGGAAGGCATTCGCCTGGAGGCCTTCCTGGACGAGCCGGCGGTGATGGGCATCGAACGGGTGGTGCTGAGTGATCCCGGCCGCGCGGTGCCGCCGCGCGACGAGGACGCCCTGGCCGAGCAGTGGCTGGGGAGCCTGGCGCTCTCCGGGCTGAACCTCGAGCTCTCCGAGGGGCCGGTGGCCTCCCTGGCCAGCCTGCGCCTGGATGGCGGCCTCGAGGACGGCAGTGGCGGCCTGTGGGTCGAGGCCCTGGAGCTCGACCTGGCGCGAATGATCGACCAGGCGCCGGCCGATGAGCGCACTCGGCTGCGCATGATCAGCAATGTGCTCACCGATGGCAGCGGACAACTGCGCCTGGATGCCGCCTTCGACGCCGAGTGGGAGGAGCGCGACGGCCACACCCGGCTCGCCAGCGAGGGGTACATCGATCTGGTGGATGCCCTGCATCTGGCCCATGCCGTGACGCTGCCGGTGCTGCTGCCCGAGGGCGTGAACGCGGCGGAACTGTTCACCGACGAGGCCCTGCTGGAGACCGCTACCCTGCTCGGCGGCGATCTGCGCCTCACCCTGGGTGACCGTGGCCTCTTCCCTCGCCTGGTCACTCTGGGTGCCGCCATGGGAGGCGTCAGCGAGGCCCAGTACATGGAGCAGGCGCGTACCCAGGCCCAGGGCTTTGGCATGATGCTCGGTCCTCAGGTACAGGCCTTTCTTTCCGGTCTGGTCGAGCTGATGGAAGGCAGCGCCGAGACCCTCGAACTCACCGTTACCCTGCCCGCCGAGAGTCGGCTGGACGGCCTGGCCGACGACCCCCTGGCGCTGCCCGAGCGGCTCGACCTGCACGTCGAGACCCGCTGACGCTGGAGAGACAAGCAGCCGGCGGCCAGGGAGCGGCGGCGCGCCATGAATCCCCCGCAGCCCGGGATGATGGCCTTTCATATGAAAGCGCTCCGGGGCTGAGGTATCATGATGCCCCTGGATTTTCCCCCTTGATGCGAGGTCCCCCGCCCATGTTCAGCCGCGACATGACGATTGCCGGTTTCGATGATGTCCTGTTCAGCGCGATGCAGAAGGAAGTCGCGCGCCAGGAAGCGCACATCGAACTGATCGCCTCCGAGAACTACGCAAGCCCAAGGGTGATGGAAGCCCAGGGCAGCCAGCTCACCAACAAGTACGCGGAAGGCTATCCCGGCAAGCGCTACTATGGCGGCTGTGAATATGTCGATATCGTCGAGCAGCTCGCCATCGACTATGCCAAGGAGCTGTTCGGCGCGAGCTATGCCAACGTGCAGCCCCACTCCGGCTCCCAGGCCAACGGCGCCGTCTTCCAGGCGCTGGTCAAGCCGGGCGACACCATCCTGGGCATGAGCCTCGATGCCGGCGGTCACCTGACCCACGGGGCCAAGCCCAACTTCTCCGGCAAGCACTACCATGCCGTGCAGTACGGCCTGGGCGAGGGTGGCCTGATCGACTACGCGGAAGTGGCTTCGCTTGCCCGCGAGCACCAGCCGAAGATGATCATCGCCGGCTTCTCCGCCTACTCACAGATCATCGACTGGGCCAAGTTCCGCGAGATCGCCGACGAGGTGGGCGCCTACCTGCTGGTCGACATGGCCCACGTGGCCGGCCTGGTGGCCGCCGGTGTCTATCCGACCCCGCTGCCCCACGCCCACGTGGTCACTACCACCACCCACAAGACCCTGCGCGGCCCCCGCGGCGGCCTGATCCTCTCCGCCGAGGGTGACGCCGACATCGAGAAGAAGCTGCAGTCCGCGGTTTTCCCGGGCGGCCAGGGCGGCCCGCTGGAGCACGTCATCGCCGCCAAGGCGATCTGCTTCAAGGAGGCCATGGAACCCGGGTTCACGACCTACCAGCAGCAGGTGGTGAAGAATGCCCAGACCATGGCCTCCGTCTTCATCGAGCACGGTTTCGAGGTGATCTCCGGCGGCACCGAGGACCACCTCTTTCTGCTCTCGTTGGTCAAGCAGGGCCTGACAGGCAAGGACGCGGACGCCGCCCTGGGCCGCGCCCATATCACCGTCAACAAGAACGCCGTGCCCAATGATCCCCAGAGCCCTTTCGTCACCTCCGGCCTGCGCATCGGCACCCCGGCGGTGACCACCCGCGGCTTCGGCGAGAGCGAGTGCCAGGACCTCGCCGGCTGGATCTGCGATATCCTCGACGCCATGGCCAAGGGTACCGACACCGCCGCCATCGAGGCCGAGGTGAAGGGCAAGGTCGAGGCCGTCTGCGCCAAGTTCCCCGTCTACCGCTGAGCCTGGCTACCGCTGATGCCCGGCGGCTCCTGCCGCCCGGGCAGCCCGCACCCCGCGCCGTGAGAACGGTGCGGGGTGCGGTCGTTCCATGGCAGGGAAATATGTCGCTTTATCGCCCATTCTGTTATTTTTCGTAAATAAGCCCCGGGGTCGCGACCCTGAGGGCAGAGAGTGGCGATGGGGGGCGGGCGGTATGGCGGAACAGCAGGGGGCGACGGAACTGCAGCAGGCCTTGAAGGCGTGCCGCGGCTCCTTCCTGTCGGTCGGCTTCTTCAGCCTGTTCGTGAACCTGCTGATGCTGGTGCCGGCCATCTACATGCTGCAGGTCTACGACCGGGTGCTCGCTACCCAGAGCGGCGAGACCCTGCTGATGCTGACCCTGGTGGTGGTCTTCCTGTTTGCGGTCATGGGGCTGCTGGAGCTGGTGCGCTCCCGCATGCTGGTGCGCATCGGCAACCGCCTGGACACCCTGCTCAGTGCCCACCTCTATCGCGCCATGTTCCGTCGCAGCCTGATGACCGAGGGGCGCCAGTCGGCCCAGCCGCTCAGCGATCTCGGTACCCTGCGCCAGTTCTTCGCCGGCAGCGGCCTGCTGACCTTCTTCGATGCCCCCTGGGTGCCGGTCTACCTGGCGGTGCTCTTCCTGCTTCACCCCTGGCTGGGGCTCTTCGCCACCGGCGCTGCGGTGGTGCTGGTGCTGCTGGCCCTGCTCAACGAGAAGCTCACCCAGCCGCTCCAGGCCGCCGCCAATGCCGAACACATCAAGGCACAGGAGCTGGCCGGCTCGAACCTGCGCAACGCCGAGGTGCTGCATGCCATGGGCATGCTGCCTGCCATCATGGGGCGCTGGGCGCGTCGCCACCGCGACTACCTGGCCGGCCACTCCCGCGCCGCCGACCGCTCCGACACCCTGAGCAACACCTCGAAGACCCTGCGCCTGCTGGCCCAGTCGTTGATCCTGGGCCTGGGCGCCTGGCTGGTGCTGCGCGCCGAGCTGACCCCCGGGATGATGATCGCTGGCTCCATCATCATGGGCCGTGCGCTGGCTCCAATCGATCGCATGATCGGCACCTGGAAGGGGTTCGTGGCCGCCCGCGGCGCCCATGGCCGGCTCGAGGAACTGTTGGCGCGCACCCCACGGGAGCCGGAGCGCATGGCACTGCCGGTGCCCAAGGGCAGCGTGGTGCTGGAAGGCGTGGCGGCGGCCCCTCCCGGCCAGCGCACGCCGACCCTGCGCGGCATCCAGTTTGCCGTGCCGGCGGGCGTTCACGTCGGCATCATCGGCCCCAGCGCGGCGGGCAAGTCCACCCTGGCGCGGGTGTTGCTCGGCGTCTGGCCGACCCTGGCCGGCACCGTGCGGCTGGACGGTGGCGACATCGAGCACTGGAACCGCGAGTCGCTGGGGCCTCATATCGGCTACCTGCCCCAGGACATCGAGCTGTTCGATGGCACCCTGGCCGAGAATATCGCCCGCTTCGGCGAGGTGGACTCGGAGCGGGTGGTAGAGGCGGCCCGCAAGGCCGGCGTGCACGAGATGATCCTGGCGCTGCCCGAGGGTTATAACACCGTGATCGCCGCGGGCAGCGGCGGCCTCTCCGGCGGCCAGCGCCAGCGCATCGCCCTGGCCCGGGCGCTCTACGGCAACCCGGTGCTGGTGGTGCTCGACGAGCCCAATGCCAGCCTCGACGACGTCGGCGAGCGTGCCCTGGCCGAGGCGATTCGCCGGCTCAAGGCCGAGGGGGTGACGCTGTTCGTGATCAGCCACCGCGTCAGCCTGCTGCGCGGCATGGATCGCCTGCTGGTGCTGCGGGAGGGGCAGCTCCACCTCTACGGCCCCACCGGGCAGGTGATGGAGCGCATGCAGGGCAAGCCGGCGCCCCGGGGCAGGGTGGAGAGCACCGCACGCAGCCACCTGGCGGCGGTGGCCGGCGGGCCGGCCGCGGACGACAAGGGCGGCGGTGACACGCCCCGGGAGGAGATCCCATGAGCGAGCAGGAAGCCAGCGGGCTGCCCGCCGGTCGGCAGGGCAGCATGCCGGGCCAATCCGAGATCGACGTTACCCCCACCACCCTCGACGGCGACTACAGCGAGGTCGTGCCCACCAGCGATCGCGGCTATCGACGCCTCGGGCTGCTGATCCTGGGCCTGGGGTTGGGTGGCTTCCTCGCCTGGTCCGCCACCGCTTCCCTGGCGGTGGCGGTGGTGGCCCCGGGGCACGTCGCAGTGGAGTCCTTCCGGCGCACCGTCCAGCACCTGGAGGGGGGCATCGTGCGCGAGATCCTGGTAGCCGACGGCGACCGGGTCGAGGCCGGCCAGCCCCTGGTGGTGATCGATGACCTCCAGGCACGCAGCGAGCTGCAGATCGTGCGCACCCAGTACCTGGTCGGCCGCGCCACCGAGCTGCGCCTGCTGGCGGAACAACGCGGCGCCGAGGCGCTGGCGCTGCCCGAGGAGCTCACCGGTAGCGACCTGCCGCGGGTGCAGGAAGTGCTGGCGGTGCAGCAAGCGCTGTTTGCCGCGCGGGGTCATTCCCACCGTGTCACCCTGGAGGCGCTGGACGAGCAGGCCGAGCAGCTGCGTCGCCAGATCGAAGGGCTGGAGGAGATGGTGCGGATCAACGAGCGCCACGCCGCCTCCCTGCGCGAGGAGGAACGCGACCTGCGCGGCCTGTTCGAGAAGGGCATGGTCAACAACCAGCGGCTGCGCGAAGTCGAGCGCGATTGGCTGGAGCTGGAGGGGGCGATCGCCAGCCGCCGGGCCGAGATCGCCCGGCTCGCCTCCCAGGTGAGCGAGAACCGCCTGCAGCGGGAGATCCGTGATCAGGAGTTCCACAAGGAGGTGGGGGAGCAGCTGCGCGAGGTCCAGGCTCGGGTGACCGAGGCCGAGGAGCGCATCACCACCCTGATGGACAGGGTCGGCCGCAGCACCGTCACCGCGCCGGTGGGCGGCATCGTGGTGGAGCGTCGCGTGCACTCCCTGGGCGACGTGGTGGGTTCCGGCGACCCGCTGCTCGATATCGTGCCGGGAGACGACCGCTTCGTGGTGGAGGCCCGGGTGCCGGACCGCGACGTCAACCAGCTCTTCGCCGGCCAGCCGGCGGAGATCCGCTTCTCGGCGTTCAACCAGCGGCTGACCAACGTGATCCCCGCCGAGGTGATCCTGGTCAGTGCGGACAGCCAGGTGGACGAGGCTACCGGCGCGCGCTTCTACCGGGTGCGGTTGAGGGTCACCGAGGCGGGTCTCGAGCAGATGGGCGAGCAGATGCAGCTGCTCGCCGGCATGCCCGCCGAGGTGATGATCCGCACCGGCGAGCGCACCTTCGCCAGCTATATCATCAAGCCCATCACCGACATACTGGCCCGGGCAATTCGCGAGGAGTGACCGCGGCTCGGCGGCGGTTTGTCCGCGGCAGCGATGGCTCAGGCGATCAGCCAGTCGTCGTCAAACTGCAAGTCGTTGTACCAGATCTCCTTGGCCTCGGTATTGCGGGCGAAGACGAAGAACTTGCCATCCGTTGCTGCCCCCACGGAGTGGTAGGGCATCTGGGGATCACTCATATTCTCATCCGATCTCGTGCTGGTTACGATCCGCGTGCCGGCGTCCTGGGTTTCAAATATCAGCTCATCGGTGAAAGTGGCCTTGAAGTAGATGTCGCCATAGGGTCGATTGGTGTTCTCCTGGTAGAAGACGAACAGCATTTCGTTGTCTTCGTCATAGGCGAGGGTTGGCCGGCTCGCACCATGTGTCGCGGCATGCACCAGCACGGGCTCTTCCCAGCTTCCCGGTATGCCCTTGATCGCCCAGAGGGCGTCCTTGTCGTCCTTCATTGTCATGAGGATATTAGTACCATTCCACAGAGCGGCGAGATGGTTATCCAGGACCACGGCATCGGTGATGGTGTCGATCGTCCAGCCGCTGCCATAGCCGGTGGGGGAAGAGGGCGTCGGCTGATAGGCGAGCTTCCAGAGCCCGGTGGCGTCGTCGCCATAGACCAGCCCGACATGGTCGATGCCATCCAGCCGGAAGGCCACGAAGTCGACCTTGTTGTCGCCGTTGCTGCCTGAAGAGGTCGAGGGGCCGGGATCGATGGTAGTGGTGCTCCAGGTGGCGAGGCTGCTGGAGGTGGGGTAGGCCAGTTTCAGGCCTTTCTCTCCCCCGGCGGCGGAGGGGCCGATCAAGGCGACGACCGGGCTGCCGTTCTGGTCGAGGCCGAGCGACATCTCGGTGTTGCGCTGCCACTCGGCGCCGGTCAGCACGCCGCCCTCCCCGGTGAGTTGGATATTGGCTTCGATATCGAATGTCCGCGTCGTGATGTCGTATCCCAGCTTGTACAGGCGAGGGCTCGGCTCACTCGGTCCAAAATTGATGACGTAGAGCGTGTCGGTGTCATTGTCCCAGGCGATGTCGGCCCGGCGCCCGCTGGTCAGCATGGTCGGGCTCGACTTGGTCCAGCCCCCCATGGTGCCGGGGTCGGGGAGGGGACCGTCGAAGCGGTAGACATGCCAGCCGCTTACCTCCGGTAGCACGCCCCACCAGTCGCCATCGTGATAGAAGCTCTTGGTCGCGTTGGTGTGTTCGAAGTTGCGCCTGTCGCTGGTGTTGAAGGCTGTCGCGATATAGGAGGTCTCCAGGGGCAAGGGCGGTGGAACGTCCGACTGGTGAACGGTGATGCTGACCGTTGCGGGGTCACTGAGAGCTTGGCCGTCGGAGGCGCGATAGGTGAAGCTGTCCTCGCCGAAGAAGTCCTCGTCGGGGGTATAGGTGAGCGTGCCGTCGGGATTGAGGGTGACGCTGCCGTTGGCGGGCGATGTGAGCGCGCCCACGCTCAGCGGGTCGTCATCTGGATCACTGTCGTTGGACAGCACGTTGATCTGTACCTGGCTGCCCTGAATGGTCTCGGCGCTGTCGTCGGTGGCCAGAGGCGGGTTGTTGTCCGGAGCCTGTGGCGTATGGCTGAACTCGACGATCAGCTTGGGTGGGGTCGTGCCCTCCGCCGAGTAGAATTGCCAGCCGTTGCTCCCCTGTGGCAAGAGGGCCCAGCCAAGATTCAGCTGTCCGTCGGCCCAGGCCTGTAGGCTGGTTGTGACGTCAACGTGTGTCGTGCCGATCTCGACGAAGCCGGTGTTGACGTCTCCATCGGCCAGGGCCTCGACGCCGTTGGCCTGGATGCCGCTTCCTAGGCTGTCCCAGGTGGCGGTATCACTCCAGGGCTGGAGCATGCGGTGGAACCTGGCTCCGTCCCCCTCGTTGGTGGTGTGCAGTTCCAGGGTGGCGGAGTGGATGGTTGCGCCTAAGGGAATCTGCTCGTTAGCGCCGCCAAAGAGGTTGTCGAAGCGCAGCAGTGCCTGCACGTTGCTGCCGCTAGCGCCATTTGTATCGAAACCATCGACCTCAAGGGTCGTCGACGTGGCTTGGCTCGTTCCGGGCATCTCCTCACGTAGCTCAGTGTCTACCACTCCCGCATAGCCTTCCTGGCCCTGCTGGAACTGAACGATCGAGGGACTGACGGTGACGTTGACGGTGGCCGGGGCGCTCTCAAGCTCGCCGTCCGAGGCCTGGTAGGTGAAGCTGTCCGCGCCGACGAAGCCCGCCTCCGGGGTATAGGTGAGCGTGCCGTCGGGGTTGAGGGTGACGCTGCCGTTCGCCGGTTGGGTGACGGCGCCCACCGTCAGAGGGTCGCCGTCCGGGTCGCTGTCGTTGTCGAGCACGGCGATCTGCACGGCCAGTCCCTGGGTCGTGGTGACGGTGTCATCGTTGGCCACCGGCGGGTTGTTGACCGGCGCCTCCTGCTCGACGCTGACGTTGACGGTGGCCGGGTCGCTGAGCAGCTCGCCGTCCGAGGCCTGGTAGGTGAAGCTGTCGCTGCCGGCGAAGTCCTCGTCGGGGGTATAGGTGAGCGTGCCGTCGGGGTTGAGGGTGACGCTGCCGTTCGCCGGCTGGGTGACGGCACCCACCGTCAGGGTGTCGCCGTCCGGGTCGCTGTCGTTGTCGAGCACGGCGATCTGCACGGCCAGTCCCTGGGTCGTGGTGGCGGTATCGTCCTGGGCCACCGGCGGGTTGTTGACGGGACCGCCATTCGCCGTGCTGTACTCGACGATGAGGGTGGGCGGTGTCGAGCCCTCCGCCGAATGGAAGTCCCAGCCGTCGGGGCCCTGGGGCAGCAAGGCCCAGCCGTGATTCTCCTGGCCATCTGCCCAGGCCTGCAGGCTGGCCGTCACGTCGAGTTGGGTCGTGCCGGTCGGAATGAAGCCGGTGTCGAGGTCGCTCGGGATCATCGCCTCGATACCATCGGCCTGAATCCCGTTTTCCAGGCTGTTCCAGGTCGCACTGTCACTCCAGGGCAGCAGCATGCGGTGCAGGGTCGCCCCGTCCCCCTTGCTGGTGGTCTGGACGACCAGGGTGGCGGAGAGGATGGTAGCACCCAGCGGGATCTGTCCGGTGGCGCTGCCAAGGACGTCGTTGAAGCGCAGCAGCGTCTGTACCTCGCCCTTCTTGTCGACGCTGTCCACGACCAGCGTCGTCGAGGATGCCCGGCTGGTGTCTGGCTGTGCCTGGTGCAGGTAGGTGTCCACCACGCCGGCATAGCCGTTACTGCCGTGCTGGAACTGGACGATCGTGCTGGTGGGGGGCGGCTCCTCCGCCTGCTCGACGCTGACGTTGACGGTGGCCGGGTCGCTGAGCAGCTCGCCGTCCGAGGCCTGGTAGGTGAAGCTGTCGCTGCCGGCGAAGTCCTCGTCGGGGGTATAGGTGAGCGTGCCGTCGGGGTTGAGGGTGACGCTGCCGTTCGCCGGCTGGGTGACGGCGCCCACCGTCAGGGTGTCGCCGTCCGGGTCGCTGTCGTTGTCGAGCACGGCGATCTGCACGGCCAGTCCCTGGGTCGTGGTGGCGGTATCGTCCTGGGCCACCGGCGGGTTGTTGACGGGACCGCCATTCGCCGTGCTGTACTCGACGATGAGGGTGGGCGGTGTCGAGCCCTCCGCCGAATGGAAGTCCCAGCCGTCAGGGCCCTGGGGCAGCAAGGCCCAGCCGTGATTCTCCTGGCCATCTGCCCAGGCCTGCAGGCTGGCCGTTACGTCGAGTTGGGTCGTGCCGGTCGGAATGAAGCCGGTGTCGAGGTCGCTCGGGATCATCGCCTCGATACCATCGGCCTGAATCCCGTTTTCCAGGCTGTTCCAGGTCGCACTGTCACTCCAGGGCAGCAGCATGCGGTGCAGGGTCGCCCCGTCCCCCTTGCTGGTGGTCTGGACGACCAGGGTGGCGGAGAGGATGGTAGCACCCAGCGGGATCTGTCCGGTGGCGCTGCCAAGGATGTCGTTGAAGCGCAGCAGCGTCTGTACCTCGCCCTTCTTGTCGACGCTGTCCACGACCAGCGTAGTCGAGGATGCCCGGCTGGTGTCTGGCTGTGCCTGGTGCAGGTAGGTGTCCACCACGCCGGCATAGCCGTTGCTGCCGTGCTGGAACTGGACGGACGTGCCGGTGGGCTCCGGCTCGTCCGCCGTGCTGGTGGTCATGCCCGGCGATGTCGATGTGTCCTCGGGGGCCTCCTCAAAGGCCTGGAAGGTGAAGATGTCGTCATCGTCGAGCAGCGCCTGGTCGTCGGAAAGGGTGGCGCTTCCCTCATCCGACCCGGAAGCATCCAGCGACTCACCGGCAGGCTCGTCCGGCACGTCCGTTGCTGTGAGGGTGGAGTCTTCGGCAGGATCCTCGGCAGGCTCGTTGGCGGAGTCTCGGCCATCTTCGTCCGCGAGGGCTTCCTCAGTCGACGCCGGTGAGGACTCGTCTGCGGGGTCTTGCGGCAAGGTGTCGGCCGTCCTGGCCGGGGTCTCCTCATCTCCTGCGGTCGCCTCGGTACCTTCGGCCGGGATCTCGCTGTCGACGGGGCCCAGGTCCGCGTCCTCGCTCGAGGGGTATGGCTCTGGGTCATGCTCTTCTGTGGTCGACTCTTGCGCGGGGGAAGGGCCGTCGGCCGCTGATGTCTCCTCTGCGTCATCGGAAGCGAGGTCGTCATCGAGGCCCGGCGGGGTGTGGAGCATATCTCGCCGGTCCTCGTCGTCGACGGTAGGTGGGCGGAGAAGCGACGGCCCCGACGCGAAGCGGGGGTCGAGCAGGTCGGAGTCGAGTTCCTCACCCTCTTCGTCGTTGGCAGGTTGGGCCTCGGCGGAGAGAGGGTCGGTGCCGTCGTGATCCTCCGGCTGTGGTGATATGGACATGGCAGCCCCCTGCAAGAATGTGGTTGGGTGACTTTATGTCAGTTCAGTTTAGGTCTACGGATAAGCCGCCATCATCCCAAAGTGTCATGTTCAGCCAGCTCAAACTGGCTAGACGAAACGGCTCAGGGGATAACATGACTGGCCTGGCTTCGAGTACGAGAAAACTCACACATCATTCGGGCGAAGGGGAGGCAGGCTGGTGCCCCCGCCATGGACGGGGGGAGGGGGGGTCGGTGCTTATCGTGAAGGGACAGCAGGCAATTTCGAGTACTTCCCCGCAACTCCGGGTGAGGATGGGAGCGATGGTGAGGATGGGGCGTCCGCGATAGTCATCGAGAACCCTGAAGAGTATGACGCCATCCGCATTACCTCCACGGGTGATGAGCCCAACCAGATCCTCGGCGGCAGCGGCGGTGATGGTGGCGACGGTGGCGACGGTAGTGATGGCATCTCCCAGGGCGGTAATATCGTTCCCGATGGGGCCGATGGGGCCGATGGGGCCGATGGCGGTGATGGCGGCGATGGCGGTCAGTCCGGCTATGCCATCGTCAACGGCAATGACGATGCCGAGATCAACACGATCGTGATCGAAGGGGATCAGGACCTGACGATCCTGGGCGGCACGGGTGGTGCCGGTGGAGAAGGCGGAGCAGCTGGAGAGGGAGAAGGTAGTGGCGACAATGGTGACGATGGCCAGGATGGCCTTGATGGTGTCACTTCCGCGGCCTTCTCCCACCGTGTCGAGGTGGATGCCACCGGGTTTGATGCGCACCTGACCATCTCCGGCTCCGACTTCGATGACTCCTTCGAGCTGGGCGATGGCGGCAGCGACCTTCATGCCACCCGCGGTGCCGACGAGTACAGCCTGGGGGCTGGCGAGGATATCGTCCGCTATACCAGTCTGGCCCGGAACGAGGATGGCACCTTCGATATCGATAGCCTGATCGGCTTCGACGTCAACGAAGACCAGATCGACATCTCGGCGCTGGTGGGTGATGCGTGGGACTTCGAGTTCGATGATGGCCTGCTGGCGATCGACCTCGATAACGATGGCATCACCGACCTCACCATTCAGCTGGTGGGCGTTGACAGCATCGGCGACGAGATCTTTATCGCTTGATGCGTCCGGCCCGGTCCTGGCTGTAGGGCCTCAGTGTTTGTATCGTAATTGCCTGATGTGCACCTTCGCTGCGATCCAGTATGCTGACACTTAGATGTAAGACAGTCGGGCACGTCCGCTGGCACAGGAGCGCACCACCATGTCGACACTCACTTTCCAGGGCGCGGTGAAGGAAGTCACCGGCTCTCGCTACCTGATCGAGGTGGACGGCAACGGCGGCTCGTACAAGCTGTTGCTGGAGTGCGGGCTGCACCAGGGCGGCAGCGATGCCGACGAGGTCAACGCCAAGTCCTTCGGGAAGTTGCCTCGGGAACTCGACGCGGTGGTGCTCTCCCACGGCCACCTGGACCATTCCGGCCTGCTGCCCAAGCTGGTGCGCGAGGGCTTCAGCGGGCCGATCCACTGCACCCGGGGCACCCGTGACCTGCTGGAGATCATGCTCCAGGACGCCGCCTTCATCATGGCCAAGGACGTGGAGTGGGAGAACAAGTGGCGCAAGCGCAACGACAAGCCGCTGATCGAGCCGCTCTATGACCTGGACGACGTGGAGCGAACCCTGGCGTTGTGTGAGTCGCACCCCTACGGCCAGCCGGTCAACCTGCCGGGTGGCGCCACCCTGGTGTTCCGCGACGCGGGCCACATCCTCGGCTCGGCCATCGTCGAGCTGACCGTTCCCTCCGGTGGCCAGGACAAGCGGCTGGTGTTCTCCGGTGACCTGGGCAACCCCAGTTCGGTGCTGATGCGCGACCCCGACAAGGTCTATGAGGCCGATGTGGTGCTGATGGAGAGCACCTACGGCGATCGTGACCACCGCCCCCTGGCCGAGACCCTGGAGGAGTTCGCCCGGGTGCTGGAGGAGGCTCACGAGGCGGGCGGCAACGTGCTGATTCCTGCCTTTGCCGTGGGTCGCACCCAGGAGATCCTCTACCATCTCAGCGTGCTCTACCATGAGGGGCGGCTGCGCCAGCAGCTGGTGTTCCTCGACAGCCCCATGGCGATCAAGGTCACCGAACTCTACCACCGGGCGCGCAAGGCGCTGGATGCCGATGACCTCAAGGTGCTCAATATCGCCGCCAGCGGCGACACCCGTCAGTACCTGCCGATCCTGCGCATGACCCGCACGGTGGAAGAGTCCATGGCCATCAACCGTATCCACGGCGGGGCCATTATCATCGCTGGGGCCGGCATGTGTACCGGCGGGCGCATCATCCACCACTTCCGCTACAACCTGGAGAAGCCCAATACCCGCCTGGTGATCGTCGGCTTCCAGGCCGCCGGCACCCTGGGTCGCCAGATCGTTGACGGCGCCGAACGAGTGCGCGTGCTGGGTCAGGATCTGGTGGTCAAGGCGAAGGTTCACACCATCGGCGGCTTCTCGGCCCATGCCGGCCAGACCGACATGATCGGCTGGGCCGGCGCCTTCCGTAACAATCCCCGCTTCTACCTGGTTCACGGCGAGCCCGAGACCCAGGAGGCCTTCAAGACCGCCCTGGCCAAGAGCAGTATCGAAGCCGAGATTCCCGCCTACGGCGACCGCGTCGAACTGTAATCCTTTCCTTCGCGACTTGATCTGAATCAAGCTGCGACGACTTGCCCCATGTCATTCCGAGCCCCCTGGTCTATCCTCTTGCTAAATGCATATTATGTAATTAGCTTAGAGGTTTTGGTTATGAAGTTTGCGTTCAAGAGCCTGCTGGCGAGTTCCATCATGGCGGCGGCACTGGTGAGTGCCCCCACTCTGGCCCAGGAGGCCGACTCCTACCGCGAGACCCAACTCGGCCTGTATGTCACGGCCGCCGAGGCCTATGCGCTGATGCAGGAGAACGATCGGGCCGTGCTGATCGACGTGCGCGACCCCATCGAGATCAAGTTCACCGGCTTCGCCGAGCCCACCGACATCCATGTGCCCTGGGTGCTGGCCGATCGTGACAGCTTCGATGAGGACGCGAAGACCTGGCCGGTGTTGCGCAACGCCGACTTCGAGGCCCAGGTGAAGGAGCGCCTCGACGCGCTGGGCGTGGCCGAGGACGACCCGATCATCGTCATGTGCCGCTCCGGCGCCACGCGCAGCGCGCCGGGTGCCGACGTGATCGCCGAGATGGGCTATCGCCAGGTCTACTCCGTCGATGATGGCTTCGAGGGCAGCACCCTGAAGGAGGGAGACTCCAAGGGCGTGCGTGCCATGAACGGCTGGCGCAACTCGGGCCTGCCCTGGAGCTACGAGATCGACCCCGACGTGGCCTGGCGCCCGGCCGACTGAACGCAGACGTTTTCTCTTCCCGGGCGCGCCCCGACCGGGCGCCTGGGGAGCCACAAGCCGACCCGCTGAACCGACAATCTGAAGAAGGTGAGCATATGAGCATCAAGACGACCCTGACCCTGACCCTGGCCGCCGCGGCCACCGCCCTCGGCCTCTCCGGCGCCGCCCTGGCCGACAGCCACGGTGACGATCACGACGACTACGCCGACAAGGCCCTGTTCATCGTGACCAGCGACTCCCTGCAGACCCAGGGCATGGCGATGATCCTGGCCAACGCCATGCGCGAGCAGGGCACCACCCCGCATATCCTGCTCTGCGATGCCGCCGGCGAGCTGGCCGTCGAGGGCTACGAGAGCGAGACCGAGTTGGGCCCGCGCGGCGTCAAGCCCGAAGGCCTCATGCAGATGATGATGGGCGAGGGCGCCGGCGTGGATGTCTGCGCCATCTACCTGCCCAACACCGACTACGAGGAAGGCGACCTGCGCGAGGGCGTGGGCGTGGCCGCGCCGGGCCCCATGGCCGAAATGATGCGCGACCCGGCCATTCCAGTCTTCAGCTTCTGAACCCGCTCGCCTCGGTGGCGATGCCGGCTGCCCGCAAGGCAGCCGGCGCGCCGCCATCCGGCGTTGAAGGAGAGTCACCATGAATATGAAAAGCAACGTCGGCGGTGCTGACAAGATCGCGCGTATCGTCATCGGCGCCCTGTTGATCGGCCTGGCACTGACCGGCGTCATCGGCGCCTGGGGCTGGATCGGCGTGCTGGCGCTGGCCACCGGCCTGTTCAACTTCTGTCCGGCCTACGGCCTGCTGGGTATCAATACCTGCAAGCTGAAGAAGTAGCCTGCTCCGGTCACGATTCGAGCCGGATTCTCCGACGCCCGTGACCCCTTGGTCGTGGGCGTCTTGCGTATGGGGGTGGGCTATCGTCGGCATGCACAGACTCAATCGGCATATAGTGCAATATGAGCTAAGCTTATTCCATATAAACAGATTGACGCCTGGCCGACCCGGGCGCATCAGGAGGAAAGCTCATGAAGACCTTTGACCTGTCTCGCGGCGCCGGCGCCGGCCACCCCGATGTGGCCGGCTTCTTCGACCCGCGCACCTTCAGCGTCCAGTACGTGGTCAGCGACCCGGCAACGCAGCAATGCGCGATCATCGACCCGGTGCTCGACTTCGACGAGAAGTCCGGCGCCACGGCCACCCACCATGCCGATGAACTGCTCGCCTACGTCAAGGAGCAGGGCCTCGAGGTGCAGTGGATCCTCGACACCCACCCCCATGCCGATCACTTCTCGGCCGCCCACTATCTGGCCGAGAAGACCGGCGCGCCCACCGCCATCGGTGGCTATGTCACCGATGTTCAGGCGCTCTGGAAGGGCCTCTACCATTGGCCCGACTTCCCGGCCGACGGCCGGCAGTGGGATCGGCTGTTCGTCGAGGGGGATACCTTCCGCATCGGCGAACTGGAGGCGCGGGTGATGTTCTCGCCGGGGCACACGCTGGCGTCCATCACCTACGTGATCGGCGATGCCGCCTTTGTCCATGACACCCTCTTCCAGCCGGACTTCGGTACCGCCCGGGCCGACTTCCCCGGCGGCGACGCCCACCAGCTGTGGCGCTCCATCCAGGCCATCCTGGCACTGCCGAGCGAGACCCGGCTGTTCACCGGCCACGACTACATGCCAGGGGGGCGTGAGCCGGAGTGGGAGAGCAGCGTGGGAGAGCAGCGTGAGGCCAACCCCCACCTGGCGGGGGTGGCCGAGTCGGACTATGTGGCGATGCGCAACGAGCGCGATAGCGAGCTGCCCATGCCCAAGTTGATCCTGCATGCCCTGCAGGTGAATACCCGCGGCGGTCGCCTGCCGGAGCCCGAGGCCAACGGCAAGCGCTACCTCAAGATCCCCCTGGACGCCCTGGAGGGTGCCGCCTGGGAGTAGATCAATAGTGCGATAGCGAAAGGCGCCGGGGACAGGTCGGAGGGGGGGGCGTGTCGCCGGAACAGCCTTGAGCGATAGCCTTGGTGGCAGTGCAGAAAAGCAGGGTCTTATATAGCGATTAAATCTACTCTTAGAACTGTATTTCGCCTATGCTGGTCCCAATACTTAGCGTCAGCGATTCACCATGACGGAGGTTTCAGCCATGTCCCGACCCATCGTGACCCACTTCTTCGACGAGCCCACCAACACCTTCAGCTACGTGGTACAGGATCCGGACAGCCAGACCTGCGCGATCCTCGATTCGGTGCTCGACTTCGACTACGCCGCCGGGCGCACCGATGTGCGCTCCGCCGACGAGATCATCGCCTTCGTGCGCGACAACGACCTGCAGGTGGAGTGGATCCTCGAGACCCACGTCCATGCCGACCATCTCTCCGCCGCGCCCTATCTGCATGAGACGCTGGGCGGCAAGACCGGCATCGGCGCCAATATCACCGTGGTGCAGGACGTCTTCGGCAAGGCCTTCAACGCCGGCACCGAGTTCGCCCGCGACGGCAGCCAGTTCGACCGCCTCTTCGAGGAGGGCGACACCTTCGCCATCGGCGGCCTGGAAGGACGGGTGCTGCACACCCCGGGCCACACCCCGGCCTGCCTGACCTACGTGATCGGCGACGCCGCCTTTGTCGGCGACACCCTGTTCATGCCCGACTACGGCACCGCCCGCTGCGACTTCCCGGGCGGCGACGCCCGCACCCTCTACCGCTCCATCCAGAAGGTGCTGGCCCTGCCGGACGAGACCCGCCTCTTCCTGTGCCATGACTACAAGGCGCCGGAGCGCGAGGAGTACCAGCACGAGACCAGTGTGGCGGAGCAGCGTCGCCTCAACGTCCACGTGCATGAGGGCATCAGCGAGGAGGAGTTCGTGAAGATGCGCACCGAGCGTGACGCCACCCTCGACATGCCGAAGCTGATCCTGCCCTCGGTGCAGGTCAACATGCGCGCCGGCCATATGCCGCCGGCCGAGGACAACGGCCAGGTCTACCTCAAGGTGCCGATCAACAAGTTCTGAGGCCCGCCGCGTGAACCCCAAGCGCTACCTGCCCATCCTGCAGTGGCTGCCCGGCTATGGCCGCGCGACCCTGGGAAGCGACCTGCTGGCGGCGGTGATCGTCACCATCATGCTGATCCCGCAGTCGCTGGCCTACGCCATGCTGGCGGGTCTGCCTCCCGAGGTGGGCCTCTACGCCAGCATCGCGCCGCTGGTGGTCTATGCCGTGTTCGGCACCAGCCGCACCCTGGCGGTGGGGCCGGTGGCGGTGGTCTCCTTGATGACCGCGGCGGCGGTGGGGCAGATCGCCCCCCAGGGCTCGCCGGAGTACCTCGGCGCGGCCCTGGTGCTGGCGTTGATGTCGGGGCTGATCCTGACCCTGATGGGGGTGGCGCGGCTGGGCTTCCTGGCCAACTTCCTCAGTCATCCGGTCATCTCGGGCTTCATCACCGCCTCGGGGCTGATCATCGCCGCCAGCCAGCTCAAGCATGTGCTGGGGGTCGAGGCCGGCGGGCATAACCTGCTGGAGCTGCTGATGGGCCTGGCCGGCAGCCTTGGCCAGGTGAACGCGCCGACCCTGGTGGTCGGTCTCTCGGTGCTGGCGTTCCTCTACGCCGCTCGGCGCTGGCTGAAGCCCGCACTGGTGCACCTCGGCGTGCCGTCACGGCCGGCGGACATGCTGACCAAGGCCGCGCCGATCCTGGCCGTGGCGGTAACGACGCTGGCCACCTGGGGGCTGGGCCTCGACGCCTACGGCGTGGCCGTGGTGGGCGCGGTGCCGGCGGGCCTGCCGCCGCTGACCCTGCCCGGCTTCGACAGCGGCCTGTGGAGCCAGCTGTTCATGGCGGCGCTGCTGATCAGCATCGTCGGCTTCGTCGAATCGGTGTCGGTGGGCCAGACGCTGGCCGCCAAGCGCCGCCAGCGCATCGACCCGGACCAGGAGCTGGTGGGGCTGGGCACCTCCAATATCGCCGCCTCCTTCACCGGCGGCATGCCGGTCACCGGCGGCTTCGCCCGCTCGGTGGTCAACTTCGATGCCGGCGCCGAGACCCCGGCGGCCGGCGCCTTCACCGCCGTGGGCATCGCCGTGGCGGCGCTGCTGCTCACGCCGCTGATCGCCTATCTGCCCATCGCGACCCTGGCGGCCACCATCATCGTGGCGGTGCTCTCCTTGGTCGATTTCCCGGCCATCAAGCGCACCTGGACCTACTCACGCGGCGATTTCGCCGCCATGCTGGCGACCATCATCGTGACCCTGGTCGTCGGCGTCGAGAGCGGCATCATGGCGGGGGTGGGACTGTCACTGGCGCTCCACCTCTACCGTACCAGTCGTCCCCACAGTGCGGTGGTGGGCCGGGTGCCGGGCAGCGAGCACTTCCGCAACGTGCAGCGCCACGCGGTGGAGACCGACGAGCGCCTGGCGATCCTGAGGGTCGACGAGAGCCTCTACTTCGCCAACGCCCGCTACCTCGAGGACACCGTGATGGAACTGGCCGCCCGCCAGCCGGGCCTTCAGCACATCGTGCTGGCCTGCCAGGCGGTCAACGTCATCGACGCCTCGGCGCTCGAGAGCCTGGAGGCGATCAACGCCCGGCTCAAGGACGCCGATGTGCGCCTGCACCTGGCGGAGGTGAAGGGGCCGGTGATGGATCGCCTGCAGCACACCGAGTTCTGCCACCAGATGACCGGCCAGGTGTTCCTGAGCACCTTTGATGCCTGGCAGGAGCTGCGCGGCGAGAGCGACGGCAGCCTGTCGCGGCGCTGCGCCGAGCTGCAGCTGACCCCGCTGCGCTAGCCTTGCCCCCGAACGATTCGAAAGACCCGCATCCGCTTGGATGCCCCAAAGGAGAGAGAAAGTGGACTGGAGTTCATCCCTGCAAGGGCTGGCCGGCGGTATCCTGATCGGCCTGTCTGCTACCTGGCTGATGGCCACCCTGGGCCGCATCGCCGGCATCAGTGGCATCATCGGCACCCTGATTACCGCGCGACCCAAGGGCGACAGCGCCTGGCGGCTGACCTTCCTGCTGGGCTTGATCAGCGGCCCGATCCTGCTGATGCTGCTGGGCGGGGGCCTTGGCAACGTCGCCGGCGTCGCCGTCGACGTGACGGGCCAGGTGATCGGCGCCCCGGCCGGTGGCGTGGTGCTGATGCTGGTGGCCGGCCTGCTGGTGGGCGTGGGCACGGGCCTGGGAAGCGGATGCACCAGCGGCCACGGCGTCTGTGGCTTGGCGCGTCTCTCGCCGCGCTCCCTGGCGGCGACCCTGACCTTCCTGGTCACGGCGATCATCACCGTCTACGTGGTTCGGCACCTGATCGGAGGTGGCGCATGAAGACCGAGACCTTGAAAACGCTGAATGTGAAATCAATAGCGGGCTATATCGCCGGCCTGCTGTTCGGCCTGGGGCTCGGCATCTCCGGGATGACCGACCCGGCGCGGGTGCTGGGCTTCCTGGACCTCTTCGGCGCCTGGGATCCGACCCTGATGTTCGTGCTCGGCGGCGCCGTGGTGACCAACTTCATCGGCTATCGGCTGGTGCTGCGTCGCAAGGCCCCCCTCTACGGCAGGGCCTTCCAGTTGCCGACCCGCCAGGACCTCGACGGCCGCCTGATCGGCGGCGCGGCCCTGTTCGGGATCGGCTGGGGGCTCTCCGGCTACTGCCCGGGGCCGGCCATCGCCTCCATTGCCGGGCTCACCGGCCCGCTGGCGGCCATGCTGGTGGCCATGGTGGCCGGCTGGTTCCTGGCCAGGGCGATTCCTGCACGAAGCTGAGTCGCACCTGCTGGTGACATCCTTGCGTCCCCGCCGGCCAGGCCGGCGGGGACGCTTGCGTTTGCCCAGGGAGGCGGTCATTGGACCAATGGATCAGGCAGGTCGGTTGTATTCTTATAACCGCTTAACACCTGCTTAATTAACGGGTGACACGATGCCCGACAAGACGAGGAATCCATCTCATGCACGTTCTGTTGATCGAGGATGACGCCCTGGTGGCCTCCGGCATCCGGGCCGGCCTGACCGTACACGACTTCGTGGTCGACCACGTGGCGAGCCTGGCCGAGGCGCGCAGCGCCATGGAGGCCGTCTCCAGCGATGCCGTGATCCTCGATCGTGGGCTGCCCGATGGCGATGGCCTGGCGCTGCTGGAGGAGTGGCGCACCGCCGGCGTGACCACCCCGGTGCTGGTGCTGACCGCCCGGGACACCGTACAGGACCGCGTGGCGGGCCTGCAGGGTGGGGCAGACGACTACCTGATCAAGCCCTTCGACCTGGACGAACTGGTGGCCCGGCTGCAGGCGCTGCTGCGGCGTGCCGCCGGGCGGCCGCGTTCGCTGATCGAACACGGGGCCCTGTGCCTGGACCCGGTGGCCCGGGAGGTCACCGTGGCGGGACGCCAGATCGCGCTATCGCGCCGCGAGCTGGTGTTGCTGGAGACCTTCCTGCAGTCGCCGCGCAGCGTGCTCTCTGCCGACCAGCTCAAGGACAGCCTCTACGGCATGAACGACGAGGTGGAGAGCAACGCCCTCAACGTGCATATCCATCACCTGCGCCGCAAGCTCGGCAGTCGCGTGATCGAGACAGTGCGCGGGCTGGGCTATCGGCTCGGTAAATCCTCGGCGGTGGAACTGCCGGGCAATGGGCGGGCGTCATGAGTCTACGCACGCGGCTGCTGCTGACCCTGGGCCTGACCCTGGCGCTGCTGTGGAGCCTGGCCGCGACCTGGCTGATGCGTGACCTCGAGGAGCAGTTCGTCGCCACCCTGGACCAGCGCCTGGCCCAGTCGGCGCGCATGGTGGCCGGGCTGATGGCACAGCTGCCCGAGGAGGTGTGGCTCGAGGCCGACCGCCGCGCGCTGTCGATTCCGCCCATCGAGGGGCTGGCCTGCCAGGTGCATTCGCCCCGCGGCGAGATCATGGCGCGTACCCATACCGACCTGGAGACGATCCTGGCGCCGGGGGAGCGCGGTCATGCCTACCGCGAGGAGGGCGGCGTCACCTGGCGGGTGTTCACCTACGAGCGCGGTGGCTTGACCATCACCACCGCCGATCGCATGGACGAGCGCGACCAGCTGCTGGCCGATGTGTTCAAGGTGGCGGTAGTGCCCTTCGCCGTGGCGCTGCTGGGCAGCATGGCGGCACTCTGGATCGGCGTGCTGCGCGGCCTGGCGCCACTCTCGCGGCTGCGTGACTCCCTGGCACGTCGCCATCCTGATGCCTTGGCGCCGGTGGCGACCTACGGGGTGCCGGTGGAACTGCGTCCGCTGATCGAGACGCTCAATAGCCTGCTGGCGCGGATTCAGCAGGCCATCGTGCGCGAGCAGCGCTTCACCAGCGATGCCGCCCACGAGCTGAAGACGCCGCTCACCGCCATCAAGACCCACCTGCAGGTGGCCCGTCGGGTGGAGGGCGAGACGGCCCGCCAGTCGCTGGCCCACGCCGAGGAGGGGGTGGGGCGCCTCGCCCGCATTCTCGACCAGCTGCTGATGCTGGCCAGGGTGGAGGGGCGCGTGCAGTTCGAGGACGGTGAGCCGAGCCGGGTCGCCGACGTGGTCGAGCTGGCCCTGCGCGATACCGGGGAGGATCCGCAGCGCTTCGAACTGCCCGAGGCGTGGCCCGAGGTGGAGCTGGCGCTGCCCAGGGAGCTGGCCGTCACCGCGCTGCGCAATCTGGTCGACAACGCCCTGCGCCACGGTGGCGAGCGCGAGCCGGTGGCGGTCACTGCCCGCCTGGACGAGGCGGCGGGTGAGCTGACCTTCCGGGTGCGCGATCGCGGGCCGGGGGTGGATGACAAGGCGCTTGGCCAGATGTCCCAGCGCTTCTGGCGCTTCAGCAAGCAGTGCGGCAGCGGCCTGGGGCTGGCCATCGTGATGGCCATCGCCGAGCGCTTCGCCGGCCGGCTCGATTTTGCCCGCCCCGAAGGGGATGGGCTCGAGGCCTACCTGACCGTTCCGGTCAAGGCGGGCCGTTGAACACACCGTACTGAACCCTCCGTAGAGGGGTCGATGACAACACGAGGGGAAACCACATGACCAGCAAGAGGATCACGGGTGGGCTCGGCCTGCTGCTGGGCGTCGGCCTGGCCGCCGGTCAGGCCATGGCGCTGGAAGGCGACGCCGAGCGCGGCCAGGCGGCCGCTGGCACCTGCGTGGCCTGCCACCAGGGCGACGGCAGCGGCATGAACGTCTCGGGTGGCGAATCCTGGCCGCGCCTGGCCGGCATGGACGCCGACTACATCGCCAAGCAGCTGCACGACTTCAAGGAAGGCCGTCGCCAGAACGCCAGCATGCTGCCCTTTGCCAACATGCTCGACGACCAGCAGATCGCCGACGTGGCGGCCTACTACAGCGAGATGCCGGTGACCGACGCTCAGGGCGGCGATGTCGATGACGACCTGCTGGTCCGCGGCGAGCAGCTGGCCCTGCGCGGCGACTGGGACGCGTATATCGTCTCCTGCAAGAGCTGCCATGGCCCGCGCAACGAAGGGGCCGGCGACACCTTCCCGGGTATCGCCAGCCAGCACGCCGGCTACCTCGAGAAGCAGCTGCGTGCCTGGCAGGCCGACGAGCGCAGCAACGACCCGCAGAACCTGATGGGGGCCGTTGCCAAGCGCATGAGCGACGAGGACATTCGCGCCGTTTCCGCCTGGCTGGCCAGCCAGTCCGTGGCGTCCGAGTAAGGGGAGCAGATCATGAAGCAACACAGGACAATCCTGGGCAGGACCACCCTGGCCGTGGCCGGTACCACCCTGGTCGCCGGCGTCAGCCTGGCGGTCAGCGCCGAACCCCTGCACCCGGCAGTCGAGACGCTGGTGGAGTTGGGCTACCCGGCGCCCCAGGAGGGCGAGCTGGTGCACATTCCGCCGACCATGGCCGACCTCGAGGCCTCCGACCTGCACCCGGAGACCCAGCAGGTCATCCGTCGCGGCTACGACCTCTTCACCAACACCCAGCAGCTACGCGGCGAGAATGTCTTCAACGACATGAACTGCTCGAGTTGCCACTTGGGTGAGGGCCGCCAGCCGTTCAGCGCGCCGGTATGGCCGGCAGCGGTCACCTTGCCCAACTATCGGGGCAAGAACGACCACGTCAACAACCTGGAGGAGCGCATCGCCGGCTGCTTCGCCTACTCCATGAACGGCGTGCCGCCGGAGTACGGCAGCGACGACATGCTGGCGCTGACCGCCTACCACCAGTGGCTGGCCAAGGGCGCACCCATGTACCCCGATCAGCCGATCTACGGTCGCGGCTTCCCGCACCCCGATCGCCCCGACGAGCTGAGCTACGAGAATGGCGAAGCCCTCTACGTGGAGAACTGCGCCATCTGCCACAGCGAGGACGGTTCCGGCTACTACCAGGACGGCGAGTATGTCTTCCCGGCGCCCTGGGGCGACGGTTCCAACAACTGGGGTGCTGGCATCGTGCGGGTTCACACCGCGGCCGGGTTCATCAAGAACAACATGCCGCTGGGTCAGCCCAACTCGCTCTCCGACCAGGAGGCCTGGGACATCGCCTACTACATGAGCAGCCAGGAGCGCCCCCAGGATCCGCGCTATACCGGCGACGTGGCCGAGACCCTCGAGCGCTTCGGCCCCAGCTTCCACCGCACCTCCCTCTATGGGCAGGAAGGCCCGGACGGTGAGGTGCTGGCCGACCACGCCAACTGGGGCGAGAAGGGCGACGAGGTGAAGCCGTGGAACGTCGGTCAGCCGCGCTTCGAGGACCTGAAGGCAGAGGACTAAGCGCAGTACCAGGAGCCCGATTTATAGGGCCATTGCGATGAGCCCAAAACAAGCGCCCCGCCCGGTCAGCCCGGGCGGGGCGCTTTTCTGTACGGCCTCGGACGGGCGTCCCGTCAGGGCGCCTCGCCGCCCATGACCTCGACCATCCGTTCCTCGTTCGGTAGCCCCTGGACGCGGTCGACGCGATCGCCGTCGCGGAACAGCGTGGAAGGGGTGGCGATCATGCCGAGCTCTTCGAACAGCTGGTTGTTGGCGTAGACCTGCTCCTCGATCTCGCGAGCCTGGGCGCTAGGGACGACCTCCTCGCCCCCGTCGCTGTGGGCGTGCAGCGCCGCGGCCGGATCCTCGGCGCCCAGCAGGCTCGCCGCCTTGGCCGGGCTGTTGGAGGTGAGGATGCCCACCATGATGTGGCGCAGCTGCACCTCACCGGCCTCCACCCAGGGCCGTGCCGCTTCCCAGAACTGGCGGCAGTAGGGGCAGTTGGCATCGGTGAAGGTGTAGACCACCCGCTCGGCCTCGGCGTCGCCGTCCAGGATCCAGTGGCTCTGCTCCAGGCGCTCCCACACCTCGGCGAACTGGGCGGCGCGCACGTGCTCGTCCAGGGCGGCATCGGAGAGGTCGTTGCCCTCGGCGTCCACCAGGGTGCCGACGATGGCGTGCTCGCCGTCCGGGGTCAGGTAGATCGCCACCTCACCGCTGGGGTAGCTGGCCGCATAGCCTGTGAGGCCGCCGGGGGCCTCGAACTCGGCGTGGATCTCCAGGCCCTGGGCAGTGAGCGCCTGGACCGGGGCCGGCCAGTGCTCATCGGCCAGGCCGGGAGCGGCCATGGCCAGGGCCAGGGCGCCGACGGGAAGCAGGGGGTAGGGCAGTCGCATGGGGAGTTCCTTTCTCATGGGGCAGGGGCTCATGGGGTCAGAGGGCTCGAGACGTCGGTAGGCTCAAGGCACCAGGGGGCAGCGGGAGCCTTCAGCGCAGGCGCTCCAGTCCGCGGGTGAGGGTGGCGCGGGACAGCTCACCGAAGTGGGTGTCGACCAGGCGACCCTCGGCGTCGAAGTAGAGGGTGGTCGGCATGGCCATGGCACCGGTGACGTCGCCCAGGGCGTTGCGGGCATCGAGCAGCACGTTTTCCAGGGTCAGTGACTGGTGGTCGAGGAAACGGTTCACCAGGGTGGCGTCCTCCCCCTGGTTGACGAACACGAAGGTGATGTCGTGCTCCTCCTGCTGGGCCTGCTCGAACACCGGCATCTCCCGGCGGCAGGGCGGGCACCAGGTGGCCCAGAGGTTGACCACCATGGGCTGGCCGTCGCGTTCGGCCAGTGCCGGCAGGTCGATGGCGTCTCCCTCGAGGGTGGCCAGCGGGGTGTCCGGCATGGGCCGGCTCTGGCTTTCCAGCAGCAGCAGGGGGCCGGCGGTGAGTCCCCAGGTGAAGGCGCCGGCCAGCAGGGCGCCGCCCAGCGCCGTGCGCTGTCGGGGGGCCTTCCACAGCCGCCAGGCGGCGTAGCCCAGGCCTGCCCCCAGGCCGCCCAGCGGGTCGAAGCCGCCGTCGCGGATATCCAGCATCGCCAGCGGGCCCTCGTAGCTGCCCCAGTAGCGGGCCAGGAACAGCAGCCGGGCGCCGACCAGGGCGACCAGCAGCAGGTTGAAGAGGGTGTCGGCGGTGGGCGTGCGGTGGCGTCGTCCGATCAGCGCACCGGCGAGCAGGGCGATGCCGAAGGCCAGCATGATCAGCAGCTGGCCGATGGAGAGGCCCAGCGGGCCGATCGCGATGCTCTGGTTCAGTCCATGCATGGAGGAGTCCTGTGGGTCGAGGTGTCCGGGTGGCCACAGGGCCGCCGGAGGCCATGCAGCCCGTAGCGAGAGTGGCAGCCGTGGATTAGCGGGGTATTATCCATCTTGCCGGGACGGCGGCGTGGGGCGTTATGTCGCAAGGTGGTCTCGTCCGCTCGACAGTAGGATAACGGGACGCGCCCGTCTGCCACACCTTCACAAGGAAGCTCTCCCATGGTCCATGCCGCCCTGCCTTTCCTTCGCGCCGGCCTTGCCGGCCTGGCCCTGGCGCTGGCCAGCCAGAGCGCACTGGCCCAGCCCCTGGCGGTCGAGAACGCCCAGGTGCGCGCCGTGCCGCCGGTCTCCACCACCACGGTGGCCTTCATGGTGCTGCATAACCACGGCGAAGGCGACCTGGCGGTGGTCGATGTTCATTCGCCGGCCGCCGGGATGACCGAACTCCACAACCATGTGGACGTGGACGGCGTCATGCAGATGCGTCGTGTGGACGCGATCAGCGTGCCCGCCGGCGCCAGCGCCGAGCTTGCCCCGGGCGGCCTGCACCTGATGCTGATCGACCTGGTGGCGCCGCTCCACGAGGGCGACGAGGTCGAGATCACCCTGGTGCTGGACAGCGACGAGACCCTGACCCTGTCGGTCCCGGTGCGGCGCATCGAGGTGATGGGCGGCGGTCGTGACAGCGGCCACGGCGGACACCACCAGGGGCACTGAGGGCCATGCTGGGCGGGGGCGGCCGCAGTCGTTACAATATGCCGACGTCCTCGTCTCTCCACCCCGGAACCCCGCCATGCACTGCCCCTTCTGCGGTACCCATGACACCAAGGTCACCGACTCGCGGCTGGTCGCCGAGGGTGATCAGGTGCGTCGCCGCCGCCAGTGCGTGGTCTGCGGCGAACGCTTCACCACCTACGAGACCGCCGAGCTGGTGATGCCCCGGGTGATCAAGGGCGACGGCTCCCGCGAATTCTTCGACGAGCAGAAGCTGCGCGCCGGCATGCTGCGGGCGCTGGAGAAGCGCCCGGTGAGCGCCGAATCCATCGAGGCGGCGGTACAGCGCATCCGTCAGACCCTGCGCGCCCGCGGCGAGCGCGAGATCCATGCCCGTGATATCGGCGAACAGGTGATGCTCGCCCTCAAGCGTCTCGACCAGGTCGCCTACATCCGCTTCGCCTCGGTCTATCGAAGCTTCCAGGATATCGACGAGTTCCGCGCCGAGATCGACCGCCTGGCCCAGGAGCCCACCTTCGGCCCCGACGAGCCGCGAGGCTGACGGCTCTTCCCCGACCCCAAGGAATCCCATGGCCGTAAAGCCCCCCGAAGCCTGGATGGCCCGGGCCCTGGAACTGGCCCGCTGCGGCCTCTATACCACCGACCCCAATCCCCGCGTTGGCTGCGTGCTGGTCAAGCACGAGCGCCTGATCGGCGAAGGTTTCCATCTGCGCGCCGGCGAGCCCCACGCCGAAGTCCACGCCCTGAGCCAGGCCGGCGAGGCCGCCCGTGGCGCCACCGCCTATGTGACGCTGGAGCCCTGCTCTCATCAGGGGCGCACCGGCCCCTGCGCGGTGGCGCTGGTCGAGGCCGGCGTGGCGAGGGTGGTGGTGGCCATGGCCGACCCCAACCCGGCGGTGGCCGGCCGCGGCATCACTCTGCTGCGCGAGGCCGCCGTCGAGGTGGACGTCGGCGTGCTGGAGGCGCAGGCCCGTGAGCTCAACCCCGGCTTCATCATGCGCATGGACCACGGCCGCCCCTTCGTACGGCTGAAGATGGCCATGAGCCTGGACGGGCGCACCGCCATGCGTTCCGGCGAGTCCCAGTGGATCACCGGCCCCCATGCCCGCCGCGAGGTGCAGCGGCTGCGCGCTCGCTCCAGTGCCGTGTTGACCGGGGTGGAATCGGTCATCTTCGACAACTCGCGGCTCACGGTGCGGCCGGAGCAGGCCGAGCTCGAGGGCGTGGAGCTGATCGCTGGCCGCCAGCCGCTGCGGGTGGTGGTGGATACCCACCTGCGGCTGCCCGAGGCCGCTGCCTGCCTCACCGAGCCCGGCCGCACCCTGGTAGCCACCGTCGAGGAGCACGAGCCCGAGCGGCGCGAACGGCTCGAGGCCGCCGGTGCCGAGGTGGTGGCTCTGCCGGCCGATGGCAATGGCCGCGTCGATCTCCACGCCCTGCTGCGTTACCTGGCCGACGTGGAGCAGGCCAACGAGGTGCTGCTGGAGACCGGCGCGACGCTCGCCGGCGCCATGCTCGACGCGGGCCTGGTGGACGAGATGCAGCTGTTCGTGGCGCCGACCCTGCTCGGCGGCGACGCCAGGCCGCTGTTCCAGCTCGCCGGCATCGAGACCATGGCCCACCAGCGCGGACTCGAGATCCTCGATATCCGCGCCGTGGGCCGCGACTGGCGCATTACCGCCCGGCCCCAGCGCCGCACGCTGGCCACGCGGTGAGGGGCGCTGGGGACAGGCCGAAGAGGAGGTCCTACGCCAGGGATGGCGTCGGTAGCGTACAGGGAGGTATTCACAGCGCCTCCTCGCAGGCCTGTCGCCAGAACAGCCCCGTGGCTATGAACTGGCGCCCGGCGCCGCGCCACGTTACTCTGACGCCGTTTCGAGGCGGGGTGCTGCCTGCGGACGACACCACTGTCTCCGCCCGCCGACGCCCGCCAAGCTGAATTTCTGGAGATCTCATGGTGAACTCAACTGCCGGTGGCCTGGCTCCCATCGAGGACCTGATCGAGGATATCCGCCAGGGCAAGATGGTGATCCTCATGGACGATGAGGATCGCGAGAATGAAGGCGACCTGATCATGGCCGCCGAAAAGGTCCAGGCCGAGCACATCAACTTCATGGCGCGCCACGGCCGTGGGCTGATCTGCCTGCCCATGACCCGCGAGCGCTGCGAGCGTCTCAACCTGCCGCTGATGGTCACCGACAACGGCTCCGGCTTCGCCACCAAGTTCACCGTCTCCATCGAGGCCGCCGAGGGCGTGACCACCGGCATCTCCGCTGCCGACCGTGCGCGTACCGTGCAGGCCGCAGTCACGCGGGATGCCACCGCCGAGGATATCGTCCAGCCGGGGCATATCTTCCCGCTGATGGCCGAGCCCGGCGGCGTGTTGCGCCGTGCCGGCCACACCGAGGCCGCCTGCGACCTGTCCGCTCTGGCCGGACTCGACCCCAGCGGCGTGATCTGCGAGATCATGAACGACGACGGCAGCATGGCGCGCCGTCCGGAGCTCGAGCGCTTCGCCGCCGAGCACGGCCTGAAGATGGGCACCATCGCCGACCTGATCCACTACCGCATCCACAACGAGCAGACCGTGCAGCATGTGGAAGCCACGCCGGTCCACACCGCCTACGGCGAGCTGACCCTTCACGTCTTCCGCGACAGCATCCAGGGCGCCCACCACCTGGCACTGGTCAAGGGGCGCCCCAGCCCCGACACCCCGACCACGGTGCGCGTGCACCTGGCCGACGCCATGCGCGATCTGCTCAGCCTGCAGAAGGGCGACAGCGCCCAGTGGAATTCTCACCGGGCCATCGCCGAGGTAGCGCGGGCCGAACGCGGTGTCTTCGTGCTGCTCGACGACGGCCGTCCTCGCCAGGATCTGCGCGACTATCTGGATACCTTCCTGGAGCGCCGGCGCGCGCCGCGCACCAGCGACTCCGACGGCGCCGGCAACTACCTGACCATCGGTACCGGCTCGCAGATCCTGCGCCACCTGAACGTGGGCAAGATGCGCCTGCTCAGCTCTCCCTGGAAGTTCTCGGCCCTCTCCGGCTTCGATCTGGAAGTGGTCGAACGCCTTAGCCCCGAGGACATTGCAGGCGCCGCCGAGGCCGAGAGCGCCGATAATCGCAGCGACTGACACCGCCCCCCGACCATCACGCGGGCGCGGCCCTGGGTCGTGCCCCCGCATCATCAGGAAGACAGACATGGAACCCATTTCTCAAGTGGAAGGCAGCTTCATCGACGTGGATGGCCGCTACGTCATCGTCGTGGGCCGCTTCAACCATCACGTGGTCGACAGCCTGGTGGAAGGCGCCGTTGACAGCCTGGTGCGCCACGGCGTGGCCGGTGAGAACATCGATATCGTCCATGTGCCGGGTGCCTGGGAGCTGCCGCTGGCGGTCAAGAAGGTCCTCAAGGTGGCCCACCCCGATGCGGTGATCGCGCTGGGCGCGGTGATCCGCGGCGGCACCCCTCACTTCGAGTACGTGGCCGGCGGCTGCAACGCGGCGCTGGGCACCCTGCAACTGGAGTTCGAGACCCCCATCACCAACGGCGTGCTCACCGTCAACTCCATCGAGCAGGCCATCGAGCGTTCCGGCACCAAGGCCGGCAACAAGGGCGCCGAGGCGGCCATGGCGGCCATGGAAATGGTTTCCCTGCTGCGCTGCTTCGGTGATGACGACGGGGGTGAGGCATGAGTGGCGAGCGCGCCAGGGGGCCCTCCAAGGCACAGCTCTCACGCCGTGCCGCCAGGGAACTGGCGGTGCAGGGCCTCTATCAGTGGCAGATGACCGGTAAATCGATCAGCGCGGTGGAGGCGGAGTTCCGCAGCCAGCTGGCCGACGACGACCTCGAGGACCACGAGAACTGGCTCAAGGTCATGGAGATCGCCGACCTGGCGCTGTTCCATGAGCTGCTGCACAACGTGGCGCGCTTCAAGGCCGACCTGGACGCCTCCATCGCGCCGCTGCTCGACCGCAAGCTCGAGGAGCTCGACCTCATCGAGCTCTCCATCCTGCGCCTGGGGGCCTATGAGCTCTCGCGGCGTCTCGAGGTGCCCTACCGGGTGGTGATCAACGAGGGAGTGGAGCTGGCCAAGTCCTTCGGCGCCACCGACGGCCACAAGTACGTCAACGGCATCCTCGACAAGCTCGCCGGGCGCCTGCGCTCCGCCGAAGTGGCCGCCCGCCGCCGCTGAAGGGGATGTCCCCATGGTCAGTGAAACCGTGCCCAGTCAATGTCAGCACAGTGAATTCGGGCTGATCGCCCGCTACTTCACCCCGTCGCCACCCGGCCCCGATGCCGGTGTGGCGCTGGGGGTCGGCGATGACTGCACGCTGCTGGTCCCCGCAGTGGGGCGCCAGCTGGCGGTGAGCGTCGATACCTCGGTGGCCGGCGTCCACTACCCGGAGGACGCGCCCGCCGATGCGGTGGGTCATCGCGCCCTGGCGGTCAGCCTCAGCGACCTGGCGGCCATGGGCGCCCGTGCCCGCTGGTGCCTGATGGCGCTGACCCTGGCCGAGGCCGACGAGGCCTGGCTCGAGGGCTTCTCGCGAGGCTTTCGTGCGCTCGCGGAGGTCAGCGGTGCCGCCCTGGTGGGCGGCGACGTGACCCGCGGGGCGACCGCCATCGGCGTGACGGTGATGGGAGAGGTCGCGTTCGATGCGGCGCTGACTCGCCACGGCGGCCGACCGGGCGATCTCATCGCGGTGACCGGCGCGCTGGGTGGCGGCGCCGGTGGTCTGGCGCTCTGGCAGCGTGGCGAACGAGACCTGGCCCATCCGCTGCTGGTCCGCTACCTGCGGCCCCAGCCGCGCCTGGCCGCCGGCGAGGCGCTGGTGGGACTGGCCAGCGCCGCGATCGATGTCTCCGACGGCCTGCTGGCCGACCTGGGCCATGTGCTGGAGCGCTCCGGCGTCGGCGCCTCCCTCGACCCCGAGGCGCTGCCGCTGGCCGACGGGCTCGTCGAGGCGCTGGGCGAGGAGGGGGCCCGCCAGGCGGCGCTGACCGGCGGCGACGACTATGAACTGCTGGTGACCCTGCCCGCCGAGCACTTCGAGGAGGCCCGCGCGCGGCTCGCTGCCCTGGGGCTGCCGCTCACCCTGATCGGTCACCTCGAGGCCGAACCCGGCCTGCGCGGGGTGGCGGCGCCGGGCAGCGCCGGCTGGCAGCACTTCCTGGCGGAAGGCGCCGAAGGCGAAGGGGGGCAGGCATGAATCGCGCGCCGCCCAGCATCTGGCACCGTCCCACCCATTTCCTGGCCTTCGGCCTGGGCAGCGGTGCATCGCCCTGGGCCCCTGGGACCTTCGGCACCCTGGCCGCCATTCCCTTCTACTGGCTGCTCTCCGAACTGCCCTTGGGCTGGTACCTGTCGGTGGTTTTTGTGGCTTTTGTGTGGGGGGTCTGGCTGTGCGAGAAGACCTCCCGCGACCTCGGCGTCCACGATCACTCCGGCATCGTCTGGGACGAGTTCGTCGGCTACTGGATCACCATGGCCGCGGTGCCTTTCTCCTGGGAAGCGGCCCTGTGGGGGTTCGTGCTCTTCCGCATCTTCGATGTCATCAAGCCCTGGCCGATCCGCTGGGCTGACCGCCGCGTGGCGGGTGGCTTCGGCATCATGATCGACGACGTGATGGCGGGCATCTACGCCTGGAGCATCATGCACATCTGGTTCTGGCTACACTGAGCGGCCGAGGCGTGGCGGCTCGCCCACCCGGGCGACGCCGAGCAGGGAAGGGGGTGCTATGCGCAAGGAACGACTGATCGTCCCCGTGGTGGTGGCATTGGCCGTGGTCTGGGCGGTGGCTCAGTACCTCGCCTCGCTGCTCTTCGAGCGGGAACTGGTCCGCGCCTTGGTCGATCTGGAGGCCCGCGGCGAGATGGTAATGGAGCGCAGTGAGGTGGAGCGCGGCTGGCTGAGCTCCTCAGGAGTCGTGCACATCTCTCCGGTGCTGGGCGACGGCTGGCGGCTCGAGCTCTCCTACGCGGCTCGTCACGGCGTCTTCAGCACCCGCATCGAGGGTGACGCGCACCCCTATGCCGGCACCCGCCAGCTGCGCCTGTTCGGCGACTGGCTGCCGTCGAGTCCGCCGCGCTGGCATGCCCGCTATCAGACCCTGGGCCGCACTCTGGAGGGCAGCATCCAGCTGGCCCCCTTCCTTATCAGCCAGGGCCCCCGCGAGCTCGACTTTCGCGGAGGCCAGCTCAGCTTCGGGGGACAGCAGGGCGACTGGCGCCTGCGGGCTCGGCTGCAGCCCTGGCGCCTGACCGACGGCGTGGCCACGCTGGATTCCGGGCCGGTCTCCCTGGAGAGTCGCTACGCCTATACCGCCGGCGCCCACCACTTCACCCAGCTGGACCTGCTGCGAATCGACCAGCTGGCCTGGCAGCAGCCCGGCCTGGAGCTGGAGGCCCATGAGCTGCTCTACCGCAGCCGCATGCAGCTCGATGACAGCGAGCTGCGCGTCGACAGCGAGCTGACCCTTGGCGAGGTCCTGGCGGCGGAACAGGTGCTGCTCAGTGGGCGGGTGGCCATGGAGGTGTCGCGGATCAACGCCGACGCGCTACGCGAGGCGCTGGCAGGGCTGCGCCGGGAGGCGGCCCAGGCCCGCGAGCTCGCCCCCCGGGAGCTGCTGGCCCGCCTGGAGCCGGAACTGCTGGCGACCCTGATCGACTCGCCGCGCCTGGACCTGACCGAGGTGAATCTGGAGAGCCCCATGCTGGGGCTCGCCGTCCGCGGCGACGGGTCGCTGTTCTTCGACCCGCGCCGCCTCGACGAGCTGAGCCCGGCGCGACTCGACGACGAGGCCGAGCGGGCGCGCTGGCTGGCGCGGCTGGACGGCGATTTCACCTGGCGCGAGGTCCCGGCGGTGATCTCCCTGTGGCTGGGTCTGCCGCTGGGCACCCAGGATCTGGAGATCGACGTGATTCGCGGCGAGGTCAGGGTCAACGGGCGGCCAATGCCGCCCCTCTGGCAGTGAGTCCAGGCGCTTGATCGACCTGACAGCACCCGGTTGACTTGAAGTGGTGCCCGTCCGCCCGCATTCCAGAGCCAACGGCATGAGCCACCATCGGACCAGGACGATAACCATGAGCGACGAGCAGGATCGCCACCACGACCCGGGCGCGCCGGAGTGGCTGCACGACTCCCACGACGAGGACGAACTCTTCGACCTCGATGACCAGCATGTTGATAGCCAGCCCGGCGAGAGCCAGCAGGCCATGGTGACGGCCCGCGACGCCCTTCCCGAGCGGATCTATCTGCTGCCGATCCATAACCGCCCCTTCTTCCCGGCTCAGGTACAGCCGCTGGTGATCAACCGCGAGCGCTGGGACGAGACCATCCAGCGCGTCGCCAAGACGTCGCATCACACCGTGGGGCTGGCCTTCGTCGGCGAGGCCGCCGTGGAAGGGCTTGCCCACGACGACTTCCCAGAGATCGGGACCGCGGTGAAGATGCACAAGCTGCAGGGCGAGGAGGGGCAGCTGCAGTTTATCGCCCAAGGCCTGCAGCGCTTCCGCATTCAGCGCTGGATCTCACGGGAGCCACCCTTCCTGGTGGAAGTGAGCTACCCCCGCGAGCCGGTCGATGCCGAGGCCGATGAGGCCCGCGCCTACGCCATGGCACTGATCAACGGCATCAAGGAGCTGCTGCCGATCAACCCCCTCTATGGCGAGGAACTCAAGCACTACCTCAACCGCTTCAGCCCCCATGAGCCTGGCCCGCTCACCGACTTCGCCGCCGCCATCACCTCCGCCAAGGGGCGCGAGCTGCAGGACGTGCTGGCCACCCTGCCGGTGCTCGCCCGCATGCAGAAGGTGCTGCCGCTGCTGCGCAAGGAGATCGAGGTCGCCCAGTTGCAGAGCGAGATCAGCGACCAGGTCAACGCTCAGATGCAGGAGCGCCAGCGGGAGTTCTTCCTGCGCGAGCAGCTCAAGGTGATCCAGCGCGAGCTGGGCATCTCCAAGGACGACCGCGAGAACGACGTCGACACCTTCCGCGATCGCCTGGAGAGCCTGGTGGTGCCGCCCCGGGTGCTGACCCGCATCGAGGAGGAGCTCGACAAGCTTTCGGTGCTGGAGACCGGTTCGCCGGAGTACGGCACCACCCGCAACTACCTGGACTGGTTGACCAGCATGCCCTGGGGCGTGCACAGCCAGGACCAGCTAGACCTGGTCCACGCCCGACAGGTGCTCGACCGCGACCATGACGGCCTGGCCGACGTGAAGGAGCGCATCGTCGAGTTCCTCGCCGAAGGCACCTTCAAGGGCGACGTGGGTGGTTCCATCCTGCTGCTGGTCGGCCCGCCCGGGGTCGGCAAGACCTCGGTGGGCCGTTCCATCGCCGAGACGCTGGGGCGCGAGTTCTACCGCTTCTCGGTGGGCGGCATGCGCGACGAGGCGGAGATCAAGGGCCATCGGCGAACCTACATCGGCGCCATGCCCGGCAAGCTCGCCCAGGCGCTCAAGGAGGTCGAGGTCGAGAATCCGGTGATCATGCTCGACGAGATCGACAAGATGGGCCAGTCCTTCCAGGGCGACCCCGCCTCGGCGCTGCTCGAGGTGCTCGACCCGGAGCAGAACGTGGACTTTCTCGACCACTATCTGGACGTGCGCCTGGACCTCTCCAAGGTGCTGTTCGTTTGCACCGCCAACACCCTGGATGCGATCCCCGGGCCACTGCTCGACCGCATGGAGCAGATTCGGCTCTCTGGCTATATCGCCGAGGAGAAGCTGGCCATCGCGCGCAACCATCTGTGGCCCAGGCTCCTCAAGCGCGCCAATATCCCGAAGAAGCGCATCAATCTCACCGAGGCGGCGCTGCGCCAGGTGGTCGAGGGCTATGCCCGGGAGGCCGGGGTACGTCAGCTCGAGAAGCAGCTTCACCGCATCGTGCGCAAGGCGGCGGTGATACTGCTGGAGAACGACCAGCAGTCGGTGAAGGTCTCGGTGAATAACCTCGAGACCTTCCTCGGCGCGCCGATCTTTCGCAAGGAGCAGGTGCTCAAGGGGGAGGGGGTGGTCACCGGCCTGGCCTGGACCTCGATGGGCGGGGCCACCTTGCCCATCGAGGCCGGCAAGGTGCATTCGCTCACCCGCGGCTTCAAGCTCACCGGCAAGCTCGGCGAGGTGATGCAGGAATCGGCCAATATCGCCTACAGCTATGTGCTGGGTCACCTGGCCGAGTACGGCGCTGACGCCGACTTCTTCGATTCCGCTTTCGTGCACCTGCACGTGCCGGAGGGGGCCACGCCCAAGGATGGCCCCTCGGCGGGGGTGACCATGACCACGGCGCTGCTCTCGCTGGCGAAGCACCAGTCCATCGAGCGGCCGTTGGCCATGACCGGCGAACTGACCCTTACCGGCCAGGTGCTGCCGGTGGGCGGCATCCGCGAGAAGGTGATCGCCGCCCGGCGCAGCGGCATCTTCGAGGTGATCCTGCCCGAGGCCAATCACCGCGACTACGACGAGCTGCCCGACTACCTCAAGGAGGGCGTGACGGTGCACTTCGCCAGGCGCTACAAGGACGTGGCCCGGGTGGTGTTCGGCTAGGCCCTCGGCCGCTGTGGTATGGCCGCGCCGCTCGTGACAAAATCCACGGTTGACTGAACATCAGATCCGCCCGGACCCTGCCACGGGCGGCGCACCACGAGAGGACACCATGCCCGAGTATCGTTCCCGCACCACCACCGCCGGCCGCAACATGGCCGGCGCCCGCGCCCTGTGGCGTGCCACCGGCATGAAGGATGACGACTTCCACAAGCCGATCATCGCCGTGGCCAACTCCTTCACCCAGTTCGTGCCGGGCCACGTGCACCTGAAGGACATGGGGCAGCTGGTGGCCCGCGAGATCGAGAAGGCCGGTGGCGTGGCCAAGGAGTTCAACACCATCGCGGTGGACGACGGCATCGCCATGGGCCACGACGGCATGCTCTATTCGCTGCCGAGCCGCGACCTGATCGCCGACAGCGTCGAGTACATGGTCAATGCCCACTGTGCCGACGCCCTGGTGTGCATCTCCAACTGCGACAAGATCACCCCGGGAATGCTCAACGCCGCCATGCGCCTGAACATTCCGGTGATCTTCGTCTCCGGCGGCCCCATGGAGGCCGGCAAGACCAAGCTGCTCGACCATGGCCTCGACCTGGTGGACGCCATGGTGATGGCCGCCGATGACAGCGTCGACGACGAGACCCTGGCCGAGGTGGAGCGCAGCGCCTGTCCCACCTGTGGCAGCTGTTCCGGCATGTTCACCGCCAACTCCATGAACTGCCTGATGGAGGCGCTGGGCCTGGCGCTGCCGGGCAACGGCACCGTGCTGGCCACCCACGCCGACCGCCGCCGCCTGTTCGAGAATGCCGGCCACCGCATCGTCGAACTGGCCAAGCGCGTCTATGAAGGCGACGAGGCGCACCTGCTGCCCCGCGCCATCGGCTCCAAGGCGGCGTTTCGCAACGCCATGACCCTCGATATCGCCATGGGCGGCTCCACCAACACCATCCTGCACCTGCTGGCCGCCGCCCAGGAGGGCGAGGTCGACTTCACCATGGCCGATATCGACCGGCTGTCGCGGGAGGTGCCGCAGCTGTGCAAGGTGGCGCCCAACACCCAGAAGTACCATATCGAAGACGTGCACCGCGCCGGCGGCATCATGGCGATCCTCGGCGAGCTCGACCGCGCCGGCGTGCTCGACACCCGGGTGCCCACCGTCTATGGCGACTCCCTCAAGGCGGCGCTGGACGAGTGGGACATCATGCGCAGCCCCAGCGCCGAGGTGGTGGAGTTCTTCAAGGCTGGCCCCGGCGGGGTGCCCACCCAGGTGGCCTTCTCCCAGGCCGCGCGCTGGCCCAGCCTCGACGGTGACCGCGCCACCGGCTGCATCCGCGACCTGGAGCATGCCTTCTCCCGCCAAGGCGGCCTGGCCGTGCTCTACGGCAACATCGCCCAGGACGGCTGCGTGGTGAAGACCGCCGGCGTCGACGACTCCATCCTGGTCTTCGAGGGCTCGGCCCACGTGGTGGAGTCCCAGGACCAGGCCGTGGCGGACATCCTCGAGGGCAAGGTGAAGGAGGGCGACGTGGTGGTGATTCGCTACGAGGGGCCCAAGGGCGGCCCAGGCATGCAGGAGATGCTCTATCCGACCTCCTACCTGAAGTCCAGGGGGCTCGGCAAGGCGTGTGCGCTGCTCACCGACGGGCGCTTCTCCGGCGGCACCTCGGGGCTCTCCATCGGCCACGTCTCCCCGGAGGCCGCCGCCGGTGGCGCCATCGGCCTGGTGGAGCAGGGCGATACCATCCAGATCGATATCCCCAACCGGGCGATCAACGTCAAGCTGACCGACGCCGAGCTGGCCGCCCGCCGTGAGGCCATGGAGGCCAGGGGTAGTGAGGCCTGGAAGCCCGCCAGCCCGCGCGAGCGCAAGGTCTCGGCGGCGCTCAAGGCCTACGCGCTGCTCGCCACCTCAGCCGACAAGGGGGCAGTACGCGACCTCTCCAGGCTCGACTGAGCGCTCCGCCTGCCCCGGGCCTGCGCCGGGGCGTCCATTTCAGCAGGGAAGCCGCATCATGAAGACCTACACCCTCAACGTCGGCCTGATCGGCTTCGGCATGGCGGGCAAGTCACTTCACGCCCCCCTGATCCAGGCCACCCCCGGCATGGAGCTTGTCGCGGTGGTCAGCGGCGAGGCCGACAGGGTTCACGCCGTCCTGCCCGAGGTGGAAGTGCTGGCCAGGGCGCCGGCACTGTTTGCCCGGCGCGATATCGACCTGGTGGTAATCGCCACCCCCAACGAGACCCACTATCCGCTTGCCAAGGCGGCGTTGGCGGCAGGCAAGCACCTGGTCATCGACCAGCCCTTCACGGTATCGCTCTCCGAGGCGCGGCTGCTACGCACCCAGGCGGAAGGCGCCGATAGGCTGATCAGCGTCTTCCACAACCGTCGCTGGGACAGCGACTTCCTGACCCTGCGAGGGCTGCTCGAGGCCGGAACCCTGGGGCGGGTCGTGGCCCTGGAGTCGCGCTTCGACCGGTTTCGACCCACGGTCACAGACCGTTGGCGGGACCACCACCAGCCGGGCGGCGGGATCTGGTTCGACCTGGGGCCGCACCTGCTCGATCAGGTGCGGGCCCTGTTCGGCATGCCCAAGGCGATCCTGCTGGAGCTCGCCACGGTGCGCGAAGGCGCCGAGGTGGACGACGATTTTCTCTGCCTGCTGGAGTACGACGGCCTGCGCGTGACCCTGCAGGCGAGTTCGCTGGTGGCCGAGCCCACGCCGCGCTTTCGGGTGCATGGCACTCGCGGCAGCTACGTGACGTTCGGCCTGGACCCCCAGGAGGCGTGGCTCAAGGCGGGCAAGGCCCCGGCACCCGGCTGGGGGGACGATCCGCAGGCGGGGCGCCTGATGCTGGCCGAGCGCGAGGGTGAGTCAGCCGAGGGCCTGGAATATCCCAACCTGCCGGGTGACTGGCCCGCCTACTATGCGGGCATCGCCGAAGCGTTGCTGCGCGGGACGCCGCCGCCGGTGACCCTCGATGAGGCCATGGACGTGATGACGTTGCTCGAGACCGGCCTGGACAGCTATCGCCAGGGGCGCTGGCTGCGCTTCAAGGAGGGAAACGAGCTGAGGCGTCGCCTGCACGCATCGGGGCGCTGAGGGCTACCACAGCGATGGCCGGGTGGTGTCGGCGCGCAGCCGGTCCCGGGCGATGTAGAGGGCGGCGATGGCTCGCGCCTCGTGAAAGTCCTCTCGGGCGAGCAGCGCGGGCAGCTCCTCGATGGCATGCGTCTCGACGATCAGCGGCTCCGGTTCGTCGCCGGGCAGCCGCTTCGGATAGAGATCCTTGGCCAGCAGCACCTGCATGCGATGGCGCATGTAGTTGGGGGCCAGCGAGAGCTCCACCAGCGGCTCGATGCTGCGGGCACCGAAGCCGCACTCCTCCATCAGCTCGCGGTTGGCGGCGCTGACGATATCCTCGCCCGGGTCCACCAGCCCCTTGGGCAGGGTCAGCACATACTCCTCGAAGCCGGCGGCGTACTCGCGGATCAGCAGCACGTGCTCGGGATCGGGCATGGCGACAATCATCACCGCGCCCTGGTCGCTGCCCGTCAGCCGCTCGAAGGTGCGCTCCTCGCCGTTGGAGAAGCGCAGGTCCAGGGATTCGACGTGGAACAGACGGCTCCTGGCCACCGACTGGCGGGCGAGCACCTGGGGCTTCTGGGGCCACTGTGGCTCGGACCCGGGGGCCTCGGAGCTTGGAGACTTGAACCTGGGTGCGTCAGACATGGGCGCTCCGTTTCTGGGTAGGGAAGGCGCCTGATACAATACCATCCCTTGCCAGCCACCACTCGGGAGTCGCGATGATCGACTGGCGCGCCATCGATACCGTCCTGCTCGACATGGACGGCACCCTGCTGGACCTGCATTTCGACAGCCACTTCTGGCTGGAGCACCTGCCCAGGCGCTACGTGGAGTTGCACCAGCTCGACGAAGCCACCCAGGAGGTGGTGCGTTCCAAGGTGCTGCACGAGCAGGGCACCCTCAACTGGTACAGCCTGGCCTACTGGAGCCGCGAGCTTGACCTCGACATCATCGCCCTCAAGCGCGAGATCCAGCACCTGATCGGCCTGAGAAGCGATGCCCTGGACTTCCTCAGGTGGCTCAAGCAGGCCCACCCCCGGGTGGTGCTGGCCACCAATGCCGACCGCGCCAGCCTGGAGCTGAAGTTGCCGCTCACCGGCCTGGAGGAGTACCTGGACGCCATCGTCTCCTCGGCGGACCTGGGCATGCCCAAGGAGGAGCCGGCCTTCTGGCCCGCCCTTCAGGCGGTGGAGCCCTTCGACCCGGCTCGCACCCTGTTTATCGACGACAATCCCCGGGTGCTGGAGAGCGCCCGAAAGTTTGGCATCCGCCACCTGCTCGGCGTCAAGCAGCCCGACAGCACCCGGCCCGAGAAAGAGCTCGAGGAGTTCATTGCCCTGGACCGCTTCGCCACCATCTTGCCCGGCAACCTGCCCCCCGGCCAGCGGGCCGCCACGGGGAGCGCGCCGGAGGAGGGGGCCCATGGATAGCGTCCGGCTCGACAAGTGGCTGTGGGCGGCGCGCTTCTTCAAGACCCGCGGCCTGGCCAAGAAGGCCATCGAGGGCGGCAAGGTCCACTACAATGGCGCCCGGGCCAAGACCAGCAGGAGCGTCGAGGCGGGGGCCCTCGTTCGCGTGCCCCAGGGTTGGGACCTTCTCGAAGTGGAGGTCGTCGCGCTCTCCGATCAGCGTCGCGGTGCCCCCGAGGCGCGTGCGCTCTATCGAGAGACGGAGGAGAGCGTGGCGCGCCGTGAACGCGAGGCCGAGGCGCGCCGTCTCACCAACCAGACCATGCAGCACCCGCTCAAGCGCCCCGACAAGAAGCAGCGCCGGGATATCCAGCGTTTCCAGCGTCAGCAGCCTGACGACTAGCCCCACGACGCACGACTCACAAGCGCGCAGCGCGCTTACCAGCGCCGCGCTCACTCCTCACAAGCGCGCAGCGCACTCACGACTCGCAGACTCCTATGACCGACCAGATCCAGCGTTTCCTCTTCGATAACACCAACGTGCGCGGCGAGCTCGTGACCCTCGAGCGGGCCTACGCCGAGGTGCTCGACCGCCACGCCTACCCGTCGGTGGTCAATCGCCTACTGGGCGAACTGCTCGCCGCCGTGGCGCTACTTACCGACACCGTCAAGCTCGATGGCACCCTGAGCATCGAGGTGCGTGGCAAGGGCTCCCTGGCCCTGCTGATGGCCGAGTCCAACCCCGGTGGCGAGCTGCGCGCCATCGCTCGCCTGGCCGAGGACGCCCCGGTGCCGGCCGATGACGCGAGCTTCCTCGAGTTGCTCGGCGAGGGGCAGATCATGATCACCCTGGACCCCCGGGAGGGGCAACGCTACCAGGGCATCGTCGCCCTGGATCACGACAGCCTGGCCGGCTGCCTGGCCGCCTACTTCGTCCAGTCGGAGCAGTTGCCCACGCATCTGTGGCTGGCCGCGGACGGCCACCGCGCCGGCGGCCTGCTGCTGCAGCGCATGCCCGACGAGTCGCAGAACCAGGACCTGGATGCCTGGGACCGCAGCGTGCTCCTGGCCGATACGGTCAAGGACGAGGAGTTGCTGGCGCTCGGTCCCGAGGCGCTGCTGCAGCGCCTCTATCACCAGGAGCCGGTGCGGGTCTTCGATCCCAAACCGCTGCGTTTCGGCTGCACCTGCTCCCGGGAGCGCATCGCCTCTGCGCTACTGACCCTGGGGCAGGCGGAGCTGCGCCAGGTCCTGGCCGAGCACGGCAGCATCGACACCCAGTGCCACTTTTGCCACACCCGCTATCACTTCGACGAGGCCGATGTCGAGGCGCTGCTGGCCGAGGGCGATGCGTCGCCACCCGTGGTCCACTGAGGTGAATTGCTGCGACGCACAATCAATCCTGTAGTGAAATGCCGTGATGTTGTAGAAAAACTACATGAATTTCGCCCAAAAACGGCGTTCCCCGCGGCGGCGGATTTTGCCATAATGGCGCCGTTTTTCGGCTCGATCGCTTCGCCCCAAGACGGCACATCCGCAGCGGCGATCGATGGCAGATACCCGCTGCGTCGCCACCGACGCCCGGCACACGAGAGAATCGGCCGCAAGGCCCAGGAACCGACATGACCACACCCCAAGCTCCCAAAGCCCACGTCAACCTCAGCAGCGCCGAACTGATCGAGCGTGCAGTGGCCACCGGCGAGGGCCGCCTGGCCGCCAATGGCGCCCTGGTGGTGAATACCGGTGTGCGCACCGGGCGCTCCCCAAAGGACCGTTTCCTTGTCGATGAGCCGTCCACCAGTGCACAGATCGACTGGGGCAGCGTGAACCGTCCCTTCGACGCCGAGAAGTTCGATGCCCTCTGGGCCCGCGTCGAGGACTACCTGCTGGGCAAGGAGCACTACGTGTCGGAGCTCCACGTGGGCAGCGACCCGACCTACTACCTGCCGGTTCGCGTACAGACCGAGACCGCCTGGCAGAACCTGTTCGGACGCACCATGTTCGTGCGCCCGGAGGCCTACAACCCCTCCGCGAAGGAGGAGTGGACCATCATCAACGCCGCCGGCTTCGAGTGCGAGCCGGCCCGCGACGGCACCCACTCCGACGGCGCCGTAATCATCAACTTCGCCCAGAAGAAGGTGCTGATCGCCGGGATGCGCTACGCCGGCGAAATGAAGAAGGCCATGTTCTCGGTGCAGAACTTCCTGCTGCCGGCCGCCGACGTGCTGCCCATGCACTGCTCCGCCAACGTCGGCGAGGACGGCGAGACCTGCCTGTTCTTCGGCCTCTCCGGCACTGGCAAGACCACCCTCTCCGCCGACCAGGCCCGCTACCTGATCGGTGACGACGAGCACGCCTGGGGCCCGGGCACCGTCTTCAACATCGAGGGTGGCTGCTACGCCAAGTGCATCGACCTCTCCGAGAAGAACGAGCCGGTCATCTGGAACGCCATCAAGTTCGGTACCGTGCTGGAGAACGTGGTTCTCGACGATCGCCGCGAGCCGGACTACGCCGACGACAGCCTGACCCAGAACTCCCGCGCCGCCTACCCGCTGGAGCACGTCGAGAAGCGCGTGCCCGAGAACCGCGCTGGTGAGCCCAACGCCATCGTCTTCCTGACCTGCGACATGAGCGGCGTGCTGCCGCCGGTCTCCGTGCTCACCAAGGAAGCAGCGGCCTATCACTTCCTCTCCGGCTACACCGCCAAGGTGGGTTCCACCGAGATGGGTTCCGCCGAAGGCCTCTCCACCACCTTCTCCACCTGCTTCGGGGCCCCCTTCTTCCCGCGTCCGGCCCGCGAGTACGCGGACCTGCTGATCAAGCGCGTGGACGAGAAGGACGCCCAGGTCTACCTGGTCAACACCGGCTGGACCGGCGGCTCCTACGGTGAGGGCGGCTCGCGCTTCTCCATCCCCACCACCCGCGCCATCATCAGCGCCATCCAGACCGGTGTGCTGCGCGAGGTCGAGACCAAGCAGATCGACGGCCTCAATCTGCAGGTTCCGGTGGCGGTGCCGGGCGTCGATTCCCGTCTGCTCGACCCGCGCGAGACCTGGGAAGACAAGGACGCCTACGATCGCAAGCGTCAGGACCTGGCCGAGCAGTTCGTCGACAACTTCAAGAAGTTCGACGGCGTCAACGCGGCCATCGTCAAGGCAGGGCCCAGCCTGACCTGAGACCCCTGGCTTGAGAACCGTCGCTAGTCAGGGCGGTCAGAACGGGGGAGCGGCACTGCCGCTCCCCCGTTCTGCTGTCTGTCCCTGATGGAGAAGAAGCATGAAACGACGGCATTTCCTGGGCCTGGCGGGTGCCGCCGGGGCCATGGCCCTGCTGCCCGGTGTCGCCCTCGGCTTCCCCCGGCTGAGGCTCGAGGCCGCCCCCGGCCTGGAGCGTCTGGAGCTCTCCAGCGCCGAGTGGCGCGAGCGCCTTACCCCCGAGCAGTACGAGATCCTGCGCGATCATGGCACCGAGCCCCCCTGGTCGAGCCCGCTGGACGGCGAATGGCGCGACGGCGAGTATCGCTGTGCCGGCTGCGAGCTGCCACTCTTCGAGAGCCAGATGAAATACGACTCCGGCACCGGCTGGCCAAGCTTCTTCACTCATGTGGAGGGGCACCTGCTGAGCCGCCTCGACTTCAGCATGCTCTGGCCGCGGGTCGAGTACCACTGCGCCCGCTGCGGCGGCCACCAGGGCCACGTGTTCAGCGACGGCCCCGAGCCCAGCGGCCTGCGCTGGTGTAACAATGGCCTGGCGCTGAGCTTTCACCCGGCTTCGCCGGGAGCTTGAAGCTTGAAGAGCGTCGCTTCGCTCCTGGAAGCCGGAAGAAAAACCGGCCCGGCTTTGCCGGGAGCTGTAAGCCTTAAGCTATAAGCTGGAAGAAAAACCTTGACCCCAAAGCTGGCGACATCAAGCTGCCTTCCAGCTTCCAGCTTCCAGCTTCCAGCTTCCAGCTTCCAGCTTCCAGCTTCCAGCTTCCAGCTTCCAGCTTACGGCTTACGGCTTACGGCTTACGGCTTACGGCTCCCGGCGCAGCCGGGCTTATGGTACCTTGTCGCGATTGATTCTCGAGCATCAGCGAAGGGGTTACATGGACGCCACCAGCCGCATCATCACGCGCCTCGCCGAGGAGCTTTCCGTTCGCCCGCAGCAGGTCTCGGCCACGGTGGAATTGCTCGACGGCGGGGCGACCGTGCCCTTCATCGCCCGCTACCGCAAGGAGGTGACCGGCGGGCTCGATGACACCCAGCTGCGCAACCTTCACGAGCGCCTCGGCTATCTGCGAGAGCTTGAGGAGCGCCGTGCGGCGGTACTGTCCGCCATCGACGAACAGGGCAAACTCTCCGCCGAACTCAAGGGGCAGATCCAGGCCGCCGACACCAAGCAGCGCCTGGAAGATCTCTACCTGCCCTACAAGAAGAAGCGTCGCACCAAGGCCCAGATCGCCCGCGAAGCGGGCCTCGAGCCCCTGGCGGATGCCCTGCTGGCCGACCCCACCCTGGAGCCCGAGGCCGAGGCGGCGAAGTACCTTCGTGCCGCCGAGGACGACATTCCCGCGGTGGAAGACGCCAAGGCGGCTCTCGACGGCGCCCGCCAGATCCTCATGGAGCGCTTCGCCGAGGACGCCGAGCTGGTGGGGCGGCTGCGCGAGCGGCTGTGGCAGGAGGGCGAACTCAGCGCTCGGCTGATTGCCGGCAAGGAGGCCGAGGGCGCCAAGTTCTCCGACTACTTCGAACACGACGAGAAGCTGGCGAAGACCCCTTCCCACCGGGCGCTGGCGATGTTCCGCGGCCGCAACGAGGGGGTGCTGACGCTCGCCATCAGGCTGCCCGGGGAGGACGAGGCGCCGATCCATCCGGCCCAGGTCGCCATCGCCCGCCACTTCGATATCCGCGACCTGGGGCGGGCCGCGGACAAGTGGCTGCGCGACGTGGTGCGCTGGACCTGGCGGGTCAAGCTCTACACTCATCTCGAGACCGAGTTGATGGGCCGGCTGCGTGAGCGCGCCGAGCTTGAGGCCATCGATGTCTTCGCCGCCAACCTCAAGGACCTGCTGCTGGCCGCGCCGGCGGGTCAGAAGGCCACGTTGGCCATCGACCCGGGCCTGCGCACCGGCTGCAAGGTCGCCGTGGTAGATGCCACCGGTCAGTTCCTGGCCCACGCCACCATCTACCCCCATGCGCCGCGCAACGCCTGGGAGGCGTCGCTGGCCGAGCTGGCCAGGCTGGTCGAGAAGCACGACGTGGCGCTGATCGCCGTGGGCAACGGTACCGCCAGTCGCGAGACCGACCGCCTGGCCGGCGATCTGGTGAAGACCTTTGCTTCTAGATCTGGGGCCGGCAAGAAGGCGCTTTCCAAGGTGATGGTCAGCGAGGCGGGTGCCTCGGTCTACTCCGCCTCGGAGTACGCCTCCCGGGAACTGCCCGACCTCGATGTCACCATCCGCGGTGCGGTCTCCATCGCTCGCCGGCTGCAGGACCCGCTGGCCGAGCTGGTCAAGATCGAGCCCAAGTCCATCGGCGTGGGCCAGTACCAGCACGACGTCTCCCAGCTGCAGTTGTCGCGTAGCCTCGAAGCGGTGATCGAGGACTGCGTGAACGGCGTGGGGGTTGACCTCAACACCGCCTCCAGCGCGCTGCTCTCCCGGGTGGCGGGGCTCTCGGCGGGGCTGGCCGAGGCGATCGTCGCCCGGCGCAACGCCGCGGGCGCCTTCACCAGCCGCAAGGAGCTGCTCGACGTCAGCCGCCTCGGGCCCAAGACCTTCGAGCAGTGTGCGGGCTTTTTGCGCATCATGAACGGCGCCAACCCGCTGGACGCCAGCGCCGTGCACCCGGAGGCCTACCCGCTGGTGGAGCGCATCGCCAGGCAGAGCGGCCGGGATCTCGGCAGCCTGATCGGCGACAGCGCCACGCTCAAGGCGGTGAAGCCTGCCGACTTCGCCGACGAGCGCTTCGGCGTGCCCACCGTGACCGACATTCTCGCCGAGCTGGACAAGCCCGGCCGCGATCCGCGCCCCGAGTTCAAGGCCGCCGAGTTCCGTGAGGGGGTCGAGACCCTCAAGGACCTGGAGCCCGGCATGATCCTCGAGGGCAGCGTCACCAACGTCACCCACTTCGGCGCCTTCGTCGATATCGGCGTCCATCAGGATGGCCTGGTACATATCTCGGCGCTCTCCGAAAGGTTCGTCGAGGACCCGCGCTCGGTGGTCAAGGCCGGCGATATCGTCAAGGTCAAGGTGATGAGCGTCGACCTTGAGCGTGCCCGCATCGGCCTTTCCATGCGACTGGACGACCAGCCGGACGAGGAGGGTGGCGGCAAGCCGCGCCGAGGCACCAGCAGCCGCCAGCCCGAGGCTCAGAAACCGGGCGCCCAGAAAGCCGGTGGCCAGAAGCCCCCCCGCAAGGGTGGCGGACGCGACTCGGGAGATCAGCAGGGACAGATGGGTGCCCTCGGTGCCGCCCTGCTCAAGGCCAAACAGAAGCGCTAACCTTCCACGCTAATTTTCCACTACCAGGGGTGTTACCTTGTCCGACTCACTCGCCACTCTCATCGAGCGTCTGGCCGGCCCCGCCCGCCAGGGGCAGTTCAGCCGCCTGCGTCGTGGCCTCGAGAAGGAGGGGCTGCGCGTCAACCCCGTGGGTCGTATCGCCCAGACCCCGCATCCCGCCGCGCTGGGCTCCAAGCTGACCCACCCGCACGTCACCACCGACTACTCGGAGGCGCTGCTGGAGTACATCACGCCGGTCACCTGCCGGCCCGCCGACGCCATGGCCTTCCTGGGCGACCTGCACCGTTATACCTACCGCTATCTGGGTGACGAGCTGATCTGGCCGGCCAGCATGCCCTCGCGCCTGTCCGGCAACGACAGCGTGCCCATTGCCGATTACGGCACCTCCAACGTGGGCACCATGAAGCGGGTCTACCGCAAGGGCCTGGACGTGCGCTACGGGCGCATCATGCAGGCCATCGCCGGGGTGCACTACAACGTCTCCCTGCCCGACGACCTCTGGAAACTGCTGCGCGCGATGGAGGGGGCGGCCGACACCCCCATGGCCGACTATCGCTCCCAGCGCTACTTCGGGCTGATTCGCAATTTCCGCCGCCACAGCTGGCTGCTGCTCTATCTGTTCGGCGCCTCCCCGGCGCTGGATCGCAGCTTCCTGCCCGACGGACGCGAGATCCCCGACAAGCTCCAGGCCCATGGCACCGAGACCCTGATCTCCCCCTGGGCCACCAGCCTGCGCATGTCGGACCTGGGTTATCAGAACAAGGTACAGGCCCAGCTCAAGATCTGCTTCAACTCGCTCTCCAACTACGTGAACACCCTGCGCAACGCCATCTCCACCCCCTGGCCTGCTTACGCGGCGCTGGGCGTGAAGGACGGCGCCGCTTGGCGCCAGCTCAACGCCAATATCCTGCAGATCGAGAACGAGTACTACAGCGACATTCGCCCCAAGCGAGTGACCCGCCACGGCGAGACCCCCAGCCAGGCCCTGGAGGCCAGCGGGGTGGAATACATCGAGGTGCGCTGCCTCGACCTCAACCCGCTGCTGACCCTGGGGCTGGACGAGACGCAGATCCATTTCGTGGATGCCTTCGTGATGTGGTGCCTGCTCGCCGAGAGCCCCTGGATCTCCGACGAGGAGTGCGAGAGCCTCGACGACAATCGTCGCCTGGTGGTGGAGCGCGGCCGCGACCCCGAGCTGCGCCTGTGCGACCAGGGCCGTGGCCGCAGCGTGGCGGAGTGGGGCGGCGAGATCCTGGCCGCGATCGACGGTGTGGCCGGCCTGCTCGACGAACTGGAAGAGGGCAACCCCCACCGGGACGCCGTGGCCGCCCTGGCTCCGCGTCTGGCCGACCCCTCGCTCACGCCCTCCGGGCAGCTGCTGGCCCGCCTCAAGGAGAGCGGTGAAGAGTTTAGCGATGCCATGCTGGCCCTCGCCCGGGAGCAGGCCGAACGGCTGCGATGCGAGCCCATGGACCCGGCTCGCCAGGCGCTGTTCGAGGAACTGGTGGGGATCTCCCAGCGCCAGCAGCAGGAGATCGAGGCCGCCGACCGGGTCGACTTCGATGACTTCCTGGCCGACTACTTCGCCCGCGCCCGGGAGTCGCGCATCATCGGGGAGGTGAGCCCATGAGGGCGCACCTGGCCCGACTCTCCGTGCGCCACTGGAGCCTCGCCGGGCTGGCCTTCTGCGCCCTGATGATGGCCGTGGCCCTTGTCCTGGAGCATGTCGTCGGGCTCGACCCCTGCCCGCTATGCATCTTCCAGCGGGTCGCGGTACTCGCCGCCGCGGCGGTGTTTGCGGTGGCCGCCATCCACAACCCCAGGGGGCGTGTCGGTGCCGGTGTCTATGGCGTGCTGGGGCTGGCCGCCGTGGCCGGCGGCATCGGCGTGGCCTGGCGCCACCTGTGGCTGCAGTCGCTGCCGCCGGAGGAGGTGCCCAGCTGCGGCCCGGGGCTCGACTACATGATGGATCTGCTGCCCTGGCGTGACGTGGTGGCCATGGTGCTCTCCGGCTCCGGCGAGTGCGCCGAGATCGACTTCCTGCTGCTCGGCATCTCGCTGCCGGGCTGGACGCTGATCGGCTTTCTGGTGCTGGCCGTGGCGCCGCTGGGCCTGGTGCTCGCGGCGTTTCGGGAGCGGGGGTGATCCGGGGATTGACAGCGCCCCCGGGGCGGGCGAGTCTGGACTCCCTGCCGGGCGTAGGACGCTCCCGGCGCCACCGAGTTGGCATCATCAAACGTAGGGAGGCCCCCATGCTGGAAGACTGCAAGAGCGCCCTGGAGCGCTGGGGTGGTGTGCACAATCTGATCGACCGCTGGCTGGACGAGCGACGCGACCTGCTGGTCCAATTCGTCGAGCTCAAGGAAGCCTGCGACGCTGAGCTGGAAGCGGTGAGCAAGGCCCAGATCGACCGTTTCAGCGAGTTGCTGATGGACTACATCAGCGCTGGCCACTTCGAGATCTACCCCCAGCTGCGTGAGGAGGCCAGGGCCTTCGAGGATGAGGCCGCCCTGGCCCTGGCCGACAGCCTGCTGACGCGGTTGGAGATGTCCACCGAGTTGGTGCTCTCCTTCGACGCCGAGTACGACAGCCCCGGACGGGTGCGCCAGCATCTCGGTCGTCTTCCTGCCTGGCTAGAACGGCTGGCCCACGGCCTCACCGAGCGCTTCAGCCTCGAGGACCGCCTGATCGGCCGTGTCCACGCCGCCCACGCCCCGGATGCCGCCCGGGCCGAGCTGCGCTCCTTGTAAGGGGTGAGCGCTTCGCTTGTGAGGGGTGAGTTGTAACTCCTCACAAGCGAATCGCTTACCCTTCACGCCCCTTGGGGCCCAGTACCAGCATGCAGGGCGTCAGCAGCAGTGTCAGGCCAGTGGCGAAGGTCAGGCCGCCGGCGATGGCGCTGGAGAGCTGGGTCCACCACTGGGTCGAGGGCGCACCGAGCCCCAGGCTCGGTGCGAACAGATTGACGTTTACCCCCAGCACCATGGGCGCCAGGCCCAGCACCGTCGTCACCGCGGTGAGCAGCACCGGGCGAAGGCGCAGCCCACCCGCCTCCAGGGCCGCCTCGAAGGGCGAGTGCTCCTCGCCGCGCAGTTGATTGTAGGTGTCGATCAGCACGATGTTGTTGTTCACCACGATCCCCGCCAGGGCGATGACGCCCATCCCCACCATGACGATGCCGAAGGGCTGGGCGTTGACCAGCAGGCCGAGCAGGACCCCCGCCGTAGAGAAGACGATCGCCGAGAGCACCAGCATCGCCTGGTAGAGGCTGTTGAACTGGGTCACCAGGATCAGCGTCATCATCGCGATGGCCACCAGGAAGGCGGTAGCGAGGAAGCGGCTCGCCTCCTGCTGGTCCTGCTGTTCGCCGGCCACGTTGACCAGCACCCCTTCGGGCGGCGGGCCGCCGGCCTCCAGCAGGGCGCGCAGCCGCTCGTCGCTGCGGTATCCGTCGGCCACGTCCGCCTCCAGGGTCACCGCCCGGCGGCCGTCGATGCGGTGCAGGGTGCCCACCTTGGGCGCCGGCGTGAGCTCCACGAAGTTGGAGATCGGCACCTGGCCCCGGGCCGTGTTCAGCGTCAGCCGCCCGAGCTGGTCAAGGGAGCGGTAGCCCGTCGGCAGGCGCACCCGGATATCCACCTCGTCGCTGACCCCGGCGGGGCGGTAGCTGGCCACCTGCAGCCCGGTGGTGATCAGCTGCACGGCGCTGCCCACCGTCGCGACATCGGCCCCGAAGCGCGCCGCCGCCTCGCGGTCCACCATCACTCGCCACTCCACGCCGGGCAGGCTGCGGTCATCCTCGATGTCGCGGAAGCCGCCCAGCTCGCCCATCAGCTCGCGCAGCCGATCCACCGCGCGGTTGGTGGCGGCATCGTCATGGCCGCTCACCTCCAGCACGATGGGCTTGCCCTCGCCGGGCCCCATCTCCTGCTCGCGGAACTCCAGCACCAGCCCGGGCAGGTCGGTGGTGCGCTCGCTCATCTCTGTGAAGATCGCGGCCACCGGCCGGCGGTGCTGCCAGTCGATCAGCTGGAATTGCAGCACGCCGATCACGTCGCTGCCGAGCTGCTGGTTGGGAGTGGCGAAGGAGCGCGCGTAGAGCGCCTCCACCTCGCTCATGCCGGCCAGGCGGGCCTCCACCCGGCGCACCACGGCATCCTTCTCCGTGGCGGAAAAGTCCCCCCGGGCGCGCACCAGCACCTGGGCACTGTCCGGCTCCACGGCGGGGAAGAACTCGACCCCGTGGTTGAAGCGCGCATAGGCGGTGTAGATCAGCGCCAGCAGCAGCAGGGCGAACAGCAGGGTCAGCCCCGGCATGGCCAGCAGCCGGGCGAGCAGGGCGCGGTAGAGGCGCCCGCCGGCGCTGATCCGGTCCTGTTCGGTCTCCCGGCGGGAGGCGCGCACCCCGAAGACGCCGCCCAGGGTGGGCAGGAACACCAGCGCCATGGCCAGTGACGCCAGCAGGCAGAGGATCACCGTGGCCGGCAGGTACTTCATAAACTCGCCCACCACTCCGGGCCAGAACAGCAGCGGCACGAATACCGCGAGGGTGGTGGCGGTGGAGGCGATCACCGGCCAGCTCATGCGCGCCGCCGCATTGACCCAGGCCTCCCGGGGCGGCTGCCCCTGGCGCAGGTGGCGGTCGGCAAGCTCCGAGACCACGATGGCACCGTCCACCAGCATGCCGGCGACGAGAATGAGCGAGAAGAGCACCACGATGTTGAGGGTGAACCCCAGCGTCCAGATCAGCAGGATGCCGGTGAGGAAGGCCCCGGGGATGGTCAGGCCCACCATCAGGGCGCTGCGCAGCCCCATGGCGGCGAGGATCACCACCAGCACCATCACCACCGCGGTGAGCACGTTGTTGAGCAGCTCATCGAGCATCTCCTCCACCATTTCGGACTGGTCCATGATGGTGGTGATCTCGAGCCCCTCGGGAATCAGCCCGCCGGCCACGTCGATCAGGCTACCCACCTGCTCGATGGTGGCGATGATGTTGGCCCCGGCACGCTTGGAGATCTCCAGCACCAGCGCCGGCTGGTCGTCGATGCGGGCGAAGCCGTCCGGGTCCTTGAAGGTGGGGCGGATCCAGGCCACATCGCCGAAGGTGACCACCCGGTCGCCGTCTACCTTCACCGGCATGCCCATCACGTCCTCGAGGCGCTCGATCACCCCGGGCACCTTGAGCGCCAGACGCCCGGCGCCGGTGTCCAGGCTGCCCGCCGCCACCAGGCGATTGTTGCGGCTGACCAGGTTGAACAGGCTGTCGAAGTCGACGCCGTAGCTGTCCAGCACCAGGGGGTCGACCACGATCTCCAGCAGCTCCTCACGGTCGCCGCCGATGTCCACCTCGAGCACCTCGGCGATGCCTTCGATCTCCTCCTTGAGGCGGCGCGCTACCGCCAGTCGCCGGGTCTCATCGAGCTGGCCTGAGAGGCCGATGGAGAGCACCGGGAAGAGCCCCACGTTGACCTCCATCACCCGCGGCTCGTCGGCCTCCTGGGGCAGCTCGGCACGGGCGATGTCGACCCGCTCGCGGACGTCGGTAAGGGCCTGGTCAGGGTCGAAGCCGGCATCGAACTCCAGGGTCACCGCGGCGTGGCCTTCACTGGCCTGGGAGGTCATCTTGCGCACCCCCTCGATGCTGCGCAGCTCCTGCTCCATGGGGCGCACCAGCAGCCGCTCGCCATCCTCGGGGCTGACCCCCTCCAGCGACAGCGACACATAGATGATGGGGATGGCGACGTCGGGGTTGGCCTCCTTGGGGATCGCCTGCCAGGCGGCAAGCCCGGCGAGCAACAGCGTGCCCAGCAGCAGCAGGGTGGTGCGCGAGCGCTCCAGGGCGGCCTCGATGAGGGTGCGCATCTCAGGGCGACACCTGAGTGGGCTCGGCCGCAACCGGCACGACCCGCTCGCCCGCTGCCACCAGGCCGCCGCCCAGGGTGATCAGCCGCACCCGCGCGGGTAGCCCCGCAACACGGGCCTCATCGGTGGCGGCATCGACCAGGGTCACCGGCGTGCGCACCACCCGGTCGTCACCATCGAGATGCTTCACCGCCAGCTGGCCGTCGTCGTCCAGCTCGAGCAGGGCGGGGGAGAGACGATGCACCTGCCGCTCGGGCAGGGTGATCATCAGGGTGGCGCTGGCCCCGGCCAGGCGGCGCCCCTCGGGGTTGGCCACCCGGGCCTCCACGGCGAAGGTGCGCGCCGCGTCCTCGGCGCGGCGCCCCACCAGGCTGACCTCGCCCTCGAGCCGCGAGCCGTCCATCAAGCGCAGCTGGGCGGGCAGGCCGGCTTCGAGCTCATGGGCGTCGCGCTGGGGCGCCCAGGCCCGGGCCACCAGGTGGCTATCGTCCACCAGCTGGCCGAAGGTCTCGCCCACCTGAATCAACTCGCCGAGCTCCACATCGAGGCGGTCGAGCACGCCGTCGAAGGGGGCGGTGGGGCGGGTGTCGTCGAGCTGGCGGCGCAGGCTCGCCACCTCGGCCTCGGCGCGGGAGACACCGCTCTGCAGGCGCAGGTAGTCGGTGTTGGAGATCAGCTGGCGGCGGCGCAGGTCGTCGGCACCGGCCAGCTCGGCGCGGGCCAGGGCCAGCTCCGCCTCGGCCTGCTCGAGCCGCGCCGGCAGCTCATCCCGCGCCAGGGCAATCAGCACCGTGCCGGACTCGACGCGGTTGCCTGCCGACACCGGCAGCGCCTCGACGCGACCCGCCTGGCGGGCGCGCAGGGTCAGCTCGCGGTCGGCCATGAGGTGCCCCTGCAACACCAGCCGAGGGGCATGGGGCTCGGCGTCGCGGGTGACCACCTCGACACGGGCGGCGGGCTCCGCCGCGGCCGGTTCGCCCTCGGGCGCCGCGTCCTGGAAGCGCTGCAGGTCGCCGAAGGCCAGCCAGACTCCCAGGGCGAGGGTGACGGCGATGGCCAGCAGCGGAGACAGGGACGGGGGCAGGCGTCGGCGGGGCATGCGGTGTGGTCCATCAACGGGCATGAGGCGCCAGCATACTATCGTTAGCGCTTCGCTTGTGAAGGGTGAGCGCCCTACGGGCTTGTGAGTAGTGAGTGGCAACGACTCACCAGCGCGAAGCGCTCTCACCACTCACCACTCACCTTATGTTGCATTGAGTTTTGGTCCGGGCAGGCATACCATCTTGGCGGTTCGAATTCAGGCCCGACGGCTTGCCCGGCGGGTCCGTCCTCACGGCGCTAATCCGTGCGTTGACCATCAAGGAGCCTCCATGAAACAGCCCGTTCGTATTGCCATCACCGGCGCTGCCGGCCAGATCAGCTACTCCCTCGCCTTCCGCATCGCCTCCGGCGACATGCTGGGCAAGGACCAGCCGGTCATCCTGCAGCTGCTCGAGATCACCCCGGCCATGGAAGCCCTGAACGGCGTGGTGATGGAGCTGAACGACTGCGCCTTCCCGCTGGTGCAGGAGATCGTCGCCACCGACGATGCCAACGTCGCCTTCAAGGATGCCGATTTCGCCCTGCTGGTCGGTGCCCGTCCGCGCGGTCCGGGCATGGAGCGCAAGGACCTGCTGGAAGCCAACGCGGCGATCTTCTCCGTGCAGGGCAAGGCGCTGAACGACAACGCCAGCCGCGACGTCAAGGTGCTGGTGGTGGGCAACCCGGCCAACACCAACGCGCTGATCGCTTCCTGCAACGCGCCGGATCTGGACGCCAAGCAGTTCACCGCCATGACCCGCCTGGACCACAATCGCGCCCTGACCCAGCTGGCCCAGAAGACCGGCAAGCACGTCACCGACGTCGAGAGCATGATCATCTGGGGCAACCACAGCGCTACCCAGTACCCCGACATCGCCCACTGCCAGGTGGCCGGCAAGCCGGCGGCCGAGCTGGTCGAGCGTGACTGGTACGAGAACACCTTTATTCCGGACGTGCAGCAGCGCGGTGCGGCGATCATCAAGGCCCGCGGCGCCTCCTCCGCGGCCTCTGCGGCCTCTTCTGCCATCGACCATATGCGCGACTGGGCGCTGGGCACCAACGGCCAGATCGTCAGCATGGCGATCCCCTCCGACGGCAGCTACGACGTCGAGCCGGGCATCATCTACTCCTACCCGGTGACCTGTGAAGGCGGCAAGTACGAGATCGTCCAGGGTCTGGAAGTCGACGAATTCAGCCGCGGCAAGATGAAGGCCAGCGAAGACGAGCTGCGTGAAGAGCGCACCGCCGTCGAGCACCTGCTTGGGTAAGCCTGAAGCTTGAAGAGCGGCGCTTCGCGCCTGGAAGCTTGAAGCTGGAAGAAAAACCGCCCCTGTGGCTCTTGCCACGGGGGCGGTGCTGTTTAGGCTCACTTCCAGCTTCCAGCTCCCGACGAAGTCGGGTCAGTCCCTCAGACTGATGATCCGCCAGCCGCGGCCCTCGGCGACCTCGCGCAGGGTGGCGTCCGGGTCCACCGCCACCGGATGGTCGACCTTCTCCAGCAGCGCCAGGTCATTGTGGGAGTCGCTGTAGAACCAGGCGTCGTCCAGGGTCAGGTCCTTGTCGGCGAGCCACTCCTCCAGGCGCACCACCTTGCCCTCGCGATAGCTGGGGGTGCCGGTCACTCGGCCGGTGTAGCGACCCTCCACCACCTCGGGCTCCACTGCGATCAGGTCATCCACGCCCAGCCGCTCGGCGATGGGGCCGGTGATGAAGCGGTTGGTGGCGGTGATGATCAGCAGGGTGTCGCCGCGGCTGCGGTGGCGGGCCACCAGCTCCTCGCCCCTGGGCAGGATATGCGGCTCGATCTTGCTGGCCATGAACTGCTGGTGCCAGGCCGCGAGCTGTTCCGGGCTATTCTCGGCCAGGGGCCGCAGCGCCACTTCCAGAAAGGCGTGGATATCCAGGGTGCCGGCCTCGTAGTCGGCCAGGAAGCGATCATTGGCGTCGCGGTAGGCCACCGGGTCCACGGCGCCCTGCTCGAGAAGGAACTCCCCCCAGGCGTGGTCGCTGTCGATCGACAGCAGGGTGTTGTCCAGGTCGAAGATGGCCAGGCTCACGATGACTCCCATGGGCAGGTTGCAGAGGGTAAATGTCAGGACGAAAGCCCGCGATTATCGCAGAACCCGCGGTCGGCTGCGACCCGGGCTCGGCAGGCTCGTCCGCAAGGCGTATTGATGCGGTTCGTGGCCTTGTGGAAGAATGGTTTCAATTCTGGTTTCAACAAGGTGAAGTCCGTGATCGACGCTGACGGCTTTCGCCCCAACGTTGGCATCATCATTGCCAACGATCAGGGGCAGCTGCTCTGGGCGCGTCGGGTAGGGCAGAATGCGTGGCAGTTCCCCCAGGGAGGCATCAAGGCGAACGAGACACCGAAAGAGGCACTTTTTCGCGAACTGTTCGAGGAGACCGGCTTGTCGGATGACGACGTCGAGATCCTTGCCTGCACCCGGGGTTGGCTGCGCTACCGCCTACCGCGACGCATGATTCGTACCCATTCAAGGCCGGTGTGCATCGGCCAGAAACAGAAGTGGTTCCTGCTGAGGATCCGCTGCCAGGAGAGCCAGATCTGCATGGACGGGACCGAGCAGCCGGAGTTCGACGGCTGGCGCTGGGTCAGCTACTGGTACCCGCTGGCCCAGGTGGTGCCCTTCAAGCGTGAGGTCTACCGACGCGCTCTCAAGGAGCTTTCGCCCCGCGCCCAGCGCCTGGCCCTGGGGTTGGGCTGACTAGTCTGACTGAGGGTCTCATGCCGGATTGAGGAACCCTGCCCCGGTGAGGCAGTCACAGGGGCTGGCGCTTCTTTCCCGCCTTCCTACCAACGACAACAACGGAAAACGGCACGCTCATGCTTGAGGTCCTGCGCCGCATCACACAGGAAGTCACCGGGGCCCGCTCCCTCGACGCGGCTCTCGCCACCATGGTGCGGCGCATCCGCAAGGCCATGGAGGCCGATGTCTGCTCCTTCTACCTCTACGACGAGGAGGTCGAGCGGCTGGTGCTGATGGAGACCATCGGTCTTCGCAGCCAGGCGGTGGGGCGGGTCGCTCTGCCCGTGGGCGAGGGCCTGGTGGGGCTGGTGGCCAGCCGGGAGGAGCCCCTCAACCTCGAGGACGCCCAGGCTCACCCGCAGTTTCTCTACTTCGAATCCACCGGCGAGGAGCGCTATTCCAGCTTCCTCGGCGTGCCGATCATCCACCAGCGCCGCATGCTCGGCGTGCTGGTGGTGCAACAGGAAGTGAAGCGCCGCTTTGGCGAAGAGGACGAGGCCTTCCTGGTCACCATGGCGGCCCAGCTCGCCGGCGTTCTGGCCCATGCCCTGGCCACCGGCAACCTCACTCGGCCGAGCCTCGAGGGGCAGGTGCACTTCAAGGGGGTGGCCGGTTCCCCGGGCATGAGCATCGGCGAGGCGGTGGTGATCGCCCCGCCCGCCGATCTCGACAGCGTGTCGGATCTGATTCCCACCGACGTGGACTACGAGATCGCCCGCCTCAAGGAAGCGATCGGCCGTGTCCGCGAGGAGCTTCGCGCCGCCGCCGCGCGCCTGGCCAATCGCGTTTCCGCCCAGGAGCTGGCGCTGTTCGAGGTCTACCAGCAGATGCTCAGCGAGGCGGCGCTCTCCCAGGAGGTGGAGAAGCGCATCCGCGAGGGGCAGTGGGCGCCCGGGGCGCTCGCCGACGTGGTCAAGCGCCACGTGCAGTACCTGGAACGGGTCGACGACGACTACCTCCGCGAGCGCGCCGCCGATGTGCGCGACCTGGGGCGTCGCGTGCTGGCCCACCTGCAGGAAGAGACCCCGCAGACGCCGGCGGTCTTTCCCGACAGCACCGTGCTGGTGGGCGACGAGCTCAGCGTGGCGATGCTCGGCGAGGTGCCCCGCGACAAGCTGGTGGGCCTGGTTTCGGTGCGCGGGTCCAGCAACTCCCACGTGGCGATCATCGCCCGCGCCATGGGCATCCCCACGGTGCTCGGCATGGTCGACCTGCCGCTGCCACGGCTCTCCGGCGCGCGGGTGATCCTCGATGGCCACCGCGGCCGTCTCTTCGTGCGCCCGGGGGAAGAGCTGCTCACCCACTATCGGGGGCTGATCGCCGAGGAGCAGGCGCTGACCGAGGTGCTGGAGCATGAGCAGGACCTGCCCAGCTGCACCCCGGACGGCCACGACATGCCGCTGATGGTCAACACCGGCCTGGTGGTGGATGCCGTGGCCTCGCTGAAGAGCCGTATCAGCGGGGTGGGCCTCTACCGCACCGAGGTGCCCTTCATGGTCACCGAGCGCTTCCCCGGTGAACAGGAGCAGACGCGGCTCTATCGCGACCAGCTGGAGAGCTTCGCCCCGCTGCCGGTGGTGATGCGTACCCTGGATATCGGCGGTGACAAGGACCTGCCCTATTTCCCCATCGAGGAGGCCAACCCCTTCCTCGGCTGGCGCGGGATTCGCGTCACTCTCGACCACCCCGAGGTGCTGATGGTGCAGCTGCGCGCCATGCTGCGCGCCTCCCAGGGGCTGGACAACCTCCAGGTGCTGCTACCCATGGTGACCAATGTCGACGAGGTCGACGACGCCCTCAAGCTGCTCGATCGCGCCATCGTCGAGCTGGGAGAGGAGGGTGTGGAAGTGTCGCGACCGAAGGTGGGGGTGATGATCGAGGTGCCGGCGACCCTCTATCAGCTGGACGCCCTGGCCCGGCGCGCCGACTTCTTCTCGGTGGGCAGCAACGACCTCACCCAGTATCTGCTGGCGGTGGACCGCAACAACCCGCGGGTCGCCGATCTCTACGACGCCTGCCATCCGGCCGTGCTCTCCGCCATGGCGACCCTGGCCGGCGAGGCCAAGCGGTTGGACAGGCCGATCTCGGTGTGCGGCGAGCTGGCCGGCGACCCCGGCGGCGCCCTGCTGCTGATGGGCATGGGCTTCGATGCCCTCTCCATGAACGCCCCCAGCCTGCCTCGGGTGCGCGCCGCCATCCGCCGCGTGACGCTGGAAGGGGCCCACGAGCTGGTGGCGGAGACCCTGCGGCTCGACTCCCCCGGCGAGGTGCGCCGGCACCTGGCCGAACGCCTGGGCGGCTGGGAGCTTGGCCACCTGCTGCCGCCGCGGGATTGAGGCGCAGCACCGTCCAGGCAGGTGTTCTGCACAGCAGTGGTTCTTTCTCTGGTGGCAGAAGGAAGGCTGCCAAGGCTCGAAGCTACTGGTGGGAGATCGGCTTCGCCGAGCGAATGGCGCCGTAGGCGCCTGGCGGTGTTGCCACACGATGCGGTGGCCTCAGCCCATTCGCCGAGACGTCGGACCGCCCGCAGAGCGTGGCTCCCACCAGAAGCAACGGCGCCAGTGGTAGCTGGATGACCATCAGAAGCAACAGCCTCGGCGGTGTTGCTAGATGGCCAGCCGCTCCACGCTTTCCCCCAGCGCCACGCCACCCGGCCCGAAGCGCCGTTCGCCGATCTCGATGCGGCCGCTGGCGTGCCAGCCCACCCAGGTCATGGCGCGGGTGCCGTAGCGCTCGCCGACGATGAAGGGGGAGGAGAGCATCCGCTCCATCTCCAGGCCCACCCCGGTTTCCGGTAGCTGGTCGTCATCGGCGGGGTGGGGGTCGTTCATGGCCGATAGGGCATCCTCGGGCCAGCGGCCGTGGCGCAGGCAGGCGCCGAGCCCCTGGCGCGCCTCGATCAGCTTGGGCCAGGGTGTATTCAGGCTGTCGTTGGAGAGCCCGTGCAGGCCGGCGGGAACCTCGCTCAAATTGATGCCATCCAGGCCGCGGTGCAGGTGCCACAGCCGCTTGCCGTCGCCGGCCAGAAGGTTGAAGCCGGCAAAGCGTGCGGCGTTACCTCCGGCCAGGCGGTCGAGCCAGACGCAGAGATCCGGGCAGGTGAGGGCGTCACGCACCAGATCGCCGCGGCTGGGCGCATCGCCCGCCACCTTGAGACGTGGATCACGGACGTTGGTCACCGCGGCGAAGCGTCCGCGGCGATGAATCGCCAGCCAGCTACCGCCGGCCTCCAGGTCGCGGCCGCCGACGATGGCGGGAGCATCCGCCCAGTAGGCGAGCGGGGCGGCAGGGCGGGCGTGGAATTCGTCGCGGTTGGCGACCAACCGCAGCGGCCACTCTCCGCCGGGGCGGTGGTCGAAGGCAATCAGGCACATTCCGGCAGCTTAACGGCTCCCGGCGCCCTCGGGAAGCGTTCCGCCGGCCGTGAAGCCACCCGCCATGACAGCCGGCCGCCCCCGGCGTACACTCTTTCGCCAATCTCGTTATCGGCTAGGGATGACAATGCGAGACGACGATAGTCGCCCACTACGGCGGCTTCCTTCCTACCTTCGCCGCGGGCTGCTGGTGCAGCTCGGTCTGCTGCTGGCGGGTCTGCTGGCGCTGCTGGTGGCCAATGCCCCCGGCGGTTGGCTGGCGGGTCTGCTGTTGGCCTCGGCGCTCAATCTCGCCGCGGTGGTGGCCGGGGTCCTGCGCCAACCCGGCGTGCAGGCCGAGCCTGGAGGCACCCCGGCGCCCCGGCGCATGCCCGTCGAGGCGCCGGCGCCCGGCCTCATCACCGCCGGCGAGGAGCCGCTGCGTCGCCGCCTGCAGAACCTGAAAGATGACCTTGCCCGGCGCGAGCAGCGCCTGGATCGCCTGGCCGCCGGGCGTGACAGGGCACGGGAAGAGTCGCGGCTCAAGTCCGACTACCTGACCCTGCTCGGCCGTGAGCTTCATCCGCTGAAGGGCCGCCTGGAGACGCTGCTTACGTCCGAAGACGAGCCCCTGAGCGACCCGCAGCGCCGCACCCTCGGCGAGGTGCGCGAACGGCTCGGCGACCTGGTCGTGCTGCTCGAGGGCATCGCCGGTCAAAAAAAATCGACTGCCGCGGTCCCGCCGCCCGTCCGCCGGGCGAGCCGAGTGCTGATCGTCGACGACGGTCCCGTCAACCTGATGCTGGCCCGTCAGGTGCTGGAGCGTCAGGGGCTTGAGGTGCGCACCGCCACCAGCGGTGCCGAGGCCCTGGCCTGCCTGGAGCAGGTGCCCTTCGACCTGGTGCTGATGGACATCTTCATGCCCGGCATGGACGGCATGGAGGCCAGCCGCCGCTGGCGTGACGTCGAGGCCGAGCACTACCCGTGTCATCGCAGTGTGCTGGTGGCGCTGACCGCCAACGCCAGCGCAGAGGATCGCCAACGCTTCGCCGAGGCGGGCCTGGACGACTATCTGGCCAAACCCTACCGTCCCCAACAGCTGATCGAACAGGTCAGGCGTTGGCTGCCGGCCCCTTTCGGCGCCCCCGATACCCCATGATCCCGTGCCCGGCCCACGAGCGCCGGGCGACAGCCCATTCCCCCTCTGCAAGGACCCGTGATGCTGAACTACCCCGACATAGACCCCGTGGCGATCTCCCTGGGCCCCTTCCAGGTGCACTGGTATGGCCTGATGTACGTGGTGGGCTTCGTCGCCGCCTGGTTCCTGGGCCGCCGGCGCGCCGCGCGCATCGGCCTCACCCACGACGATATCGGCGACCTGCTCTTCTACTGTGCCATCGGCGTGGTGGTGGGCGGGCGCCTGGGCTACGTGCTCTTCTATGGCATGGACCAGTGGGCCGGTGACCCGCTCTGGGTCTTCCGCGTCTGGGATGGTGGCATGAGCTTCCACGGTGGCCTGGCCGGCGTGCTGCTCGCCTCCTGGTGGTTCGCCCGGAAGAAGGGGCTGGCTTACCTCACCCTCACCGACTTCGTCGCCCCCCTGGTGCCCATCGGCTTGGGCGCCGGGCGCATCGGCAATTTCATCAACCGCGAGCTGCCTGGCCGCGTCACCGAGCTGCCCTGGGGCATGCCGTTTCCGGGACTCGGGCCTGAGCCGCGCCACCCCTCGGCGCTCTATGAAGCGGTGCTGGAGGGGCTGGTGCTGTTCCTGGTGCTGTGGTTCGTCTCCGCCCAGCCCCGCGCCCGCGGGCTGATCTCCGGCCTCTTCCTCACCCTCTACGGCGTGTTCCGCTTTGCGGTGGAGTTCGTGCGCCTGCCCGATGCCCATATCGGTTTCATTGCCTTCGACTGGGTCACCATGGGCATGCTGCTGACCCTGCCGATGATCATCGGCGGGCTGGCGCTGATCGCCTGGTCGTGGAAACAGCCAATCGACGCCAGAGTGTAGCAGTCAACATACAGGATGCTGTCCGATGCGACTGACGCAGGAACAAGTGAAAATCATCAAGCAGACAACGGCTGAGGTGTTTGGTGAGGAGGTGAGTGTGAGGCTGTTCGGCTCGCGCCTGGATGATGACACCCGGGGAGGGGATATCGACCTGCTGGTTGAGAGTCCGGGCCTGATCGAAAACAAGATGGACAGGATGCTGACCTTGACCGCACGTCTTCAGCTTCGTCTGGGTGATCAGCCGATTGATATTCTGGTGGTCGATTCCACGACCCCACTGAACCCTGTTCACCGCCACGCCATGCAGACGGGGCTAGCGCTATGACGGATGACAGACAGCAGCTGCTGCCCATTGATCGTTTTCTCTGGTCGCTCGATATCGTCGAGCGAGAGGGGAGACATCTTCGATACAGCTGGCACAGCCTGTTCGGAAACGGCCGCGACCCAGGGGCCGACTGGGTCTTGTCTCTCGATCAGCATCCCGAGGAAGCGATAAGGCTCGAGGCCTTCGTCTCTCGCTATAGCCGTATGCAGGACACCATTGCCGACAAGCTGATACCCCGTTGGCTGCAGAGTCTCGCCGAGCGCACCGGTAGCCAGATCGAGAACCTCAACCGCGCCGAGCGGCTGGGTGTGCTGGAAAGCACGGAAAGCTGGCTGGCGGCTCGCAAGCTACGAAACCAGCTGGTTCATGAGTACATGCAGGATCCGGAGGCCTTTGCCGATGCCCTGCAATCGGCGAGGGCCTTCTCTCTGATGCTGATGACGACCTACAACCAAATACGTGACTACACCGAACAGCGAATGGCCCTCGAGGTGAAGTTGCCCGAGTCCCTGTCGCTTCCCGATCAACAATAGAGTTGAGATCCGGTAGAATCCCCCATCCACACTGCAACCAGATAAATGCCGTGACCGACCCGACCCTTCCCGCCCTCGAACAGCCCTATCTCGACCTGATGCGCCAGGTGCTCGACCACGGCGTGGAGCGAGGCGATCGCACCGGGGTGGGCACCCGTTCGCTCTTCGGCCATCAGATGCGCTTCGACCTGGCCCGCGGCTTCCCGTTGGTCACCACCAAGAAGCTGCACACTCGCTCGATCATCCACGAGCTGCTGTGGTTCCTGGCCGGCGACACCAACATCGCCTACTTGAAGGCAAACGGGGTGCGCATCTGGGACGAGTGGGCCGACGACAGCGGCGAGCTCGGCCCGGTCTACGGCTACCAGTGGCGCAGCTGGCCCGACCCCCGCGGCGGCCAGGTCGACCAGATTGCCGGGCTGCTCGAACAGATCCGCACCAACCCCCGGTCGCGCCGGCTGATCGTCTCCGCCTGGAACCCGGCGCTGGTGGACGAGATGGCCCTGCCGCCGTGCCACTGCCTGTTCCAGTTCTATGTGGCCCAGGGGCGGCTCTCCTGCCAGCTCTACCAGCGCAGCGCCGATATCTTCCTGGGCGTGCCCTTCAATATCGCCAGCTACGCGCTGCTCACCCAGATGATCGCCCAGGTGGCAGGCCTCGAGCCCGGCGAATTCATCCACACCCTGGGCGACGCCCACCTCTACCTGAACCACCTGGAGCAGGCCGAGGAGCAGCTTGTGCGCACGCCCCGAGAGGCGCCGCGCCTGGTGCTCGACCCGAGCGTGACGGACCTGTTCGCCTTCCGCTTCGAGCACATCGCCATCGAGGGCTACGATCCCCATCCCCATATCAAGGCCGCCGTTGCCGTGTAAGAGTGGCCAAGGTAAGAAGCAGAGAGGCCGTATGAGCGAGACCCTGATTCCCGTGGCGATGATCGCCGCCATGGACCGCAACCGGGTGATCGGCGTGGATAACCAGTTGCCCTGGTACCTGCCCGAAGACCTCAAGTTCTTCAAGCGCATGACCCAGGCCAAGCCGCTGGTGATGGGCCGCAAGACCTTCCAGTCCATCGGCCGGCCGCTGCCCGGGCGGCTCAATATCGTGGTCACCCGCGACCCCGATTTTCACCACAAATGCATCCACCACGACGGCATCCGCATCTGTCACGACCTGGCGTCTGCCCTGGCCCTGGCCGATCAGCAGGCGACCATCGACGGCGTGGAGGAGATCATGGTGATGGGTGGCGCCGAGATCTACGCCCAGGCGCTGTCCCGTGCCAGCCGCCTCTACCTCACGGAGGTGGCTGTCGAGGTGGAGGGCGACGCCCGTTTCCCCGCGCTCGACCCCGCCGAGTGGGAGGAGCTGCAGCGCCTGCCGGGCAGCCCCGCCGAGGGCCAGCCCGCCTACGATTTCGTCGCGTATCGCCGCCGTGGCGCTGTCGGCGGCTGACGACATTTGTCATGGGGCGGCATCTGGCACAGACTGGCTGGCACGGCCTCGCTCCCTGGCTCACGCGTGGAGGACAACGGTTTGACCGAGGAACGCTCAATTCGCCTGCTGGATGCTCTGGAAAGACGCACCGACACCCTGCTTGGCTTGATACAGCAGGAACACGAGTCGCGCCTGGCCCTGCAGCAGCGCCTGGCCGAGCTTGAGGCTGCCCGTCTGGCGCTTGCCGAAAAGAACCGCGAGCTCGAGGCCAATCGCCTGGAACTCGTCGAGGAGAACCGCGAGCTCGACGAACAGAACCGCGAACTGGAGGAGCACAACCGCCACCTCCATGATCGTCTGGCGAAGGGGCCGGGCGAGAACACCTTCCCGCGTCCCGCCCGCCGCTCCCAGGGGCTCTCCGCGCTTATGGGCCGACGCGCTGCGCCAACGGCCGGCGCGTCGCGAAACACTCTCGACGCTAGTCGATCCGAAACCCACGCCTCTGCGCAAGCCAGCTCTGCCGAGGAGCAGGCTGCCCCTGTGGGAGCGAGCCTTGCCGATGATCCGGCATCCCGGCGAACAGCGGATGACCCGGGCTCGCCAGGTTCCTCGGAGGATTCCGACGCCCAGGCCTCCGCCGACCAGGAGGCCCTCGCCAGCGGCGAGGCGCCATCCCCCCAGGCGCTGCTCGCCGAGTGGTACCGGCGCTACCCCGGCGCCTTCTTCAAGGGGCACACCCGGCCGCTCAAGGTGGGCATCCACGAGGAGCTGGCCGAGCGCGAGCCCTGGCCCGAGAAGCTGGTGCGTCGTGCGCTGGCCTGCTACGTGAATCTGCCCCGCTACCTGAAGGCCGTGCGTGAGGACGCCGAGCGCATCGACCTGGAGGGCCAACCGGCCGGGGCCGTGGATGCCAAGGCCGCCGAGCACGCCAGGAAGAAGCTCGACCGCCTCCAGGCCGAGCGCCGTGGCAAGGCTCAGCCCGGCACGCCCAACCGTGAAGGTAGCCGCGAGAAAAGCCGCGTGAAGGCCGGCCCCGGGCGCACCAGGTCGCAGGGTAAGCCAGGTGGTAAGCCTGACGTGAAACCTGAGCACAGCCCTTCCAGGGAAACGCCTGCCGCCAAGGGCGAATCCGCCACGCCTGCGCCTCTCAAGTCTACAGCGGGCCAGTCCCGCCCCGCCGGCGAAGCGCGCTTCGTTACCATGGAAGAGAAGCTGGCCGCCCTGGTGGCCAAGCACCGCCAGCCTTGAGCGATTCGCTTAAAGGCGACAAATGACCGCAGGCGCCAACGAAAGTTCCAGGGGGAGGGTGAAGCTCGAAGGGAAACAGTGTTTTTTCTTGTTGCGCTCACCTCCCTCCCGGTATAAAGTTCCTCTTGCGAGCATTGGAATATAACAAGGCTTTGCTGAGGCATGCCGCCATGCCAACCGCTTCCCGGGACGGGAACCGGCCAGCTAGAGAAGAGCACACCCGGCAAGCCGGCTGCAGTGACCGCCCAAGCGGCCTGCAGGAAAACGATCGAAACAGACTGCTAGTCAAAGGAACCTAACGATGAAAAAGACAATCTTAGCGACTGCTATCGCTGGTGCCATCGCCGCTACCGGCATGATGGCCACCAACGCACAAGCTGCCACTGTTTACGACCAGGACGGCACTCGCCTGGATCTCTACGGCCGCATCGCGCTGGGTATTCAAGGTGGTGGTCAGAACGAAGCTATCGTAAATGATGAGGGTGAGCAGACCGGCCAGATCAAGAAGAATGGCACCGAGTTCGTCGATGTCTTCTCCCGTTTCGGCCTGCGCGGCACCCAGCGCATCTCCGACGACCTGACCGCCTACGGTAACTTCGAACTGCGCCCGCAGCTGGACGAAGTTAACCGCGGTGGTCAGCAGGTCCGCAACAGCTTCCTGGGCCTGCGCAGCAACGCCTTCGGTAGCCTGCAGGCCGGTAACTTCGACAACTTCTACCTGAATACCGTGGCGGCCCCGTTCGATGTCTACATCAACCGCGGCCTCGAGCTGACCGGCGGTGGTTTCCAGGGTCGCGGCGACTCCATCGGCTATATCACGCCGAACCTGGAAGGCTTCCAGGTCTACCTGATGGGCAAGCACTACACCGGTAACGACGCAGTAGTTGGCTCGCCTGGCAGCAACTCCTCTAAGTGGAACATGGCCGGTGGCGCTGTTTACGAAGTCGACGCCCTGCGCCTGGCCCTGGGTGTCACCGAAGACATCGAGCGCGGTAATGACGGCCAAGGCGTTGGCGAGAACGTCTATGGTGGCTCTGCTTCCTTCGAGTTTGTGCCCGGCTTCTCCGGTCGTCTGGCCTACGAGTACCAGTCCGACCAAGAGGACAAGATCGGTGTTGGCATGACCTATGCCATCAACGAGTGGGCCTTCAACCTGGACTACTACCGCATCGAGTCCCAGGGCGACCTGAAGGCCGCCCAGCAGGCTCGCGACGAGAGCACCAGCCGCAACTCCTGGGCCGCTGGCGCCTACTACAAGGTCTCCAGCAACTTCGACGTCTTCGCCGAAGTGCACGAGGCTGATCAGGACACCATCCTGGATCGCGATACCACCGGCAGCGAGCTGGGTGACAACCTGCGCAACGTTCGCGACAACGTCTACTGGCTGACCGGCGTTCGCTACCACTTCTAATAGCCCCTCGGGCATCAGAAACAGCGAAACCGAAAGCAGACCACAGAAGCCGGCCCCTCGGGGCCGGCTTTCTTGTTTTTGATAGCGCTATCGACAGACGCCGAGCCGTGCTGGAGCATGACATTGCCCCGGGAGCTACGGTAAGACGTCGAGAGCCTTTTTCTCGACGCGCATGCTGGCAGGGGGTGTTGGCAACGTCTTGTAGGTCATGTCGTACAGAGACGTCAGCCACAGATGACAAGCAATGGTGCCGTACCTTTTATTACCATCCTGAGGCGGGCGGGTCGCTCTGCCGGCTGGAGGTTGGGTGCTCGCTGCCCTAGAATGAGCCCCTTGGTTAATTCGCCTTACGGCTTAAACACCCGCACCGTTCATCGCTTCAGGGCCAGGGAAAGCGCCCGGAACAATCCCCGGGCGGTAGCGTGCTCAACGCATATTCACCGTAATCCTGCCTTCATTCAGCAGAGACCTGCCATGACAACTCGTAACGGATACCTGCGCATCTCGTCGCTGGGTGTATTTGCCGTGCTAAGCCTGACTTTGGCCGGCTGTGCCACTCAGGGCGCGGGGAGCGGCCCCGGCACCGTGCAGGGCGCCCAGGGCCACGCTCTGGATGAGAACCTCAACGGCTTCCTCGCCCAGGCCCCGGCAGGGGCGGTCATCAGCGTGGCCGAAAGTCACTGGGGGCCGAACGTCGAGGTGATTGCCGACGAGAGCTACTTCTCCGCCAGCGGCCGCGAGTGCCGCCAGCTGCGGGTCATGGCCAGCAGCGGTGCCACTCACCAGGCAGTCGCCTGCGAAACTGCCAGCGGTTGGGAGTCTCGGCGCTTGATCACTGATAGCTCAAGCACTGGGGGCAACCGCTGATGACATCTCTTCGAATCACCTCCTTGCTGGCAGGGCTGGCCCTGCTGGCCTTGCCGATGATCGCCAGCGCCCAGGCGGTCAGCCTGCCGGGGGGCATCCTGCCCGAGCAGCAGCGCGCCGAAGCCCTCCAGGAAGAGGTCGACGATCGCCCCCGCGCCGATTGGCGCCGGGGGGACACTTACGGCCCCGTTCCCCGGGAACGGCTGGATGACGCCGCCGACCGGCTGCCGCCCTTCGGCGCCAACCTCTTCGAGGGCGGCTTCCGCGGCACCATGGCCGATGGCCTCACCCCCGGCTACACCATCAAGCCGGGCGACCAGGTCACCCTGCGCGCCTGGGGCGCCGCCGAGATCGACCGGGTGCTCACCGTCGACGCCCAAGGCAACGTCTTCATACCCACCATCGGCCCGCTGGCCGTGCAGGGCATGAACAGCGGCCAGCTCGACAGCGCCGTGCGCCAGAGAATCCGCAGCGTCTACCCCGAGAATGTCGAGGTCTACACCAACCTGCAGGGCGTGCAGCCGGTGGGCGTCTTCGTGACCGGCTATGTGGATAACCCGGGCCGCTACGCCGGCACCCCCAGCGATTCGCTGCTCTATTTCCTCGACCAGGCCGGCGGCATCGACAACGAGCTGGGCAGCTACCGCAACATCCGGGTTTTGCGCGGCAGCCAGACCGTCGTTCGCGTCGATCTCTACGACTTCCTGCTCAGCGGCGAGATTCCCCGCCCGCAGTTCCGCGATGGCGACACCATCGTGGTAGAGGAACGTGGCCCGGCCATCGCCGTGGTGGGCGACGTGCATCGCGAATACCGCTATGAGCTGACCGGCGAGCGCCTGACCGGCGCCGAGGTGGTCAACCTGGCCCGCCTGCGCAGCGGGGTCTCCCACGTGCTGGTCCGCGGCACCCGCGACGACGGCCCCTTCTCCCGTTATTTTCCGCTCAATGCCTTCAGCGGCCAGACGGTGCATAGTGGCGACGAGGTGATGTTCAGCGCCGATCAGCGCGACGAGACCATCGTTGTGCAGGTGGAGGGCAGCTACTATGGTCCTTCACGCTTTGCCCTGCCGCGGGACGCCCGCCTCTCCGAGCTGCTCGACGCCATTGCCGTGCCCGAAGGCATGACCGCCGTGGAGAGCGTCTCGCTGCAGCGCGAGAGTGTCGCCGCCCAGCAGCGCCAGGCCCTGGAAGACAGCCTGCGTCGCCTGGAGACCACCTACCTGGGCGCCCCTTCACGAACGGACGAGGAGTCACGCACCCGCGCCCGCGAGGCCGAGCTGATCCAGTCCTTCGTGGAACGCGCCAGTGAACTGGAGCCCACCGGCCGCCTGGTGGTCGCCCACAACGACCGCATCAGCGATATCCGCCTGCAGGACGGTGACATCATCACCATCCCCGAGATCAGCGATTCCATTCTGATCAGCGGTGAGATCGTGGTACCCCAGGCGGTGGTCTACAAGCCGGGTGTCAGTGCAAAGGACTATATCGACGGCGCTGGCGGTTTCACTCAGCGTGCCGACAAGGGCTACATCCTGGTGGTGCGCCAGAATGGCGCCGTCATGAATGCCAAGGATGTGAGTCTTCGCCCCGGCGACGAGATCCTCGTCATGCCCAAGGTGCCCAGCAACAACCTGCAGCTGGTCTCCGCCGTGACCCAGATCATGTTCCAGATCGCCGTCGCCACCCGCGTCGCGCTGGATCTCTGACGCTTCCACCACCCTGTAGGAGCGCGATTCATCGCGCGATGGAGACATGCCGAAACCTGAAAACACAGCCGGTGCCCGCACCCCCTGGCAGGTCACCCGCAGCGTCTGGTACGCCATGTTCATGCGCGAGGCCATCTCGCGAACCATGGCGGACCGCATGGGCTGGTTCTGGATGATCTTCGAACCGCTGGCCTTCACCCTGATCATGGTAGCCATCCGAGGCTTCATCCGTGGCGACCGCCTTATCGTCGGCGCGGAGTTCATTCCCTGGATGATCGTCGGGCTCATGGGCTTCTTCATGATCCGCGAGGGCATGATGCGCGGGTTGGGTGCCGTGGACGCCAACAGTGCGCTGTTCGCCTATCGTCAGGTGCAGCCCGTTGATCCGGTGCTGGTCCGGAACTTCCTCGAAGGCATGCTACGCACCTTCGTGTTCATGCTGTTTATCATCGGCGCCGAGATGCTCGGTGTTGGCTTGTTTCCCGATAACGGGCTCAAGGGCATTTTCTGGTGGGTATCGCTTTGGAGCTTGGGCCTGGGCCTGGGGCTGGTGATTTCGGTAGCCGGTACGCTGGTGCCCGAGGTCGGCAAGATAGTACGCATGATCAACATGCCGCTGCTGATCCTCTCTGGGGTAATCTTCCCGCTCAACCAGCTGCCGCACTGGCTGCTGGAATACCTGATGTACAACCCCATCGTACATGGCCTGGAGCTGCTTCGCTCCGGCTTCTTCGAGGGCTACAAGGTGGTTCACGGCACCAGTGCCACCTACTTCTGGCTGTGTACTCTGATCACGCTTGCCTTGGGGCTCTTGATGCACGTGCGCTTCAAGGAGCGGCTGAAGGCGAAGTGACCCGGCTTCGCCGAGAGCTGGAAGCTGGAAGCTGGAAGTAACCCCAGCCCCAGAAACTGTGCTGGCTTATGCCGCGAAGCGGAACTCTTCCAGCTTCCAGGCGCGAAGCGCCGCTCTTCCAGCTTAAAGCTTACATTGTGAAACCTATGATTCAGATAAACGGCCTCTACAAGCGCTACCACAACCACCACGGCAGCGATTGGGTGCTCAGGGACATCAACCTGAGCATTCCCAAGGGCGTCAGCGTGGGCCTGGTGGGACGTAATGGCGCAGGCAAATCGACCCTGCTGAAGCTGATCGCCGGCATGGATACCCCCGAGCGTGGCGAGATCGTTCGCAATTGCCGTGTCTCCTGGCCCATCGGCCTTTCCGGCGGCTTCCAGGGCAGCATGACGGGGCGCCAGAACGTCAAGTTCGTCGCACGGGTGCATGGAAGCCGCTACAACGTGAATGACATCATCCAGCGCGTTAAGGATTTCGCCGAGATCGGCGACGCCTTCGACGAGCCAATCAAGACCTACTCCAGCGGTATGCGCGCACGCCTCAACTTCGGGCTATCGCTGGCGTTCGACTTCGACGTCTATCTCTCCGACGAGGCCACCGCTGTGGGTGACCGCGCCTTCAAGGCCAAGGCCTCTCAGGCGTTCAAGGAAAAGGTGGGCAAGGCCAGCCTGATCATGGTTAGCCACAGCGAGGGCATTCTCAAGGAACTGTGCCAGGCCGGTGTCTACCTCAAGGGAGGCCAGGCCACCTGGTTCGATGATGTCGAGGACGCCATCGCCGCCTACCACGAGGAGACCGACGCCGCCCGTAAGGCCAACGGCACCCCACCCCAGGAAGCGACCGCCGCCAAGGCCACGCCAAGGCCCCATCCGGCGGGGCATAGCGACAGCGCCAAGGTCAAGATCCCGGAAGGCCTTACGCTGCCTCAGGCCAGGAAGCAGCATCGCCAGCGCAAGGCCGAGTTCGATGCCGCCAAAGCTGCCTTCGACCAGGCCAAAGCCGACGACCTGCCACCGGTCGAACGTAAAGAATTTGGCGATGCCTTCCGTAAGGCGCGTCAGCGCCTGCACGTCGCTCGCCAACGCGTGCAGGCATTGCAGCCACCTGCTGACGACGATTGACCCTCGCAGGAGCCCGATTGAGTGGTGGTCCGACATCTCGGCGATCTACCGCAGCCACCAGCAATCGCCGAAACAATTCAACTCCTACGACTTCCAGCTTCAAGGCTTACAGCTCATAACATGAAATCGTTCATCAAGTCCCAGCCCCACTGGGCCGTGGCCATCCTCGCCATCGTATTCGTCAGCGCCTACTGGTTTGTTTGGGCCGAGGATCGCTACCTTTCCCGTGCCACCGTGGTGCTGGAAAGCCCGCAAATTGCACAGCCAGACATCAGCTTCTCCTCCATTCTCACCGGTGCCGCCGGCGACAAGGATCTGCTGCTGCTGAGGGAACACCTGCTCTCGGTGGATATGCTCAAGCGGCTACAGGAAGAGCTCGGCTTCCGCCGCCACTACAGCGAACACGGCGACATCTTTGCTCGCCTTCACGACGCCGCGGCGCCCATTGAAGACCTCCACCAATACTACCTTCGCCGCGTAGACGTGGAGATGGATGAATATGCCGGCGTGCTCAATATCGAGGTGCAGGCCTACACCGCCGAGTTCGCCCACCAGATGGTCCAGCTGCTGCTCGAAGCTGGTGAGAGACACATGAACGATATGGGACAGCGGCTCGCAGAAGAGCAGGTTGCTTTCCTGGAACAACAGTTGATGCGCCTGGAAGGACGCCTTGACGAGGCCCGTGCCGAGCTGCTCGTCTTCCAGAACAGGGAAGGCCTGGTATCGCCCACCAGCACGGTGGAGAGCATCAACCAGGTGGTCGCGACGCTGGAGGGCGAACTGGCTCGCATGCAGGCCCAGCGCCAGGCGCTCTCGAGCTACCAGAGTGTGCAGTCCTCCGACATGCGCCGAGTTCAGGCCGAAATTGAAGCCCTGCGTGAGCAGATCGAGAAGCAGCGCGACCGTCTGGCTCAGGCTACCGGAGAGTCCCTCAACCGGATCTCGTCCGAGTATCAGACCCTTGAGCTCAAGGCACAGTTCGCCCAGGAGACCTACTCCAGTGCCCTGGCCGCCCTGGAGAATACCCGCCTCGAGGCTGCCCGAAAGCTCAAGCAGGTCAGCGTGCTGCAGAGCCCCCTGTTCCCCGAATACCCCACCAGACCGGACCGCCTTTATAACGCCACGTTGTTTGCCATCGTGGTTATATTCCTGGCGTTTATCGCCAGCATGCTGGTGTTGATCATTCGTGACCATCGAGACTGATATGCCCAAGACCTTCCTGATCACCGGCGGCGCCGGCTTCATCGGCTCCGCCGTGGTGCGCGAGCTCATCGAGAACAGCGACCATCGCGTGGTTAACGTCGACAAGCTCACCTACGCCGGCAACCTGGAGTCGCTGGCGAGCATCGCCGACTGCCCGCGCTACGCCTTTATCCAGGCGGATATCTGCGATGCGCCGGCCATGCAGCGCGCCTTCGCCGACCATCAGCCCGATGTGGTGATGCACCTGGCCGCGGAGAGCCACGTGGACCGCTCCATCGATGGCCCGGCCGAGTTCATCCAGACCAACGTGGTGGGCACCGCGGTGCTGCTGGAGGCCGCCCGTGGCTACTGGAAAGCGCTGCAGGCAAGCGACCCTCAGAAGGCCGAAGCTTTCCGTTTCCATCACATCAGCACGGATGAAGTCTATGGCGACTTGGCGGAAGGGCCTTCTTCCAGCTTCCAGCTTCCAGCTTCCAGCTCTCTGTTTACAGAGGAGACCCCCTACGCCCCCAGCTCGCCTTACTCCGCCAGCAAGGCGGGCTCCGATCACCTGGTGCGCGCCTGGCAGCGCACCTTCGGCCTGCCCACCCTGGTGACCAACTGCTCCAACAATTATGGGCCCTATCACTTCCCCGAGAAGCTGATCCCGCTGATGATCCTCAACGCCCTGGCCGGCAAGCCGCTGCCGGTCTACGGCGATGGTCAGCAGATCCGCGACTGGCTCTTTGTGGAAGACCACGCCCGTGCGCTGATCAAGGTCGCCACCGATGGCCAGGTAGGGGAGACCTACAACATCGGCGGCCACAACGAGAAGACCAACCTGGAAGTCGTTCAAGCAATCTGTGCGTTGGTGGACGAACTGAGGCCCAAAACTTCCAGCTTCCAGCTTCCAGCTTCCAGCTTGATAATCTTCGTCGCCGACCGCCCCGGCCACGACCTGCGCTACGCCATCGACGCTGGCAAGATCGAACGAGAGCTCGGCTGGGTGCCGCAGGAGACCTTCGAGACGGGCCTGCGCAAGACGGTGGAATGGTACCTGGCCAACCGCGAGTGGTGGCAGCGGGTGCTGGATGGCAGCTACCAGGGCGAGCGGCTGGGAGTGGTGTGAGGCGATTGGCCACGGACGACACGGACTACCACAGACAACACCCTTTAAAAACCAAATATATATAAAATCTTTTTTTGGTTTTGTCTGTGATTTTCATGTGTGTCCGTGGCTATTTCCAATGGAGAGGGAGGGTATGCTCAAACTGGAAGGGCTAACCTATGCCATTCGAGGTGCCGTATTTGAAGTCAGCAAGCAGCTCGGCCCCGGGTTTCTTGAAAAGGTTTATCAAAAAGCGCTGGCTGTTGAGTTGCAGGATAGAGGTCTTCACGTTGAAGAAGAAAAACCTGTCAATGTCTATTACAAGCGTCGGCTTGTAGGAGATTACAGGGTGGACCTTCTGGTAGAGAATAGTGTGATTATAGAACTAAAAGCTCAAAACCAGTTACCTCCTTCTGCCGAACCTCAACTCATCAATTATCTTCGCGCGACCGGATTCGAGGTTGGCCTGCTGATTAACTTTACCTACCCAAAGGCCACCATCAAACGAATCGTTTTATGAATTCTACACGGACGACAAGGGCTTTCACGGAACGGGTGTTTAAGAATTAATATTTTTGGGTTTTGTCCGTGATTTCCGTGAGTGTCCGTGGCAACCAAGGATTTCTATGAAAATTTTGATTACGGGCAGCAACGGCCAGGTGGGCTTCGAGTTGCAGCGCCAGCTCTGCCTGCTGGGCACGGTGCTGGCCCCCACACGACAGGAGCTTGACCTCGCCAACGAGAAGGCCGTGGCCCACTGGCTTGAGCAGCACCAACCCGATCTGATCGTCAACGCCGCGGCCTATACCGCGGTGGACAGGGCCGAGGAAGAGCCCGCGCTGGCGCGGCGCCTCAACGCCGAGCTCCCGGCCCAGCTGGCCGAGTACAGCGCCGCCCGGGGCCAGTGGCTGGTGCACTACTCCAGCGATTACGTCTACCCCGGCAGCGGCACAGCCCCCTGGCAGGAGGACGAAAACCCCTGGCAGGAGCAGGACGCCACCGGGCCGCTCAGCGTCTACGGCCAGACCAAGCTGGAGGGCGACCAGGCGGTTCAGCAGAGTGGCTGCCAGCACCTGATCTTTCGCACCAGCTGGGTCTACAGTGCCCGTGGTAATAACTTCATGAAGACCATGCTGCGACTGGGTCGGGAACGTGACGCTCTGAAGGTGGTCAGCGACCAGGTCGGCGCCCCCACCCCGGCACGGCTGATCGCCCAGGTCACCGCCCTGGCGCTTGCCCCATCCAAGACGCTCTCCAGCGGGATCTACCACCTTGCCCCCGGCGGCGAGACCAGCTGGTACGGCTTCGCCTGCGAGATCTTTCGCCAGGCCGCCGAGCGGGGGAAGGACTTGGCGATCACGCCAGATAACGTCGCGTCTATCCCTACCACGGAATATCCCACCCCGGCACAACGGCCACTCAATTCTCGGTTATGCTGCCAGGAGCTCGAAAGGGCGCTCGGCATCACCCTCCCCAGCTGGCAGGAACAGCTAGCGCTGACGCTGGAAGAACACCTCAACTACAGCTAATCATTGCCACGGAAAACACGGAAAACACGGAAAAACGGACTACCATGGACAAGATTTTAAACACTACATTTTGGTTTTTTCCCTTGTCCGTGTTTTCCGTGAGCGTCCGTGGCTAATCGCCCTAATCAACTCAGGAGTTCTATGATGCAACGCAAAGGCATTATCCTCGCAGGCGGTTCGGGCACGCGGCTTCACCCCATCACCCGCGGCGTCTCCAAGCAACTGCTGCCGGTCTATGACAAGCCGATGATCTACTACCCCATCTCGGTGCTGATGCTGGCGGGTATCCGCGAGATCCTGGTTATCTCCACCCCCGAAGACCTGCCCCAGTACGAGAACCTGCTGGGCAGTGGGGAAGATTTTGGCCTGCGCTTCGAGTACGCAGTGCAGCCGAGTCCCGACGGCCTGGCCCAGGCCTTTATCATCGGCGAAGAGTTCATCGGCGATGACCCGGTGTGCCTGGTACTGGGCGATAACATCTTTCACGGCCAGCACTTCAGCGAGCAGCTCAAGCGGGCGGCGGCCCAGGAGGGCGGCGCCACGGTGTTCGGCTACCTGGTGAAGGACCCCGAGCGCTTTGGCGTGGTGGAGTTTAACGAGCAGGGCAAGGCCATCTCCATCGAGGAGAAGCCAACCCACCCGAAATCACCCTATGCGGTCACTGGCCTCTACTTCTACGACAACGACGTGGTCGAAATCGCCAAGCAGGTGAAGCCCAGCGAGCGTGGCGAACTGGAGATTACCAGCGTCAACAACGCCTACCTGCAGCGAGGCGACCTGCGCGTGGAGCGCCTGGGGCGCGGCTTCGCCTGGTTGGATACCGGCACCCACGACAGCCTGCTGGAGGCCGCCCAGTACGTGCAGACCATCGAGCACCGCCAGGGGCTCAAGGTGGCCTGCCTGGAAGAGATCGCTTGGCACAATGGCTGGATCAGCACCGAACACCTCACCGCCTGCGGCAATGCCCTTAAGAAGACCGGCTACGGCCAGTACCTGCTGCGCATTGCGAAAAGCTGACGCTGCACTTGTAGAAGCCCGATTTATCGGGCGAAAGCGACAGCCGTCAACAGCATCTCGAAGGAACCCGATTTATCGGGCGATGTACTCCTCACTCTTCACAAGCGCGAAGCGCGATCACCCCTCACGGTCAACTCATGCAATATGAAACCCTCGCCATCCCCGACGTCGTCCTGCTCACGCCCAAGGTGTTCGGCGACGAACGCGGCTTCTTCATGGAAACCTTCCGCCAGTCCGAATTCGAGCAGCACTGTGGGAACTACCAATTCGTGCAGGACAACCACAGCCTCTCCGCTCACGGCATCCTCCGCGGGCTGCACTATCAGCTGGAGAAGCCCCAGGGCAAGCTGGTGCGGGTGACCCGCGGCGAAGTATTCGATGTGGCGGTGGATATGCGCCAGAGCAGCCCCACCTTCGGCCAGCGGGTAGGCGTGACGCTCAGTGAAGAGAACAAGCAGCTGCTGTGGGTGCCGCCGGGATTCGCCCATGCCTTCTATGTGACAAGTGTAGAAGCAGAGTTTCAGTACAAGTGCACCGATTACTACAACCCCGGCGACGAGTACTGCATCCGCTGGGACGACCCGACGCTCGCCATCGAGTGGCCGCTGGTGGGCGCCAAGCCGCCTCGCGTATCCGAGAAGGACGGACAGGGCGAATCCTTCGTGGATGCAGCGACGTTCACTTAGCGGGCCGCAGGCATCGTACTCAGCGTGGTGCAAGCACTGGTCACCGAGGTAAATGAGCGCGAAGAGGGGCGCCTGCGCGTGGCGGACTGGGAGTAATCAATATTCGCCAGGTCGATCACGAGATAGATGGCCAGGTGCTGCGCAACAAGCGTGTGGTGCTGCGCCCGGCAAAGCCTAGGCATTGTCAATACGCGATCGATGTCAACGCTTTATCCATCACGGTAACCATGTTGTGAGAACTATGATCAAGTCGTTATTTTCAAGGATGAAACTGGGGAAGCAGGATCCCGAACGCCTTCGAGGGCATCTGGACTATTTCGAACAAGGCATCGTAGGTGGCTGGGCCGGTAAGCCATCACGCTCCAGCAGCACCAAACTTGAGGTATTGATCGACGGGAAAGTGATAACCACGATAAACACCAGTGGAGCGCGCAAGGATCTCGCAGCGGAAGGCTTTCCAGAGCGAAACAACTGTGGTTTCACCAAGAAGATCGACGTTTATCCTTACCTGAATGCCAAGGCCGACAAGGCAAGCAAGCTCAGGGTTCGCTTCGAGGAAACGGGGGCAGAGCTCTCCAAGTCACCACTGGAACTCCCCAAGCCGGACATCCGTTACCATATCGATAGAGTAGATCCAGCTGGCATTCAAGGGTGGATGTATGATGCCAACTATCTGGAGCTGGACCTTGCACTGGATATGCATATCGATGGCAAGCAGGTCGCACGTATCGAGATCGACCAAGAGCGTCACGACATGGTAGCCGCCGGTCATCCAAAACCTCGCTGTGGTTTCTACTTTCCCCATACCGACTACCTGGACCCTGCCCAGTTTGGTTTCATCACGGCCACCATCGCCGGTACGGACATCCCGGTATTTTCCAAGCCGCTGATTGTCGAACCGCTAGGTGCAAAGATATCGGCATTGACGGACTTGGCCAAGGCGATTCGAGAACTCGCCGGCCAGACACCGGATCGCCGGCATGAATGGCTCCTTCGCGACCTTCTGCCAAAGATGATCGAAGATGCCCGTAGAACTCGAGGCACTTCACTCCCCAACGGCTATACGGGAAGACACATTCGACTGGGTGATAAACAGCCAACCGGTATGGTCGATGTCGTGATCCCCGTGTACGGGGGTTACGAGGAAACACTGGCTTGTATCGACAGTGCGCTGAAGGCCAAGGTCAAGACCGAGCACCGACTTGTCGTTATCAATGACAAGTCACCCAATGAGAAGTTGACCAAGGCGCTACGCACCCACGCTGGCCAGCACGGCTATACGCTGCTCGAGAATGAACACAACCTTGGCTTTGTCGGTACCGTGAACCGCGGTATGCGGTTACATAACAACGCCGACGTCGTACTCCTGAACTCCGATACACTGGTGCCAGACAGCTGGTTGGACACGATAGTAGCGGCGGCATACTCCGACCCGCTGATCGCGACTGTTACGCCATTCTCCAATAATGCCACCATCTGCAGTTATCCTAACTTCTGCCAGGACAACCAACTTCCTGACGGTGCCACCGCCAACGACATGAACCGGGTGTTCGGCAAGGTCAACGCCGGCAAAACTATCGACCTGCCTACGGCCCATGGCTTCTGCATGTTCATCAAGCGAGCCGCCTTGCAAGAGGTGGGAGTCTTTGATGATGAGAAGTGGGGTAAGGGCTACGGTGAGGAAAACGATTTCTCATTGCGCGTCGAGCAGCATGGTTGGCGCAACGTGATGGCGCTCGATACCTTTGTTCAACACCTGGGTTCAGTTTCCTTTGCCGAAAATGCTGACCAGTTCATTGCCAACAACCTCGAAGTGTTGAATGGCCTCTATCCTGACTATGCAGAAAACGTAGCCGCCTTTGTCAAGCAGGATCCCGTGCGGCCCTACCGCAATGCCGTCGCCCTCGAGCAACTCAAGCGGGAAGTGGCCACAGCCAAGGTGCAAGCACCGGCCAAGGGAAAGACGATGCTCTTCGTATCGCTTACCTTCGGCGGCGGCACTCAAGTAGCCACCGATGATCTGGCTAGTCTACTCAAAGACGAAGGGCAGTGCGTGTTGATGCTGACCTCACCCAAGAAGGGTGTATGGAAGCTCTCCAGCCACGTCAGCAATGCCCATGTCGATTATGCCTGGCCGGGGGAGAAGGAGCAGCTGGTCAAGGACCTCAAGGCGCTGGATGTGTGGCACGTTCATTATCACCATACCATCGAGTTCCCGAAAGATATCTGGGAACTGCCCAAGGCATTGGGTGTGCAGTATGACGTGACGATTCATGACTACTTTACGATTTGCCCAAGGGCGAATCTGATAGATGAAACAGGTGTATATTGTGGTGAGCCTCCTGTAGCGGCCTGTAATAAGTGTATAAAAGATAACGGTACCCATCTTGGTTTACTGCTGGATATTAGCAGTTTTAATCATGATGTTGCTGAGTGGAGACGTTTTTACCACGAAAAGCTTGATCAAGCTAGAGCAGTTATCTGTCCCACTAGCGATGTATCTGATAGGCTGAGTAGATTTGTTAGTCTTAAGAATATCCAGGTTCGCCCGCATCCTGAGGAACCCTACAAGATAAAATTATCTCCACTGCCAAAAGATCAAAATATCAATGTGGCCTTCATTGGTGCTATTGGTAAACATAAGGGCTTTGATGTTCTTGTGGATATAGCAGCGCATGCGGAGAAATTTCAACTTCCTATACAGTTTACTGTCATCGGGTATACAGAAAATGATGAAACTATTTCCCAGTTCAGCAATGTGACCGTATTGGGAAAATACGAAAAGGAAGAACTGCCAGACATCATAGAGAAAAGTGGTTGTCATGCTACGGCCATCATGAGTGTATGTCCGGAGACATTTGGCTATGTGTTGAGTGAAAGCTTGAGAAATGGCCTCGTCCCTTTTTCGTTTGACCTTGGCTCTCCTGCTGTAAGACTCCGAGAAGTTCTTAGTGAAGATCTTGTTATTCCTTTATCGTCTACTGCACAAGTTATCAATCAATTTATAGTGGAAGGCCTCCCCAGGATTGTCGACAAAATCAACCAAACAAAAGATGACAGTGGATGCATAGCTCATGTTGATTCTGGGTTCTATAGCGATAGGCTTAAAAAATATTATTCATTTAAGGTGAGTTAATGTCTACGATATACTTACATATTGGTGCTAATAAGACTGGCTCAAGCGCAATCCAAGCATTTCTTAATTCGAACCGTGACGTGTTGGACGGTTATGGTTTTCATGTTCTTGATAATGTTTATGATAATGCACACTATCCTTTGAGCTATGCGCTAGGTTGTGGTCCTAAGCTTAATGATATTAATGAGCAGGATGAGTTAAAAAAAACATTAGATGAAATCGAAAAAAATAAAGATAAAAAAATAATTATAAGCTCTGAGTACTTCATCTTGGAAAATGACCCAGGGAAAATAGCAAAATATTTTTCGGGTCATGATGTAAAGGTCATTGTTTACCTTCGGCGGCATGATTTATGGTTGGAATCACTCTATAATCAAGCCGTAAAGACTGCCCCTGGAATACCGTGGGAAGTTGGTATATATTCTTATATAAATTACATAAAAAGCAATAAAAAGCAAGAAATTTCTTTCAAAAGGCTACTTATGAAATGGGATCGCGTGTTTGGTAAAAATAACATTTTGGTAAGGCCTTATGAGAGAGATGGTTTTCTTGATGGAAGCATCGTGTCGGATTTTTCAATTTCTGTTGGCGCCCCTATTATAGATTCCGATAAGGGAGTTGGGGGGGTGGTGAATAAGTCCATACCTGTACAGTATGTCCCTATAGTAGAAGTGATAAAAAAAGTTGGAAGAGTCAATCAGAGAGATCTTTCCAAACTTGTGAATTGGACTCTGACTCGAGATCCAGATCCGAGGTTCGCATTGCTCAATGACGATCAGAGAACCTTGATTATATCTGAATATATTGAGGAGTATGAATTTATAGCCAGTCGCTATAAAGCCAAAAACTTTCAATTCTTTAGTGACTTTTCATCAGGGTATGGAAAAAAAGAAGTTCCTAGAGTTAACTTGCTGCAGTCTTTGAAGGTGTTGGGTGAGTTGGCTGGAAGTATTTAATTCCTAGAGTTTGTGTGAGAATTTGTTTATGGAAAATAAGAGAAGCAGATTTAATCAACTTTCTTTTGGTTTCAGGGAGGCTATTAGGTTTGTTGTTGATTGTGACCCTTTGGCTGGCTCTAAGTTGCTTTCAGATTTTTATTTAGCGAGGTCTGTTTATCTCCCTCACCCTGTTAGTGAAAGCGTTGAAACCTATTGTTATAAAAATGAAATTGTAGGGTTGGCAAATGTTCTTTACTTTTGTGATGGTGCTGGTGGGCATAGGTGGGCTGCCGTTCAAGTTACCTCATTCATTAATGTTGTATATATAGATGGTGATATTTACGTCATAGATGGTGATGGGGCTGGGGCGGTTAATAAGGCACTTGGATGTATTGATTTCTCCATAGACATGAATAATACAGTAGGACGCTTCGGTGGTTTTTTGATTGGCCATGCAAGGCCATATCATTACATTTATGATCAGATGGCATCTTTAGTAATGATAAGCCGTTCTTTAGGTAAAGTTACCTGCGCGAGAGCGCAGCCCCTTTTTATCTCCCCAGGTTTTTTGGGTATAAGTGGTGTTGAGATAATTGATTATGAGTCAATCGAAGGTGAAGTTTTTATATATCCTTGTTTAGTGCGTGGTTCAAGCTGTTTTAATAAATCGGATTCAGAATATTTGGTTTCTGTTCAGGGTATCGAAAGTAGTTTTAGGCGTTACGTTATTGGTAGCATGTGTGGCCAGGGCGTTAATAGGGTTTCAAAAGAAGAGATTAATGTTTACTTTGGCATTACTGGGCAAAAAAGAAAACTGATAAACCAGGTTGAAGTGTGTTCCCATCTTCATAAAGAATTATCGAATATTTTTGCAAAAGTTAATATTTTTGTTGATGGTCTAACTGCGAAAGAAGGTGAAAAGCTAAAAAATGTTGATGATCAGAATGTTTTTTTTGATATTGTTAGAGAGTTAGGTGATAAAGATTTAACCTGTCTTGTTGGAATGGGTTATCATGAAAAGGTCGCTGCTGCATTAAAGTGCGATTTGTTTGTAGCCAATGCAGGGTCTGGATGTATAGCTCCGTTACGGCTAGCAAGGATTCCTGGAGTTCTCCACTCAAACAAAGACCTTTCAACATTTCCTAATGAGTATAATTTTACAGTAATTAATGTTGATGATTCATGTGTATTAGAGCATGGTGAAAATAAGCGTCCCGATGCTAGAGACTATTCTATCCTTAAAGAAAATATTTTTGATTTAGTGTGTGAGGTTATTAAAATTGAAAAAAATTCTTGATTGCACTCTCCGCGACGGTGGCTACTACAACGCCTGGGATTTCTCCCCTAAACTGATTCACCAATACTTGGATGCTATGCAGGCCGCCGGGGTGGATGTGGTGGAGCTGGGCTTCCGCACCTTGAAGAACCAGGGCTTTCAAGGGCCTTGTGCCTTCACCACCGATGATTTTATTTGCAGCCTGACGATTCCGGCAGGTTTGACCGTGGGGGTGATGGTCAACGGCAACGAGCTGGTGGGGGAGGTGCCCCAGCAGGAAGCGCTGGAACGGCTGTTCCCCAATGCGGCGGCGGATTCGCCGGTGGATCTGGTGCGCATTGCCTGCCACGTGCACGAGTTCGAGCGGGCGCTTCCCGCGGTAACGTGGCTGAAGGAGCGTGGCTATCAGGTCGGCTTCAACCTGATGCAGGTGGCGGATCGTTCTGAGGAAGAGGTGAAGGCGCTCGCCCGTATGGCCAAGGCCTACCCGATGGATGCGCTCTACTTCGCTGACAGCATGGGCAGCATGAGCCCCGACCAGGCGGCGCAGATCATCCAGTGGTTCCGCAGCGAGTGGAAGGGCGCCATGGGCATCCATACCCATGACAACCTGGGCCTGGCACTCTCCAATACCCTGCGGGCGCTTGACGAGGGCGTGACCTGGGTAGACTCCACCGTGACCGGCATGGGCCGTGGGCCGGGCAACGCCCGCACGGAAGAGCTGGCCATCGAGATCGCCGAGCGTCGCGGCAAACCCGCCAATATGGTGCCGCTGATGGTGCTGCTGCGTGAGCACTTCAAGCCCATGCAGGCCCACTACGGCTGGGGCACCAACCCCTACTACTACCTGGCCGGCAAGTACGGCATTCACCCCACCTACATCCAGGAGATGCTCAGCGACTCCCGCTACAGCGAAGAGGACGTGCTGGCAGTGATCGAACACCTGCGGGTAGAAGGGGGCAAGAAGTTCAGCCTCAACACCCTGGATGCAGCTCGCCACTTCTATCGCGGTGAGCCCACCGGCCAGTGGTCCCCGAAAGAGCGCTTTGCCGGGCGTGACGTGCTGCTGCTGGGTACTGGTCCCGGCGTGGCCCGCCACCGCGAGGCGCTGGAGCGCTATATCCGCGACCACCAGCCGCTGGTGCTGGCCCTCAATACCCAGAGCGCTATCGATGCCGAGCTGATCGACCTGCGGGTGGCCTGTCACCCGGTGCGCCTGCTGGCCGACTGCGATGCCCATACCCGGCTGCCGCAGCCGCTGATCACGCCGTACTCCATGCTGCCAGCGGATGTGCGCGACTCGCTGGGGGAGAAGAAGGTGCTGGATTTCGGCCTTAACGTGCAGGCGGATACCTTTAGCTTTGACGATGCTCACTGCACCCTGCCGACCTCGCTGGTGGTGGGCTATGCGCTGGCGGTGGCGACCAGCGGCGAAGCGCAGCGCGTCTTGCTGTCGGGTTTTGACGGCTACGGCGCCGGTGATCCGCGCAGCCAGGAGATGCACCAGCTGCTGGAGCAGTACCAGGCCGCCGAGGGTGCGCTGCCGATGACCGCCATCACGCCGACCCGCTACGGGCTGCATAGCGAATCGGTCTACGCGCTCTAAGACCGTGGGTTTGCCCCGGTTCTTCTCGTTCCAACACACATCAACATGAGGCCGCTATGCGCAGTGTGGTCATGATTCCCGCCCGCTATGGTTCCAGCCGCTACCCGGGCAAACCGCTGGTGCCCCTGCTGGGCAAGCCGATGATCCTGTGGGTCGCCGAGCTCTCGGCCCGTGCCGTGGGCGCCGAAAACGTCTATGTCGCCACCGAAGATCAGCGTATCGCCGAGGTCGTCGAATCGGCGGGCTTTCAAGCGGTGATGACCAGCGACGATGCCCTGACCGGGACCGACCGCCTGGCCCAGGCCGCCGAGCAGGTCGAGGCGGATATCTATATCAATGTCCAGGGCGATGAACCGCTGGTCGATCCGGCGGATATCCTCAAGGTACGCGACGCCAAGCTGGCCAATATGGAGGCCATCATCAACGGCGTCAGCTGGGTGGGGGAGAACGAAGACCCGCACAGCGTCAATATCCCCAAGGTGATCACCAACGAGCGTGACGAGCTGGTCTACATGTCACGGGTAGCGCTACCGGGCTTCAAGGACGCCAAGTGCGCGCCTCAGCGCTACAAGAAGCAGGTCTGCATCTACGCCTTCACCCGCGAGGAGCTAGCCGCCTTCCGCTGTTTTGGCCGCAAGAGCGAGCTGGAGCATTCAGAGGACATCGAGATCCTGCGCTTCCTGGAGCTGGGCAAGACCATCCGCATGGTGGAAACTCACCCGGGTAGCCTGGCGGTGGATGTGCCCGAAGATCTCGCCAAGGTCGAGGCCGCCTTGGAACAGGCGGGGCGAGCGCCAGCATGATGCGGCCGATTTCTGATTACATCACCCTGGTCTTCGACTGCGACGGCGTGGTGCTCGACTCCAACAAGGTCAAGACCGAGGCTTTTTATCAAGCCACCCTGCCCTACGGCGTGGCCGCGGCACAGGCGATGGTGGAGTACCACGTCGCCAACGGCGGGGTGTCGCGCTATAAAAAGTTCGCCTACTTCCTGGAGCAGATTTCTCCAGCACATGCTGACCTGCAGCAGGGCCTCGACCTGGAGGCGTTGCTGCAGGCCTATGCCGGCCATGTGCGCGAAGGGCTGCTGAGTTGTGACATGGCCCCCGGCCTGGAAGCGCTGCGCCAGCAAACCCCAGATGCGCGTTGGCTGATCGTCTCCGGTGGCGACCAGGCCGAGCTGCGCGACATGTTTGCAAGCCGCGGCATCGCCGAGTGGTTCGATGGCGGCATCTTCGGCAGCCCCGATACCAAGGACGAGATCCTGGCCCGTGAGCTGGCTTCCGAGAACATCCAGCAGCCGGCCCTGTTTCTTGGTGACAGCAAATACGATTATCAAGCAGCCAGCGCGGCTGGGCTGGATTTCGTGTTCTTGAGCCACTGGAGTGAGGTGGCGGGTTGGCAAGAATGGGTTGCCGGGTTAGGGATTGCCACTGCAGAGAACATCCGTGAATTTGTGTAATGTTTCAATCCAGGTAGAGTAGCGCTCCTTGTTATCATTTGTTCATATCCCCAAAACCGCCGGCACCAGCTTTCGCCTCGGCGCTGAACGCTATTTTGGCCGTGAAAGCATCGTCTATGACTACGGCAAGGACTCATCGGCGACTACGCCATTCGCTATCGAGCCTCTTTATCAAGAGCCCAAGGATTTCTGGCAGTTCAAGAAGCGCTGTGAGCAGAATGACGCTGCCATGGTCGGTGGCCATGTCAACGCCAATCGGTTCATTTCGCTCTTCGGTGCTGGCCAGTCGCTGACCTTCCTGCGCGATCCCCTGCAGCGCATGGCATCGGAGTACGCCCACTTCATCCGCCACTATGAGTACAAGGGCAGCTTTCACGGTTTCTATTCTCGGCCGATCATGCATAATCGCCAGAGTAAGATTCTGCATGGCGTGGATGTGGAGGCGATCGGATTCGTGGGGCTGACCGAGCGCTACGCAGAGAGCCTGGAAGTACTCAATGCCCGCTACGCTATCGAGATCCCCCAGCGCGAGGATAATCGCGGCAGGAAGCGCCTGGAGGCGCAGCATCAGATAACCGCCGAGGATGAGGCTGAGTTCCATCGGCTCAACAAGCGTGATATCCGGCTCTTCGATCAGGTCGCCGAGCTGTTCGATAAGCGCTACCGGCTATTCCAGGCAGGCAAGCCCTGGGCCCATGCGCGGCTGGTGGAGGTGCAGCCCCAGCGTATCACCGGCTGGGCCTGGTGGGCCGGGGAGGGCGATGAGCCGGTTGCCGTGGAGGTGTGGGTCAACGGTGTACTGGCCGATACGGTCACTGCCGTGGAACTGCGCCCGGGGCTGTGTCGCCTACTGCCGCCGCGCGGTGGCTATGTGGGGTTTCATCTGCCGGTAAAACTCTCCCCCGGAGATCGGGTACAATGCCGCGTTGCAAGTACCGGACAGTGGTTTCCGTTGAAGCCACGCCGGGTCCCCAAACCGGAAGCTTAATGAACGCACGGAATCGCGAACGCATCGACAAGGGCTCACGCTGGCTGACCGGCTGGCTGAACGATACGCCGCTGGCGCGCCTACCGCTGGCACGGTTGCAGCCTCATCACCAGCTGCTACGGGTGGATGCCCAAGGCACCGGCTATGAGTGGCAGGCCATCGGGGAGGAACCCAAGTTCCTGTTGACTCGCGGCCTGCCGTTGCCGGGGTGGCAGATGCTGGAAGTGGCCATGCAGCACGACCAGCCCAGCGTGGCGGTGAAGCTCTACCTGGATACCGGGCTGGGCTTCAGCGAGGCCCAGAGCATCTACCTGCCGTTGAAGAGTGGCCGGGTAACCAAGCGGCTGTTCTACGTGCCCAGGCGGCTCAAGGCGCTGCGCTTCGACCCCATGGAAAGCGAGGGGTGCTTTACCATCCAGCAATTGCAGATTGCCTGGCTGACCCCCTGGTTCGCCCATGATCGCCTGGCCCAGCGCCTGGCCAATATGCACCATCAGTGGCGAGGCGTGAACAAGCGCGAGGTGATCAGCACCCTCAAGCACCAGGCCAAGGAGCATGGAAGGCACTGGCGAGATCTTGCGCTCGAAAAGTATGAGGCCACCTTCGAGCGCTTGACCGCCCGCAAGAGCTACTCCCGCTGGCTCGAAAGTCGCCACCAACTGACGGCCACTCATGCGCAAGGGGTGATCGAGAAGCTTCCACGCAAGCCGCTCATCTCGGTATTGGTGCCGGTCTATAACCCGCGCATCGAGTGGTTACGCGAGTGCCTCGATTCGGTGATGGCCCAGCACTATCCACACTGGCAGCTCTCCATCGCCGATGACGCCTCTAGCGACCCAGAGGTTCAGCAGGTGCTGTCGTCCTACGCCGAGCAGGATGCTCGGGTGAAGGTGGTGCACCGCCCCGTGAATGGCCATATCTGTGCCGCCAGCAATAGCGCACTCGAATCGGCCGAGGGCGAGTTCGTGGCTCTGCTGGATCACGACGACTGTCTGGCGCCCCATGCGCTGACCCATGTCGCCGAGGCGCTGCATCGCCAGCCTGATGCTGGCTTGCTCTACAGCGACGAGGACAAGCTCAACGAGGCCGGCGAGCGCTTCGACCCGCACTTCAAGCCCGAGTGGAACCCCGACCTGCTGCTGACCCAGAACTATATCTCTCACCTCGGCGTGTACCGCACCGACCTGGTGCGCGAGGTGGGTGGCTTCCGCGAGGGCTTCGAGGGTAGTCAGGATCACGACCTGGCGCTTCGTGTGACGTCACGCCTGGCACCGGAACAGATCGTGCATATTCCCCAGGTGCTCTACCACTGGCGGGCCGGGGAGGGGTCAACCGCCCTGCGGAGCGGCGAGAAGGACTACACCAGCGAGGCGGGGATCAAGGCCGTGAGCGATCATCTGGCTCAGCGGGTGCCGGACGCCAGGGTGGAGGCGGGCCACTTCCCCAACACCTACCGAGTGCGTTGGCCGCTGCCCGAACCGACGCCGCTGGTCAGCCTGCTGATTCCCACGCGCGATCGCGTCGAGATCCTCAAGCCCTGCGTGGACGCCATCCTCGAGCGAACCGACTACCCTAGTCTCGAGGTCCTGATCCTGGACAACCAGAGCACCTGCACCGAGACCCTGGCCTACATGCAGGCGGTGAGCGAGCGCGATGAGCGGGTGCGCATCCTGCGCTGGAATGAGCCGTTCAACTACTCGGCGATCAATAACTTCGGCGCCCTGTACGCCAAGGGCAGCATCCTGGGCCTGGTCAACAACGATATCGAGCCGATCCATGGTGACTGGTTGTGCGAGATGGTCAGCCAGGTGTGCCGACCCGAGATCGGCTGCGTGGGGGCCAAGCTGTATTACCCCAACGATACGATTCAACACGGCGGGGTGATCCTCGGTATCGGCGGGGTCGCGGGCCATGCCCACAAGTACTTCAGCCGCAATTCTCCGGGCTACTTCACCCGACTGCACCTGGCGCACAACCTCTCGGCAGTCACGGCCGCCTGCCTGTTGGTACGCAAGGCGGTCTTCGAGGAAGTGGGCGGGCTCAACGAGGAGCACCTGGCGGTGGCCTTCAACGATGTGGACCTGTGCCTGAAGGTGTGCGAGGCGGGTTATCGCAACCTGTGGACCCCCTATGCCGAGCTCTACCACCATGAGTCGGTGTCCCGTGGGGCCGACGACAACGCCAGGAAGCGGGCGCGCGCCGCCGGTGAGGTTGAGTACATGCGTCGTACCTGGGGTGAGAAGCTGGACAACGACCCGGCCTATAACCCCAACCTGACGCTGGTGCATGAGGATTTTTCGTTGCGCTGACGCGGTGAGCGCTTCGCTTGTGAGGTGTGAGCGCCCTGCGGGCTGGTGAGTCGTTAGAAAACGCGCGCCAAGCTGGTGCTGTGCGTTATAGTTAGTATAATTGTGTGTATCATATTGCTGTTTTTGTGGAGGGGGCTATGGCCACCTTGCTGGAACGTCCCGAGGATGCCGTTTCTGCTACGGCGATGGCGCGTGGCTTCAGTGCTCGGCTGAAGGAAATCTCCTCCCGGGATACCGATAGGCTGGTGATCTTCAAGGACAACCAGCCCGTCGCCGTCATGATGAATGTGCAGGCGTATCAAGATCTTGTCGATGAGCTCGAGGATCTTCGCATCGAGGCCATCGCGCGTGATCGGCTGGCCAGCTATCAGCCGGATCAGGCCATGTCCCATGAGGAGATGCGTGCCCTGTTCGAATCTCCACAAGGTCAGGATGAGTGAGCCATGGCGTGGCAGGTTATCTACCACCCTGAGGTTCAGAAGGATCTGCTGCGCCTGGGCTCGGCCGCAGCCAAGCGCATACTCGACGTGATCGAAACTCGTATCCGTGACGGTGAGCCCGATAAGCTGGGCAAGCCGCTGAGGGGCGTCTTGTCAGGCTGCCGACGCATCCGCACCGGCAATACACGAATCGTCTATCGTGTGGATGGGGAGGCCATCCAGGTGCTGATCGTGGCCGTGGGGGCACGGCGTGACGAAGAGGTCTATAAGCTGGCTGATCGGCGGTTATGAACCGTGAACGCTGGCTGCTGTTGAGCGACGGGGCGCGGCCGACCGAGGATATCTATTTCCTCGAGTCGGTCGCGCCCCTTCTGCGTTCCGAGGGCCATGATGCAGGCCGGCTGGAGGTGCGCGGCTGGCGCTGGCGGCTGGCACGCTGGGTGTTGGCTCGGCAGCCGGGGGCACACCTGGTGCTGTGTCGTACGCTGCCGGAGCCGGTGCTGCGCTGGCTGGAGCGGGAACGTGGGGCCTTTGGGCGTATCCGCTATCTGATCGATGATGATCTGGACGCGGCGGCGGAGGATGCAACCCTGCCTGGGGTGTACCGGCAGCGCATGGCCAAAGCAGCGGCGCAGCAGCCTCGGCTGCTGGCGCTGGCCGATGAGGTGGTGGCGTGCAGCGAGGCGCTGGCCGAGCGGCTGCGCGAGCGGCATGGCCAGGTGAGGGTGATGACGCCGCCACTGATCGCTTCACTTCCCGAACTCGCACACTTCGGGCTCGCCCCTTCCCGGGAGCAGCCCTGGCGGATCGGCTTTCACGGCACCCGGGCGCACCTGGCGGATCTGGCGCATATCGCTCCGGCGCTGCAGGTGCTACAGCGCGACCGAGGGGACACCGAACTGGAGGTGATGCTGGGCGGGCATGTGCCCGAAGCGTTGGACGAGTTGCCGCGCACGCTGTGCCCGGCACCGCTGTCGTGGCCCAGGTTCCGCCGCTACCAGGCACAGCACCGGATCCATATCGGCCTGGCACCGCTGCTCGATACGCCGTTCAACCGCGGCAAGTCGTTCATCAAGTTCCTGGACATCACCGCCATGGGTGGGGTGGGGATCTATTCGAATCGTGCTCCCTACACCGAGATCGTCGAGCATGGTGTGAACGGCCTGCTGGTCGGCGATGACCCCGCCGAGTGGCAGCGCTGGCTGGAGTGGCTGTTGGAGCACCCCGCCGAGGCGCGGGCCATGGCGCAGGCCGCGGCAAAGGCGACGGATGCCCAGCGATGCCGGGAGCTGTGAGCCCGGGAATGATTTGCCTCATATCTCTTTATGGAATAAAAAGATTAACATTGATTCCTTCTGGATATTTGTGATGGGCGCTACTCTAGGGGCCATTGCTCCAGGATCCGGGAGGACTACAGATGGCGTTACCGGCATATCAGCATGAGATCGACACCGCGCAGGCCAGCGCGCTGTTGGAATCGCAGTCGGCCGAGGCGCGGGTCGAGTGGGCGTTGGCGAATCTGCCCGGCAGCTTCCTGCTCAGCTCCAGCTTCGGCATTCAGTCGGCCGTGCTGCTGCACCTGGCCACGCGCATCGAGCCGGAGCTTCCGGTGGTGCTGGTGGATACCGGCTATCTGTTCCCCGAGACCTACCGTTTCGTCGATGCGCTGACCGAACGCCTGAATCTCAACCTCAAGGTGGCTAAGCCCGCGTTGAGTCCTGGCCATCTGGAGGCGCGCCACGGCAAGCTCTGGGAGCAGGGCCTGGCGGGCCTTACCCGCTATAACCACCTGATGAAGGTGGCGCCGATGGAGAGGACGCTGGAGGAGCGGCAGATAGGCACCTGGTTTGCCGGTCTGCGCCGCCAGCAGTCCGGTTCTCGCGAGCAGCGCCCGGTGGTGGAGCAGCGCCATGATGGGCGCTACAAGGTCTACCCGCTGATCGACTGGCATAGCCGCGACGTGCATCGCTACCTCACCGAGCATGACCTGCCCTATCACCCGCTGTGGGAGAAGGGCTACATGACGGTCGGCGACTGGCATACCAGCCAGCCCCTGCAGCCCGGCATGAAGGAGGAGGAGTCACGCTTCTTCGGCCTGCAAAGGGAGTGTGGGTTACACCTTTAAAGCTTGAAGCTGGAAGAGCGGCGCTGTGCGCCTGGAAGCTGGAAGAATGCCGCTTGGCGGCATAACTCCCAAGCCTTGCGGCCGTTGGGTTTTCTTCCAACTTCAAGCTTCCAGCTCCGGGGGAAGCCCGGGTCTTCAAGCTCCCGGCGTAGTCGGGCTAAAACGGAAACACCAGCGGCGTGAGCACCAGAACCCCAGCCGAGTAGGTCAGGCTCACCGGCAGGCCGGTCTTGAGGAAGTCGCTGATGCGGTAGCGGCCGGGGGAAAATACCATCAGGTGGGTCTGGTAGCCGTAGGGAATCAAAAAGCAGGCGCTGGCACCGTAGGCCACGGCCATGATGAAGGGCATGGGGTCGGCGCCGAAGGCTTGGGCGGTGGTCCAGGCCACCGGGAAGGCTAGGGCGGCGGCGGCATTGTTGGTCACCGTCTCGGTGAGTAGCAGCGTCAGCAGGTAGCAGCCGACGAAGGCGGCCATCACCCCGTAACCGGCGAAGAGTGTCTGCATGCCCTGGGCGAGCAGCGCGGCGGCCCCTGAGCTCTCCAACCCCTGGGCGATGGCCAGGGCCGAGCCGATGATCAGCCACAGCTCGAACGGGAAGCGCCGGCGCAGCTCGGCCGGGCTGAGAATGCGGGCAGCGAGGAGCCCTGCCATGAGCAGCAATAGCCCATGAAAGAGAGGCAGTAGCTCCAGCGCAGCCAGGCCGATGACCGCGGCGAAGCCGCCCAGGGTGAGCCAGCTCTCCAGGCGATTGAGCGGAGGGCGCTTGAAGCTTCCGCTGAGCAGATGGAAGTTGCGATCGATGTTGCGGTGCTGGCGGAAGTCGCCGCCCACTGCCAGCACCAGGCAGTCCCCCACGCGTAGGGGAATCTGGCCCAGCTGCCCCTCCAGCCGCCTTCCCCCGCGGCGAATCCCCACCACCCCGGCGTTGAACATGCTGCGAAAGTCCACCTCCTGCAGCGTCTGGCTGGCCAGCTCCGATTCATGTGAAATCACCACTTCCACCAGGTTGGTCGCCAGCAGGTCGTCGGCCTGATGGCCGAAAAGCTTCAGTCCCGGGAAGCGCTGCAGTGCCTGAACCTTGCCCACTTCGCCGGTGAACACCAGGGTGTCACCCGCCTGGAGCAATTCCTCCGGTGCCACTGGGCTGATCAGTCGCCCCTCGCGTTCGATCTCCAGCAGGTAGAGCCCCTCCAGGCTGCGCAACTGGTTCTCCTCGATGCTTTTTCCCACCATCTCCGAGCTGGCCTCCAGGTCGGCGGCCAGGAAATAGGAGAGCTTCTCGGCGGTGTCTTCCGGCTGGTGCTCGGGGAGTGTGCGCGCCCGCCAAAGCAGCACCCCGAACGTCATCAGCGCCACTGGCACGCCCACCAAGCTGAACTGGAACATACCCAACTCGAAGCCGCCGGTGCCCAGCGCGAAGGAGTTGACGACCAGATTGGTCGAGGTGCCCACCAGGGTGGTCATACCGCCGAGGATGGAGGCGTAGGAGAGGGGAATCAGCAGCCGCGAGGGAGCGATACGCTTCTGCCGTGAAATGGCCCCGAGAAAGGCGGCCACCACAGCGGTATTGTTGAGGAATGCCGAGAGCAACGCGCTGGCGCCCATCAGGCGTGCGGTAGCGGTGGCCTCGCGGCCATTCAGCAGGCGCTGGGAGAGCCAGTCGAGCAGCGGCGTGCGCTCCAGGGCCAGCGAGACCAGCAGTAGTAACAACAGGGTGGCCAGCGCAGGGTTGGTGTACTGCGCCAGCAGCGTGGCGGTGTCCACCAGGCCGAACACCAGGTAAGCCCCCGCCAGGCCCACGAAGGCGATGGCGGGGCGCACCGCGCCGCTGATCAGCAGGCCGAGGAGTCCGGCAATCGAGAGAAGCACCGCCCAGGTCATCACGCGTCGTCCTTGAAGGCTTTGGAAAGTTCAGGTTCGCAGCTTGTGAGATTCTACTTGGGCTTTTATGATGAAGTCGAATGCAAGCTTGTTCGATTCTATGCTTTCGATAGAAAAGGTATTTAAATCAATCGCTAGGATATGAAGTGAGCGCTAAACATTTGTCGCCCCAAGAGCTCAGCGAGTGCCGCCTACAGGCAGTCAGGCTGCGCCTGGACGGCCATACTGTGGCCGAGACGGCTCGGCGAACGGGGCTTTCGGCGCCGACGGTATCAGCGGCCTGGAAGGCGTTTCTCGAGGGCGGCTGGGAGGCGGTGCCGGTCAGGGTGCGTGGGCGCAAGGCCGGCCAGGCAGAGAGACTGAGCCGACAAGCCCAGCAGGCGTTGGCTAGGTGCCTGGCGGCTCAGCCGGCGGGTGACGAGCCCGCCTGGAGCAGCCGGGCCCTGGCCGAGGTGCTTAAGGCAGAGGGCTATACGGTATCGCCGCGGGCCGTCGACCACTGGCTGGAGGCGCGTGACCTCAAGCCGGAACCGTTGGTACTGGAGGGCCTCGAGCGCAGGCGCTCGACTGCCGGTCGCTGGTACCGCCAGCAGGTGCAGCCGGTGCTGGAGGAAGTGCGCCGCGCGCATGGCGACATCTGGCAAGGTGGCGTGCGTGTATCCAGGCCAGGTGATCAAGTCGTCGACGAACCGCGCCGCTACCAGCTCTATCTGCATGGCAAGCGGGGTGTGCTCCTGAGCCGCTGTTTTGCCTCGCCGCCCGTCGCCGATGATTACCTGGCGCTGTTCCAACGGCTGCCCGCCCAGGCCAACGCTCCGGTGGCGCTGGTCTTCCATGGGGCGCACTTCCAGGCGTGCTCACAAATTCGGCAATGGCTTGATACGCACACGGAATTCCATCTGATCAACGTTCCTGCGGGACTGCGCTCGGCGCCGGAAGCTAAGCAAAAGGAAAGATGATGACGACACTGACACACCTGCAACGGCTAGAAGCCGAGAGCATCCAGATCATGCGCGAGGTGGTCGCCGAGACCGAAAACCCGGTGATGCTCTACTCGGTGGGCAAGGACAGCGCGGTGATGCTACATCTGGCGCGTAAGGCCTTCGCACCGGCGCCGCCACCCTTCCCGCTGCTGCACGTGGACACCCGCTGGAAGTTCCGTGCCATGTATGAGTTTCGCGACCGGATGGCTCAGGACGTGGGCATGGACCTGCTGGTGCACATCAACCCGGAGGGGGTGGAGAAGGACATCAATCCCTTCACCCACGGTTCGGCGATTCACACCGACGTGATGAAGACCGAGGGCCTCAAGCAGGCATTGGACAAGTACGGCTTCGATGCCGCCTTCGGTGGGGCGCGTCGCGACGAGGAGAAGTCCCGCGCCAAGGAGCGTATCTTCTCGTTCCGCACCGCCCAGCACCGCTGGGACCCGAAGAACCAGCGCCCCGAGCTATGGAAGCTGTTCAACACCCGCAAGCACAAGGGCGAGTCGATCCGTGTCTTTCCGATCTCCAACTGGACCGAGCTGGATATCTGGCAGTACATCTACCTGCAGAATATTCCCATCGTGCCGCTCTACTACTCCGCCGAGCGGCCGGTCGTGGAGCGCGATGGTGCGCTGATCATGGTCGATGACGAGCGCATGCCGCTGGAGCCCGGCGAGGTGCCGATGATGCGCAAGGTGCGCTTCCGCACGCTGGGCTGCTACCCGCTCACCGGCGCCATCGAATCCGAAGCCGACACCCTCCCGGCGATCATCCAGGAGATGCTGCTGACCAAGACCTCCGAACGCCAGGGCCGCGTGATCGACCATGACAGCGCCGCCTCCATGGAAAAGAAAAAGCAGGAAGGGTACTTCTAACGCGCCTCAGGCGCCTCAGGCGCCTCAGGCGCGTTAGAAAGCTGGAAGCTGGAAGAGCGGCGCTTCGCGCCTGGAAGCTGGAAGTCCCCTGCTTCGCCGGGAGCTAGAAGCTGGAAGCTAGAAGAAACACCTTTTGTTCTTGGGCTAGCCTCTAGAATAGGTCAAGGGGGAAGGGATAAGGCATGGATTTCGAGAAGCTACAGGTGTGGAACCGGTCGGCCAGGCTCTCGGCGGAGCTGTACAAGACGATGCGGGATCTGCGCGATTTCGGATTCAAGGATCAAATTACGCGCTCCGGGCTTTCGGTGCCCAGCAATATCGCGGAGGGCATGACCCGTGGAACGCCAAAGGACAAGCGGCACTTTCTGCTGATTGCCAAGGGGTCGTGCGCCGAGCTGAGAACACAGATCTACATCGGTATCGATATCGGCTACATCGACAAGGCCAGCGGTAACCGATGGATACAGGAAACGAGAGAGATTGCCGCCATGCTCTCCGGGCTGATCGGCAAGCTCACCAACGAATGAATCGGCTGCGAGGCTATGGGGTTGGGGTTTCTTCCAGCTTCAAGCTTCCAGCTTCAAGCTAAAGGGTTTGGCATGGCACATTCCTCCGACATGATCGCCGGCGATATCGAGGGCTACCTCAAGTCTCACGAGCACAAGGGACTGCTGCGTTTCATCACCTGCGGCAGCGTCGACGACGGCAAGAGCACCCTGATCGGGCGGCTGCTGTTCGAATCCAAGCTACTGTTCGAGGATCAGCTGGCCGCCATCGAAGCCGATTCGAAGAAGTATGGCACCCAGGGCAACGAGATGGACTTCGCGCTGCTGGTGGATGGCCTGGCCGCCGAGCGCGAACAGGGCATCACCATCGACGTGGCCTATCGCTTCTTTTCCACCGACAAGCGCAAGTTTATCGTCGCCGATACTCCCGGGCACGAGCAGTACACCCGCAACATGGTGACCGGTGCGTCTACTGCCGATGCGGCGATCCTGATGGTCGATGCCCGCTACGGTATCCTCACCCAGACCCGCCGCCACAGCTTTTTGATGTCGCTGATCGGCATGCGCCACGTGGTGGTCGCCATCAACAAGATGGACCTGGTGGACTTCTCCAAGGCGCGCTTCGAGGAGATCGTCGAGGAGTACCGGGAGTTCGCCAAGCAGCTAGGCCTGGAGGAGATCACCTTCATCCCGATGTCGGCGCTCAAGGGCGACAACGTCATCGAGCATGGCCACCACATGCCCTGGTACCACGGGCCCACCCTGATGGCCTACCTGGAAACCGTGGAGGTCGACGACGAGCGTTTGCAGCGCAACCCGTTCCGCCTGCCGGTGCAGTGGGTCAACCGCCCCAACCTGGATTTCCGCGGCTTCAGTGGCATGATCGCCAGTGGCAGGGTAAAGCCCGGCGATGCGATCCGCGTGCAGCCTTCCGGCAAGACCAGCACCGTCAAGCGCATCTACACCTATGACGGGGACCTGGACGAGGCGGTGGCCGGGCAGTCGATCACCCTGCTTCTCGAGGACGAGATCGATATCTCCCGCGGTGACGTGATCTCCGGCATCGAACAGCCATCCCAGACGGCCGACCAGTTCGAGACCACCCTGGTGTGGATGCACGACCAGCCGCTGCTGCCGGGCCGCCCCTATCTGATGAAGCTGGGCACCCAGAACGTCTCGGCCACGGTCACCGACATCAAGTACCAGGTGAACGTCAACACCCTGGAGCACACCGCGGCCAAGCAGCTGGACCTCAACGGGATCGGCGTCTGCACCCTGAGCCTCAACAAGGCGGTGGCCTTCGACCCCTACAAGGAGAGCCAGGATACCGGCGGCTTCATCCTCATCGACCGGATGACCCACAACACCGTGGGCGCCGGCATGCTGCACTTTGCCCTGCGCCGCAGCCAGAACATCCATATGCAGCACGTGGATATCGACAAGCAGGCCCGTGCGCTCTCCAAGGGGCAGACGCCGGCGGTGCTGTGGTTCACCGGCCTTTCCGGTGCCGGCAAGTCGACCATCGCCAACCTGGTGGAGAAGAAGCTGCACGCCGCTGGCCAGCACACCTATTTGCTGGATGGCGACAACGTGCGCCACGGTCTCAATCGCGACCTGGGCTTCACCGACGCCGACCGCGTCGAAAATATCCGCCGCGTGGGCGAGGTCGCCAAGCTGATGGCCGATGCCGGCCTGATCGTGCTGACTGCCTTCATCTCGCCGTTCCGCAGCGAGCGTCAACTGGCTCGGGACCTGGTGGAGGACGGCGAATTCATCGAGATCTTCGTCGACACTCCGCTGGACGTCGCCGAAGAGCGCGACCCCAAGGGGCTCTACAAGAAGGCTCGCCGCGGCGAACTGAAGAACTTCACCGGCATCGACTCGGCCTACGAAGCCCCGGAAAACCCGGAGCTGTGCCTCAAGACCACCGGGCTGAGCGAAGAAGATGCTGCGGATGCTGTGATCGAGTTGCTGAGAGAGCGCCAGATCGTAGCTTGAAGCTGGAAGAGCGGCGCTTCGCGCCGGGAAGCTGGAAGATTGCCGCTGCGCGGCATAACCCCCGAACCTTGGGTTGTGGGGTTTTCTTCCAGCTTCCAGCTTCCAGCTTCCAGCTTCCGGCTTCCAGCTTTAACACTTGGAAAGGAACTCATGAGATGGATCTAGCATCACTCCTGGATAGAACCCACACCATCGCCAAACAAGCCGGCGAAGCCATCATGGCCGTTTACGCACGCGGCTTCTCCGTAGAGGAGAAAGACGACAAGAGCCCGCTTACCGAAGCGGACAAAGACGCCCATAATGTGATCGTGGCGGGCCTTGCGGCACTGCCGGAGGACATTCCGGTGCTCTCCGAGGAGGATGCCGAGGGGTTTGCCGGAGTGGATGCCAACGGCCGCTACTGGCTGGTTGACCCGCTGGATGGCACCAAGGAGTTCATCAAGCGCAATGGCGAATTCACTGTCAATATCGCGCTGATCGAGAACGGCAGGCCGGTGCTGGGCGTTGTCGTGGCCCCGGCGCTGGAGGTGTCCTACCTGGCCGCCGAGGGCGTGGGTGCCTTCAAGGTCTTGTGGGGTAACGAGACGGATGCTGAGCGTCAGCCGATTCGCGTGGCTGGCAAGCCCGCCGACGGTACCCCGTGGAGGGTGGTGGGCAGCCGCTCTCACCCCAGCCCGGACCTCGCCGAGTGGCTGGCAACGCTCGGCCAGCACGACATGGTGCCCATGGGCAGCTCGCTGAAGCTGTGCCTGGTAGCGGAAGGTGCCGCCGATGTGTATCCCCGCCTCGGCCCCACCTGCCTGTGGGATACCGGCGCCGCCCAGGCGGTGGTGGAGCAGGCCGGCGGGCGTGTGGAAACCCTGGCAGGGCAGCCGCTCTCCTATGCGAATCCCTTAGAGAAGCTCAACCCTTACTTCGTGGTCTGGGGGCGGTGAGGGTCAGACCCTTAAGGAAATTTAATGGGGTGGCTCTGCTGCATGAATAGTGCACGACAAGCCCAACGCAGGCGGTGGGCCGCGGCCCAAATGATCGCTTAGATCGGTGTCCACCAATGCTGGGTAAGATCAAGGCTGGGCTACTGGGAAGCCTGGAATGACCGGCATATTGAATCCCTCCGCCGCGGCGAGCCGCTGCGGATGCAGCTGGTCATGCTGGCCGAGCGACGTTTCGAGGCGCCGATGGAGATTCGGGTAGAATCGACCGCCATTGAAAGGGCCGTGGCATCGGTGCTGCCATAACCGGATTGATCCGGCGATGTCCCCTACAGACAGTCGGAAAGCGCTTCCAGCGTTTTGTCGACCTGCTCCCGGGTGTGCTCGCAGGAGAGGAAGAAGCGCAGCCGGGCGCTCTTCTCCGGCACGGCGGGATGCAGGATCGGCTGGACGTTGATGCCACGCTCGAACAGCTCATGGGAGAGCCGGGCGGCGAGCGGCGAGCTGCCGACGATGATCGGCACCACGGCGGCGCCGAGGCTGTGGCCGGTATCGAAGCCGCGGGCCCTGGCCTGTTCGAGGAAGTAGCGCGAGATATCGTGCAGCTGTTCTACTCGCTCGGGTTCCTGCTGCATCAGTTGCAGGGCGGCAAGCGAAGGGGCGGCGACCTGGGCGGGGAGCCCCACGCTGTAGAGAAACCCCGGGGCGAGGTAGCGCAGGGTTTCCACCATCTCTCGGCAGCCGGCGATGTACCCACCGCAGCCGGCCAGCGCCTTGCTCAGGGTGCCCATCCAGATGTCGACGTCGCCGGGCGGCACGTCGAAGTGCTCGCGCAGGCCCAGGCCTCGCCTGCCCAGCACGCCGAAGGAGTGGGCTTCGTCGACCATCAGCCAGGCCTGGTGGCGGCGCTTGATATCGATGAAACGGGGCAGGTCGGGCACGTCGCCATCCATGCTGTAGAGCCCTTCGATCACTATCAGCACGCGTTCGAACTGGCCGCGGTGTCGGGTCAGCAGCGCGTCCAGGGCCTCGGCGTCGTTGTGGGCAAAGGGAATGCGTTTGGCCCCGGAGAGCTGGGCACCCACCAGTGAGCTGTTGTGGATGTAGGCGTCGTGGAGAATGAGATCCTTGGGCCCCATCAGGTAGCCGAGGGTCGAGACGTTGGTGGCGTGGCCGCTGACGAAGGCCACGGCGTCTTCCACCTCATAGGCCGTGGCGATGGCGCGCTCCAGCTCGGCGTGGATGGGGCGCTCGCCGGAGACGACCCGGCTGGCCGAGACGGAGGTGCCGTAGCGGTCGACGGCATCGCAGGCGGCCTGGCCGACCCGTGGGTCACCGGAGAGGCCCAAATAGTTGTAGCTGGCGAAATTCAGGCACTCGCGGCCGTCGATGCGTGATGTGGCGCCGGCGATGCCCTCGTGCACCTTGAAGAAGGGGTCCGTCAGGCCGAGCCGACGGGCCCCTTCGCGCATCATGGCGATCTGCTGGGAGCCCGGGTGGGTATCGAAGCGGGTAAAGCGCTCCGGCACCTGGGATGCGCCCGGGGCCCGAGGTGTCCCGACCGAGGCGGCCGGGGCCTGGCGGGGGCGATGGCGCGCCTTGGCCAGCAGTTGCGCCTTCAAATCGTCTCGACTCATGAGAGCGGCTCCTTGCTGGCGGCCGCCACCTCGCCAGCTTCCTCGAGGTCCGTGGCGCCGTGGCGGGCGGCCAGGGACGCCATTTCGGCGTCGTCATCTTCGGCGTCGCCGCTGGCCTGGCCGAGCTTGCTGAGCAGCACGCCGGCCAGCTTGTCGAGGGTGGAGGCTTCGCTGAGCACCATCACCGGCACCTGGACGCCCAGACGCGCTTCGATGGCGGTCATCAGTTCCACGCCCATCAGCGAGTCGAAGCCCATCTCATAGACCGAGCGGTTGACGTCGATCTTCGCCTCGTCGATGAGCAGGATGGCGGCAAGCTCGGCGCGCAGCAGCTCAGTGATGGTGGTGCGCTGCTCCTCGGGGGAGAGCCCGGCCAGCAGCGCGGCGATATCGTCGCCGTCGTCATGGCTGCGGCCATCATCCTCGGCCTGGCGCGCGATCTCGTTGAAGCGTGGCGCCTCGGCGGTGGGCAGGAAGCGCGCCAGCGCCCCCCACTCCAGCTCCAGCACGCCGAGGTTGGGGCCGCCCCGTTGATCGCCGGAGTGGATCAGCAGCTGTTCCAGCACTCTCAGGGCATCGTCGGAGTGCAGCGCCGAACCGCCCAGACGCTCCTGCAGGGCGTCGCGGGTGCGGGTATTGCGGGCCAGAAAGCCGACGTCGTCGATGGCGCCCCAGCGCAGGCAGCTGGCCGGCAGGCCCCGGGCGCGGCGGCTGGCGGCCAGCGCCTCTAGCCAGTGGTTGGCCGCCACATAGCTGGCCTGGCCGGGGTTGCCGAACAGGGTGGTCGCCGAGGAGTAGAGCACGAAGAAATCCAGGGCGTCTGCGCGGGTCAATTCGTCCAGGTGGCGGGCGCCGTCGATCTTGGGTGCCAGCACGCGAGCGATGCGCTCGGCGTCCAGGTTGCGGATCAGGCCGTCGTCGATCACCGTGGCGGCGTGAATCACGCCGCGCAGCGGCCCGAATCGTTCGCGGCTGTGGGCGAGCAGCTCGGCCAGGGCGCCGGGGTCGGTGATATCACAGGCGGCGGCAATGACCTGCACTCCCTCGGCCTCGAGCGCGGCCACGCCGGCCTGGGCCTCGTCGCTTGCTGCGCCGCTGCGGCCCACCAGGATGAGTCGGCGGGCGCCGCGGCTGGCCAGCCACCTGGCGGTCCTGAGGCCGAACCCGCCCAGGCCGCCGGTAATCAGATAGCTGGCCGCTTCCGGCAGCGTCATGGCATCGCGGCTGAGCGCCCGGTGTGGGACCGCCTGCTGCCCCCGATCCTGAAGGGCCTGATCATGGGTGACCACTACCTTGCCGATCTGGCGCGCCTGCTGCATGTAGCGGAAGGCTTCCACCACCTGCTGGCTGGAGAAGGCCGTGTAGGGCAGGGCGGTGAAGGTGCCGTCGGCGAACAGCGCCATCATCTCGCCGAACAGTTCACCGGTGAGCTCGGGCAGCTCCTTCATCAGCTGGTCGGAGTCGATGCCGAAATAGCTGAGGTTGTTGCGGAACGGGCGCAGGCCGATATGGGTGTTCTCGTAGAAGTCGCGCTTGCCCAGTTCCAGGAAGCGGCCGAAGGGCCGCAGGGCCCGCAGGTTCTGGTTGATCGCCTCGCCCGCCAGGGAGTTGAGCACCACGTCCACGCCGCGGCCGTCGGTGGCGTCGAGGATCTCCTCGGCGAAGGTCAGCGAGCGGGAGTCGTAGAGGTGTTCGACGCCAAGCAGCCGCAGGAAGTCGCGTTTCTCGGGGCTGCCTACGGTGGCATGGATCTCGGCGCCCAGCCACTGCGCGACCTGGATGGTGGCGATACCCACGCCACCGGCGGCGCCGTGAACCAGCACCTTCTCGCCCGGGGCCAGACGCGCCAGGTGTTTTAGCGCGTAGTAGACCGTGAAGAAGGTGGTGGGGATGGTGGCGGCCGCGGCGAAGCTGAGCTCACCGGGGATCGGCGCTACGGCCTGGCGGCTGGCGATCAGCCGGTCGCTGAAGCTGGCCGGACCGAAGCCCACCACCGCCTCGCCCACGGCGAGGTCGCGAACGCCGTCGCCCACCGCTTCGACCACGCCGGCGAACTCGAGCCCCAGGGTGGGGCCGGCGAAGCCGTTCTCGATCGCCTCGTCGGAGAGCAGGCCCAGGGTGTACATGACGTCGCGGAAGTTGAGGCCGGTGGCCTTGACGCGAACCTCCACCTCGCCAGGCCCGGGCGCAGGCAGCGGCAGCGGTGTCCAGGTCAGGTTGCGCAGCTGGCCGGGCAGCTCGAAGCCGAGTGTCATGGCCTGGCGCTCGTCCCGAGCGGCCTCTGCCTGAGGCCCAGGTGTGGGGAGCGTGCGCAGCCGGGTGGCGAAGCGCTGGCCCTGGGCATCGAGCACGACTTCGCTCTCGGCGTCGGGGGTGCTGAGCTCCTCGGCCAGGGCCTCGATCACCGCCTCGTCGAGCTCACCCTCGGGCAGGTCGAGCAGGCGCACCGGGTAGCCGGTGGACTCGTTGGCCAGCGAGCGGCCGAAGCCCCAGAGGGCGGCGTCCAGAGTAGGTGACTCGTCATTCCTCACCACTCTCCACTCACCATTCACCCACATTCCGGCGACACCACGGGTAACCAGCCACAGGCTGGCGTCACTGCCCAGCGGTTCCAGCGTGCGGGCCAGTTCCATGGCCTGAGCGCAGCGGTAATGATTCTGGCGCAGGTCAACGACAATCGGGGACAGACCCTCATTTCCCTCAATTTCGCTGGCTATCGTGACTCGCTGCCCGCGGGTAGCCAGCGCGCTTGCCAGGCCATCGGCCAGGGCGCGAGTGGCGTCGTCGGCGAGCAGGGTAATAGGGGACAGACCCTCATTCTGCTGCGGCGAAATGGGGGTCTGTCCCCAATGGGCATGCATCAGGTAGAGGCCGCGGTCGTCCCCTTCCAGCGGCAGCAGGCCAATGTCGGTGGCGCCGAGGGCTTCTAGCTCATGTTTGACGTCGTCGGAGTCCATGGCCAGCAGGTGGGTGCCATCGTCGCTGAGGCCCGGGGTGGCCAGCAGGCTGTCGAGCCAGCCGCTGGGGTGAATACCGACCAGCAGTAGCTGGGCCTCCGGGGCGAGCCGCTCGGGCAGCGCCTGGAGCAGGCGGCGGGTGCGCTCGCGGTGGCTGACCTCGATGGTGACCAGTGCCAGTTGGGCGGGAGGCAGCGTGGCGCTGCCTTCCCCCAGCGCTTCGATGTCGATCAGTGGGAAGCGCTCCTGCAGCTGTTCGGCCTGGTGCCGGGCGGTCTCGCCCACGGTGAGCAGGCCGAGGTCGCAGCGATCGGCGTTGAGCTGGTCGCAGAGGCGCTCGGAGAGCGCCGGGGCGGCCGGCCCCGCCTCGAGTAGCCGCAGGCGTCGGCCGGCCGGTAGGGCCTCGACGACCCGGGGCAGGGCGTCACGCAGCACCTCGGCGATGGCCTGCCAGCCGGCGGCGCCGGGCAGCTGGCGGCACAGGGCGGCCAGGGCGTCGGCGTCCAGGCCCAGGGTCTCGGCGTTCTCACGGCCATCGAGCAGCGCCGGGAGGTGCAGGCCGAAGCGGCCCAGGCGCTGAACGGCGGCGAAGTGGTCGGGGTAGTCGCGCACCAGCAGCTGCCAGATGGTTGCGGCGGGAATCTCATCGTCCGGAGCGCTGAACCGCCAGCCCTGGTCGCCCTGCTCGAGGCGACCGGCGCCCTGGAGCTGATGCAGCAGTTGGTCGAGGAGGCGCCGGGTGTCGAGGTGCTGGCGGGTCAGCTCGCGATAGAGAGCGTGGCTCAGCAGCGGTCCGCCGGCGAGATGCTGCACGGTCTCGGTCGCGAAGGCGTCGGCCAGGCTGTCGAGCAGGGGGTCGACCTCGTCGGCAAAGCGCCCGCCGGTGTGGCGTCGATAGGCGTCGGTCAGGTGCGCCACGGCGGCGTGCAAGGGTGTCAGGTCCAGGCCGTTGGCGTCGCCGCGGAGCGGTGCCGGGGTGAGCTGCACGTCGAGGTAGCTGAAGCGCTGATGGTGATGGCGCTTGAGGCGTATGGCGCGGAACCGGGTCTCACTGAGCACCGCCACGGCGCGCCCCTGAGCGTCGAAGAGCTCGAAGTCCGCGGTAAAGGAGTGGGGCGCGCGTTTCAGCACCCTGGCGTGGGCCAGCGTTGGTACGCCGCCGTCGGCGAGGAACTGCAGGCGACCGACCCGTACCGGTACGAAGGCCAGCCCGGCGTCTTCCTGGCCGCGGACGGCGGCTTCGCGGGCCAGCAGCGGAATAAACAGCTGGAAGGTGCTGTCGAGGATGCCGGGGTGCAGGTGGAGGGTGGCCTGCGTCTTCACGATGGCGTCGGGCAGGGTGATCTCGCCGATCACGCTATCTTCCTCGACCCAGGTGCGGGCGATTGCCTGGAAGGCGGGGCCGTAGTGCAGGCCCAGGCGCTCGGCCAGGGCCAGGTGCCCGGCCAGTTCGATATCCGGGGCGCGCGTCGGCAGGATGGGAGCCGCGCGGCGCAGCAGGAAGCCGCGGCTCTGCTGCATGACGCGGGCCACCGCATTGAGCTGCCACTCGCCTTCGGCCAGCGGTTCGCGGGAGCGGATCTCGATGCGGCCATCCTCGGGGGCGAGGTGCAGTCGCATGCGGCGGCCGTGCTGGCCATCCAGCAGCAGCGGGGCGCGAATCTCCAGTTCTTCGATATCGATGACCTGGGCGTCACGGGCATGGCGACCGGCGGCCAGGGCCAGCTCGATGAAGCCGGCACCGGGAAATACCGCCGCTTCACCGACCACGTGATCGGCGAGCCAGGGCAGGCGATGGGTGTCGAGCTGGCTTTCCCAGGTGTCGGGCTGCTGGGCCAGGCGATAGCCCAGCAGCGGGTGTTCATAGTAGCGGTTGAGCAGGCCCTGGCCACCAGGGGTGCCCTTGATCCAGAAGCGTTCGCGCTGCCAGGGGTAGCGGGGCAGTTCGACGCGCCGGCCAACCACCGGAAAGTGGCGGCTCAGGTCGCACGACGCGCCGCTGATCAGCACCTGACTGACGGTCTGATTCAGGCAGGCTTCGGCGGGTTGCTCGCGTTCCAGGGTCCCGAATACCATGCCGGGGCGCTCGCGGTCGCGCAGGGCGTCGTTCAGGTAGCGGCGCAGGATCGGGTGGGCACCGATCTCGATGAAGACGTTGCTGCCCTGGTCGATCAGCGTCTTGATGGCGGCGTCGAAACGCACCGGCTGGCGGATGTTGTGCCACCAGTACTCCGCGCCCAGATCGCTTGCGGGCAGGGTGCCCCCGGTCACGGTGGAGACGTAGGGCATCGTCGCCTGCTGCGGCGAGATGTCGGCCAGGGCCTCGATGACACCCATTTGAATGGCGTCCATGGCCGGGCTATGGAAGGCGTAGTCCAGCGGCAGCCGCTTGGCGAAGATGCTCCGTGTCTTGAGGTCGGCCTCCAGGCGCCCCAGCGCCTCGGGGTCACCGGCCAGGGTGACGCCCTTCGAGCTGTTGGTGCCGGCCAGGTGGATGCCCGGGTAGTCCCCCGAGTCGAGCAGCGCTCGGATGTCGTCTTCGCCCAGTGCCACGGCGCTCATCTCGCCCTGGCCGCGGGTCTTGCCCTGAAAGTGGCTGCGGAAGTAGATGACCTTGACGGCATCGTCCAGGCTCAGGGCGCCGCAGGCCCAGGCGGCGGCGACTTCGCCGACGCTGTGGCCGGTCACGGCAGCGGGCTCGATGCCGTGATGACGCAGCAGCTGGGTGAGGCCCACCTGGACGGCGAACAGCGCCGGCTGGGCGATCTCGGTCAGGATCAGGCGGCTGGCACCGTCGGCCAGCACGCCGTTGCGGCCTTCCAGTTCGGCGCGCAGCGAGAAGTTGCCGTAGTGCTGGAAGAGGGCATCGACCTCGTCCACGGCCGCGGCGAAAACCGGAGAGCTCTGCAGCAGCTCGGCACCCATGGTCTCCCATTGGCAGCCATTGCCGGCATAGATGAAGGCCGGGGCGCTGGCACCCACCAGGCGCTCGCCGCGCACCGTGGAAGGACCTGGCTCGGCTTCCGGATCGGCCAGGGCCTTGAGCTGGGCGATGGCGTCCTCACGGCCGTCGACCATCAGCAGGGCGCCGCTCCCGTGGTGCTCGCGGTGGTGGCGCAGCGTGTAGGCGATATCGTAGAGGGCGTCGTCGCTCACCTTCAGCCACTCGGCCAGGCGCCCGGCCGTGGCTCGTAGCGCCGGTTCGCTGCGTGCGCTGAGCAGCAGCGGCAGCGGGCCATGGCCTTTCGCCTCGGCGGCAACAACGGCGCCCTGCGGCTCCGGTGGGCTTTCCAGGATCACGTGGGCATTGGCCCCGCCAAAGCCGAAGGAGTTGACGCCGATGATCAGCCTGCCCTCGGCCTTGAGCGGCCGGGACTTGGTGACCACCTCGAGGTTCCACTCGTTGAACTTGATGCGCGGGTTGAGCGTGCGGATGCCGATAGTGGCGGGCACTTCGCGATGACGCAGGCTGTAGAGCGCCTTGGCAAGGCCGACGGCGCCCGAGGCTGTCTCCAGGTGGCCCACGTTGCTCTTCACCGAGCCGATGGGCAGCGGTGTGGCGCGATGCTTTGCCAGTGCTTCGCCAATGGCACGGGTCTCGATGGGGTCACCCACCGCGGTGCCGGTGCCGTGGGCCTCCAGGTAGTCGATCTCGTCCGGTGAGATGCCGGCGCGTTCATAGGTCTCGCGCATCAGCGCCACCTGGGCGCTGGCGTTGGGCACGGTCAGGCCTGACTTGTGGCCGTCGGTGTTGACGGCGGAGCCGGCCACGACGGCGAGGATGCGATCGCCGTCGGCCACGGCGCGATCGTAGTCCTTGAGCAGGAACAGGCCGGCGCCCTCAGAGCGCACATAGCCGTCGCCGGCCTCGTCGAAGACTCGGCAGCAGCCGTTGGCCGAGAGCATGCTGGCCTTGGTGAAGATGATGAAGCCGTAGGGGTGCAGGTGCAGGCTGATGCCGCCGGTCAGCGCCATGTCGGTCTCGCCGCTGCGAATCGCCTGGCAGGCCTGATGAAAGGCCACCAACGAGGACGAGCAGGCGGTATCCACCGACATGCTGGGGCCGCGCAGGTCGAACAGGTAGGAGATGCGGTTGGAGGCGATGCTCGAGGTGTTGCCGGTGGCCGAGGAGGGGCCGATGGACTCGAGGTCGTCGGCCTGGCGGTAGGCGTAGTCAATGCTGGCCACGCCCACGAAGACGCCACAGCGGCTGCCGCGCAGCGAAGCGGGCACGAGGCAGGCATCCTCCATGGCTTCCCAGGCCAGCTCCAGCAGCATGCGCTGCTGGGGATCCATGTGGCTGGCCTCGCGCGGTGAGATGCCAAAGAAGGCTGCGTCAAAGCCGCTGATGTCGCCGAGGCTACCTGCGGCGAAGGTCACGCTGGTGCCGGGATGCTGGCGCTCGGGGTGCTGGTAGGCCTCTTGGCTCCAGCGGTCCTCGGCGACGCGTGTCACCAGATCCTTTTCGGCTTGCAGGTCCTGCCAGAACGTTTCAGGTGTCGTACCAGGGAAACGGTGGGCGGCGCCGATGATGGCAACGCGTTTACTCATTCTTGCTCCTGATGGCTCTGGGTCTGCCCTACCGCATCATTGTTTTGGGGAACGTTGTTTTGGGGAACGTCGTCGAGCCCCTTGTGACGGCCGCTACCGTCTCCGTCGCCACCAACCGTGGCGTCATGGGGCGGTTCATGGCGGCTGGCATCCTGCAGCAGCGCCTCAAATATCGCCATGCCCAGCTCGCTCACGTCGAGTGGCTCGGCGGACTCCTGAGCGTTCGCCGTCGTCTGGTGCCGGCTTGACCACAGAGCGTAACAGGTATCGCCGCTGGGCTCTCCCAGCCGGCGATAGGCTCCGCTCATAATCGGCACATGGTCGCCGTACCAGCACAGCATACCGTGGCGTGAGCCGGGCTCGGTGGGCGTCAGTTTCGCCCGAATCCGGCCGAGCATGGCGTCGGCGTTGCACAGGTGGCGCAGGTAGATCCTCAAATCGGCGATCTCCTCCGCCTTCAGCCGCTTGGCTGCTACCCCGGGAAGCCGCGGTGCGTCGTCGGGCAGCGGTCGCTCCAGGTGCAGCGGGCCGTGATTCTCCATGGTGATGGCGAATACGAATAGCGGCCTATTATCGCTATCATCCAGCAGGGTGCCAACCTTCTTGGCCACTGCCCGGTCGCCAACGTACTGGCCGTCACGGTCGGCGGCATCGAAATGGCGAATGTCGAGGAAATCATCGAAGCCCAGCCGGGGGATCACCTTGTGGCGCAGATAGAAACTGGCCGGGTAGGGGTGTACGCACACCGTGCGGTAGCCCAGCTCGCGCAGGCGGCTGGGCAGGGTCGCGATCGGGCTTCGGGTGAACTGCCGATAGGGGGTGAAGCGGTGGATACCCAGCGCCTCGGGGGGCAGGCCGGTCAGGAAGGCCGCCTCGGTGCGCACGGTGTTGGCGCCCCAGGCGGGGACACGGAGTGGGCCCTGGCGAAGGGCGCTTTGCTTCAGGGCATCGAAGTGGGAAAGCAGGTCATCGGGCACCAGCTCACTCCACTCACGCGGGTCGAAGAAAGACTCGCTTTGCACCACCACCAGGTGGGGTAGGCCAAGAGGTGCTGTATCTGGCGAGGGTGACACCGCGGCGAACGGGGTCTTCAAGGCGTCAGCCGGCAAGGGCTTGAGTGCCAGCCGGCCGTAGCTCCACAGACTGGCAAACAGGCCAAGGCGATGCAGGTCGTCGTGGGGCTCCAAGTGGCACGCCGGCAGATATTTCAGCCCCGGCAGCAGCAGGGCCGCCGACATCAGCAGCAGGAAGCCGACTGGTACCAGTAGCGCCGCCGGGCCATGCCGGCTGAGCAGCGAGGGCTCCAGCCACAGGAAGGCGGCGATGGCCATGGCGCCGGCGGTGGTGGCGGCCACCGCCAGCCGGATGCCGAAGAAGGGCACGTAGAGCCGGGGGTGCTTGACGGCGTCCAGGAAGTACTCGAAGTCCTGGCAGATGAACGGCTCCTTGAGGGTTGCCGACTTGGTGTTGCTCGACTGCACCACCACAAGCTGCAGCGAGGCGATGAACACTACCGCGAACCAGGGCCGCTGCAGCACCAGCAGGAAGAGCGCGAACAGCAGAAGTCCGCTACCCAGGTGGACCGCCAGCGTTGCCGGCAGGCGGCGCCAGAAGGGGGCTACGATGGGACGCAGCAGGGCTTCGATGGCGAAGGTCAGCGCCAGACTGGTCAGCAGCGGAACGGCGAGGGCGATGCTCATGGGCGGCTGCCGTAGCCCATGAGACGAAGCAGGCGCTGGGAAATACCCGCCGGCAGCACCGCCAGCCACCAGCAGCCGACATTGAGCGGGAAGGGGAAGCTGATGCGGGCGCGGTTGCGGGCGATGCCCGCCTGAATGACCTGGGCGGCTTTCTCGGGCGGCCACTCCCAAGGCTTGGGGCCTGGCATGGCCGCGCACATGGGCGAGCTGACATAGCCCGGCATGACCACGGTAACGCCGACGCCGTGGGGCGCCAGATGACCTCGCAGGCCTTCCCCGAACGCCTTGAGCCCTGCCTTGCTGGCGCTGTAGCTGGGCGTTGCCGGAAGGCCGTGCCAGGCGGCCAGGGAGCTCATCAGCACCAGCTGGCCGGAGCCGCGCCCAACCATGGGTGGGGTCAGGATATTGGCCATGGCCATGGGTACGCGCAAGTTGATCGCCAGCAGGTCGCTGACCTGCTCCCAGGGCTCCAGCTCGCCAGGGCCCGGCACATGTTGATTCTGCCCCGCGTTGGCGATGACGATATCCGGCAGGCAGCGGTTAGCCAGGGCCTCGAGCCATGCTTCCAGGCGAGCATCATCGGTCAGCGGCGCGTCATGGCACTCGACCTCGGCGCCGAGGGCACGACACTGCATGGCCAGCGCTTCCAGGGCCTCAAGGCGCCGGCCATGCAGCAGCAGCCGCGTCTTGGGAGCGGCATAGGCCACCGCCAGGGCGCCGCCAATGGCGCCGCTGGCGCCGGTGATCAGCACTGTGCGTTCGATCTGCCGGTTGCGCCCTGGGGGGTTGAGTTCGGGATGGTTGAGTTCGGGGTGGCTGGGTTCTGGCTGATTCACAGCAGCGCCTCCAGGGGTGATCGCTCGGCCGTCAGTACCCTGGCGGCGTTGTCCACCGCCAGTTCGATGCCGCGGCGACAGTAGAAGCCGCCATTGATCTGGGTGGCATGCATCACGGTGTCGTGGAAGCAGCGGAAGAGCTTGTCATCCGGTGGCGGCGGCTTGTGCCAGAACTCATCCAGGCTCTCCTGGTAGGTGAGCCCGGCCATGTTGTAGATAGGATCGCTCAGCGCCAGCGTGGGGCAGCGGTGCTCCAGCGAGACGATGCCCACGGTGCTGTTGACGGTGACGGTGCCGGCGGCGCGCTTGAGTAGCGTATTCAGGTTGCCGGACTCCAGATAGACGATACGCCCCTCCAGTCCGTAGAAGCGCTCCAGCTGGCGTATGATTCTGGCGTAGTTGACCAGCCCCATGTCCAGCGGATGGTTCTTGATGCACAGCAGAGCGTCTGCCGGGGCAAATTCGGCGAAGGAGCCCATGACGCGATCCACCACCTCCTGCATGTTGGCGTAGGGCGAGTGGTCGCGGATCTGGGCGTCGGTATTCAGCTGCAGCGGCAGCAAGAAGAAGGGGCGCTTGCCGGCGACCAGCGCCTGGATACGCTTCTCGTCGCGGGGTTTCCAGAAGCGCAGCTGGGTGAAGCGCTTGAGGTAGCCGGCGTACTCCACCGGGGCGGTGATCGGCGCATGATTGCGGTAGTGCGGAAAGGCCAGCGGGTTGGCGAGCCCGCCCAGATGGTAGAGCACATCGTGGGTGGCCCGTACGCGAAAGGCAGACTTGAAGCGATCGGGCGCGGGCAGCTCTGGCAGCCGTCGGCCGGTTTCCAGGAACCACTCCGGATCCCGCGGCAACAGGGAGTGGCCGTTGACCCCCTCGCGCTCCAGGGTGATCCAGAAGGGGCGAAAGTAGCCCTCTTCGAAGACATGGGTGCGAATGCCCTGGGCCGAGGCACCCTCGACGGCCGGTCGGTGTACGGGGCGGCGGTCGCCGAAGACGATCTGGTCGGTGATCGCGTAGCGTTCCCACAGCGAGGTAACGAAGGCGGAAAGTTCGTTCAAGGTGCCCCGAAAATGGTAGACCGAGCCGCTGTCGCGCCGCCAGTAGAGGGTGTCACCGCCGTTGAACTGGACCTTGACCACGCGATGACCCGCGGCAGCCAGGCGCTGGCCGAGCCGCGGATAGAAGGGAGAGCAGACCCCCTGCAGAAACAGAAACGAGCGTCCCTGGCGTGTCACGTCAGTGCCTTCCGATGAATGTATTGCGATAGCGACGATAGAGCCGGGTCTTCCACGTCAGGGCGCTGTGCCGTGAGCGCTGTTGCTCCAGCAGGGTCACGGCCGTTTCGGCATTGCACAGCTGGCCGCTCTGCGGGTCCACATAGGTGGGGTAGATCAGTAGCGTGGCGGCAACCAGGGCGTCCAGCGACAGGTGGCGGGTGCGCCGAGTGCAGGTCATGCGATCCTCGGTGAGGCCCCAGCCGGCATAGAAGGGCATGCCGTAGGTGGTCACTCGCTTGCCCCTGAGCAGTGCCTCGAAGCCGGTCAATGAGCTCATGGTGTGGACATCGTCCACGGCATCGAGCAGTTCCGTTATCTGAATATCGCCAACGTCAAGATCATACAGCTGTTCGGATGCCTCATCGAGTGCCCCCAGGCGTGCGCCGCTCACCACGTCTGGATGAGGCTTGAAGAGCAGCAGTGCTTCCGGGTGGCGGCCCCTCACGGCCTGAAGCAGGCCACGGTTGGTGCGGGTCTCGGGAGAGCCTCGGGCGATGGAGGCATCAGTTTCCACCTGGCCGGGGACCAGGATGCGGCGTCGCCCCAGGGGAAGCGTCGGCAGTTTTTTGCCAGACACGTTGTATTTCGAGAGCTTGAGATGCACCAACCGCTGGCGTAGTGCCGCGGCGCGAGCCAGAAGATCATCAGTGAATTCACCTTCTTCGAGGAACCGCTCCAGCTCACTGGGCGCCGTGGGGTCGTAGTAGATGCCGAGGTGGTCGATGACCAGCGACAGCGGGCGGGCCAGGTCAACACCGAGCCCCACCGAGCGAATGAAGCCATCTTCCATGCGGGCCAGTATCACCTGATGCTGTCGACAGCGCGTTTCCAGGTCGTCTTCCACGTGGCTGGCCCAGGCCAGCAGGCGTGAGCCGGTGGGCGCCGCATCGAGCGCGGTCTGGCTCTCTCGGTAATGGGTAAGCCTGGCGTTTGGCCCCAGGAAGTCGCCCATGAAGCCGCGCTTCCAGCCGGAGAATTCCACGGCGCTCCACTGGCCGGCCAGGCGGTCGCGCTGGCGCTTCTGGTCGGCAATCAGGGCAATGGTCTCTTCGAGGCTGGCAGGTTCACCGGTATAGGGGTTGCCGTAGCGGCAGTAGCGCAGATAGGCGGCGGCGAACAGTTCTTCCAGGCTGCGAGAGGCATGGCGGCGCGGGCAGCGCTGGCGGTCATCGGTCAGACCCCAGCCGGCATAGAAAGGCAGGCCGTGACAGGTCACGGCCTTGCCGGCGATCAGCGCCTCGAACCCCAGCTGGCTCGTGACCACATGCACGTGCTCGACGATATCGAGCAGCGCCCAGGGGTTGATGTCATCACCGATCAGTCGACAACGCGGGTGTTGCGCTGCTGCTTCCAGCAGATGCCCGCGCTTCTTGCCGGCGATGACGTCGGGGTGCACCTTGACCAGAATCTCTGCCTGCGGATGGGCGTCAAGCGCTTCCCGGAGCATATGCTGGAAGGTGTCGGCGCTGGCGCCACCGTAGCCGATCGAAGCGTCCCCCCAGGTCTGGTCGACCACCAGGACACGCTGAGGGCCGTCAGACAGCCCGTCGGGTAGCGCATCAGGCGCATGGTTGTACTTGGAGAGTCGATAGCGGCGCAGTTGTGCCATGCAGTGATGCGCCCGAGCGAGCTCTTCATCGGTAAAGCCGCCTTCGGTGATCAGCCGCTCGAGATCGGAAGGATGTGTGGCGTCGTAGTAGATGCCGAGCCTGTCAACGACCATGCTGTGGGGCTGAAAGCCCTGCACACCGAGCCCGAGAGAGCGCAGAAAGCCGTCTTCCAGCGCGAGATAAGGAAGGCCAGTTCGCCGGGCATGGCTGCGTGCCCTTGACGAGGTCGGTTTGAGGCCCCAGCCGATGACAGCATTCGCCCGGCGCGACAGGGGGCTGAGCCGCACGAAATGCGCGTACTCAGGCAGGACGGCGGCAAGAATCTTGAGCCGGGCAATGCCGCTTGAGGTGTAGCCTGCACTGAGACGGGGCATCGGGGGGTCCGTGGCATTCAGCAAGGTTCGGAAAAGTACGCGAAAGCGTCCTGGGGTTCAAATGCTGGGGTGTAGCCATGTGGACCCACAAAAAGCCCCGGCGCATGGCCGGGGCGAAGAGATCGATAGTCTGCTTGTACTGGGAACTGTGTCAGCCTGGGGCGGCGCTTCCCGCGCCGCCGGGCAGGCCTGGGTTGGCAGAGACTTAGAAGTTGTACATCACCATGCCCTGGACGCGCATGGCGTCGCCGTCGCGGCCGTCCTGCACTTCGCGAGTGTGGTAGCCCAGTTCCACGCCGTAGGTCACGTTGCGGATCGGCGACCAGATATAGTTCAGGTGCACGGCCTCAAACTGCTTATTCGAGTTGGCAGTAGCTGCGCCTGCGGTCTCGGCATCGTCGAGATCGGCGCGGGCGATACCATAGCCAAGCGTCATATTGCCGGGGCCTGCGGCCAAGGTAACGCCGACGGTGCCGCCGGTGGCTTCGATGGTCTCAAGGGAGCCGGTGGTCGGGTCGATATAGGCGGGTGCCGCTGGTGAGGCTTCCAGATAGGTGCCGATACCATCGCCGTGGGTAATGGAGCCGCGCAGTGTCACCCCTTCGGCAACCTTGGCACTGGCTTCCACGTTCAGGCCCCAGCCGGTGGTATTGTCTTTCAGTGTGGCGTCTACGTCATCATATTCCAGATAACGCATCACGGCAGAGGCTGCATAGTTGAAGTCGCCAGCGCCACCTTGATAGCGAAGAGTAAGGTCGGGGAGACGAGATTTGGATGCGTCGGAGGCAACGGAACCGCCGAGGTTCTCAGGATCCTCCAGTGCCACGGAGAAGCCATCGACGGTATAGCGCAGCTGGGCCTGACGGGCGGCGTTGCCCTGACCGGGTTGCGGGGTGAAGTCGATGGTGGGATTCATGCCCAGGAAGCCGCCGAAGTTGGTCCAGGTCTGGCCGGCCAGGAGGCCGTTCCACTCGCCGTAGCCGTGGCGCAGGCGGAAGGAGCCGCCGCCGCCGCCGTAGAAGTCGCCCTCGATCATGGTCTTCAGTTCGCTGCCGCCCGCCGGGGTGGCGGTGGTGAAGCCCAGACGGCTCTGAAAGGCATGCAGGTCGGCATGTCCATCTGAGCCTGGAGTTCCGTCGAGGTGAATAAGACTGCGGTTGACGGAATTGCCCAGCTTGTCGTCGACGTCATAGATCAAATCGAGTTTGGCGTAGCCGTAGATATTGGCGGTGGTGTCCCCGGCCTCGATGGTATACGCCTGGGCGGCGCCAGAAACGGCGAGAGCCAGGGCGGAGGCGGTGAAGATCGATGCGGTCTTTTTCATTGTCACTTGCTGGTCCTTGTTATGCTTTGTTGTGCTCATGGCGCCCCATGCAGGCGGGCGCTCTCTTTATAGGTTGTAGGTTGCTGTCTTACGCTTACGTCAGCTGCATCCAACCAAGGATGTAGGTGGCTCGATGCGAGAGGGTACGAAATTAGCCATCGCAAGCGTTGATGACAATGTTACGACAGCGGTCCTAGACAAAAGAATGAGGTGCTCGGTGGAACTTTCCGCGGGGCTGGCGGGTGAGGTAACGCCTCCGCGGCGATGAAGTGGAGGGAGTTATTTGCCAACCCCCGGCCGGCATGGTCTACCCTGACACAGGTCAATAACACCAGCTCAAGACGCCAAGGATGCGCGCATGACAATTGTCAGCCAGCCCTACAGGCGGCAGGGCGAGATGCACTGCGATGTCTGCTCGCTGCACTCGACCTGCCTGACGCGTGGCCTGTCCCAGGTCGCCCTGGAAGCCTTCGATGAGATCATCGTGCAGCCCCAGCCGCTCAAGCGCGGCCAGGAACTGGTCCGTCAGGGGCAGCCCTTCCGCAGCCTCTATCTGGTGCGCACCGGTAGCCTCAAGCAGGTGATGTGCCTGCCGGGTCGCCATGACGAGCAGGTGATCCACTTCTATCTGCCCAGCGAGACCGTGGGGCTCGAGGCGATCGGCGAGGCGTGCTGTCCCGCCTCGGTGGTGGCCCTGGAGACCACCTTCGTCTGCGAGCTGCCCTTCGAACAGCTCGAATCCCTGGCGGTAAGACACGACGCCCTGCGTGCGGAGCTGATGCGCTGCATGAGCCGCGAGCTACGCGGCGACCAGCGCCAGGTCTGCCTGCTGTCCGGGCGCACCGCCGAGCAGCGCCTGGCGGGCTTCCTGCTTGGCCTTTCCCAGCGCTTCCATGCACGCGGCTACTCCCGCTATCGCTTCCAGCTCACGATGTCCCGCTCGGATATCGGCAGCCACCTCGGGCTTGCCCTGGAGACGGTCAGCCGGGTGATGGGGCGCTTCCAGCGTCAGGGGCTGGTGAAGGTGGCGGGACGCGAGCTGGCCATTCGCTCACTGGAGGGCCTGGAGGCGCTGGGCGAGGAGGCCTGATCCAGAACTTGGTGCCACGAGCGCGTCAGGGTTGACGCCGCGTGATTGCGCCGGTGGGGTATGGCAGCGACGCTGAGGGCATGGCCTGATAACATTCTCTTACCTGATTACGCACTTTGTACAGCTACGCTGGCGGGGCCTGGACTATGCTGAAAGGTAAGGGTTTCTCAGGAGATACCGTCATGGCTCGCAATCCTATCCAGTTCCAGTCCGGTCTGTCATTGCCGGCATTTCTCGACCAGTACGGCACCGAAGCGCAGTGCCGTGCGGCCCTGTTTCAGCATCGCTGGCCCACGGGGTTTGTTTGCCCCGACTGCGGCAACACCACCGGCTGCCAACTCGCGCGCGGGGTGTACCAGTGCCATCACTGCCACCATCAGACCTCGCTGACTGCCGGGACCATCTTCCACGCCACGCACCTGCCGCTCACCACCTGGTTTCTGGCCATCTACCTGCTGACCCAACGCAAGAATGGCCTCTCGGCGCTGCAGCTGTCCCGCGAGCTCGGCGTCAGCTACAACACCGCCTGGAAGCTCAAGCACAAGCTGCTGCAGGTCATGCATGAGCGCAACCAGGGCGAGACGCTCACCGGACGCATCGAGATCGATGATGCCTACCTCGGCGGTGAACGGCCGGGAAAGCGCGGGCGCGGCGCTGAGCACAAGTTCCCGTTCGTCGCCGCGGTGCAGACCGATGAGGAGGGCCATCCCCAGCGCGTCCAGCTGCGTCGCGTAAGCGGCTTTACCCGCGCCGAGGTGAGGCGCTATGCCCAGGTCGCCATCGCGCCTGGCAGTCGGGTGGTCAGCGATGGCCTGGGGTGTTTCCGGGTCTTCGATACCCCGGCCTACACCCATGAGCGCTTCATCACTGGCGGTGGCCGTGCCAGTGCGCAGATCCCCGCCTTCAACTGGGTCAACACCGTGCTGGGCAACGTCAAGAACGCCATCACCGGCAGCTACCATGCCATCCGTGGACAACATGTGCCGCGCTATCTGGCTGAGTTCGAGTACCGCTTCAATCGGCGCTATGACCTCACGGCCATGATTCCGCGCTTTCTGACGGTGGCGGCCAGAACACCGCCGATGCCTTACCGGCTCCTGAAGCTGGCTGAGCCATATACGTAATCAGGTTCTCTTATTTGCTGGCTCGCTCTCTGATGACGGTTCTCTCTCCTGCCTTGCCTGCGCTGGAGGCCTTTTGGCCGGCTGGCTGAATCTGTCACTTCGGCTGCGCCTGCTGCTCGGCATCGGCCTCGGCTGGCTGGTGCTGGTGGCCGCGCTGCTGGGCTACAGCCACCTGAGCGGCGAAAATCTGACTCGCCAAGAGAACCTTGTCCACCTGGAGTACGAGGCCCAGCTGGTGGCGGATCAGCTCTCCCGGGAGCTTACCGAGCGCAAGCTTGTGCTGGCGCGGCTGGCGGACGACATCGCCATCGATGACCCCGGGCTCGAGTCGCTTCTTCGTCGCCAGCAGCCACTGTTGACCCTCTTCGACCGGCTGATGGTGTTTGATGCCGAGGGCCGCCCCGTGGCGGATTGGCCGCCATTCCCTGAGGGTGGCCCCGAGATAGGCTACCGCCCCTACTTTCAGCACGTACAGGCCTTTCGCCGCCCCCATGTCAGCGAGCCCTACCGCGGCGGCGAGACCGGTATCGACCAGGTGATGGTGATTCACCCGCTGCTCGGCGAGCGGGGTGAGTTCCTGGGCATCGTCGGCGGCAACACCAGCCTGCGTGACGGCCAGGCCTACCTGAACCTGCGGGGGCGGCGGCTGGGCGAGGCAGGGCACGTGATGCTGGCCACCGCCGATGGGCGGGTGATCAGCCACCCGAACGAGGCATGGCTGACCCAGACGCTGCCTGGGCCGGACACCCACCCGCAGATCGAGCAGGCGCTGCTGGGCTGGCAGGGCAGCGGTGAGGGGCCGACCCTGGATGGTGAACCGGCGCTGGCTGCCTTTCGCCAGGTGTGGCCGGCGGACTGGGTGGTGGCGGTTTACCTGCCGCTGGCCCAGGTTCAGGCTCCGGTTAACCGCTACGCCCGCGAGCTGCGCTGGGTGGGCACCGGCAGTGTGGCGCTGATGTTGCCGCTGCTCTGGTGGCTGCTGGGGCTGGGCCTGCGCCCGTTGCATCGCCTGGAGCGGCAGATCGGCCGGGTGGGACAGGGCCAGGCAGAGCGCCTGGAGCTCAACACCGGCATGGTCGAACTGCAGCAGGTCGCCGAGGCCTTCAACCGCGTGGAAGCGGGGCGCCGCGATGCCATGGAGTCCCTGGAGTCTCGCGAGGCCTTCCTGAAGGCGGTGCTGGCCTCCTCGCCGGTGGGCATGTTCCTCACCGATCCCCGCGGCCAGGTGAACTATCTCAATCCGTCGCTCACCCGGCTTTCCGGCATCGAGCTTGCGGACTACCGGCTGCTTGCCTGGCTGCGCCGCGTCCATCCGGAGGATCGCAGTACCTTCCTGGAGGGCTGGCGCCAGGCACTGATGCCGGGCAGCGCCCTGACCCAGCTCTATCGTTTTCGCAGCGCCGAAGGCGACTGGCGCTGGCTGGAGGTGCACGTCAGCCGGGTCAGCGGTGGCATCCGCGTGCTGGGCTATGTGGGGCTGGTGCAGGACATTACCGATCGCCACGAGCGTGAGCAGCGTCAGCGCTGGGAGGCGGAGCACGACCCCCTGACCCGCTGCCTCAACCGACGCGGTTTCTCCCGCCGCCTGGCGGCGGCCTGCGACCTGTCGCGGCGCAAGACTGACCATGCACTCGCGCTGGTGATGCTCGACCTGGACCACTTCAAGGTGGTCAACGACAGCGCCGGACACACGGTGGGCGACGAGCTGCTGCGGAGGGTGGCGGAGGTGCTGCATGACGCGGTGCGCGATGAGGACGCCGTGGCGCGCCTGGGCGGTGACGAGTTCGCCATCCTGCTCGCCGGGGCGTCTACCGAGGTGGCCCAGGAGGTCGCCGAGCGCGTTCGCCAGCGGCTGGCTACCATCGATTTCCGTCACGGTGGCCAGGTCTTCCGGGTCAGCGGCAGCCTGGGGGGAGCCATTTTTACCGAGGCTGACGACGACGCGAGCCTGATGGAGCGTGCGGACAGGGCCAGCTATGGAGCCAAGCAGAGCGGGCGAAATCGGGTGGTGATGGCGGATGCCTTCCTGCCGCTGGAGAACAGCTGAGTTGCCGCCCCGGCCGGTTCAGAACAGCGCGGCTCAGAACAGCAGCGGATTCGGCCAGCGCAGCTGTAGCGCCATGCCCAGCCCCCAGAGCAGCGCCACTAGCCCGCCCGAGAGCGCAAGGGTCGGCAGCCAGGGGCTGCGATACTGCAGCCTGAGAAAAGCCAGTACATAGAGCCCGGCGGCGGGCAGGGCGCCGACCAGAAAGAACAGGCCGATGAAGCCGGCCATCCAGGCGAAGAACAGGAGTCCCCGGGCGTAGAAGGCCGGGGTCTCCTCCCCCTCACCCAGGTCGCTGAAATCACTCTCCTCCTTCGCGCCGCGGCGAATCGCCTGGCGGCCCAGCTCCAGCACGGCGAGCAGGATGCCGAGGCTCGCCACGGCGGTAGGAAAGAGCCGTGCTCCCAGCGAGAACCCCTGGCTGATCCACAGGATGGCCACCAGGCAGCCGAGCACCGCCAGCACGAAGAGGGTCTGCAGGTGGTAGGTCACGGCGGCGATCAGGCGGGCTTTCATTTGCTCTCCTCCCGCGGGTTCTGCTCACCGGCCTTATCGGCGTGCTGCAGGGCGTCGGCGCTGCGGTCGGTGGAGCGCTTGAGCATCACGCTGCCCACCACCAGGAAGACCGCCAGCCCCCCGATGGTGAGTACCCCGGGGCGGGTGAGCCATTCCCAGTCGTAGAGGTTGTAGGACATCCACAGGTAACGCTCGGCCAGCCCGGAGAGGATGAAGCCGATGAGCAGCGGCGGGCGGGGCATGCCGCTGCGCTTCATGATCCAGCCGAGCACCCCGAAGCCGAGCAGGAAGGCGAGATCCGCCCAGTGGCGGGTCTCCTGCCAGGCGCCGACCACCACGATGACGATGATCACCGGGGCGATATACTGGAAGGGGATGAAGGTGAGGCGTGAGATCGGCTTGGACAGCAACAGGCAGATCAGGGTGCCGAAGACGTTGGCCAGCGCCAGCGACCAGATGATCACGAACACCAGGTCGAGGTCGCGGGTCAGCATCTGCGGGCCGGGCTGCACGCCGAAGATCATCAGCGCGGCGAGCAGCATGGCCATGGCCGAGGAGCCGGGCACCCCGAACAGCAGGGTGGGCATCAGCACGCCCCCTTCCTTGGCGTTATTGGCACTTTCCGGGGCGATCACCCCGCGCACGTCGCCCTTGCCGAACTGGCTGCGGTCCTTGCTGGTCTGGGCGGCGATGCCGTAGTTCACCCAGTCGATGATCGACGAGCCCATGCCGGGGATGGCGCCGATGGCTACGCCGATGAGACTGTGGCGTATCACCAGCCACTTGTGGTTCAGGGTGTCTTTCGCCCCCTGTACCCAGCCGTGGCCGAGGCCCTTCGAGCGCTCGGCGATGGCGCCGCCCCGGGCCAGCAGGTCGATGATCTCCGGCAGGGCGAACAGCCCCAGCGCCACGATCACCAGCGAGAGGCCATCATAGAGATAGAGGAAGTCGCCGGCGAAGCGGTATTCGGCGGCCACCGGTGCGCCGCCGATGGTACCGAGTGCGAGGCCCGCCACCGCGGCCAGCATGCCCTTGAGTGGGCGGTTGCCGGAGAGCACCCCGATCATCGACAGACCGAGCAGGGTGAGCATGAACAGCTCCGGCGAGCCGAAGGCGAGAATCAGGGGGCGGGCGAAGGGCACCACTGCGGAGAGTGCTAGCGCGCCGATCAGCCCGCCAATCAGCGAAGCAGTGAAGGCGGCCCCCAGGGCGCGGGCCGCCTCGCCGCGTTGCGCCATGGGGTAGCCGTCCATGATGGTGGCCTGGGAGCCCGACGAGCCGGGGATGCCCATCAACACCGATGGGAAGGTGTCGGCGCTGGGCACTGCAGCGGCGATGCCGATCAGCAGCGCCACGCCGGCGTAGGCGTCCATGCCGAACAGGAAGGGCAGCACCAGGGCCATGCCCATCAGCCCGCCCAGGCCGGGCAGGATGCCCACGGCGATGCCGATGGCCACGCCGGCGAACAGCATCATCAGGCGAAAGGGATCGAGCAGGATCCACAGGGCGTTGATCAGGGCGTCGAGCATGCGCGCGTCGTCTCGTCGGGGTCAGGGCCGGAACGCAAACGGCCGCCCGGCAGGTGGCGGGCGGCCGAGGGCAGCGGTTGGGCTCAGTCGAACTCGGTGCCGAAGCGCTCGTTGAGCATGCCGCGCAGGAAGTCGAGCACTTCCGGCGAGGCCGCTTCCATGCTGGCCTTGATCTGGCCGAGGTCGTCGCCCCACATGATGTCGTAACCCTCGAGAATGTTGGCCGCGGCCGCCTGGAACTCGGGATCGTTGACCATGCCCTCGACGCCGACGCGCAGGGCGGCCATGGCCTCCTCGGGGATATCGTCGTGGGCCCAGACGGTGCCCCGGGTGTTCTGCACCAGTGGCACCGTGACCTTGAAGGCCTCCCAGATGGTGCCGGACGGCATCTCGCCATGGATCTGCTCGTAGAGCTCCGGCGCGGTGATCATGTCGGGCACCGCCGGGTCGCGCACCGGGTTGCCGTCGGCATCGATGAAACCGATGGCGTAGAGCGGCATGACGCGGCCCTCGTCGACCAGCGGCTGCACGCTGTTGAGGTAGGCCGGCGTGGACTGGGTGTTGATCATCAACTCGCCGCGCTCGAAGGCGATGCGGGTGTCGCCGCGGCCGCCGTAGCCGGGCACCGCGCGGTACTCCAGGTCGAACATCTCGAGTGCCACCAGCGACTCCAGCAGGCCCACCGGGTCGGTGATGCCCTTGGTCAGGCGGCCGCGGGCCTCGAGTATCTCGCTGGGGTCCTCGATGCCGACCTGGGTGGAGATGGCGGTGACATGACCCATGGGCGAGGCCACCACCGGCTCCAGCTCATCGAGGTCCAGACGCAGGCCCTTGAGGCCCAGGAAGGCCCGCAGGTTCAGGTGGCCAGAGGCGGTCATCAGGGTGGTGCCATCACGGTCGACGCGCTGGGCGAATTCGTTGCTGCCCAGCAGGCCGCCGGCGCCGGTAACGTTCTCGGCGACGATGGTGGGTTCTCCCGGGATGTGCCTGCCCAGATACTGGCTGATCAGTCGGCCGAAGGTGTCGGTGCCACCACCCGGCGAGAACGGAATGATCATGCGGATGTTCTTGCCGTCGTAGTAGTCGGCGGCCTGGGCGGTGCCGAACAGGCTGGCCGTGGCGAAGGCCAGGCCAGCGGCCAGGGCGGTCAGTGAACGGGTCTTCATCATGGGGCAAGCTCCAGTCATCGGCGTCTAGTCGGCCATGAGGATGGAGCCCGTTCGTGTCGGCTGCATGCCGGTGGCTCCACCCGTGACATCGCAAGCATAGGCAGGGGAGCGGGGGAGCACCAGAAGGCGGGGTAAACGGATGGCGGCCCCTTCAGGATTTGAATCGCCCCGGTATCGTAGACACCTCCAGGCCTTATGCCTGTTGCCGGTGGCGACGCCTTTCTATGCCGTCGCCTTCGCCACAGGGCACCTACTGATCAAGAACATGATATGCGCTGGCATCTGGTTCAACGTGATCGGCCTGCTGGTGATCAACGGTGCCACTCCCTGTGCGCTCGACCACCCATGATTCACTCGCAGTTCTAAGCAGACCGGGACCGCAGCGGCAGGTACAAATACTCGGCCCGCACGATGTCCCGGTCGTCGATCAGCGTCGCCCGGTCCCCGGTGTTGTTCCACACCGCCCGGTTCCGGCCCCAGTACAGGCGTACGGCAGAATCCGTGCCGCGCCCGGTATGCACCGACACCGTCTGCCCCGCAAACAGCTCGAACGCGGGAAAACGGAATGTGTGGCGCGCGCCATCCGCCAGACGCCAGTCCGTGAGGACGACCGACCGGGTGCCCACGTTGCGAATCGCGACCACCTCCTGCTCTGTGGCGAGGTGATCGTCGCCGGGCGTGTCGAAGACCGACTGCGCCGGATCGATCTCCAGCATCTCCTCGAACGGATGGCTGGGATTCACGGCGAACACCACCGAGCACCGCACCGGCGTCTCACCGGTGCCGTAGACCAAGGTGCATTCGAGATGGTTGATGCCCGTGCGCAAGGCACCACCGCCCATGGTCAGCGTCTTGCGCAGGAGGAGGGTCTTGCGCGCGGCGTCATACTGCCACTCGGCCGGGTCGACCACCACCGCGTTGGAGTTGGCGGCGAGCAGCACGCGGTTCGGCGCACCGGGCTGCACGAAGCTCGGCCGCGCGCCGCGAACGCGCAGGACGGTTTCGACCTGCGCGCTGTAGGCCCAGTTGTCGACCGGACTTCCCTGCAGGCCCGCCGGGGTCAGGAACTCGATGGTGACAGGATCGCCGTAGAGCTCGCGCTCCTCTGCCCGGCGATCGAGCCACCGTTTCCGGGCCGTGGCACGCTCGGCGACGGCCTGATCGCGCTGCTCGCGCGCCCTGCGCTCCACCTCGCTGTCCGCGATCGCCTGCTCGATCGCCGCGCGCAGCGCCGCGATGTTCATCAGGACCGCTTGCGCCGTTTCGGCGATGTGCTGCGGGGTGATCTCCGGTGGCAGGACGATGCCGGTCGGCCCCAACGCGGCGTTGATGCGCGCCAACGCCCGAAGCCGGATGCGCTCGCCGAGCTCGGCCAGGGCGGCGGGCGCATCCGCCGTGGCGTCGACGAGGTCGCCGAGGCCGTCCGCCAGATCCCCCAGGCCCACCAGCGCGGCATCGATCGCTGGACGCGCCAGCCCGAAAACGAAAACGACCGTTCCGGTCGCGTGCGCGATGGCTTCCGCCTGCTGCTGCGCCGGCAGCAGAGCGAATCCCGGAACCGCGCGCGCGGTGGCCTCTGCCACCTCGATGCCCTGCAGCAGCGCCTGGTCCAGGATCGCCTTCCGCACCGCGGCGTCGTGCAGGAAGGTCGCCGCCTGCTGCAGTGCCTGCGCCGTGCGCCGCGCCGCCGCTTCCGCATCCTCCAGGTGGCGCTCCGCCTCGCGCCGCCATTGCTGGTAAAGCTCCCACGCCCGTTGCACCGCATCCAGGAACGCGGCGAGGAACTCCCGGGCGGCGTCTTCCAGAGCCACCACCTGGGCCAGGGTGAGCTTGAGGTGGAAGGCGGCGATGGCCGGCACGACGCGCTCGAAGAGCACACTCAGCTCATCCGCCGTCAGCTCGCACAACAGGCCGTTCAGCTCCATCAGCCCCTGCGGGTCCGGGATGTAGGCGCACTCGCGCAGGTTCTCGAAGAAGTTCTGAACCTGCTGGCCGTCGGTGTAGTCGACGTGTCCGTCGATCGACAGCAGCAACCGTATCATCAGCGCGCGCAGCCGCGTTCGGCGTGGATCGGTCCAGATGTTCGGGCCGAAGGCCGCCGCGCCGGCATCGAGCAGGTCGGCGACAAGATCCCGCGTCGGTCCGCTCAGATCCTGCGGTGCCGGGACGCCCGGCGGCAGCAGGCCCGGGGTGAGCATGCAGGCGGCCTGCACCATCTCGTGATCCGGAGCATTGCGCACTGTCACCGCCAACTCCGTCATGCCCTGGTTCATGTGCACCACGGCGTGGTGAACCAGGATGTCGCCGAGGACAACGACGTTGCGCACCACGACCTTTGCCACGAGCGCACTCAGCGCCGAGCGGAAGCTGGTCAGGAAGGGCGACATCCCGTCGCTCGGGACGCCCTGATCGACGAGCCGGTCGAGCTGGTCGAAGACGAAGCCGCTCGTCGCCAGCAGGCAAGGCTCGGCCACCTCGTCGATCCACACCCGAGCGTCCGCGTCGGCGCCCAGCCGGTCGCGCAACTCCGGTAGGAGATCGGCGGCGATGTGGCCATCGATCGCTTCCTTAACCACGTCGCGCAGCTTCCGGTACAGCGCGGTTCTGGACAGGTCTTCGCCCAGCCCGGCAAGCAATGCCGATTCGACGACCTCCCCCGGCGTTAGCCCTAGTGTTTGTCCGAGCCGGCCGAGCAGCAGCGACAACTCCGGTATCAGGTCGTCGAGGACCGGGGCGACGCCGGTCCCGAACAGGTAGTCCAGGGCGTCGTGGAGCATGAGCCGGTCGGGCATGTCGCCGAGGTGCTGGGCGAGCGCCGCGCGCACCACCGGCGGCGGCTCCAGGAGCGGTAGGGCGACGAGGTCGGCCTCCACCGCGACCGCGCCGAGCCCGACGACCGAGCCGGAGGCTCTCAGCGACCCGATCCGCTGGCGCAGCGCCTCTGTCGTGGCCACCGACACCCACAACACCGTCAGCGGCTCGCGCCAACGCGACGTCTCCGCGGGCGCGACGACAGTGAAGACTTGGATCAGGCGATCGAGGATGGAAGGCAGGATCTGCACCGTCAGCGGCGTATCGGTGAGGTCGTCGATCAGGCCCTCGACGACCGGGCGCAGCGTGGCCTGCTGCTCAGCGCTGAGATGGCCCTCCGACACGCGCAGTAGTGCGCTCTCCAGCAACCCGGCGGCGAGCCGCTCGCCCGCTCCGGCCAGCTTGTCGATCAGGTAGCGCTGCAGCTGGGCGAAGGTGTTATCGATGAACGGCTGCACCTGAAGCTCGGTGTCGTTCAGCGCCGACAGCACGGCACGTTGCCCCAGCTCGTAGGCCGACTGAAGCGTGAGCGGCAGGGCGAAGTCCAGGAGTTCGACCGCTGGTTGAAAGTGCTCGGGCAGTTGCTGCCTCGCTTCACGGACCAGCTCCGCGGTGATCCGCTCGCTGGCGTAGTTGACGAACCGCTTGGGGTTCTCGAGCCCGATCGCCGCGAAGAAGTCCCAGCCCGTCCCGGCGCCCCAGCCGACCGCGGCGCCCGCCTCGACGGTGAAGCCCGCGTCCCGGTCGTCGCGCAGCGTGCCGCGTACATACAAGTGCGCCTGGGCCTGGGCGGAAAAGCTCGCCTTGCCCCACACGCCGGCCTCCAGGACCACCTCGTTGACGAACGCGATGAACAGGTCATAGGCGAGACCGGGGAGCTGCTGGCGGGCGATGGCGGCGATGTCACGCCAGTCCAGCCCGAGCGCGATGCGACCCGCGACCGCCGCCTCGGCGTAGGCCGCGATGTCCGCCGACAGACCGAACGTGTCGAACAGGTCCGGTGTGACGCGGACGTCCACCCGGACGCCGGCCGCGGCGAAGGCGCTGCCTTCGCCGCGGATTGCAGGCAGTAAGATCGAGGCGGCCGCCTCGAGCTGCGCCAGGGCCTGTGCCGAAAGCTGCGCATTCAGGCCGTGGCACAGGGCCAGCTGGCCGGCGAACGTGACGCGCGCGCCGGCGCCGACCCGCCCGTGGACGATGCCCTCGTCGAAGCCAGCCGCCGCCCCCAGCGTGAAGATGTCCCCTGAAGCATTCAGCTCCGGCATACGCCCTCCCGGTCGGTGCCGCTCACCAACCAGCCGCAGAGGGCCAGTCGGGAGAGCTCTTGTAGGCGGTTACGGCCGCCTCGTAGGTGCGGTCGGTATCGGGCGCAGCATCCGCGTGCTCGGCGTCGAGCATCGCCGTCGAGTAATCGTCCTTGATGATCCGGCGCGCATCGCCCTCCCTGCCGACGTGGAGCATGCGCACGATAGGATCGCCGGCACGTTCGTGCTCCATCGCTTCCTTAGTTCTCGTGAGCTCTGAGACCTCGTCGGCTGGCATGTCGCTCGGCGGGTTGCCAAAGGCGCTGATCACTTGGTTCACCATCTTGAGCTGGCCCTGGAAGGCGCCGAGCTCTGACTGCCAGCGGAACAGGCGGTACTCCGGCTTGCTCAGGTAAGGCGCCGCCTCGGCTGCCGCGAAGCCGCGTACGTGGATGTCCTTGGCATGGACGTACTCGTGCAGGAGGACGAAGGCGAGCCGGTGAATGGTCGCTGCGCGCGCCGCCATGATCTTGATGACGACAGTGCCGTCGTTATCGCGGCCGGCCTGGGCGATCTGGCGCGGATCGGAAAAGGGCGAGCCCGAGGAGATCAGCTTGATGGTGTGGCTCGTGAAAATGGCGGAGAAGATGGGCGACTGACCGGTGATGTGAGCGACCTGCTGTTGGGTCGGTGTGTCCCAGGCAAGCCGCTGCCGCGGTGCCGGCGCGGGCTGCGCGGTGGCGCCGTCCAACTCGGCGAGCAGTTCCTTCAAGCGCTGCACGAGGCTATCGCAGATCAACACGGTCCGTTCCCTCCTGCTGGAGAGCTTCGCGGTCAATACCCGGGCGCCCAACTGTCTCCGACGGCCCACGATGTGCTCGGCCCCGCCATTAAGAGCGCAGCCGCCCGGTCCAGCGCGCGTCCGGTTTGCGCCTTGGAACTTTCGGTGTGGCATTCTCCCATTTGTTTATAGCCCGGTTTTTCGATTACCGGCGAAAGAACGGCCGGATAATCACCTTTTTTTTCCGCGCGCGGTGTGTGGCTGGCAGCCGCCATCACCTGCCGGCGCTTCAATCCAAGAAACCCGATCTCGAGGGCGAGAGCCTGATGCTCGAGTGGCACCATGGCCGCTAGGGCAGGGTGCCGGAGCCGACGCTACAGCCGCTACGAGGCCTTTCTGGCCGCCAACGGAGTCGACATTCAGGGCATCGGCGAGCCGTGGCTGATGGTGGCGATACGCGATCCACGGTCGCTCGAATCATGGCCAATGCCAGTGCATTGTCATGCTGGGATGGGGGGCTTCCAGGAGTTGCAGTGGGAGACGCCCTGGGGGGCGCAGTGCTGTCACGGGTCTACCCATCAGTCTTGTTGGGGGGCGCTGTAGGGTCGGAAGCAGCTACTGGTAATTTTTCAAGGTGATGAAAGTAGATAACTTATTGATTTTTTTGGCGCCCCCTTCAGGATTCGAACCTGAGACCTTCCCCTTAGGAGGGGGACGCTCTATCCAGCTGAGCTAAGGGGGCGACGCGGGGCGCATTATAGGGAAACTCGGCGGCGAGTGAAACCGCATCGTCCTGAAGCGTGGCGCTGCGTAACCTTGCCGCACCGTGAGCCGGCGGCGTTCGTGGCGGGTCCGTGGCAGCGTATAGTAGGCCCCGCTAACCATCGGCACGGACTTCCCCATGCTCAAGCGCCTGCTTCCTCTCCTGATCCTCGCCATCGGTATCGCCGGCTTCATGGCCCTGCGCCTGACCCGGCCCGAGCCGCCGCCGGCCGTGCCACAGGAGCGCAGCTGGCGCGTCGAGGCACTGACGGTGGCTCGTGCCGAGCACGTGCCGGTGCTGCCGCTGTTCGGTGAGCTGGTGGCGCCGGAGCGGGTCAGCCTGGTGGCGCCCATCGCCGCCCGGGTGGCCGAGCGCCCGGTGCGCGACGGCCAGCGGGTGAGCGAGGGCACGCTTCTGGTGGCCCTGGACGACGCCGACCTGCTGCCGCCGCTCCACCAGGCCGAGGCGGAGGTGGCCGACCTGGAGGCTCAGGTGGCCAACGAGCGTCTCCGCCACGAGAACGACCGTCGTGCCCTGGAACGTGAGAGAGAGCTCCTGGCCAGCGCCAATCGCCAGCTGGAGCGCAATCGCTCGCTGGTGGAGCGCAACCTGGCTTCCCAGGCCGACCTCGACAATGCAAGCGACGCCGTGTCCCGCGCCCGGCTCAGCGTGACCACCCGCGAGAGCGCGGTGGCCGAGCACCCCTCGCGCCTGGCCAGCCTGGAGGCGCGGTTGGCCCGCGCCCGGGCCACCCTGGCCAGCGCCCGGCGCGACGTCGACCGCGGCCGGGTGCTGGCGCCCTTCGACGGCGTGGTGACCGCCGTGGCAGTGGCTCCCGGCGACCAGGTGGCGGTGCGGGCGCCGCTGCTCTCGCTCTATTCGGCCGAGGGGCTGGAGCTGCGCGCGCGAGTGCCGCATCGCTTCCAGGCCGAGCTGGCGGCGAGCCTGGCGCGCGGTGAGTCACTTGTCGCCACGGCCGAGGAGGGCGGCCAGCGCTTCGTGCTGTCGGGCCTGGCAGGCGACAGCGACCCCGCCGGCACCGAGGCGATCCTCACGCTCGACGGCCAGGCTGACGGGCTGCGCCCGGGGGCGCTGGTGGCAGTACTGCTGGATCGACCGGCAGTGGCGAACGCCCTGGCGGTGCCCTTCGCCGCCCTCCACGGCAGCGACCTGCTCTACCGCATCGATGACGACTCGCGGCTCGAGCGACAGCGGGTCGAGCGCCTGGGCGAGACCCTGGGTCCCGACGGCGAGCGCTGGCTGTTGGTGCGTGCCACAGGGCTGGGCGAGGGACTGGCAGAGGGCGACCGAGTGATCGCCACCCACCTGCCCAACGCCATGCAGGGGCTGCGGGTCGAGACGGCTTCGGATCTTCTTGAGGAGACACCCGATGAGCCCAGCGTCGAAGAGGCCGGCCAGTGAGGCGGCGCGGCGGACTGATCGGCTTCTTCGTTCATCACAAGGTGGCGGCCAACCTGGTGATGCTGGTGATGCTGCTCGGCGGGGCACTGGGCATCGCACGCATGAACATTCAGTTCTTTCCCACCTTCGCCCTGGACGTGGTCAGCGTGCGGGTGGTGTGGAGCGGCGCCTCCGCCGAGGATATCGAGCAGGGCATCACCAACCCGCTGGAGCAGCGCCTGCGCAGCCTGGATGGGCTCAAGCGCATGACCTCCACCTCCGCCCAGGGCATTGCCAACATCACCCTGGAGTTTCAGGAGGGCAGCGACCCGGTGCTGGCACTGGACGACGTGCGCCAGCAGGTGGACAGCTTCACCAACCTGCCGGCGGATGCCGAGACGCCGGACGTGTCGCGGCTGGCCCGCTACGAGCCCGTGGCCCGGCTGCTGGTGCACGGCGATCTGGCCCCCCTTGAGCTGCGCCAGTTGGCCCAGCGCTTCGAGGACGAGCTGCTGTTCGCCGGCATCGACCGGGTAGAGATCACCGGCCTGCCGGCCCAGCAGATCAGCATCGAGGTGCCGGCGGAGCGCCTGCAGGGGCTTGGGCTCTCGCTTGGTGATATTGCCGCCCGGGTGGAGGGCATGTCCCGGGACCTGCCGGCGGGGCTGCTGGGCCAGCGCGACAGCGCCCGGGAGCTGCGTTCGCTTCAGCAGCGCCGCGACGCCCTGGGCTTCGAGGATCTGCCGATCTTGAGCGGCGACCGGGTGCAGCTGCGCCTGGGTGACATCGCCACCGTTCGCCAGGAGCCAAGGGACGGGCAGGTGGAACTCGCCTACCGCGGCCGGCCGGCGGCGGAGCTGGTGCTGCAGCGCGCCGAGGCGGGCAACTCCCTGGCCGCCGCCCGGTTGCTGGACGACTGGCTCGAGGAGGTGCGCCCGACGCTGCCGCCAAGCGTCGAGCTCGAGGTCTATGACGAATCCTGGCAGCTGATCGACGACCGCATCTCGCTGCTGCTGGTCAACGGCGCCAGTGGCCTCTTGCTGGTGGTGATCCTGCTCTATTTCTTCCTGCCGGCGCGGGTAGCGCTGTGGGTGGCGATCGGCATCCCCACCGCCTTCATGGCGGCCCTGGGGGTGTTCTGGGGCATCGGCGGCTCCATCAACATGATGTCGCTGTTCGCACTGATCATGGCGCTGGGGGTGATCGTCGATGACGCCATCGTGGTGGGTGAGGACGCCGACGCCCACCACCGCCTGGGCGAGGCGCCGCGGCATGCCTCGGCGGGGGCGGCGCGGCGCATGCTGTGGCCGGTGGTGGCCTCCTCGCTGACTACGGTGGCGGCCTTCATGCCGTTGCTGATGGTGGGCGGGGTGATCGGCAATATCCTCGGCGATATCCCGGTGATCATGATTTGCGTGCTGATCGCCTCGCTGCTGGAGTGCTTCGTGGTGCTGCCCGCCCACCTGCGCAATGCCTTCCTGCCCGGCAAGGGGCAGGCCCGGCGCCCGCGCGGCATCGCCAGGCTGCGAGCGGGCTTCGAGGTGCGCTTCGAGGCCTTCCGCGAGGGGCCCTTCCGGCGCTTCTCGGCACTGACCCTGCGCCATCGCGGCGCCACGGTGGCCGGCGCCCTGGCGGTGACCCTGGTCACCGCGGGGCTGCTGGCTGGCGGCCGGCTCGGTTTCAACTTCTTTCCGTCTCCGGAGTCCAGCGTGGTCTATGCCAACGCCAGTTTCGTGGCCGGTACCGACCGGGCGCGGGTGGCCGAGTTCGTCAACCACCTTCAGGCGACCCTGGAGGAGGCCGATAGCGCCCTGGGCGGCGGGCTGGTCAGGGTGGCCGTGTCGCGCTACGGCACCACCCTGGAGGGCGGCTCCCCTGGGCGCGATGCCGACGAGGTGGGGTCACTGATGATCGAGCTGATCTCGCCGGATCACCGCGAGGTGCGCAACACCGCCTTTATTCGCGCCTGGCGCGAACGCATCCGCGAGCCCGCCGGCCTGGATGCACTGAACATCAACGAACGCGCCGCCGGCCCGCCGGGGCGCGACGTCAACGTGCGCTTGACCGGCGAGGATGCCCTCGCGCTGCGCCTGGCCGCCGACACCCTGGCCCAGGCGATGGCGGGGCTGTCCGGGGTGCTGGACACCGAGGACGACATGCCCTGGGGCCGCGAGCAGCTGGTCTACCGGGTCAACGCCTTCGGTGAGGCGCTTGGCCTGACCACCGCCGAGCTGGGCCGCCAGCTGCGCACCGCCTTCGACGGCCAGGTGGTACAGATCCACCAGTCGGGCGCCGACGAGATCGAGGTGCGCGTCCAGCTGCCCCGGGCGCAGCGTGAGCGCCTCGCTACCCTCTCCGGGTTGGCGGTGAGCCTGACGGACGGCCGCCAGGTCCCGCTGAGCCAGGTGATGGATCTCGACCACCGCCAGGGCTTCGAGGCGCTGCGCCACGCCGACGGCCAGCTGGCGGTAGAGGTGAGCGCGGAGCTCGATACCTCCGTGACCTCGGCGGAGCAGGTGTTGGAGAGCCTTTCGGCGGAGCTGCTGCCGGCCCTGGCGCGCGACCACCACCTGCACTTCAGCTTCGAGGGGCGCGCCGCCGACCAGCGCGAGACCCTGGCCGACATGCGCATGGGCCTGCTGGTGGGGCTCGGGTTGATGTATGGGGTGCTGACCTGGGTGTTCGCCTCCTGGAGCCTGCCCCTGATCGTGATGGCGATCATCCCCTTCTCGCTGGTGGGGGCGCTGCTGGGCCACTGGGCGCTGGGTATCGACCTGACCATCCTCTCGCTGTTTGGCCTGTTCGGGCTCTCCGGCATCGTGGTCAACAACGCCATCATCCTGGTGAGCTTCTACCGCGAGCAGCGCGAGCGGGGGCTGACCGTCGACGAGGCGCTCAACGAGGCGGTGGTGCAGCGGGTCAGGGCGGTAATGCTCACCTCGCTGACCACCATCGGTGGGCTGTTGCCGCTGCTCTTCGAGACCTCGCTGCAGGCGCAGTTCCTGATCCCCATGGCGACCTCCATCGCCTTCGGCCTGGGCGGCTCAACCCTGCTGGTGCTGCTGGTCACGCCGGCGCTGCTCTCCTGGCTGGAGCATGGCCGCGAGCGGCTGGCGCGGCGGCGGGCCGTGGCAACAACGGGAGCAGAGGGCTAGGCTTGGACAGCAGCCGAGTGGACCGAGGCAGGGGAGGAGGGGCATGGATGTTCGCGACTATCGCGCCCATGACGGGCTGGGCCTGGCGGCACTGATCCGCGCCGGCGAGGTGAGCCGTGAGGAGGTGTTCGTCACCGCCTGCGCGGCCATCGAGGCCGACAACCCGGCGCTCGGGGCGGTGGTGCGCACCCGCTTCGCGCAGGCCGCCCGCGAGGGCCGCGGCGTCGATCCGGTCGCCCCCTTCGCCGGTGTGCCCACCCTGACCAAGGACCTGCTGATGGCCATCGGCGGCGAGCCCCTGGCCTTCGGCAGTGCCGCCCTGGCGGAGTGGCGAGCCCCCGAGGACTCGAGCCTGGTGCAACGGGTGCGCGGGGCGGGCCTGGCGATCCTCGGCCAGACCGCCACCCCGGAGCTGGGGTTGATGGGCATCACCGAGCCCCGCGCCTTTCCCCATCCGGTGAACCCCTGGGCCCCCGAGCACTCTCCCGGTGGCTCCAGCGGCGGTTCCGCCGCGGCGGTGGCCGGCGGCCTGGTGCCCCTGGCCCTGGCCGGTGACGGCGGCGGCTCGATCCGCATCCCGGCCAGCCACTGCGGCCTGTTCGGCCTCAAGCCCTCCCGCGGGCGGGTGCCATTGGGCCCCATGTTCGGCGAGGTGTGGCAGGGAGCGGTGGTGGAGCACGCCTTGACCCGCAGCGTGCGCGATAGCGCCGCTCTGCTCGACGCCATCAACGGCATGGACGAGGGCAGCCCCTGGCCGCTGCCCCGGGAAACAGGTTTCCTCGACGCGCTCTCCCGCCCGCCCAAAGCGCTGCGGGTAGCGGTGTGGCTGGGGGAGTCCCTGAGCGCGCCGCTGGGTACCCGCCTCGACCCCGAGGTGCGTCGGGCGGTGGAACAGGCCGCCCGGCGCCTGGAAGGACTGGGCCACCACGTGGAGTGGGCTGGCCCGAATGTCGACGGTGCGGCCCTGGCCGACAGCTATCTCACCCTCTACCTGGGCCATCTGGCCGCGGATCTCGCCTGGATGAGCGAGCAGACCGACGTGCCGGTGTCACGGCTGGCCATCGAGCCCGCCACCCGGGCCATCGGCCGGCTGGGCCGCTGCCTGCCGGCAGCCGATTACGAGGCCGCCAAGCGCTATTGGAACCGGGTGGCCCGAGATATGGCGGCCTTCCACCGATGCTTCGACGTGCTGCTGATGCCGGTGGCCGCTACCCCGGCCCCTCGCCGCGGTGACCTCTACCCGACGCCCGCCCGGGAGCGGCTGATGGCGCTGCTGGCGATCCCCGGGGCCTCGCACCTTGCAATGAAGGCCGGCATGCTCAAGCGCCTGGCCGCCGACTCGCTGCGCATGACCCCCTTCACCCAGCTGGCCAACCTCACCGGCCAGCCGGCCATGTCGCTGCCGCTGCATGTCACCCCCGAGGGCTTGCCGGTAGGCGTGCAGGTGCTCGGCCCCATGGGCGACGAGCGACGCCTGCTGGCGCTGGCCGCCCAGCTGGAGACCGAGGTGGAGTGGGGCAGTCGCCTGCCCAGGGGCCGAGTCACGGGCTAGCTGCCCGAGGACTGGAAGAACTGGCGGTTGGCACGAAGCAACGCCGCCGAGTGCCTGGCCTGCCGGGCCAGCTCCACCTGCTGGCGGTGGGCCAGGGTGCGGGCGAGCCGCTCCAGGGCGGCGGCGGCCTCCAGCGGAGCCTGGCGGAGCAGGGCAACGCGCCGCAGGGTCGCCTTCAGGCGGCGTGCGGTGTCCGGGGCGGCCTGGTGTTGGCCATAGCCCTGGAGGGCCTGCAGGGTCTCCCCAAGAGTCAGGGCGGCCAGGCTGCCGTCCACAACGCGGTGGGTCGGCTCCCCCTGTCGGTGGGCCCAGTGCACCAGGCGCATCACCCGATGGTAGAGGCGCGCCTGCCAGAGCTGGGCACGTTCGGCCCCACCGCGGGCGGCCATGGCTTCCAGCTCGCGCAGCATCATCTGTTCCAGCTGGTACTGTCGGCGGCGGGCGTTGGTCGGGAAAATCAGCCGGAAGGCGATCAGTGCCAGCAGCGGGCCGGCCACCACGGCCAGGGCCACCGCCAGGGAGTGGCCGAGAGTGCCTCCCAGGGGCAGAGCCGGCTGCGACAGCAGCAGCAGGATCATCACGTAGTCCATTGAGCCGTTGAGGGTGCGCCGGTGGGCGAAGGGAATCACCGTCACCAGGATCATCGGCAGTAGCATCGTCACCAGCTGCCACTCGGCGCTGGCCCAGGGCCACAGCAGCCAGCGCACCGCCACGGCGCAGAGTGCGCCTACCGCCTGCCAGGCGAGGACATGGCGCATGATCCAGGCAGGATTCTCGAAGGTGGAGAACAGGGTCACCATCACCGAGGTGCCCAGCATCACATAGGCGCCGGCGGACCAGCCGGTGGCCACCCAGGCGAGGCCGATCACCAGCAGCACGCCGCTGGAGCGCAGCATGGCCTGGCGGGCATGGATCCAGTCGCGATGACGGATCACCGGGTGACGGGCCGAGTCGCGCCCGGTGCGTCCGGTGTCGCGAAAGTGCTGGCGCTGGGTCAGGGACTCGGCCAGCCGTGCGAGCACCTCGGCAAGCGCCGGGTCACCCGGCTTTGCCAGTTGGCGGGCGTGGTCCAGGTGCCTCGCCACATCCGGAAGGGGCCTGGCGCTATCCATGGCCAGGGCGGCCTCCACCACGGCATCGCCGGCGGCGCCAGGGCGGGGGCCGTGCTCGCGGCGGCGAATCCACAGCAGAGCGGCCGTCAGCGCGGCGAGAATTGCCCGCTGGGAGCGCGCCGAATGGCGGGCCCGCCGCGAACCGGCGGCGCTGGGCTCCAGCTCCGCCTCCAGAACGGCGATATCGGCAAGCAGTTCCCGGGGAGGGGGTGTGGCGCTTGCGCAGGGGCGGCCCAGGCGTTCGGCCAGCAGGTGCAGCACCCGGGCGGTACTGCGTCGTCCCCGCTCCTCGAGCTCGCTGCGCGCGGCGCGTGGGGTGAGCGCGAGCCCCACCAGCAGGGCCAGGGTCACCCCGACCAGCACGGTCAGCAGGCGGTCGGCGCCGAGGGCCAGGGTGTTCATGGCAGAGGCGGTACCGAGCAGGGCGACCATGGAGGCGGAGTAGCCCGACAGCAGGGTGGCGTAGGCGACCATGCTGTGCAGGGCGTTACCGATGCCGGCGCAGAGCCCGACCCATAGCGATAGCCCGATCACCAGCCACAGGAGGCTGTCTCCTGCCGCCAGCAACAGCAGCAGGCCAGCAGCGGTGCCCACCAGGGTGCCGACGACCCGGTAGAGGCTCTTCTCGATCAGCAGTTCCCGTACCGGCTGGGAGGCCGCCCAGACGGTCATGGCCGACCACTGGGGGTGCTCCAGGCCGATGGTCCAGGCCACCACCAGCGCCAGGCAGGAGGCCAGCGCCGTGCGCAGGCCGAAGCGCAGTCGTTCGATGTCGAAGCCGCGATATGACAGCCAGCGAACGGCGCTCATGCAGTCGTCTCCGTGGTGATGAAATCAATTAACGTGTTAACTATTTTCTGGCTATATTATCACGCCCCACAAATCGGCCCGTGCCATGCTGCTGCGGCAGTGGACGCTGGGCCCATATGAGTCTGCGATGGCTTCCGGGTAGAATGCCCACACTTCTGCTCAAGGTAGCCGGCATGACCGATCCCGCTTCACCGCTCTCCGAACACGGTGACCGCCACTTCGACGGGCTGGCCGACAAGTTCGCCGAGAGCCTCTACGGCGGTGCGCGGGGCGAGCTGCGCCTGGCGCTCCTCGACCGCCTGCTGCCGGAGATGCTCGCGCTGCACGGCCAGCCGCTGCTCGATGTGGGCGGCGGCCTGGGTCAGCTGGCCGGCTGGTTCGCCGGGCGCGGCCACGCCGTGACCCTGGTCGAGCCCTCCGGGGAGATGCTGGCCCGCGCCCGTGAGTCGCTGGCGGGCCAGCCGGTGAGTGTCGTCCAGGCGCCGCTGCAGGCGCTGCCCGTTGTCGCCCCCGGCCACTGGTCGCTGATCGCCTGCCATGCGGTGCTGGAGTGGCTGGCCGACCCCCGCGCGGCCCTGGCCACCCTGGCCAGGCAGCTGGCGCCGGGCGGGCAGCTCTCGCTGATGGTCTTCAACCGCGACGCCCTGCGCTTCTCCAACGTGGTCAAGGGCAACCTGGAGAAGGCGCTGGCCGACCGCCTTGAGGGCAAGGGGCTGCGCCGGCGACTGACGCCGATCTCGCCGCTGACCCATGCCCAGATCACCGCCTGGAGCGCCGAGCTGGGCCTGGAGCTTCGCGCCATCGCGGGGGTGCGCGTCTTCCACGACTATCTGCGCCGGCCCCCGGAGAGCGACGCCGACCGTGCGGTGCTGCTGGCGCTCGAGTGGCGCTACTGCCGAGTCGACCCCCACTGGCGCCTGGGGCGCTACCTGCTCTACACCCTGGTGCGCCGCGAGACCCCAACCCCACCGGCCGAGGAGCCCAGGACATGAACGCCGAAACCATTCACTCCGAGCGCGCGCGCGCCGAGACGCCGGCCTGCCAGCTGCTGGAGCGTCAGGACGCCGACTACCGTGGCTGGTGGTGGCTAGGCCCGCCCCGCGACCCCTGGCTGGAGACGGGGCAGGGCATGGCAATCAGCGCCGATCTCGTCGTGCGCGACGCCTGGCAGGCCGCCGGGCGGCCTGCCGTCTCGCCCTTCGGGTTGCTGCCCGCGGAAGGGGAGGGTGCGCCCCCCGGGGCGGTGCTGTTCTGGCCCAAGAGCCACGCCCTGGGCGAGTGGTGGCTGCTGTGGCTGTGCGCGACCCTGCCCGAGGGCACGCGGCTGCAGCTGGTGGGCGAGAACCAGGGCGGCATCAAGCGGGTGCTCAAGGTGCTGGCGGCGCTGGGGCTGGGCTGTCGCAAGCGCGACAGCGCACGGCGTTGCTCGCTGTTCGAGACGCGGCTGGGGCGCGTGGCGATCGACCCGGACGCGGCCTGGACCACCTTCGAGGCCAAGCTGGGGGAGGAGAGGCTCGCGCTGGCCAGCCACCCCGGAGTGTTCGGCCACGGCAAGCTGGATGACGGCACCCGGCTGCTGCTGGAGACGCTTGCCGGGGCGTTGCCGGGCGATGTTCTCGGCGATGTTTTCTGCGATGTTCTGGATATGGGCTGCGGCGACGGCATCCTCGCCGCCTGGCTGGCCCGGCGCGGGGCGCGGGTGACGGCGGTGGACGTCAACGCCTTCGCGGTGGAGGCGACCCGACGCACCCTGGCGGCCAACGCTCTGGCAGGCGAGGCCTTGTCTGGAGAAACGCTGGAAAGCGACGTCTATTCGGCGCTGGCGGGGCGTGAGTTCGATGCCATCGTCAGCAATCCCCCCTTCCACCAGGAGCGCGCCATCGACTATGGCCCTTCGGCGCGGCTGATCCAGGAGGCCCCGGCGCATCTGCGCGCCGGGGGCCAGCTGCTCCTCGTGGCCAACGCCTTCCTGCCCTATCCGGACCTGCTCGAGCGCGCCTTCGGCGGCTTCGAGATCCTCGCCGACGACCGCCGCTTCCGGGTCTATCGGGCAATCAAGTGCTGATCAGGCGACCCGCTCGTGGTGTTGCGTCATGTCGCCACGGCCGGCAAGCAGGCCTTCGACGGAGATGTCCTCATCAAGCTCATCCCAGTGCAGGCCCTTGCCGGAATAGCTGATGCGGCACTGGGCTCTTTCGGCTGGGCTGGCATGCAGGAGGCGCGGAAACCACGCCAGCGGGATTCCGAGCGTCCTGCCGTCATCCAGCTCGACCCACATGGTGTAGTCGTCAAAACTGACGGTCTTGGCGGAAGTGCTCATTCCAGGCCCTCTCGATCTCGTCACGATGTACTTCCACCAGCTGCATGAGTTGTGAAAGCTGCTTTCGATTGTAGCCAGCGCTGGTAACGATAGCGACCTGAGGCTCAAGCCAGATCTTCGCCTCCCCATCCCCGCTCTCTGCGTGGATGTGCATGGGCTCCAGCGGATTGCCCTTGTTGGAGTAGAAGAAAAACCTGATTCCCTTGTAGCGAAAGACAACCGGCATGGTAGAGCTCCTATGCCTGAGGGTCGCGATAGGCAATCTCGGTGATCACGTAGGTGGTCTCGCCGCCGGGGGCGGCCACCGTCACCTCCTCGTCCAGGGGCTTGCCGAGCAGGGCCCTGGCCAGCGGTGAATCGACGCTGATCCAGCGTTTCGCCGGGTCGATCTCGTCGTGTCCGACGATGCGGATCGCCATCTCCTCGCCCTCGTCATCCTCCAGGGTGACGAAGGCGCCGAAGTACACCTTCTCCGTCTCCGCCGGCAGGCGGTCCACGACTGTGAGCTCATCGAGCCGCTTCGTCAGGTAGCGGATCCGGGCGATGACCCGGTTGAGCTCCTTCTTGTTATAGGTGTAGTCGGCGTTCTCGCTGCGATCGCCCAGTGCGGCCGCCTCGCCCACCTTGGCGGAGAGGGCGGGGCGCTTGATCCGCGAGAGGTGATCGAGGATGCCGCGCAGCCGCTGGGCGCCCTCGGCGGTGATCAGGTGGCTCTTGGGCTCCTGGCGCGGGTCCTTGGCCGGATCGCGCCAGCGGGTCATGTTGCGGCCTTTCATGTTGGGGCTGGCCTCCTCTCGTTCCAGGCTGGCAACATACGCCATCCGTCGAGTGCCCGCCAATTCCGGGGAGCTAGGCGGCATTCGTTGTGCAGAGGTTGGCAGGGCGGGGCCGGGTCACGATAATGGGCGTCTTTACCCAAGCGGAGACCGCCATGAGTGACTCGCCCGAGGTCCTGGACCTGGCAGCGGCGGCGCCCTTCACCGCTGTCGATGTGGAGCTGCTGGAGCGGCGCTGCCTGCACCAGGGCTTCTTCCGCCTGGAGGAACTGCATCTTCGCCACCGCCTCTTCGAGGGCGGCTGGAGCGGCACCATGACGCGCGAGGTGCACCGTCGCCACGATGCCGTGGGCGTGCTGCTCTACGACGTGGAACGCGATGCCGTGGCGTTGGTGGAGCAGTTCCGCGCCGGGGCCCTGGACGACCCCGTCTCGCCCTGGAAGCTCGAGGTGGTGGCCGGCCTGGTGGAGCAGGGCGAAAGCCCCGCCGAGGTGGCGCGCCGTGAATCCCTGGAGGAGGCCGGGGCCCGGGTGGGCGAGCTGATTGTGCTGCATACCTATTATCCGAGCCCGGGGGCCTGCGACGAGCGGGTCACCCTGTTCTGCGGCCTGGTGGACAGCGAGGGCCTGGGCGGCGTACACGGCCTCGACGAGGAGCACGAGGATATCCGCGTGCATGTGCTACCGTTTGGCAGGGCCTGGGAACTCCTGCAGGCTGGACGACTCGACAATGCCATGTGCCTGATCGCCCTCCATTGGCTGGCGGCCGAGCGGGCCTCCTTGAGAGCGAGGAGCTAGCTTGAGGGGAATAGTTTGGGGAGAGAGAGTGTGCGCAGAGATGGTGTGCAGCGAAGCGCCTACGTGACCGACCTCAGAAGCCTGCAGGGGGAGTGCAGTATCAACTTCCTGCGTCTGGTGCGCCTGCTGGGCGATCTGGAGGTCGGAGAAACCCGCGAGATCGAGCTGGCAAGCGACGGTCGCTGGCTGGGTATTCTCAGCCTGGAGCTGCTGGAGCGTGCGCCTTACACCAGCATCGTGCGGGTCACCCAGCGCGGCGTGCTCGACTCGATGATCGAGGCTCCCCGGATGCGGGTGCATCTCTACCACGACGTACGCATGGCCGAGGTCACCGACTTCCAGCGCCAGCGCCACTTCCATGGCCGCTATCGCTACCCGAACTCGCGCATGCATCAGCCCGACGAGAAGCTGCAGCTCAACCGCTTCCTCGGCGAGTGGCTGGAGCATGGCCTGGCCCACGGCCACTCCCTCGACCTGCCCGAACTTCGCTAGTTCGCCGCGATGAATTCGCCCCCTGACGCCGCGGTGCTGACCGGCGCCCGACGAGAGCCTTTTCGATGATGCGACTGGTCCAGATCAGCGACTGTCACCTGCACGCCGACCCCACCGCCCGCGCCCGGGCGGGCTTTCCGCTGCGTCAGCTGGAGGCGGTGGTGGAGGCGGTCAATCGCGAGCGCCCCGATATGGTGCTGGTCACCGGGGACATCAGCAACGACGAAACCGCCGCCTCCTATCAGCTGGCGCAGCGCACACTCGGTCGCCTCTTGGCGCCGTGGTTCTGGCTGGCCGGCAACCATGACGACCCGGCGCTGATGGCCGAGACCCGCGAGTTGCTCGACGAACTCGATATCGGTGCCTGGCGCATCCTGATGCTGGACACCCATGTCAGCGGCCAGGCCCACGGCGAGCTAGGGCCGGAGCGCCTGGCCGAGCTGGCCGCGCGCCTGGAGGACGACGAGCGGCCGACCCTGCTCGCCATGCACCACCCGCCGCTGCCGGTGGGGTCGGCGTGGATCGATGCCCTCGGGCTCAAGGATCGCGAGGCCTTCTGGCAGACCCTCGCCGCCTTCGGCCAGGTGCGCGCCATCCTCTGCGGGCATATCCACCAGGCCTTCGCCAGCCATCAACGTCTGGAGGAGGCCGAAGTGGCGGTTTACGGCTGCCCCTCCACCACCGACCAGTTTCTGGCCGGGGCCGAGACCTTCGCCATCGATGAGGCCTCGCGTCCCGGCTATCGGGTGCTCGACCTGGGGGATGACGACGTCACGACCTGGGTAGAACGCGTCGATCTTTGACTCCTGGTTGCAAATGAAATTGGGGTATAAAAAGATCGCTATTAATTCTTTTGAGTTATTAATGGTCCGGCGTTAACCTCGTTGCATGATTTCCATGCCCACCGTCATGCGAGGTAGCCGGGCCATGACCACTCTTCACGACGCGACCACACCGTCGCCTGCCCAGGCGAGCAGCGCCTCCCCGACGCTGTCGCCCCAGCGGCTGACTCACCTGCAGCAGCTCGAGGCCGAGTCGATCCACATCCTTCGTGAGGTGGCGGCCGAGTTCCGCAACCCGGTGATGCTCTACTCCATCGGCAAGGACTCCGCGGTGATGCTGCACCTGGCGCGCAAGGCCTTCTATCCCGGCCCGCCGCCCTTCCCGCTGCTGCATGTGGACACCACCTGGAAGTTCCGCGAGATGATCGCCTTCCGAGACCGCATGGCGGCCGAGGCGGGCATGGAGCTGCTGGTGCACACCAACGAGGAGGGGCGCGCCGCTGGCATCAACCCCTTCGACCACGGCTCCAGTGGCTACACCGACGTGATGAAGACCGCGGCCCTCAAGCAGGCCCTGGACAAGTACGGCTTCGATGCCGCCTTCGGCGGCGCGCGCCGCGACGAGGAGGCGAGCCGCGCCAAGGAGCGGGTGTTCTCCTTCCGCGACAAGTTCCATCGCTGGGACCCCAAGAACCAGCGCCCGGAGCTGTGGAACCTCTATAACGCCCGGGTCAACAAGGGCGAGTCGATCCGTGCCTTCCCGCTCTCCAACTGGACCGAGCTGGATATCTGGCAGTACATCTATCTGGAATCCATCCCCATCGTGCCGCTCTACTTCAGCGCCCCGCGCCCGGTGGTGGAGCGCGATGGCATGCTGGTGATGGTCGACGACGAGCGCCTGCCGCTGGCCGAGGGCGAGGTGCCCGAGGAGAAGTGGGTGCGCTTCCGGACCCTGGGCTGCTATCCGCTCACCGGTGCGGTGGAGTCCACGGCCGCGACCCTGCCCGAGATCATCCAGGAGATGCTGCTGACGAGGACCAGCGAGCGCAGCGGCCGCGCCATCGACCACGACCAGGCCGGCTCCATGGAGAAGAAGAAGCGCGAGGGGTACTTCTAACGCGCCGGAGGCGCGTTAGAGAGCCGGAAGCTGAAAGCTTGAAGCTGTAAGAAAACTCAAGGGGAACTTCTGGTGGGTTTCTGGAGGCTTCAGGCATACAAGCTATCGGCAAGGCCATCCAACGAAAGATATTGGCTGTGAGCCGGGGATCGACTGGGGTTCTTCCAGCTTCCGGCTTACAGCTTCAAGCTATAGGTGTGTTATGGCACATGCGTCAGAATTGATCGCGGAAGATATCGAAGCCTACCTCCACGAGCACGAGAACAAGGACCTGCTGCGCTTCATTACCTGCGGCAGCGTCGACGACGGCAAGTCGACGCTGATCGGTCGTCTGCTGCACGACTCCAAGATGATCTTCGACGACCAGCTCGCGGCCCTGACCAGAGACTCACGGAAGGTGGGCACTACCGGCGAGGAGGTCGATCTCGCGCTGCTGGTCGACGGCCTGCAGTCGGAGCGCGAACAGGGCATCACCATCGACGTGGCCTATCGCTTCTTCTCCACCGACAGGCGCAAGTTCATCATCGCCGACACCCCGGGGCATGAGCAGTACACCCGCAACATGGCCACCGGGGCCTCGACGGCGAGCCTCGCCATCATCCTGATCGACGCCCGCTACGGTGTGCAGACGCAAACCCGGCGCCACAGCTTCATCGCCGACCTGCTGGGCATCCAGCACCTGGTGGTGGCGGTCAACAAGATGGACCTGGTGGACTACTCCCAGGCGCGCTTCGACGAGATCGTCACCGAGTACCAGGAAATAGCCGGACAGCTCCAGGCCCGGGACATCCGCTTCGTGCCGCTGTCGGCGCTCAAGGGCGATAACGTTGTCAATCGCAGCGATTCGCTCTCCTGGCATGAAGGGCCGACGTTGCTGGAACTGCTCGAGAGCGTCGAGATCAGCCGCGACCGAAACCTGACCGACCTGCGCCTGCCGGTGCAGTACGTCAACCGGCCCAACCTGGATTTCCGCGGCTATGCCGGCACCCTGGAGGCGGGCGTGCTGCGCCCGGGCCAGTTGATCAAGGTGCTGCCCTCCGGCAGGCGTTCCACCGTCGAGCGCATCGTCACCTGGGACGGCGACCTGGAAGCGGCCTGGCCCGGCCAGGCGATCACCGTGACCCTGGCGGACGAGATCGACATCTCGCGGGGAGACTGGATCGTCGCGGCGGACGCCGAGGTGGTCAGTTCCCACGCCTTCGAGGCGGATATCGTCTGGATGCACGAGCAGGCGCTGACCCCCGGGCGACAGGTCGACATTCGCCTGGCCGGCCGCTCGGTGGCCGGCCAGGTCGAGGAGATCCTCCACCAGGTGGACGTCAACACCCTGGCGCGACACCCGGCGGAACGGCTGGAGCTCAACGCCATCGCCCGCTGCCGGGTGGGGCTGACCGCCGAGGTACCGCTGGATAACTACGCGACCAGCCCGGGTACCGGCAGCTTTATCGTCATCGACCGGCTGACCAACGTCACCGTAGGGGCGGGCATGATCCGCCGTGTGGTCGAGGGCGAGTCGGCGAGCCCCGGCGAGGTGGATTGGGCCGGCTTCGAGCTCGAGCTCAACGCCCTGGTGCGCAGGTACTTCCCCCATTGGGAAGCGAAGGATCTTCGCGAGCTGCTGAAGCGCTGACCTCGCCCGGGTGGTCCTGCTGTCTTCGAAGCCCTGCTCACTATAGCGGGGCTTCGCTTTCCGGTACCCTGTTGATCATCATCGGTGTCCGACATCAGGCGCGGGAGCTCACGATGCGCACACGGCAAGACGCCAGGGCGGCTCCGCTCCGGGGCCGGAGTGAACCGGAGGGGAAGGAGTGATGGGGAGCGGACGGCGTTCCACCGGCCGGGTCAGGCGCGTGCTGCACTTCATCACCCGGCCGATGAAGCGCGACCTCGGCCGCGGTGGCATCGTGGTCCATCCCTACCGCGGCTATGGCTCCCGCCGGGAAGTCTTCGTCATGGGACGGGTGTTCCACCAGGCCGCCCTGGGGCGGGTGATCCCTCACCATGGCATGCTGCGTGACGTGGCAGACGTGGTGCGCCGTATCGCTCGCCGTGGGGTGGCCGGTGTTCGTGTGGAGGCGAGTCTGGGCGCCAACCGGACCACCGCAACCACCGACCGCGACGGCTTCTTCGACATTCACTTACCCCTCGAGACGCCGCTGCCGAAGGACCTATCCTGGCATCAGGCCGAGCTGCAGGTCACCCAGGGCGATGAACCAGTGCACTGCCACGCCGAGGTGTATATCCCACCGCCGGAGACCGACCTGCTGGTGATCAGCGATATCGACGATACCGTGATGTATACCGGTGTCGCCGATAGGCTGCGCATGCTCTACCGACTGTTCGTGCAGAAGGCCCACCAGCGCACCGCCTTTCCCGGCGTGGCCTCGCTCTACCGGGCGCTTCACGTCGGTGCCGAGGGTGAGGCCAGGCGCCCGATTCTCTACGTCTCGCGGGGGCCCTGGGGCCTCTACGAGATGCTCGAGGCGTTCTTCCAGCTCAATCGCATCCCGGTGGGGCCGATCCTGTTCCTGCGCGAGTGGGGACTCTCCTGGCGCCACCCCTGGCCGCGCCCTGCCGAAGACCACAAGCATGACCTGATCACCCGCATGCTGACGGTGATGGAGGATCTACCCTGTGTACTGATCGGCGACAGCGGACAGCACGACCCCGAGGTCTATACCCGCATCGTCAAGGAGCATCCCGGCCGGGTGAAGGCGATCTACATTCGCCGCGTCGATCGCAAGCCCGGCCGTGAGCTGGCCATCGAACGGCTGCGGCAGGAGATCGCGCACAGCGACTGCGAGCTGGTATTGGCCGCCGACAGCGCCGCCATGGCGACCCATGCCTACCAGCATGGGCTGATCTCCCGGGCCGACCTGTCGGCGGTGCGCCAGGCCTGCGTCGATGAGGGATGATGCGATGGCGGGGGGTGAAACCGGCTCTGGTAGGCTGTGTCCAAAGCATCACAGCCGACCCGGAGCCAACCCCCGATGATCGTTCTCGCCATTGTCCTGCTGCTGGCCATCTTCCTGCTGCCCAACCTCTGGGCCCAGTGGGTCATCAAGCGTCATACCCGTGGCCGCGACGACTACCCCGGCACCGGGGCAGAGCTGGCTGATCACCTGTTGCGCCGGCTGGGCATCGAGGGGGTCAAGGTGGAGCCGACCGAGCAGGGCGACCACTACGACCCCGAGGCGCGTCGGGTGCGGCTCTCGCCGGAGGTCTACGGCGGGCGCTCGCTCACCGCGGTGACGGTAGCGGCCCACGAGGTGGGCCACGCCATCCAGCACCACCAGGGCTATGCGCCGCTGCTGGCCCGATCAAGGCTGGTGGGGGTGGCCCAGAAGGCCGAGAAACTCGGGGCGGTGCTGATGATGGCCGCGCCCTTGCTGTTCCTGCTCACTCGATTGCCGGGCGGACTGGCCATCGTGGTCGCCGCGGCGGTGATCAGTTTCGGCACCGCGGCGCTGGTGCACCTGGTGACCCTGCCGGTGGAGTTCGACGCCAGTTTTCAGCGCGCGTTGCCGCTGCTCAAGGAGTATATCCCGCCCTACGACATGCCCGGCGCCCGCCATGTGCTCACCGCCTGCGCCTTCACCTATGTGGCGGCGTCCCTGGCCAGCATCCTCAACCTGGGGCGCTGGCTCGTGATCCTGAGAAGGTGAGCGCCTATCGCGGCCGGCTGGCGATCACCACCGCGCGGCGCGGGGCGGGGTAGCCCTCGCGGGTCTTCGTCGGGTCCTCGGGGTCGAGGAAGTCGGCCAGGGACTGGAAGGTCATCCACTCGGTGGCGCGCTGCTCCTCACAGGTCGTCACCGCCTCGTCCACCACCCGCACATTCTCGAACCCGCAACGCTCGAGCCACTGGCAGAGCGCCGCCGATGACGGCAGGAAGTAGACGTTGGGCATGGCGGCGTAGCGCTCCCCGGGCAGCAGTACCGTGGTGGCGTCGCCCTCGACCACCAGGGTCTCCAGGACCAGCTCGCCCCCCGGGCGCAGGGCGCCGCTGAGCTGCAGCAGGTGCTCCAGGGGCGAGGGGCGATGGTAGAGCACGCCCATGGAGAACACCGTGTCGAAGACGTCGAGATGCTCCGGTACGTCCTCGATGCCCACCGGCAGGAAGTGGGTGCGATGCCCGTCGGCGTCGCCGACGAAGTGGCGCACCGCGCGGAACTGCCAGAAGAAGCGCGGCGAGGGGTCGATCACCAGCACGAAGGCGGCGCCCGCGCCGGCCATGCGCCAGCCGTGGTAGCCGCTGCCGCCGCCCACGTCGAGCACCCGGCGGCCGGCCAACGGGGCCAGGTGCGGTGTGAGGCGCTGCCACTTCCAGTCGGAGCGCCACTCGGTGTCGATGGGAATGCCGCCGAGTGTAAAAGGCCCCTTGCGCCAGGGGGCAAGCTTGCGCAGCAGGTTCTCGGCCTGGCGGCGCTGACTGTCGGTGAGCGCGACCTCGACGCTGACAGTGTCGGTGTCCAGGCTGACCCGGCGTGCGTCGGGCAGCGCCGGCAGCTTGGCCACCGCCTTCTCCCAGGCGGGCAGGTCGCCAAAGCGCCGGCGGTCGAGCCCGCCGGCCAGCTGCTCGGGAAGCCGCGCCAGCCAGGTGTCGAGGCCCTGATCGAGGAAGGCCCGGTAGAGGTCGCGGTGTTCGGCGGGAATCGGCACGCTCAAGCCTCCGGCGATGCAGGTGCGGTGGCGTCCTTGAAGGCCTCGTTCTTGAAAGCCACTACGGAGGCGAAGTTGAGAAACTGGTACCAGGTGTGGGCGCGGGAGAAGCCGGCCCGGGCCAGGCGGGCGTGGTGCTCGGCCAGGGTGTCGGGGACCAGCACGTTCTCGAGCGCCGTGCGCTTCTGGCTGATCTCCAGGTCGCTGTAGCCGTTGGCGCGCTTGAAGTCGTGGTAGCGCTCCACCAGCCAGGCGTTCTCTTCCTCGCCCTCGGCGCGTATCTTCTCCGAGAGCACCAGCACGCCGCCGGGCTCGAGTGCGGTGAACAGACGCTCCACCATGGCCTCGCGGTCCGCCGGGGGCAGGAACTGAAGGGTGAAGTTGAGCACGACCATGCCGGCGGGCTCATAGTCGAGCCTGCGGATGTCAGCCTCGACGGTTGCCATGGAATGGTCAGGGCACTCGTCGGCCAGGGTCTCCCGGGCCCGGGCCACCATGGCCGGTGAGAGATCCACGCCGACGTAGCGGAAGGCCTCGGGCGAAAGCTGGCCGGCCAGGGCCAGGCCGCCGGCGCCCAGCGAGCAGCCCAGGTCGTAGACCCGGGCGCCGTGTCGCAGGTGCCGGCGGGCGATCAGCCCCAGCATGCCCAGTATCTGCCCGTAGCCCGGTACCGAGCGGCGGATCATGTCGGGAAAACAGGCGACTACCTGTTCATCGAAAGAGAAGCGCGCGACCCGGTCGAGGGGTGTCGAAAAGATCGCGTCACGGTAAGATGCATCACTCATGATCAGGCCAGAAATGCGGGAACGGGCGCTATTCTACGCGCGCCGCCATGACCCTGCACCCGCCGGGCTTCAAGGAGGAGAGTATGATCGATCAGAGCGACGCCTGGCGTGAGCTCAAGGCCCACGCCAAGGCACTGGGCCGCCGCCACCTGCATGAACTGTTTGCCGATGAGTCGGACCGCCAGGCGCGCTTCACCCGCCGCGCCGCCGGCCTGACCGTGGACCTCTCCAAGCAGCGCTGCTCCGCCGAGACCCTGGTGCACCTGCTGGCGTTGGCCGAACAGGCGGACGTGCCCGGGGCGATCCAGCGGTTGCTGGGCGGTGAGCGGGTCAACCTCAGCGAAAATCGCCCGGCACTGCATACGGCCCTGCGTCTGCCGGAGGGTGACTCGCTGGTGGTGGAGGGCGAGGATCTGGTGCCCGGGGTGCATCGCACCCTCGAGCACATGGAGGCCATGGTCGAGCGCTTCCACACCGGTCAGTGGCGCGGCGCCACCGGCAAGGCCATCCGCCACGTGGTCAACCTGGGCGTCGGCGGCTCGGACCTCGGCCCGCTGATGGTGACCCACGCCCTGGCCGACTATCGGCTGCGCGACGTGCACCGCGTGGAGGTGCACTTCGCCTCCACCATGGACGGCTCCCAGCTGGCCGACTGCCTGGCACGCCTCGACCCCGAGGCTACGTTGTTCGTGCTCTCGTCGAAGTCCTTCACCACCATCGATACGCTCTCCAATGCGCGCACCGCCCGGGACTGGCTGATGGCGCGCCTGGAGGGGGAGGAGGGCGTCGACGCCGAGCTGGTGATGCGCCAGCACTTCATCGGCATCTCGGCGAGCCCCGAGAAGATGGCCGAGTGGGGCATCGCTCCCGCCCACCAGCTCGAGTTCTGGGAGTGGGTCGGCGGCCGCTACTCGCTGTGGGGCGGCATCGGCCTGCCCATTGCCCTGGTGGTGGGCATGAAGCGCTTCCGCGAGCTGCTGGCCGGCGCCCACGCCCTGGACGAGCATTTCCGCACCGCGGCGCTGGCCGACAACCTGCCGGTGCTGCTGGCCCTGGTGGGGATCTGGAACGTCAACTTCCTGGACATCCGCGCCCACTCCATCCTGCCCTATGACGGTCGCCTGGAGTATTTCGCCGCCTACCTCGAGCAGCTCGAAATGGAGTCCAACGGCAAGTCGGTGACGGCGGAAGGGCGCGAGGTGGACTACTCCACCTGTCCGGTGCTGTGGGGCCAGCTCGGGCCCAATGCCCAGCACGCCTTCTATCAGCTGCTGCACCAGGGTACCCAGGCCGTGGAGTGCGACTTTATCGCGCCCCTGCGGCGATACGACGAGGTGGAGAACGAGGCGACCCGCCAGCATCTCAAGGGCCAGCATCGGCTGACCCTGGCCAACTGCTTCGCCCAGTCGCGGCTGCTGGCGTTGGGCGACGATGCCATCGATGAGCCGGGAGAGCGCCCCGGGCACAAGCGCTATCGCGGCAACCAGCCTTCCACAACTCTGCTGCTCGACGAGCTGACGCCGTCCACCCTGGGCGCCCTGATCGCCCTTTACGAGCACAAGGTATTCGTGCAGGCGACGATCTGGGGGATCAACCCCTTCGACCAGTGGGGGGTGGAGCTGGGCAAGCAGATCGCCGGCGAGACCCAGCGCATTCTCGAGAACCATGAGGGCCTGGAGACCATGGACGCCTCCACCCGGGCGCTGATCGAGGCGGCCTGGGCGGCCGAGGCGAACGGCAAGGCCTCTACGTGACACTGGCTGTTCGTACAGCAGTTGCGCTATGCTGAGTGCGCCCTGCCCGGTGAAGCCGGCCAGCGGGGTGCTCTACCTGCACGGTTTCAACAGCGGCGTCGATTCGCCCAAGGCGAGATGGGTGCGTGAGGCCTGTGCCCATCTGGGCCTGCCCTGTGTCTCGCCCCAGCTACCGCATCGGCCCGCCGAAGCCCTGGCGCTGGCCGAGTCGCGGCTCGCCGAGCTCGGTCCCGCCCCGCTGCTGGCCGGCAGCTCCATGGGGGGCTTTCTGGCCACCTGCCTGGCCGAGCGCGGCGGACTGCGCGCCGCCCTGATCAATCCGGCGGTGGCCCCGACCCGTCTGGTGAGCGACTGGGTCGATGAAGTCTTCGTCAACGATTATTCCGGCGAGCGCTTCACGGTGAGCGAGGCGCACCTGGCCGAGCTCGAGGCGCTGACGCCGGCGCGGGTCACCGCGCCGGAGCGTTACCTGCTGTTGCTGGGGACCGCCGACGAGGTGCTCGACCCGGCGGATGCCTTTGCCCTCTACCGCGGCGCACGCACCCTGCTGCACCCTGGAGCCGACCACGGCTTCGCGGTATTGGCCCGGCACCTGCCGGCACTGCTGGCCCACGGCGGCCACGCCCTGTCGCCGGCCTGGCAGCCCCGATCACACAAGGAACCGGACGACCCATGACGCAATACAGTGCCAGCTCGATCGAGGTGCTTTCCGGCCTGGAGCCGGTGCGCAAGCGCCCGGGCATGTACACCGACACCAGCCGCCCCAACCACCTCATCCAGGAGGTGGTCGACAACAGCGTCGACGAGGCGCTGGCCGGCCATGCCAGCCAGGTCAGCGTGCGGCTGTTCGAGGATGGCGGCATCGAGGTCGCCGACGATGGTCGCGGCATGCCCATCGACCTCCATCCGGAGCACGGTGTCTCCGGGGTGGAGCTGATCCTTACCCGTCTGCACTCCGGGGGAAAGTTCTCCAACGCCAGCTACAAGTTCTCCGGCGGCCTGCACGGCGTCGGCGTCTCGGTGGTCAACGCGCTCTCCCGGCGCCTCGAGGTGGAGGTGCTGCGCGATGGCGGCCGCCACGCCATGGCCTTCGAACACGGCGAGCCGGTGTCGAAGCTCTCGGTGATCGGCAGCGTGGGCAAGCGTAACACCGGCACCGTGCTGCGCTTCTGGCCGGAGGCGGGCTACTTCGACAGCCCGCGCCTGGCGGTGGGGCGCCTGAAGCACCTGTTGCGTGCCAAGGCGGTGCTCTGCCCGGGGCTCAAGGTCACCCTGATGGAAGCCGACGGCACCGAGAGCGCGTGGCAGTACGAGGATGGCCTGCGCGACTACCTGGCCCAGGCCACCGACGGCTATGAGGTGCTGCCCCAGTCGCCCTTCGTCGGCCACTTCGCCGACGACGAGCAGGGGGTGGACTGGGCGATCCAGTGGCTGCCCGAGGGCGGCGAGCCGCTGCTGGAGAGCTACGTCAACCTGATCCCCACGCCTCAGGGCGGTACCCACGTGAACGGCCTGCGCGCCGGCCTGCTCGAGGCCCTGCGCGAGTTCTGCGAGTACCGCAGCCTCTTGCCGCGGGGGGTGAAGCTCACCGCCGAGGACCTCTGGGAGCGGGTCTCCTACGTGCTCTCGGTGAAGATGCTCGACCCCCAGTTCGCCGGTCAGACCAAGGAGCGACTTTCCTCGCGCACCGTGGCGGGCTTCGTCTCCGGGGTGGTCAAGGACGCCTTCTCGCTGTGGCTCAACCACCACGTGGACCAGGCCGAAGCGCTGGCCGAACTCGTGATCAGCGCCGCCCAGCGGCGCCAGAAGAGTGCCAAGAAGGTGGCGCGCAAGAAGGTCACCTCTGGCCCGGCGCTGCCCGGCAAGCTGGCCGACTGCTCCGGCCAGGACCCGGCCATGAGCGAGCTGTTCCTGGTGGAGGGCGACTCCGCCGGCGGCAGCGCCAAGCAGGCGCGCAACCGCGAGAGCCAGGCGATCCTGCCGCTGCGCGGCAAGATCCTGAACACCTGGGAGGTGGAGTCCCACGACATCTACGGCTCCCAGGAGGTCCACGACATCGCCGTGGCCGTTGGCATGGACCCGGTCAGCGATGACCTCTCCAAGCTGCGCTATCACAAGATCTGCATCCTCGCCGACGCCGACTCCGACGGCCTGCATATCGCCACCCTGCTGTGCGCGCTCTTCGTGCGCCACTTCCCGGCGCTGGTGGATGCCGGCCACGTCTACGTGGCCATGCCGCCGCTCTACCGGATCGACCTGGGCAAGGAGGTATTCTACGCCCTGGACGAGAGCGAGAAGGCGGCGATCCTGCGCAAGCTTGAGGGCAAGCGCGGTACCGTGAACGTGCAGCGCTTCAAGGGCCTGGGCGAGATGAGCCCGCTGCAGCTGCGCGAGACCACCATGGCGGTGGACACCCGTCGCCTGGTTCAGCTCACCCGTGAAGTGGGCGATGGCACCATGGAGATGATGGACATGCTGCTGGCCAAGAAGCGTGCCCCCGACCGCAAGAGCTGGCTCGAGGACTACGGCAACCTGGCGGATATCGAAGTTTAAGCTTGAAGCTCGAAGCCGGAAGCTGGATGAACCCTCGGCTGCCTGAGGGGGTAACTTCCAGCTACAAGCTTTCAGCTTACAGCTCACCACCGAGGGTGAAGGGGGCTCAGCCCTTGACGACTCCACAAGTGTGAACAAGGCCACCGAGCTATGAGTATGGATATCCAGGTGGCGGAGGGCGACGTCGAGCGCCTCTCGCTACGCGAATACACCGAGAAGGCGTACCTCGACTACTCGATGTACGTCATCCTCGACCGGGCGCTGCCCCATATCGGCGACGGCATGAAGCCGGTGCAGCGGCGCATCGTCTACGCCATGCGCGAGTTGGCGCTGGGGGCCAACGCCAAGTACAAGAAGTCGGCGCGCACCGTCGGTGACGTGCTGGGCAAGTTCCACCCCCACGGCGACAGTGCCTGCTACGAGGCCATGGTGCTGATGGCCCAGCCGTTCAGCTACCGCTATCCGCTGGTGGATGGCCAGGGCAACTGGGGCAGTCCCGACGATCCCAAGTCGTTTGCCGCCATGCGCTACACCGAGGCGCGGCTGTCGAAGTTCAGCGAGGTGCTGCTCGCCGAACTGGGGCAGGGCACCGTGGACTGGACCCCCAACTTCGACGGCACCATGAACGAGCCGGTGGTGCTGCCGTCGCGCCTGCCCCACGTGCTGCTCAACGGCGGCACCGGCATCGCCGTGGGCATGGCGACGGACATCCCGCCGCATAACGTGAACGAGGTGGTCGAGGCCACCTGCCACCTGCTGCGCCACCCCGAGGCCACCACCACCGACCTCGTCGCCCACCTGCCGGCGCCGGACTTCCCCAGCGAGGCCGAGATCATTACTTCACGCGCCGACCTGCGAAAGCTCTACGAGAGCGGCCGCGGTTCGGTGAAACTGCGCGCCCGCTACGTGATGGAGGAGGGCAGCATCGTGGTCACCGCGCTGCCCTACCAGGTGAGCGGGGCCAAGATCCTCGAGCAGATCGCCGCCCAGATGCAGGCCAAGAAGCTGCCCATGGTGGCCGACCTTCGCGACGAGTCGACCCATGAGGAGCCGACCCGCCTGTTGATCGAGCCGCGCTCCAACCGCGTCGATATCGAGGCGCTGATGGCACATCTCTTCGCCACCACCGACCTCGAGAAGAACATCCGCGTCAACATGAACGTGATCGGACTCGACGGCCGGCCGCGGGTGATGCCGCTGCCCGATCTGCTCGGCGAGTGGCTGCGCTTCCGTCGCAGTACCGTGCGCCGGCGCCTGGAGCACCGCCTGGGCAAGGTGGAGGACCGCCTGCACCTCCTCGAGGGCCTACTGATCGCCTACCTCAATATCGACGAGGTGATCCGCATCATCCGCGAGGAGGACGCGCCCAAGCCGGCGCTGATGGACGCCTTCGGCTTGAGCGACCGCCAGGCCGAGGCGATCCTCGAACTGCGCCTGCGTCACCTCGCCAAGCTCGAAGAGATGAAGATCCGCGGCGAGCAGGAAGAACTCGAGGCCGAGCGCAAGCGACTCCAGGAGCTGCTCGGCAACGAGGCGGCGCTCACCGACCTGATCGAGGAGGAGCTGCGCGCCGCCGCCGAGGCCCATGGCGATGAGCGCCGCTCGCCGATCGTCGAGCGCGAGGAGGCCAGGGCGCTCTCCGAGGTGGAACTGGTGGGCGCCGACCCCGTCACCGTGGTGCTCTCCGCGAAGGGCTGGATTCGCAGTGCCAAGGGCCACGAGATCGACCCGTCGGGGCTCTCCTACAAGGCCGGCGACAGCTTCGCCCTGGCGGCCCGCGGCAAGACCAACCAGCCGCTGGTGCTGCTCGACGACACCGGCCGAGCCTACACCCTCCAGGCCCACAACCTGCCCAGCGCCCGTGGCCAGGGCGAGCCCGTCACCAGTCGCGTCAACGTAGTGGCTGGCGCCCACTTGGCGGGCGTCATGCTGGCGCCGCCATCCACCCGCTACCTGCTCGCCTCCGACGGCGGCTACGGCTTCGTGGCGCGCCTCGAGGAACTGGTAGGCAAGAACAAGTCCGGCAAGGGCGTGCTCTCGGTGCCCAAGGGCTGCAATGTGCTGCCGCCGATGGCGGTGCCGGAAGGCGAGGGGGCCCAGGTGGCGGCGGTCTCCAACGAGGGCCGCCTGCTGGTCTTCCCCCTCGAGCAGCTGCCCGAGATGACCAAGGGCAAGGGCAACAAGATGCTCGACATTCCCGGGCCACGGGCGGCACGCCGCGAGGAGTTCGTGCGCGATCTGGTACTGCTGCCGGCCGGCACCAGCCTGGTGATCCACGCCGGCAAGCGCCATCTCACCCTCAAACCCGACGATCTGGCGTATTATCGCGGCGAGCGCGGCCGGCGGGGCAGCAAGCTGCCCCGCGGCCTGCAGAAGGTGGACCGGCTTGAAAGCTTGAAGCCGGAAGCTTGAAGCTTGAAGGAAAACCAAGCACCGCTGAGAGTTTCGAGGCAATTGGGTGAGCCTGGAACACCGTAATTCTACCCAAGGCTGAGAGGCCCCTTGTGCCTCAGGGGGTCTTCCAGCTTCCAGCTTCTAGCTCAAGACTGGGGTTTCCATGACACGACGAGTATTGATCCGCGCCACCGGCGCGGCTCGCCCGGGCCAGCTGGCCGGGCTGGGCAAGGCCCTGGCGACGAGCGGCGCCCGCCTGCTGGACATCAACCAGAGCGTGACCTTCGGCATGCTCTCCCTGGAGGCCCTGGTGGGCCTCGGCCATGAGGCCGACCTTGAAGGCGCCCTGGCCGCCGCTGGCGATGCCCTGGGCCTCGACGTCAAGGCGATCCAGGTCAGCGCCGAGGAGTACCAGCGCTGGAGCAGCCAGGCCAGCCAGCCGCGGCTGATCCTGACCCTGCTGGCGCCGCATCTGCCGGCGGGCATCCTGGCCGAGGTGGGCGCGCTGACCGCCGAGCACGGCCTCACCGTGGAATTGATCCACCGCCTCTCCGGGCGCGAGCCGCTGGATGGCGGCGTACCCCGGGATCACGACAGCATTCAGGGCGCCTGCGTGGAGTGCTGGCTGCGCGGCGAGGAGGTCGACCTCGACGCCCTGCGCGAGAAGGCGCTGGCGCTGGGCGCCATGCACGGCGTGGACATCGCCATCCAGGAGGATTCCATCTGGCGCCGGCATCGCCGCCTGGTCTGCTTCGACATGGATTCCACTCTGATCCAGGCCGAGGTGATCGACGAGCTGGCCCGCCGTCACGGCGTCTATGACGAAGTGGCCGAGGTCACCGAACGCGCCATGCGCGGCGAGCTCGATTTCCAGCAGAGCTTCCGCGAGCGCATGGCCAAGCTCAAGGGCCTCGACGAGGCGGTGCTGGCCGAGATCGCCGAGACGCTGCCGCTGATGGATGGCGTGGAACGGCTGATGGCCCAGCTCAAACGCCTGGGTTACCGCACGGCGATCCTCTCCGGCGGCTTCACCTACTTCGCCCGCCACCTGCAGCAGAGGCTCGGCTTCGATGAGATCCATGCCAACGAGCTGGTGATCGAGAACGGCAAGGTGACCGGGGAGGTGCGCGAGCCGATCCTCGACGCCGATCGCAAGGCCGAGTTGCTGCGCGAGATCGCCACGCGCGAGGGGCTCAGGCTGGAGCAGACCATCGCCGTGGGCGACGGCGCCAACGATCTCAAGATGCTGGCCGCCGCCGGGCTCGGCATCGCCTTCCGCGCCAAGCCGCTGGTGCGCGCCCAGGCCAGCCACGCCATCTCGACGCTCGGCCTCGATGCCGTGCTCTACCTGATCGGCTATCGCCAGGTGGACCTGGAGGAGCAAGGGGAGTGAGCGATACCTTCGAGACCTGGCGCGACCGCTTCGAGCGGCTGCGCTCCCACAAGACCTTCGAGCTCACGGTGATCACCATCATCGTGGTCTCGGCGCTGCTGATCGGCGCCAAGACCTACGAGGAGGAGGTCAGCCGATTTCAGGCGGTAATGCTGTGGCTCGACGTGGCAGTGACGGTGTTCTTCCTGGTGGAGATCCTGATCCGGATGGCGGCGGAGAAGCGCCTGCGCGACTTCTTCCGCAGGGGCTGGAACATCTTCGATTTCCTGATCGTTACCGCCAGCCTGATTCCCCTGGACGACTCGGAGATGGTGCTGCTGGCCCGCCTGCTGCGCATCTTCCGGGTGCTGCGTCTGGTCTCGATGATCCCCGAGCTGCGCATGCTGATCGCCGCGCTGTTCAAGTCGATCCCGCGCATGGGCTACGTGGTGCTGCTGATGTTCATCATCTTCTACATCTACGGGGCCCTCGGCAGCTTCCTGTTCGCCAGCGTCGACGAGAAGCTGTGGGGCAATATCTCTCTGGCCATGCTGACGCTGTTCCAGGTGGCCACCTTCGAGAGCTGGGCCACGGCGGTGCTCTACCCGACCATGGAGCATTACCCCTACGCCTGGATCTACTTTCTCACCTTCATCTTCCTCAACGCCTTCATCTTCCTGAACATGATGATCGGCATCGTGCTCGACGTGATGCAGAAGGAGAGTCTGGCCATCGAGCTGGAGACCGGGGAGGGGGAGGCCGCGGAACTGCACGGCCTGCGCGATGATGTGCGCGAGATGCGCGACCAGCTGTCGCGGATGGAGGCGCTGCTGGAGCGCCGTCAGCGTTAGCGGAACCTTTTCGGAGTGGGCGAGCCAGAGGGGATGAGTTGCCCTCCCCCTGCCTTGGGGTGGGCGAGACGCCAGGAGGACAGGGATGACCAATGCGACCGTGCCGACGAGACTACGTCCCTTCCTGCCCCCCTACCTGCTCGAGCGTATCGCCAGCGGGGGAAGTGACCGGTTGCGCGAGTGCGCGCGCCGGACCCTGCTGGCCGACCGCGGCTTCCGGGCTCGTGCCGGCATCACTCCCTCGCCGCCGATAAGTGCTCGCCCCGGCGAGCCGTTGCGCTACATCCACTCCGCCGAGGGGCGACAGGATTTGCCGGGGCGCCGGGTACGCAGCGAGGGAGAGGAGGACAGCGGCGACCCCGCCATTGATGAAGCCTATCACGGCCTGGGCGAGACCTACCGCCTGTTCTGGCAGGCCTTCGGTCGCCATTCCCTCGACGACCGTGGTCTGCCTCTGGTGGCCACAGTGCACTATGGTCAGAACTACGAGAACGCCTTCTGGGACGGCCGTCAGATGGTCTTTGGGGAGGGCGATGGCGAGTTGTTCCAGCGCTTCACCATCGCCCTCGACATCATCGCCCATGAGCTCACCCACGGAGTGATCCAGTACGAGGCGGCCCTGGCCTATGCCGGACAGTCCGGGGCCCTCAACGAGTCCCTGTCGGATGTCTTCGGCAGCCTGACCAAGCAGCATGCCCGGGGTGAGGGTGTCGACCAGGCCGATTGGCTCATCGGCGAGGGGCTCTTCACCGATCGGGTGGCGGGGATCGCCCTGCGTTCCATGGCCGCGCCGGGGACCGCCTACGATGACCCGCTGTTGGGACGCGATCCGCAGCCGGGGCACCTGGACGACTTCGTGGTGACCGAACAGGACCATGGTGGTGTGCACATCAACTCGGGGATCCCCAATCGTGCCTTCCACCTCGCCGCCATGGCCCTGGGGGGGCATGCCTGGGAGAGTGCCGGGCGGATCTGGTACGACACCCTTGTCGATGCCCGCCTGGGCCGGGATAGCGACTTCGCCACCTTCGCCGCCCTGACGCAGGCGAATGCCGCTCGGCGTTTCGGGGACGGCAGCCGTGAGGCAAGGGGGGTACGGGAGGCCTGGCGCGAGGTGGGGGTGATGTCATGACCGCCCGCCCGCCGGAGCTGACCTCGGCCAGCGTGCTTCGCCTGTGCCGCGAGGGGGGGGTGGCGCACTTCCCGGGACTGGCACGCCCCCGGCACATCGACTGCGGCCGGTGCAGCGAGGCGCAGCGGGAAGAACTGCACCGGCTCCTGGCCAACCTCGATGAGGCCAGGATCGACGGGGCCGACCGGCGCCTGCTGCGGCTGAACCTCGAGGATGCGGGCGGGGTGATCTGGTCCCGTGATGTCGCCGAGGAGCTGGCGCCTCCGGCATTGTGGCGCTGGTGGCGAGAGGCCAAGGTCGAGGAGGAGGAGGAGTGAGATCAGCTCCTCGCTTGACAAGGACGCCGCATACTGATTTTCTAGGGTCATGAATATCCCATTTCGCCATCTCAGCCTCGACCTACGACTACTAGCCGGCCTTTGAAGCGCCGGGCGATGCGTCATGCATCGCAGTCTTACGTCAGGTCCACCGAGGTGTCGAAATGTCTTCCGTCTTAATTCCTGCCCACAGTGATTGCCGATGCCGCTCGGTCACCTCCGAGCGGACGCCTTGTGCTGTGTGCCCTGATGCCCCGGTATGCCCCGAGCAGCCGGGGCGTTGCCGTTTCTGAATGCCTCCAAACCGCCAGCCCAGGGAGAACGCCGCCATGATGCTCGACAACCCCGCCGCCAAGTACCGCCCCTTCGTCGCCGTCGACCTGCCCGACCGCCAGTGGCCCAGTCGCCGTATCGAGCAGCCGCCGATCTGGACCAGCGTCGATCTGCGCGACGGCAACCAGTCGCTGATCGACCCCATGGATCAGGAGCGCAAGCAGCGCCTGTTCGATCTGCTGGTAAAGATCGGCTTCAAGGAGATCGAGGTGGGCTTCCCCTCGGCCTCCCAGACCGACTTCGACTTCGTGCGCTCGCTGATCGATAACGGCAAGATCCCCGATGACGTCACCATCCAGGTGCTGACCCAGGCCCGCGACCACCTGATCGACCGCACCTTCGAGGCGATCAAGGGGGCGAAGAACGTCATCGTCCACGTCTACAACGCCACCGATCCGATGTTCCGCCGTGTGGTGTTCAACGTCAGCAAGCCCGAGTGCATCCAGATCGCGGTGGACGCTACCACCCGCATCCGGCAGCGCATGAGCGAAGCGCCCGAGACGAACTGGACCTTCCAGTATTCGCCGGAGCTGTTCACCACCACCGAGATGGACTTCGCCAAGGAGGTCGTCGAGGCGGTGATGGCGGCCTACGGCGCCACTGCCGAGAAGCCGATGATCGTCAACCTGCCGGCCACCGTGGAGGCGGCGTCGCCCAACAACTACGCCGACCAGGTGGAGTGGTTCTGCCGACACGTGAAGGACCACGATGCGCTGATCGTCAGCGTGCACCCCCACAACGATCGCGGCACCGGCGTGGCTGCCGCCGAGATGACCCTGATGGCTGGCGCCGACCGCGTCGAGGGCACCCTGTTCGGCAACGGCGAGCGCACGGGCAACGTGGATATCGTCACCCTGGCCATGAACCTGTACACCCAGGGCGTGCACCCTGGCCTCGACTTCTCCAACATCACGCCGATCATGCGCGAGGTGGAATACTGCAACCAGTTGCCGGTGCACCCCCGCCACCCCTACGTGGGCGACCTGGTGTTCACCGCCTTCTCCGGCTCGCACCAGGACGCCATCAAGAAAGGCATGGCAGAACGCCGCGCTAACCCGGACGCCATCTGGGATGTGCCCTACCTGCCGATCGACCCGCTGGACGTGGGCCGCAGCTACGAGGCGGTGATCCGCGTCAACAGCCAATCCGGCAAGGGCGGGGTCTCCTATCTGCTCGAGCAGGAGCACGGCATCGAGCTGCCGCGCCGTCTCTCGATCGAGTTCAGCCAGGTGGTGCAGGAAGTGGCCGACCGCACCGGCAAGGAGATCACCTCCCAGATGATCTACCAGGCCTTCGCCGACGAGTATCTGGAGCAGATCGCGCCTTTCGGCCTGGTCAGTCACCGCCTCTCCTCCGATGCGGATAGCCCGAAGGTGACCCTGGAGGCGATCATCGAGGAGCGCGGCGAGCGGCGCACCATCAAGGGGGAGGGCAACGGTCCGCTGGCGGCCTACATCAAGGCCCTGGCCGCCGCCGGCCACGACGTGGAGATCATCGACTACCACGAGCATTCCCGCGGCCAGGGCGCCGACGCCGAGGCGATCGCCTACGTGGAGGTGCGCATCGACGGCAAGGCGTTGTTCGGCGTCGGCACCGACGAGAGCATCACCAGTGCCTCCATGAAGGCGGTGATGAGCGCCATCAATCGCCATGTCTCCACCCAGGCCCCGGCGGCGAATGTCACCGCCGAGAGCCTGGCCGTGGCGAAGTAGTCTCACGACCGCATCTCGACAGCACGCGGGCCGGCAATAGCCGGCCCGCGTGCGCTTTGCTGTGATGGCCTTCCGCTATCGGGAAGCCAGCCAGGCCCGCCAGCCGCCGTACTCGGTCACATCCCGAGCCTCGTCGGGCTCATGCAGTGCCCCCGCGGCACAGATGAAGCCGGTCTTCCACTCGCCGCTTGACAGCTCCACCTGCCCGAGACCCAGCGGTTCGGGGATACCCGCCAGGAAGCTACCGAGGCTGGAGGTCGGCAGTCGCCAGACCTCCACCTCGATGGGGGCGCCCCGTACCTCGTCGCGGACCAGTGCCGGGCGTGTCGGCGGCCCGCCGGCCAGGGCAAAGAGGCGGTAACGTGGCGCGCTGGTGGTGCACTCCTGCAGTACGCCGCCTCTCTCGATCAGCTGATGGTTGAGCGGCAGGCCCTCGAGATGGGCGCCGCACACCACCAGGTCCAGGGTGCCGTCCCGGGCCGGTGGGAGCGACGGCAGGGCCGGGCGTTCGAGTCCCGTGGCGCCCAGCGGCAGCATCGAAAGCCCCTCCAGCGCGCGGCCCAGCGAGAGCAGCTTGAGGTCGTCGAAGGTCGGACCGAACAGCGTCGCACCGACGGGCAGGCCCGCGTCAGTGAAGCCGACCGGCACCGCCAGCGCACTGTAGTCGAGCAGGTTCATGAAGTTGGTCCAGGTGCCCAGCCGCGAGTTGACGCCGATGGGGTCGGCGGCCACCTCGGCTTTGGTGGGGTGGGTCACGGTGGTGGGGGAGAGCATCACATCGACTGACGCGATCAGCGTATCCGCCTGGCGCTGGTACTCGGCCAACTGGTAGCGGGCGGCGAAGGCGTCCACCGCCAGCGGCGTGGCGCCGCCTTCGGTGATCTCGCGGGTCACCGGGTGTACCGCCTCGGGGTTGCGCTCGAGCAGGTCGCGGATGGCATGGTAGCGCTCGGCGACCCAGGGGCCCTCATAGAGCAGTCGCGCCGCGGCCAGCAGCGGGCGGCAATCGAGTTCGACCTTCTCGCCACCCAGTGCCTCCAACTGGGCGATCGCTGCATGCAGGCCGGCGCTGTAGGCCGCATCGGTCTGCCACTGGTTCTCATACGGCACCCCAAAGCGGAAGCGCGCCGGGGCCTGGCCATAGGCCTGGCCGTGAATCGCAAAGTCATGGCGGCGTGACCAGGCGCACTCGGGGTCAAAGGCGGAGGCGATCTGGAACACGGCGCTGGCGTCGTCGGCGGTCAGCGTGAACAGGCTGATGGTGTCCAGGGTGGCGCAGGCCGGCACCACGCCGCGGGTGCTGAATAGCCCGAGGCTTGGCTTGACGCCGAACAGGTTGTTAAAGCAGGCCGGCACCCGGCCGGAGCCGGCGGTATCGGTGCCCAGCGCGAAGCTCACCTGGCCGGCGGCGGTGACCACCGCCGAGCCGCTGCTGGAGCCGCCGGGGATGTAGGCGGGGTCGAAGGCGTTGGCCGGCACCCCGTAGTCCGCCGGGGCGCGCTCGCCGACCAGGCCGGTGGCGAACTGGTCGAGGTTGGTCTTGCCCAGCGGCAGGGCGCCGGCGTCGATCAGCCGCTGCACGACGAAGGCGCTCTCATCGGGGGTATAGGCGAAGGCCGGGCAGCCGGCGGTGGTGGGCACCCCGGTCAGATCGATGTTGTCCTTGATGGCGAAGGGGATGCCGAAGAGCGGCAGGCTGTCGGGGGACTCCCCCTCGAGACGTGCCAGATAGGGCTCGAGCTGATCACGGTCGAGCCGGGTGATCCAGGCGGGGTCATGGTCGCGAGTGGCGGCTTCGTCGAGCAGCTGTTCGACCAGGGCACGCGGTGTCAGCTCGCCCTGGCGATAGGCGGCATGCAGGCTTGAAACGCTGAGAGTCGGTGTCGTCATGCCGGCTTTTCCTCGGTTGGTTCCAGAATCACGATGGGCTGTCCCGGGGCCACCGAGGCGCCTTCCTTGAGAGGCAGGCGCGTAACGCGCCCCGCCTCGGCGGCGGTGATCTCGACTTCCATCTTCATCGACTCCACCAGGGCCACGGCCTGGCCGTCTGCCACCCGGTCGCCCTCGGCGACCAGCAGCTTCCAGAGGCTGCCGGTCACCGGGCTGTCGATGCCGTGCTCATGGTCACCGAGTTCTGCGGCGTCGGCTGCCTCCGGTGCCTGGTCTTCGAAAGTGAACTGGCCGTTGGCTCGCCAGTTCGCCATCTCCGTCTGGAAGGCGGCCTCGCGACGTTCACGGAAGGCGTCGATGGCCGACGCGTGGCGTTTCAGCTCGGCCTGGTAGTCGGCGAGCTTGAAGCGCGTGGTCTCGACCTTGAGTGGATAGCGGCCATGGGGGAAGTCCCGGCGGATCTGCGTCAATGCCTCGTGGCTCACTTCGAAGAAGCGCAGCTGGTCGAAGAAGCGCAACAGCCATGGCTGGTCGAAATGCTCGGTGACCCGGTAGCGGTTCCACATCTGCAGGGTGCGGCCGACGAACTGGTAGCCGCCGGGCCCTTCCATGCCGTAGACGCAGAGGTAGGCGCCACCGATGCCCACCGAGTTCTCGGCGGTCCAGGTACGCGCCGGGTTGTACTTGGTGGTGACCAGGCGCTGGCGAGGGGCCAGGGGGGTGGCCACCGGCGCCCCCAGGTAGACGTCGCCCAGTCCCATCACCAGGTAGCGGGCATCGAAGACGATATCGCGCACCTCGCGCTCGCTCTCCAGGCCGTTGATGCGGCGGATGAAGTCCAGGTTGCTGGGGCACCAGGGGGCGTCCGGGCGCACCGAGCGCTGGTACTTGTCGATCGCCTCATGGCAGGCCGGATCATCCCAGGAGAGCGGCAGATGCACGACCCGGGACTCGACCTCCAGGGTCTCGACGTCGCGTAGCTCGCGTTCTGCCTGTGCGAGGTGGCCGAGCAGGTCGTCGAGCGCTAGCTCGCGCGGCTCGTAGTGCACCTGCAGCGAGCGGATGCCGGGGGTGAGCTCGCGCAGCCCCGGCAGAGGGTGTTCGCCCAGCCACAGCATCCAGGCATGGACCCGAAAGCGCAGGGCAATATCCAGCTCCATGGCACCGAACTCGATCAGCAGGAAGTCGTCGCCGGCGCGGCGATAGAGGATCCGCTCGCCGGCCTCTTCGGCCGGCACGTCCCGCAGCAGCGGGCTGTCGCGCTGCTCGACAAGGGCAGTGGAGGGCTGTGCGATCAGGCTATCGAGCTCGGCCAGCTGACGCGCCTCGCGCTCACGCGCGGTGGCCAGGCTGACCGGTACGAAGCGCACCTTGTCACCGGCGGCCAGCTGGCCGAGTTTCCAGCGCTCGGCGCGTATCACCGTGGCCGGGCAGACGAAGCCGCCAAGGGATGGGCCGTCCGGGCCGAGTATCACCGGCATGTCACCGGTAAAGTCGATGGTGCCGAAGGCGTAGGCGTTGTCGTGGATATTGGACGGATGCAGCCCCGCCTCGCCGCCGTCGGCCCGCGCCCACTCGGGGCGGGGGCCGATCAGCCGCACCCCGGTGCGGCTGGAGTTGTAGTGCACCTCCCAGTCGTGGGCGAAGAAGGCGTCGATATCGCCCTCGGTGAAGAAGTCCGGCGCGCCGTGCGGGCCGTAGAGGACGGCGACCTCCCAGGTACGCCCCTCGTCCTGCTGGCCTGCGGGGCGTCCGAAGGCGGGCACCAGCGCCTCGGGCAGCGTGTGGGTCGTGACGGGGTCGAGGTCGGGCAGTTCGAGCATATCTCCGCTGCGCAGGGCGCGCCCGCCATGCCCGCCGAACTGACCCAGGGTGAAGGTGCTGCGCGACCCCAGGTACATTGGGCAATCGATGCCGCCGCGCACCAGCAGGTAGGCGCGGGCGCCGGCGGCGGCCTTGCCGAGCTTGAGGGTGGCCCCGGCCGGGATATCGAGGACCTGCCAGAAGGCCACCGGCTCGCCGTCGAGGGTGGCGGGCAGCGCCGTACCGGTCAATGCAATCTGTGTAGCGCGGTGGAAACGCAGGCTGGGGCCGGTGAGGGTGATCTCCAGGCCGGCGGCCTCGGCGGGGTTATCGAGCAGCCGGTTGCCGAGCCGGAACGACCGGTCGTCGAAGGGCCCCGAGGGGGGGACACCCACGTCCCAGTGGCCCTGGCGGCCGGGATGATCCTGTATCGTGGTCAGTGTCCCCGGCGTCAGGACCTCGATCACCGGCGGCGCCCAGTCGAGGTCGGCGAGCCAGCGGGTGTGGATCTCGGCACGCTGGAAGCGTGGGTCACGCAGCACCTGCGATAGCCAGCGGCGGTTGGTGGCGATGCCGTAGACGCGGGAGGCGTCCAGGACCTCGGCCAGTTGCGCCGTGGCCGTGGCCCGGTCCTCGGCGTGCACGATGACCTTGGCCAGCATGGGATCGAACAGCGCCGAGACCTCGAGGCCGGCCTCGATGGCATGATCGACCCGCAACCCCGTCTCGGCGGGGAAGGCCACCTCGGTGAGCAGGCCCGCGCTGGGGCGGAAATCATGCAGGGGGTCCTCGGCGTAGAGCCGCGCCTGGACGGCATGGCCGCGGGGGGCCAGGTCGCGGGTCAGCGCCAGCAGGTCGGGTAGCGCCCCGGCGCCGAGGCGGACCATCCAGTCGACGATGTCCACGCCCCAGACCTCCTCTGTGACCCCATGCTCCACCTGCAGCCGGGTGTTGACCTCGAGGAAGTAGAACGTCTGACGCTGCGCATCGTAGATGAACTCCACGGTGCCGGCGCTGCGATAGGCCACCGCCTCGCCGAGCCGCACCGCGGTGGCATGCAGTTCGCGACGCACGGTGTCCGGCAGGTCGGGGGCGGGGCACTCCTCCAGCACCTTCTGGTGACGGCGCTGGGTGGAGCAGTCGCGCTCGCCCAGCGCCACCACCCGGCCCTGGCCGTCGCCGAACAGCTGTACCTCCAGGTGACGGGCGCGGGCGATATAGGCCTCGAGGAACACCCCGGCATCGCCGAAGTTGCGCTCGCCGAGTCCGCGCACCGAGTCGAAGGCGCGCGCCAGCTCGGCGGCATCCTGGCAGACCTGCATGCCGATCCCGCCGCCGCCGGCGGTGGACTTGAGCATCACCGGATAGCCGATGCGCTCGGCCTCGACGAGGGCCACTTCGGCGCTGTCGAGCAGCCCGGAGCCGGGCACCAGCGGTACCTCGGCCCGCTCGGCGAGCAGGCGGGCTTCATGCTTGAGGCCGAAGCCGCGGATCTGCTCGGCGGTGGGGCCGAGGAACACCAGCCCGCCGGCCTCGCAGGCTTCGATGAAACGAGTGTTCTCGGAAAGGAAACCGTAGCCAGGGTGCACCGCCTGGGCGCCACTCTGGCGCGCGATGGCGATCAGCCGATCGATATCCAGGTAGGTATCGGCGGCCGCGCCCTCTCCGAGAGAGAAGGCCTCATCGGCCTGGTAGACATAGGGCGCTTCGCGGTCGGCCTCGGCGTAGACCACCACCGAGCCGATCCCCAGCTGTTTGATGGTGCGCAGGATACGCGCGGCGATGGCGCCGCGATTGGCAATCAGGACCTTGGTAAACATAGTGCCTTGTCCATCAACGGTGCGGGCCGTCCCGCGTCCGAGAAAACAGCCGCCGGGGTCGTCCCTGGCGTCAATGCCAGCAGGCGACTAGTCCCACACCAGCAGCTCGATGGGTGTCGGGTCATAGCCGTTGCAGGGGTTGTTGAGCTGTGGGCAGTTGGAGACCAGCACGATCACGTCCATCTCGGCGACCATCTCCACGTACTTGCCCGGCGCCGAGATACCGTCCTCGAAGGTCAGCCCGCCCTCGGCGGTCACCGGCACATTCATGAAGAAGTTGATGTTGTGGGTGATGTCGCGCTTGGTCAGGCCGTACGCCGGATGGTCGGCGATGGCCTGCATCCAGTTGTCGCGGCAGGAGTGCATATGCCGCTTCTCCAGGTCGTAGCGCACCGTGTTGCTCTCGCTGGCGCAGGCGCCGCCCAGGGTGTCGTGGCGGCCGCAGGTGTCGGCGGTAATGGTCAGCATCGGCCTGCCCTCGCTGGAGAGCAGCGTCGAGCCGGCGGTGAGATACACCGCGCCCTGTTCGCGCAGCGTGTCCATGGCGCTGTAGCGTTCGGCCGTGTCGTGGGCACTGAAGAACAGCGTATCGGCGGCCTGGTTACCCTCAAGATCGAGGATGCGCAGGGTCTGGCCGGCCCTCAAGGTGCCGATGTAGTGATCCCCGGCGTCCACCGTGGTGCGACTCACGGCGTTCTCGGGGCGCCGGGTGCTTTCGATGATCATGCGGTGCATCCTCCCTCAGAGGCCCAGGTGGTAGAGGCGGTTGTTCGCGAAGCCGCGGGCGTTCTCCGGCCGCGAGCGGTAGCAGAGATCGTCCTCGCCCGGCGGTGGGGCGACGCCCAGCGCGATGTCCACGCCACGTCGCGGGTAGTCGGGGCTGGGGTCCAACGGGTGGGGGCAGGTGTGCAGCAGCACCAGCGTATCCATCTCGAAGCGCAGGGTGACGCTGTTACCCGGCTGGCAGTGATCGGGCACATAGCGCAGCTGGCCGTTGGCGTCGCTTTCGACGCGGGAAAAGAGGTTGAGGTTGGCGGTGAGGTCGCGACGACCCAGGCCGTACTTGGCCAGCTCCACCAGGAAAGCGTCGTGGCCGGTGCGGGTCCAGTCGTTGTGGGCCTGCTGGTAGCTCACCGGCTGCCAGCCCTTGGCCACCAGGTGGTGGCGCATCAGGTTGCCGCCCACGCTGTCGTGCCAGCCCAGGTCGTCACGGATGATCGAGGCGAAGATGCGTCCCATGTCGGAGTAGAGGCAGTGCCCTTGGGTCAGCTTGAAGGTGTGCTGGCACTTCAGGCTGTCGGGCAGATTCAGGCGCTCGAGCAGGTTCTCGGGGTTGTAGCACAGCAGCCCCACATTGCTGTCCGTCTCGCGGGCGGTGAGGGTCAGGGTGGTGCCGCGGCGCAGGCGCAGCGACCAGTGGTGGCCGCCGGGCAGGTGGGTGGTATAGAGCGCGTCGCTGAGGTCAGCGGTGTGTGCGGGCGTGCTCATAGCAGCGTCTCCTGGGTCAGGGTCTTGAGGCCACGCTCGGCGAAGCGGGCCGGCAGGTCCGCCGGTGGTTGGCGCTCGCCGATCGGCAGGTCGTAGGTGATGGTGGCGCCGAACGCCTCGGGGGCATGAGGGTCGTGGCGCAGCTTGTCGAAGACCCATAGCCGGGTGCCCAGGGCGAAGGCCTCCTTGAGGTCGTGGGTGATCATAAAGATGGTCAGCTGCTGCTCCTGCCAGAGACGCAGGATCAGCTCGTGCATGTCCTGACGGATGCCCGGGTCCAGCGCGCCGAAGGGCTCATCGAGCAGCAGGATGCGCGGTCGCATCATCAGCGCCTGGGCGATGGCCAGGCGCTGCTGCATGCCGCCGGAGAGCTCGTGGGGGTATTTGCTCAGGGCATCGGCGAGGCCGACTTCCTCTATGCGCGCCATGGCCTTGTCACGGGCATGGCGGCGAGCGGCGCCGAAGCTCTTGCCCAGCCAGCGTGACTGGCCGAGCTCCTCGGCGATCATCACGTTGCCAAGCACGGTCAAGTGGGGAAACACCGAGTACTTCTGGAACACCACGCCGCGGTCCGGGCCCGGCTCATCGGGAATCGGCCGATCATCGAGGGTGAGCGACCCGCGGGAGATGCGCTCGGTACCCAGCAGCATCTTGAGGAAGGTGGTCTTGCCACAGCCCGATGCCCCCACCAGGGTGACGAATTCGCCGGCCTCGACGCGGAAGTCGAGGCGCTCCAGCACCACATGCTCGCCGTAGTGCTTCTCCAGGCGCTTGGCTTCGAGCAGGCTCATGCGTTGTCTCCCTCTTCGGCGTGGTACCAGGGGAAGGCCAGCCGCGAGGTCCGCGCCAGCAGCTGATCGAGCAGGAAGGCCAGCAGGGTGATCCAGGCTACATAGGGCAGGATCACATCCATCGACAGGTAGCGACGCACCAGGAAGATGCGGTAGCCGAGCCCCTCCTGTGCGGCGATGGCTTCGGCGGCGATCAGGAACAGCCAGGCCGTGCCCAGCGCCAGGCGGGTGGCATTGAGCAGCCGCGGCGTGAGTTGGGGCAGCAGCACCCGGACCAGTACCTGCCAGGAGTTGCCGCCCAGGGTCTGGGCCTTGATCAGCTGCTCGTCGGGCAGGCGCAGGGCGTGGCCCTGCAGGTCGCGGATCAGAAAGGGCGTTACGCCGATCACGATCAGCGCGATCTTGGCAGCCTCCCCGGTGCCGAAGGCGATGAACAGGATCGGCAGGATGGCCATGGGCGGAATCAGCGAGATCACCGTCACCAGTGGCGAGAACTTGGCGCGGATCAGCGGCAGGCCGCCGTTGGCGAGCCCCACCCCCAGGCCGATCAGCGCACTGATGGCCACCCCGATCAACAGTCGTTCGAGGCTGGCGAAGGTGTCCGCCCAGAGGGTGATCTGGCCGGTGCGCACGTTCTCTTCGGTGGCCATGGTGAAAAAGGTGCTGGCCATGGTGGCCGGGGCCGGCAGCAGCCGATCATCGGGGTTCTCGGCGAGCCGCGCGTTGGAGAGGGCGATATAGACCATCGCCACCACCAGAAAGGGCAGCAGGCCCAGCAGCCAGCGCCCCCCGCGCGAGGGTGTGAGATTGATCAGGCGTTTCATGAAGGCTCCACGTCAGGGTGAGGGGACAAGATCGCTCGCCACCCCCGGGGCGGCGAGCGATCTCCTGACGGCTGGCTTATAGTTGTGCGTCGATATAGGCTCGGGTGAAGCTCGGGTCGAAGCGCAGCATGATGTTGTCCTCGTCGCCGAATACCCCCTGGGCGGTTTCGATACCCACCACCCCGGGGTTGGGCGCCATGTCGCCGAGCAGACCGTGTTCGAAGCTGAATTCCGCGACCCGCTGCATGGTCTCGAGCAGGTCGTCGCTCTCGATCAGCGCGAGGGCCTCGGCCGGGTCGGTATAGAGGTAGGTGGCATCGAGCTGGGCACGATAGCCATCCAGGTCGGTGCCGGCGGCCTCGGCCATCTGCGAGAGTGCCGCTTCATCGCCATCGGCCATCAGCGCCATGGTCTCGTACCAGGCGCCGACCAGGGCATGGCCCAGTTCGGGGTAGTCGGCCAGGGTCTGGGTGTTGACCACCATCAGGTCGAGGATCTCACCGGGTATCTCGCTCGAGTCGAAGGCCAGGGTGCTGCCCTCGAGGTCCGTCACGGTAGAGAGCTGGGGGTTCCAGGTCACTACCGCGTCGATGCTGTCGCGGCTGGCGAAGAGCCCGGCGATATCGGCGTCGCCGGTATTCACGGTGGAAACATCGCGCTCGCTCATACCCACGCTATCGAGCGCGCGGGCCAGCAGGTAGTGGGAGACGCTGAACTGCACCAGGTTGACGTCACGCCCGGCAATGTCTTCGAGGCTGTCTGCGTTCTTCAGTACCACGCCGTCGTTGCCGTCGGAGTAGTCGCCGACGATCAGCGCGGTGGAGTCGACGCCGCTGGCGGCGGGGATGGTCAGGGCGTCCATGTTGGTCATGGCGCAGCCGTCGACGTTTCCGGAGGTGAACTGGTTGATCGACTCGACGTAGTCATTGACCTGGATGACCTCGATCTCGATGCCGTACTCCTCGGCCCAGCGATCGACGATACCGGCCTCTTCGGCATACCCCCAGGGCATCCAGCCGGCATAGATGGACCAGCAGACGCTGAACTGGTCGCGTTCCTGAGCTTGGAGTGGAGCCGCGGTCAGCGCTGAGACCAGCACCGTGGACGAGATGGCGGCGGCGAGGGTGAGTCGCTTGGGAGAGAAGGAACGGGTGGGCTGGGTCATGGTGGCCTCCAATGGGCTCGAGAAAAAATCGGGGCATCGGCGCAACCTGCTGCACCTGATCCTCCCGGGCTTTTCTCCCGCCGTGTAACCTTGCGCTGTGGGTTAGGGCGCCCCTATGGGCGTGCCCCTGTCTTGCGCCGGGTCGACGGCTCTCGGACCAGTCATCGCATCGGGGTAAGTGATGATGCGATCGGAACCCTAGCCGTCCATTGGAAACTGAATTGTCTGGCAGCCATCGATGCACTGCCGATACCCCGTATCACTATGATGAAAGCAAAACGAATGCCCGATATGGCGTTATTGTCGGTTAAACAGCAGCTTGAACGCGTCTAGAAAGCCACGTTCCCAGCGTTCGGCGGCATCGTCGGGTGGCATTGGTGCAGAAATGGCTCGGCGCGCATTGTTGTGGTGCATTGGCGTGGTGAAAAGCTCCGCTACAGCGGCGTCTTGCTCCCCTCGCCGGGGATCTCCCTGACCAAGCGGGGCATCAGGAACCCCGGCAGCAGATCCCTGAGGCCCGCGACCAGTTCGCGGGCCTCCTCGTCTGGCACGTCGAAATGGGCTGCGCCGGCCACCGGGTCGAGCACGTGGAGGTAGTAGGGCAGGATGCCGGCCACGAAGAGTCGCTCGGAGAGCGTGGCGAGGGCGTCGACCGAGTCATTGACTCCGCGCAGCAGCACGCTCTGGTTGAGCAGGGTGACGCCTGCGCCTTTTAGCCGCTCGCAGGCTGCCACAACGGCGTCATCGATCTCCTGGGCGTGGTTGATATGCAGCACCACCACCTTCTGCAGGCGGGTAGCGCCGAGCCAGCCGAGCAGGGCGTCATCGACACGATCCGGGATCACCACCGGCAGGCGGGTGTGAATCCGCAACCGCGTGAGGTGGGGAATGGCGTCGAGGCGCTCCACCATCCAGGCCAGCTGGCGGTCGCTGGCGGCCAGCGGGTCACCGCCGGAGAGGATCGCCTCGCGGATAGTAGTGTCGTCGCGCAGGTGGTCCAGGGTGGCCTCCCACTGGGCTCGCGACGGTGAATTGTCTCCGTAGGGGAAGTGGCGGCGGAAGCAGTAGCGGCAGTTCACCGCGCAGGCGGGGCTGGTGATCAGCAGCACCCGGCCGGCGTACTTGTGGATCAGCCCCCTGGCCGGGGTATGCGAGACCTCTTCCAGGGGGTCGGCCACATAGCCCGGGGTCGGCACGGCCTCCTCACCCAGTGGCAGCACCTGACGTAACAAGGGGTCGGCCGGGTCATTCGGCCGCATCCGGGAGAGGAAGGCCACGGGGACGCGCACCTCGAACAGCGCATGGCCCGCCTCGGCGCCGGGCCGCCAGGCCTCGTTCAGCCCAAGGCGCCGGCACAGCTCGGCGGGGTCACGGATGGCGCCGGCCAGCTGCGCCTGCCAGGCGGGCGGCGGTGACAGCGGCTCGGCCTCGTCGTGACGCTGCAAAAGGGGGGGGCTTCGGGTTATCATGCGGCACACCAGTCAATGCGGGCGAGGCGGGTTCTTGAAAGCCTGGCCTCGTCGAATGTCGTTTCCCAGCGCGCCCCCGGGACCCGGGGGCGCGCTCGAACATGAGTGAGAGAAGATGGCGAACTATTCTACCAACGAATTCAAGGGCGGTCTGAAGGTGATGCTGGACGGCGATCCCTGCGCGATCGTCGAGAATGAATTCGTCAAGCCAGGCAAGGGGCAGGCATTCAACCGCGTCAAGCTGCGCAACCTGATCACCGGCCGGGTCTGGGAGCGCACCTTCAAATCCGGGGAGTCCCTGGAGGGCGCCGACGTCATGGATCTCGACATGGAGTACCTCTACTCCGACGGTGAGATGTGGCACTTCATGAAGACCGATGGTTCCTTCGAACAGTACGCTGTCGAGAAGAAGGCCCTGGGCGACACCGTCAAGTGGCTCAAGGAACAAGTGGCCTACACCGTGACTCTGTGGAACGACAACGCCATCAGCGTGACCCCGCCCAACTTCATCGAGCTGGAAGTGGTCGAGACCGACCCGGGCCTCAAGGGCGACACCGCCCAGGGCGGCTCCAAGCCGGCGACGCTCTCCTCCGGCGCCGTGGTCCGCGTGCCGTTGTTCATCAACCAGGGCGAAATCCTGAAGGTGGATACGCGCTCCGGGGATTATGTCAGCCGCGCCTGATGCGAAGCGACTGGCGACCCAGCGCCGATATCGAGACCCTGCGCGCCCGCGCCCGGCTGATCGCCCAGGTGCGGGCGTTCTTCGCCGGGCGCGGGGTATTGGAAGTGGAGACGCCTGTGCTGGGCCACGGCGGCAGCACCGATCTGCACCTGGCCTCCCTGAGCACCGAGGCCACCACTCCCGCCGGTCGCGAGCGCCTGTGGCTGCAGACCTCCCCGGAGTTCGCCATGAAGCGGCTGCTGGCCGCAGGCTCCGGGCCGATCTTCCAGTTGGCGCGCTGCTTCCGCGACGGCGAAGTGGGGCGACGCCACAACCTCGAGTTCACCATGCTGGAGTGGTATCGCCCGGGGTTCTCCCTCAATGAACTGATCGAGGAGTCCGTCGAACTGGCGCGCCATGTGCTGGGTCGCGATCCCGGCCCGCTGCGCCGCCGCCGCTATCGCGAGCTGTTCCGCGATCAGCTGGCCATCGACCCCTTCAGCATCGAGCTCGCCGAGCTGCGTCGGCTGGCCGGCGAACGGGGCGGGCTCTCCATGGCAGACGCCCCCCGCGACGACTGTCTCGATCTGCTGTTGAGTCTCGCGATCGAGCCGCACCTGGGGCGGGAGGGCATCGAGGTGGTGGTGGACTACCCGGCCAGCCAGGCGGCGCTGGCGCGGCGCCACCGCGACCCGGAGGATGGCGAATGGGTGGCCTCGCGCTTCGAGCTCTATCTCGCGGGACTGGAGCTGGCCAACGGCTACGACGAGCTCACCGATGCCGCCGAGCAGGCGGCCCGCTTCAAGGATGACAACGTCGCCCGGCGGTCCGCGGGGCTAGCCGAGGTGGACGTCGACGCGCGCCTGCTGGCGGCACTTGAGCATGGCATGCCGGCAGGGAGCGGGGTGGCGCTGGGTATCGACCGGCTGATCCAGCTGGCGCTGGGCCGGGAGAGCGTGGCGGAGGTGATGGCCTTCGCCACCCCGCGGTGCTGAGAAGCTTCTCAGCAAATGCTAGTGAAGTTCACCAGTGGGAGATTCTATGTTGCCCCTCAAACCTTCACGAGGCTTGGAGCATCTGGTGGGAGCTGGGCTTCGCCCGGCGAATGGCGGCGAAGCCGCCTCGGCGGTGTTGGTTGCGTTAGCGCATGTCGCCCAGGAGCCCTTCGGTCTCCCTTCGCCGGGCAGAGCCCAGTTCCTACAACAAATCCCCAGCCCTAACCGAAGTCTTGAAAGCTCCCAGCGACTGCCCCATCTGCACCTTGGCGCCGGGCTCGATGGCGTTGGCGAAGGCCACCGGCTCGGCGAAGGCCATCACCACCGTGGAGCCGAGCTTGAAGCGGCCCATCTCCTCGCCCTTCTCGAGGCGCACCGGCGTGTCGAAGCGGATGCGCTGCACGCCACCGCGGGGCAGCGGGGTGATCTGCCCGGCCCACACCGTCTCGATAGCGGCGACGATCATCGCCCCCACCAGCACCATCGCCATGGGGCCGTGCTCGGTGTCGAAGTGGCACACCAGGCGCTCGTTGCGGGCGAACAGATTGGGCACGTGCTCGGTGGTGGCGGCGTTCACCGAAAAAAGCCGCCCCGGCACGTAGACCATCTCCGTCAGGGTGCCACCGACCGGCATATGCACCCGGTGATAGTCGCTGGGGGAGAGGTAGATCGTGGCGAAGCTGCCCCCCAGATAGCGCCGAGCCGCGTCGCCGTCGCCACCCAGCAGGTCCATGACCGAGAAGTGATGGCCCTTGGCCTGCAGCAGCTGGCCGGCCTCGACGGGGCCGAACTGGGACAGGGTCCCGTCGGCGGGGCTCGCGACCCCCTCGCCGATGGGGCGGGCACCGTCCTCCAGCGCGCGGGTGAAGAAGTCGTTGAAGGTGGCATAGGCCGTCGGATCCGGCTCGGCGGCCTCATCCATGTCGACCCGGAACTGGCGGATGAATCGCCGCACCAGGGCGTTCTTCAGCCAGGGGGTACGGCACTCGGCCAGCCACCCCACCAGCCGTGACAGCAGGTGGTGGGGCAGCGGGTACTGGATCAGGGCAAACAGCTTGGATAGCGACACGGACGGGAAATCTCTTCAGGGGGGGGGGTGGGTAGATGATCGGTAGGGTGGGCTAAGCGTCCTTGAGCTTGAAGCTGGAAGAGCGCCGCTTCGCGGCTGGAAGTTGGAAGAAAAACCCTCCCCGGCTTCGCCGGGAGCTGGAAGAACGCCCGCTACGCGGGCTTAAGCTGGAAGCTTGAAGAAAAAGCTTGACACCTGGTTGGGTGGCAACATGCTGCCTTCCAGCTTCCAGCTTCCAGCTTCCAGCTTCCAGCTTCCAGCTTCCAGCTTCCAGCTTCCAGCTTCCAGCTTCCAGCTTCCAGCTTCCAGCTTCCAGCTTCCAGCTTCCAGCTTCCAGCTTCCAGCTTCCAGCTTCCAGCTTCCAGCTTCCAGCTTCCAGCTTCCAGCTTCCAGCTTCCAGCTTACGGCTTTTCTATCGGGGTATCGTCGCGGTTGCCCCACTCCTTCCAGGAGCCGGCATAGCCGCGGATCTTCTCGAAGCCCAGCGCGCGGCCCACCAGCCAGGTGAAGCCGCTGCGGTGGTGGCTCTGGCAGTGGGTGGCGACCTCCATGTCCGGGGTCAGGCCCAGTGCCTCCAATTCGGTGATCAGCTCGGCGTAGTCGCGGATGCGCAGGCCGCGCTCCGGGTCCATGGCCCGGGTCCACTCCATGTTCACCGCGCCCGGAATATGGCCCAGCTGCTTGTTCGCCCCCTTTTCGCCGCGGTACTCCTCGGGCGAGCGGGCATCCCAGATGGCGAAGCCCTTCTCGCCCAGGCGCTCGGTAAGCTCGACGCGGTCGATGGCCACCTCGGGGTGGAGGATCTCCGCCTCGTAGTCGCTGGGCGTCGGGGCGGTGGGCTCGCTGGACACCGCCAAGCCGTCCTGGCGCCAGGCGTAGATGCCGCCGTTGAGGTAGGAGTAGCGGCTATGGCCGATCAGCTCGAGGGTCCACAGCAGCCGGCCGGCCCAGCCGCCGCCCTCGTCGTCATAGGCCACCACGTGGGTGTCGCGGGTCAGACCCAGCTCGCTGAACAGCGTCGAGAGCTGCTCCACCGTCGGCTCCAGGCAGGGCACCTCGCCCGAGCCGCGCATCAGCCGGCCCTTGTCGAGGAAGAGGGCGCCGGGCACGTGGCCCTCGGCGTAGCTCTCGGCCTTGAGCGACACGTCGATGATCAGAAGTGACGGGGCATCCAGGTGCTCGGCGAGCTGTTCAGGCTCGATGATCAGCGGCAGCAGGTTGGCTTCGGAACTCATGAGACTCTCCTATCCTTGTTCGCCTTTCCCTATTCGAGCGAGTCGAGGATTCGGCGATAGCTGGCAAAGCGTTCGGTGTGAATGTCGCCGCGCTCCAGTGCCTCCAGTAGCGCACAACCCGGCTCCTGGCGGTGGCGGCAGTCGCGGAAACGGCAGTGCCCGAGCAGGTTACGGAACTCGATGAAGCCCTCGGCGACCTGCTGCTCGTCGAGGTGGCCGAGGCCGAACTCGCGGATCCCTGGCGAGTCGATCAGCTCGGCCTCCACGGCACTCGGCAGTACATAGAGGCGCGCGGTGGTGGTGGTGTGCGTGCCCTTGCGACTGTCCTTGGACAGCGCGCCGATGCGCAGTTCCTCGTCGGGCAGCAGGCGGTCGATCAGCGACGACTTGCCCACGCCGCTCTGGCCCACGAACACCGAGGTACGCCCGGCCAGCCGAGCGTGCAGGGCGTCGAGACCGTCCTCGCGCTCGGTGGTGGAGGCCACCACCGGGTAGCCCAGCGCCTCGTAGCGATGCAGCAGCGCCATCAGCTCACCGCCGCCGTGGGGCAGCAGGTCGATCTTGTTGAGTACCAGCACCGGAGCGATGCCGGTGGCCTCGGCGGCCACCAGGTAACGATCGATCAGGTTGGGGTGGGGCTCGGGCTCCACGGCAAACACGATCAGGATCTGGTCGATATTGGCCGCTACCGGCTTGAGCTGGCCGCGTGCATCGGGGCGCTCCAGCACGCTCGTCCGCTCGCCGCTGGCCACCACCACGCCTTCCACGATGGCGCCCGCGGCATCCTGGCGGCCACGCCAGATCACCCGGTCTCCGGTGACCAGGCCCTCCAGGTTGGCGCGCAGGTGGCAGCGCACCGCCTCGTCGCTCCCCTCCGGGCGAACATCCAGGGTGCGTCCGAAGTGGGCAACGACTCGGCCGGGTTGCTCGGCCCCGTACTCGCCGGCGGCCAGCTTCTCGCTGTCCTTGTCGTCGAGTCGGGTGGCCCGAGCGGCCCGTTCGGCCTGGATCTTCTCGATGCGCCAGCGCTGCTGGCGGTTCAACTTGCGTTTGCTCATGGCACCCTGAAGGTCGTTACAATGGTGGTCATTGTACTCACCCAGGGTGCCCGCTGTCGCGAGCCGCGCCATGTAAGGAACTTAGATGAGCAAGAGCAACGAACCCCAGGATCCGCGCAAGAACCGCCTGGTATGGATCGACCTGGAGATGACCGGGCTCGACCCGAACCGCGAGCGGATCATCGAGGTGGCCACCCTGGTCACCGACGCCGAGCTCAACGTCGTCGCCGAGGGCCCGGTGATCGCGGTCAAGCAGCCCGACAGCCTGCTCGACGCCATGGACGCCTGGTGCACGAAGACCCACGGCGAATCCGGTCTGACCGCGCGGGTCAAGGCGAGCGTGATCGACACCGCCGAGGCCGAGCGGCGGACGCTTGCGTTCCTGCGCGAGCACGTGGAGCCCGGCACCTCGCCCATGTGCGGCAACAGCGTGCACCAGGACCGCCGCTTCCTTGAGCGGGAGATGCCTGAGCTGCTGGCCTTCTTCCACTACCGCAACCTGGATGTCTCCACCCTCAAGGAACTGGCGAAGCGCTGGAACCCCGGCGCCATGGCGGGCTTCCAGAAGCGCAACGTGCACCTGGCCATGGAAGACATCAAGGAGTCCATCGCCGAGCTGGCCCACTACCGCGCTACCTTCCTGCGCCTGCCGGGTGACCGGACTTCGTCCGGAGCTTCCAGCTTCTAGCTTCTAGCTTCTAGCTATGGTGTTCTGGCGCTTCTCCCGCTGGCGCGCCAGCGCCCAGCGCACGTGCTCGCGAACCAGGTCGGAGGGGTAGGGCAGGCGCGCCCACAGGGCGGCCTCCACCGCCTCGCTCCAGGGCGCGTTGCCGAGCCCTACCGCCAGGTTGCGCAGCCAGCGCTCGTAGCCGATGCGGCGGGTCGGGCTGCCGGCGGTCTTCTCCAGGAACTCCTCCTCGCCCCAGGCGAACAGCGAGAGCAGGCTGGCGCGGTCCAGGTCGTGGCGCGGCGCGAAGTCGGGTTCTCGCGTCACCCGCGTGAAGCGGGTGAAGGGGCAGACCAGCTGGCAGTCGTCGCAGCCGAACACCCGGTTGCCCATGGCCTCGCGATAGCGCTCGGGAATGGCGCCGTGAAGCTCGATGGTGAGATAGGAGATGCAGGCCCGGGCGTCCACTACCCGATCCTCGACGATGGCGCCGGTGGGGCAGGCCGTGCGACAGGCGCTGCAGCTGCCGCAGTGCTCGCCCTCGAAGGGGGCGTCCACCGGCAGCGGCAGGTCGGTGTAGAGCTCGCCCAGGAAGAACAGCGAGCCCGCCTTGGGATTCAGCAGCATCGCGTTCTTGCCGAACCAGCCGAGCCCCGCCTTGCGCGCCAGGGCTCGTTCCATCACCGGGGCGGAGTCGACGAAGGCGCGATAGCCGATCGGGCCTACCTCGGCCTCGATCCACTGGGCGAGCGTCGCCAGGCGCTTGCGCATCAGCTTGTGGTAGTCGCGCCCGGTAGCATAGCGCGAGACGTAGGCGCGCTCGGGCTGGCCCAGCACCTTGGCGGTCTCTACCTCGGCGGGCAGGTAGTCCAGCCGCACGCTGATTACCCGCAGGGTGCCGGGCACCAGCTCAGCGGGGCGAGTGCGCTTGGTGCCGTGTTTGGCCATGAAGCCCATCTCGCCGTGGTGGCCGGCCGCCAGCCAGCGCGCCAGGCGCGCCTCGTCCTCGGCCAGGTCGACGTCGGTGATGCCGAGCTGCTGGAAGCCCAGCTCACGCCCCCAGGCCTTGATGCGCTCGGCCAGCGTGTGGAGGTCGGTGGCGTCGTCGTGGGCAGACGAGGAAGGCATGATCGCGGAAACACCGTGCAGGGGGCTGGCATCACTTGGCGCCGGCCGCGGAGGCTTTACACTGTTCGTTGAACCATCGCCATGGTAAAGCATTGCGCCCAGGGAGACATCGCATGGCCGACGCTGCTGCTCGATTCGCACCACCGCTGCATCCGCTCTATCGCGCCGAGCAGGTGCGCGAGCTCGACCGGCGCACCATCGCCGGTGGCATTGCCGGCTTCGCCCTGATGCAGCGGGCCTCGGCCGCCGCCTGGCAGCTGCTGCGCCGGCGTTTCCCGCGGGTTCGCTCGCTGACGGTGCTGTGCGGCGCCGGCAACAACGGCGGTGATGGCCACGTGCTCGCCGCCCTGGCCGCCGCGGAGGGTCTTGCCGTGCAGCGCATCCTGCTCAAGGGCATCGATGAGTTGACGGGGGACGCTCGCCTGGCCGCCGACATGGCCACGGCGGCCGGCGTCGGCGCCGAGCCCTGGGCAGCGGGCAGGGTGCTGGAGGGAGAACTGCTGGTGGATGCCCTGCTCGGGACGGGACTCACCGGCGAGGTGCGCGGCGCCTTCCGTGAGGCCATCGCGGCCATCAATGCCTCGGGCCGGCCGGTGCTGGCCATCGACATTCCCTCGGGGCTGGACGCCGATACCGGCGCGGTGCTGGGGGAGGTGGTGTGTGCCACGGCGACGGTGACCTTCATCGGCGACAAGCTGGGGCTGCATACCGGTGCGGCGGCGGATCACGTCGGCGAGCTCCATTTCTGCGCGCTGGGCGTGGGCGCGGAGGTGGAAACCGACCTGGTACCGGCGGCCCGATTGCTGGAGGCGCGGCTGATCGAGGCCTGGTTGCCATCGCGGCGGCGTGCCGCCCACAAGGGCGACTGCGGCCATGCGCTGATTCTGGGTGGAGCCCCCGGTTTCGGCGGGGCGGCGCTGCTCGCCGCCGAGGCGAGTGCGCGGCTGGGCGCCGGCAAGGTGAGCCTGGCCACCGCGCCGGAGCACGTCACCGCCAGCCTGGTGCGCCGCCCGGAGGTGATGGCCCACGGCGTGCGCGGGGCCACCGACCTCGGCGAGCTGCCCAGCCGTGCCGATGTGCTGGTGGTGGGCCCGGGGCTGGGGCAGGGCAGCTGGGGGCAGGCCATGCTGCAGGCGGCGCTGGTCGCCGGCCGGCCGCTGGTGGTGGATGCCGACGGCCTCAACCTGCTGGCGACGCGCTTCCCGGGCCTGCGCCGTGACGATGCGCGCCGCGACGATTGGATTCTCACGCCGCATCCGGGAGAGGCCGCCCGGCTGCTCGGGTGTTCGGCCGCCGAGGTGGAGGCGGATCGCCCCGCGGCGGCCCTGGCGCTGCGAGAGCGCTGGGGCGGAGTGGTGGTGCTCAAGGGCGCCGGCACCCTGGTGGCAGGCCCTTCGGGGCTCGTTGTCTGCCCCTTCGGCAACCCCGGCATGGCCAGCGGCGGCATGGGTGATGCACTCTCCGGCATGCTCGGCGCGCTGCTGGCCCAGGGATTGCCGCTGGAGGCCGCCGCCTGGCTGGGGGTGCTGGTGCATGCCCGGGCCGCCGACCTGGCAGCCTGCGACGCCGGGGAGCGTGGTTTGCTGGCCGGTGATCTGGCATCCTATGCGCGAATTCTGGTCAATCCGACGATGGGCGGGGACGATGCTGCTGCGACTCGATGATGAAGCCCGTCAGGTGGCTCTGGGCGAATGCCTGGGGCGGGCCCTGGAGGGGCGTGGGCTGGTCTATCTCGAGGGCCAGCTGGGCGCCGGCAAGACCACTCTGGCCCGCGGCGTGCTGCGGGCCTACGGCTACCTTGGGGCGGTGAAGAGTCCCACCTATACGCTGGTGGAGCCTTACGCACTGGACGGTGTGCGGGTCCACCACTTCGACCTCTATCGACTGGGCGACCCCGAGGAGTTGGAGTTCATCGGTGGCCGCGACCTGCTCGCCGGGGATGCCCTGTGCCTCATCGAGTGGCCCGGCCAGGGCGAGGGCTGGCTCCCCGAACCCGACCTGAGCGTATCGCTGGCGCTGGCCGGGACGGGGCGCGAGGCTCGGCTCGAGGCCCGGAGCCCCCGCGGCGAGCAGGTGCTGGCCAGGCTGGCGGCCATGCCCGAACTGGCCGCCTGCCGCCTGATGGATCCTGACGATGCCAGGGAGGGCGAGGCAGCACGATGAACAAGTGGCTCATTCGCGGCCTGCTGGCCGCCACCCTGCTGTGGTTTCCCCTGGCGGACCTCCAGGCTGCCCAGGTAGAGAACGTGCGCCTGTGGGCGGCACCGGACCACGCCCGCCTGGTGTTTGACCTCGCCTCACCGACCCAGGCCAATATCTTTGCGCTCGATAACCCGCGGCGCCTGGTGATCGATCTGGATGATAGCCGCATGGCCGCGGACCTGGCCGGCATCGACCTCGGCGGCAGCGCCATCAGCCGCATTCGCTCCGGGGTGCGAGACGGCAGTGGCCTGCGCGTGGTGCTTGAGCTCGAGCGCGAGGTGGAGCCCCGCCACTTCAGCCTGGCGCCCAACGATCAGTACGGCCATCGCCTGGTGGTGGACCTCGAGTACCCCGGTGAGAGCGCCGTGCAGGACCCGATCGATCCCATCGAGGCGATGATCCGCGAGCAGGAGATCGCCGCCAACCGCCCTCGCGTCGAGTCGGGCGGCGCGCCCGCCCAGGTGACGCCGGAGCCGGCGGTGGCCCTGCAGAAGGCACAGCCGCACCCCCGGCGCGATATCATCATCGCCATCGACCCCGGCCACGGCGGTGAGGACCCTGGCGCCATTGGCCCCAACGGCACCCGTGAGAAGGACGTGGTGATGGAGATTTCCAGGCGACTGCAGCGGCTGGTGGATGAGGCCGAGGGTTTTCGTGCGGTGATGATCCGCGACGGCGACTACTACATCGGCCTGCGTCAGCGCACCCAGATCGCCCGGGAGCAGAAGGCCGACTTCTTCGTCTCCATCCACGCCGACGCCTTCACCAGCCCGCGCCCCAACGGCAGCTCGGTCTATGCGCTCTCCCAGCGCGGCGCCACCTCCGAGACCGCCCAGTGGCTGGCGGCCAGCGAAAACCGCGCCGACCTGATCGGCGGGGTGGACGGCAACCTCTCCCTCCGGGACAAGGACGAGGTGCTGCGAGGCGTGCTGCTCGACCTGACCATGACCGCCACCCTCAACGACTCCCTCTCCATCGGTGGCCAGGTGCTCGACCAGCTGGGACGCGTCAATCGCCTCCACCGCAGTCGGGTGGAGCAGGCCGGCTTCATGGTGCTCAAGTCGCCGGATATCCCGTCGCTGCTGATCGAGACCGGCTTCATCTCCAACCCGGACGAGGAGCGCCGGCTGCGCGATTCCAGCCATCAGCAGAGCCTGGCCCGGGCGATGTTCTCGGGGCTGCAGGATCACTTCCGGCGCAATCCCCCCCCGGCCAGCCTGCTGGCATGGCAGCGCGACAACAATCGCAGTACCGGCGGCAACGAATACCGCATCCAGCCTGGCGATACGCTCTCGCAGATTGCCGTCCGACATAACGTCTCCACGGATCGACTCAAGCAGGCCAACGAGCTCAATGGCGACGTGATACGCGTGGGACAGGTACTGCGCATTCCGCGAACCTGAATCGAATGGCAGGGAGTGACATGAGCGAACCGCGCCCTATCCGGGTCCTCGACCCGCGACTGGCCAACCAGATCGCCGCCGGCGAGGTGGTGGAGCGTCCCTCCTCGGTGGTCAAGGAGCTGGTCGAGAATGCCATCGATGCCGGCAGTCGCCGCATCGAGGTGGAGCTCGAGGCCGGGGGTACCCGTCTGATCCGCGTGCGCGACGACGGCAGCGGAATCGGCGAGGAGGACCTGCCGCTGGCGCTATCGCGTCACGCTACCAGCAAGATCGTCTCCCTGGAGGAGCTGGAAGGAGTGGCGAGCCTGGGGTTCCGTGGCGAGGCGCTGGCCTCCATCAGCTCGGTATCGCGCCTGGAGCTGGTCTCCAACGCTGCCGAGGACCCCACCGCCGGCTGGCGAGTGGTGGCCGAGGGGCGCAATATGGAGCCTCGAGTCTCGCCGGCGCCCCACTCTCGCGGCACCTCGGTGACGGTGCGCGACCTCTTCTTCAATACCCCGGCGCGGCGCAAGTTTCTACGCATGGAGAAGACCGAGTTCGGCCACGTGGAGGAGGCCTTCCGCCGCCAGGCGCTTTCCCGCTACGACATCGGCTGGACCCTGCGCCATAACCAGAAGACCCTCCACCAGCTGCGCCCCGGGGATGACCAGGGCTCCCGGGAGCGGCGCATCGCCGCACTGCTCGGCAAGGCGTTCCTGGAGAACGCCCTGCACCTGGACCTCGAGGCCTCGGGGCTGCGGCTGTGGGGCTGGGTCGGCCTCCCAACTCACTCCCGGGCCCAGGCCGACCAGCAGTATTTCTTCGTCAACGGCCGGGTAGTGCGCGACCGGCTGGTGGCCCACGCGGTCCGCCAGGCCTATCGCGACGTGTTGTTCAGCGGCCGCCACCCGGTGTTCGTGCTCTACCTGGAGGTGGATCCGGCGGTGGTGGACGTCAACGTCCATCCTACCAAGCACGAGGTGCGCTTTCGCGACGGTCGCCTGGTCCACGACTTCCTCTTCTCCAGCCTGCATCGCGCTCTGGGAGAAGCTCGGGCCGGCCATCCGGGGGCCGGCCACCCGGGGGCCGGCGCGGAGGAGGAGGCGCCTCAGGCCTCGCCCGCCGAGCTGCAGCGGGTGGCCGAAAGCGCCGGCCGCTGGCAGCAGCAGCCCATGGCGCTGCCGGGCCGTGACGACGAGGGTGGCAAGGTGACGCCCGATAGGGTGCGGGCCTTTATGGAGGGCTATCGGGCGCTGCACCCGAGCCATGAGGAGAGCCTGCTCACGCCCCAGCCGGCGGCTCCGGTGGCCGATGGCTCCGGGGTGGGGGGCACCGCCGCCGGGGTGGCCCTGGCCGAGCGTCAGGCCGGGCAGGCTGCGCGACGGACGCCGCTGCCCGAACAGGATGACACCCGCGCGCCACCGCTGGGCTACGCCATCGCCCAGCTCCATGGCGTCTACATCCTCGCCCAGAGCGAGCGCGGCCTGATCCTGGTGGACATGCATGCCGCCCACGAGCGCATCGTCTACGAGCGCATGAAGACCCAGGTGCATGGCGGGCGTCTCGATGCCCAGCCGCTGCTGGTGCCGGTGTCACTCGCCGCCAGCCCCGCCGAGGTGGCCACCGCCGAGGCCGAGCGCGAGGCCTTCGCCCGCTTCGGCGTGGAGCTGGACGTGGCCGGCCCCGAGACCCTACTGGTCCGCCAGCTGCCGGTGTTGCTCGCTGACGCCGACGTCGAGCCGCTGATCCGCGACATGCTCGGCGACCTGGAGCGCTACGGACGCTCCGACCGCCTCGAGGCCCACGTCAACGAGCTGCTTTCCACCATGGCCTGCCACGGCAGCGTGCGCGCCAACCGCCAGCTGACCCAGGCGGAGATGAACGCCCTGCTGCGCGACATGGAGCGCACCGAGCGCAGCGGCCAGTGCAACCACGGCCGGCCCACCTGGACCGAAATGAGCATGAAGGAGCTGGACCGCCTCTTCATGAGGGGGCAGTAGCTCGATGCCAGACACCCGTCCGCCCGCCATTCTGCTGGTAGGCCCCACCGCCGCCGGCAAGACCGATCTCGCCATCGCGCTCCACGAGCGCCTGGGCGTCGAGCTGATCAGCGTCGACTCGGCCATGGTCTACCGCGGCATGGACATCGGCAGCGCCAAGCCTTCCCCGGAGGAGCGGGCCCGCGCTCCCCATCGACTGATCGACATTCGCGATCCCGCCGAGCCCTATTCGGCGGCGGAGTTCCGCGAGGACGCCCTGCGCGAGATGCGCGAGATCTCGGCCGCCGGCCGCGTGCCCCTGCTGGTGGGCGGCACCATGATGTACCTTCGCCAGCTGCTGCACGGGGTGGCCAACCTGCCCAGCTCGGATCCGGCCGTGCGCGCCGATCTGGAGGCCGAGGCCGAGGCGCAGGGGCTCGCGGCGCTGCACGAGGCGCTCGCCCGAGTCGATCCGGCCTCGGCGGCCCGCATCCACCCCAACGATCCCCAGCGGCTGATGCGGGCCCTGGAGGTCCATCGGCTGAGCGGCCGGCCGCTCAGCGAGCTATGGGCCGAACAGCGCCCGGAAACCTTTCCCTGGCGCACGCTGTCCATAGGGCTCGCTCCGGTGGATCGTTGCGTGCTTCATCAGCGGATTGCACGGCGCTTCGATGCCATGCTCGAGGGCGGTTTCATCGAGGAGGTGGTGGCGCTGCGCGCCCGCGGCGACCTGTCGCCGGAGTTGCCATCGATGAAGAGTGTCGGCTATCGCCAGGTCTGGGCCTATCTCGAGGGCAACGTCGATCTCGAGACCCTGCGCCACCGCGGCATCGTCGCCACTCGGCAGCTGGCCAAGCGCCAGCTGACCTGGATGCGCAGCTGGGAGCAGCTCGAGTGGGTCGACAGCCTGGGGGGCGACCCCCTGGGGGAGATGCTGAAACTCGTGCGCGATTTCGGCACTTAGCGTAAGATACGCCATTCACAAGCCGGGTAGCCGGCCCGTCGCGGCCCAGGCCATGCCAGTGTGGCAACAGCAGCACACCACGATACAACGTCAACCCCAGAGACAATGTCAGGGAGAGCAACATGTCCAAAGGGCAGTCCCTTCAAGATCCGTACCTGAACATCCTGCGCAAGGAGCGCATCCCGGTATCGATTTTCCTGGTCAACGGCATCAAGCTGCAGGGTCAGATCGAGTCCTTCGACCAGTTCGTCATCCTGCTGCGCAACACCGTCAGCCAGATGGTCTACAAGCACGCCATCTCCACCGTGGTGCCGTCGCGCAATGTGCGACTGCCAGTCCAGGACCCTGCCGAGCCGCAGGACAACCAGTGAGGTAGTGATTGTTTTTCGAACGTCCCGACGCCGGTGAAACGGCCGTCCTCGTCCATGTGGACTTCCAGGACGAACAGAAACGCGAGGATGCGGGTGAGTTCCTCGAGCTCGTTCGCTCCGCCGGCGCCGTGCCGGCCACCCTGCTGACCGGTAGCCGCCAGCGGCCGGACCCGCGAACCTTCGTGGGTTCCGGCAAGCTGGAGGAGCTGCGCGAGGCGAAGGAGGTGCACGGCGCCGAGCTGGTGATCTTCAACCACGCCCTGGGCCCCTCCCAGGAGCGCAACCTCGAGCGTGAGCTCAAGTGCCGGGTGCTCGACCGTACCGGCCTGATCCTCGATATCTTCGCCCAGCGGGCGCGTACCCATGAGGGCAAGCTCCAGGTGGAGCTCGCCCAGCTGGAGTACATGTCGACCCGCCTGGTGCGTGGCTGGACCCACCTGGAGCGCCAGAAGGGCGGTATCGGTCTGCGCGGTCCCGGCGAGACCCAGCTGGAGACCGATCGCCGCCTGCTGCGCGCACGCATCAAGGCGATCCACAAGCGCCTCGACAAGGTGCGTAGTCAGCGCGAGCAGAACCGTCGCTCCCGGGCCCGAGCCGAGATCCCCAGCGTCTCCCTGGTGGGCTACACCAACGCGGGCAAGTCAACGCTGTTCAACGCGCTGACCTCCTCCGAGGTCTATGCGGCCGACCAGCTCTTCGCTACCCTCGACCCGACGCTGCGGCGCCTGGAGATCGAGGACGTGGGCCCGGTGGTGCTGGCCGATACGGTCGGCTTCATTCGCCACCTGCCCCACAAGTTGGTGCAGGCGTTCCGTGCCACCCTGCAGGAGGCCGCCGAGGCGACCCTGCTGGTGCACGTGATCGACGCCGCCGATCCGGATCGTGAACTCAATGTGCAGCAGGTCGAGCTGGTGCTCGACGAGATCGGTGCCCTCGAGGTGCCGATACTCAAGGTGATGAACAAGATCGACCTGCTCGACAGTGCGCCGCGTATCGAGCGTGACGGCGATGGGCGCCCCGAGGTGGTGTGGCTCTCGGCGCAGGAGGGCAGGGGGCTGGACCTGCTGGCCCAGGCCCTGGCCGAGCGGCTCGCTGACGACGTCCTCGATTTTTCCCTCACGCTGGCGCCGGAGCAGGGCCGGCTGCGGGCTGCCCTTCACGAGCTTGGCGCGGTGCGCGACGAGGCCTTCGACGAACAGGGTGACACCCGATTGCAGGTGCGCCTGCCGCGTCGCGACTTCCTTCAACTGATGTCGCGGCTCGACGAGAGCGCCGATGATTATCTTCCCGAGGTCCTGCATGATCGCGAAGCCTGGGAAGAGCAAGGGGCAGGCTAGGTTCGGGCAGACGATAACAACGACGACACGGACGACGGGCGCCACCGTCCTGCAAGGAGGGGCGCCGACAGGATCGCAACCGAAGCCTCGGCCGGCTCGCTGGCGGGGGCGGCAACACATAGTGGAGAAGACCTATGGCCTGGAATGAGCCTGGTGGTGGCAACCAGCACGACCCCTGGAGCGGTGGTGGCCGTCGCGGCGGCAATGGAGGCGGAGGCAATGGTGGCGGCGGCGGTAACCGCGGCGGCAACCAGGGCCCTCCCGACCTCGATGAGGCCCTGAAGAAGTTTCAGGAAAAGCTCAACGGCATGCTCGGCGGCCGCGGTGGCAAGGGTGGCGGCGGCAAGGGTGGCAAGGGCGGCGGCGGCAAGCCGCGCAACGTCTTCGCCCTGCCGGGTCTGCTGATCGTGGTGGCGCTGGCGATCTGGGCGGCCACCGGCTTCTACCTGGTCGACCAGTCCGAGCGCGGTGTGGTGCTGCGCTTCGGAAAGTTCCAGGAAGTGGTCAGCCCCGGCCTGCACTGGAACCCGCCGCTGATCGACGACGTGCGCATGGTCAACGTGACCCGCGTGCGCTCGCTGACCCAGACCCAGGCAATGCTGACCCGTGACGAGAATATCGTCGAAGTCGAGATCTCGGCCCAGTATCAGGTCGCCGATCCCCGCGACTTCGTGCTTAACGTGCGCAACCCGCAGCTGTCCATCGAGAATGCGCTGGACTCCGCGCTGCGTCACGTGGTCGGTGGCACCGACATGATCGAGATCCTGACCTCCGGTCGTGAGATCCTCGGCAGCTCGGTTCGCAGCCGCCTGCAGTCCTACCTGGACAGCTACGGTACCGGGATCAGCCTGCAGACCATCAACATCGAGTCCACCACCGCGCCAGGACCCGTCATCGACGCCTTCGACGACGTGATTCGGGCCCGCGAGGATCGCCAGCGGACCATCAACCAGGGCATGGCCTACGCCAATGCCATCATCCCCGAGGCTCAGGGTCAGGCCCAGCGCCTGGTCGAACAGGGCCAGGGGTATCGTGAATCGGTAGTGGCCGAGGCGCGTGGTCAGGCCAACCGCTTCAACGCGCTGCTCTCCCAGTACCAGAACTCCCCGGCGATCATGCGAGAGCGTCTCTACCTGGATGCCATCGCCGAGATCTTCGGCAGCACGCCCAAGGTGCTGGTCGACGTCGCCGACGACAGCCCGCTGATGTACCTGCCGCTTGACCAGATGGGCAACGGCGGTAGCGGCGGTTCGTCCTCCGGCGAACGCCTGGGCGAGCAGGGTGAGCTCGACCCCCGAGTGCTGGAACGCCTGCGTTCCGGCCAGACGACTTCTGGCACGAGCAGCAATACCGGTGGAATCCGCAGGGAGGGCCGCTAAATGATCAATAATCGTTCCCTGCTCATTGTCGGCGGCCTGGCCGCCGTGGCCTGGCTGGCCAGCAACAGCCTCTACGTGGTCGACGAGACCGAGCGGGCCGTCAAGCTGCGCTTCGGTGAGGTCATCGAAGAGAACATTCAGCCTGGCCTGCACTTCAAGGTTCCGGTTACCCAGACCATCCGCAAGTTCGATACCCGGGTGCTGACGCTGGACACCGATACCAGCCGCTACCTGACCCTCGAGCAGAAGGCGGTGATCGTCGACTCCTACGTCAAGTGGCAGGTGGTCAACCCGACCCGCTACTACGAGGCCACCGCCGGCGACGAGATGATGGCGATCCGCCTGATCCAGCCGCGGGTCGACGAGAGCCTGCGTAACGAGTTCGGCCGACTGGATCTCCAGCAGATCATCGCCGAGCGCCGCGACGACCTGATGATCGGACCGACCCAGGATCTCGATGCCCTGCTGCGCGAGGAGCTCGGTGTTGCCATCGTCGATGTGCGCGTCAAGCGGATCGACCTGCCCGATGACGTCTCCGCCGCGGTCTTCGAGCGCATGCGCTCCGAGCGCGAGAGGGAGGCCCGTGAGTGGCGTGCCCAGGGTCAGGAGGAGTCCGAGCGTATCCGTGCCAACGCCGACCGTCGTCGCCAGGTGCTGTTGGCCCAGGCTACCGAGCGGGCCGAGACCCTCCGTGGTGAGGGCGACGCCGAGGCTGCGGGGATCTTCTCGGAGTCCTACTCCCGGGATCAGGAGTTCTTCGCCTTCTGGCGCAGCCTGAACGCCTACCGCGAGAGCTTCCAGGGCGATGGCAACATGCTGGTGCTGGATCCCTCCAGCGACTTCTTCCGCTACCTGAAGAGCGCGGTGCCTTCCAACGGCGAGTGAGCGTGACAAGCGCCGGGGTTCATCCCCGGCGCAAACGTGGTAGACTCCTGCAACCGGGCGTGGCCCGGTTTTTTTGTGGCCGTCTATCTTGTTGCGGTCTATCGCAGGCCTTGTCGCGCGAAGACGCTCGCCGTTGCCTCGGCTCGAGCGTCTGTCTTACGGCCATTCACTGCCTTGCAGGATGATTTACATGACCATCGCTGACCGCTGGCTGCTGCCCGACGGCATGGACGAAGTGCTGCCGCCTCAGGCGAGCCGCATGGAGGAGCTGCGCCGCGCGCTGCTCGACCTCTACCATCGCTGGGGCTACGACCAGGTAATGCCGCCGACGGCGGAGTTTCTCGACTCCCTGCTGACCGGTACCGGCTCCGACCTGGCCCTTCAGACCTTCAAGCTTACCGACCAGCTCACCGGGCGCATGATGGGCGTCAGCGCCGATGTCACCCCTCAGGTGGCGCGCATGGACGCCCACTCGCTGAAGCGCCAGGGGCCGGTGCGGCTCTGCTACTGCACCAATGTGCTGCGCGCCACCGCCGACCAGCATCAGAGCGGTCGTAGTCCCGTTCAGGTTGGCGTGGAGCTGTTCGGCCACGCCGGCATCGAGGCGGATCTGGAGATCCTGCATCTGGCGCTGGCCAGCCTCGCCGCCGCTGGCGCCGACGAGATTCACCTGGCACTGGGCCATATCGGTATCTACCGTAGCCTGGTCGAGGCGGCCGGGCTCGAGGGTGACGCCGAGCGTGCCCTGTTCGAGGCACTGGAGCTCAAGAGCCCCGGTGAGCTGGCCGAGCGGGTGGCGCTGAGCGTCGAGGACCCGGCCCTGGCCGAGATGTTCCTGGCCCTGGGCCGTCTGCACGGCGGCGCCGAGGTGCTGGAGCAGGCCCGCGAGGCCTTCGCCGAGGCACCGGCTGCGGTGGGGGCGGCGCTGGATCAGCTGCGGGCCCTGCACCACGGCGTGCTGGCCAGCCACTCCGAAGTGGCGCTCTACTTCGACCTGGGAGAGCTGCGCGGCTACGCCTACCATACCGGCATGATGTTCGCCGCTTATGTGCCCGGCTACGGCCAGGCGCTGGCCAAGGGCGGCCGCTACGACGACACCGGGCGCGCCTTCGGTCGCGCCCGGCCGGCTACTGGCTACTCCATGGACCTCAAGCTGCTGGCGGGGCTGACTCCCTCGGAGCCCCCCCGCGACGGCATCTGGGCGCCGGCCGAGGGCGAAGGGCTGCACGAGGCCGTGGTGGCCCTGCGGGCGAAGGGCCAGCGGGTGGTGCAGGCGCTGCCGGGGCAGCGCACCGGGCCGGTCGAGCATCGCTGCGACCGCGAGCTGGTGTTCCACGATGGCCACTGGCACGCCGTGGCACTGTAGACTGGGTTAAACCTTGGGCGCGACGGCCTGCCGCCGCGCGGCAACGAGAGACGAGAGAGCAATGGGCAAGAACGTAGTGGTACTGGGCACCCAGTGGGGTGACGAGGGCAAGGGCAAGGTCGTCGACCTGCTGACCGAATCCGCCGCCGCTGTGGTGCGCTTCCAGGGCGGGCACAACGCCGGCCACACCCTGGTGATCGACGGCGAGAAGACCGTCCTGCACCTGATCCCTTCCGGCATCCTGCGCAAGGACAAGGTGTGCGTGATCGGCAACGGCGTGGTGCTCTCGCCCGAGGCGCTGATCAAGGAGATTCGCGAGCTGGAGGCCAAGGGCGTGCCGGTCCGTGATCGCCTGCGCCTGTCGCCGGCCTGCCCGCTGATCCTTCCCTACCACGTGCGCCTCGACCAGGCCCGCGAGAAGGCCCGCGGCGTAGCCAAGATCGGCACCACCGGTCGCGGCATCGGTCCCGCCTACGAGGACAAGGTAGCCCGCCGCGGCCTGCGCCTGGGCGATATGCAGCACCGCGAGCGTTTCGCTTCCAAGCTCGGTGAGGTGCTCGACTACCACAATTTCGTGCTGGTCAACTATCACGGCGAGCCGCCGGTCGACTTCCAGCAGGTGCTGGACGAGGCCATGGAGATGGCCGAGGAGCTGCGTCCCATGGTCTGCGACACCGTGGGCCTGGTCCACGACTACCGCAAGGCGGGCGAGAATATCCTCTTCGAGGGCGCCCAGGGCTCGCTGCTGGACATCGATCACGGCACCTACCCCTTCGTGACCAGTTCCAACACCACCGCCGGCGGCACCGCCACCGGCTCCGGTGTCGGCCCGCTCTACCTGGACTACGTGCTGGGCATCACCAAGGCCTACACCACCCGGGTCGGCTCCGGCCCGTTCCCCACCGAGCTGTTCGATGATCACGGCCGTCACCTGGCCGAGCGCGGCCATGAGTTCGGCGCTACCACCGGTCGTCCGCGCCGCTGCGGCTGGTTCGACGCCGTGGCCCTGCGCCACGCCGTGCAGATCAACTCGGTCTCCGGCATCTGCCTGACCAAGCTCGACGTGCTCGACGGCCTGGAGAACATCCGCGTCTGCGTGGGCTATCGCAGCAAGGATGGCGAGGTGCTCGATACGCCGGTGGACTCCGAGGGCTATGAGGCCATCGAGCCGCTCTACGAGGACCTGCCGGGCTGGAGCGAGTCGACCCTGGGCGCCCGGCGCGTCGATGACCTGCCGGCCAACGCGCGCGCCTACATCAGCTACCTGGAGGAGAAGGTGGGCGTCAGCATCGACATCATCTCCACCGGTCCGGATCGCAACGAGACCATCGTGCTGCGTAACCCCTTCGAGGGCTGATCGCCAGGCTCGGTAACAGAAAGACTCGGTAACTGAAAGGCCCCGCAGATGCGGGGCCTTTCTCGTGGCAGCTTAAGCAAGCAGCAGCGTAAGACTCAGAAGTCGATGCCGCGGCGCGCCTGCACGCCCGAGTTGAAGGCGTGGCGCACCTCCTGCATCTCGGTGACGGTATCGGCCATGGTCGTCAGCTCACGGTGCGCGTTGCGGCCGGTGACGATCACGCTCTGCTCCGGCGGGCGGTTCTCGATGGCGCGCTTCACCGTCTCGATGTCCAGGTAACCGAACTTGAGCATGTAGGTGAGCTCGTCGAGTACCACCAGGTAGACCTCGGGGTCGGCCAGCAGGCGCTCCGCCTCCACCCATACCCTCTGACAGGCAGCGGTATCGGCCTCGCGATTCTGGGTCTCCCAGGTGAAGCCGGTGGCCATGATGGCCACCTCAAGGTTGGGATCCTCGACCAGCCTTTCGCGCTCGCCGCATTCCCACAGGCCCTTGATGAACTGCACCACTCCGACCTTGTAGCCGTAGCCCAAGGCGCGGGTCACGGTGCCCCAGGCGGCGGTGGTCTTGCCCTTGCCGTTGCCGGTGAAGACCAGCAGCAGGCCGCGCTGCTCGGTGGCGGCGGCGACCTTCTCGTCGACGTGGTCCTTGAGCTTCTGCATCGACTGCTTGTGGCGGGTGTCGCGATCGTTCATCGGGGCTCCGTATCTGTACAGGGTTTGTCCAATCACGACAGCTTACGCGAGCCGGGGTGTTGCGTCAGCCACCCTGGCCCACCCGTGTCTCCATGCGCGCCAGGAACACCGCCATGATGCGCTCATAGAGGGCGCGGCCGAGCACCGCATCCTCGATGCCGGCGTCCACGTTGGGGTTGTCGTTGACCTCGATCACCACCACCCGCTCGCCGGCCTGCTTGAGGTCGACCCCGTAGAAGCCGTTGCCGATCAGTCGGCACGCCTTGAGCGCTGCCTTGATCACTGCCGGCGGCGCCTCGGCCGGATCGTGGGTGGTAAAGCCGCCGCTCTTCACTCGGTCGCCTGAGTGGTCATAGATCTGCCAGTGGCCGCGGGCCATGTAGTAGCGGCTGGCGAACAGCACCTGGCCGTCGAGCACGCCGATGCGCCAGTCGTATTCGGTGGGCAGCCACTCCTGGAGCAGCAGCAGGGCAGAGTCGCGGAACAGGCGCGCGGTCTCGCGCTCGAGGTGGGCCTTGTCGGTTACCTTGACCACCCCGCGGGAGAAGGCGCCGTCGGGCACCTTGAGCACCAGCGGGAAGGCGAGGTGGCCGAGGCGCTCGGCCAGGGACCGACGGTCGCCGCGCTGCAACAGCACGCCCTCCGGTGCCGGCACCCCGCGTGCGCGCAGCAGGGCGTGAAGGTAGACCTTGTTGGTGCAGCGCAGGATGTCCCGGGGCGAGTCGATCACCACCAGCCCCTCGTGTTCGGCGCGCCGTGCCATGCGATAGGTGTGGTGGTCCAGCGCCGTGGTCTCTCGGATGAACAGGCCATCGAATTCGGCCAGCCGGCCGGCGTCGCGGCGGGTGATCAGCGACACATCGATGCCCTGTTTGCGCCCGGCGCGGATGAACGCCTTGAGCGCCCCGCGGTTACTGGGTGGTAGCCCCTCCTTCGGGTCGACCAGGATCGCCAGATCGAAGCGATAGCGGCGCCGCGCCTTGGGGGTGCGCCACACCTGGCGCGAGTGGCGGTTCAGGGCGCTGGCGAACAGGTCCTGCTCGTCGGCGGCCAGGTCGCGCAGGCGCAGCGGCCGCAGGCGTGCCAACCGCCACAGGTCGTGGCGACGCACCAGCCGAGCCTCCAGCAGCGGACAGGGCAGGCGCTCGAACAGCTTGCGCGCAAGCCGCGCCAGGGCCGGTTCCCGGCACTCGCCGAACAGCAGGCGCAGGGTCAGGGTGTCGCCGGGCAGGGCGCCGTCGCGGGCCAGCTCGCCGAGCAGCGGTGTCAGGGTGTCCAGTTGCAGGTCGATCAGCGCCTTGCGCGACAGTTCGTTGAGCGTTTCCACCGTGGGCAGCACCCGCTGGCCGCGAGCCTGGGCCAGCAGCGAGACGTAGTAGCCGCTGTCGAGATAGTCCAGCTCGCCGCACAGGTTGAGCACATGGGTGGTGCGGTCCTGCTCCTCGCTTGCCCGGTGGCGGCGATCCTGGGCCAGGAAGTCGGCGGCGGTGATGAGGTCCTCGGAGGGGTAGTAGGGCTGCCAGTCGTCGAGGCGGTCGACGACGATACGCAAGGGACACATGGGGCGCTTTCCGGACAGGAGAGGAGGGGGAAGACAACGCGCCCAGCATGCGCCAGGGCGTGCCGACGGACAATCGGCCGGCACGGTGAAAAGATTTCATGATCCAGGGCGCTGACAGCGGCGGCGGCGCTGCGCAGAATCATCGCCATCGACTCAGGAGCCCCCCATGACCCCCCGACTGCGTCCGGCCACCTCCCACGACCTGGATGCCCTCTACCGCCTGGAGCAGAGCGCCTTCACCGGCGACCGCTTCAGCCGCCGCCAGCTCTGGCATCTGCTTAACCGTGCCCACGCCGAGACCTGGGTGGCCGAGCGCGAGGCCGAGGGCCTCGCGCCGGCCCGCCTGCTGGGCTATGGCACCCTGCTGTTTCGCCATGGAAGTCGCCGGGCGCGGCTCTACTCCTTCTGCGTGTATCCCGACGCCCGCGGCAGCGGCCTGGGGCGTCAGCTGCTCGAGGCCCTGGAGGGAGCGGCACAGGCCCGCGGCAGCGCTCGGCTGGGTCTCGAGGTGCGCGCCGACAATCGGGTAGCCCTGAAGCTCTACCGGCGCATGGGCTTCCGACTGGAGCGCTGGCTACCGGAGTATTACGAGGACGGCTGCGCCGGCTGGCAGATGGTCAAGGACCTCGAGACGCTACCGGCAGCGATCGTCGCGGACTGATAGAATCCCGATGTTTCCCATCATCTTCTCTCTCATGCCCTTCAGGAGCCGCCATGCCTTCCTTCGATATCGTTTCCGAGTTCGACGGCCACGAGGCCAGCAACGCCGTGGACCAGGCCAACCGCGAGGTCCAGTCCCGCTTCGACTTCAAGGGCGTCACCGCCAGCTTCGAGCTCAACGGCGAGAGTGTGTCCCTGGAGGCCGAGGTGGATTTCCAGCTCAAGCAGATGCTCGATGTGTTGCGCAGCAAGCTGATTGCGCGCGGCATCGATGCCCGCTGCATGGATGTCCAGGACCCGGTGCTCTCCGGCGTGCGCGCCCGACAGGAGGTGGCTCTCAAGCAGGGCCTCGACCAGAAGGAGGCCAAGGAGATCGTCAAGCGCATCAAGGACTCCAAGCTCAAGGTCCAGGCGCAGATCCAGGGCGACAAGGTGCGCGTCACCGGCAAGAAGCGAGACGACCTGCAGGCGGTGATGGCGCTGCTGCGTGGCGAGGACGGCCCCGACCTGCCCCTGCAGTTCGATAACTTCCGCGACTGAATGCCCTCGGGGCCATTATGCCCCCGGCTCCGGGCGGCCAGTGAGCCCGCTTTGAGCTTGGGGGGGCGGGCGCCGTACAATGGGACCCATTTCCGACAGGAGCATGCCGAATGTCCGACCCCCAGGCGACCCATCTCAGCGACTACCGTCCCCCCGCCTACCGCGTGACCCGCACCGAGTTGACCTTCGACCTGGACCCGGCCGCCACACGCGTGAAGGCTTGCCTGCACCTGGAGCGCCACCCCGAGCGTTCGGCCGGCGAGCCGTTGCAGCTGCACGGCGAGGGGCTTGGCCTCAAGGCCATCGCCCTCGACGGCCAGCCGCTGGAAGCGGATGAATATGCGCTGACCGATGCCGGACTGACCGTTCATCGGGTGCCGGAGCGCTTCCGCCTTGACACCGAGGTGGAGATCGCTCCCCAGGCGAACACCGCCCTGGAAGGTCTCTACCGCTCGGGCAGCATGTACTGCACTCAGTGCGAGGCCGAGGGCTTCCGGCGCATCACCTTCTACCCGGACCGCCCCGACGTCATGGCCACCTTCACCACCACGGTGATCGGCGACGCCGAGCGCGAGCCGGTGCTGCTCTCCAACGGCAACCCGGTGGAGCGTGGCTCGTTGCCGAACGGCCGCCACTTCGTTACCTGGGAGGACCCGCATCCCAAGCCCAGCTACCTGTTCGCCCTGGTGGCCGGCGACCTCGAGAAGGTCGAGGACACCTTCACCACCGCCAGCGGTCGCGAGGTGACCCTGCAGATCTGGGTGGAGGAGGAGAACCTCGGCAAGACCGACCACGCCATGGCCTCGCTGAAGCGCGCCATGACCTGGGACGAGCAGGCCTATGGACGCGAGTATGACCTGGACCTGTTCATGATCGTGGCGGTCAACGACTTCAATATGGGCGCCATGGAGAACAAGGGGCTCAACATCTTCAACTCGGCGGCGGTGCTGACCCATATGCATACCGCCACCGACGCCGCCTTCCAGCGGGTCGAGAGCATCGTCGCCCACGAGTACTTCCACAACTGGTCCGGCAACCGGGTGACCTGCCGCGACTGGTTCCAGCTCTCCCTGAAGGAGGGCTTCACGGTATTCCGCGACCAGTGCTTCTCCGCCGACACCAACTCGCCGGCGGTCAAGCGCATCGAGGACGTCGCCGTCTTCCGCACCGCCCAATTCGCCGAGGACGCCGGCCCGACGGCCCACCCGGTGCGTCCCGACCACTATATCGAGATCGGCAACTTCTACACCCTGACCATCTACGAGAAGGGCGCCGAGGTGGTGCGCATGCTGGCCAATCTGGTGGGGGAGGAGGCCTTCCGTCGAGGCAGCGATCTCTACTTCGAGCGCTTCGACGGTCAGGCGGTGACCATCGAGGACTTCGTGGGCTGCATGGCGGAGGCATCCCGCCTCGACCTGACCCAGTTCATGCTGTGGTACTCCCAGGCGGGCACCCCTGAGATCGACGCCTTCGGCGAGTATGACTATGCCCGCGGTGACTACCGCCTGATGCTGCGCCAGCGCACCCCGGCCACTCCGGGGCAGCCGCACAAGCAGCCGCTGCACATCCCGATTCGACTGGGGCTGGTGGGCACCAAGAGCGGCCGCGACCTGCCGCTGACCCTGAATGGCGAAACGCTCGGCTCCGACGCGGTGATCCACCTGCGCGAGGCCGAGCAGGAGTTCCTGTTCACCGACGTCTCCGAGGCGCCGGTGCCCTCACTGCTGCGAGGTTTCTCGGCGCCGGTCAAGCTGCGCTTCCCCTACGGCCGCGAGGATCTGGCCTTCCTGCTGGCCAACGACGCCGACGGCTTCAACCGCTGGGATGCCGGACAGCGCCTGGCCATGCTGGCCCTGGATGACCTGATCGCCGCTCACCGCAACGGCGTCGAGAAGGTGATGGACAGCCGGGTGGTGGAGGCCTTCCGCGTCCTGCTCGAGGCCGAGCCCGACGACAAGGCGGTGCTGGCCGAGATGCTGACCCTGCCGAGCGAGGCCTATATCGCCGAGCAGCAGCCGCTGGTGGACGTGGATGCCATCCACGCGGCGCGCACCTTCGTCAAGCAGGGCCTGGCCACGACGCTGCGCGACGACTTCCTGCGGGTCTATCGTGACAACCAGCGTGATGAGCCCTATGCGCCGACCCCGGAGCAGATCGCACGGCGTAGCCTCAAGAACGTGGCGCTTTCCTACCTCATGGCCATCGAGGACGAGGAGGGGATCGACCTGGCCCGCGAGCAGTTCGCGGCCGACCACAACATGACCGATGTGCGCCATGCCCTGACCCTGCTGACCCACAGCAGCCGCGACGAGCTCAGCGAACCGGCGCTCAGGGCCTTCGGCGAGAAGTGGGCCCACGACACGCTGGTAATGGACCAGTGGTTCGCCATCCAGGTGACCCGCCCGCAGCCCGACGTTCTGGATCGCGTGAAGTTCCTGATGGCTCATCCGGCCTTCTCGCTGAAGAACCCCAACAAGGTCCGCGCCCTGATCGGCACCTTCGCTGGCCAGAACCGGGTCAACTTCCACCGCATCGACGGTGCGGGCTACCGCCTGCTGGCCGACGTGGTGATCGAGCTCAACCGGCTTAACCCGGAGATCGCCGCGCGGCTGATCACGCCACTGACCCGCTGGGCGCGCTTCGATGAGACTCGCCAGGAATTGATGAAGGCCGAACTCGAGCGCATTCGCGCCGAGAAGCTCTCGCCGAACGTCTTTGAAGTGGTCGAAAAGGCGCTCGCTTGATCTGCCGGAGACCTAACGAAAAGTGCCGCCCCGAGGGGCGGCGCTTTCATGATGGGCGTGGCGGTTAATATATCAGCCAGCTCAGTACCATCACCCCCAGCAGCAGCCAGATCAGTGCGGCCAGGATGGCGCGGCGCATCAGCGCTCTGAAGCCCTTCCACAGCAGCCACAGCCCGATTACCAGCACCACGAGGCTGATCAGCGATGGCGCGATGCCCAGCGACGACGACAGGCCGTCCAGAAAGCCGCGGGCGGAGTCGCCTATATTGGCGAAGAAGCTGGTCAACAGGTCGACCACGAAGCGAATGACCTCGCCCAGCGTCCTGCCGGCCCAGGTAAAGAACTCTTCCATGTCAGTCGGTCCAGTGTATTACTCGATCAGGTCCAGCACGGTACCCACGATATCGTCCATGGTCACCAGGCCGACCAGGCGGTTGTCGTCCAGCACCAGCACGCGCTTGACAATGCTGTCGGTCATCAGCCGCGCCACGTGGCGCACGTCCAGCGACTCGCCGACGCCGATGGCCGGCTTGGCGCAGACGTCGTAGACGTTGATCAGGTCGATGTCGCCGTTCTCGGCGACGATGGTCTTGAGGATATTGGTGTAGGTGATCAGCCCCCAGGCGTCGTGGGGATCCTGCTGTTCCACCACCAGGCATTTGAGGTTGTGCTTCTTCATCAGCGCCAGGGCGTCGCGCAGGGTGGCGAAGGGCGAGACCGTCACCACGTCGCGTATCATGATGTCCTTGACCAGCATCGTCTCGTCTCCGTCAGTGGTGGTCGCTCAGATATCGTGCCTGAGCCGTTCCTCGAAGCGCTTGACCTGCGCCATGTCGATGCCGCCCAGATGTTCGACGGGCAGGGTCATCACCAGCCCCTTGGATTCATCGCCAGAGGGGTTGAGGATCTCGCGGATCGCCTTGAGCACCTTGAGCGACAGGCCCTTCTCCAGGGTCATCAGCATGATGCTCTGGCTGCCCTCGAAGGTCAGGCCGAAGAAGGTCTTCTTGCGCTCGCCGCCGATGCCGCGACCGGACATCAGCGTCATGCCCACGGCGCCGGCTTCGGTAGCGGCATCAATGCATTCCTGCTCCAGATCCTCCGGCACGATGGCCACCAGCAGGGAAAACTTCATGGTTGCCTCTCTCTCCAGTGGGCCACCCGTTCCATCAGGATGGCATAGCTCATCACGGTCACGATAGGGAAGATGGAGGCGAAGGCGATCAGGCCGAAGCCGTCGATCAGCACGTTGCGCCCCTCGATCTGGCTGGCCAGGCCGATGCCCAGCGCGGTCACCAGGGGCACCGTCACCTCCGAAGTGGTCACCCCGCCGAGATCGAAGGCCAGCGCTACGATATAGCGCGGCGCCACGGCGGTCAGCACGATCACCAGCAGGTAGCCGCCGATGATGTAGTAGTGGATGGAGTCGCCGCTGATGATGCGATGCACGCCGATGGTGATGCCGATCGCCACCCCCACGGCCACCAGGAGACGGATCACGTTGCCCTGGATCTTGCCGGCGGCGGCCTCCTCGGCCTGCTGGCCCACGGCGATCAGCGCCGGCTCGGCCATGGTGGTGGCGAAACCGATGGCGAAGGCAAACAGGTAGACCCACAGCCAGGTGTCGAAGGTGATCAGCTGCTCGGCCATGCGCTGGCCGATGGGGAAGAGCCCCAGCTTGAGGCCTACCACGAAGGCGTAGAGGCCGATGATTACCAGGGCGAAGCCGACGCCCACCCTGAGGGGGCTGGCCAGCGGCCGGCGCAGCACCGCGTACTGGAAGAACAGGATCACCAGGATGATCGGCAGCACGTCGCGCAGCATGCTGAACAGATCGAGTACCATGGTGAGCGCGCTCGAGGGGGCCGCGGTATCGCCCTCCAGTCCCACCAGGGCGGCGCCGTTGGCGACCTCGCCCGGGTCGGCGTAGACCAGGATGCCGTAGAGCTGCACGCTGATCATCGGCACCATCACGGCGAGTGCCACCAGGCCGAAGCCGTCGATCAGCGGATTGCGACCGCGAATGGAGGAGGCCAGGCCGATGCCCAGGGCGGCGATCAGCGGCACGGTGACGATATTGGTGGTCACGCCGCCTGAGTCGTAGGCGAGCCCGACGATCTCCTCCGGCGCGAAGAAGGTCACTGCCACCACGGTCATGTAGCCGACGATCATGTACCAGTGGAGGGGGTGGCCGAGGATGACACGCAGCACGCCCACGGCCATCACCAGGCCCACCGAGGTGGCCACGATCAGGCGCAGGGTGAGGGCCTCGATGCGCCCCTCGCTGATCTCGTAGGCCTGCTCGGCCACGGCGATCAGCGCGGGCTCCGCCACCACCGCCGAGAAGCCGATGGCGAAGCCGAAGGCCATCAGCAGCGGCATGGAGCCGCGTCGGGCAAACTGGTTGGCGAGCCGCTTGCCCACCGGGAAGATGCTCAGCTCCAGCCCCTGCAGGAAAAGCGCCACCCCGACGGCGACGATCAGCAGGCCGATGGCGATGCTCAGGCCGCCGTCCGGCCACTCCCGAAACAGCAGGGCCTGGAAGGCCACCACCACCACGATGATCGGCGTCAGGTTGCGCAGGGCGTGGAGAAAGGCGTAGGCGAAGTCCCTGAGTTGCTCGGCCAAGTTCGGCTCCCTGAATCGTCTCTTCGAACATCCCGGTGGCGACCCCGGGACGCCGGCCTGCTAGCCTTGAGGCTGTCCTTGCCGGGCCGGCGATTGCCGATGATAGCATCAAGCCTCCGCTGCGGCATGGCCTGCCCGGCACCCAGGGCCTTGACAAGGGTCAAGTCGCCGGGATTTGCCCTCCCAATCTCGACAAGGAGTCGACCATGTCACTCTCGATTATCCTGCCGCTGGTGGTGCTCGGCTTGCTGGTGGTCTACGCGGTCTCGATCTTCAACCGCCTGGTGACGCTGAAGAATCGCTATCAGAATGCCTTCGCCCAGATCGAGGTACAGCTCAAGCGCCGCTACGACCTGATTCCCAACCTCGTGGAGACCGCTCGAGCCTATATGAGCCACGAGCGTGAGACCCTGCAGGCGGTGACCGAAGCGCGAAACGGCGCCCTGGCCGGGCTGCAGCAGGCCGCCGCCCACCCCGGCGAGCCGGGGGCCATGGCCCAACTGGCTGGCGCCGAGGGCGCGCTGGGGTCGGCCCTGGGAAGGCTCAACGTGGTGATGGAGGCCTACCCGGATCTCAAGGCCTCGGAAAACATGCAGCAGCTCTCCGAGACCCTGACCAGCACCGAGAACCGCGTCGCTTTCGCCCGCCAGGCCTTCAATGACGCCGTCATGCAGTACAACACCTACAAGCAGAGCTTTCCGCCGGTGATCCTGGCGCCCTCCTTCGGCCACAAGCAGGATGCTGCGTTGCTGGAGTTCGAGGACAGCGCCGAGATCCAGGCCGCGCCACGCGTCAGTTTCTGAGCGGGGGCGGCGCATGGATTTCTTCACTGCCCAGGATCGCGCCCGTCGCCTCACTGGCCGGCTGGTGTTTCTGCTGGTGCTCGCCGTCGCCGGCCTGATCGTGGCCGCCAGCGTGCTGGTGGCGCTGGCCATGGTGCTGATGGACGGTCAGCTTGGGGGGGCGGACCCGCTGGCGCGGGCGCTGGCGCCCGAGCTGTTCGCCTGGGTGACGCTGGGGGTAGTGGCCTTGGTGGTGGGCGGTGCGGTGATGCGCCACCTGCAGCTGCGCGCCGGCGGCTCGGCGGTGGCGGAAGCCCTGGGTGGCCGCCCGCTCAACCCCGATACCCGGGACGCCGACGAGCTTCAGCTGCTCAACGTGGTGGAAGAGATGGCCATCGCCTCGGGCATGCCCGTGCCGTCGGTCTACCTGCTCGAGGACGCCGCCATCAATGCCTTCGCCGCCGGACATGAGCCCCACGACGCCGTCATCGGCGTGACCCGGGGCGCCATCGAACACCTCGACCGCGACCAGCTTCAGGGCGTCATCGCCCACGAGTTCAGTCATATTCTCCACGGTGACATGCGCCTCAACCTGCGCCTGGTGGCTCTGCTCCACGGCATCCTGGTGATCGGTCTGATCGGTCAGCTGCTGCTGCGCGGTGCCGCGATGACGGGGCGCGGGCGCTCGTCGCGGCGCCGCGGCGGGGGCCACATGGCGGTGATGGCCGGCGGGGCGGCGCTGATGCTGGTGGGCTATGCCGGCACCTTGTGCGGTAACCTGATCAAGGCGGCGGTGAGCCGCCAGCGCGAGTTCCTGGCCGACGCCAGCGCCGTCCAGTACACGCGCAACCCCGAGGGCATCGGCGGCGCCCTGCAGACCCTGGCCGCCTATCGACTGGGCTCGCGACTGATGGCGTCCCAGGCCTCTGAATTCAGCCACCTCTACTTCGGCAGCGGCGTGCGCCATCTGAGCCGGCTCACCGCCACTCACCCTCCCCTGGAGGCGCGCATCCGCCGCGTGCTTCCGCGCTGGGACGGGAGCCTGCCCGAGCCTTTCGCGCCGACGCCGAAGGCCGCGCCGTCTGAGCGTGCTGCCCCTGCTTCGCCGCGAGGAGCCGCTCTCGGTGGGGGGGTGGCCGGAGCCGTCCTGGCGGGTGCGGTGGTAGCCAGCGTCGGCCAGCCCGACCCTGCGGCCCTGGCCGCGGCGCGGCGCCGCTTGGCCAGCATCGACTCAGGGCTGATCGACGCCGCCCATGAGCCCTTCGCCGCCCGCGCACTGGTCTACGGGATCCTGATGGGGGTGGACCCGGCCAGCCGTGATGCCCAGCGGCGCGTGCTGACCAACCAGGCGCTGCCCGAGGTGCTGCGCGAACTCGACGCCCTGGTCGAGCCCCTGGCAAGCCTGACGCCGGGGGATCGCCTGCCGCTGATCGAGCTGGCCCTGCCGCAGCTGCGCCAGCTCTCTGCGGCCCAGTTTGCCCGCTTCCGCCACTGCCTCACCGGCTTGATGGCCGCGGAAACCGCACCGGGTGCCCTGCAATGGGCGCTGCACCGGCTGGTGCTGGTGGGTATCGAGGGCGAACGACGGGCGCGCCGAGACCGGCACATGCGTGACCTGGCGGGGCCGCTGTCGCTACTGCTCTCCACCCTGGCGTGTAGCGGCCAGGCAGCGCCGGATGAGGTGCGCGGGTCCCTCGATCAGGCGGGGAGGGCGCTCGGCGTCGAGTTGGATCTGGTGCGCGAGCCGCCCGCGGCGGCTGACCTGGACTGGGCCATGGAACGCCTGGTGCGGCTGGTCCAGGCCGAGCGGGCGGCGCTGCTGGCCGCCATGGTGTGCTGTGTGGAGGAGGATGGCCGGATAGCCCCGGAGGAGGCTGAGCTGCTGCGTGCGGTGGCTTGGACCCTGGGCTGCCCGTTGCCGTTGCGTGACGCCCTGAGTGAGGAGTGACCCGGGTTCTGCCTTGCGGGAGACCGGCCGCTCTGTTGCAATGTGTCCCCTAACAATTCAGACGTGCAGGAGCATGCACATGCAAACGAAATCCTGGAAACCCACGCTGCTGGCGGCCCTGATGGCGCTGGGGCTTGCCGGCTGCGGCAACGGTGACGAGCCGACTCCGGCGGCGACCGAGCAGTCACCGGCCGAGCCTGCCGGGCAGGAAGAGAGCGCGGCGGCGGCCGAGGAGCCGGAAGCCCTCGATGATGAGCTGCCGCCCGAGGAGCAGGCGGGGCTGGTCGAGGAAGAGACGCCCGCGGCCGAGGTGGCCGATGACGTGCCGGAGGAGATTCCCGAGGGCGAGACCCTGGGCGAGTCGCCTGCCACTACCCTGGACGAGGGCGCGGCGCTGCCCGGCGAGACCACCCGCGACGAGATCGACGCCATGCTCGAGGAGACCGAGCGACGCTTCGAGGAGGCGCAGCAGCGCATCGAGGAGCAGTTCGAGGCGGCCGAGGAGGAGGCCGCCGTCCCCGAGCCCATGGAGGGTGACGATGCCTTCGATGCCGGGATGGACTTCGACTCCGGCCTGGATGAAGACGAGCTCGATACCGGCGGGCCGACCCGCTCCGACATCGATGCCATCATCGAGGAGCAGGAGCGCCGCTTCGAGGAAGCCCAGCGCCGCCTGGAGGAGCAGTTCGATGCGGTGGAGCAGGAACTCCCCGAATTCGAGCCCATGGAAGCTGACGACTTCGAGCTCGAGCCCATGGAGTCGGACGAGCCCTGAGCCCCGGCGGCCACGACTGCCGAGCATAAAAAAGGCCCACCGAGCGGTGGGCCTTCTCGTGACTGCGGCGGCGCCGAAGTGCCGCCGTCCGCGCGCCGAATCAGTCGGCGGGGCGGATGTTGGAAGCCTGAAGGCCCTTCTTGCCCTGGGTGACCTCGAAGGTAACCTTCTGGCCGTCCTGCAGGGTCTTGAAGCCGTCAGCCTGAATCTCGGAGAAGTGAGCGAACAGGTCATCACCGCCGTCGTCCGGTGAGATGAAGCCGTAGCCCTTGGTGTCGTTGAACCACTTGACAGTGCCAGTTGCCATTGTCGATTTCCTTAACTTACTGTAATGGTCGTCCCGGGTCCGCCGGTGCGGAGGCCCGAATTGCATGGACAAGACAGGGAAGACGTGCGCACTGCGTGTATCGAAGAAATCGAACGACTAACGACGACTTGTTTCCTGCTGCCCAGCGCTGCGATAAGGTGCAGAAACACCCTGACGGGCGGGGTTGTATCGGCCCGGCCGTCAGCCGCAAAACCACTGTAGATCGAATCCGGTCGGGCAGCAAGCTCGCTTCTCGACGCAAGGAACACCCGCACCCATGTTCATCGACGCCCAGTTCTGGCCCTTCCTGGTGGCGATCACCCTGCTCTCCCTTAGCCCCGGCGTCGACACCCTGCTGGTGATTCGCAACACCGCCCGGAGCGGGGTGCGCGACGGCGTGCTGACGAGCCTGGCGATCTGCTGCGGACTCTTCGTGCACGCCGCGGTCTCGGCGCTGGGGATCTCGCTGCTCCTGCTGCAGTCGGCCTGGGCCTTCGGGCTGCTCAAGCTGGCCGGTGCCGCCTACCTGGTGTGGCTGGGCGCGCAGGGCCTGCTGGCGGCGCGTCGACGCCAGGGCTTGGCGGTGGCCGGGGTGATGACCGGCGAGCGCCGGCCGGTGCCGGTGTGGCAGCCGCTGCGCGAGGGCCTGCTCTCCAACGTGCTCAACCCCAAGACCGTGATCTTCTACATGGCCTTCCTGCCCCAGTTCATCGCCCCCGGCGACCCGGCACTGGCCAAGTCGCTGTTCCTGGCCGGGGTACACTTCGTGATCGCCAACCTGTGGCAGATCAGCGTGGCGGTGATGGTGGGCAGCGCCGGGCGCCTGCTGGCCAGCCGCGCCTTCGCTCGTGGCCTCAACGGCGCCACCGGGGCGGTGCTGGTGGCCTTCGGCGTGAAGCTGGCGCTGGAGCGCCAACCCGGCTAACGCACGGAGCTGTAAGCCATAAGCCTGAAGCTGGAAGAAAAATCTTGACTCATGGGCTGGAGGTAGCACGCTGCCTTCCAGCTTCCAGCTTCCAGCTTCCAGCTTCCAGCTTCCAGCTTCCAGCTTCCAGCTTCCAGCTTCCAGCTTCCAGCTTCCAGCTTCCAGCTTCCAGCTTCCAGCTCAGTTCCTCGCCAGCAGCGAGCGGTCGTAGCGCACCGTCTTTTCCGCCGGGCTGAGCATGGAGACACCCTCACTGTTGCCGCCGTTGGCCAGGCTCTCGAAGATCGCCCGGTAGGAAAGCACCGCCTGGACGTAGAGGCGGGTCTCGCGGAAGGGGATGCTCTCCACGAAGAGATCGAACTCCTCCGGCGCGTCGGCCAGCCAGCGGTCGACCCGGCCGGGGCCGGCGTTGTAAGCGGCCGCGGCGGCCAGGCGGTTGCCTCTGTAGCGGTCGAGCATGTCGCGGATATAGGTGCTGCCCAGGCGGATATTGAGCTCGGGGTCGAGCACGCCATAGGGGCCCGGGTCGCTGATGCCGAGTTGGCGGGCCAACTGGGTGGCGGTACCCGGCATCACCTGCATCAGGCCGCGGGCGCCGGCGGGGGAGAGTGCCGTGGGATTGTAGGCGCTCTCGCGGCGGGCGATGCCCATCAGCAGGTAGGGGTCGACGCCCGTCATGCGGCCCCAGTGCAGGAAGTGCTCGCGGTAGGCTTCGGGGAAGCGCCAGTCCAGGGCATCCCACATGTGGCCGGTGATGGTGGTCTGCACCAGCTTGGCATGCCAGCCGCGGCGCTGGGCGTAGTCGGCCAGGGCGCGTGCCTCGCGTTCGTCGGCACGCTCCACGGCCGCATACCATTCACTGGCGGCCAGGCCCGGTTCGTCGATGCGCAGCAGCGCCTCGGTGCGCTGCACGGCCGGCCAGCGGGAGACCTGCTGCCGGTAGCTGTCGTCGAAGCCGTTGCGCTCCAGGCTGAGGGCGTAGGGCTGGTTGATGCGGTCGGCGGCGGCGAAGCCGAAGAAGCTGCGCCCCTGGGCGGCCAGGACATAGGCATCCCGGGCGCGGTCGCGGTCGCCCAGCTGCTCGTGAGCGCGTGCCGCCCAGTAATGCCAGCGGCTGTCGTCGCGGGTCTCCGGCTCCATGCGATTCAGCCAGCTCAACACCCCGCGCCAGTCGCGCTCGCCGAGGGCGGCGCGCACGCGCAGCTCCAGCAGGTCGGCGTCGCTGCGCCCGGCCAGGGCCTGGTCGACCCAGCTGCGATTGTGGCGGATGTCGCGAACCAGGGTGTAGAAGATCAGGTCGCGTTGGATGGCGTCATGGTGGTCGCGCTTGATCGGCAGATGGGGCGCGACCTTGCGCCACGCCTCCAGGGCCGCCTCGGTGTCGGCACGGGTAAAGCCGTGCATGGCGGCGGCGAACAGCGGCCCGGAGCCGCGGCACTCAGGCCCCAGGCAGGTCGGTACTCGGGTCACGGCGGCGAAGTCACCCGAGAGGCGCTCCATGGCCTGGCGCGCCTCCTGCCAGCGGCTGCCGAGCTGGCGGCCCAGGTAGCTGACAAGGCCCGATTCACCGGCCTGCCAGGCCAGCATCTTGCGCTCCCAGACCTGTTGTTCGCCGATCACCCCGCGGCTTCGCAGGGCGTCGAACAGGCCATCGCAGGCGTCCGGCTGGGAGCGGCCCACCGTCCACAGCGCCAGTCCGCCCTCGGCGGCCGTCTGAGGATCACTGCCCAGCAGGGCAGAATAGTAGTAGCACTGGCGGGCGGTGCCGGCGGGTTCGCCGTCGGCCACGGCGAGCAGGCTGCCGTAGCGGCCGGCGTAGCCGTACTGGGCGATGGCCTGTCCGCGCAGCCACTCGCCCAGCGGCGAGTCGGCGTGGCGTTCGATGAAGTCGAGAATCTGGCCCGGCTCGGCCTGGGGCAGGCGTCCGCGCAGGCGGTGGTACTCCACGTAGCCGGCCAGTGGGTGACCGTGAATGGTGCGCTGGTCGATACGCTCCCACTGCTGGCTGCGGGCGGCCTCCAGGGCGTTGCGAAGCGCGCGGTCGTCCGTGGCGAAGGCGGCCGAGGTCAGGCAGAGTAGGGCGGCGGCCACAAGGGGGCGCCAGCGGTATAGGGCGGGGCGTGCAGGCATCTCGAATCTCTCTTGCGTGGTACGTTCTGCGCGAAGTGCCATGGTCGTCGATCCGACTTCGCTTGGGAAGCCGGATCATCCTCGGGCCTGTCGTCGATGTGGCCTTTCGACTATCGTTTAGCGGTATTTTCCGTTTAGCGGTATTTACGAAGGTGGACAAGGAGGGTGTGATGGCAAGAGTCGGTGGCTGGACCCTGTGGGGAAGGCTGCGGCGCCGAGCACGGTTCCTGAGGCAGATTGCACGGGCGCTTCGACTCTTCGTGCCCATGCTGCGTGACGTCTTGCGCGGCGACTATCGCCCCGTCCCATGGCACGCCTTCCTGTGGATGCTGGCGGCCCTGGTCTACCTGGTGTCGCCTCTGGATTTGATCCCCGATTTCCTGGTGGTAGTGGGGCTGCTCGACGATGTGGTGATCGTCGGTTGGTTGCTGACCCGGGTCGATGCCAGCCTGGCACCATACCGGGCCTGGAGAGAGCCGATCGACGAAGATCGAAGCGACGAAGGCGCAGCGTCCTGATACGATCGTTTGATCATCTGCCGTGCTCCTGAGATCCGATGCCTACCGATACGTCACCGAGTGCCGACGACTGGCGTCGCGCCCTGACCCGTTTCGTGCGGGTGATTCCCCACACCCGTGAGCTGGGCCTCGAGGTGCTGGCGGCCGATGCCGATGGCATCCGGATGCGCCTGCCCTGGTGCGACGACTTGCTGGGCGATGCCTCCCGGGGGCTGGTCCACGGCGGCGTGCTGACCATGCTGCTGGATACCGTGTGCGGGTCGGTGGTGCTGCGCGGCCTGCCCGAGCCGGAGGTGTGCCCGACCCTGGACCTGCGCGTCGACCACCTCCGGCCGGCGTTGGCGGGCCTGGCGCTCCACGCCGAGGCGCGGGTGGTCAGGGTCACCGCGTCGGTGGTCTTTACCGAAGGCACCCTGTGGCAGGAGGAGGGAAAGCCGGTGGCTCGCGGCATCGGCAACTTCGTGCGGTTGGGACCGCGCAACACGCCGCCCGGTTTCGCCGAGGCGCTCTTTGCAGAGAGCCATGACGAGGAGAGTGGCAATGCCTGAGGGCTTCGATAACGTGGCATGGATCGAGCGCACCCGTCAGGAAGGGGATGTGGCGGCCTGGCTGGCGCTGATTCCCTACGCCCGCCGCATCGGGGTGAGCGTCGAGACAGATCCCGATGACGACGGGCTGCGCTTCCGGCTCGAGCCTCATGCCGACAACGTCGGCAACGTGCTGCTGCCGGCGCTGCACGGCGGCGTGGTCGCCGCCTTCATGGAGACCGCCGCGACCCTGGACCTGATGCTGGCTGCGCGGGAGGCGAGGCTGCCGCGGATCGTCGACCTCTCCATCGACTACCTGCGCACCGCGCGGGCTGTGCCCACCTTCGCCCGCTGCTCGCTGCTGCGTGAGGGACGACGCCTGGCCAATGTTCAGGTGAAGGCCTGGCAGGAGAGGGAGTCGGTTCCGGTGGCCACGGCGCGGCTGCACTTCGTGCTGGGGGAGCTCGGCCGCAGCGACGCATGAGCGGCACGAGGCTTGAAAAGCGTCCGCGGGGCCCCATATCGGCGACAGTGATTCACATCGCGGCACCGCTTGCCGCAGAACTTGTCGACGAGGTTCAGGACACATGACCACCGCCACCCATGAAGAAACCCTTGGCTTCCAGACCGAGGTCAAGCAGCTGCTGCACCTGATGATCCACTCCCTGTATTCCAACCGGGAGATTTTCCTGCGCGAGTTGATCTCCAACGCCGCCGATGCCTGCGACAAGCTGCGCTACGCGGCGCTGGACAACGATGCGCTCTATGAGGGTGACAGCGAGCTGCGCATCGAGATCGAGCACGACGCCGAGGCGGGCACCGTCACCGTGCGCGACAACGGCATCGGCATGAACCGCGAGGAGGTCATCTCGAACCTCGGCACCATCGCCCGCTCCGGCACCGCCGACTTCCTCAAGCAGCTCTCCGGCGAGCAGCAGAAGGATGCCCGGCTGATCGGCCAGTTCGGCGTCGGCTTCTACTCCGGCTTCATCGTCGCCGACGATATCACGGTGCGCACCCGCAAGGCGGGCAGCGACAAGGCCGAGGGCGTGGAGTGGCGCTCGAAGGGCGAGGGCGAGTTCAGCGTGGCCGACATCGAGCGCGAGGCCCACGGCACCGAGATAGTGCTGCACCTGAAGGATGACGCCAAGGAGTTCGCCGACGACTTCCGCCTGCAGAGCCTGGTGCGCAAGTACTCCGATCACATCGAGGTACCGGTTCGCATGCCGAAGGTCGAGAAAGCCCGCGACGAGGAGGGCAAGGAGATCGAAGGCAGCGAGACCGTCAGCTGGGAGACGGTCAACGAAGCCACCGCGCTCTGGTCTCGCCCCAAGGGCGAGATCTCTGACGAGGAGTACCAGGCCTTCTACAAGCACGTGGCCCACGACTTCTCGGATCCGCTGACCTGGAGCCACAACAAGGTCGAGGGCAAGCTGGAGTACACGAGCCTGCTCTACGTGCCGGGCCGCGCGCCCTTCGATCTCTATGAGCGCGACGGCGCCCGCGGCGTGAAGCTCTATGTGCAGCGCGTTTTCATCATGGACGACGCCGAACAGTTCCTGCCGCTCTACCTGCGTTTCATCAAGGGCGTGCTGGACACTCGCGATCTGTCGCTCAACGTTTCCCGGGAGCTGCTGCAGCAGGATCCCAAGGTCGAGAAGATCCGCTCCGCGCTGACCAAGCGGGCGCTGGACATGCTCAAGAAGCTGGCCAAGGACAAGGCGGCCTACCAGACCTTCTGGAACACCTTCGGCAGTGTGCTCAAGGAGGGTCCGGCGGAGGACTTCGCCAACCGCGAGAAGATCGCCGGCCTGCTGCGCTTTTCCACTACCCACACCGACAGCGCCACCCAGGACCAGTCCCTGGCCGACTACGTGGAGCGCATGCAGGAGGGCCAGCAGAAGATCTACTACATCGTCGCCGATGGTTTCAACGCGGCGAAGTCCAGCCCCCACCTGGAGATCTTCCGCAAGAAAGGCATCGAGGTGCTGTTGCTGAATGATCGCGTCGACGAGTGGTTGATGAGCCACCTCAACGACTACGACGGCAAGGCCTTCGTCGACGTGGCCAAGGGCGAGCTCGACCTCGGTGAGATCGAGGGCGAGGAGGAAAAGCAGGCCCAGGAGGAGACCGCCAAGGCCAAGGAGGACCTGGTCAAGCGCGTCAAGGAGGCGCTCGGCGACCAGGTCCAGGAGGTCAAGGTGACCCATCGACTGACCGACTCGCCGGCCTGCGTGGTGCTGCCCGAGCACGAGATGGGCTTCCAGATGCGCCGCATCATGGAGGCTGCCGGCCAGCCGATGCCGGAGGTCAAGCCGATCCTCGAGCTCAACCCCGTCCACGCCCTGGTGGCCAAGCTGGAGGGGGTCGAGGGCGAGGCCTTCGGTGATCTGGCCCACGTGCTGCTGGACCAGGCGATCATCGCCGAGGGCGGCCACCTCGACGACCCGGCCGCCTACGTCAAGCGCCTCAACGCCCTGCTGACGGCCTGAACCTGGGCGGTACTGCGCCGCGTCACCGTGTTCCAGAGCCCTCCGCCGGCCTCACAGGCCGGCGGGGGGCTTGTTGTTCGGGGGCGACTCGCCGAGTGCCGAGCCGTGACAGGCTGTCGCGTTGAACTTGATCCCTTCGCCACGGTGTGCTGCTCTATGTAACTCTGGTGAGAAGACGACCGACACCGCGGGTGTCGAAAGCTGTCCTGCGACCTGCATTCAGGAGAAAAAACGTGAAGATCGGCGCACCCAAGGAAAGTGCCGCGGGGGAAGCGCGTGTCGCGCTGACCCCCGAGAGCGCTCAGCAGATCCAGAAACTGGGACACGAGTGTCTTGTGGAGAGCGGAGCCGGCGAGGCGGCGGGCTTCACCGACGAAGCCTACCGCGCGGCGGGCGTCACCGTCATCGAGGGGGCCGAGGCGCTGTGGCGCGACGCCGAGGTGGTCATCAAGGTCCGCGAGCCCTCCGAGGAGGAGGCCGATCGCCTGCGGGAGGGGCAGACGCTGGTCAGCTTCTTCTGGCCGGCTCAGAGCGAGGCGCTGCTGGAGCGCTGCCGTGCGAAGGGGGCCAGCGTGATCGCCATGGATATGGTGCCGCGCATCTCTCGGGCGCAGAAGATGGACGCGCTCTCCTCCATGGCCAACATCGCCGGCTACCGGGCGGTGATCGAGGCGGGTAATCACTTCGGACGCTTCTTCACCGGCCAGGTGACGGCCGCCGGCAAGGTGCCCCCGGCCAAGGTGCTGGTGATCGGTGCCGGGGTCGCGGGTCTGGCCGCCACCGGCACCGCGGTGAGCCTGGGGGCCATGGTGCGTGCCTTCGATGTGCGGCCCGAGGTCGCCGAGCAGATCGAGTCCATGGGCGCCGAGTTCGTGTTCCTCGACTTCGAGGAGAGCCAGGACGGCGCCGAGACCGGCGGCTACGCGTCGCCCTCCAGTCCGGAGTTTCGCGAGAAGCAGCTCGAGTGCTTCCGCGCGCAGGCGCCTGACATCGATATCGTCATCACCACCGCGCTGATTCCCGGCCGCCCGGCGCCCAAGCTGTGGCTTGAGGACATGGTGGCGGCCATGAAGCCCGGCTCGGTGATCATCGACCTGGCCGCCGAGAAGGGCGGTAACTGCGACTTGACCGTTGCCGACGAGCGGGTGGTGACCGATAACGGCGTGGTGGTGATCGGCTACACCGACTTCCCCTCGCGCATGGCCACCCAGTCCTCCCTGCTCTACGCCACCAACATCCGTCACATGCTCACCGACCTGACGCCGGAAAAGGATGGCGTGGTGGTGCACGACATGGAGGACGACGTGATTCGTGGCGCCACGGTGACCCACCAGGGCGAGGTCACTTTCCCGCCGCCTCCGCCCAAGGTGAAGGCGATCGCCGCGGCCAAGCCCAAGCCCAAGGAGAAGGCGCCGACGCCGCAGGAGAAGAAGGCCGCGGAGCTGTCGGTCTTCAAGGCCCAGACCAAGCGCCAGGCCATCATGCTCGGGGTGGGCGGTGCCTTGATGCTGCTGCTGGCTCAGATCGCCCCGGCCTCCTTCATGCAGCACTTCATCGTCTTCGTGCTGGCCTGCTTCGTGGGCTTCCAGGTGATCTGGAACGTCAGCCACTCGCTGCATACGCCACTGATGGCGCTGACCAATGCCATCTCCGGGATCATCATTCTCGGCGCCGTGCTGCAGATCGGTTCGGGGAACTGGGTCGTCATGCTGTTGGCGGGTATCTCGGTGCTGATCGCCACCATCAATATCGTGGGCGGCTTCCTGGTGACACGCCGGATGCTGGCCATGTTCCAGAAGTCCTGATCCCGGAGAGATGACATGCTGAGTCAAGGATTTGTATCGGCCGCGGCGATTGCGGCAAGCGTGCTCTTCATCCTCTCCCTGGGGGGGCTGAGCAATCAGGAGAAAGCCAAGCGGGCAGTATGGTACGGCATCATCGGCATGGCGTTGGCGGTGTTGTTTACCGCCCTGGGCCCCGGTATCGGCGCTCACTGGCTGATGATTCCCCTGATCATCATCGGCGCGGCGATCGGCTGGGTCGTGGCCAAGCGGGTGGCGATGACCGAGATGCCCCAGCTGGTGGCGGCGCTGCATAGCTTCGTAGGCCTGGCCGCCGTGTTCGTGGCCTGGAACGCCGACCTGGAGCGACGCCGGGTGCTGGCCGTCCAGGCCGTGGGGGGAGCGACCGAGCAGTTCTCCGCCTTCGCCGCCCTGGTGGCCACCAAGGCCCCCGACGAGCTGACCTTCCTGCAGTTGGAAGTCATATTCGCCATCTTCATCGGGGCGGTGACCTTCACCGGCTCGGTGATCGCCTTCGGCAAGCTGGCCGGCAAGGTCGACGGCAAGGCCAAGCAGCTGCCCGGGGGCCACAAGCTGAATGCGGGCGCCGCGGTGCTCTCGCTGCTGCTGGCCATCCTCTACCTCAACGGCGCCGGCTTCTGGACCCTGCTGGTGCTGGCCGCTCTGGCGTTCTTCATCGGCTACCACCTGATCATGGGCATCGGCGGCGCCGACATGCCGGTGGTGGTGTCGATGCTCAACAGCTACTCGGGCTGGGCGGCGGCGGCCATCGGCTTCACCCTCTCCAATGACCTGCTGATCGTGACCGGCGCTCTGGTGGGCTCCTCGGGGGCGATCCTCTCCTACATCATGTGCAAGGCGATGAACCGCAACTTCATCAGCGTGATCCTGGGGGGCTTCGGTGGCACCACGGGGCCGGCGGCGGAGATCGAGGGCGAACAGGTGGCCATCGATGTCGCCGGGGTGGCGGCCACGCTCAACAATGCCGACAGCGTGATCATCGTGCCGGGCTACGGCATGGCGGTGGCCCAGGCCCAGAACTCGGTCAGCGAGCTGGTGCGCAAGCTGCGCGCCGCCGGCAAGGAGGTGCGCTTCGCCATCCACCCGGTGGCCGGTCGCCTGCCCGGGCACATGAACGTGCTGCTGGCCGAGGCGCGGGTGCCCTATGACATCGTCATGGAGATGGACGAGATCAATGATGATTTTCCGCGCACCGACGTGGCGATCGTCATTGGCTCCAACGACATCGTCAATCCGGCGGCTCAGGACGACCCCAATAGCCCCATTGCCGGCATGCCGGTGCTGGAGGTGTGGAAGGCCAGGGTGGTCTTCGTCAGTAAGCGGGGTCAGGGCACCGGCTATTCGGGCATCGAGAACCCGCTGTTCTACAAGGAGAACACCCGGATGCTCTACGGTGATGCCCGTGATAGCATCGATTCGCTGCTGTCACATATCGACTAGGCCGCTGGCTGTCGGCTTGCCGTGAAGGTCGGTCGACAGAGTGGTTACCGGGGCCCGAATCGGCTGACGATTCGGGCCCCTTTTTCGCTACAATCGTGACTCCATTCCCCCCCGATTCCATCCATCCTGATTTCATCAATAACAGGCGGGACCGACCATGGCAGAGGAACAGATGAAGGTGGCGGTGCTGGGCGGCGGCAGCTTCGGCACCGCCCTGGCCAGTATCGCCGCCGACAATGGTGGCAGGGTGCGCCAGTGGCTGCGTGACCCCGAGCTGGCCGAGCAGATCAATCGCGAGCATCGCAACGGCCGCTACCTGCCTGACTATGCGATCAATCCCGCGGTGGTTGCCTCCACCGATATGGCAGAGGTGCTGGACGAGGCCGGCCTCGTCCTGGTGGCGATCCCCTCCAAGGCCTTCCGTGAGGTGGTGCGCCAGGCTCGCCCCTGGCTGACCCCGGACCAGATCCTGGTCAGCACCACCAAGGGCATCCAGGAGGAGGGCTTCAAGCTGATGAGCCAGATCCTCGAGGAGGAGACCGGATTCCCCCATATCGGCGTGATCTCCGGGCCCAACCTGGCCTCGGAGGTCGCCCAGAAGCAGCTCACCGCCACGGTGATCGCCAGCGACGACCCCGAGACCCGCACCCGCGTGCAGACGGCGCTGGGTTGCGACTACTTTCGGGTCTACGCCAGCAACGACCGCCACGGCGTCGAACTTGGCGGAGCGTTGAAGAACATCTACGCCATCACGGCCGGGATGGCCGCCGCGCTGGGGATGGGCGAGAACACCCGCAGCATGCTGATGACCCGGGCACTGGCGGAGATGAGCCGCTTCGCCGTCTATCGGGGCGCCAACCCCATGACCTTTCTGGGACTCGCCGGGGTTGGCGACCTGATCGTGACCTGCTCCTCGGCTCTCTCGCGGAACTACCGGGTCGGCTATGCCCTGGGCGAGGGCCGCACCCTGGACGAGGCGGTGGCGGCGCTGGGGCAGGTGGCCGAGGGGGTCAACACCGTGCGCCTGGTGCGTGAAAAGGCCCGCCAGGAAGGTGTCTACATGCCGCTGGCGGAAGGGCTTTATCAGGTGTTGTTCAAGGGCGTACCGGCCAAGGAGATGGCGCGCATGCTGATGCTCGGCGAGCAGAGCAGCGACGTGGAGTTCGTGCTGGCCCGCGAGGACGTGCAGCGCGCCCACCGCGAGAGCGGGGGCGGGGGCGCCAATGGTTGAGCGCCTGCTGATCCTGCGCCACGGTCAGGCGGGGCCGGGGCGACCGGATGCCGAGCGGGCGCTGACCGGGCAGGGTCGCCGCGAGGTCGCGCGCATGGCCGCCTGGCTGGCGGAACGCGAAGACCTTGCCGGCCTGCACCTGCTGGCCAGCCCCTACGAGCGTGCGCAGCAGACGGCCGCCATCCTTGGTGAGGCGCTGGCCGCCCCGGTGGAGACGCTGCCGATCATTACCCCCGACGACGACCCCGCGGCGGTGGCCGACTGGCTGCTGGCGCGGCCCGAGGGGCGGCCGCTGGTGATGGTCAGCCATATGCCGCTGGTGGGCGCGCTCACCGGCCTGCTGGTGGAGGGCCGCGCCGACCGCGGCCCGAGCTTTCCCACCGCGGCGGTGGCCGAACTCGAGGCCGAGGTGTGGGCCGCGGGCTGCGCCCGCCAGATGCGCTTCGTTGCTCCCGTAGACCTGGGTTAGGTCAGGCTGTTCGCAGCTTGGCGTGAAATTAGGTTTTTCGCAGTTTGGCGTGACAGACTCGGGGCGGTCTCTTCCCTTGGTGAGGCTTCAGACGACTGGTGGGAGATCGGCTCCGCCGAGCGAATGGCGCCGCAGGCGCCCCGGCAGCGTTGCTTGCGTTTCCGCCTACCCGCCAGGAGCCCTTCGGTCTCCCTTCGCCGAAGCGACGAACCGCGGCGAAGGCGCCTCGGCGGTGTTAAATGTGTTGAAGCCAGTCGCTTAGGAGTCCTACGGCCTCCATTCGCCCGGCAAAGCCAGGCTCCCACAGTGCGCCTCCTGCAGAACAGGTTCACGCCAAAGTGCGAAGAACCTCAGATCAACCCCGCCACCTTCAAGGCGAATGCCCCGACGGTAATCGTCAGGCTGGCCATCAGGGTAGTCAGGGCGATGCAGTTAGAGAACGCGCTGAGCAGCGCCATCTCGCTCAGATCAACCCCGCCACCTTCAAGGCGAATGCTCCGACGGTGATCGTCAGGCTGGCCATCAGGGTGGTCAGGGCGATGATGTTGGCGCTGAGCACGGCGTTGCCGCCCATCGCCTTGGTCATCACGAAGGCGGCCGCCGCGGTGGGGCTGGCGAAGAACAGGAACATCACCCCCAGCTCGCGGCCCTCGAAGCCGGCCAGCCAGGCCGCCGTGGTGGCCAGCACCGGCACCGTGACCATCTTCAGCAGGCTGGCGCTGGTGGCCAGGCGGCCGGACTCGCGGATGGCGTTCAACGACAGGGTGGCGCCGATGCAGATCAGCGCCAGCGGCAGGGTGAGCGAGGCGAAGTACTCCCCCGAGGTCATCAGCCAGCCGGGCAGTTGCAGCTCCAGGGCAGCCACCGGGATCGCCGCCACCACGGCGAGGATCAGCGGGTTGCGCGCGATATGCGACAGGATGCTGCGCCAGTCCGCGCTCTGGCCCTCCTGATAGGTGGCCAGTGCCACTACCGAGAAGGCGTTGTAGGTCAGGATCACCACCCCCAGCAGCAGCCCCCCGGCGGAGAGCCCGTAGTCGCCGTACATGCCCGCCGCCAGCGCCAGCCCCACGATGCCGCAGTTGCCGCGAAAGGCCCCCTGGATATAGACCCCGCGCTCCTGATAGGGCACCCGCAGCCGGGCCCAGCCCCAGCAGAACAGGAAGCTGCCCAGAGTGGCCAGGGCGAAGAAAGCCAGCAGCTTGGGGTTGAGGGTCGCGTCCAGGTCGGCCTTGATGATGCTGAGAAAGATCAGCGCCGGCATGGTGCCGCGGAACACCAGCTGTGAGGCGGTAGAGACGAAGGCGGCATCGATCCACCCGGCGCGTTTGAGGCCCAGACCGATGAAGACCATGGCGAACACCGGCAGGGTGACCTCGAGGGTCTGAGTGAAGAGGGCGTAAAGGTTCATGGGGCCGGCTCCTAGCGAGCCAGCCACAGGCCGAGGATGATCGCGGCGATTACGGCGGTGAAGAAGATCCGGTTGCGGGTTCGGGTGTCGCGAGGGGGCTTGGGGGTCGAGTTCACAGGGGCTCCAGAGAAAGGGCAGGCGGGAAGGTGACTTGGCGAATCATGGTAATCCCGTTAGCCTGCTACGGCCAGAAGGGCCCTGCCCGCCAGACCACGGATGCCGCCATGACCCCATCACCCGACCGTCACCGCCTGCTCTTCGCCCACGCCAACGGCTTTCCCGGCTCGAGCTATCGCAGCTTCCTCGGCCCCCTGGCCGAGCGCTTCGATGTCCATCCCCTCGATCGCCTGGGCCACCATCCCGACTTTCCGGTGGGCCACAACTGGCTGGTCTTGCGCGACGAGCTGCTTCACTACCTCGAGGATCTCGAGGGTCCCGTGATTGGGGTGGGCCATTCCATGGGCGGGGTCTTGATGGCCATGGCAGCCGAGGCCGCTCCCGAGCGCTTTCGCTGCGTGGTGATGCTCGACCCGCCACTGATGCTGGGGCTCGATGCCTGGGCCATGAAGGCCGCCAAGCGCTTCGGCTTCGTGGAGCGGGTGACTCCGGCGCGCTATAGCCGCGGTCGGCGCACCCTGTGGCCCGACCGCGATGCCATGCGTCATTCGCTGCGCCGTCGCCGGCTGTTCCGGCGCTTCACCTCCGAGGCCCTGGACGACTATGTGGAGGGGGGGACCCGGCTGCTCGACGATGGCCAGGCGGTGCTGGTCTACGACCCCGAGGTGGAGGTGGAGATCTTCTGTCATCTGCCGGACCACCTGGGCGACCTGCCGAGGCGGCTGCGGGTACCCCATGCGCTGCTCGCCGGTGAGGACTCCGACCTGCTTACGCCGCGCCGTCGACGGCGCCTGGAGCGCCACGGGGTGCCGGTGACCCTGGTGCCAGGGACCCACATGTTCCCCATGGAGCACCCGGCCGAGGCCCGCGAGATCCTGCTCGAGACCCTCGATTCCCTGCTGGAGATGCGTCCATGACTGATCCCGGTGAACTGCGCCTGGCCCACGGCCGCCTGGCGGCCCTGACCTGGGGCGAGGAGGGCGCACCCACCTGGCTGGCCCTGCACGGCTGGCTCGACAACGCCGCCAGCTTCTCGCGGCTGGCGCCGCGGCTGGTGGCGCGACTGGGTATCCGGGTGGTGGCGCTGGACTTCGCCGGTCATGGCCACTCGGCCCATTCGCCGGGCGACTACGCCCTGTGGGACTACTGCCACGACGTGCTGGATGCCGCCGAGTCGCTGGGCCTCGAGCGACTGACGCTGCTGGCCCACTCCATGGGCGCAGGGGTCGCCTGCCTGACCGCGGCGGCGCTGCCCGAGCGGCTCTCTCGGCTGGTGCTGATCGATGGCCTGGGGGCGGTGACCACCGAGGCCGAGCGCGCCCCCGGTCAGTTGCGCCGAGGCCTGCTGGCTCATCGTCGCGCGTCCTCCCCGGCACCGCACTATCCTGACAGCAAGACCGCCGTGGCGGCGCGGGTCGCGGGTGGCGCCACGCCCATCGATGCCGACACCGCCGCCCCACTGGTCGAGAGAAACCTGCTGGTGCTGGAGGGGGGGCGGGTCGGCCTGCGCACCGATGGCCGCCTGGTCCGGCCGTCGCCGGTGCGCTTCTGCCCGGAGCAGGTGCTGGCCTGCCTGGGCACGATCCGCTGCCCGACGCTGCTGGTCGAAGGGGAGACGGGAATCCTGGGCGATAGCGAGCGTGCCTGTGCGGCACGCTCGGCCCTTCCGGAGCTCGTGCGCCGGGTGCTTCCCGGCGGCCACCACCTGCATCTTGAGGCAGACGCCGTGGCCGAGGTGGCCGCCACGGTCGCGGCATGGAGCGATGACACCGGCCACTCGGCAGAGGAGTGAGGGTCATGAGCATAGCAGGACAGGATGGCAAGCGGGTCGCCCTGGTGCTGGGCAGCGGCGGTGCGCGCGGCTATGCCCATATCGGGGTCATCGATGAGCTCGAATCGCGGGGCTACGAGATAGTGGCGATCGCCGGCTGCTCCATGGGCGCTCTGATCGGCGGCGTCTATGCGGCTGGGCAGCTCAAGGGCTATCGCGACTGGGTCTGTCGCCTCGACTACTTCGACGTGCTCAGGCTGGTGGACGTCACCTGGAGCCCCATGGGTGCCATGCGTGCCAACAAGGTAATGGAGAAGCTGGAGTCCCTGGTCGGCGACGTGCGCATCGAGGATTTGCCTATCCCCGTCACCACCGTGGCCACCGACCTCACTCGCCAGCGTGAGGTATGGTTCCAGAGCGGACCGCTGCTGGAGGCGGTCCGCGCCTCCATCGCGGTGCCCGGCGTGATCACCCCGGTGCACCGCGGGGACCAGGTGCTGGTGGACGGCGGCCTTCTCAACCCGCTGCCGATCATGCCCACCGTTTCCGCCCACGCCGACTTCGTGATGGCGGTCAACGTCACCGCCCACAGCCCGCGTCCAGTGACCCTGGAGGAGCTGCTGCCTCCGGATCAGGCCGAGGAGGAGCGTGCCCGAGAGCGAGCGCGAGACGCCGGCGGCATCGACTTCGGCGGCTGGGTCGAGGAGGTGAAGAGCGCCGCAAGTCGCTGGTTCAATGGCTTGAGTGCGGGCTACGGCCGTGTTGATGACAGGGAGGGTGACCAGAGCGAGGTTGGCATCCGACGCCGGGAGTGGGGAAGGCTGGACATGGTGCTGGAGTCGTTCGACATCACCCAGGCGGCCCTGGCCAAGTACAAGGTGGCGGGCTATCCGCCAGACGTGCTGATCGAGGTGCCCAAGACCGTGTGCGGCGCCTACGAGTTCCACCGCGCCGAGGCGCTGATCGCCCTGGGTCACCATCTGACGGTGGAGGCGCTGGATCGCTTCGAGGGGCGCCGTCACCCCGGCTGGGGCGCGCGTGGCATCGGGGTGGAGCCGAAGCACCCACAGCCTCTGTTCCCGGGTGTGCCCGAGCCGGGCGATTGAGGAGGGTTCAGACCTCGCCGCGGCGGCGCAGCAGCACGTAGACGGCGCCGGTGCCGCCGTCGGCCTCGATGGCCGACGTGAAGGCCAGTACGGCTGGCCACTCGCGCAGCCAGGCATTGACGTGGCTCTTGATCACCGGATAGTCGCTGGTGGCGCCCCACGCCTTGCCGTGGACCACCAGCACGCAGCGGCGCCGCTCGGCGCTCGCCTCGCGCAGGAAGGCCTCCAGTTCGGTGCGGGCCTCCTCCAGGGTGTGGCCGTGCAGGTCCAGCCCCGCTTCCCAGGCCAGCTGGCCGCGCTTTAGCCGCTGGCGGGTGCGCCAGGGCAGGTCGGGCAGGGCAAACTCCAGATACTCCGAGGGGCGAACGGCCTCGACCCGCCCGTCGGAGGTGCGGCCGCTACCGCCAGCCTCGCTGGCGGCCTGGGCGGCGGCGCGGCGCTCGGCGGCGGCCGCATCCTCCCGCCGCGGACGACCGGGGTCGGCGCGGTTGGTGCGCAGGCGGCGCACGCCAGCCTCGCGCAGCGCCTGGTGGAAGGCGCTGATCTCGTCGTCGTCCGGGCGGTGGCGGTCTCGGCTCATGGCGGTCGGGGCCAGGTGGGGTAAGGGGGGGCCAGTATAACCAGCGTGACGTGGCTGTGAACCGTCTCGACGGTTACAATCGTTCCCCCCGCCGACAACCACAGGACACCACGTGGCCGCTCGCAATGACTCCTCCTCGACCCTGACCCTTCCCGACGCCGAGCTGCGCGATGGCCTGGTGACCTTGCGCGACTGCCTGCGCTGGGCGGCCAGCGAGTTCTTCCTGGCCGGGCTCTTCTACGGCCACGGCACCGAGTCCGCCTGGGACGAGGCGGTGGCGCTGACCCTGGGCGCCCTGCATCTGCCCTGGAACGTCGACCCGGCGGTGCTCGACGCCCGCCTGCTGCCCGTCGAGCGCGGCCGCATCGTGGCCCTGGTGCGCGAGCGCATCACCACACGCCGCCCGCTGCCCTACCTGCTGGGCGAGGCCTTCTTCGCCGGCTACCCCTTCGACGTGGACGACCGCGTGTTGATCCCGCGCTCGCCCATCGCCGAGCTGATCGAGCACGGTTTCGCCGCCTGGTTCCCCGAGGAGCCGCCGGCCCGGGTGCTCGACCTGTGTGCCGGCTCCGGCTGCATCGGCATCGCCACCGCCCTGCACCTGCCCACCTGCGAGGTGGATCTCGGCGATATCAGCCAGGAGGCCCTGGCGGTGGCCCGCCAGAACATCACCCGTCACGACGTGGGCGAGCGTGTGCGTGCCGTGGAGTCCGACCTGTTTGCCGCGCTGCCAGGGCGCTACGACCTGATCGTCTCCAACCCGCCCTATGTGGATATCCGCGACCTGGCCACCATGCCCGCCGAGTTTCGCCACGAGCCGGCCCTGGCGCTGGGCGCCGGCAGCGACGGCCTCGACATCGTGCGGTGCATCCTGGGCGAGGCTCGCGAGCATCTCACCGAGCGCGGCGTGCTGGTCGTCGAGGTCGGCAACTCCGACCACCACCTGGAGGCCGCCTTCCCCGAGGTGCCCTTCCTGTGGCTCGAATTCGAGCGCGGTGGTCAGGGGGTGTTCGCCCTCACCGCCGATGAACTCGACGCCCATGCGGCGTCCTTCGCCTGATCCACGCCCTTTCAAGGAGAAGCGCCCATGTCCGGCAACACCTTCGGCAAGCTGTTTACCGTCACCACCTTCGGCGAGAGCCACGGCCCCGCGCTGGGTGCCATCGTCGATGGCTGCCCGCCGGGGCTGCCCCTCAGCGAGCAGGATCTGCAGCGTGACCTCGACCGCCGTCGCCCCGGCACCTCCCGCCACACCACCCAGCGCCGCGAGCCCGACCAGGTGAAGATCCTCTCCGGGGTCTTCGAGGGGGTCACCACCGGCACCTCGATCGGCCTGCTGATCGAGAACACCGATCAGCGCTCCAAGGACTACGGCAACATCAAGGACCAGTTCCGCCCGGCTCACGCCGACTACAGCTATCACCACAAGTACGGTATCCGCGACTACCGCGGCGGCGGGCGCTCCAGCGCCCGGGAGACCGCCATGCGGGTGGCCGCCGGGGCCATCGCCAAGCAGTACCTGGCCACTCAGGGCATCACCGTGCGCGGCTACATGAGTCAGCTGGGGCCCATCGAGATCGCCTTCCAGGAGTGGGAATCGGTGGACGACAACCCCTTCTTCTGTCCCGACCCGGCGCGGGTGGCGGAGCTCGAGGCCTACATGGACCAGCTGCGCCGCGACCAGGATTCGGTGGGCGCGAAGATCACGGTGGTGGCCGAGGGCGTGCCCCCCGGACTCGGCGAACCGGTGTTCGATCGCCTGGACGCCGAGCTGGCCCACGGCCTGATGAGCATCAACGCGGTGAAGGGCGTTGAGATCGGCGACGGCTTCACATCCGTAGCCAGCCGCGGCAGCGAGCACCGCGACGAGATGACCCCTGAGGGCTTCCTCTCCAACCATGCCGGCGGGGTGCTGGGCGGCATCTCCAGCGGCCAGGCCATTGTCGCCCACCTGGCCCTCAAGCCCACCTCCAGCATCACCACCCCCGGGCGCAGCATCGACGTCCACGGCAAGGCGGTAGAGGTGGTCACCAAGGGACGCCATGACCCTTGCGTGGGCATTCGCGCCACGCCCATCGCCGAGGCGATGATGGCACTGACGCTGATGGACCACCTGCTGCGCCATCGCGGCCAGAACGCCGGGGTGCGCGTGGAGACCCCGGTGCTGCGTTGAGGATGGCTCCGCCAGGCAGTGCATGGGCTGCTACACTGCCTGGCATCACCATCGCAAGGGCAATGCCATGAAGATCAATGTCGAGTTCGACCTGACCCCCGAGGAGTTTCGCCAGTCGCTTGGCCTGCCTGATGTGGCGGTCTTCCAGCAGCAGCTGCTGAGCCAAATCAAGGAGCAGATGGAATCTGGCGTCGAGGGCTATGACCCCATGAGCCTGATGCAGCCCTTCCTCCAGCAGTCGGGCATGGGGCCGGGGCTGACCCAGGGGCTCTCCCAAGGGCTTTCCCAGGGGCTGTCCAGCTTCGGTACCTATCAGCAGATGATGCTCGACATGCTCAAGCAGGCCGGCCAGAGCGCATCTCAGGGTGAGTCCGACGAGGCCAGGGCGTCGAAGAGCAAGGCCGCGGAGTTCGCCGGCTCCTCGAGCGCGTCGAGCAAGGCTACAGGCAGCGGCGGCGCGGCGAAGAAGAGCACCGCCAGCGCTCGCTCCCGGGCGAAACCCAAGGGCGAGTGACCTCGTTAGCCCTTTTATCGTCTTGCAACATGGGGCATGGCAGACTACGCTTTGTGCAGTGCAACATGTTGTCGGGCGCGCCGTCCGTCAATCGTCACCGTTTCGGGAGGAAGTCCCATGCAAGACAAGATGATCGAAACCTTCAACGAGCAGACTCGCCAGTTCTTCGAGCCGATGCGCAAGCTCAACTCCCTCATGCTGGACAACATGGAGAAGCTGACCCAGTACCAGATGGAGTCCATGAAGCGCTACAGCCAGCTCGGTACCGAGCAGCTGCGCGACGCCAGCGAGGTGAGCGACACCGATTCCATGCAGGCGTTCAGCGCCCGTCAGGCGGAGGTGATGAACCAGCTCTCCCAGCAGATGCTCGAAGACGCCAAGGCGCTCTCCGAGATGAGCCAGGAGTTCAAGACCGAGTTGGAGACGCTGTTCGCCGAGCAGGCCAAGATGGCCGAGAAGGTCGCAGCCAAGGCCGCCGGTGGCGAGCCGGAGAAGGCCGAAACCGCCAAGGCCACTTCCGCGCGCGGTGCCAGCAAGAGCTGAGTCGGCGTCGCCGGATGAACACAACCAGCGGCACGCCCAGGCGTGCCGCTGACCAGGCCGCTACCCGTGTGCAACGGGTGGCGGGTTTTGTTTTTTCGCAGCCGGCACCCCAGAGGGTGATCGGCGCGCCAGGAGGGGTCAATGCAGCCAGGGGTTGAAGCACCGACACAGGCCGAGCTCGAGGCGTGGAACGCCCAGCTGAAGGAGATCGGCGAGGAGTATCGCGCTCTGATGGGCGATCTGCTGGAGCGCATCGTGCCCAGCGATGCCGCCGATTCCATCTACGGGGACATGCGTGACAGCTTTCAGGCGGCCGCCGAGTCACTGATGGGCAATCCTCCCCAGCTGTGGCAGACCCAGGCGCGGCTGATGCAGGACCAGTTCCAGCTGTGGCAGAACGGCATGCGCGCCATGTCCGGTGAGCAGGTCGAACCGCTGGTGACGCCGCCGAAGGGTGACCGCCGCTTCAAGGACGATGCCTGGACCAGCGATCCCTACTACCTGGCGATCATGCAGCAGTACCTGCTCTTCTCACGCATGGTAGAGGAGCTGATCGAAGGCCTCGACCTGCCCGCAGACCAGAAGCATCGACTGGGCTTCTATGCGCGCCAGCTGGTCAACGCCATGGCGCCGACCAACTTCGCAACCACCAATCCCGAGGTGATGCGCAAGACGATGGAAACCCGCGGTCAGAATCTGGTCGACGGGCTGGCGAGGCTGCGCGAGGACCTGGGTAACTCCGCCGAGGGCCTCAACGTCACCATGACCGACCGCAGCGCCTTCGAGGTCGGCAGCAACATCGCCGTGACGCCGGGATCGGTGGTCTACGAGAACGAGCTGATCCAGCTGATCCAGTACACGCCGACCACCGAGGAGGTCTTCAAGACCCCGCTGCTGGTCATCCCTCCCTGGATCAACAAGTACTACATCCTCGATCTGCGCGAGGACAACTCGCTGGTCAAGTGGCTCGTCGGCCAGGGCCACACCGTGTTCCTGATCTCCTGGCGCAACCCGAGCCCCGCGCAGCGCGACCTCACGTGGGCCGACTTCATGCAACTCGGTCCCATTGACGCCATGGAGGCGATCGAGCAGGCCACCGGCGAGAAATCCGTCAACATGATGAGTTACTGCGTGGGCGGCACCCTGGCCGCCTCCACCGTGGCCTATCTGACCAGCACCCGTCGTGGGCGCAAGGTGAAGTCGGTCACCTACATGACCACCCTGCAGGACTTCCGCGACCCGGGTGAGATTGGCGTCTTCCTTTCCGAGCCGGTCCTGAAGGGCATCGAGGAAAAGATGGCGCGTGACGGCTATCTGGACGGCCGGGTCATGGCCTTCAGCTTCAACCTGCTGCGCGAGAACGATCTCTTCTGGTCGTTTTATATCAGCAACTACCTCAAGGGGGACGTGCCGGCGCCCTTCGACCTGCTCTACTGGAACACCGACGGCACCAACCTGCCGGCGGCTACCCATGGCTGGTACTTGCGACACATGTACCTGGAGAACCGGCTGGTGCAGCCGGGCGGCATCGAGCTGGACGGGGTCAAGATCGACCTGCGCAAGGTCTCCATCCCGAGCTACTTCCTCTCCACACGGGAGGATCACATCGCCAAGTGGAACAGCACCTACTACGGCGCCCTGCTGCCCAAGGGGCCGGTCAAGTTCGTGCTGGGTGGCTCCGGCCATATTGCGGGGGTCGTCAATCCGCCCTACAAGAACAAGTACGGCTACTGGACCAATGACGCCCTGCCCGAGACCCACGAGGAGTGGCTCGCCGGCGCCGAACAGCACGAGGGTTCCTGGTGGCCCCACTGGCAGGAGTGGATGACCTCGAACGGCTATGCCGACGCCGAGAAGATGGTGCCGGCCCGTCAGCCGGGCGACGGTGAGCTCGATATCCTCGAGCCCGCTCCCGGCCGCTACGTCAAGATGACCATCCCCGAAGCGCTCGGCGAAATCCCGCCTTCGTCGGAAGCCTGAAGCTGTAAGCTTGAAGAACGCCTGCTCCGCAGGCTTAAGCTGGAAGAATGCACAACCCCGCCATTACGGCGGGGTTGTTGGTTATTGGGCTAGGCGTATGCTGCCTTCCAGCTTCCAGCTTCCAGCTTCCAGCTTCCAGCTCACGGCTCCCGGCGCAGGCGAAGGCTGGGTAGTATCAGCAGCGCGGCAAGCAGCCAGGCGGGCCAGCTGCCCGTGCGGGTGAAGGGGGTCAGGCCGCTCATGGGAACCGCTTCGCCGGTGATGCTGGCCACCTCGAACTGGGGCGCACGGGCGGTGATGTGGCCCTGGGAGTCGACGATCACGGTCACCCCGTTGCTGGTGGCGCGCACCAGATAGCGGCCGTTCTCCAGCGCCCGCAGCCGGGCCATCTGCAGGTGCTGCAGGGGGCCGATGGACTCGCCGAACCAGGTGTCATTGGAGACCGTCAGCAGCAGCTCGCTGTGCCGGGCGCGCTCGGCCACCAGGTCGGCGTAGATGATCTCGTAGCAGATGGCATTGCCGATGGTGGTGCCGGCGACGCGCATCGGCGCCTGGCCCGAGGGCCCTGGGGTCATGGCCGGCATCGGCAGGTCGAAGAAGGCAATGGTGCCTGCCAGCAGGCTCTCCAGTGGCAGGTACTCGCCGAAAGGTACCAGGTGTTCCTTGCGGTACTGGCCTTCGGCCAGGCCCAGGCCGATCACGCTGTTGAAGTAGCGACCCTCGGCGTCGCGCTGGAGGATGCCGGTGAGCAGGGCAGTGTCGGGGGAGAGGTTGGACTGCACCCGCTCGAGGATCGGCCGCGCCTGGTCCTCGAACATCGGCAGCGCCGCCTCGGGCCAGACGATCAGGTCGATGTCGTCTGGCTGGGCGCGGGTCAGTTCGATGTAGGTATTGGCGGCCTCGCGCTGGCCCTCGGGGGTCCACTTGATCAGCTGGTCCAGGTTGCCCTGCAGCAGGGCGACGCGCAGCGGCTCGCCGGCGGGCTGGGTCCATTGGGTCGGCAGCGCCAGGGGGGCGAGCCACAGGACCGCGATGGGGACGGCGGCCCACCAGCGCCGCGACAGGAGCTCCACCAGCAGGGTGCCACTGAGCGCAGTGATGAGCGAGAGCAGGTAGACGCCGCCGATGGGCGCCCAGGAGGCCAGCGGTGAATCCACGTGGGCACTGCCCAGCAGCAGCCAGGGAAAGCCGGTGAACAACCAGGTCCGCAGCCATTCGCCAAGCACCCAGGCGCCGGCAAACGACAGGAAGGCCAGGCGGGGTCCGGTGAGGCGCCGATAGAGCCACAGGGTCACCGCCAGGAACAACGCCATGCTGGCCACGAACAGCGCGGTGAGAAACACCGCCAGGGGCACGCCGGTGTAGCCGTAGTCGTGGATCGAGACGTAGACCCAGGAGGCACCGGAGCCGAACAGCCCGAGGCCGTAGCACCAGCCGCGCACGGCGGCCTGGCCGGGTGTCAGCGCGTGAATGCCCAGGTAGACCAGGCCCACGGCGACGGGGCCGAGCCACCACAGCTCGAAGGGGGAGGCGGTGAGGGTGGTAAGCACTCCGGCCGCCAGGGCGATCAGGCAGCCGACCAGCGGGGAGAGGCGAAGCTCAGACATCGTGACCGTCCGTGTCATTGGCTATTGCAAGGGCTCAGGCGTCGTCAGGCCCTTGGCAGGGCTCGGCTTCCAGCAGGCGGATGCGGCGATTGTCGGCATTGAGCACGATGAAGCGCCAGCCGCCGATCTCGGTGTGTTCGCCGCGGCCGGGCAGGTGGCCGAAGCGCTGCATCACCAGGCCGCCCAGGGTGTCGAACTCCTCGTCGGAGAAGCGGGTGTCGAAGCGCTCATTGAAATCCTCGATGGGGGTCAGGGCGCGGATGGCGTAGCGGCCCTCGCCCAGCTCGCGGATATCCTCCTCATCGTCGGCGTCATGCTCGTCCTCGATCTCGCCGACGATCTCCTCGAGGATATCCTCGATGGTGACGATGCCAGCGGTGCCGCCATACTCGTCCACCACGATCGCCATATGGTTGTGGGTGTCCTGGAATTCCTTGAGCAGGCTGTTGAGCCGCTTGGACTCCGGCACGAACAGCGCCGCTCGCACCACCTCCTCGAGGCGGAAGGGGCGGCCATTTTCCTGGCCGCCCTGGAGCAGCGGCAGCAGGTCCTTGGCCAGCAGAATGCCCTTGACCTCGTCGAGGTTCTCGCCGATCACCGGATAGCGCGAGTGTCCGGCCTCGAGGATGATCGGCAGGTACTCCTCCAGTGGCTGGTCGAGGCCGATGGCGGTGATCTGGGAGCGGGGGATCAGCACCTCGCGCACCTGCTGATCGCTGATCTTCAGTGCGCCCTCGATGATCATCATGGCGTCCTGTTCGAGCTTCAGGCGGCTGGCCGCCTGGCGCAGGAAGGCGAGCAACTCGTCACGGGAACTGGGCTCGTCGCTGTCGCCGGACAGGGCGTTGAACAGCTTCTCCAGCCAGGATCGGCCGCCCTGGCCGCTCGATCGGTCTTCGCTCATGGGTAGGGTCTCTCGTCCTCGGTAGCGGCGTCGTCGCGGGTAGTGCTGCCGGCTTCACGATAGGGGTCGTCGATGCCGAGGCCGGCCAGGATCTCCCGCTCCAGCCCCTCCATGGCCTCGGCCTCGCCATCCTCGATATGGTCATGACCCAGCAGGTGCAGGGTGCCATGCACCACCATGTGAGCGTAGTGATCGCGTCGGGACTTGTCCTGCTCGGCGGCCTCGGCCGCCACCACCGGATGGCAGATCAGCAGGTCGCCAAGCAGTGGCAGCGCGACGCCGGGCGGGCACTCGAAGGGGAAGGAGAGCACGTTGGTGGGCTTGTCATGGCCGCGATAGTCACGGTTGAGCTGTCGGCTCTCCTCGACGTCCACCAGGCGCACGGTCAGCTCGCTGTCATCGGCCACCTCATGGCGGTCAAACACGGCGGCCACCCAGGCCTCCAGGTCGGCCTGGCTCGGCAGGTCCTCGGCCTCGATGGCTACCTGGCGATCGACCCGGAGGGGGCTCATGACTCGCCTCGCTCACGGTCTAGACGCTCCTGGCGTTCCTGACGTAGCGCCTCGCGTTCCTGCTCTCTGGCCTCCTTGCGGGCGCGCTCGGCGACCTCCTGCCCGGCCTCGAAGTGATCGTAGGCCTCGATGATGCGCTGCACCAGCGGGTGGCGTACCACGTCCTTGGCGGCAAAGTGAGTGGTGCCGATTCCCGGTGTTCCCTTCAGGACCTCCAGTACCTGGATCAGCCCCGAGGTCTGTCCGCGGGGGAGGTCGACCTGGGTTACGTCGCCGGTGATCACCGCGGTGGAGCCGAAGCCGATGCGGGTCAGGAACATCTTCATCTGCTCGCGGGTGGTGTTCTGGCTCTCGTCGAGGATGATGAAGGCGTTGTTGAGGGTGCGACCTCGCATGTAGGCCAGCGGGGCGATCTCGATCACCTGGCGCTCGATCAGCTTGGCGACCTGCTCGAAGCCGATCATCTCGTAGAGGGCGTCATACAGAGGGCGCAGGTAGGGGTCGATCTTCTGGGCCAGGTCGCCAGGCAGGAAGCCGAGCTTCTCGCCGGCCTCCACCGCCGGGCGCACCAGCAGAATGCGACGCACCTCCTGCTGGTTGAGCGCCTCCACCGCGGCGGCCACGGCCAGGTAGGTCTTGCCGGTGCCGGCCGGACCGATGCCGAAGTTGATGTCGTGGGCGCGGATGCTCTGCACATAGGCCTGCTGGTTGAGGCCGCGGGGCTTGATCAGGGTGCGCGGGGTGCGCAGCAGCACCTCGTCGCTACCCTCATTGCCCTCATCCTCCTCCAGGGCCTCGAGCCCGGACTCCTGCAGGAAGAGGTGCACGGTATCCGGCTCCAGATCGCTGGCCTCGGTCTCGCGGTAGAGATGCTCGAGCAGGTTGGCGGCGGCCTTGACCCGGTGGATGGGGCCCGCCAGCTGGAAGATATTGCCGCGGTTGCGCAGGGTGATGCCGAGGCGCGCCTCCACCAGCTTGAGGTGCTCGTCGCGCTGGCCGCACAGGTTGGCCAGGCGGCGGGGGTCATTGGGCTCGAGATTGAGAGTGATGATGCGATTGGCCGGAGTGGATGGCTGGCTCAAGGCTGGCGGATCCCGTGGATGATGGATTTAGGGCAGCTTACTGCCCCGGCGCATACCGGGGCAATAACGGCACCTTGGCGAGGCGTCAGTAGACGTCCGGTGAGGCGAGCTCGCCGCGCAGCGAGTTGGGCAGCGCCTCGGTGATCTCCACGTCGACGAAATAGCCGATCAGCTCGGTGGGGTTGGCGGCGCGGAAATTGACTACCCGGTTGTTCTCGGTGCGACCGGAAAGCTGACCCGGGTCGCGGGGGGAGAAGCCGGTGACCAGGATGCGCTGGGTGGTGCCCACCATGCGCCGGCTGATCTGCATCGTCTGCTGGTTGATGCGCTCCTGGAGGATCGCCAGGCGCTGCTTCTTGACCGCCTCCGGCGTGTCGTCGGCAAGCGAGGCCGCCGGCGTGCCTGGGCGAGCCGAATAGACGAAGCTGAAGGAGTGGTCGAAGCCGATCTGGCCGATCAGCTCCATGGTGGCCGCGAAGTCCTCGTCGGTCTCGCCGGGGAAGCCGATGATGAAGTCGGACGAGAAGCTGATGTCGGGGCGCAGCTCGCGGATGCGCTCCATCTTGTCGATGTACTCTTCCGCGGTGTGGCCCCGCTTCATGGCGGAAAGGATGCGGTCGGAGCCGGCCTGTACCGGCAGGTGCAGGTGGCTGACCAGCTCGGGGATCTCGCCATAGGCCTCGATCAGGCTGTCGGTGAACTCCACCGGATGCGAGGTGGTGAAGCGGATGCGGTCGATGCCTTCGACGGCCGCTACGCAGCCGATCAGCTCGGCCAGGTCGATCTCGTCGCCGAGCTGGTTGAGTCCGCGGTAGGCGTTGACGTTCTGGCCCAGCAGGTTGATCTCGCGCACGCCCTGGTCGGCCAGGTGGATCACCTCGTCCATCACCGCCTCGAAGGGGCGCGAGACCTCCTCGCCACGGGTGTAGGGCACCACGCAGAAGGTGCAGTACTTGGAACAGCCCTCCATCACCGAGACGAAGGCGGTGGCCCCGTCTGAGCTCGGCTTGGGCAGGTGGTCGAACTTCTCGATCTCCGGGAAGGTGACGTCGACCATCGAGATCTGCTCCTGCTGGCGGGCATCGAGCATCGAGGGCACCCGGTGCAGGGTCTGGGGGCCGAACACCATGTCAACATGGGGGGCCCGCTTGCGCAGGGCCTCGCCCTCCTGGCTGGCCACGCAGCCGCCGACGCCGATCACCAGGTCGGGGTTGGCCTCCTTGAGCTTCTTCCAGCGGCCGAGCTGGTGGAAGACCTTTTCCTGGGCCTTCTCGCGGATCGAGCAGGTGTTGAGCAGGATGACGTCGGCCTCGCGCTCGTCGTCGGTGAGCTCGAGCCGGTGGGATTCGCCGAGCAGATCCGCCATGCGCGCGGAGTCGTACTCGTTCATCTGGCAGCCGTGCGTCTTGATGAAGAGTTTCTTCGCCATAAGAGTTGGGTCGTGGCGCCAGGCGCCCGACGTCTGTCACCAGTGGATGAAGGGGGGAGGTGTCGTGAACTCGCGGCCGCGGCGGGCCCGACTGAGCTGACTGACTGAGCTGACTGAAAAGTAACCCCGGATTATACGCGTCGCCCGGCGATGGGGCCAGCATGGGCCGTCGGCTGCGGGATTGTGCTACGCTTGCGCCTCTTGTCGAAACACCGGTTCGAGGGACACTCAGCACCATGGCGGCGAAGCCTATTTATCGGGTGGTTTTCCACCAGCAGGGAGAAGTGTGGGAGCTCTATGCTCGCGAGATCTTCCAGAGCGATCTGTGGGGCTTCATCGAGGTCGAGGAGTTCGTCTTCGAGGACGCCTCCCGTCTGGTGGTGGACCCTTCCGCGGACAAGCTGCGGCTCACCTTCGAGGGCGTCATCCGCAGCTATCTGCCGCTCAACGCCATCGTGCGTATCGATGAGGTGGAACGGGGAGGCACGCCCCGGGCGGTGAAGAGCGACGGTCGAGTAGCCGAGTTCCCGCGCCCCTTTTCGCCGCCTTCCCCTCCGGAGCGCTGAAGAACGCTGGTCACGAAATGATCAACAAGGGCACAGGGCAGGCGCCACGCCGCTGGTGGGCTCCTTTCCAGCGGTTGTCCCGAACCTTGTCCACAGGAGCTGTGGAAAAGCTCCTGTGGAAAACGGCCGATATACCGGCCGAGCGCGAATGGCCGTCTCATCGCAGCGGCGTCGGCAGGAAGCCGGCGTCGGACACCGGTCGCGCCAGAGTGGAAATCCGCCAGCTTTAGCCAGGACAACGGCATGACACGACACGACATCAGACGACTCAGCCTGGGCCTTGCCCTGGGGCTCCTTGCCCTGCCACTCCAAGCCCAGCAGAACGACGCGACCCACTGGGTCAGCGATTCCCTCACCACCTATGTGCGCAGCGGCCCCACCGATGGCTACCGCATCATCGGCACCCTGACCGCCGGTGAGCCGGTGGAACGGCTCGAGACCAGCGGCGACTACAGCCGGGTGCAGAATGCCGACGGCAACACCGTCTGGATTCTCACCAGCGAGCTGCAGGACGTTCCCAGCGCCCAGGTGCGCGTGCCGGAACTGGAGCAGCAGGTGGCCGAGCTCTCCGCCGAGCTCGATGGCATCAACGAGCAGTGGGAGAGTCGCACCTCCGCCCAGCGCGAGGCTCTGGAGACCCGCGAGGCGCGCATCGTCGAGCTCGAGTCCCGCAACCAGGCGCTGGACGCCGAGAGCGAGCAGTCTCGCCAGACCATCCGACAGCTGCAGGCGCGCCTGGAGACCCAGGAGGAGGACCTGCTGATGCGCTACTTCATGTATGGCGGCGGGGTGGCAGGCGCCGGCCTGCTGGTAGGGCTGATCGTCCCCCACCTGCCGCGCCGCAAGAGCAAGCGCGACCGCTGGTTCTGAGGAGAGGGTGATGGCCAACGAATGGCTGGATCGCTGGCGTGAGGGGCGCATCGGTTTCCACCGCGATCGCCCCCACTCGATGCTGGTGGCCCACTGGCCGGGCCTGGAGGTAAGGCCCGGCACCAAGGTGCTGGTGCCGCTGTGTGGCAAGAGCCTGGACATGCGCTGGCTGGCCAGCGGGGACCATCCGGTGCTGGGGATCGAACTGGCGCCGGAGGCCATCGAGCAGTTCATCGCCGAGGGGCAGGGCGTCGCCACCCGCTACCATCAGGCGGGGTTCCAGATCTGCCGCCAGGGCAACGTGGAGCTGTGGCAGGGGGACTTCTTCCATTTCCATATCGAGCAAGCGGCGGAGATCGGGGCCTTCTACGACCGCGCTTCGTTGATCTCGCTGCCGCCGGCCACTCGCCAGCGCTATGCCTTTCATCTGGCGCAGCTGGTGCCGCCCGGCAGCCGTGGCCTGCTGATCAGCCTCGAGCGCAAGCCGGGCGATGAGGGCGGCCCGCCGTTCAGCGTGTCGCCCGATGAGGTCCAGGAGCTGTTCTCTCCCAACTTCCGGGTCACCCTGCTGGCGCAGGGCGAACCGCAGGCGGGCAGCGGCTTTCGCGAGAGTGTCTGGGCGCTGGTGCGCCGCGGGCCGCTGGAGTAGCGCGGGAACATCAGATGCAGCGAGGGCGCCCAGTGGGCGCCCTCGCTGCTTTTTCGTGGCAGGCTCCGGCCGAGTCATCGCGCCAGCAGCTGGCCCAGCTCCGGATCCCGGAAGGCGCGGTTGAGGCCATCGGAGAGCAGGTCGTTGACCATGCGGGCGTTGGTATCGCGGTCCGGGCGCACGGCATAGCTCTGGGTGCGGCGCGAGGTATAGGTCCCGGTGTAGGTGCTGCCACCGTTGACCGCCTCTGCGATGAGTACCGCCTCCAGGCGCGCCTCGTCGATCACCGGTCGGCTCTGGCCGCGCGCGTAGCCCAGGTGGTCCAGGGTCAGGGTCAGGCTGGGCCGCCCCGGCGCGTTCTCGGCGGTGGGGCTGAAGCCCATGTCGCGCACCGCGCGCTCCGCTTCACGCTGCAGGTGCGGCACCAGCTCGTGGGCGTTGACCGTGATGATGGCCGTCGACATGGCGCTGCCGGTGCGGGTGCCGATCACCTCGCTGTCGCGGCCGTCCACGGCGATCACCGTGACCGCCTGGCCGTTGCCGGTGACCGGTACCTCGGCGCTGCGCTGGGGGTTGAGCTGCAGATAGTGGGGGCTGGCGCAGGCGGCGAGCAGTCCGGCGGTCAGCAGACCGGCGGAGAGTCGAAGCAGGAGGGGACGAAGGGGGCGGCGCGGCTGCATGGGGGATCTCCCTTGGGCAGGGGGTAGGCATTCGGGTGGGCAGTATATCCCCTCGCGCCGGGCCCCGGAATTGCTCGGGCACGGGCTGTCCCTCAACGGTACACTGAAGGGATGGCCCCACGATGACACATGCTCGCTGGTTCAGCCCGTTGGAGAAAAGCGATGATTCGTCCCGCCGTCCCCCAGGAGATTCCGCAGCTGGCCGATATCTGGCTGCGTGCCTCGTGTCGGGCCCACGACTTCATCCCTGCGGACTATTGGGAGTCGCATTTCGATGCCATGGCCGAGGAGCGCCTGCCTGGCGCCGACGAGCTGCTGGTGCTGGAGGTCGAGGGGCGGGTGATCGGTTTTGCCGCCCTCAACGGTAACCATCTCGAGGCGCTGTTCGTCGATCCCGAGGTGCAGAGCTACGGTCACGGCTCGCGGCTGATGGCCCACGCCATGGCCCATCATTCACGGCTGTCGCTGTGTGTCTTCTCGCGCAACGTGCGCGCGGTCTCCTTCTACCGGCGCCTGGGCTTCCAGGTGGTCGAGGAGTGTCTTGAGCCGCGCACCGGCGAGGTGGAGACCCTGATGGCCTGGCAGAGCTGAGCCGCCTCAGGCCGCGTCGGCCATTACCGATCGCTCGAGTTGGCCGGCGGGAAATCGGTGCCAGCGGCGCGGCACGACGAACAGCCGCTGGCCGCGGCGCAGATCGAGGCGCTCATAGTCGGCGTGACGCACGGTGGCCAGCCAGGGCTCGCCCAGCCAGTCTGCGGCCAGCTCCACGCGCACCTCGGCCCCCACCGGGGAGATGGCAGTGACCGTTACCGGCAGCCGGGCCTCCGGGGCCGGCGCCTGTGCCAGGCGTACTTCGTGGGGACGCAGCAGTAGCTCCTCTGGGCCGTCCGGAAGGTCTACCGAAAGGCGTGCCTCGCCGCAGGTGAGCACCCCGTCGCGCACCTCGCCCTCCAGGTGGTTCACGTCCCCCAGGAACTCGAACACGAAACGGTTGGCCGGCGCCCGGTAGACGGCGTCCGGGGTGTCGATCTGCTCGATGCGCCCGTTGCTCATCACTGCCACGCGATCGGAGAGCTCCAGGGCCTCTTCCTGATCGTGGGTCACGAAGAGACTGGTGAAGCCCAGCTCGTCATGCAGATGGCGTAGCCAGCGGCGCAGGTCCTGGCGCACCTTGGCATCCAGAGCGCCGAAGGGCTCATCGAGCAGCAGCACATCGGGGCGCAGCGCCAGGGCGCGCGCCAGCGACACGCGCTGCTGCTGGCCGCCGGAGAGCTGGGCCGGGTAGCGGTTGGCCAGCTGTTCGAGCTGCACCATCTCCAGCAGTCGGTGCACCCGGGCGCGGATCTCGCCGACGGTGGGACGATTCCTGCGCGGCATCACGGTGAGCCCGAAGGCTACGTTGTCGAACACCGTCATGTGCCGAAACAGGGCATAGTGCTGGAAGACGAAGCCGATGCGCCGATCGCGCACATGCACGTCGGTGACGTCGCGGTCGCCGAATAGGATGCGTGCGCCGATGCCCGGATCGGCGTTCTCCAGCCCGGCGATGATCCTCAGCAGGGTGGTCTTGCCGGAGCCGGAGGGGCCCAGCAGGCCGATCAGCTCGCCGTCGTGGATATCCAGGTTCACCGGCTCCAGCGCCCGAGTGCGCTGGCGCCCGGCGTCGAAGTGCTTGCCGATGTTGTGCAGGCGAATGCTCATGGATGAGCCTCCTGGCGCGCGGCGCGCCATTCGAGTCCAGCCTTGGCGGCCAGGGTGAGCAGGGCGATGAGGGCCAGCAGAGCGGCGCTGGCGAAGGCCCCCACGGTGTTGTAGTCCTGGTAGAGCTGCTCGAGGTGCAGTGGCAGGGTGTTGGTCTGGCCGCGGATGGCACCTGAGACCACCGAGACGGCGCCGAATTCCCCCACCGCCCGGGCGTTGGTGAGGATCACCCCGTAGAGCAGTGCCCAGCGGATATTGGGCAGGGTCACCCGGCGGAAGATCGTCCAGCCCGGGGCGCCGAGGGTCACGGCAGCCTCCTCTTCCCGAGATCCCTGGGCCTGCATCAGCGGGATCAGCTCCCGGGCGACGAAGGGGCAGGTGACGAAGATGGTCACCATCAGGATCCCCGGCCAGGCGAACATCAGCTGGATATCGTGGCCGTCGAGCCAGCCACCCAGCCAGCCGTTGCGCCCGTAGAGCAGCAGGTAGATCAGGCCCGCCACCACCGGCGACACCGCGAAGGGAATGTCGATCAGGGTCTGCAGCACTCGCCGGCCCGGAAACTGGAAACGGGTCACCAGCCAGGCCAGGGCCACGCCGAACACCAGGCAGACGGGAATGGTCAGCAGGGTGATGAACAGCGTCAGGCCGATGGCCGCCACGGTGTATTCGTTGCTGACATTGGTCCAGAACACCGCCACGCCCTGGGCGAAGGCCTGGGCGAAGATTGCCACCAGCGGCAACAGCAGGAACAGTGCCGCCAGTGCCACCGCGGCGAGGATCAGGGCCCGGCGCACGGCCGGGGCATCACCGATACGTTGCATCAGCCGCGCCCTCCATGCAGTCGCTTGATGAAGCGCCCCTGCCAGATATTGATGGCCAGCAGCAGCGCCAGCGAAACGAACAGCACCACCGAGGCGATGGCCGAGGCGCCGGCGTAGTCGTACTCCTGCAGGCGCACGAAGATCATCAGCGCGGTGATCTCGGTCTCGTAGGGCATGTTGCCGGCGATGAAGATGATGGCGCCGAACTCGCCCAGCGAACGCACGAAGGCTAGACCGGTGCCGGTGACCAGCGCCGGCCACAGGTGGGGCAGGATGACCCGGCGGAAGGCGGTGCCGTCGGAGGCGCCCAGGGTCAGCGCGGCTTCATCCACTTCCACCGGCAGGTCCTCCAGCACCGGCTGCACCGTGCGTACCACGAAGGGAATGCTGGTGAAGGCCATGGCCAGGGCGATGCCCACCCAGGTGTAGGCCACCTGCAGCCCCAGCGGCTCCAGCAGCTGGCCCATCCAGCCGTTGCTGGAATAGAGAGTGGCCAGGGTGATGCCGGCCACCGCCGTGGGCAGGGCGAAGGGCAGGTCCATCAGGGCATCGAGCAGTCGCTTGCCGGGGAAGTCGTAGCGTACCAGCACCCAGGCCAGCAGCAGGCCAAAGGCGGCGTTGACCAGCGCCGCCACGGCGGCGGCACCGATGGTCACCGTGTAGCTGGCCACCACCCGGCCGTCGCTGATGATTGCCCAGTACTCGGCCAGGCTGAGCCCGGCCAGCTGACCGAACAGGCCGGTCATCGGCAGCAGCAGCACCAGCGAGACAAACAGCAGGCTCACGCCCAGCGACAGGCCGAACCCAGGCAGCACCCGCTTGGGGGCGCGGCCGATGGCGAAGGGAAGGGCTCGGGTGCTCATGGGCGTGACTCGTCTCCTTGTGGAGGGGTGGCTCAGCGGCGCTGCAGCTGGTCGAGCAGGCCGCCGCCGGCGAAGTGGTCTTCCATGGCCGCGTCCCAGCCGCCGAACACGTCCTCGACGCGCAGCAGCTCGGTTTCGGGGAAGGCGTCCGCGAACTCCTCGACCACCGCCTCGTGATGCACACGGTAGTTGAAGCCGGCCAGCTGGCGCTGGGCCTCCTCGCTGTAGAGGTACTCCACGTAGGCCTGGGCCAGGTCGAGGGTGCCGTTGCGCTCGGCGTTGGGCTCGACCACGGCGACCGGGAATTCGGCCAGGATGCTGACCGGCGGCACGATCACCTCAAAGTCGTCCTCGCCGTACTCGCCGCGAATGTTGTTGACCTCGGACTCGAAGCTGATCAGGACATCGCCCAGGCCACGCTCGATGAAGCTGGTGGTGGCGCCACGGCCGCCGGTGTCGAATACCGCCACGTTGCGCAGGAAGGTGCGCATGAAGTCGTGGACCTGCTCCTCGTCGCCGTCGAAATGCTGCTCGGCGAAGCCCCAGGCGGCCAGGTAGGTGTAGCGGCCGTTGCCGGAGGTCTTGGGATTGGGGAAGACCAGGCGCACATCTTCACGGGCCAGATCGTCCCAGCTCTCGATGCCCTTGGGGTTGTCCTTGCGCACCAGGAAGGCGGTGGTGGAGTAGTAGGGCGAGGCGTTGTTGTCGAACGCCTGCTGCCACTCCTCGGCCACCAGGCCGCCGTCGGCCAGGGCCTGGACGTCGGTGACCTGGTTGTAGGTCACCACATCGGCACGCAGGCCCTGCAGGATGGCACGGGCCTGGGCGGAGGAGCCGCCGTGGGATTGGCTGACCGCTACCTCTTCGCCCTGAGTCTCCTGCCAGTGGGCGATGAACTCGGGGTTGATGGCCGAGAACAGCTCGCGGGCAATGTCGTAGGAGGAGTTGAGCAGTTCGCGCTCAGCCGCCGCGGCCGGGCCGATGAGGCCCGCACCCAGGGCGATGGCGAGCAGGGAGCGCTGGAACAGGGGGGGCAGGGTCATGGGGTCACTCCGGAATTCGTTGGCATTGCCGAAAGGTTAAGTGTGGGAAATAGTAATTACAATGATATTTTTTATTCTATTTTAAACTATGCCTCTGCTGAGGGCGCATCGCCCCCACCCCTGCGCTGCCGTCATGCGGCGGCTCTGCTAGAATGCGCTCTCTTCGCAAGCGACCGCCTGGACCCTTCCATGACCGATGCGACCCGCGACTTCCTGATCGCCCCCTCTATCCTCTCCGCCGATTTCGCGCGCCTGGGCGCGGAGGTGGACGACGTGCTGGCCTCCGGCGCCGATATCGTTCACTTCGATGTGATGGACAACCACTATGTGCCCAACCTGACCATCGGCCCCATGGTCTGCGAGGCGCTCAGAAAGCACGGTGTCACCGCGCCCATCGACGTGCACCTGATGGTGCGCCCCGTGGACCGACTGATCGGCGACTTCATCGACGCCGGGGCCAGCATCATCACTTTCCACCCCGAGGCCTCGGACCACGTCGACCGCTCCCTGCAGCTGATCCGCGACGGCGGCTGCCGGGCCGGCCTGGTGTTCAACCCGGCCACGCCGCTCTCCTATCTCGACTACGTGATGGACAAGGTCGACATGGTGCTGCTGATGAGCGTCAACCCCGGCTTCGGCGGCCAGTCGTTCATCCCTGGCACCCTGGACAAGCTGCGCGAGGCGCGCCGCCGCATCGACGCCTCCGGCTACGACATTCGCCTGGAGATCGACGGCGGGGTCAAGGTCGACAACATCACCGAGATCGCTCGGGCCGGCGCCGACACCTTCGTGGCCGGCTCGGCGGTGTTCAAGGCGCGTAACGCTTCAGACCCCCACCGCTACGACGGCGTGATCCGCGACTTCCGCGAGCAGCTGGCCGGCGTGCGCTGAGGCCGTGAACGAACCTCGCCCCGAGACCCCGGTGCCGGTGTGGCACCTCTACCTGCTGGAGACGGCGGGCGGGGCGCTCTACACCGGCATCACCACCGACGTGGAGCGCCGCCTGGCCGAGCATGCCGCCGGCCGCGGCGCCAAGGCGCTGCGCGGCAAGGGGCCGCTTCGCCTACGCCATCATGAGCCGGTGGGCGGCCACGGCGTGGCGCTGCGGCTCGAGGCCGAGATCAAGCGGCTGTCGGCCGCCGGCAAGCGGGCCTGGCTGGCGGCGCGACAGGCCAAACGGAAAGATCAAGGACAGCAAGGAGAGAGCATGCACCCCCTTCTCGACGGTATCGACCTGGTGGCCTTCGACCTGGACGGCACCCTGATCGACTCGGTGCCCGACCTGGCGCTGGCCGTGGACGCCGCCCTGGCCGAGCTGGGCCTGCCTGTCGCCGGCGAGGCGAGGGTGCGCGACTGGGTCGGCAACGGATCGCTCAAGCTGATGGAGCGCGCACTGCGTCATGCTGCTGGCGTTGGCGAGGCGTCTCACAGCGAGGCGCCGGGGACGGGTCGTAGAGGAGGGGGACCTGTCGTCGGAGAAGCTTCGCAGGAATCCATCGACAAGGCTCTGCTGGAGCGCGCCCATGCGGTCTTCCTCGAGCACTACGGCCGCGACCCCGGCGCCCATACCCGGCTCTATCCCGGCGTGCGCGAATGCCTCGATGCCCTGCGCGCCCGCGGCCTGCTCCTGGCGCTGGTGACCAACAAGCCCCACGCCTTTATCGCCCCGCTGCTGGAGGGCCTGGGCCTGGCCGACCACTTCACGCTCTGCCTGGGTGGCGACAGCCTGCCCGAGAAGAAGCCTCATCCGGCGCCGCTGCTGCACGTGGCCAGCCATTTCGGCCTGTCTCCGGAGCGCTGCCTGATGGTGGGAGACTCCCGCCACGATATCGCCGCGGGCAAGGCCGCCGGCTTTCTCACCCTGGCGGTACCCTACGGCTACAATCACGGCGAGCCGGTGCGCGAGAGCGGCCCGGATGGCGTGGTTGAATCGCTGGTGGAACTCGTTTAACGTGAATTCGGCTAATGCTATAAGCGCGGCCTAATCAATATGTTATTGCTATCAGAAGCGGAAGCCTCTCGATGATCAGCCGCACCCTGTTGGATACCTGCTTTCCCTTCGGCGTCTCTCCGGGCGCCGGCCCCCGCCCGAGCCGCTTGCTTGTCCGCGGCGGCTGGCGATGGTGACGCTGTTTCCATGTTGAACCGCGGCGCTTGCTCCTGCCAAGCCTCGCCGTCCTGCGCCCCATCGCCAACCCGATACACCGAGGATTCCCGGGCATGATGACCCCCGAACGCTTCCGCGAGCTGGCCGACGCCGGCTACAACCGTATTCCGGTCACCCGCGAGGTGCTGGCCGATCTCGACACGCCGCTCTCCACCTACCTCAAGCTGGCCAATTCTCCCTGGTGCTTCCTGCTGGAATCCGTGCAGGGCGGCGAGAAGTGGGGGCGCTACTCCATCATCGGGCTGCCCAGCCGTGAGCGTATCGAGGTGCGTGGCTTCACCGTGCACCACTTCGTGGATGACGAGTTGCAGGGCGCCGCCGAGGTGGAGGACCCGCTCGAGTGGATCGAGCAGTTCCAGGCCCGCTTCAAGGTGCCGCGCCTGGACGACCAGCCGCGCTTCGACGGTGGCCTGGTGGGCTACTTCGGCTATGACACCATCCGCTATATCGAGCCGCGGCTGCGCAGCCAGGCCGCCGCCGCCAAGCCCGACCCGCTGGGCGTGCCGGATATCCTGCTGATGGTGTGCGACGAGCTGGTGGTGTTCGACAACCTCTCCGGGCGCCTGGCGCTGTGGACCCACGCCGACCCGGCCGAGCCCGATGCCTACGGCCGTGCCGTGCAGCGCCTGGAAGAGCTGGAGATCCGCCTGCGCAGCGCCACCCTCAACACCATCAGCCCCGGTACCGGAGGCGCCGCGGTGGAGGAGGGCGACTTTACCTCCGGCTTCACCGAAGCGGGCTTCAAGACCGCGGTGGAGACCATCAAGGAGTATGTGCTGGCCGGTGACGTCATGCAGTGCGTGCCCTCTCAGCGCATGTCGATTCCCTACCGCGCCGCCCCCCTGGACCTCTACCGGGCCCTGCGCAGTCTCAATCCCTCGCCCTACATGTTCTTCCTCGACCTGGGCGACCACCAGGTGGCCGGCTCCTCGCCGGAGATCCTCACTCGCCTGGAGGAGGGCGAGGTGACGGTGCGGCCCATCGCCGGCACCCGCAAGCGCGGGCGCAGCGAGGAGGAGGACCAGGCGCTGGAAGCAGAGCTGCTGGCCGACCCCAAGGAGCGCGCCGAGCACCTGATGCTGATCGACCTGGGCCGCAACGACGTGGGGCGCATCAGCGAGACCGGCTCGGTGAAGGTCACCGAGGAGATGGCGGTGGAGCGCTACTCCCATGTCATGCATATCGTCTCCAACGTCACCGGCCGGCTCAAGTCGGGGCTGACCGCCATGGACGCCCTGCGCGCCACCTTCCCGGCGGGCACCGTCTCCGGCGCGCCCAAGATCCGCGCGCTGGAGATCATCGACGAGCTGGAGCCGGTCAAGCGTGGCATCTACTCCGGGGCGGTGGGCTATCTCTCCTGGCACGGCAACATGGACACCGCCATTGCCATCCGCACCGCGGTGATCAAGGACGGCCAGCTGCACGTCCAGGCCGGCGCCGGCATCGTCGCCGACTCGGTGCCCGAGATGGAGTGGCAGGAGACCCTCAACAAGGGGCGGGCGCTGTTCCGCGCTGTGGCCATGGCCGAGCGCGGCCTGGACAACCTCGAATAGCCAAGGCGCCGGAGAGACGACCGATGAAAGTCTGCATGATCGACAATTACGACAGCTTCACCTTCAATGTGGTGCAGTACTTGGGCGAGCTGGGCGCCGAGGTGGAGACCCACCGCAACGACGCCATCACCCTCGAGCAGATCGAGGCCATGGCACCCACGCATCTGGTGATCTCGCCGGGACCCTGCACGCCCAATGAGGCGGGCCTCTCCATGGCCGCCATCCGCCACTTTGCCGGAAGGCTGCCCATACTCGGCATCTGCCTGGGCCACCAGGCCATCGGCCAGGTCTATGGTGGTGAGGTGGTGCGTGCTCCCCAGGTGATGCACGGCAAGACCTCGGCCATTCGCCACGCCGGCCTGGGGGTGTTCGAGGGGCTTGATGACCCTCTCGAGGTGACCCGCTATCACTCCCTGGTGGTGGCCCGGGACTCGCTGCCCGAGTGCCTGGAGGTGACCGCCTGGACCGCCGACGACGACGTCACTCCGGGACTGATCATGGGCCTTCGCCATCGCGAACTCGATGTGGAGGGGGTGCAGTTCCACCCCGAGTCGATTCTGACCCGCCAGGGGCACGAGCTGCTGGCCAACTTTCTCAAGCGTCGTGCGCCGGCGCCGCTGGGCCGCGCCTGATTCGAGGCTGATTAAAGGATAGTGACCATGCAGATGCGAGACGCCCTCGGCGCCCTGATGCGCCGCGAGAACCTGAACTTTGCCGAGACCCTCGATGTGATGCGCCAGATCATGACCGGGGAGGCCAGCGACCCGCAGATCGCTGCCTTCCTGATGGGCATGGCCATGAAGGGCGAGACCGCCGAGGAGATCAGCGCCGCGGCCCAGGTGATGCGCGAGCTGATGAAGCCGGTGCAGCTGCCGGCCCGGCTCGAGAACGTGGTGGACATCGTCGGCACCGGCGGCGATGGCGCCAACCTGTTCAATGTCTCCACCGCGGCAAGCTTCGTGGTGGCCGCCGCCGGTGGCCACGTGGCCAAGCACGGCAACCGCGGCGTGTCGTCGTCGTCGGGCAGCGCCGACCTCTTTGCCGTGGCCGGGATCCACCTGGATATCGAGGCCGAGCAGGTGGCGCGCTGCATCACCGAGGTGGGCGTGGGCTTCATGTTTGCCCCCAACCATCACCCTGCGATGCGCCATGCCGTGGGGCCGCGCCGTGAGATGGGCGTTCGCACCTTGTTCAATATCCTGGGGCCGCTGACCAACCCCGCCGGGGCGCCCAACCAGGTGCTGGGGGTCTATGACCCGGCGCTGGTGCCGCTGATGGCCGAGGTGCTGCGTCGCCTGGGCAGTCGCCACGTGCTGGTGGTGCATGCCGAGGATGGCCTGGACGAGATCTCCTTGGCCCAGCCGACCCTGGTGGCCGAGCTGAAGGAGGGCGAGATCACCGAATATGTGATCACCCCGGAGGCGTTGGGCATTGCCCGCCAGTCACTGGACCCGCTGCGGGTGCAGTCCGCCGAGGACAGCCTCCGCCTGGTGGAGCAAGCCCTGGTAGGGGAGGGCCCCGCGGCGGATATCGTTTCGCTGAACGCCGGCGCGGCGCTCTACGTCTCGGACGTGGCCGACAGCCTCAAGGAGGGGGTGGCCCTGGCCCAGGACGCCCAGGCCTCGAAGCTGCCCCTGGAGAAGCTCAGGGAGTTGGCCAACTTCACCCGCGTCTTCCTGCAGTGAGCGCACCCCCACTGTTCTGCGCACCCCCATCAAGGAGCTAACCGATGAGCGTTTCCCCGGGGGCGACCCCCACCATCCTGACCCGTATCCTCGCGCGCAAGGACGAGGAGGTGGCCGAGCGTTCCCGTGCCGTTGCCGAGGCCGAGCTGCTGCGCCTGGCCGCCGAACAGAGCGCCCCGCGGGGCTTCGTGGCCGCCATGCAGCGCATGATCGCCGCGGGCGACCCGGCGGTGATCGCCGAGGTCAAGAAGGCCTCGCCCTCCCGGGGGGTGATCCGTGAGGACTTCCGCCCGGGTGAGATCGCGGCGAGCTACGCCAAGGGAGGCGCCGTCTGCCTCTCGGTGCTCACCGACGCCGACTTCTTCCAGGGCCACGAGGACTACCTGATCGAGGTTCGTGACGCCTGCGACTTGCCGGTGATTCGCAAGGACTTCACCACCCACGGCTACCAGGTGAGCGAGGCCCGCGCCATTGGCGCCGATTGCATCCTGCTGATCGTCGCCGCCCTGGACGACGCCCAGATGGCCGACCTCAACCGCCAGGCCGTCGAGCTCGGTATGGACGTGCTGGTGGAGGTCCACGACGCCCTGGAGCTCGAGCGGGCGCTGAAGCTCGACCTGACCCTGGTGGGTATCAATAACCGAGACCTGCACACCTTCGACACCACCCTGGACACCACCCTGAACCTGCTGTCGCGGATCCCGAAGGAGGTCACCGTGGTCACCGAGTCGGGTATCCATACCCGCGACGACGTGCTGCGCATGCGCGAACACGACGTCAACGCCTTCCTGGTGGGTGAGGCCTTCATGCGCGAGGCCGACCCCGGCGAGGCCCTGCGTCGGCTGTTTTTCTGATTGAAGCGGGTCGTGATGCAGAGGCAACCGATGGGGAGGAGCCCGCCGCTATGAGTGATAAGGCAGGCACCAACCCTGCGCTAGTTACCGAGCTGCGCGAACTGATCGACGGCGCTCGCCAGCGTGCGGCGGTGGCCGTCAACGCCGAGCTCACAATGCTCTACTGGCAACTGGGCTCGCGCATCCACCGGGAGATTCTGGGCCAGCAACGCGCTGAGTATGGTGAGAAGATTGTCTCTGCACTGGCGAGACAGTTGACGGCGGAGTATGGGCGCGGCTTCTCGGCCAAGAATCTGCACCATATGATCCGCTTTGCCGAGGTGTTTCCCGAGGAGGAGACAGTCTCCGCGCTGCGGAGAGATTTGAGCTGGACCCATCTCAAGATGTTGATCTACCTCGACGATTCGCTCAAGCGCGACTTCTATATCGAGCTGAGCCGGCTGGAGGACTGGTCATCGCGCCAGCTGCAGGAGCGCATCCAGTCGATGCTCTTCGAGCGCAGCGCCATCTCGAAGAAGCCCGAGGAGACCATCCGCCACGAGCTCGCCACCCTGCGTCGGGGCGGCGAGGCCTCTCCCGCACTGCTGCTCAAGGACCCCTACCTGCTCGACTTCCTCGGCCTCAACGATCGCTATCTGGAGCGCGACCTTGAAGACGCCATCCTGCGTGAGATTGAACAGTTCCTGCTCGAGCTTGGCGCGGGGTTTACCTTCGTGGCGCGGCAAAGGCGCATCCAGATCGATGACGAAGATTTCTACATCGACCTGCTGTTCTACAACCGCAAGCTCAAGCGTCTGGTGGCCATCGACCTCAAGCTGGGGCGGTTCAAGGCCGAGTACAAGGGCCAGATGGAGCTCTACCTGCGCTGGCTGGCCCGCCATGAGCAGGAGGCCGGCGAGAATCCTCCGCTGGGCATCATCCTCTGCGCGGGTAAGCAGCGAGAACAGATAGAACTGCTGGAGTTGGACAAGAGCGGTATCCATGTTGCCGAATACCTGACAGTGCTGCCGCCCCGAGAGACTCTGCAGGCCAAGCTGCATCAGTCCATCGTCGCCGCCAGGGCAAGGCTCCAAGGAGGCCAGGACGAATCAAGGGACTGACCGATACAAGGAACCCGCCGCATGTCGAACGCCACACGCCCGGAACGCTTGACCCAGAACCGCGTGATCCACCTGTTGACCCGGTCAGAGCAGGCCCACGGCGATGATGATTAGGCCGATCATGATCAGGGTGCGGTTCATGGGCTCGATTGCTGTCTATGCTCGAAATTCTTGTAATACCGATCATCGGCTCAGGAATCGGTAAATACGGCCGGTGCCTGGGGCGCGCGATTCACCGTCAGCGAGAAGATATCCGGGCGGCCATAATGGCCGGCCACGTCGAGGGAGCGTCGTGAGCGGAGGGCCGTCTCGATATCGATATCGGCATAGAGGATGCCCTTCTCGCGATTCATCGGGCCTGCCGTGATATCCCCGGACGGTGCAATGACGACGGCATTGCCCACGTTGATCCACTCTTCCGGCGTATAGAGCGCGTCACGTTCGGGAAAGGTGTCGGGGATATCGCTGCCCTGGATGGCGGTGGCGGTCCCGATGACCCAGCATCCACCCTCCTTGGCAATGTGGCGCAGAGTGGCCAGGCAGGTGTCGCTTGAATCCCAGGTGGGATTGATGAAAATTTCCATGGCCTGACTGTAGAGGGCATGGCGCGCCAACGGCATGTAGCACTCCCAGCAGATCAAGCTTCCGACACGTCCGGCGGGCGTGTCGACGACCCTGAGCCCGCTCCCATCGCCCATACCCCACACCATGCGTTCGGGGTTGGTGGGCATCAGCTTGCGGTGACGGTTGAGAAGGGTGCCATCCGGACCGATGACCACGACGCTGTTGAACAGGGTCGTGCCGCTGTAGCGGCTGTCGATCTCGTTGATGCCCACCACCAGCGTTATGGAAAGCCGGGCCGCTGCCTCCTGAAGAGCGTCGAGATGTCCGGCGCTCAGGTCGACGGCGTTCTCGCGAAGCCGGGCATGGAGTTCGCTGGAAAGGGCCATGTCGCCGCCTGGCTTGAGCCGCCATATCCAAGTCGGATAGCCGGGAATATAGGCCTCCGGGAATACCAGCAGGATCGCCCCGGCCGATGCTGCCTCGTCGATGGTCTCGAGCATCCCCGCGATGGTGGCGTCTCGCTGCAGCATGACCGGTGGTGTCTGGATGACTGCGATCTTCGTGACCATGACGGCATACCTCGCGCATGGTGTGGAAAGTGCAGAGTCACCTGCCGGTGACGCTGCACCCCTCAGGCGATGGAACTCATGCCTGACATTGATTCGCTGGAGGGTTCCGCCTCGGAGCATCCTTTCAGTATAGGGAGAGGTGTCGCCCATCACCTGCCGTTTGTTCGGTTGATAGGCGTCGCCCGCATGGGCCGGGCCTCGTGGCCGCTGGTTGTAATCAAAAAACCACAGCGCTTCCATCACCTCCAGGCGGGCATGCCGCATGGTGGTGATGGCGGGGCAGGAAACGCCTTTACGCGGGACAACGAAATTCAGGGCTCAGCCGGCGCGTCTCAGCACCTCCAGAAGCCCCTGCAGCGGATGGGGCAGGGCCGTGTCGGAGAGCCGCTTCGCCTGGCTGCGGCAGGAATAGCCGGTGGCGAGCAGCTTGCCCGCGTTGGCCTCGTCTTCCACCACCGGCTGCCACGACTGGGCGTAGATGGTCTTCGAGGTCGCAAGGTTGCGCGCCTCGTGGCCATAGGTGCCGGACATGCCGCAGCAGCCGGTGGCCACTAGCTCGAGCTCGAGGCCGAAGGCGGCGAACAGCTGCTGCCAGGCCTTGGGGCTGCCCGGGGCGTTGGTGGTCTCGGTGCAGTGGGAGAGCAGCCGGAAGCCTTGATCTGCCACCGTCAGGCCGCCGGAGGCGCGGCGCGGCGCCAGGGTTGATGAGTGAGTCACCAGCCACTCCTGCAGCATCAGCACCTCGGGCACGGCGTCCTGGCCCAGGGCCTTCACGTACTCCTGGCGGTAGGTCAGGGTCATGGCCGGGTCGATGCCCACCAGGGGCACGCCGAACTCGGCCAGGGTCCTGAGGCGTCGTGCCTGCTTCTCGGCGGTGCGCTCGAAGGCGCCCAGGAAGCCCTGCACGTGCAGCGGCTTGCCGTTGGGCGAGAAGGGGGCCACGAACACCCGCACGTCCAGCCGGCTGAGCAGCTCGACGATATCCATCACCAGCCGGGCCTCGAAGTGGCTGGTAAAGGCGTCCTGAATAAGCACCACGCTGCGCGCCTTCTGGGCCTCGGTGAGCAGGCCGAGCGACGTGGGCGTCGCCTGGGCCACGCCCCAGGCGACCAGCTGCTTCCTGAGGCTAGCCCGGGAGAGCCGCGGGCTGTCCACCAGGCCGACGGGCCCCGAGAGCAGACGATCCACCAGGCGGTTGCCGATCAGGGCGTTATAGGCCGGCGCGATGGGCGCGAGGGTGGGCAGCAGGAACTCGGTGGTGCCGATCAGGTAGTCGCGCAGCGGGCGCAGGTAGCGGCCGTGGTAGGCCTCCAGGAACTGCGAGCGGGAGTCGGGCACGTTGACCTTGACCGGGCACTGGCCGGCGCATGACTTGCAGGCCAGACAGCCCGCCATGGCGTCGTACACCTCGTGGGAAAAGTCCGCCTCGCGGCGACGGCGCAGGGTGTTGAGGGTGCGCCTGGGGAAGCGTCTGACGAAGCCCCAGGCGCCCTCCGTCTGGTTCTGCTTCGTTTCATCGATGAGGTCGATACCGGCGTCGCCCTGCAGGCGCAGCCACTCACGAACCAGGCTGGCGCGGCCCTTGGGGGAGTGAACCCGGTCCCGGGTGGCCTTCCACGACGGGCACATGGCGTCATCGGGGTCGTAGTTGTAGCAGGCGCCGTTGCCGTTACAGTAGACGGTGGCGGCATGGGCCTGCCAGACCCGCTCGTCGATGGTGCGGTCGAGCTGGCCGCGGGTGGGCACACCGTCGATGGTCAGCAGACCCGGGTCGACCAGCTTCACCGCCTCCGCCTGGGCGGTGGCAATGGTGTTAGGCGCCTTTCCCGCGGCGTCGGGCGGGTTGGAAAAAGTCGCGGCGTCGGGCGGGATAGTACTCGCGGTGTCGGGCGAGATAAAAAGCGGCGTGGCAATCTTGCCGGGATTCAGCTGGTTATGCGGGTCGAAGGCCGCCTTGACCCGCTGTAGGCTGGGGTAGAGGTCGCCGAAGAACTTCGGCGAGTACTCCGAGCGCACGCCCTTGCCGTGCTCGCCCCACAGCAGGCCGCCGTACTTCTGGGTCAGCGCGGCCACCTCATCGGAGACCTCGCGGATCAGCCGCTCCTGCTCGGGGTCCTTCATGTCGATGGCCGGGCGCACGTGCAGCACCCCGGCGTCCACGTGACCGAACATGCCGTAGGCGAGGCCGCGGGCGTCCAGGGCGGCGCGAAACTCGGCAATGAAGTCGGCCAGATGCTCCGGCGGCACCGCGGTGTCCTCTACGAAGGGGATCGGTCGCTTCTCGCCCTTGGCATCGACCCTGGCATTGCCCAGCAGGCCCACGGCGCGCTTGCGCATGGCGTAGACGCGCTGGATGGCGGCGCGGCCCTCGGCCAGGGTGAAGCCCAGGCGCTGGACGCCGGCGTCCGCCTCCAGGTGGCGGCAGAAGGCCGCGACCCGCTCACCGAGGCGCTCGGGATCGTCGTCGTTGAATTCGACCAGGTTGATGCCGCGCACCGGGGTCTCCCCCGAATCCGGATCGCCGGCCGCCGGACCGCCGGCGGATGGCCGCCCCGCCGGAAAGAACTCGGCCACGCTGTCCCAGATGAAGTCCTCCATGGCCAGCATCAGCACCCTGTCATCCACCGTCTCGATGGAGGTGGGCTTGGCACTGAGCGCCTGCGGCTGGTCTTGTGAAGAGCCCATCAGGGCCTTGGCGTCGCGCAGGGCGTCCATGAAGCCGGCGTAGCGCACGTTGACCAGGGTGGAGTGCTTGGGGATCGGCAGTACGTTGAGCACCGCCTCGTCGAGAAAGCCCAGCGAACCCTCGGAGCCGCACAGCAGGCTGTTCATGTCCAGCCGCCCTTGGTCGTCGCGCAAATGCGCCAGGTCGTAGCCGGTCAGGCAGCGGTTGAGGGGCGGGAACTTCTCGGCGATCAGATCGCCCTGGGTGTCGATGATCTCCCGGGCGGTGCGGAAGGCGCGGCCGGTGGCGTCCTCGCGCCCACACAGCACCGCGAGTTCGGGCTCTTCCACCGGGCGGCTGACGAGACGCTCGCCGCCGAGAAGCAGCATGTCGAGTTCGAGCACGTGGTTGCGGGTCTTGCCGTACTCGCAGCTGCCCTGGCCGCTGGCGTCGGTGGAGATCATGCCGCCGATGGTGGCGCGGTTGGAAGTGGAGAGATCCGGCGCGAAGAAGAGCCCGTGCGGCTTGAGCGCCGCGTTGAGCTGGTCCTTGACCACCCCGGCCTGGACCCGCACCCGGCGGTTCTCCACGTCGATCTCGAGGATCCGGTTCATGTGCCGGGAGACATCCACCACCAGGCCGTCGGTGAGGGACTGGCCATTGGTGCCGGTGCCGCCGCCCCGGGGAGTAAGCGCCACCCGGCGGTGCTCCACCTGGCCGGCGAGATGGGCGATGCGCTCGAGATCCTCGGCGTGCCTCGGGTAGAGCGCTGCCTGGGGAAGACGCTGGTAGATGGAGTTGTCGGTGGCCAGTACCGTGCGGTCGGCGTAGTTCGGGGCGATCTCGCCTTCGAAGCCGGCGGCTTTCAGGGCGTCTAGGAAGCGCAGGTAGGGCGCGGCAAGGCCGGGGGCGGTGCCGGCGTCGTTGGTGTCCAGTCGTGCGATCATGGGCATCTTCAAGGGAAGCGTGAGTGCGCCTACTTTACCGCGGCAGGCGGGTGGCGCGCATCCCGCGGGCGGGGGGCCAGCAGGCCGCCGGCTCGACCTCGAGGCGGCGCGTGGCGCCCCTGATGCCTTTTGCCTACAATGGGCGGCCTGTTTTGCCCACTGTTACCTTTACTTTCTATCACCGACTGCAACGGACCGGATTCCATGCTCGATCCCAAACTGCTGCGCAGCGACCTCGATGTGGTCGCCCAACGACTGGCCAAGCGAGGCTTCGCTCTCGATACCGACCGTCTCGAGGCGCTGGAGTCCCGGCGTCGCGAGCTGCAGGCCGAGAGCGAGTCCCTGCAGAACGAGCGCAACACCCGCTCCAGGACCATCGGCAAGGCCAAGGCGGCGGGCGAGGATATCCAACCGCTGCTCGACGAGGTCTCGGACCTGGGCGACCGCCTCGACGCCGCCAAGGTGCGCCTGGCCGAGGTGCAGGCCGAGTGGGAGGACCTGGTCAGCGGCCTGCCCAACCTGCCCCACGCGAGCGTGCCCGAGGGCAAGGATGAGGACGACAACGTCGAACTGCACCGCTGGGGTGCGTCCCGGGAGCTGGATTTCGAGGTGCGCGACCATGTCGATCTCGGCGCGCTGAAGGGCGATCTGGATTTCGACCTGGCCGCCAAGCTGACCGGGGCGCGCTTCGCGGTGATGCGTGGGCCCATCGCCCGCATGCACCGGGCGCTGGCCCAGTTCATGCTGGACAAGCAGACCCTCGAGCACGGCTACGAGGAGTGCTATGTGCCCTATATGGTCAATGAGGCCTCGCTGCGCGGCACCGGCCAGCTGCCCAAGTTCGGCGAGGACCTGTTTCGCCTCGACGACGAGCGCGGCTACCACCTGATTCCCACCGCCGAGGTACCGCTGACTAACTTCGCCCGGGACGAGATCCTGGAGCACAAGGCGCTACCGGTGAAGCTTACCGCCCACAGCCCCTGTTTTCGCAGCGAGGCGGGCTCCCACGGCCGCGATACCCGCGGCATGATCCGCCAGCATCAGTTCGACAAGGTGGAGATGGTGCAGCTGGTGGATCCGGCCACCAGCTACGCGGTGCTGGAGGAGATGCGTGGCCACGCCGAGGCGATCCTGCAGGTGTTGGCGCTGCCCTATCGTGTCGTCACCCTGTGCACCGGTGACATGGGCTTCGGCGCCGCCAAGACCTACGACCTGGAGGTGTGGATCCCGAGCCAGGGGGCCTACCGCGAGATCTCCTCGGTCTCCAACTGCGAGGACTTCCAGGCGCGGCGCATGCAGGCGCGCTTCCGTCACCCGGAGCAGAAGAAGCCGCAGCTGCTGCATACCCTCAACGGCTCCGGCCTGGCGGTGGGCCGCTGCCTGGTGGCGGTGCTGGAGAACTACCAGAATGCCGACGGTTCGGTCAGCGTGCCCGAGGCGCTGCGGCCCTACATGGGTGGCGTCGAGGTGATCAACATCTGAGGCCCTTCGGGCAGCTACTCGATCTCCCAGCTGACGCTGACGCCGGCCTCGATATCGATGGTGCCCGGCCGATACTCCGCCTGGGGAGCGCCCTCCCGGGCATCGGCAGCCATGGCCAGCATGCGCGGCTGGAACACCGGCGAGCGGGTCTCGCTGACGCTGGCTACCGGGCCCAGGGTGATGCCCAGGGTGTCGGCCATCAGCCGGGCCTTGTGGCGGGCCTTCTCCAGCGCCTTGACCAGCGCCTCGTCGGTGGCGGCGTCACGGTCGGCGAGGTCGTAGGTGACGCCGTCCAGGGCGTTGACGCCGGCCTCGGTCAGGGCATCCAGCAGCCCTGGCAGCTGTTCAAGATCGTCGACCTGGACGCGAAAGGGACGCTCCAGGCGGGTACGCACCCGCACCTCGCGCTCGCCATCCTCGCGACGGCTGCCGGCGACGTGTTCCGGCTGCACGGCCAGCGAGCCGGCGCTGATGGCGTCGCGCTCGAGCCCGGCGGCCTCGAGGGTTCGAATCAGCTCGCCGGCACGCTCTTCCAGTCGCTCACGGGCCTCGCGCAGCGCTTGGGGGTCGCCGCCGCTCTCATCCTCCTGTGATACCGCCGGCGTGCGCTCCCAGAGCCTGGCGTTGAGCGTGGCCCGATCCGGCACCACCGCCAGCGTGTCCTCGGCCTGCACGTGGAGCTCGCGCGGCGGCGTGGCCTCGGCCAGCGCCTGCCCGGCCAGCAGCGGGGTGGCGACGAGCAGGCTGCCCAGCAACAGCAGCCGGGCGTGGCGTAACAACGTCATGGTGGCCTCCTTGCGGTGATGACGTGGCGGTATGCCACTCCGCTTCGAGGTGTGCCCGGCACAAAGGTTCCCGGCACGGTGTCCTGCCCTGATCTCGAGTCGGCTTTCGAGATTGTTGCTGGCCCTGTGCGGAGGCATGATGAAGGCTTGCCAGGGAACACAGGAACTCACGATGTCTCAGAATGAATCGAATACTTCGGGCATCATCCCGCTCAATCTCACCCTCGGTCTGGCTGCGCTGGTGGTGATTGTGGCCGGCATGAAGGCCGGCGCCAGCCTGCTGGTGCCGCTGATGCTGGCCGTGTTCATTGCCTTGGTCTGTACCCCCCCGGTGCAGTGGCTGAACCGCCTGGGGTTGAGTCTGCGGCTGGCCGTCTGGCTCACCCTGGTGGTGATCGGTGGGCTGTTGTCGCTGCTGGCCCTGCTGCTGGTCAACAGCTTCGGGACCTTCATGGAGGCGCTGCCGGGGATCGAGGAGAAGCTCTACGACTACTACCTCGGGCTGTTCGATGGCCTGGCGAAGATGGGACTGGCTATCGATACCGACCGGCTCGCCGAGCTGTTCAATGTGGAACAGCTGGGCAGTGCGGTGCCGGGACTGCTGGGGGAGCTGGGCAATTTGCTGTTTCAGAGCGTGATGGTCAGCCTGCTGGTGGTCTTCATGCTCTTCGAGACGCTTATCTTTCGCGACAAGATCTCTCGAGCGTTGCAAGATCCGGTGCCCAGCCTCGAGCGTTTCAACGAGTTCAGTCGGACGCTCAAGCGCTACCTGGCGGTGAAGACCCTGATCAGCCTGGTGACCGGCGTCCTGGTGTGGGTGGCCTGCCTGCTGGTGGGGGTCGACTTCCCGCTGCTGTGGGCCGTGCTGGCCTTCGCACTGAACTATATTCCTAATATCGGTTCCGCCATTGCCGCCATTCCACCGGTGATGCTGCTGCTGGTGTCACCCGAGGGTGGCGTGGTCGAGGCCCTGCTGCTGTCTGGAGCCTACCTGGGGATCAACTTCGTGCTCGGCAATATCGTCGAGCCCCGCTGGATGGGTCGGGCCCTGGGCCTCTCCACCTTCATCGCCTTTTTGTCGCTGGTGGTATGGGGGTGGATCTTTGGCATTGCGGGGATGCTGCTCTCGGTGTTGCTGACCATGACGCTCAAGATCGCCCTGGACAGCCACCCCCATACCCGTTGGATCGCTCACCTGCTAGGCCCGAGTGACGACCAGCTCCTGGAGGAGCCAGAGCGCCCGCTCTCGGAGCAGGATGGCGAGGAGGATGAGGTAGACGCAGGCAGGCACTGAACCACAAAACGCGATCGCCCCGGCCTTGGCCGGGGCGATCTGCTGATTGATGTGCCTGGCGATCAGGCGTTCTGGTCGATGAACTGCGTCAGCTGTGACTTGGACTGGGCGCCTACCAGGGAGGCGACCTTGGAGCCGGACTTGAACAGCATGACAGTGGGCACGCCGCGAACACCCTGCTCGGCGGCGATCTCGGGAGCATCGTCCACATTGATGCTGACGACCTTGAGGTTGCCGTTGCGCTCCTCGGCGACCTCGTCGACCACCGGTGACATCACCTTGCAGGGGCCGCACCAGGGAGCCCAGAACTTGAGCAGAACCGGGGTGTCGGCCTTGAGGACTTCCTGCTCGAAGTTGGCGTTGGTGACATCGACGTTGTTGGCCATGGGGTTCTCCAGTTTCGTTGCGCTGCATCGAGCGTGTTCATGGCACGCCTTGGCGTGCCTGGCCGGCTGATGTTAGCGGCCGGCCGCGGCGCTGGCAAATTGGCGTCAAGATTAGGCTAGGCGAGACGCCACCTCGTTGTATATACTTCAAAGTGATTATAATTAAATCTTTTATCGCTATTTGGTATTGTCAGCACCCGTGACCGGGTGGCTGCCAGGGAGTTTGCCACCATGAAGCTGCAGCAGCTGCGCTATATCTGGGAAGTCACCCGCCACAACCTCAACGTCTCGGCCACCGCCCAGAGTCTGTTCACCTCCCAGCCCGGGATCTCCAAGCAGATTCGCCTGCTGGAAGATGAGCTGGGCGTGGAGATCTTTGCCCGTAGCGGCAAGCACCTGACCCGGGTTACCCCGGCCGGCCAGGCCATCGTCGAACTGGCCGGCGAGGTGCTGCGCCTGACGGAAAATATCAAGGAAGTGGCCCAGGAGTTCAGCGATGAGCGCCGCGGCAGCCTGGCCATTGCCACTACCCACACCCAGGCGCGCTATGCGCTGCCGCCGGTGATCCGCGACTTCACTCGCAAGTATCCCGAAGTGGCCCTGCACATGCAGCAGGGCACCCCCAAGCAGATCGCCCAGATGGTCAGCGACGGCCAGGCGGACTTCGCCATTGCCACCGAATCCCTGGAGCTGTTCAACGACCTGGTGCTGCTGCCCTGCTACCGCTGGAACCGCTGCATCCTGATGCCCCAGGGACATCCCCTGGCCGACGAAACTGAGCTCACCCTGGAGGCCCTGGCCCGCTATCCGCTGGTCACCTACGTGTTTGGTTTCACCGGTCGTTCCCAGCTCGACGACGCTTTCCGCGCGCGGGGACTCACGCCCAACGTGGTGCTTACCGCCGCCGACGCCGATGTGATCAAGACCTACGTGCGACTGGGAATGGGGGTGGGCATCGTCGCTCATATGGCGGTGGACCCGGAGCACGATACCGACCTGCTGGCGCTGGACGCCGGCCACTTGTTTGCGAGTTCCACCACCAAGATCGGCATTCGCCGTGGCACCTTCATGCGCGGCTATATGTACGACTTCCTGCAGGGCTTCGCCGAGCATCTGGAACGCGACCTGGTGGATGCCGCCCTGGCGGCGGGACCGCGACACGAGGCGCCGCTGTTCGAGGGGCTGGAGCTGCCGGTGCGTTGACCCCGATCAGTGCTGCAGGTGCAGGCCACACTCACGCTTCTCTTCGACCTTGGTGGGGTCGAAGTAGTCGAAGTTGTTGGGCAGGTCGTGGGCCTGTAGGTACTGGTACATTTCTCGGGCGCTCCAGTGCAGCAGCGGCGAGACCTTCAGCAGGCCATCGGTATTGCGGCTTACCGGGGCCATGCGCGCACGCTCCGGGGTGTCCTCGGCACGCAGCGCCGTGAACCAGACGTCCGGGGCCATCTCCCGCAGCGCCCGTTCGAAGGGCTCCAGCTTCACTTCCCGGGTGAAAGCGTCGTGGCGAGGATCCTCGATGCCCGGCATCGGGCCTTCCACGGCTTCCCGATGGGCCCGGGTACGGCGCGGCAGGTAGGCGATCAGGTTGAGGTCGAGCCGCTGGACCAACTCGTCGGCGAAGCGGTAGGTGGCCTCGGTGTTGTAGCCGTTGTCCATCCACACCACCGGGATATCAGGCCGCTGGCGCGTCACCATATGCAGGATGACCGCTTCGAAAGGGCGGAAGTTGGTGGTGCAGATCGGCCGTTCGCCTTGTTCAAGGGCCCAGCGAATCAGCGCTTCGGGATCATTGCCAAGCTCATGGTTGATAGCGTCGAGGGGTGATGCCATAGGGAGGGGGCTCCGGGTCGTTGACGATATTGGCCTTACCCTACCAAAGCCTGGAGATCGTCCCCCAATACCGTTTCATTGGATAAATATATCAAATAGAAATAAAAATACTGTTATTTATTCCATATTGTACTGAGCGTCGGTAGCCGTGAGGGCACCCATCAGGTGGCGAATCTTGTCCAGGGTCTCCTGGTACTCCGCCTCACCCATCGAGTCGGCCACCAGGCCGCCGCCGCCCCACAGGTGTAGCCGGCCGGCATCGGCCACGGCGGTGCGGATGGCGATGGAGGTGTCCATCCGGCCGCGCACGTCTACATAGCCCAGGCTGCCGCAGTAGGCGCTGCGCCGGCTCGGTTCCAGTTCCTCGATGATCTGCATGGCCCGCACCTTGGGGGCGCCGGTGATGGAGCCGCCGGGGAAGGCCGCGGCGAGCAGTTCGAGTGGGCGTCGTCCCGCGTCCAGTTGGCCGGTCACCACGCTGACCAGGTGGTGGACGTTGGCATAGCTCTCCAGGCCGCACAGCTGTGGCACCCTGACCGTGCCCGGGCGGCAGACGCGCCCGAGGTCGTTGCGCAGCAGGTCGACGATCATCACATTCTCGGCGCGGTCCTTGAGGCTGACGGTGAGTTCGTCGGCCAGTGCCGAGTCCTCCTGCGGGGTGCTACCCCGCGGGCGTGTTCCTTTGATGGGGCGTGTCTCCACCTGGCCGTCTCGGCATTCGAGGAAGCGCTCTGGGGAAAGAGAAAGAATCGCCTGTTCGCCCTGCGCCGTAGACCAGGCCATGAAGCCGGCGTAGGGCGTCGGGGTGGCCTCGCGCAGACGGCAGTAGGCGCTCCACAGGTCACCCGCATAGGGGGCGCTGAAGCGCTGGGCCAGGTTGATCTGGTAGCAGTCTCCCGCGCGGATGTAGCGTTGTACGGCGTCGAACCGCTCTAGATAGTCGGCGGTGGAGAGCTCGCCGGTGAAGGGCGCGGTCAGGCGAAAAGCGGCCTGGTCGACCGGCGGCTCCGCCAGCCAGCCAAGCACCTGCCGGCGGCGCTCGGCGCTGGCCACCAGCCAGCTTTCGCGGTACTCATGGTCCTGAATCAGCGCCCAGTCGTAGAGGCCGACACGGCTTGCCGGTAGCGCCACCGCTGGCCGGGCCTGCTTGTCCACCGGCTCGAGCAGCCGCCCCAGGTCGTAGCTCCAGTAGCCGATCAAGCCGCCGAGGAAGGGCAGGTCGCTGTCGGGCGTCTCCGCCTCGAGGCCGTCCAGCAGCGCCTGCTGGGCGGCGAAGGGGGAGAGGCCCGCGAGCTCGGGCGCACCCGAAACGTGACCTTGGTCGTCGATCTCGAGCGTCGTCAAGGGGTCGCTGGAGAGGATGTCGAAGCGCCCAGCGGGGGCGGCCGGGCGCCCACTGTCGAGCAGCACGGCGCCGGGACGCCTGCGCAGGCGAGCGAAATAGTCGAGGGGATGCCTCTGGTAGGGAAACGAAGTGATCTGGAGTCTTGCGCTCATTGCCGGGCCTTGCTGTGACAGGCGGCCCATTCTAGGCGCCATCCCGGCCCTTGTCCCTGCCCGTTCCAGCCGCCAGGCCGGAATGGCCTCCTGGTATTGTCGACAGTCCCTCTGGTGTCGGGCATGTTGTCTACAACCAAAGGTGAAGCTTTCCGGCGTTCCTGTGTATTGACCCCTTTATGCGGAGTGGCTACTCTCTGTTCATCGAATAATTGTCGACAATCACCATGACCTCAACACAAATTGAAACATCGATCCCGGAGGTGCGCACCCTGGCGGAACGCGTCTTCCAGCAGCTCCAGGATGCCATCGTTCGCGGCGAGTTGGCCCCGGGCAGCAAGATTACCGAACCGGGTCTGTCCAAGACCTACGGTATCTCGCGGGGCCCGCTGCGCGAGGCGATGCGCCGCCTCGAGGCGCACCGGTTGATCGAGCGGGTGCCCCACGTGGGGGCCCGGGTGATCAAGCTCTCCATGCAGGAGCTGCTCGAGCTGTTCGATTTGCGCGAGGCACTGGAGAGCATGGCCGCTCGCCTGGCCGCGGAGCACATGACCGCCACTGAGATCGCCGGGCTGCGCGAACTGCTGGCGATGCACGAGCGTCAGGCCGATCTCAAGAAGGGTGAGGCCTACTACCAGCGCGAGGGCGATCTGGACTTTCACTACCGCATTGTCCAGGGCAGCCACAACCACATGCTGGTGACCCTGCTTTGCGATGACCTCTACTACCTGGTGCGGCTTTACCGCACCCAGTTCAGCGCCAGCGGCTCGCGTCCCCATCGCGCCTTCGTCGAGCATCACCGCATCGTCGATGCCATCGAGGCCGGCGACGCCGAACTGTCCGAGCTGCTGATGCGTCGTCACGTCAGCGCCTCGAGGGCCAACGTCGTCGATCGCTATGCCGCCACCCTGCGTCAGACAGCCTCGACCACCTGACCCGACCCCCGAAACCACCCGGCTCGAACACCCTAGGAGAGATACCATGACCCAGCAGACCCCCGGCGCCCGTTTCCGTGCTGCCCTCGAGGCCAATCGCCCGTTGCCCATTGTCGGCACCATCAACGCCTACACTGCGATGATGGCCCAGCGCGTCGGCCACCAGGCGATCTACCTCTCCGGGGGCGGCGTGGCCAATGCCTCCTTCGGCCTGCCTGACCTGGGCATGACCACCATGAACGATGTGGTCGAGGATTCGCACCGCATCTGCGGCGCCACCGACCTGCCGCTGCTGGTGGATATCGATACCGGATGGGGCGGTGCCTTCAATATCGCCCGCACCGTCAAGGAGATGCAGCGCGCCGGCGTGGCCGCCGTTCACATCGAGGACCAGGTCGCCCAGAAGCGCTGCGGCCATCGCCCCAACAAGGCCATCGTCTCCCAGCAGGAGATGGCAGACCGCGTCAAGGCTGCCGCCGATGCGCGCATCGATCCGGACTTCTACCTGATCGCCCGCACCGACGCCTTCCAGAAGGATGGGCTGGACGCCGCCATCGAGCGCGCCCAGGCCTGCATCGAGGCCGGTGCCGACGCCATCTTCGCCGAGGCGGTACATACGCTGGATGACTACCAGGCCTTCTGCGAGCGCGTCGATGCGCCGATCCTCGCCAACATCACTGAATTCGGCGCCACGCCGCTGTTCAGCCAGCAGGAGCTGGGCGAGGTGGGATGCCGCATGGTGCTCTACCCGCTGTCGGCCTTCCGCGCCATGAACGCCGCGGCGCTCAAGGTCTACCAGAGCATCCACGCCACCGGTCATCAGCGCGACGTTGTCGAACTCATGCAGACCCGTGACGAGCTCTACGACTTCCTGAACTATCACAGCTTCGAGCAGAAGCTCGATGCCCTGTTTGCCGAAAACCAGCTTGCCGATAAGGGCGACGAGGCCTGAGTCAGGCCCTGACATTGGCGAAAAGAACACGATCGACCCGCTAGACAAGGAGATACGACATGGCAGAGAAGAACCTGAGTGGCGCCGGCTTGCGTGGCCAGAGCGCGGGGACTACCGCCCTGTGCACCGTTGGCCAGACCGGCTCCGGCCTGACCTACCGCGGCTTCGACATCAAGGAGCTGGCCGAGAAGGCGAAGTTCGAGGAGGTCGCCTACCTGCTACTCAAGGGCAAGCTGCCCAACCAGGCGGAGCTCGACGCCTACATCACCAGGCTCAAGGGCCTGCGTGGCCTGCCCGATGCGCTCAAGACCGTGCTCGAGCAGATCCCCAGGGATGCCCATCCCATGGACGTGATGCGCACCGGCGCTTCCATGCTGGGCAACCTGGAGACCGAGCAGAGCTTCGATGAGCAGCAGGATGCCTCCGACCGCCTGTTGGCCGTGCTGCCCTCGATCATCTGCTACTGGTATCGCTTCAGCCACGACGGCGTGCGTATCGAGACCGAAACCGACGATGAATCCGTGGGTGGCCACTTCCTGCACCTGCTGCGTGGCGAGCCTGCCTCCGAACTGCACGCCCGCGTCATGAACGTCTCGCTGATCCTCTACGCCGAGCACGAGTTCAACGCCTCGACCTTCACGGCTCGCGTCTGTGCCTCGACCCTTTCCGACATGCACTCCTGCGTGACCGGCGCCATCGGCTCCCTGCGCGGCCCGCTGCACGGCGGTGCCAATGAGGCGGCCATGGACATGATCGAGAACTGGACCTCCGCGGACGAGGCCGAGCGCGAGATCATGGGCATGCTCGAGCGCAAGGACAAGATCATGGGCTTCGGCCACGCGATCTATCGCGAGTCCGACCCGCGCAATGCCATCATCAAGGAGTGGTCGAAGAAGCTGGCTGAGGATGTGGGCGACAGCGTCCTCTACCCTGTCTCCGAGCGCGTCGAGGCGGTGATGTGGCGCGAGAAGAAGCTGTTCTGCAACGCCGACTTCTTCCACGCCAGCGCCTACCACTTCATGGACATCCCCACCAAGCTGTTCACGCCGATCTTCGTCTGCTCGCGCGTCACCGGCTGGGCGGCCCATGTCTTCGAACAGCGCGCCAACAATCGCATCATTCGACCGAGTGCCGACTATGTCGGCCCCGAGCACAGCGAGTGGGTGCCCATCGAGCAGCGGGGTTGAGTATGAATACCGATTATCGTAAACCGCTTCCCGGCACCGAGCTGGACTACTTCGACGTGCGTGCGGCCGTCGAGGATATCCAGCCCGGTGCCTATGACACTCTTCCCTACACCTCCCGGGTGCTTGCCGAGCAGCTGGTGCGTCGCTGCGAGCCGGAACAGCTCACCGATTCGCTCAAGCAGCTGATCGAGCGGCGCCGTGACCTGGACTTCCCCTGGTACCCGGCTCGGGTGGTGTGCCACGACATCCTCGGTCAGACCGCGCTCGTCGACCTGGCCGGCCTGCGCGACGCCATCGCCGAGCAGGGCGGGGACCCCTCCAAGGTCAACCCGGTGGTGCCCACCCAGCTGATCGTCGACCACTCCCTGGCCGTGGAGCACGCCGGCTTCGACCCGGACGCCTTCGACAAGAACCGCGTCATCGAGGATCGCCGCAACGAGGACCGCTTCCACTTCATCGAGTGGACCAAGACCGCCTTCGAGAACGTCGATGTGATCCCCGCCGGCAACGGCATCATGCACCAGATCAACCTGGAGAAGATGTCGCCGGTGGTCCAGGCGCGCGACGGCGTCGCCTATCCCGATACCTGCGTGGGCACCGACAGCCACACCCCGCATATCGACTGCCTGGGCGTGATCGCCATCGGCGTCGGCGGCCTCGAGGCCGAGACCGTGATGCTGGGTCGCCCCTCCATGATGCGCCTGCCCGACATCGTCGGCGTGGAGCTGACCGGCAAGCACAAGCCCGGCATCACCGCCACCGATATCGTGCTGGCGATCACCGAGTTCCTGCGCAAGGAGCGCGTGGTCGGGGCCTATCTCGAGTTCTTCGGCGAGGGCGCCAAGAGCCTGACCATCGGCGACCGCGCCACCATCTCCAACATGACGCCCGAGTACGGTGCCTCCGCGGCGATGTTCTACATCGATGAGCAGACCCTCGATTATCTCACCCTCACCGGGCGCGAGCCGGAGCAGGTCGAGCTGGTCGAGACCTACGCCAAGCAGACTGGCCTGTGGGCCGACAGCTTGGTCGATGCCCAGTACGAGCGCGTGCTGACCTTCGATCTGTCCAGCGTCGAGCGCAACCTGGCTGGCCCTTCCAATCCGCATCGCCGCCTGCCCACCAGCGCCCTGCATGAGCGCGGCATCGCCGTGAACTACAACAAGGCCCAGGCGGAGGAGAAGGCGGGCAAGATGCCCGATGGCGCGGTGATCATCGCCGCCATCACCAGCTGCACCAACACCTCCAATCCGCGAAATGTGGTGGGCGCTGCGCTGCTGGCCAAGAAGGCCAACGAGCTCGGTCTGATTCGCAAGCCCTGGGTGAAGTCGTCGTTCGCTCCAGGATCGAAAGTGGCGCGCCTCTACCTGGAGGAGGCTGGCCTGCTGTCCGAGCTGGAAAAGCTCGGCTTCGGTATCGTCGCCTATGCCTGCACCACCTGTAACGGGATGTCCGGCGCACTCGACCCGAAGATTCAGCAGGAGATCATCGACCGTGATCTCTACTCTACCGCGGTGCTCTCCGGCAACCGCAACTTCGATGGCCGCATCCACCCCTATGCCAAGCAGGCCTTCCTGGCCTCGCCGGCGCTGGTGGTGGCCTACGCCATCGCCGGTACCGTGCGCTTCGACATCGAGAAGGACGTGCTGGGCACCGACCATAACGGCAATCCGGTGACGCTCAAGGATCTCTGGCCCTCCGACGAGGAGATCGACGCCATCGTCGGCGAGTTCGTCAAGCCGGAGCAGTTCAAGCAGGTCTATATCCCGATGTTCGATCTGGACGCCTTCGAGAAGGCCGAGAGCCCGCTCTACGACTGGCGCCCGCAGAGCACCTATATCCGTCGCCCGCCCTACTGGGAAGGCAACATGGCGGCAGTGCGTGCGCTGAAGGGCATGCGGCCGCTGGCGATCCTGCCGGACAACATCACCACCGACCACTTGTCGCCGTCCAACGCGATCATGATGGACAGCGCGGCGGGGGAGTACCTGCACAAGATGGGCCTGCCGGAGGAGGACTTCAATTCCTACGCGACCCACCGCGGCGACCACCTCACCGCCCTGCGGGCCACCCTGGCCAACCCCAAGCTGTTCAACGAGATGGTCCGTGACACGGACGGCGAGGTGAAGCAGGGCTCGCTGGCGCGCATCGAGCCGGAAGGCGAGGTGACCCGCATGTGGGAGGCCATCGAGACCTACATGGAGCGCAAGCAGCCGCTGATCGTCATCGCCGGCGCCGACTACGGCCAGGGCTCCTCACGCGACTGGGCGGCCAAGGGCGTGGCGCTGGCCGGGGTCGAGGCGATCGTCGCCGAGGGCTTCGAGCGCATCCATCGCACCAACCTGATCGGCATGGGCGTGATGCCGCTGCAGTTCCGGGAGGGCACCACCCGCCACACCCTGCAACTGGACGGCACCGAGACCTACGACGTGGAGGGCGCGGCGTCGCCGGGCGCGACCCTCGAGCTGGTCATCCACCGCAAGACCGGCGAGGTGGATCGCGTACCGGTGATCTGCCGCCTGGATACCGCCGAGGAGGTGACCGTCTACTCCGCTGGCGGTGTGCTACAGCGCTTCGCCAAGGACTTCCTGGAGTCCAAGGGCGAGGCGGTCAGCTGAGCCGGGTGATCGCCTCACGACGTTGAAACCCCATCGACCCGGCGCCGCAAGGCCCGGGTCGATCTTTCTCTCCCTTACATGAACCAAGGAAGCGACCTTCATGGCTCACGTTCCCCAGATTCGCATTCCCGCCACCTATATGCGTGGTGGCACCAGCAAGGGCGTCTTCTTCAGGCTCGACGACCTGCCCGAGGCCGCCCGCAAGCCCGGCGAGGCCCGCGACCGCCTGCTGATGCGGGTGATCGGCAGCCCCGATCCCTATCAGAAGCAGATCGACGGCATGGGCGGCGCCACCTCCAGCACCAGCAAGACCGTCATCCTGTCGAAGAGCACACAGCCCGGCCACGACGTCGACTACCTGTTCGGCCAGGTCTCCATCGACCAGGCCTTCGTCGACTGGAGCGGCAACTGCGGGAATCTTTCCGCCGCTGTTGGCCCCTTCGCCATCGCCAGCGGGCTGGTGGACCCGGCGCGGATTCCCGACAACGGCGTGGTGGAAGTGCGTATCTGGCAGGCCAATATCGGCAAGACCATCGTCGGCCAGGTGCCGATCACCGACGGCCAGGTGCAGGAGACCGGCGACTTCGAGCTGGACGGCGTGACCTTTCCCGCCGCCGAGGTGTCCGTGGCCTTCAAGGACCCGGCCGACGGCGAGGGCGCCATCTTCCCCACCGGCAATCGAGTGGATGACCTGGAGGTGCCGGCAGAGGTGGTAGAGGGCGGCACCCTCAAGGCGACCCTGATCAATGCCGGTATCCCGACGATCTTCGTCAACGCCGCCGAGCTCGGCTACACGGGCACCGAACTGCAGGAAGCGATCAACGGCGACCCGGCGGCACTGGCGCGCTTCGAGACCATCCGCGCCCATGGGGCATTGAAGATGGGGCTGATCCAGTCGCTGGACGAGGCGGCCAGTCGCCAGCACACGCCCAAGGTGGCCTTCGTGGCACCGCCTAGCAGTTACAGCGCCTCCAGCGGCAAGGAGGTCAAGGCCGATGAGATCGACCTGCTGGTACGCGCGCTCTCCATGGGCAAGCTGCACCACGCCATGATGGGCACCGCGGCGGTGGCCATCGCCTCGGCGGCCGCCATTGAGGGGACCCTGGTCAACCTGGCTGCCGGCGGCGGCAAGCGCAACGCCGTGATCTTCGGCCACCCCTCCGGATCGCTCCGTGTGGGCGCTGAGGCGAGCCTGGTGGACGACCGCTGGGTGATCGACCAGGCGGTGATGAGCCGCAGCGCGCGGGTGTTGATGGAGGGCTATGTGCGGATCCCGGGCGATAGTTTTTAGACATAGCCTAACGCTTGCGTTGGACAGGACCCGGTTAATAGAAAGGGCTCCCCCGGTCGCAGCTCAGTCGCAGGATCTGTGACGTTTCCTATAGTGAAGGGTAGGCATTCGACGCGGCGACAGGAGGAGACCATGAGCACCGTGGAAGCCAATGTGCGGCCGGACTACGATGCCGAGCTGCAGAAGATCGCCGATTACGTCCTCGATTACCGTATCGAGAGCCAGGAGGCGTGGGATACCGCGCGGCTGTGCCTGATGGATACCTTGGGCTGCGGCCTGCTGGCGCTGCGCTTTCCGGAGTGCACCAAGCACCTGGGACCGCTGGTCGAGGGCACGCAGGTCCCCCACGGCGCCCGGGTCCCCGGGACCTCCTTCCGTCTGGATCCGGTCAAGGCGGCCTGGGATATCGGCTGTAGCGTGCGCTGGCTGGACTACAACGACACCTGGTTAGCGGCGGAATGGGGTCATCCCTCCGACAATCTAGGCGCCATCCTGGCCGTGGCCGATCATCTCTCACAGAAGCGCCTCGTCCAGGGCGAAGCGCCGCTGGTCATGCGAGATGTGCTCGAGGCGATGATCAAGGCCCACGAGATCCAGGGCGTGCTGGCCCTGGACAACTCCTTCAACCGGGTCGGCCTCGACCACGTGGTGCTGGTCAAGGTGGCCTCCACTGCGGTCGCGGCCAGGCTGATGGGGGCCGATCGTGAGCAGCTGTTGTCTGCACTCTCCCACGCGTGGGTCGATGGTCAGAGCCTGCGCACCTACCGACATGCCCCCAACGCCGGCTCCCGCAAGAGCTGGGCGGCGGGGGATGCCACCTCGCGCGGCGTGCGCCTGGCCGATATTGCCCTGCGTGGCGAGATGGGCATTCCCGGGGCGCTCAGCGCGCCGCAGTGGGGCTTCTACGATGTGCTGTTCACCAAGACCAACAAGGACCAGCAGCTCAAGCCCGAAGCGGAGCGGAGCTTCAGCTTCCAGCGCGACTTCGGCAGCTACGTGATGGAGAATATTCTCTTCAAGCTCGCCTTCCCGGCAGAGTTCCACGCCCAGACGGCCTGCGAGGCGGCGGTGACGCTGCACCCACTGGTCAAGGATCGCCTCGACGAGATCGAGCGCATCGTTATTACCACCCATGAGTCGGCGATCCGCATCATCTCCAAGCAGGGTGACCTGGCCAATCCGGCAGATCGTGACCACTGCCTGCAATACATGACGGCGGTGCCGCTGATCTTCGGTGAGCTGATTGCGGAGCACTATGAAGATGCCTTCCACGCCGCTCATCCCAGGATCGACGAGCTGCGCGGCAAGATGGAGGTGGTGGAGGAGCCGCGCTATACGCAGGACTACCTCGACCCCGGCAAGCGCTCCATTGCCAACGCGATCCAGGTCGTGTTCGCCGATGGCACGGCCACGGAAACGGTCGAGGTCGAGTACCCGATCGGGCATCGGCGGCGCCGGAAGGAAGGCATTCCGGTGCTGGAGGCGAAATTTGAACGCCACCTGGCCACACGCTTTCCTCCCGGGCGCTGTGAACGGATCCTGGCACTCTGCGGGGATCCGGTCGCACTCGAGGCGATATCCGTACCGCGTTTCCTTGACCACTTCGTGATCTGATCCGAAAGTGCCGGCAGGAACCTGATCCGGATCATGGCGCTGAGCGAGTTGCTGAACTACATTTCTCTAGTGGCAAGGGTTGCGTGCCCGCGGGGAAAACCGTAAAGTACGCATCCGCTGCCGGCAACGGGCAACGTTACCGGCGGTGATAAGTGGAAGAAGTGGTTGTTCTGCTTGAGGTTTTTCGGAAGGTTCGGAGAATCGCTCGCTTGACACTCACCGCGAATTCGGTAGAATGCGCCCACTCGATACGCCGTCACCTTGGTTACGCCGGGTGAAGCGGTCAGCGGGACTCAGGACGGGGTGCCAGGCACCGCCAACCACCGCTTGACACGCTGAGGCGAATCGGTAGAATACGCCTTCCTCGCAGGGCGCTGGCGAGACGGGAGCTGAGGCTCACGTCACGACGGCAAGCGAGACGCTCCGCTCTCTGAGAGTCCGGAGCCGCTCTTTAACAATCGATCAGGTAATTCATGTGGGCGCTTGTCGATGTGTCGGTGACCAGTCACTGAAACATCAAGGCAAGCGACTCGTCAAAGCTCCTCGGAGCTTTTTGAGAACGTTTGACCCTTGAGCCAAGTTTGGTCCGCTTCCTTCCTTGAAGGGTAAGGACTATATGATCGTAAACTGAAGAGTTTGATCATGGCTCAGATTGAACGCTGGCGGCAGGCCTAACACATGCAAGTCGAGCGGTAACAGGTCCAGCTTGCTGGATGCTGACGAGCGGCGGACGGGTGAGTAATGCATAGGAATCTGCCCGGTAGTGGGGGATAACCTGGGGAAACCCAGGCTAATACCGCATACGTCCTACGGGAGAAAGCAGGGGATCCGTGTTCTTCGGAATGGGGACCTTGCGCTATCGGATGAGCCTATGCCGGATTAGCTGGTTGGTGAGGTAATGGCTCACCAAGGCGACGATCCGTAGCTGGTCTGAGAGGATGATCAGCCACATCGGGACTGAGACACGGCCCGAACTCCTACGGGAGGCAGCAGTGGGGAATATTGGACAATGGGCGCAAGCCTGATCCAGCCATGCCGCGTGTGTGAAGAAGGCCTTCGGGTTGTAAAGCACTTTCAGTGGGGAAGAAAGCCTTGGGGCCAATACCCTCGAGGAAGGACATCACCCACAGAAGAAGCACCGGCTAACTCCGTGCCAGCAGCCGCGGTAATACGGAGGGTGCGAGCGTTAATCGGAATTACTGGGCGTAAAGCGCGCGTAGGCGGTCTGATAAGCCGGTTGTGAAAGCCCCGGGCTCAACCTGGGAACGGCATCCGGAACTGTCAGGCTAGAGTGCAGGAGAGGAAGGTAGAATTCCCGGTGTAGCGGTGAAATGCGTAGAGATCGGGAGGAATACCAGTGGCGAAGGCGGCCTTCTGGACTGACACTGACGCTGAGGTGCGAAAGCGTGGGTAGCAAACAGGATTAGATACCCTGGTAGTCCACGCCGTAAACGATGTCGACTAGCCGTTGGGGTCCTTGAGACCTTTGTGGCGCAGTTAACGCGATAAGTCGACCGCCTGGGGAGTACGGCCGCAAGGTTAAAACTCAAATGAATTGACGGGGGCCCGCACAAGCGGTGGAGCATGTGGTTTAATTCGATGCAACGCGAAGAACCTTACCTACCCTTGACATCGTGCGAACTTGGTAGAGATACCTGGGTGCCTTCGGGAGCGCATAGACAGGTGCTGCATGGCTGTCGTCAGCTCGTGTTGTGAAATGTTGGGTTAAGTCCCGTAACGAGCGCAACCCTTGTCCTTATTTGCCAGCGGGTCATGCCGGGAACTCTAAGGAGACTGCCGGTGACAAACCGGAGGAAGGTGGGGACGACGTCAAGTCATCATGGCCCTTACGGGTAGGGCTACACACGTGCTACAATGGCCGGTACAAAGGGTTGCGAAGCCGCGAGGTGGAGCTAATCCCGAAAAGCCGGTCTCAGTCCGGATCGGAGTCTGCAACTCGACTCCGTGAAGTCGGAATCGCTAGTAATCGTGAATCAGAATGTCACGGTGAATACGTTCCCGGGCCTTGTACACACCGCCCGTCACACCATGGGAGTGGACTGCACCAGAAGTGGTTAGCTTAACCCTCGGGGGAGCGATCACCACGGTGTGGTTCATGACTGGGGTGAAGTCGTAACAAGGTAGCCGTAGGGGAACCTGCGGCTGGATCACCTCCTTAACGACGACGTCGCCGACACGCGGCAAGTGCTCACAATGAATTACCTGATCGACCAGAGCAAAAGACTGTTTGGGTATAGGCCCAGCGTGACCAATGGGTCTGTAGCTCAGTTGGTTAGAGCGCACCCCTGATAAGGGTGAGGTCGGCAGTTCAAATCTGCCCAGACCCACCATTCTCTGAACGGCCGGGTAGCTCAGTTGGTTAGAGCGCACCCCCGGAAGTTCTGCAGAGAGAAGGGTGAGGTCGCGGGGTTTATTTCAAATCTGCCCAGACCCACCATTCTCTGAACGGCCGGGTAGCTCAGTTGGTTAGAGCGCACCCCCGGAAGTTCTGCAAAGAGAAGGGTGAGGTCGCGGGGTTTATTTCAAATCTGCCCAGACCCACCATGACAAGCTGTAAGCCATAAGCTTGAAGCTAGAAGACAACCCCGAGTGTTCACTACGCCGGGTTTTTCTTCAAGCTTACCGCTATCTAGCTTCGGTTAAGGGGCCTTAGCTCAGCTGGGAGAGCGCCTGCCTTGCACGCAGGAGGTCAGCGGTTCGATCCCGCTAGGCTCCACCACTCTCAAGCTTGAAGCTGAAAGCCTGAAGCGTGAAGTAAGGCCACAACAGTCGACAACAAAGCGTAAGCCTTAAGCTAGGCGCTGAACGAGACACCTGCCACGCGGCGGGCAGCTCTTCCAGCTTCCAGCTTAAAGCTTCCAGCTTTAACTGCTCTTTAACAATGTGAATCATGCTGACAAACGTTCTTTCCGCAAGGAAAGAACACGAGATATGTTTCAAGCGTATCCGGCAATTGTCAAACTGTCATCGCAGATCAGACCCCTTGGGGTTATATGGTCAAGCGATGAAGCGCACACGGTGGATGCCTAGGCAGCCAGAGGCGATGAAAGACGTGGTAGCCTGCGATAAGGCTCGGCGAGGTGGCAAACGACCTGCGACCCGGGCATCTCTGAATGGGGAAACCCACCCTGCATCAGCAGGGTATCCCACACTGAATCCATAGGTGTTGGGAGGCGAACCGGGGGAACTGAAACATCTAAGTACCCCGAGGAAAAGAAATCAACCGAGATTCCCCCAGTAGCGGCGAGCGAACGGGGACCAGCCCTTAAGCATGTAACTGATTAGACGAACGTGCTGGGAAGCACGGCCATAGTGGGTGATAGCCCCGTAGTCGAAAATCTGATCATGTGAAATCGAGTAGGTCGGGGCACGAGAAACCCTGACTGAACATGGGGGGACCATCCTCCAAGGCTAAATACTCCTGGCTGACCGATAGTGAACCAGTACCGTGAGGGAAAGGCGAAAAGAACCCCGGCGAGGGGAGTGAAATAGATCCTGAAACCGTGTGCGTACAAGCAGTGGGAGCAGACATGTTCTGTGACCGCGTACCTTTTGTATAATGGGTCAGCGACTTATTTTCAGTGGCGAGCTTAACCGATTAGGGGAGGCGTAGGGAAACCGAGTCTTAACTGGGCGACCAGTCGCTGGAAATAGACCCGAAACCGGGCGATCTATCCATGAGCAGGTTGAAGGTTGAGTAACATCAACTGGAGGACCGAACCAGGATCTGTTGAAAAAGATTTGGATGACTTGTGGATCGGAGTGAAAGGCTAATCAAGCCCGGAGATAGCTGGTTCTCCTCGAAAGCTATTTAGGTAGCGCCTCACGTATCACCACCGGGGGTAGAGCACTGTTTCGGCTAGGGGGTCATCCCGACTTACCAACCCGAGGCAAACTCCGAATACCGGTGAGTGCAGCGTGGGAGACACACAGCGGGTGCTAACGTCCGTTGTGAAAAGGGAAACAACCCAGACCGTCAGCTAAGGTCCCGAAATCCTGGTTAAGTGGGAAACGATGTGGGAAGGCTCAGACAGCTAGGAGGTTGGCTTAGAAGCAGCCATCCTTTAAAGAAAGCGTAATAGCTCACTAGTCGAGTCGGCCTGCGCGGAAGATGTAACGGGGCTCAAACCAGGTACCGAAGCTACGGGTGTGCCTGCATCACTTAAGGCTATTCGATTAACGTCGCGAAGCGACGTTCAAGCGCTCCCCGAACGTTGAGTCGGGTGGGCGGATCACGATGAGTAGGCTTAAGGATGCAGGCACGCGGTAGAGGAGCGTCGTGTAAGCCGATGAAGGTGGATTGAGAAGTCTGCTGGAGGTATCACGAGTGCGAATGCTGACATGAGTAACGACAAGGGGAGTGAAAAACTCCCCCGCCGGAAGACCAAGGGTTTCTGTTCGACGCTAATCGGAGCAGAGTGAGTCGGCCCCTAAGGCGAGGCCGAAAGGCGTAGTCGATGGGAAACGGGTCAATATTCCCGTACCTCACTGTATTGCGATGGGGGGACGAAGAAGGCTAGGTGAGCCAGGCGTTGGTTGTCCTGGTGAAAGCGAGTAGGCCAGTGATTCAGGAAAATCCGGATCACTCTCTTCACTGAGACGGCCGAGACGCGAGACGAACTGACCACGGTCAGGAAGTCATCGATGCCACGCTTCCAGGAAAAGCCTCTAAGCTTCAGATACAGTGGGACCGTACCCCAAACCGACACAGGTGGTCAGGTAGAGAATACCCAGGCGCTTGAGAGAACTCGGGTGAAGGAACTAGGCAAAATGGTGCCGTAACTTCGGGAGAAGGCACGCCGCGTTAGTGTAGAGGGACTGGCTCCCCGAGCACGAGGCGGTCGAAGATACCAGGTGGCTGCAACTGTTTATTAAAAACACAGCACTCTGCAAACGCGCAAGCGGACGTATAGGGTGTGACGCCTGCCCGGTGCCGGAAGGTTAATTGATGGTGTTAGCGCAAGCGAAGCTCCTGATCGAAGCCCCGGTAAACGGCGGCCGTAACTATAACGGTCCTAAGGTAGCGAAATTCCTTGTCGGGTAAGTTCCGACCTGCACGAATGGCGTAATGATGGCCACGCTGTCTCCACCCGAGACTCAGTGAAATTGAAATCGCAGTGAAGATGCTGTGTACCCGCGGCTAGACGGAAAGACCCCGTGAACCTTTACTATAGCTTCACACTGGACGCTGATGTTGCTTGTGTAGGATAGCTGGGAGGCTAGGAAACCCGGACGCCAGTTCGGGTGGAGCCAACCTTGAAATACCAGCCTGGCATCATTGGCGTTCTAACTCAGGTCCGTTATCCGGATCGAGGACCGTGTGTGGTGGGTAGTTTGACTGGGGCGGTCTCCTCCCAAAGCGTAACGGAGGAGCACGAAGGTACCCTCAGCACGGTTGGAAATCGTGCAGTGAGTGCAAGAGCATAAGGGTGCTTGACTGCGAGACAGACACGTCGAGCAGGTGCGAAAGCAGGTTCTAGTGATCCGGTGGTTCTGTATGGAAGGGCCATCGCTCAACGGATAAAAGGTACTCCGGGGATAACAGGCTGATACCGCCCAAGAGTTCACATCGACGGCGGTGTTTGGCACCTCGATGTCGGCTCATCACATCCTGGGGCTGAAGTCGGTCCCAAGGGTATGGCTGTTCGCCATTTAAAGTGGTACGCGAGCTGGGTTTAGAACGTCGTGAGACAGTTCGGTCCCTATCTGCCGTGGGCGTTGGAAGTTTGAGAAGAGCTGCTCCTAGTACGAGAGGACCGGAGTGGACGCACCTCTGGTGTTCCGGTTGTCACGCCAGTGGCATTGCCGGGTAGCTATGTGCGGACAGGATAACCGCTGAAAGCATCTAAGCGGGAAGCCCCCTTCAAGATGAGACTTCCCTGAGGCCTTGAGCCTCCTGAAGGGCCCAGCGAGACCAGCTGGTTGATAGGCAGGGTGTGGAAGCGCTGCAAGGCGTTGAGCTAACCTGTACTAATGGCCCGTGAGGCTTGACCATATAACACCCAAGTGGTCTGTCGATGACAGAGGACAGCGGATACGATTGAGACGTCTCGACGTCAGCATGATTCACCGTTTTTCGCCTGACGACCATAGCGTGCGTGAACCACCTGATCCCATGCCGAACTCAGCAGTGAAACCGCTCAGCGCCGATGGTAGTGTGGGGTCTCCCCATGTGAGAGTAGGTCATCGTCAGGCACTTATAGCGAAAAAACCCCGGGCATTCAGATGCTCGGGGTTTCGTCGTTGTGGGCGGGATAACACCGCCAGGGGGCTCCCCATGGAGAGTAGCGGAGCGCCGCCCGGGTACATCGTCAGGCACCTTTTCAGAAACCCCAGCTTCGAAAGAGGCTGGGGTTTCGTCGTTACGGGGAGCGCTTCGCGGACCGGTTGGCTGAAGAAGATTAGACCTTGGTATTTAGACTAAGGTATAATCCTCCTCAATGTGAACCCTAACCGGAGGCTCTCTACATGAGCAATGCCAAGGCGACATACCCGACGATCTGGGACGAAACTGGTATTCAGCGTCCCGTCTTTATGCTCCTGCTGTGCGGCCTGTGGCGTGGCATGATGAAGATGGCCGAGACCCAGTGTCGGGCCCAGGCCGGTCGTGGCTACCTCCCCTACGTTTGATCGGCTTCACCCTGTGCACTGAAACGCAGGCGTTGAATGGCGAACAAAGCAAAAGCCCGGGCTTCATGGCCCGGGCTTTTTCTTTCTTGCGTCTGTTGGCGCAGCGGGGGGTTATACCACGCCCTGGTCGATCATGGCGTCGGCGACCTTGCGGAAGCCGGCGACGTTGGCGCCCAGCACCAGGTTGGTCGGTGCACCGAACTCCTGGGCGGTGTCGGCACACTGCCGGTGAATATTGGCCATGATCTCCTTGAGCTTGGCGTCCACCTTCTCCAGCGGCCATTGTTCCATGCTGCTGTTCTGGGCCATCTCGAGCTGGCTGGTGGCCACGCCGCCGGCGTTGGCGGCCTTGCCGGGGCCATAGGCGATCTTGGCTTCCAGGAAGAGGTCGGCAGCGTCTGCGGTTGACGGCATGTTGGCGCCCTCGCTGATGCAGGTGACGCCGTTGTCCAGCAGGGCACGGGCGTCGGCCACCGTCAGCTCGTTCTGAGTGGCGCTGGGGAAGGCGGCATCGGCCTTGATGCGCCAGACGGCGTGGCCATCCTCCGGGTAGTCGCTGGCCGGGATGTAGCTAGCCTCGGGGTGCTTGGCCAGGTACTCCTCCAGGGAGGCGCGCTTGACCTCCTTGAGCTCTTTGAGGAGAGCCAGGTCGATGCCGCGTGCGTCATGGATGGTGCCGCGGGAGTCGGAGCAAGTAACCGGCGTCGCGCCCAGTTCGTAGAGCTTCTCGATGGTATAGGTAGCCACGTTGCCGGCACCGGAAACCAGGCAGGTCTTGCCTTCGATGCTTTCGCCGCGAGCTTCCAGCATGTTCTGGGCAAAGTAGACCGCACCATAGCCGGTGGCTTCCTTGCGGCCGAGGGAGCCGCCCCAGTTCAGCCCCTTGCCGGTAAGCACGCCTGCATAACGGCCGGTAAGGCGCTTGTACTGACCGTACATGTAGCCGATCTCGCGGGCGCCCACGCCGATGTCACCGGCAGGAACGTCGGTGGTTGGCCCAATATGGCGATGGAGCTCGGTCATGAAGGACTGGCAGAAGCGCATGATCTCCCCGTCGGACTTGCCCTTGGGATCGAAGTCGGAGCCACCCTTGCCGCCCCCGATGGGAAGGCCGGTCAGGGCATTCTTGAAGATCTGTTCGAAGCCGAGGAACTTGATGGTGCCCGAGGTGACGCTGGGGTGGAAGCGCAGGCCGCCCTTGTAGGGGCCCAGGGCAGAGTTGAACTGCACGCGGTAACCCTTGTTGACCTGTACCTTGCCGTCGTCATCGGTCCAGCAGACCCGGAACATGATCTGGCGCTCGGGTTCGACGATGCGCTCAATGATGCTGTGGTCATGGTAGTGCGGGCTGCGCTGAAACAGGGGGCGCAGACACTCGAGGACTTCCTCGGCGGCCTGGTAGAACTCGGTCTGGGCGGGGCTGCTCTTGCGAAGGCCTTCGAGGGTATCGTGAACGTAGGGCATCGGCGGGTTCCTGTGTGACAAGTTGACGTCGTGTCCGTCAGTCGGGCGGACAGCCTAGAATCGGTTCCAGTGGGCTGACAATATAAAGCAATGCACCATTATGCAGCAACTGTATGGGCTATGCGCTGGTTAGACATTGATATGAGCCAAACTTGCTTGAAACTGTCGGGATATTGCGCACCAAATCATTGCATTAAATATAGTTAATAGATGATTATTAAACGTTCAGTGTCTCTCGTGCCGGTAGCCGCCCCGCTGGTATCATAAGTATCACTATTCGCTGTGGAGAGTCCGCCTTGACCCTGACAACGCCGGCGCTGCTGTTTCCGGCCATCTCGCTGCTCTTGCTGGCCTACACCAATCGCTTCCTGGTACTGGCCCAGTTGATCCGCAAGCTGGCCGATGAGGAACGTAACCAGCACCAGGAGACCAATACCCGTCAGATCATGCTGCTGCGACGGAGGATTTCCCTGACCAAGCGGATGCAGTTGGCCGGCGTGTTCAGTTTTCTGCTCTGCACCCTGTCGATGTTTGCTCTCTTCCTGTCGCTGGAGCTCACCGGTATGGTCCTGTTTGGCGTCAGTCTGGTGACGCTATCGGTTTCGCTGGTCTACTCCCTGTGGGAGATCCAGATCTCCACCAACGCGTTGAACGTTCAGCTTCAGGACGTCGAGGACGAGTTGCGTGGCGGAAGTCCGCGCGCCGGGCACCGGGGAGGTGGCGCTTGAGCCGGGCCCCGTCGGAGTTGCTGCTTTACTGCCGACCCGGTTTCGAGCGTGATCTGGCCGAAGAGGTCGCCTACAAGGCGGCTGAGTCGGGCTGGTCCGGCGAGGTCATCCAGGGGGCGGGAGGTGGCTTCGTTCGTTTCTGCGTGGCGGATGAGGAGCCGGCCAACGGCCTGCACCGGGCCCTGCCACTTCATGGGCTGGTCTTTGCTCGCCAGAGTCTGGTGGCGCTGCCACCGCTGTCGCTGGATCGGGAAGACCGCCTCTCACCGATCACCGAGCAGGTCGTCGAGTCCGGCTGGAGCTTCGAGAGTATCTGGCATGAGACGCCGGATACCAACGATGGCAAGGCCCTGGCCGGTCTGGCCAAGGCGCTGTCGCGCCCGCTGGAGTCGCTGCTTACGAAGCGGGGCGCTCTGCGTCGCAAGGCCGGCGGGCGACGCCTGCACCTGCTGTGGAGCGCCGGCGACCACGTTCAGCTCGGCATAAGCTTTCCGGGCAACCGCAGTGATCAGCCGGGGGGCATCCGTCGGCTGCGCTTTCCCAAGTCGGCCCCGAGTCGCTCAGCCTTGAAGCTAGAGGAGGCCTGGCACGAGTTCGTGCCGCGCACGGAGTGGGACACGCGCCTGGCAGAGGGGATGCAGGCCGCCGACCTTGGGGCGGCCCCAGGCGGTTGGACCTGGCAGCTTGTTCATCGCGGCATGCATGTCTATGCCATCGATAACGGGCCCATGGACAAGGCGCTGATGGCCACCGGGCAGGTTGAGCACCTGCGCGAGGATGGTTTCGTGTGGGAGCCGCCCTATCGGCTCGACTGGCTGGTATGCGATATCGTCGACAAGCCGTCGCGGGTGGAAGCCATGGTGGAACGCTGGCTGGTGAGGCGCTGGTGCCGCGAGGCGGTATTCAACCTCAAGCTGCCGATGAAGCGCCGCTGGCCCGAGGTGGCTGCCTGCCTGGCTCGCCTGGAGGAGGCGCTGGCCAGTGCCGGGGTGGCCGCGGAGGTGGGCTGTCGCCACCTCTACCATGACCGGGAGGAGGTGACAGTTCATGTGCGGCTGCGCGATTAGCCGTCTCCGGCTCCCGCTCCCGCCCAAGGGGGAGAGCGGCGAGCGCCCGAGTGGCGCTCGCCGCCTGCTTCAGTGAGTGGTGGGCTCGTAGATGCGAATGCGCTCCTCTTCGGTGAGCAGCGGCAGGAGGCGCTGCATCACTCGGGAGCGCTCCTCGCTGGTGTACCATTCCTTCCAGGCGCGCATGTCGCGCCACTTGGTGATCATCAGGCGTCGGTCGCTGTGGCCGAGTTCGACGAGGCTCTCGCCACCCACGAAGCCGCGCGCGCCGAGGGACTGGCGCATGGCTTCACGAGCGGCTTCCTCGTACTCCTCCTCGAGCCCCGGCATGATCCGGCGTTCGATAATGATCTTGATCATCTAGCTTGCTCCCAACAGTGTTGATCCCAACGACGAGGCCATCGATGGTTGATTCCCGTGACGTCCTGCCCGAGGCGGCTCCCGACTTTCAGATCGAGCTCGACACCACCGGGCTCTACTGCCCCGAGCCGATCATGCTGATGCACAACAAGGTGCGCGACATGCGCTCCGGCGAGGTGCTCAAGGTCATCGCCAGCGATCCGGCCACGACCCGAGACGTGCCTAAATTCTGTCAGTTTCTAGGTCATGAACTGATTCGCCAGGAGGAGCTCGAGGGCAGCTACCGCTACTTTATCCGTTTGGGCTAATTCTGTCCCGCGGGGTTCAGCCCCGCGAGGGTTTGTTGGCCTCCGGCATCACCATCAGGGCAAGCGCCTCCAGAGTGGCGGGATCCTCGCGGCGGATGCGGTTGGCGATCTGGCGCTGGAAGAAGTAAACCACGCGGTGGCGGCTATGGCCGGGGTAGAGGCAGGTATCGCCTGGCAGGATCGGGGTCGACTCCACCAGCCGTTCGTCGGCCAGCAGCGCCTCGACGGCGCCATCGCTGTAGAGCCGCCAGCCGAACACTTGCTTGAGCTGCCAGGGGGCATCACCCTCGTCCATGCACAGGGCGTGGGTGCCCTGCGTCTCGGGGATCTGCTGGATGAGGGTGACCTGCTCGGTCTCCTCGTAGTCGAAATAGGCGGCGGCGTGCTCGAGCTCGAACACCTTGTGCTCGGGGGCCTGATCGAACAGCTCCTCGGTCTCGGGGTCACGATAACCGACGAAGCTGCCGTGCTCCGGGTCATCCAGGCGATGGCATGGGGTCAGTGCCTCCATCCAGGGCACCATTCCGACGACCTCACCATCCTCGCGCAGCCCCCAGGCCAGCAGCGGCATGCCGTATAGGGTGTCGGGGCTCGAAGCCAGGCGATAGACCATCTCGAGGCCGTCCAATTCGGGGGCCAGGCGAATCAGGCGTCGCCTGGCTAGCAAACGCTGGCGCATCGTTTCCAGGTCGATGACCTGGGCGGGGCGGTTTGACAGTGGGATTCCCATGACGTCTCTCCACATGCTGCGTTATCACGGCATCGGCACGGGGAGCCGGGCTCCACGAACCGCTCGGAGGCGCACTGCGTCACTCTCTCCTTCACCAATAGCACAGACGGTGAGGGAGGTTAAGCCCTGCTGCGCATCCCGTGGTCTCAACGGCAGCGTAGTGCCAGGGCCTGACGCAGATCCTGATGATGTTTCCGGGCTGTCTCGAAGGCGGGCAGAGGGGCCGACGGGTGGTTCAGGGAGAGCCACTCCCGATGGTAGGCGCTGACCGCTTCGGGGGGAAAGGGAAGGGAGTCGAACAGCGGGTCGAGCTCTGTCAGCCAGGCATGGGCGGCGCCGGTGAGCGTCTCGAGCCACTGCGCGAGGTGCTCGTCGTTCGCGCTGTCCTCCAGGGCGGGCGTGAGACAGCCGTCATGTCGCGCCAGGGCGCGCTCGGCCAGGGCGGAGGCCTCTTCCAGGCGCTGGGTGGCCAGCGCCAGGGTGCGCAGCAGCTCGGCGGTATAGGGACGCTGGTTGAGGGCGCGCAGGTGTCCTTCCAGGGCCGCCAGATCGGGCGGCGGGGCGTCCCTCGTCGCTGTCGCGGTCAACGCCTGCAGGTAGCCGAGCGATTCCAGCTGTGCCTCGGGTGGCGCCAGGGCGTCCGGCGGCAAGGGTGAACTCACCCTCGAGAAGCTGCCGGCCCACTCATCGGAGCCGAACAGGCCGTTCCAGGTCGCCTGGGGCAGCTGCTCCGTCTTGGTGGTGGCCAGGCGCTCGAGCCTGTCTCGATCCGCCTCGGCAAGGCGCTCGGGCACATCGCTCGCCAGGCAGTCGGTCAGGCGCTGCCACAGTGTCAATTCGTAGTGCCACTGCCGGCTGGCCGGGGCGACCCTTCCCAGAGTGCTGTTGCGCTCCGCGACGAGGGTGGTGATATGGCACTCGCGCAAGGCAAAGACATTGAGCAAGCCCTCCCGCGTCTCGGGGATCGTCACCAGCCGCTCACGCTGGTCGGGAAAGGCACCGATATTGTCGGGACTGGCCGGTGAGGGGGGCGCCAGGTCGAGGCGCCGGGCCAGTTCGCGCTGGTAGTCGATGAGCATGTCGTTGCTGTCGATACCGCTGCCACAGGCGGTCAGCAGGCCGCCCATCGCGACCAGTAGGGTGACAAAGCCTCTGTTAATGGACACCCAATGCATCGTGTCTGCCCTCCGCCGCTGCCCGACTGATCCGCCTGAGACGCTCGCCAAGCAGAGCCGCCGCCACGGTGAGGCCACCGATCAGGCCGATCCAGTAGCCGTGAACGCCCATGGGCTCGATCACCCCAAAAAGCCCGCGGGTTCCAAGCCAGTGGCCGCCGGCCAGCCCGACCAGCCAGTATGAGGCCAGGGTGATCAACATGATGATGCGGGTGTCTCGGTAGCCGCGGAGTGCGCCTGCCAGGTTCACCTGCAGCGAATCCGAAAGCTGGAAGATCATGGCCAGTAGGACCAGTGAAAGGGCCAGGCGTTGCACTGTCATATCGTGGGTATAGAGGCCGATCACCGATTCTGCGGTCAACCACAGCAGGGCACTGTTGAGCAGCGCCACCAGCACGCTTGCAGCGATGCCGAAGGCGGCCACCTGGCGGGCCTGGGCCGGACGCTGCTGGCCCAGAGTATTGCCGACCCGCACCGTCAGCGCCATGCTCAGCGAGAGCGGCAGCATGAAGAGTATCGAAGTGTAGTTGAGGGCCACCTGATGGGCCGCCACGGTGATCTCGCCGAGGCTGGCGATCAGCAGCGCGATCACGGTAAACAGGGTGACCTCGACGAAGATCGCCACACCGATGGGCACGCCGACATAGAGCAGTTCACCGATTATCTTCAGGCGCGGCAGGGTGGGAGAGTGCCACAGCGACACCTCGCGGTAAGCCCGGGCGCGGCGGGTGTAGAGGATCATGGCAAGGCTCATGGTCCACAGCGACAGCGCCGTGGCGATGCCGCAGCCCAGGGCGCCCAGCGCCGGCAGCGCCTGCACCCAAGCCGGTAGCCAGTCGCCGAACAGGTCGGTGAGGCCCTCGCCGCCATGAATCAGCACATAGTTGCAGGGAATATTCACCCCCAGACCGATCAGGCTGATCCACAGCGAGGGGCGAGTATGGTTCATGCCATCCGAGAAGGCACGCAGCGCCTGGAAAAGCGCCGCGCCCGGCATGCCGAAGGCTACCGCCGCGAGATAGGCCGCCGAGCGGCTCGCCACCTCCTCGGGCACCGCCATCAGCACGAAGATGGGCTGGACGGTAAACCACAGGAGGGCCGCCGCGACCACGCCCAGTACCAGTGCCACCCACAGCGCCTGGTGCACGTTGGGGCGAATCTCGGTCAGGCGCCTGCCGCCCATCAACTGCGCCACGATGGGCGTCAGCCCCATCAGAGTGCCGGTCATGAACAGCATCAGCGGCATCCACAGGCTCGAGCCCACCGAGACGGCAGCCAGGTCGGTGGCGCTGAGCCGACCGGTCATCATCACATCCGCCACGCTCATGCCGGCCTGGGCAAGCTGCGCGCCGCAGATCGGCAGCGTCAGGGCCAGCAGCGGGCGAGCTTCCCCTCGGCCGGTAGCGAGCAAGCGGGCGATAGGACTGAACAAGGTCGGGCGCTCCATGCGGTCAGGCTTTCGGGTAGAACGAAAAACCGCCCACTATAGCAATGCGCGGGGGCTTTGGCCCGCCTCGCCAGGCGCCTATAATGGCGGCTACCCCTATGCCCGTGGAGCCTGCGTGAATCACCGACTCGAGGATGTCATCGCCCTGTTCGACGGCCTCTTTCACGATACCTACGCCACGCGCCTGGTGTGCGGCGGCGACGAGCCGCTCTACCTGCCGGCCGATGCCGACACGCCCTTTCACCGAGTGATCTTTGCGCGGGGTTTCTATGCCAGCGCCCTGCACGAGATCAGCCACTGGTGCATCGCCGGCAAGAGTCGCCGTCAGTGGGAGGATTACGGCTACTGGTACCTGCCCGATGGGCGCGATGCGGGTGAGCAACGCGACTTCGAGGCGGTGGAGGTGGCCCCCCAGGCGCTGGAACTGCTCTTCTCGCGGGCCTGTGGCCTACGCTTTCATATCAGCGTCGACAACCTGGGCGGCGACGTCGAGGTGAACCGTGCGGCCTTCCGCGCTCGGGTCGAAGCCAGGACACAAAGCTACGAGCGGGAAGGACTGCCACGGCGTGCCGCGGCCTTCCGGCTCGCCCTGCAGGGCTTCTACCGGGAGGGCGACGCCCGGGAGGCAGCCATCGCCGCGGGGCGTCGCCTGATCGCCGGCGACCGCGTTGGGCGAAGTCAGCTAGTCTGAAGGCGTTATCCCCAGCCGGAGTTCGCCGTGGCCACCTCTTCCTCATCCTCCTCCCGTGAGCCCCTGCTCCTGGAGCAGCGCTTTCTTGACGCCCTCGACCAGGACCACTGGCCCGTGACAGAGCGCGACTGGAGCCTTGATGAGGTGGCACTGACCCCCGAGGCGCTAGCCGAGCTGTTCGAGTCCCAACTGATGAGTCGCCACCTGGACCTGCAGGCTCGCCGCCTGCAAGCCAGGGGCGAAGCCTTCTACACCATCGGCAGCGCCGGTCACGAGGGGAACGCGGCGATTGCCCGCGCCCTGCGCCCGACTGATCCCGCCTTCCTGCACTATCGCGATGCTGCCTTACTGATCGAGCGCAGCCGTCAGGTGCCTGGCCAGACGCCGCTGTGGGACCTGCTGTTGAGTTTCGCGGCGTCCCGCGACGATCCGGTCTCCGGCGGGCGCCACAAGGTGCTGGGCTCGAAGTCGCTCAAAGTGCCGCCTCAAACCAGCACCATCGCCTCTCACCTGCCCAAGGCGGTGGGGGCGGCCCATAGCCTGGGGCTGTGGCGGCGCCTGGGCGGCGGCGGTGAGTGGCCCGCCGACAGCCTGGTGCTGTGCAGTTTCGGCGATGCCTCCTTCAACCACTCCACCGCCCAGGGGGCATTGAATGCCGCCGGCTGGGCGGCCTACCAGGGGGCGCCGCTGCCGCTGGTGATGGTCTGCGAGGACAATGGTATCGGCATCTCCACGCCCACGCCGGCCGGCTGGGTCGAGGCCAGCATGCGGGCCCGCCCCGGCTTCCACTACCTGGCCTGCGACGGTCTCGACCTGCTCGACACCTGGCGTGCCGCCCAAGAGGCCGAGGTCATCGCCCGCCTCCACAAGCAGCCGGTGTTCCTGCACCTGCGCTGCGTTCGCCTGTTCGGCCATGCCGGTTCCGACGCCCAGCAGGCATACCTCTCGGCGTCACGCATCTCCGCCGACGAGGCTCGCGACCCGCTGCTGTTCAGCGCCGGGCTGCTGCGCCGCCACGGGGTGCTATCGCGGGACGAGATCACTGCGCTCTACCGGCAAGTCGATGAGCGGGTGGCGCGGTTGGCCGAGGAGGCGATCCGCCGCCCGAAGCTGGAAAGCGCCCGCGAGGTGATGGCCAGCATCGTGCCGCCATCGCGTCCCGGACGTCGACTGAGCGGCCGGGGCGAGGTCAATTTGGAGCCCGCATCGGGTCCCATGGCGAAACTGATCAACCAGGCCCTGCAGCGGCTGATGGACAGCCACCCCCACCTGGTGATGGCCGGCCAGGACATCGGCCGCAAGGGGGGCGTCTATGGGGTGACCCAACGGTTGCAGGGGCGGTTTGGTCCTCACCGAGTGATCGATACCCTGCTCGACGAGCAGAGCATCCTGGGACTCGGCATTGGCCTGGCTCACAACGGTCTGGTGCCGCTACTGGAAATCCAGTTCCTGGCCTACCTGCACAACGCCGAGGACCAGCTGCGCGGCGAGGCGGCCACCCTGAGCTTCTTTTCCGCTGGCCAGTACACCAATCCCATGGTGGTTCGCATCGCCGGGCTCGGCTACCAGAAGGGCTTCGGCGGCCATTTTCACAACGACAACGCCATCGCCGTGCTGCGCGACATCCCCGGGCTGCTGGTAGCCTGCCCGTCGAATGGTGCCGACGCCGTGGGGCTGCTGCAGGAAGCGGTGCGCCTGGCCGACGAGGCGCAGCGCGTGGTGGTCATCATCGAGCCGATCGCGCTCTATCACACCCGCGACCTGCTGGAGCAGGGCGATGACGGCTGGTGCTTCCCTGACCCTGGGCCCGAGCATCGGCTGTCGCCGGGGGAGACGGGGCAGTGGGGCGAGGGCGTCGGCCTGGCAATCGTCACCTATGGCAACGGCGTCTATCTGGCCCGCCAGGCGGCGGCGGAGCTCGATCCGGGGGGGCAGCGGCTGCGCATCGTCGATCTGCGCTGGCTCACGGGCATCGACCACGACGCCGTCTGCCGTGCGGCTGCCGGCTGCCATCGGGTGTTGATCGTCGACGAGTGCCGCCGCTCCGGGTCACTCAGTGAGGAGCTGGTCACCGGCCTGGTGGAGAGGGGCGTGGCGAGCGAGCGACTGCACCGGCTCACCGCCGAGGACAGCTTTATCCCGCTGGGGCCGGCGGCCACCCTGACGTTGCCCTCCCGGTCACAGATCGTCGAGCGTGTTCGGGAGCTGCTGGCTGGCGTGTGACGCCACTTCAGGCCTCGTCGGGGCCGCTCATGCGCTGGTGGAGGTGCAGCATCACCTCCACCTCGTGCTCCGGTCGCAGCGGCTCCAGACCCAGCTCGCCGAACAGCTCGCCGCGGGCCCGGGACCAGTCGCCGGGGGCAATGCCGTTGTAGAGGCACTCGGCGGGCGCCAGCTCCACGAAGGGGTCGAGCCCGTAGGTGTCAAACAGCCGCGACAGGGCGGCCTCGTCGTCGCTGACGCCCGCCGTGTAGAGGGTAGCACTGAAGTGGTCGTTCTCCAGCTCGCGGATCACGTCCAGCGGGCTCACCCCCATGCTGTTGAGCTCCTCCAGGCTGTACTCCCCCAGGGAGATCAGCTCGGCGTCCAGCCAGTCATCCTCGGGCTGGATCAGGGTGTGCTTGACGCGCCCGTCGGGCAGCGTCCAGGCGATGGCCAGTGGCAGGCCGCCATCCTCGCCGGTCTCCACGGCGATAAAGCCGGGCAGGTCGGGCATGATTCAGTTCTCCAGGTGTGTCGGTGTCGGGGCGGACGGCAGCCGGAAGAAGGCGCGGGCGGTGTCGCTGGTGGCGCTGGCCAGCGATTCCTCGCCGATGCCTCGCCAATGGGCAATCTCCCGCACGATCCACGGCAGCAGCGCCGGCTCGTGGCGCCTGCCCTTGAGTTTGGCAGGTAAATTGCGCGGCAGCAGGTAGGGGCAGTCGGTTTCCACCATCAGGCGGTTGAGGGGGATCTCGCCGACCAGGTCGCGCAGGTGGTGGCCGCGGCGTTCGTCGCACAGCCAGCCGGTCAGGCCGATATGCAGGTCGATATCCAGGTAGCCGAAGAGGGTGTCGCGGTCGGCGGTGAAACAGTGCACCACGGCGTCGCTGATATCGTCCCGCCAGGCGTGCAGCATCTCGCGCATTCGTCGGCCCGCGTCTCGCTCATGCACGAACAGCGGCTTGCCGCAGGTCGCCGCCAGGCCCAGCTGCGCCTCGAAGGCGCGCTCCTGCTCGGCGGGCGTGGAGAAGTTGCGATTGAAGTCGAGCCCGCACTCGCCCACCGCCACCACCTCGGACTGTCGGTGCAGGTCCGCCATGGCGGCCGCGAGGCCGGCATCCCAGCGGCTGGCGTCGTGGGGGTGCACGCCGGCGGTGGCAAACAGCTGCAGTGAGGCGTCGGCGGTCTGCCGGGCCATCGCTACCGCCTGCTCGGCGTGCTCGCGGTCGGTGCCGGTGAGAATCAGGGTGGTGACGTTGGCCGCCCTGGCGCGACCGAGTACCGCCGAGAGATCGCGGGCGAAGCTTTCGTGGGTCAGGTTGGCGCCGATGTCCACCAGAGGGGCTGCGGCTCGGAGGCGGAGCGCCTCGGGCAGGAAGTCATCGAAGGTGTCGGTCGGTTCAGCCAAGGCGCAACTCCTGTGGTCGTGATGACGGGACGTCGGGGCGCGGCGCAGTTTACTCGGGATCGACGGCGGTCACCATGGCGGCAGGGCCACGGCGAGCCGGAGTTGCGATACACTAGTTGCCTTCGAGATCGGATGAGGTGTGCGCGTGACCCTGCTACGTCTGGAACAGCTGCAACTGGCCTATGGTACCCATGTGTTGCTCGACGGTGCCGACCTGGTGCTGGAAAAGGGAGAGCGCCTGGCCCTGGTGGGGCGCAACGGCACCGGCAAGTCGACGCTGCTCAAGCTGGTGGCCGGCGAGATCCTGGCCGACGGCGGCAACATCTGGCGGGCCCCGGGACTGAAGATCGGCGTGCTCGCCCAGGACCTCCCCGATGCCTCCGGACAGACCATCTTCGACGTGGTGGCCGGCGGCCTGCCCGAGGCCGGCGAGTTGCTCTCCGAGTATCACCACCTGATCCACGAGGATGAGCCCGACATGCGCCGCATGGCCGACCTGCAGACGCGGATCGAGGCCATCGACGGCTGGTCCTTCCACCAGCGCATCGATGTGGTGCTGACACGCCTGGGGCTGCCCGAGGATGCCGAGATGGCCGAGCTCTCCGGCGGCTGGCGGCGTCGCGTGGCGCTGGCCCGGGCGCTGGTCGCCGACCCCGACCTGCTGCTGCTCGACGAGCCGACCAACCACCTGGACCTGGACACCATCGCCTGGCTCGAGGAGCAGCTGGCCGCCTTCAACGGCGCGGTGCTGTTCATTACCCACGACCGCGCCTTCCTGTCCAAGCTGGCCACGGCCATCCTCGAGCTCGACCGCGGTCGCCTCGGGCGCTATCCGGGCGACTATGCGAAGTACCAGGCCCAGAAGACCCACGAGCTGGAGGTCGAGGCACGCGAGAACGCCGAGTTCGACAAGAAGCTGGCCCAGGAGGAGACGTGGATCCGCCAGGGCATCAAGGCAAGGCGCACCCGCAACGAGGGGCGGGTGCGGGCCCTGGAGCAGCTGCGCCGGGAGCGCAGCGAACGCCGCGAACGCCAGGGCAAGGCCAACCTCAGCGTGGACAGCGGCGAGCGCAGCGGCAAACGGGTGGTGGCCCTGGAGCATGTCACCCAGCGCTTCGGCGACGAGGCGGTGATTCGTGACCTCTCCCTGGAGATCCAGCGCGGCGACCGTATCGGCTTCATCGGCCGCAACGGCGCCGGCAAGACCACCCTGCTCAAGATCCTGCTCGGCGAACTGGCACCGACCGAGGGCAAGGTGCAGGTCGGGACCAAGCTGCAGGTCGCCTACTTCGACCAGCTGCGTGGCGGGCTGGAGCCCGAGAAGACCGTCTACGACAACGTGGCCCAGGGCAGTGACCGGGTCACGGTGGGCGGCCGGGACCGCCACGTGATGAGCTACCTGCAGGACTTCCTGTTCACCCCGGAGCGGGTCCGCCAGCCGGTCAAGGCGCTCTCGGGCGGGGAATCCAACCGCCTGCTGCTGGCCAAGCTGTTCACCCAGCCCGCCAACGTGCTGGTGCTCGATGAGCCGACCAACGACCTGGACGTCGAGACCCTGGAACTGCTCGAGGAACTGCTGCTCGACTTCGACGGGACCCTGCTGCTTGTCTCCCACGACCGCGCCTTCATGGACAACGTGGTGACCAGCGTGCTGGCCTTCGAGGGCGAGGGCCGGGTGCGTGAGTACGTGGGCGGCTATACGGACTGGGTGCGCCAGGGCGGCAAGCTCCCCCCGGCACCCTGGGAGGGGGCGGCCCGCCAGCGGGTTGAGCCGGTGGCCGATATCGACCCGGCCGCATCAGCGCCGGCGTCGTCCGGTACCATTGCCCCGGCAAAAAAGCCCGCCAAGCTTTCCTACAAGCTCCAGCGCGAGCTCGACGCTCTACCGGCCGAGATCGAGCGACTCGAAGGCGAGGTGGCCAAGTTCGAGGCCACGATGGGCGACCCGGGCTTCTATCAGCAGGACGCCACCCAGGTCGCCGCCACGCTGGAGGCGCTGGGTGCCAGGCAGGCCGAGCTCGATGCCGCCATGGAGCGCTGGATGGAGCTGGAGGCCATGGCCGCGGGGGAGTAAGCGATGATTCGCTACTGCGCTTGCGCAGTTGTGGAATAAGTTGATCGCCGGCGGTGCCGAAGCGTCGGACCGTCGGAATCCTCATGTAGCAGGCTACACTCCAGTTGACTTGGAACCTTTGGTTCCTCGCCCCTTCGGGGCCATCTTCCGGATGTTTGTCGCTACGCTCGGTTCTGCGCTCCGGCGGCGACCAACCTATCTTCGCTCGTGACGCGAATCCTGCGCTTCCTCAAGATGAGAAAGGCTTTTTGCTTTTGGGTGTCAGGAGTGGGTTATTCGGCGCTCTTCTCGCCCTTCTTCCCGACCCGCACGGCCAGCACATCGCACTGGGCGCCGTGAAGCACGCCAGTGGAGGTGGAGCCGAGCAGCAGGGCGAAGCCGTGACGGCCGTGGGAGCCGACCACGATCAGGTCCACGCCGTTCTCCTCGGCGAAGCGGTGGATCTCGGTGTCGGGCATGCCGACTAGCACGTGCTGGTTCTCCTTTGTCACGTGGGGGTCGGCAATCTCGGACAGTCGCTGCTTGGCGTGCTCGTCGAGTTGGTCCTGGATGCTGGTCAAATCCATGGGGATATCGCCGCCGTAGGCGAAGCCCAGCGGCTCCAGGGTGTGCATGATGGAGACTTTGGCGTTGTTGTTGCGCTCGGCAATCTGGGCCGCGCGCTCCAGCACCTTGTGGGAGTCCTTGGTCAGGTCCACGGCGACCAGGACGTGGCGGTATTCGTTGCTCATGGTAGGGCTCCTGAGTGGATCTCGAGGTGAAGAGATGTCTTCACTCTAGGCCGGCTGACTCGGCAAGACAACGACATGTATCAAGACTCACGCATCAACCCAATCTGGAGATGGCGATGACCTGGCTGTTCATCCTGCTTGTCCTGCTGCTGGTGGTCTCGCCGGTGATGTGGCTCAAGCCCAGTCCGCGGCAGCGCCGCGTATCGGCGCTGCGAACGGCGGCGATCAAGACCGGACTCACCGTCAAGCTGGAGAAGCCGCCTCTGCACGGCATCGAGACGGCCATGCCGGCCTATCGCTGGTGTTATCCCCAGGATCGGCCGGGGCCCGATTTCGTGCTGGTGCGGGACGACTATGCCAGTGCGGCGCTCAAGCCTTTCGCGTACGGTTGGCGCTGGCGACGGGAGCCGCTGCGACCGCTGCCCGAGGCACTGGAAAACCGGCTCAGGACTTTGCTGGAGCGGCTGCCCCAGGACGCGATAGTGATGGAGTCCCACCGGCATGCGCTGAGCCTGTGGTGGTGGGAATCCCAGGATTTTTCGCGTTTCTCCACCTACCTCGAGGATTTCGTGGTGCTTCGCGACGGCCTGGCCGGCCGGCCGGATGACAACGCCGCGACGGTGCCCTTCGGGCAGCCGAAAGCCTAGGCGTCACTCCTGTAGCTCGGCGTCTCGCGCCTGGATGGCCAGGCCGTTGTCCTCGACGCGGGAGAGCAGTTCGGCCAGCATTGTCACGTCCTGCTCGCTCAGCCCGGCGAGCATCTCGCCGCGCGCCTCGCGCACCACGGTGTCGATGCGCTGGAGCAGCGGGGTGGCAGCGGGCGTCAGGAAGACCCGCTTGGTGCGGCGGTCCTGGTCGCATGGGCGTCGTTCGACCAGTCCCTGCCGGGAGAGCTGGTCGAGGGTGCGCACCAGGGAAGGCGCCTCGACGCCGATGGCACGGGCCAGGTCGCATTGGGGCTGACCGTCGCCGAGTCGCCACAGATGATATAGCGTCACCCACCGCGTCTGGGTCAGGCCTAGCGGGGCCAGGCGCTCGTCGATGATGGCGCGCCACAGACGCGGCAGGCGACTGAGCTGAAAACCGATATTCTCGTACATGGGCTAGGGGCTCCACTGGCGTTGGCTGGATTCTGTGAACCCGACGCGTGAAATGCAAGCCGGCTTATCATTTCACTCCTCCTGGATATCGCCATTCACGCCGGCCGGCGTATCGCCATGGTTTGAATTCGGCCCCGCTGCCTGGCCGTCGTCACTCCGACCCGGCACCAGCCGGCGCAGCCCCTTGATACCGGTCAGCAGCTCCCGGCCATCGGCCAGGGTGGCGTCCTCGCCATCGGACACTCGGAAGCGCACCACCCCGATGCGCTGGCCGCTGTCGGTCATCACGTCGATCCGCCAGCGCCCCGCGGGGGCACCCGGGAAGTTCTGCTTGTGGCTCCAGGCCCGGTAGCCCGCCTCCCGGCCGCCCTCGATGGTCAGCGTGATGCGGTCGACCTCCTCTCCGTCTTGTCGCCACACATGAAACACCTCCTCTCTCAGACCCCGCGGCGCGCGGATCGCCGTGTAGGCGTAGAGCCCGTTTCCGGCCAGTGCCTCGGGCGTCAGATGCAGTTCGCCCTCTGGGCTCCTGGCCTCCACATCGAAGGCGGGAGAGAGCGCTGCGCTGCCCAGCCACAGGTTGGCCGGCGGTACCCAGATGCGTCCCGTCCAGGCCAGCCCGGCGAGCAGCGGCAGCAGGGTCAGCAGCATCAGCCAGCGTCTGCCACGTTGTTGGGCGGTAAGGTGCAACAGGCTGGGCAGACTGAACAGCAGCATGGCGCCCAGTGCCAGCTTGAGGCTCTGGCCGGTGGTGAGCTGCAGCATGATCGGCAGGGTGACCAGCACCACCAGGAAGACGCATTGGGCATGAAAGGCCAGATAGAGCCAGCGATAGCGGTCCGCCACCCGGTAGTAGAGCGGGTCGATGATGGAGAACACCGCCAGCCCGATCAGCAGCAGGGTGAACAGCGCCTGGCCGCTGCTCCATACGGTGGTGGTCAGCAGGAAAGGCAGCGAGAAGAACAGGGTCTCCTGGTGGATCATCTGGGCGATGAATAGCGTCGCGGCGTGGGGCAGGGTGGGGTAGCCGCGGCGGGCCAGTAGCCGGCCGATCAGGCTTTCGGAGAGCAGCAGCAGCCAGGCGGCGAGCATGCCCAGCGCCAGCAGAGCTCCCAGCCACTGCTGGCGCTCCACCAGAAAGAAGCTGCCCAGCCCGGCACCGAAGGCCACGGGTGGCCAAAGCCAGCTCCAGGGTCGCAGGCGCTCGATCAGCACCTCGATGCGCGCCTGCAGTTGGCTCAGCCGAGGTGATTCCGCTCGTTCGTCTGACGGGGGGGAGGATGTGGGCATGGCGCGGGGCTACCCTGAATGATGACATCGAGCAAGCCTAACACCCGGCGGCGGCGAGGGGGCGTCAAGGCTGCGACGTGGGTGGGGGTTGACGAGCCGACGTTCGTGACCCAAGCTGTGCGTATTCAAACGGCCGTATGAAATCGGGAGATTCGCGGATGATCTATCAGGGCAATGCCATCACGGTGGCGCGCGGCGGCAACGACATCGCCACGCTCACCTTCGACCTGCAGGGCGAGTCGGTCAACAAGCTCTCCAGCGCGGTGATCGCCGAACTGGACGAGGCGGTCAAGGCCATCCAGGGCGAGAGCGGCCTCAAGGGACTGATGCTGACCAGCGCCAAGGAAGCCTTCATCGTCGGTGCCGACATCACCGAGTTCCAGGCCATGTTTGGCAAGGGCGCCGAGTTCCTGGAGTCGATGCTTCATCGGGTCCACGGGATCTTCAACGCCATCGAGGATCTGCCGTTTCCCACCGTGACCGCCATCAATGGTCTGGCGCTGGGCGGCGGCTGCGAGGTGTTGTTGACCACCGACTTCCGGGTGATGGGCGACAAGGCCCAGATCGGCCTGCCCGAGACCCAGCTCGGCCTCCTGCCGGGCTGGGGCGGCTGCGTACGCCTGCCGCGCCTGATCGGTGCCGATAACGCCATCGAATGGATCGCCGGTGGCACCCAGAACAAGGCCGACGCCGCCCTCAAGGTGGGCGCCGTGGACGCCGTGGTGCCTGCCGCTGAGCTCGAGGAAGCCGCCCACGACATCCTGGCCCGCGCCATTGCCGGTGAGCTGGACTTCCGGGCTCGTCGCGAAGAGAAGAATCAACCCCTCAAGCTCAACCCCATCGAGCAGATGATGGCCTTCGAGACCGCCAAGGGCTACGTGGCCGGCAAGGCGGGCCCGCACTATCCGGCGCCGGTGGCGGCGATCAAGGTGATCCAGAAGGGCGCCGGCGAGGAGCGCACCCGCGCCCAGGCCATCGAGGCCAAGGCCTTCGCCAAGCTGGCGATGACCGACGTGGCCTTCAACCTGGTCGGCCTGTTCCTGAACGACCAGGTGGTCAAGAAGAAGGGCGGCCAATACGAGAAGCAGGCGCGCCCGGTCAAACAGGCCGCGGTGCTCGGCGCCGGCATCATGGGCGGCGGCATCGCCTACCAGAGTGCCTCCAAGGGCACCCCGATCCTGATGAAGGACATCAAGGACGACGCCATCGAGCTCGGCCTCAAGGAGGCCCGCAAGCTGTTCGCCAAGCAGGTGGAACGCAAGAAGCTGACCACCGAGCAGATGGCCGAGAAGCTCACCAACATCCGCCCGACCCTCTCCTATGGCGATTTCGGCAACGTCGATCTGGTGGTCGAGGCGGTGGTCGAGAACCCCAAGGTCAAGGATGCGGTGCTCACCGAGGTCGAAGGCCTGGTGGGTGAGGAGACGATACTGGCCTCCAACACCTCCACCATCTCCATCACGCGCCTGGCGAAGAACCTCAAGCGCCCGGAAAATTTCTGCGGCATGCACTTCTTCAATCCGGTTCACCGCATGCCGCTGGTCGAGGTGATCCGCGGCGAGAAGACCAGTGATGCCGCGGTGGCCGCCACCGTGGCCTACGCCCGCGCCATGGGCAAGACGCCCATCGTGGTCAACGACTGCCCGGGCTTTCTGGTCAACCGCGTGCTCTTCCCCTACTTCGGCGGCTTCAGCCTGCTGATGGAGCAGGGCGCCGATTTCCAGCGGGTCGACAAGATCATGGAGACATTCGGCTGGCCCATGGGCCCCGCCTACCTGCTCGACGTGGTGGGTCTGGACACCGCGGTGCACGCCGGCGAGGTGATGGCCGAGGGCTTCCCGGAGCGCATGGGCAGCCTGGGCGGCGAGACCGAGGGTGAGGGCAAGAGCGCCATCCAGGTGATGTTCGAGAACGATCGCCTGGGACAGAAGAACGACAAGGGCTTCTATGCCTACGAGGAAGACCGCAAGGGCAAGCCGAAGAAGGTCAGCGACGAGGCCGCCATCGAACTGATCAAGGGCGTGGCGAAGGAGACCCGCGAGTTCAGCGACGAGGACATCATCGCCCGCATGATGGTGCCGCTATGCCTGGAGACCGTGCGCTGCCTGGAAGATGACATCGTGGGAAGCGCTGCCGAGGCCGACATGGCGCTGATCTACGGCATCGGTTTCCCGCCGTTCCGCGGCGGTGCGCTGCGCTATATCGACGCCATGGGTGTGGACGCCTTCGTCACGCTGGCCGACGGTCTGGCCGAGGAACTGGGGCCACTCTATGCCCCCACCGACAAGCTGCGTGAGATGGCCGCCGCCGGCGAGGCCTTCTACCCAGCCCCGGCCCAGGCCTGAGCCCACCACGACGAACAGGAGAGATGAGATGAGCTTGAACCCGAGAGATATCGTGGTGGTCGACGGCGTGCGGACCGCCATGGCCAAGGCCAAGAACGGTGCCTTCCGCCACGTGCGTGCCGAAAACCTCTCCGCAGCGGTGATGGAGGGGCTGCTCGATCGCAACGCTGGCGTCGACCCCAGCGAGATCGACGACATCCTCTGGGGCTGCGTCAACCAGACCCTGGAGCAGGGCATGAACATCGCGCGCAACGCCGCGATCATGACCGGGATTCCGCGCAGCGTGCCGGCCCAGACGGTCAACCGCCTGTGCGGCTCCTCGATGAGCGCGCTGCATATCGCTGCGGCCAACATCAAGGCCGGTATGGGCGACGTCTATCTGGTGGGCGGCGTGGAGCACATGGAACACGTTTCCATGACCCACGGCGTCGACGTCAACCCGGCGGCCAGCAAGCATGCCGCCAAGGCGGCGATGATGATGGGCCTGACCGCAGAGCTGCTGGGCAAGATGCACGGCATCTCCCGCGAGGAGCAGGACAAGTTCGGCGTGCGTTCCCACCAGCGCGCCCAGGCCGCCATGGAGAAGGGCTACTTCGACAACGAGATCATCGGGGTGGAAGGCCACGACGAACGCGGCTTCAAGGTAATGTTCCAGCGCGACGAGGTGATTCGCGGCGATGCCAGCCTGGAGAAGATGGCCGAGCTGAAGCCGGTGTTCGACCCCAGAGGCGGCACCGTCACCGCCGGCACCTCCTCGGCGCTCTCCGTGGGCGCCTCCGGCATGCTGGTGATGAGCTTTGAACGCGCCCAATCGCTGGGACTCGAGCCGATCGCCCGAGTGCTCTCCACCGGCGTGGCCGGCTGCGACGCCTCGATCATGGGTTACGGCCCGGTGCCGGCGTCGAAGAAGGCGCTCAAGGCCGCGGGATTGACCAGCGACGACATCCAGACCGTGGAGCTCAACGAGGCCTTCGCCGCTCAGGGCATCCCGGTGCTCAAGGATCTCGGCTTCCTCGACGCCATGGACGACAAGGTCAACCTCAACGGCGGCGCCATCGCCCTGGGCCACCCGCTGGGGTGCTCCGGCACGCGCATCTGCACCACCCTGCTCAATGTGATGCAGCAACGCGATACCACCCTGGGCCTGGCCACCATGTGCATCGGGATGGGGCAGGGCGTCGCCACGGTGTTCGAACGCCTGAAGTAGGCGCGCGGTGCCGGTCGCAGGCCGGCTCCCTCGGCCAGGCAAACATGCCAGCGGCACCCCTCGGGGTGCCGCTGGCGTTCGTGGTGATGGTCTTGCTGGTCAGTCGGCGCCCTCAACGTCATCGTCCACCGTTGCGTCTTGCATGGCGTCTTCGGCCTCGATCCAGCCCCGTTCCCGATAGTAACGCAGGGCGCCCGCATGCAACGGAGCCGAGAGTCCCTCCGTGATCATCGACTCGGCCGACAGGTCGCCATAGGCCGGATGGGAGGACTGGAAACGCTCGAGGTCGTCGAAGACCGCCGCGACGATGGTGTGGATGACCTCCGGGTCGGTCGCCTCGGAGGCGACCAGGGTGGCTCTGACACCGAAGGTTTCGACGGCCGGCTGGTCGGGGGTGTAGATGCCGGCGGGAATCGTGGCCCGAGTGAAATAGGGAGCCTCCTCCACCAGTCGGTCCACCGCATCGCCACCCACGTCGATGATGGCGGCGTCACAGAGCCGGATCGCCTGCTCGATCGAGTCGTTTGGATGGCCCACCGTATAGACCATGGCATCGACGTTGCCATGGCACAGCTCCAGCGACTGCTGGTCGGCGGGCAGGTCGTTGGCCAGGCTGAAATCCTCGAGGGTCCAGCCCATGGTCTCGAGCAGCCTCATCATGGTGCCGCGCTGGCCCGAGCCGGGGTTGCCGACGTTGACGGCCCGCTGGCGCAGGTCGTCGAATTCCCGGATGCCGCTGTCGCGGCGGACCACCAGGGTGAAGGGTTCGCCATGGACCGAGAAGAGCGAGCGCAGCGAGGCGTCCGGCCCGACATCGCGGAACCCCTCGATGCCCGAAACGGCATAATACTGGAGGTCCGACTGGGCCAGTGCGACGGTCACCTCGCCCTGACGCACCGCCTTGAGGTTGGCGGCGGAGCCGTCGCTGGTCTGGGCGGTGCAGGGGAGATCCAGCAGCCGGCAAAGGGTGCGCCCGGTGACATGGTAGACGCCAGCCGAACTCGCCGTGCCGATGATGATGCGTTCCTCGTCGGCGACGGAGCTTCCCGGTATCAGCATGCCGGCCAGCAGGCCCGCGAGACAAGTCATCGTGGTGAAGCAAGAGGGGGCACCTGGAGGCGCTCTCCTGTCGGTGTGCATGGGTCGTCCCTCCGTTGAGATCCTTGGCCTGCCGTGCGGCGGCGTGGTGAGCCATCATGAAAGGGTCGAGAAGCCCGATGACCTGCCTTTAGGCAAGCATAGTCGCCCGGCCCGCACACTGCCGCTCTCAACCCAAGTAGGGTGCCAGCGACTCGACGGCGGGGCTCACAGGATCTCGCTGTCGAGCCCGGCGGCGAGTTAGCGGCCGTGTTCCTCGACCCAGCGCCATCGCAGCCCGGTGAGGATGCTCTCCGCCGCCAGGGGCAGAGGGGGCTGTTCGGAGAGGGGATTGGCAGGGTCGTGAGCGGCAGTTGGGGACTGGCGTGGTGCGAGTGCTTATGAGCGCGTGGCCCAGCGGTATAGCGGCGAATCCGCTGGAACGCGAAACCAGCTGAGCTGCCCACGGCCATCGAGCCGGGCAATGGCCACCCAGGGTGAACTCTGGTCCTGTTGCCCGACCACCTTGACGTCGTTGATATAGCGGGGGGAGAACCCTGGCGGCATGCTTTCGTGAAAGGGTGAAGTGTAGACGGATTGGTCCAGGCTGGATGTGCCCGAATGCGCCTGCGCCAAGTCGTTCCCATGGATCATACTGCTCTCTCCCGTGCCCGTTTTTTTGAGTTGTGTCGGCAGTGGGTACTGGTGTCCCTTGACATGATCGTATCTATCGGTAACAAAAAATTACGCATTAAGTATGTTGCAGTGACGAACTTTTGCAAAATGAAAATCAAAGCAACACAAAAGTAGCAAGCTGACTCATGCGGAGCGCCAGTGCTGACTCATTATTCCGAGAATGGCATTGTCCCCACGGTCGACGGCCCTGTAAGGCAAGTGTGCAGGCCAGGCCAGAAGCATCAGCGGTCGCCGGCGGCTGGCGAGAGGTCAACGGACAAGTCGGGGAGGAACAGGGGAAGGAAAGGGATAGCGGGGGAAGGTGGGCCGACGACTCAGAACAAGCCGTTGTCCAGCCCCGCGGCCAGGTAGAGCCCCAGCTCCTCCACCTGCGCGATGAAGACCGCCTGCCACTCGCCGCGCAGGGTCAGGGGCTCCTGAACCCAGCGCCAGCGCAGCCCGGTGACGATGCTCTCCACCGCTCGCCGCGTACCGGTGCCGTCGTGTCCGGCGCGGATGTAGAGCGCACAGGGCAGCCCCTGCTTCTCCTCCAGCACCGGGTAGTAGCTGCGGTCGAAGAAGTCCTTCAATGCTCCGCTCATGTAGCCGAGGTTCTCGGTGGTGCCGAGCAGGATGCCGTCGCAGCCGCGAACGTCCTCGGGGCCCGCGTCCAGGGGCGCCTTGACCACCACTTCGACGCCCTCGATGTCGGGGTGACGCGCGCCACGCTCGGCCGCTTCGCGCAGGGCCAGGGTGTTGGGGGAGGGGGCATGGACGACGATCAGCAGACGTTTGGGCATGTTGACAGCTCCTCGGGTTTTTCCCACGCTGAATCGGCATTTGTACCGGTATTCACAAGGAGGATCACCGATGGCCTTTGCCCTGTCGACCATGCAGCTCACCAGCCCCGCCTTCGATGACGGCGGCGCCATTCCCGCCAGACACACCGGAGAGGGAGACGATATCTCCCCGGCCCTGGTTTGGCAGGACGCCCCGGCGGGCACCAAGGGGTTTGCACTGATCTGCCACGACCCGGACGCCCCCCTGGTGCAGAACGGTACCTATGGCTTCGTGCACTGGGTGCTCTACAACATCCCGGCGTCCACCACCTCCCTGGAGGAAGCGACCTCGGTGGGCAGGCGTGGAAAGAATGATTTCGGCAAGCTGGGATTCGGTGGCCCCATGCCGCCGGAGGGTCACGGTTCACACCGCTACTACTTCTGGGTGCTGGCGCTGGACAAGCCCACCGACGATCTGCCTGAAGGATTAAAGCTCCACGATCTGCTGGTCCAGGTCGAGCCGCACCTGCTGGGCATGAATCGTCTGGTGGGCACCTACCGGCGTGGCTGATGCCCTGGGTCCGGTGTCGTATGCCTGCTGAGGCGCCACTCAAGGTCTACTACGACGGCTTATGTCCCGGCTGCCGGCAGGATCGCGCCCGCTATGAACGTTGGGCGGGAGAGGCCGGTCGGCAGGTGATCTGGTGCGACGTGACCGACCACCAGTCGACCCTGCGCGAGAAGAACGTCGACCCGCCGGCGGCGCTGCTGTCGTTGCACGTGGAAGAGAAAGGCGGGCGCATTGTCGAGGGGATCGACGCCTATATCCTGCTGATGCGCCGGGTGCCCAGGCTCAGGCCACTGGCCTGGCTGATCGGCCTGCCTGGTCTCAAGGTGCTGCTGCGCTGGTGCTATGACCGCTGGGTGCGCCGGCGCCTGGCCCGGGAGGGACGACTGCCCTGAGGCGTCCGCGATCAGCCGCCCCGGGCGGCCCGCTCCTGAGGCAGCAGGGCGGCGTGGATCATGGCGTTGACCGGAGTGGCCACCCCTGCCTCGCGGCCCAGTCTTACCACGGCACCGTTCTGGGCCTCCAGCTCCGATGGGAGCCCGGCCACGATGTCGCGCTGCATGGAGGCGGTGCTCTCCGCCGGCAGGGCATCGATGAAGCGTATGGCCCGGGAGGCGGCATCCTCGGGCAGCGCCACGCCGCGGGCCCGGGCCACCGCCGCGATCTCGGCCAGAATCTGCTCGATCAGCGCACGGGTCTCGGGCAGGGTGCGGCTCACGCCGATGGGCGCTCGCGTCACGCTGCCGATACCGCTCATGGCGCAGATGAACAGGAACTTGCTCCACACCGCCACCTGGATATCGTCGGGAATCTCGGCCGTGACGCCTCTAGCCTGGTCGAAGGCCGCCTTTAGCCGCTCGGCGCGCTTGCTGTGGCGGTTGTCGCGCTCGCCGAAGCGCACGAAGGGCGAGACCCCGGCGTGCTTGATATGTCCGGGGGCCTCGCGCCAGGCGAGGATGCCGCACAGGCCGTCGAGCACGTGGGCGTTGCCGAGCACTGCGGAAAGGGTCTCGGCGGCCTCGACGCCATTCTCCAGCGGCACCACGAAGGTGTCGGGTCCGATCATCGGGCGTATCGCCTTGGCGGCCTCGGCTACCTGCCAGGACTTCACCGCCACGATAACCGCATCCACGGTGCCTACTCGGGACGGGTCGTCGGTGGCCTTCACTTCGGACAGGTGCGCGTCGCCCTCGATGCTGGAGACCGTCAGCCCGTCACGCTGCAGTGCCGCCAGGTGTTCACCTCGGGCGATGAAGGTCACGTCATGCCCCGCCTCGGCCAGGCGTGCCCCGAAGTAGCCGCCCACGCCGCCGCTGCCCATGATCGCCAGTCGCATCGTCTTTCCTCTGTTTTCAGTTTGATCGTCTGCCAGCCTACACCCGAACCCGAGGGTGTCACATCGCTACCTTGGCCTTGCGCCGGTGACGCCCTTCAGGGTGGCTGCTAGGATGGAACCATCCCGATTTTCCGCGTGGCAGGAGGCCCAGGCGCCGGTCGGCCACGCTGCATGGAAGAGCCCATGACACGACCCAAGACCCCAGCCGTCCTGGACGATGTTCTCTCACCGCTTGCGCTGAAGCGAGTGGGCATCGATACCTACCGGGAGAACGTCGCCTACCTGCATCGCGACTGTGACTTCTACCGCGCCGAGGGCTTCCAGGCGCTCTCCAAGGTGGAGGTGCGCGCCAACGGTCAGTGTATTCTGGCCAGTCTCAACGTGGTGGACGACACCAGCATCGTCAACCCCATGCAGCTTGGCCTCTCCGAGGATGCCTTCGCCTCCCTGGGCTCCAGTGAGGGCCACCCGGTCAGCGTCTCCCAGGCCGAGCCGCCGGCCTCGATCCCGGCCCTACACCGCAAGCTGGCCGGAGAGCGCCTATCCCGCGACGACTTTCGCGACATCATTCGCGACATTGCCGACCTGCGCTACTCCAAGATCGAGCTGACTGCCTTCGTGGTGGCCTGCGACCGTGGCGAGCTCGACCGTGAGGAGGTCTTCTACCTCAGTGATGCCATGGGCCGCGTCGGGCGGCGACTCGACTGGCACGAGCATCCGGTGGTGGACAAGCACTGCATCGGCGGCATTCCCGGCAACCGCACCTCCATGCTGGTAGTTCCCATCATTGCCGCTCACGGCTTGCTCTGCCCCAAGACCTCGTCGCGGGCCATCACCTCCCCCTCGGGCACCGCCGATACCATGGAGGTGCTGGCCAACGTCGACCTGCCCTTCGATGCGCTGGGCGACATCGTGCGAACCCACCGAGGCTGCCTGGCCTGGGGCGGCACCAGTCAGCTCTCGCCGGCGGATGACGTGCTGATCTCGGTGGAGCGGCCTCTCTCCATCGACTCCCCGGGGCAGATGGTCGCCTCGATCCTCTCCAAGAAGGTGGCCGCCGGCTCCACCCACCTGCTGCTCGACATCCCCGTGGGGCCCCACGCCAAGGTGCGCTCCATGCCGGAGGCCCGGCAGCTGCGAAAGCTGTTCGAGTTCGTGGCCGGGCGGATGGGCCTGACCCTGGACGTGGTGATCACCGACGGCAGCCAGCCGGTGGGACGGGGGATCGGCCCGGTGCTGGAGGCCCGCGACGTGATGCGGGTGCTCACCAACCATCCCGAGGCGCCCATGGACCTGCGCCAGAAGTCGCTGCGCCTGGCCGGGCGCATGCTGGAGTTCGACCCCGACGTGCGCGGCGGCGACGGCTTCGGCATCGCCCGAGACATCCTCGACTCCGGCCGTGCCCTGGAGAAGATGCAGGCGATCATCGCGGCCCAGGGGGGCAAGCCCTTCGACCCCGACGCTCCCCCGCTGGCGCCCCATGCCTTCGACGTGGTGGCACTCGAGAGCGGCGTTGTGATCGGCATCGACAACCTCAAGCTGGCGCGGATTGCCCGCCTGGCTGGTGCGCCCAAGGCCGCCGGGGCAGGCGTCGACCTGCTGGCGCGCATCGGTGACCGCGTCGAGGCGGGCCAGGCGCTCTATCGTGTTTATGCGGCCTTTCGCAATGAGCTGGCCTTCGCCCACCAGTCCACCGAGCGGGACAGTGGCTTCAGCCTCGGACAGGCCGACCAGGTTACCCGCCTGAACGTGGAGTTCTGATGGCCATCGCACTGCTCCATTTCGCCGACGAAGCCGCCCCGGCCTGTCGGCTGGCCGAGGCCTGTGGTCTTGCCGCTCGCGAGGTCGAGCGCCATCGCTTCCCCGATGCAGAGCTCAAGCTCACGCTGCCCTTCGCCGAGGCGGGGGCCTTTCCCGAGACCATTGTGCTCTACCGCAGCCTGGACCGGCCCAGCGACAAGCTGATCGAGCTGCTGCTGCTGGCGCGCCACGCCCGCCGGCAGGGAGTGGGCCGGCTGGTCCTGGTGGCCCCCTATCTGGCCTACATGCGTCAGGACATCGCCTTCCATCCCGGCGAGATCGTCAGCCAGACCATCATCGGTGGCTTCCTGGCCGAGCTGTTCGATGCGGTGATCACCGTGGACCCCCACCTGCACCGCATCGAGCGCCTCGATCAGGCGATTCCCATCGAGCACGCCATCGCGCTCTCCGGGGCGCCGCGGCTCGCCGAGCTGATCGCCGAGAAGCGTCCCGGGGCGCTGCTGCTGGGGCCCGACGAGGAGGCGCTGCAGTGGGTGGCCCAGGCCGCCGAGCTGACGGGCCTCGATCATGCCACCTGCCGCAAGGTGCGCCGCGGCGACCGCGACGTGGAGATCCATCTGCCCGACACTCCGTTGGTGGGGCGGGCGGTGGTGCTGATGGATGACGTGGCGAGCTCAGGCCATACCGTGGCTCGTGCCGCCGAGGCGCTGCTGGCCGCCGGGGCGGCCTCCGTGGACGTAGCGCTGACCCATGCACTGTTTGCCGGTGATGCGCTTGAGGTGATCCGGAATGCCGGTGTCAGCGAGGTCTGGAGCACCGACTGCATCGCTCACGAGAGCAATGCCATCGCCATGGCGCCGGTGCTGGCCGAGGCGCTGGTCGGAGTGCTGGGCTCTCGGGCATAGCAACGCTTAGCGGGAACAGCGGCGCCATAACGGAAGCGGGGCACGGGGATATCCCCGTGCCCCGCTGGGCGGATGATGCAGGCCGCCGCCAGGCGGCGCTTGCCGCTCAGGCGTAGAGGGCGCCGGCGGTGGACGCCCTGAGGCGCTCCAGCGACATCACCTGCTGGCCGCGTTCCGGCGTATCGGTACGAAAACCGATCTCGAAGCCGCGGTCGGCGAGAGCGGCGGCCCAGAACTCCTCGGTTGCCATGTCCTCGGCCTCGATGGCGCTGGAGGCATGGAACAGGCCGCCGCCCAGGTGCATCTCCTGGCCGCGAGAGTGGATGGCGAAGACGTCGACGAGGAAGGATTTCATGGCGCTCACATTGGCTGGTGTGTGGATACGCGGACATGATAGCCACCCGCGTGCGGGGGTGTGAGCAAATCCGGATTCCGTTGTTACAAGGCCCATGCGCCGACGACATCATTCCAGCCAGGCATCAGGAATGCCGAAAACGACAAGGGCCCCGAGGCGTATGCTCCGGGGCCCTTGTCGCGTCCTGCGCTTGTCGTCTACCAGGCGCCGGAGTCCGCCTTCTCGCTGCCGGAATCCGGCTTCTCGCTGCCGGATTCCGCCTCCTTGCTGCCGGAATCCGCCTTCTCGCTGCCGGAATCCGCCTTCTCGCTGCCGGAATCCGCCTTCTCGCTGCCGGAATCCGGCTTGTCTGCGCCCTGGTGGCCCAGCGTGCCGGCCTGGTCCAGGCGCGGGTGATTGTCCAGGAACTCCCGGTGCGGGTCGGGCAGGGCGTCCAGCGCCTGGAGGCTGCGGGTGATGGCGTGGACCGCCGCCATCACGTCCTGGGTGTTACCCGTCTCCGAGATGGTGTGCATGTTGCGGATCGGGAAGCCGATGGAGGTGGCCACGCAGTCCACCGATGCCAATACCCCGGCCATGCCGTCGGTACCGGTATCGGCGCCGACGATGTCGCGCTGCATGGGAATGTCATGCTCGCGAGCGGTGGCCTCGACGATCCGGTTGAGCTGCTCGCTGGCGATGGCGCCCACCGACAGGGTAAAGCCCTTGCCCATTTCCAGTGGCTGCATGCGGCGATCACCGATGCCTGGGGCCGCCACGTAGTCATGGTTCACGTCCACGGCGATGATGGCATCGGGCCTGAGCTCCCCGGCCAGCACCCGGCTGCCGAAGCGGCCGATCTCCTCGTAGCTGGCGATGGCGAACATCACCCGGACCTGCTCGGTACCGCCCGCCTCGGCGATCAGTCGCGCCACCTCGGCGGTGACGAAGCAGCCCAGGCCGTTGTCCAGGTAGGCGCCATAGAAGGTGTCCGGACTGAAGCCATGGCGGATAGGACGGTTGAAGATGATCGAGTCCCCGGGGCGCACGCCCAGCTTCTCCACCTGCTGCTTCTTGTTCTCGCCGTGGATCTGCAGGTCCAGGTAGATCTGCTCCTTCTTGATGCCCTTTTCGCCGTTGCGTTGGGCCGGATCGGAGAAGTGGATAGCACCCAGCGCCTCCACGGTGCCGCCCTCGAGGCGCCGATAGCTTCCGGGCGCCTGCGGGTCTTCGCTGAACAGCGTGACATCGTGGCCGATCAGCACATTGGGCAGGAAGGCGTCGGTGTTGATCCAGATCTTGCCGTCCTCACCGATGGAGCGAACCTGCATGCGGATCTTGTCGGCGTGGCCGATCACCATCACCTTGAACAGATCGTCGCGGCCCGGGTGCGTGTCCAGCACGACGCCAGCATGGCCCTTGAACTGGTGCAGCTGCCAGCCCGCGGGGGCGAAGCCCTCGAAATGGGGCTTGAGCACGCCATAGGTCATGGCCGCCTCCAGGCCTACAGGGCTGGGTGCCGCGAGGATGCGTCGCATCAAGTCGAACTGCGGCTCGGGCATGGGGCGCGTCCAGGGGGTGTCGCTCATGGGGCTCTCTCTTGTCGGTGGTGATGGCGCTTGTGCGGAGTGATGGGCTTCTGGCCAGGCGACGTGTCGATGCTGCCGCGCCAGGCCCGAAGGCATCACGGGGCTGTTACCCAGAGGTTACCATCCGGGTGACGCTCCGGTCTGTCCCGACCGGACGCCCATCGGGCGACAGCGAAGGCCCGGGGTGTACTATGCCGAAGGCGGGGCCCGCGCCACAACGCCGAAAGGGCCCTGGCCTGGTGGCAGCGACACGGCTGGCGTTGGCAAGTAGCCCAGGACGCCGACGAACCGCTGGGGACGACGGTTACTCGTCTATCAGGCGTGGGGCATGCCGGAGGCGCTCCTCGTTATTCCCGGATCTCGGCAATGACCTCGCCGGTCTCCTCGCTCGGCCCCGTTTCCTGGAAGCCGAGGCTGGCGTAGAAGTCCCGGGCGACCCGGTTGGTTGGCACATAGCAGATCGCGATCCGCTCGAAGGGGCCCTGGGCCCTGATCTCGTCCAGCACGCACTGCATGGCCCTGTGCCCGATGCCTCTTCCCTGATGGTGTCGGTCGACCATCAGCCGGAAGATGTTGTAGGCCGGCGGCCGGTCGTTGTGGTCGAAGGATTCATACATGAGAAAGCCGACCACTTGCCCGTCGCAATAGATGGCGCGAGGCCGATAGGTCGGATGGAAGCTGGATTCGGCAAGGGAGTACATATTGTCAGCAACATAGTCACGCTGCGCTGTCGCCACCTCCAGCGCAATGACAGCCTCGAAGTTCTCGCGGGTGACCTCCTTCAGTGCTATGTCCATCGCATGCTCCTCTCTTTAGGGCTTCATCCTTATGGGCGAGGCGTCGCGTCCGATCACCCAGAGCCCGGTGCACCGGGCTCCCCGGGGATCGAGATCGTCTGGTGCACCTCACCCAGCCGCGGGCTGGAGATGCGCACGATCACCTCGCCCTCGCCATGGACGATCCAGCCTACACGGGCTTGGTGGCTGTTGCCGCGGGAGCGTTGGAACCAGGGCATCTGGGCAGCGTCGCCGAGGCCTCGGCCCCAGCCGTCCAGGTGCCCCAGCACCTGGCAGGCCCGGCCGGGTTCGTGTAGCCGACAGCCGGTGACGCTGGCTTCGGCCTCCACGCTGCTGTTCCAGGGGCGGCCCCGGGCTGCCTGGACGCCATAGCTCGGCAGGTAGCCGTGGTTGGCCACCGTCACCTCCAGTGAGTGGAAGCCCTCGCCCAGCGGCGTGCAGTGCACCGCCTCGATCACCAGCCGTGGCATCATCGAGGCGACATGAAACCAGTATACCACCAGGCCATCGCAGATCGCCGGCAGGAGTTCCGGCGGCGGGTTCCAGATGCCGAGGCATGGATCCAGCCCGCCGACCTCCAGGTTGCCCAGCTGGGGGTGCGTCAGCGGTTGCCAGTCGCGGAACAGCCTCTGGTCATTGTTGACCCGGTCCCAATGGGCCAGCCGCTCCATCTGCTCGCGGTCCAGGGCGGTGTAATGGTCGATGAAGCGCTCGGGCCGGGGCAGGCCAAGGCGCTGGAAGAGGTCCCATAGCTCGCAGACCTGGGCCACACAGCCGCGCTGGTGGTAGGCGAACTCGATGAGGTCGCCATGCAGCGGGGTCTCGGGCTCGTAGCTGAATTCCTCATAGCTGCTCACGGTGGGGTAGCCGGTGAGCGATTGACCCCAGGCGGCCAGTTGCCGGTAGAGCGCGAGATCCTGTGGGGCCATGCAGCTGTCCGGAGCATCGACCAGCGGGCGGATGAAGACACCGCCAAAGGTGTGCAGGTTAAGCCAGGCGAAAAGGTTGGGATGGGCGAGGGCGAAGTCAATGATGGCACGGGTCTCGGGTTCGGCCCCGGGGTAGTGACCGGCGCCGACCTGCTCCGGTTCGGGCTGCCAGCCCCACGGGAAGTTGCGGTTGAAGTCCGGGGTGTCGGCCAGCCAGTCGGGCTCGGGAATCGTCACGCCGTCCCAGTGCTCGATCATCCCTTCGGGGTAGACCCGCCAGTAGGGTGGTGGGTCTTCCACTCTTCGCGGCAACATCAGCCCCGGGTAGTCGGGGGATTCGACGAAATCACCCGCCTCGTCGTGGCAGCGCAGGTAGCGGCAGCGGTCGTCGCCGTCCAGGTCCATCGCGCGCCAGCGAGGCCGGTCGGGGCTGCCGTAAGTGCGGCGCGGGGCGGAGCGCACGAAGCCTCCCTGGCGCAGCACCTGTTCGGCGCCGTCAGGCGAGACGCGCGGGCAGATGTAGAACAGCACCTCGCGCAGCTGACGGCACTGATGCTCGGGCCAGCCTTCCGGCAGTCGCTCGGGGGCCAGGTGCAGCGCCAGGACCATGTCCGCCACGGCAAGGGCGACGCTGGAGCCGGCCAGTTCGGTACCGTGCATGTTGCCGTCCACCCAGACGCCGGGACGCCGGCGATCTGGCTCGGGGCCGAGGGTCAGCACCCAGATGTCGCGTCCCTGGGGGCTGCTGCCGATGCTCTCCAGGCGAGCCAGCTGCGGGTAGTCCCGGGCCCAGGTCTCGAGCTGGCGGGTCAGCGTCTCGTGGCTCAGGTAGCGGTGGCGGAAGGGGCCGTCGAGTGTGTCATGGGTCATGCCGATGCCTCGCCGTACCGAGCTGAACTGTCAGTATGGTGCATCCTTCGGGAAGGGGACGTCGCTGCCGCGGCCTCACCCGTCACTGGCCGGCTGTGCCAATCTGGAAACAGGATGAATAACGCATCGAGGTGGCCCATGAACGACCGGCGGCGCGAAGCGCTGGAGCAGGAGCATCGCCCGGAAGTGATCGAGCAGAGGCTGCGAGCCCCCTCCCGTGTCCGCAACCTGCCTGATGCCATCCTCGGCGGCATCGACGGTTGCGTGACTACCTTCGCGGTGGTCTCCGGGGCCTTCGGGGCGGGCTTCTCGGCCACCGTCGCCCTGGTGTTGGGGGTCGCCAACTTGCTGGCCGATGGCTTCAGCATGGCGATCAGCAACTACGAGGCGATCCAGGCCCAGCGAGACCATATCGACGGGGTGCGTCGCAGCGAGAACCACCATATCGACGTTGTCCCGGAGGGTGAGCGCGAGGAGATCCGCCAGATATTCCAGCGCAAGGGGTTCGCGGGCGAAACCCTGGAGCGGGTGGTCGAGACCATCTGCAGCGACCGCGAGGTATGGGTGGAGACCATGGTCTCCGAGGAGCATGGCCTGCAGACCGAGGGGCTGAGTCCGCTGCGGTCGGCGCTGGCCACCTTCGTCGCCTTCCTGGTGGTTGGTGCTATGCCGCTGTTGCCTTATGCGATACCTGGGCTGGATTCCCCTCGGCAGTTCCTGGCGAGCCTGTCGGTGGCCGGGCTGATGTTCTTTCTGATCGGCATGGGCAAGAGCCTGGTCTATCACCAGCCGGTGCTGAAGTCTGGGCTGCGGACCCTTTTGATTGGCGGGGCCGCGGCGGGACTGGCCTTCCTCACCGGCCATCTTGCGCAGGCGCTCTTCGGCGTGGGGATGTAGGTCGCTCCCGCCCACGTTGAGTCGCAGGGTCGCGCTGGCGATAAAATGAAGGGCCGCAGCGCCCGAGTAGTGGCGCTGGGATATCGGCGAGTAGCGAGCGCGGCGCTACGGCATGACGAAAATCATGTTGATTTGTGCCAAGTCGGCCGGGCAGGGTTGGACTAACTTGATGATGAGGCGGGCCTGCCTGAAGCGCGACGGCCGGTATTTCCCGGCCCTGACATCTCGGGTGCCCATGGGCCTCGCCATTCATGAACTACATTCGAGGAGCCATCATCATGGCCAAGAAAGCGTCCAAGGATACCGAGGAGGTCCCGGTCTCGGCCGGCAAGTCTGCACCGCAGACCGAGTCTCGCGCGATGAACCCGCTACGGGAGTTTGATCGTCTGCTCGATACCTTTTTCGATCGTGGCGGTATGCCGTCGCGCTGGGAGCATCCCCTCTGGCAGCGCTTTGCCGCCCTCGAGAAGGGCATGCCGAAGGTCGATGTCATCGACCGCGATGCCGAGGTGGTGGTGCGCGCCGAGGTCCCGGGCTTCGAGCGCGAAGAGCTCGACGTCTCGGTGACCGACGGCGCGGTGACCATCAAGGGCGACCACCGCGAGGAGAGCAAGGTGGAGGAGGGCGAGTACTTCCATTCAGAGATCTCCCGTGGTTCCTTCACCCGGACAGTGGCACTGCCCGGTGAGATCGATGCCGACAAGGCAGCAGCCAGCTTCAAGAACGGCGTTCTCGAGCTGACCCTGCCAAAGCATAAGAAGGCCAACCGTCGCAAGGTCGAGGTCAAGTGATCTTGCTGACGAAGGCGCCGCGATGGAAGGCGGCGGCGGCCTCCACTTCCGCAATGCCACGCAGGCCGGGTTCCGGTGGCGCCTCGCCGGCCAGCACGCGCAGCACAGAACTCACGCCGCGCGACAGGGAGATGAGGTTGTAGCCGCCTTCCAGCACGAAGACCAGCCGCCCCCCGCACTGCTGGCGGGCCAGTTCCTGGAGGATGCCGGTCATGGCGGCAAAGCCGTCATAGGAGACATTCAGCGCCAGGTCGTGACTGTGGGGATCGAACCCCGCCGAGACCAGGATGAGGTCCGGTCGGAACCACTCCGCCGCCGGTACCAGGATCTCGCGGAACGCCTTGAGGTAGGCGGCGTCACCGGCATCGGCAGGCAGCGGGACATTGACGTTGGTGCTTTCGCCCAGGCCCACCCCGACCTCCTCGAGGGTGCCCGTGCCGGGGTAGAAGGGCGCGGCGCGGTGGATATCGAAGCACAGCACGTCCGGGTCGGCCCAGAAGATGTCCTGGGTGCCGTTGCCATGGTGCGCGTCCCAGTCGACGATCATCACCCGCTCGCAGCCCAGTTCCTGGTGGGCATGGGCGGCAGCCACTGCCACGTTGTTGAACAGGCAGAAGCCTCGGGCGCGCACCGGCTCGGCGTGATGGCCTGGCGGCCTCACCAGGGCGAAGCTGCTCTCCGCCCGCCCCTTGACCACCGCTTCCACTGCGGCGATCGCCGTGCCGGCGGCCACTTCGGCGGCCTCGACGCTGCCGGGCGACACTGCCGTGGTGTCCACGTCCAGCCAGGCGCTCTTCCCACGCAGCTCGGCGATGTGGTCCAGATAGGAGAGGGTGTGGACCCGTGCCAGCTGCTCCCGAGTCGCGGCCACGCCGGCCTCGAAGGTCACGCCGGGCACCGGTTCTAGTTCGAGGAAGTGGCGGATGGCGGATAGCCTTGCGGGGTGTTCCGGGTATTTCCAGGGCACGCCCAGCTCCGACAGCAGCGAGCGGATGCGCGTGTCCATCCGCCCCGGAAGAAACGGCACCTCGATGTCCGGTTCATGGGCCAACATGCGCTCGTCATAGAAGGCGATCACACTGTTCTGGTTGCTCACGGCTCAGACTCCCTGGTTGTTAAGGCCACGCTCGAGGTGGACCCGCCACCATAGCATAGCCATGAAGCTAGCCCACGGCGTCGAGCAGCCGCTCCATGGCCAGGAACAGCTGGCGGCGCGGCTGGGCGCCTTCGAGTACGCCGGCGTGCTCGCCATCCACGCAAAAGCGCAGCGCCGGCACGCCCTGGATGCCGAGGTCGCGGGCGGCGCGCTGGTCGTCCAACACGGCCTGACGATGAACGCCGTGCTTCAGCGCGCGATGGAGCGCGCTGCCGTCCAGCGATAGCTGATCGGCCAGCCTGGCGAGTGCCTGTGGGTCGGCCAGGTCCAGGCTCTCCTCGAAGAATCCCCGGAACAGTGCCCTGCGCATGGCGTCGCCGACACCCGGGTAGTGGGCTGCCTGGTCTTCAGCCCAGGCGGCGGCTTCGTGGGCCAGCCGTGAGCGCGGCTGGAGTCGCGGCAGTCGCAGCGTCATGCCGCGCTCGGCGGCCATGGGGTAGACGGCCCGTTCCCAGGTGTCACGCAGGTAGTCGCCGTCCGGGTCGAGGGTCGGCTGGGGGGCGGGACGCAGCTCGAAGGCACGCCAGCGGATCGTCACCCGGCCGTCGAAGCGTTCGGCCAAGGCGTCGAGCTCCGGCATTTCCAGATAGCAGAAGGGGCACACGTAGTCGCTGAAGACGTCGAGGGCGATGCGCGGCTGGGTCATGGGAGCTCTCGGGGTGGGTTTGGCGTGGGGCCTATCCTGCCAGCTTGGTCAGTCGGCGGCCAGGCAGGTCGGGCCCGCCGAAACTCTCAGGTCTGCCCGGAGTTCGGCAGGACAAGGCGGGCGGCCAGGCGGCGACGCAGCGGCCTCACGGCCAGAACCACCAGGATGATCAGCGCCAGCGCCTCCAGCCAGGTGGGCAGCAGCTCCTGGACCTGGGCTACCTGGAGCGGAATATCGAGCGCCCACCAGCCGACCAGGGCGTCCACGCCGAGCCCCAGTGCCACGGTGCTGATCAGGATACCCGTCAGGTAGGCCATCAGTGCTCGGTTGCCCATCTCGCGGCGGAACACCCCGAGGGTCGCCAGGCTGGTTACCGGGGCGGCGATCAGGAAGACCAGCACCGTGCCCGGCGAGACTCCGGCCAGCAACAGGCCGGCGGCGATCGGCGTGGCAGCGGTGGCGCACAGGTACATGGGAATGCCGATCACTGCCATCACCAACATGGCGCCCAGGCCGCTGCCCAGCCCGGCGAGCTGCTGAGGTGGCACCAGGGCAATCAGTGCCCCGGCAACCAACAGGCCGACCAGTAGCCAGAGGCTGATGTCGTCGAGGATGTCGGAGAAGGCATAGCCTAGCCCGGCGGCGAGCCGGTTGCTCAGGGGCCCTGGCGTCTGGCTCGACGAGCCCTTGCCGCCGCAGTCGCCGTCGCTGCAGCGTCCCACGCAGCTCGATGCCGGCGCGGGTGTGGTCGTGGGGCGGGTACGCCCCACCAGCAGCCCGGTGGCGATGGCGGTCAGCACCGCGCTTACCCCTCGCGCCAGGGCCATGAAGGGACCGAGCAACGCATAGGTGATGGTCAGGGAGTCGATGCCGATTCCCGGGGTGCCGATCAGGAAGGCGGTGGTAGGGCCACGGTCGGCGCCGCCTCGGTGCAGCGCCAGGGCAGTGGGAATGGCGCCGCAGGAACACAGCGGCAGCGGCGCGCCGATTATCGCGGCCCGGGCCACGCTGGCCACGCCACTTCCGCCGATCCAGCGCTGCAGGCTCGTCTCCGGCACCAGTGCCTTGATCAGTCCGGCGATGGTCAGCCCCAGCAGCAGCCAGGGGGCGGCCGAGAGGGCGATATCGAGGATAGCCAGCGCCAGCGTCATGGGGTGACTCCACAGGAGTTGACACGCCACCAGCCTAGCATGGGTCAGGGCGGGACTCAGGTCCGTGTTCAGCGCAGGGCAAGGCAGGCCGGCAGGCTGTCGTGAAGGGTGCGCGGCACGATGCCGAGGTCGTCGAAGGTGCCCACGCCCTCGCCGACGATCGTGTCCTGCTGCATCAGGATCACCTGGTCCCGGGTCAGAGGCGGCGAGGGCAGGGGGGCGAGCAGGGCGGCTGCGAGGTGCCAGGCCGCGAAGGGCACGGGCAGCAGGGGGCGGCGGCACTCCAGGTGGGCCAGCACCTGCTCCACTATCTGGCGGTATCGAAGCACCTCGGGACCGCCCAGTTCGAACAGCCGACGTTCCAGCGGGCGCGTGTCGCTCAAGCGAACCGCAGCCCGTGCCACGTCGGCCACGTGGACTGGCTGCAGCAGGGTCTCGCCGCGGCCGAAAAGCGGTATCGCCGGCAGTCGCGCCAGGCGCACCAGCGCGGTGAGGAAGGCGTCGTGGGGGCCGAACAGTACGCTGGGGCGCAGGATGACCGCCTTGGGCAGGACGTCGATCACGGCGCTCTCGCCGGCGGACCTTGCGCATATATAGGTGGAGCGCGAGGCATCGCTGACGCCGATGCCGGAAACGTGCACCAGTCGTGTCACGCCAGCTTCCCGCGCCAGCCTCGCCAATCGGCCCGCGCCCGTCACGTGGATCTCTTCAAAGGTCAGCCCCGCCCGGGGCTGTTCCACGTAGAGACTCACCGCGTTGATCACCGCGCCGCTGCCCTCGAGGGCGGCGGCGACCTGCTGCTCGTCCGTCAGATCGCAGGCCACTGCCTCGACACGGTCGCCCGCTTCCAGCCACTCGGGCAGGCTCGGGTGCCTTGCGGCAATGCGCACCGGCCGCCCGGCCTCTACCAGCTCGCGCACCATGGCACGGCCCAGAAAACCGGTGCCGCCTAATACCACGGTGGGGGCCTCGTGCATGGCGCGTCCTTGTTCTAATGTTGAAACTCTGCTGTCAAGAGTCGAACGGGCAAGGGGGCAACGGATAAGGCTCTATCCTGCCAGGCTCTAGGGGTAGCGTCATGTGTGGCGGGCCACGGCTGGAGCCCTCCGGCGACGCGGTGTAGGCTTGGCGGCTTTCCAGAGCCCGTGCCGGAGCCAACCATGAGCGATCTGCCCCACTGTCCCGCCTGTGATTCTTCCTTCACCTATGATGACGGCCTGCAGTATGTCTGCCCGGAGTGCGGCCACGAGTGGTCACGTGAGGTGAGCACCGCACCCTCCGATGAGGGCCCTCAGGTACGTGATGCCAACGGCAACCCGCTCGCCGACGGCGACACCATCACCGTGATCAAGGACCTCAAGGTCAAGGGCTCGTCGCTCGTGGTGAAGGTGGGCACCAAGGTCAAGAACATCCGCCTGGTGGAGGGGGACCACGACATCGACTGCAAGGTCGACGGCATCGGCCCCATGAAGCTGAAGTCCCTGTTTGTTAAAAAAGCCTAGGCGTTAAGAAGACGTGAGCGCCTGCCAACGATAAGCCCTCTCAATGAGAACGATTGTCGTTATTGATGGTAACGGCAGCGAACGTGCCGGGATCCTCCAGCCTGGACCCCTGAAACCCTCCACTGCTCTTCACATCGGTTCGATACAGGACTAAAATGGTCCCCAATCGAGACGCGGCCACCTTCGAGCCGCGCGACACCGAGGAGGGCAGCATGCTCAAGCTTTCGCGGCTGACCGACTACGCCGCCGTGGTGATGGCCCAGATCGCTCGCCACCCAGAGCACTCCCATGCGGCAGGGGAGCTGGCCGAGGCGGTGCAGCTGCCCCATCCTACGGTCTCCAAGACCCTCAAGATGCTGGTCAAGGCGGGGCTTCTGGAGTCGCGGCGCGGCGCTCAGGGGGGCTACTCCCTGGCGCGGCCGGCCTCGCGCATCACCGCCATCGACATCATCACCGCCATCGAGGGGCCGGTGGCGATGACCGAATGCAGCCTCGCCGAGGGCGACTGCAACCTGGCCGCCACCTGTGGCGTCGCCGACAACTGGCAGCGGGTGTCGCTGGCCGTGCGCGCCCTGCTCGACAGCGTGACCCTGGCCCACCTGGCGGACACCTCACCGATCAAACTGCCGGTGCAGCTGCCCATCCAGAGCGTGACCCTGGCCGCCGACACGGCCTGAGCGGCCTTATCGAATTCAACACGGCGAGCTCGGCTCGTCGGCCCAACCGCCCGGGGAGGGGTAACATCATGGCAAGTCAGGAAATGGAAGAGCTTGTCCGTCGCGAGTATAAAGAAGGCTTCGTGACCGACATCGAGAGCGACACGTTGCCGCCCGGCCTCGACGAGGACGTCATTGCGTTTATCTCGAACAAGAAAGGCGAGCCTGCGTGGATGCTGGAGTGGCGCCTGGACGCCTATCGGAAATGGCTGAAGATGACGCCGCCCTCCTGGGCCCATCTCGATTATCCGCCCATCGATTACCAGTCGATCTCCTACTTCAGTGCGCCCAAGCGTGATGAGGATCGCCCCCAGAGCCTGGATGAGGTGGATCCCAAGCTGCTCGAGACCTACGAGAAGCTGGGCATCCCGCTGCACGAGCGCGCGGCCCTGGCCGGCGTGGCGGTGGATGCGGTGTTCGACTCCGTTTCCGTGGCCACTACCTTCAAGGCGAAGCTGGGTGAGGCCGGCGTGATCTTCTGCTCCATCTCCGAGGCGATCCGCGAGCACCCCGAGCTGGTCAAGCAGTACCTGGGCACCGTGGTGCCCCAGGGCGACAACTACTTCGCGGCGCTCAACTCCGCGGTGTTCACCGACGGCTCCTTCGTCTTCGTGCCCAAGGGCGTGACCTGCCCCATGGAGCTTTCCACCTACTTCCGCATCAATGCCGCCAACACCGGCCAGTTCGAGCGCACCCTGATCATCTGCGAGGAGGGCGCCCAGGTCTCCTACCTGGAGGGCTGCACCGCGCCGATGCGCGACGAGAACCAGCTCCACGCCGCAGTGGTCGAGCTGGTGACCCTGGACGACGCCTATATCAAGTACTCCACGGTGCAGAACTGGTATCCCGGCGACGAGGACGGCAAGGGCGGTATCTACAACTTCGTCACCAAGCGCGGCGACTGCCGCGGCGATCGTTCACGCATCAGCTGGACCCAGGTCGAGACAGGCTCCGCCATCACCTGGAAGTACCCCTCCTGCGTGCTGCGCGGCAAGGACAGCATCGGTGAGTTCTACTCCGTGGCGGTGACCAACGGCCGCCAGCAGGCCGATACCGGCACCAAGATGATCCACATCGGCGAGGGCACGCGCTCCAGCATCATCTCCAAGGGGATCTCTGCCGGCCGCAGCAACCAGTCCTATCGCGGCCTGGTAAAGATCGGCCCGCGGGCCAAGGGGGCGCGCAACTTCACCCAGTGCGATTCCCTGCTGATCGGCGATACCTGCGGCGCCCATACCTTCCCCTATCAGGAGATCGGTAACAGCACCGCCACCGTTGAGCACGAGGCCACCACCTCCAAGATCGGCGAGGATCAGCTTTTCTACTGTCAGAGCCGGGGCATCTCCGAGGAGGACGCGGTGAGCATGATCGTCAACGGCTTCTGCAAGGACGTCTTCCAGGAGCTGCCGATGGAGTTTGCCGTGGAGGCCGAGGCGCTGCTCAGCGTCACCCTCGAGGGAGCCGTGGGTTAGGCGCCGTGGCGCCTGCTCCCGACCAGAACACGTATTTCGGGCCGCCGCGGCGGCCCGCCAGAATCGAAAAGGTAATGAAGATGCTCGAAGTCAAGGATCTGCACGTCACGGTCGAAGGCAAGGAAATCCTCAAGGGTCTCACCCTGACCATCAACGCCGGTGAGGTCCACGCCATCATGGGCCCCAACGGGGCCGGCAAGTCGACCCTCTCCGCCGTGATCGCCGGCAAGGACGGCTATGAGGTCACCTCGGGCTCGATCACCTTCGAGGGCCAGGACGTGCTGGAGATGGAGGTCGAGGAGCGGGCCCTGGCCGGCATGCTGCTCGGCTTCCAGTACCCGGTGGAGATCCCGGGGGTGAAGAACATCTACCTGCTCAAGGCGGCGCTCAATGCCAAACGTGCCGCCAATGGCCAGGAGGACATCCCGGCGCCGGAGTTCATGAAACTGATCAAGGAGAAGATCGCCGAGATGAAGATGGACGCCAGCTTCCTGCAGCGCTCCGTCAATGAGGGCTTTTCCGGTGGCGAGAAGAAGCGCAACGAGATCCTGCAGATGCTGGTGCTGCAGCCCAGGCTCGCCATGCTCGACGAGATCGATTCGGGCCTGGACATCGATGCCATGAAGGTGGTGGCCGACGGCGTCAACAGCCTGCGCGCCCAGGATCGCGGCATCCTGCTGGTGACCCACTACCAGCGCCTGCTCGACTACATCGTGCCGGACAGGGTCCACGTGCTGGTCGACGGTCGCATCGTCAAGAGCGGTGATGCCGAGCTGGCCAAGAAGCTGGAGGCACAGGGTTACGATTGGGTACAGGAGGAGTCAGCGGCATGAGCGATGTTCAGACCTTTCTCGACCGCCTGGCCGAGCGTAATGCCCAGCGCGAGCCCGAGCCGACCTGGATCGCCGCCCGGCGCCAGGCGGGGGCCGCGCGCTTCGAGGCGCTGGGCTTTCCAACCCGCCGCGACGAGGCATGGAAGTATACCGATGTGCGCGCCATCGCCCGGGGCGACTTCGCCCTGGCCGCCGACGCCGAGTTTTCCCCGGCCACCGCCGCGGCACTGACGCTGCCCATCGACGCCCACCGGCTGACCTTCGTCGACGGCGTGTTCTCGGCGCCGCTCTCACAGCTCGATGGCCTGCCGGCCGGCGTGGCGCTGCTGCCGCTCTCTCGGGCGCTCGAGGAGAACCACGAGACGGTGGGTGGTCCCCTGGGCCGGCTCACCGGGGTGGAGTTCTCGCCCTTCTCGGCGCTCAACACCGCCTTCACGGAGGAGGGCGCCGTGCTGCGCCTGGCGCCGGGCACCGTGGTGGAGAAGCCGATCGTGCTGCAGTTCCTCTCCCGCGCCGGTGAGGCGCCGGTCATGAGCCACCCGCGCATCCTGATCGAGGCGGCTGGGCGTAGCCAGGCCACCGTGATCGAGCATCATATTGGCGAGGAGTCGGCGGCCAACTTCACCAACCTGGTGGAGGAGATCATGCTCGACCGTGGGGCGATCCTGACCCACTACAAGCTGCAGGAAGCGCCGCTTGCCGACCTGCACGTGGCCAGCATCCACGTGGAACAGGGCCGCGACAGTACCTACACCTCGTTCAACCTGAACCTGGGTGGCGGCCTGGTGCGCACCGACCTGGTCAGCGAGCTCAATGGCCAGGGTGCCACCGCCAACTTCTATGGTCTCTTCTACGGTCAGGGCCGTCAGCATGTGGACAGCCACACCCTGGCCAACCACAACGCGCCGCACACCTACTCCAACGAGAACTACAAGGGCATTCTCGATGACCGCGCCCATGGCGTGTTCAACGGCAAGGTGGTGGTCAAGCGCGACAGTCAGAAGATCGAGGGCTACCAGAGCAACGCCAACTTGCTGCTCTCCGACCGCGCCGAGATCGACGCCAAGCCCGAACTCGAGATCTACGCCGACGACGTGAAGTGCTCTCACGGCACCACCACCGGCCAGCTCGACGAGGAGGCGATCTTCGCCCTGCGTACCCGCGGCATCGACCGCCAGACCGCCCGTGGCCTGCTGACCCTGGCCTTCGCCGGCGAGGTGCTCGAGGAGGTCAATCTGGACGCCGTGGCAGAACGCGTCGAGCTGGCAGTGGCCGGCAAGTTGCCCGAACGCTTCAACCTGGCCGGGCTGGTGGAAACCGCCGTGGCCCTGGGCGATGAGTGAACGCGCCTTTGAAGAGGAGCACGTCATGAGCGAATTGGCTACCCGCAGCCCCGATGCGCCCATCCTGGACGTGGCGGCAATCCGCGAGGAGTTCCCGATCCTGGCCCGCCAGGTGCATGGCCGGCCGCTGGTCTATCTCGACAACGCGGCCACCAGCCAGACCCCTCGCCGAGTGATCGCGGCGTTCGACGACTACTACGGTCGCTACAACGCCAATATCCACCGCGGGCTGCACACCCTGGCCGACGAGGCTACCGCCGCTTTCGAGGGCACCCGGGAGACGGTGCGCGGCTTCCTGAACGCCTGTGATCGCCGCGAGATCATCTTCACCCGCGGCACCACCGAGGCCATCAACCTGGTGGTGAACGCCTGGGGCCGGGCCAACCTCAAGGCCGGTGACGAGGTGATCATCTCGCGCATGGAGCACCACTCCAATATCGTGCCCTGGCAACTGCTGGCCAGCGAACTCGGCTTCGTGATCAAGGTGATTCCGGTGGACGAGCGCGGCGTGCTGGACATGCAGGCGTATCGTGAGCTGTTTACCGAGCGCACCCGGCTGGTGGCGGTCAACCATATCTCCAATGCCTTCGGCACCGTGAACCCGGTCAAGGCGATGGCGGCCATCGCCCACGCACGGGGGGCGCTGATCCTCGTGGACGGGGCCCAGGCCACTCCCCACCAGGCGGTGGATGTGCGCGATATCGACGCCGACTTCTACGCCTTCTCCGGCCACAAGGTCTACGGCCCCACCGGGGTCGGCGTGCTCTACGGCAAGGCGGTGCTGCTCGAGGCCATGCCGCCCTGGCAGGGCGGCGGCGAGATGATCAAGACGGTCTCCTTCGAGGCCGGCACTACCTTCGCCGAGATCCCCCACAAGTTCGAGGCCGGCACCCCGGCCATCGCCGAGGTGATCGCCCTGGGCGAGGCACTCAGGTGGGTGTCCGGCGTGGGCCTTGACGCCATCGGCGCCTGGGAGCATCGCCTGCTGGAACGGGCCACAACCGCGGTGTCGCGCATCGACGGCCTGCGCCTCCTGGGCACCGCCCCGGGCAAGGCAGGGGTGCTGTCGTTCGTGGTGGACGGGGCCCACGCCCAGGATATCGGCCTGTTGATCGATCAGCTCGGCGTGGCGATTCGCACTGGCCACCACTGCGCCCAGCCCCTGCTGGCCCAGTTCGGCGTGGATGCCACTTGTCGGGCGTCGTTTGCCGCCTACAACACCCTGGATGAGATCGATGTCTTTGCCGAGGCGCTTAACCGCGTCATCGGCATGGTGAGATAAGGACGCCCATGAGCGATATCGAGCAGATAGCCAGCCTCGAGAAGGGGCAGACCCTGCCGCTGCAGCGGGACGTGGAGGCGATCTCCATCCCCTTCGGCAAGACCGTGACCCTGGCCGAGGACAGTATCGTCAGCGTGATGCAGGCCAAGGGCAGCTCGGTGAGCGTGGGCTTCGAGGGTCGGCTCTACCTGATCGAGGGGGCCAACCTCGACGCCCTGGGGCTCGAGGCGCTGCCGCGGCCGACCCTCGCCGAGGACGCCTCCGAGGAGGAGATCGAGCAGTTCGTGTGGGATCAGCTGCGGACCTGCTTCGACCCGGAAATTCCGGTCAATATCGTCGACCTGGGGCTGGTCTACGGCTGTCGCATCGAGCGGTTGATCACTGGCGAGCGCATCGTCACCATTCGCATGACGCTCACTGCGCCAGGCTGTGGCATGGGTGACGTGATCGCTGCCGACGCCCGCAACAAGATCCTCGGTGCCCCGCAGATCAGCAAGGTGCATACCGAGATCGTCTTTGACCCGCCCTGGAGCCGCGAGATGCTGAGTGACGAGGCCAGGCTCGAACTCGGCATGTTCTAGCCTGGGGAGCTGCCATGAAGCAGGCGGTTGGGAAGGTCTTTCGAGGCCTGCTGATGATCCTTGGGGCTTCCGCACTGCTGGTGGCCCTGCTGTTCGTGGCGGCCAATCTTTGGGTGCTGGGGCAGACCCATTCGCGCATCGAGCATACGCTTCCGCTATGCAGCGGCGAGCGGGTAGGCATCGTCTTCGGCACCTCCCACTGGACCCGCAGCGGCGTCCGAAATCCCTACTTCGATGCGCGCATGAGCGCCTCGGCGCGGCTGCTGCGCCTGGGGCGAGTCGACCACCTGCTGCTCTCCGGGGATAATCGCACCCGCTTCTACAATGAACCCATCACCATGTGGCGTGATCTGCGTGGCCGTCAGGTTCCCGATGCCGACATGACCCTCGATTACGCCGGTTTCAGTACCTTCGATACCCTGGCCCGGGCTCGGGAGGTGTTCGGCGTGGAGCGGGCGCTGCTGATCACCCAGGCCTGGCACCTGCCGCGGGCGCTGTTCATCGCCGATGCCCTGGGGCTGGAGGTCACCGGCTGCGCGGTGCCATCGCCGTCGCGCAAGGTAAGCGGAGAGTGGCGGCTTCAAGCACGGGAGTGGGTGGCGCGGGTGGCCACCCTGGGGGATCTTTACCTGTGGGGGCGTGAGCCCTACTTCCTGGGGCCACTGGAACCGCTGGAGATTGCGCCGCGCGCCTGGGAGGCCTGGCTATTTCCGGCGGCCGGCGACCCGGCGGCCGGCGACCCGGCGGCCGGCGTTCCGGCGGCCGGCGTTCCGGCAGCCAGCGACCCTGAGAACGTCGAGGGGGATGTTAGCGGCGAGGCGTCGGCAGGAGAGGGCGGGTGACTCAGCGCCGCTGGCGCTGCTTCTGCAGGGTATAGAGCTCGCGGATCAGCGCTCGGCAGCCCTTCAAGCACTCCTCGATCACCGGCTCGATGGCGTCGGGCAGGGGGTGAGTGTAGAGGGTCGAGAGGGCCTGCATCAGCACCCGCTCCTGCTCGAGCAGTTCGCCGATCACCACCTGGCTCTCGTTGCCAACGAAGCTCTTCAGCCGGCTCCACAGCCACATGTAGTCGTCGCGCTCTACGTCGGCGTCGCGGGGCAGCATATTGAGATGCTGACGGGCCAGCTCCTGAAGCTCGCTCATCGACCTGCTCCTGGCCTCATAATGGGGCTTGAGGGCGTCGCGCAGGGTTGGACGCAGGCGCTCCAGGTTGTCCTGGAAATAGTCGATGCTGTCGGCCAGCGCCTCCAGGGCGCTGTCCATCGCCACCTGGCGATTATCGAGAAACATGAGCGGTCACCTCCTCCGGTGACGCAGATTGTGGCCGGGGAAACACTGTTTTACTACCCCCGGAGAGGAATAAAATCTCCCCATATTGGGCCAGGCCGGTGCCATCCTGGCTATTACCCCTTGGGTTTAGGCGGCACCTTGCGGCTCGGTGCGGCATTCTTCTCGATATGCTCGATGATCAGCCCGGCGATGTCCTTGCCGGTGGCGGCCTCGATACCCTGCAGGCCGGGGGAGGAGTTGACCTCCATGATGACCGGCCCATGGTTGGAGCGCAGCAGGTCGACGCCCGCCACCCGCAGGCCCATGGCCTTGGCGGCGCGGATCGCCGTGGAGCGCTCCTCCGGGGTGATACGGATCACGCTGGCGCTTCCGCCACGGTGCAGGTTGGAGCGAAACTCACCCGCGGCGGCCTGGCGCTTCATGGACGCCACCACCTTGTCGCCGATCACCAGGCAGCGGATGTCGGCACCACGCGCCTCTGTGATGTACTCCTGCACCATGATGTTGGCCTTCAAGCCCAGGAAGGCCTGGATCACGCTTTCGGCGGCCTGGTTGGTCTCGGCCAGCACCACGCCGATGCCCTGGGTGCCCTCCAGCAGCTTGATGACCAGTGGCGCCCCCTTGACCATGGTGATCAGGTCGGGGATGTCGTCCGGGGAGTGGGCGAAGCCGGTGATCGGCAGGCCCAGCCCCTTGCGCGAGAGCAGCTGCAGCGAGCGCAGCTTGTCCCGAGAGCGGGTGATGCCCACCGAGTCGTTGAGCACGTAGGTACCCATCATCTCGAACTGGCGCAGCACGGCGCAGCCGTAGAAGGTCACCGAGGCGCCGATGCGCGGGATCACAGCGTCGAAGGGCTCAAGCTCCTGGCCCTTGAGATGGATCGAGGGGTGGTGAGAGGCGATGCTCATGTAGCAGCGCAGGGTATCGACCACCCGAGCGCTGTGACCCCGTTGTTCGGCGGCCTCCACCAGACGGCGGGTGGAGTAGAGATTGCGGTTGCGTGACAGCAGCGCGATATGCATTGAAGGACTCCAGTGGCCGTAGGTCGGGGTGGCGTTCGCATCAGGGTTCGCCATGCAGGAAGGCAGCGCCGGGCGCCACCAGCAGGCGGCGCAGGGCTCGGCGCCCCAGCAGCATGGGGTGACGCATGTTGCGACGGTCGGTCAGGGTCAGCTCTACAGGGAACTCCAGGTCGCCCAGGTGCATGGAGGTACGGATCACGTAGCGCCACTCCTCCTGGCCGTTGGAGCTGCGGACCTTGCGGCGGTCATGCAGGTGCATGCGGAACACGTGGGGCGGCGTGTGCGGGCCGCCGCTGCGGGTAGTGAAGCTCACCCACAGGTGGCCGTCCTCCTCGTAGGACTCGATGTCCTCGGCGTGCAGGGCGGAGGTGCGCGCGCCGGTGTCTGCCTTGGCGCACAGGGTGAGGTGCATTTCCGGCAGTTCTACCATTTCACGGCGGCCGATCACCGCCTTGGGGGTATAGGGCAGTTCTCTCATGCTCATGGGAATCCTTGCAGGCCTGTCAGCGGGTCAGGGCGGCCAGGCGCCGGCCGATGGGGCTCTCGGGAGCGGCCTCGCGCAGTGTCATCAGAACCGGCAGGCGCAGCCGCGGCACCAGGGCCAGGTCGCGAGCCACGCTCATGAAGTCGGCGTCTTCGCAGCCTGCCAGGCGGGCCAGGAAGTGCGGCAGCCGTTGGGCGTCCTCCAGGTGGTGCCAGCCGCGCCCGGCCATGGCCGCCAGCAGGTCGGGACCGCAGGCGTCGGCATCGGCCAGTAGCTCGTCGTACCAGGCACCGGCGAGGTCGCTGTCGGCGCCGGCCACGGCGCGAACGCAGGCGGTGAACGCCTCGATGTCGCCGGCCCGTGCCGCCGCTTCGCCCCGATCGTGCAGGGCTCGGGCCAGGTCGGCCCCGATGGCCACGTGCTCCAGACAGTAGCATAGCGAGGTAAGCACTTCGCCAGGCAGCGCCGGCAGCCGGGTGGCCAGGCGGGCCTGGTCATCGGCGTCCATGCGCACGACGAAATCAGCCAGCCCCTGCAGGCCCAGGGCCTGCCAGTCGATCTCCTGCTGGCCGCTCAGGTAGGCCTCCACCGGCTCCAGATGCTGACTGGCCGCCATTCCCAGGTCGAGGCTTGCGCGGGCGTGTAGCAGGGCCTGGAAGGGCAACGAGGGAGTGAAGGCCAGCGGGTTGTCCTTCATCAGGTTGTCCACTGCCTCGCCGTCTTCGCGTCCAACGCTGGCCACGCTGCGCCCCAGGGTCTCCAGCAGGCGCTGCAGGAAGGCATCGCGGGGGGCCGGCACCAGCTGGCCCTGCTCGTCCAGCGGCAGGGCCAGGAACCAGATCAGCGGGTCGCGCATGTTGCCCAGGCGGAACACCAGGCCCAGGCGTGCCTGGCCCTGCCAGGGGGCCGGCCAGGCTAGTTCGTCGGCCTCGAAGGCCGCCAGGGTGGCCATGTCGCAGGGCTCCACGCGCCGGCCCAGATGGTAGAGCCGGACCGCGGCGCCGCTGCGCACGAAGAAGTCTTGTAAGGTGTTGATGGGCTGCATGCTCTCTCCCGTCTTCGAACCGTGCACTCTACCTTGGCGCCGCGTCGCTGTCAGCAGCTTCCGGGTGGACGAAGCCTGTGTCTGATCAATTCTTGAACGATAGAGCCGGAGGCCCATGAGGCGTGGCCTCGAGCGTCCTTTCCAGAGTTTATCCACAGTCCCGTTCAGGAAAACTGTGAACTATACACAGCGACGTCGGAACGCCCTGGCCGGGTGTGGAAAACACGGTGTATAAGCCCGGTGTCATAGCCCGATGTATCCCCCTGTGGGGAAAGCCTGGTGGGGTGGCCGGGTCGGGGGCTGGCAGGGATAATGGCCTCTCATGCATGCGAGGAGCTCACAATGAGCGCACACCAGGAACTGGCGGCCGCCCTGCGCGAACTGGAGGCCACCATGCGCGCCACCGACCAGTGGCGCATGGCCCGGCCGGACCCCATTGACTTCGATAGCATCGAGCCCTTCTGCGCCGACACCATGGCGCTCCCCCAGTGGCTGCGATTCGTGTTCATCGTGCGCCTGGAAGCCCTGGTGGAGGCCAGAGCGCCGCTGCCGGCGAAGTGCGAGGTCGCTCCCGCAGTGGAGGCCTGGCTGGCACAGTCCGGGGTTGGGAGCGTCGAGCGGCTGATGCTGACCCAGGCCGTTGAGGCGATCGACCGGCTGGTCACCGAGAACTGACGCCATTGGCCTGCCGGAAACGCAGCAGGGCCCGCCATTGGCGGGCCCTGCTGCGTCTTCCTCGCTGGAAGGATCAGAAGCGGTAGCTGATGCCGCCCATCACCACCAGGGGGTCGATCTTCACGGTGCCTACTTCGGTGCCGTTCAGACTGGCGTCGGTGTCGATATCGATATACCAGGCGGCGGCGTTCAGCGCCCAGTTGTCGTTGATCAGCACGTCCACGCCCACCTGGCCGGCGGCCCCCCAGGAACTGGAGAGGTCGAGATCGATGCCATCGATGTCGAGTTTCTCGCTGGAGAAGCGGGTGTAGTTGACGCCCACGCCCATATAGGGCTGCACCAGGGCCGCGGTGCCACCCATCGGGTAGTACTGGACGGTCAGGGTCGGCGGCAGGTGCTTGGTGGAGGCCAGGTTGCTGCCGTTCAAGTTGATGTCATGCTCGAAGGGCAGCGCCGCCAGCAGCTCCACGCCGACGTTGTCGTGGAAGCGGTAGCCAAGGGTAAAGGCGAAGTTGGTATCGTCCTGAACATCTACCGAAAGATCGCCAAGAGCCGTATCGAGGTTACCGTTATCGCTCTTGGGAGCCACCTTGGCGACGCCGAGGCGGGTAAAGAAGTCGCCCACGCCGTAGGCCAGCGCCTGGGTGCTAGTGGTGAAAGCGGCGGCGGCCAGGCCGGCGGCGAGCAGGGTGGGGAGGGTCTTGCGCATGGGGCGACTCCTTTTTATGGCTTGTGGCTAACAACTGACAGGTCAGGACCTGTCGATCAATAACCCCAGTTTAATCAGCATGCATCTCGGCGTTATTGACCCAGAGCAAGTATCTTGCATTGCAGCACTCGCCCACCCACCGTGCGTTTATAGCCCAGAACGCACAGCACAGAACGCAAGACGCCGGGCCCAGGCCCGGCGTCTTGCGTTCTGTGCTAGCGTGCTGTCTGCGGTCAGAAGCGCAGGGTCACGCCGCCGCCGATGGTCATCGGGTCCACCTTGGCGGTACCGATGCGCTCACCGCCCACGGAGAGGCGCGAGTCCACGTCGGCGTAGTTGGCGAAGCCGTTGAGCATCAGGTTGTCGGTGATGGCGAGATCCATGCCCACTTGGCCCACGGCGCCGTAGCTGCGGCGGGCGTCCACGCCTTCCGGCTCACCGGAGAAGCGGGTGTAGTTGAGGCCGGCGCCCACATAGGGCTGCACGCGTGATTCCAGGCCGCCCAGCGGGTAGTAGTTGACCAGCAGGTTGACTGGCATCCGGTCGATGGTGCCTGACTCACCGCCGGCACTGACCGTGTGCTCGATCTTCTCCGAGCCGTTCAGCTCCACGCCGACTTTGTCGTGGAACAGGTAGCCGGCGCCTAAGGTGAAGCCGGTCTCGCCGCTGCTGACGCCGTCGAGCACGCCATTGTCGGAGCGGGTGTCGGACTTGGCGAAGCCGCCGCGCACGAAGGTGTCGCCGGCGCTGTAGGCAAGGGCAGCCTGACTGGCGAAGGCACAGCTGGCGGCAATGGCAGCGGCGGTGATCAGTCGAGTAGTACGCATGGTCAGGATCCTCCTGTTGCTTCACGCGATGGCCAAGCCGGAATGCCCGGTGGCCTATGACCAAGGTATTATAAGAAACACTGTTTCTAAATGTCTCGTCACGAGTCGTCAAGAATTGTGTATGTTCTTTTCCAATGGCCGGGCAGGGGGCAGACATGAGGACGCCGAACATGAAAGCGCCGAGCAGGAGCCCGGCGCCGTGGTGGGGGAGTACTGGATCAGAAGCGGTAGCTGATGCCCCCGCCGATGGTCATGGGGTCGATCTTGGCCTCGCCGATGTCGGTGCCACCCAGGCGCACGTCGGCGGAGACGTCGGCATAGCTGACGAAGCCGTTGAGCATCAGGCCCTGTGCCACGGCCAGATCCACGCCCAGCTGGCCGATGGCCCCATAGCTGCGGCGCACGTCCAGCCCCTCCAGCTCTTCCCCGGAGAAGCGGGTGTAGTTGAGGCCGGCGCCCACGTAGGGCTGGACGCGAGAGTCCATGCCGCCCATGGGGTAGTAATTCACCATAAGGTTGACCGGCATCCGGTCCACGCTGCCGATCGGTCCGCCGGCGAGAGTCAGGTCATGCTCGACCTTCTCCTGGCCGCTGAGCTCGATGCCGAGCTTGTCGGTAAAGAGATAGCCCAAGCCGTAGTAGAGTCCCCGCTCGTCGGAAACACCCAGACGCAGGTTGTCGGGCGTCAGGTCACCATTGTTGGATGTGACATCGGTCTGGGCGATGCCACCGCGGACGAAGATGTCACCGGCGCTGTAGGCCAGGGCCATCTGGCTGGTGATCAGGCTCCCGGCAGTCAGCAGGGCGGCGGTGAGGAAGGGGTGCTTGTTCATCAGGGAGTCCTCTCGTCAGTCGTGGGCGCCGAAGGCCCGGGGGTCTTTTCTTGTACAACAACGACTATTGAAGAACATCATATAGAAGTCTTGTAAAGAATTACCATCGCGGTGATAGGCGTTGTCCCGCTCAGGGCCTTGAGGAGGACGGATCACCTGTACAAGTCTTGTCGCATTGTGGCATCGGCGGCTCGCGCCCTCCGCGGAAATCGTCTTGACTGAGGGGAGCTGACAAGGAGAGCGGAGATGAGACCCGAGATGTCCCTTCGACACCCGTGGTGGAGCGAGGCAGCGCCCCTCCTGGTCGCCGCCGGCCTGGCAATCTGGCTGCTGCTGCAGCCGGGGTTGATTCAGGGGTTGCCGCTCACGCTGCGCTTGCCGGCTGTCCTGCTGGGCATATGGGCCCTGGGCGCCGCCTTCCTGCGCCCAATGGCGCTTGAACCATCCCGTCGCTGGCAGCGCCGGATCCTGTCGCCGCCCTGGAGCCAACTGGCCCTTGCCCTCTTTGCCTTGGTGATAGTGCTCCGCGCGCTGCTGGCCTGAGCGTTGGGCCAGGCCGTCATCCCAGGATGCAGAAAGCCGCCCCAGAGGCGGCTTCGTGGTATCTGACGATGAAGGCCAGGAAGGCGCCGGCGTTACGTCAAGCCGTCATGTATTCGGTTCTCGGTGTGTCATCAGACAATAAAAAAGAGCTCCCGCAGGAGCCCCTTTTACCACGTTGAGTGTGTGATTCTCGCTTTACTCTATTAGCGACTGATGTGCTGATATTCACCAGCATCGGCAGTAACGCTGCTCACCACGATGATGGCGATGAAGGAAGCGATGAAGCCAGGAATGATCTCGTACACACCGGGACCACCCATGAACTCTGCATTCCAGCCCAGTGTAATCCAGATCATGACGGTGGCGGCACCCACCACCATCCCCGCGATGGCGCCAGCGCCGTTCGTGCGCGGCCACATCAGCGACAGGATAATCAGCGGGCCAAATGCCGCACCGAAGCCTGCCCAGGCGTTACTCACCAGCCCCAGAACCTGAGAGTTCTCATCCGACGCAATGACGGCTGCCACCAGACCCACCAGCACGACACAAACCCGGCCGATGGCGACGGTCTCCTTGTCCTTGGCCTCTTTGCGCAGGAACAGGCGATAGAAGTCCTCGGTCAATGAGGAAGACGACACCAGAAGCTGGCTGGAAATGGTACTCATGATGGCAGCCAGGAGAGCCGCATAGAGGAAGCCGGTGATCAGCGGATGGAAAAGCAGTTCCGCCAGGATGATAAAGATGGTTTCAGGATCCTGAACATCCATGCCATTGCGGACCGCAAAGGCCCTGCCGAATATACCCAGAGAAATGGCACCGATCAGGGAGATGAGCATCCAGCTCATGCCGATGTTACGGGCAACCGGAACATCCTTCAGCGTCCGGATGGCCATGAACCGCACGATGATGTGCGGCTGCCCGAAATACCCCAGCCCCCAGGTCACCGCAGACAGCCACCCAACGAAGGTCAGGCCCGCTGTCCAGGACAGCAGCGTAGGATCGACTTCATTCAGGGTCTCTGACGCCTGAGCGAAACCGCCGCCACCTTCGCCGAACAGCACAACCATTGGCATGATCACCAGTGCCAGCATCATGATGCAGCCTTGCACGAAGTCCGTCATGCTCACGGCCAGGAAGCCGCCGACGACTGTATAAATAAGTACCACCCCCAGTGTGATGATGATACCCATGGCGTAGTCGCTCAGTCCGCCGACGTTGATGATTCCGGAAAACGCGCTTTCGAACAGCTTGCCGCCTGCCACCAGGCCTGACGCCGTGTAAACCGCGAAGAAGATCACAATGACGATAGCGGATACTGTTCTCAGCGACATCGCTCGAGTCGGGAACCGGTTTGCCAGGAATTCTGGAATGGTAATCGCATTGCCATAGTGAACCGTCTGTTCGCGCAGGCGTGGAGCGACCAGCGTCCAGTTGAAGAACGCTCCTACGAGCAGGCCAATACCGATCCAGGCCGACCCCAAGCCTGAGACAAACATCGCCCCGGGCAAACCCAGTAGCAACCAGCCGCTCATGTCCGAAGCACCGGCCGACAGGGCCGCCACTTGTGGACTGAGGGCTCGGCCACCCAGCATGTAATCTTCAGAGGTTGACGTGGATTTGCGCATGGCATAAACGCCGATGGCGATCATGAGCGCAAAGTAACCTACAAGACTGATCCAAACACCAATAGCCATAAAAACTTCTCCAGTGTCATCAGGGCGGAGCAGGCTCCGGCCGGTTAGTGCGCTTACCGAGCAGAGTCCGGTAGTGGCACGGTGTTATTTTTGTTGACTCCGTTTTCTATTCACGTAACGGGGCACAGCGACCGTCCACCGAGGATGTCGTCGGAGAGGTTGGTGGTGCATTTGTAGGCGACGATCCCGATGCCGAGCATCAGCGGGAGATACATCAGGAAGGTGAAGCCGACAGACACGTTGCTTTCAACCATGAGGGGATTCCTTCAGTTTTATTGTCGTTACTGACGAGTGGGGCTCACTCGTCTCCCAGCGCAAGCAGTGACGCGTTGCCGCCCAGCGCGGCGGTATTCACGGTCACCGTCTTTTCCGTGGCGAAGCGCAGCAGATAGTGCGGCCCGCCGGCCTTGGGTCCGGTACCGGAGAGGCCTTGGCCACCGAAGGGCTGAACGCCCACGACAGCACCGATGATATTGCGGTTCACATACACGTTGCCGACGCGAATCTTCTGCGCGATTTCCTCGGCAAAGGACTCATTGCGGCTGTGCACGCCAAAGGTTAGTCCATAACCCCGTCCGTTGATCGAGGCGATCACCCGGTCGATCTCGCTGGCCTGGTAGCGCACGATGTGCAGCACCGGGCCGAACTGCTCCCTTTCCAGCGCCTCGATGCCATAGATCTCGAAGGCCACCGGGGCGACGAAGGTGCCATCACCGGTGAAGAGCGGGTCGAGTCGGGTCTCGGCGACCAGCCGCCCCTCGGCCTTGAGCCTCTCGATGTGTGCGGTGAGTCCCTGGCGGGCGTCCTCGTCGATCACCGGACCCACGTCGGTACCCAGGTCGCGAGGATCGGCGACGCGTAGCTCGGCCATGGCGCCATTCAGGATCTCGATGACCCGGTCGGCCACGTCCTCCTGGAGGTAGAGCACGCGCAGCGCCGAGCAACGCTGGCCGGCGCTCTGGAAGGACGACTGGATGACATCGGCAACGACCTGCTCGGGCAGGGCGGTGGAGTCGACGATCATGGCGTTCATGCCGCCGGTCTCGGCGATCAGCGCCGGCAGGGGGGCCCCCTCCCGGGCGGCCAGGGCGCGGTTGATGATCTGCGCCGTGTCGGTGCCGCCGGTGAAGACCACCCCGGTGATGCGCGGGTCGCGGGTCAGCACGCTGCCCACGGTGGGGCCGTCGCCGGGCAGCAGCTGGACCACATCGCGCGGCATGCCGGCTTCATACAGCAGCTCGATCACCCGGTGGGCGACGATGGAGGTCTGCTCGGCGGGCTTGGCCAACACGGTGTTGCCGGCCACGGCGGCGGCCACCACCTGGCCGCAGAAGATCGCCACCGGGAAGTTCCAGGGGCTGATGGCCGCGAAGACGCCCTTGCCGCCCAGCATCAGCTGGTTGGACTCGCCGGTGGGACCGGGCAGGGCGATGGGGTGACCGAACAGCTCCTCCGCCTTCATGGCGTAGTAGCGGCAGAAGTCCACCGCCTCCTTGATCTCGTCGACGCCATCGGTGAGCAGCTTGCCGCCCTCCCGGGAGCAGAGCGTCATCAGCTCGGCCATGTGGGTTTCCATCAGGTCGCCCAGGCGGCGCACGATGGCGGCGCGCTCGGCCACCGGCGTGGCCTCCCAGCGCGGGAAGGCGGCCCAGGCGGCGTCCACCGCGCGTGCGGCCTGCTCGGCGCTGGTCCACTGCACCGTGCCGACCCTCTTCCTGCGGTCATAGGGGCTCTTCACCTCGTGCTGGCTCGAGGGGGCGTCGGGGACCTCGAAGGCCAGCAGCGGCCCCACCCGATGCTCCTTCTTCATGGAGGCGGCCATCTCCTCCATCAGCGGCTGGTACTGGCTGCGCACGTTGAGGTTGACGCCGCGGGAGTTGCGACGGCCGGGGCCGAAGATGTCACCGGGGAGGGGGATGCGCGGGTTAGCATAGGTCCGGTACTGGCGGAGCGTCTCGGCGGGGTGGACGCAGAGCGACTCCACCGGCACGTCGGGGTCCACCAGCTGGTGCACGAAGGAGGAGTTGGCGCCGTTCTCGAGCAGCCGACGCACCAGGTAGGGAAGCAGGTCCTTGTGGGCGCCTACGGGAGCATAGATGCGGCAGTAGGTGCCCTGCGGTGCACGGGCCAGGGCGGCATCGTAGAGCGCCTCGCCCATGCCGTGCAGGCGCTGGAACTCGAACGGGCGGATGGCCTCGTTGGCCAGTTCCAGGATGGTGCTGATGGTGTGGGCGTTGTGGGTGGCGAACTGCGGGAAGATGCGCCCGCGGGTGCCGTCCGAGAGCAGGAAGCGAGCGCACACCAGGTAGGCCACATCGGTGCTTGCCTTGCGGGTATAGACCGGATAGCCGTCGACGCCGAGCTGCTGGGACTCCTTTATCTCGCTGTCCCAGTAGGCGCCCTTGACCAGGCGCAGGGGAATCTCGTCGCCCTCCTGGTCGGCCAGCCGGTTGAGGTAGTGCAACACCGGCAGGGCACGCGTGGCGTAGGCCTGCACCACCAGGCCGAAGTGGCCCCAACCCTGGCAGATGTCACTTTCGTAGACGGCGCGAAACACCTCCAGCGAGATCTCCAGGCGGTCGACCTCTTCGGCGTCGATGGTAAGCGCCACGTCACGTTCGCGGGCCATGGCCGCGAGCTTCTTCACGCTGTCGACCAGTTCGTGCAGCACCTGCTCGCGACGACCGAACTCGTAGCGCGGGTGCAGCGCCGAGAGCTTGATGGAGACCGAGGGGGCGGGGGTCTTCGCCGATAGCCCCTGGCTGGTCATGCCCACCCGCTCGATGGCCTTGGCATAGTCGTCGAAGTACTTGCGGGCATCCTGGCGGGTGCGCGCGGCCTCGCCGAGCATGTCATAGGAGTAGGTATAGCCCTTGTCGAACAGGGGTCTGGAGCGCTTCAGGGCCTCGTCGATGTCGCGGCCCAGCACGAACTGCTTGCCCATCACCTTCATGGCCTCGCGCATGGCGCGCCGGATCACCGGCTCGCCCAGGCGGTTGACCAGCTTGTTGATGAAGCTCGCCGGCCGGCCATCCTTCGGGTGGTCGAGGTTGATCACCCTTCCAGTCATCAGCAGGCCCCAGGTGGAGGCATTGACGAACCAGGAGTCGCTCTGGCCGAGGTGGGACTTCCAGTCGGCGGGGCCAAGCTTGTCCTCGATCAGCGCATCGGCGGTAGCCGTGTCGGGAATGCGCAGCATGGCCTCGGCCAGACACATCAGCATCAGCCCCTCGTGGGTGTCGAGGCTGTACTGCTGCAGCAATTCGTCGATGGAGTCCACGGCGGTATCCATCTCGCGGATCTCGCGAACCAGTTCGGCGGTCTTGTCGGCGATGCGCTGAAAGTCGCGCGAATCGGCGCTCAGCGCCTGGATCAGCTCGGCGACGAAGCTGTCCTCGTCGACCACATAGTGGTCGCTGATGCGCGTGAAGAGGGTGTCGAGATCCTGCTGCCAGGTGGCGGTATCAAGCATGGTGTTTGAATCGAGCACGAAAGGTCCCCTGCATGTCGTCAGGCGGGAAGGAGCCGCCCGGTGTAGAGCGTGAGCCCTACGTTAAAACGGCAATGGCCCTCACTTTAGGAGTCGCGCCCGGGGGTTGCTTGTGGATTCCGCGGAAGCTGTTGAGGATTTTGCGGTTTCTGCCATCGGGGTGTTGTCTGGGTTAGACTTTCGTCTAGCCATGTGCTCGCGTCAGGGTGGAGTTCGAGAATTGGTCAGGAGCCTGCCGTTGCGGCGCAGGCGGCTGGGGGATGCGTCGAAGGCTTCCCGGCAGGCGTGCGAGAATGCACTCTGGCTGGCGAAGCCGGTTTGGGCGGCGACCTCGGAAAGGGGTAGGTCGCTTCGGGTAAGCAGGTGGCGGGCGGTTTCCAGGCGTCGATTGCGCACATACTGCCAGGGGGTAAGACCGGCCTGCTCGCGAAAACAGTGACGGAAGTGAGCCTCGCTGAGACAGGCCTCTCGAGCCAGGTCGGCAACGGCAAGCGGGCTGGCCAGGTGGCGCTGGATGAAGCGGTCGAGGCGGGCCAGGTCGAGCCGGCGGCCCCGGGGTGGGGCAGTGGCCTCGGCCAGACGGGCGTTCAGGCAGCCGAGCAGGGTGGCGGACAGTCGCTCCTGCTGGGCCCCTGAGCCGCCGGCGACGTCGAGCTCGAGCAGCAGGAAATCCAGGTAGCGCTTGAGGGGGGCATCCAGGGCGAAGAAGCGCGGTGCGTCGAACAGGCGAGACAGCTCGTGGTGAAAGCCGATGAGGCAGTGGGCCTCCCTCGGCAGGTCCAGAATCAGCTGGCGGTTCTGGCTGGTACCCGCATAGTAGTGCACATGATTGGCGGGGACGATGCAGCCCGACAGCGCCGAAATGGCGCCGCCCAGCCCCTCTATCTCGAACTCCGCCCGGCCCTCCAGGCCGATCACGATCTGATGGAAGTCGTGGGCGTGGTGGCGTGTGGCGGTATCGAGGGGGATCTGGCGGATGGCGCTCGACATGTCGGGCCCCGTACAGGCGGTGTGAAAATTCATCCTAGCCCGAATTCCGCACGTCGGTCATTTCACGCTGCGTTGACGCTCCTGGATCGCGAGGTGTCGAGCCAGGTGATCGCGCAGGGCGGTGAGCTCCTCCTGCCCGGTGGCATCGAGCAGCGGCTTGCCCCGGGTAACACGGCCGTGGTTGCCGTGTTCGTCCACCAGCCGCTGGGCACGGCGGCGGATGCCATCCAGGGTATCGTCGTGGCGGATGGGGTAGCCGATGATGGCGTTCCACTCGGTCTCGCTGACCTGGCTCTGCAGGGCGCGATCGATCAGCTCGAGCAGTTGGGCGGGTTCGGTACGATAGCGGGGGGTACCTGAAAGCAGCAGCAGACCGACCATGCCGCCGAAGATCAGGAGGCAGACAACGAAGACAAGCAGGAAGAGAGCCATGGGCGCAACCAGACGATTGATCCCATTCCAGAACTCGCTCTGGACCCACGTAAAAGATGAAGGAAAGTAATGAAGAAACGTGGAGCGGGTGAAGGGAATCGAACCCTCGTCTTAAGCTTGGGAAGCTTCTGCTCTACCATTGAGCTACACCCGCTGGGCGGATTCGATAGTAAAACCAACCGCTTAGCCATGCAAGCCGCGTCGCAGCCTTTTTCGTGATGGCAATGCAAGTTGCTGTTTTCATGGTGTGTTGCCGGGCGGCTGTGAGGGAGGCGCGGCGGAACTCGACGGCGATGACAAGAAATTTTCTGCCTGTACCGAACTTTTCCTTGCAGCAGTGTCTGAATATGCACAGGCAACAGAGCGATAGCAGTCGCTAACACTGTTGTCCTGACTTGCAGACTCGATCGATGCTTGGCCGCTTCCTCCCGGAGGCGGCCTTCTTTTTTTGGCGTAAGCCCTGGTACTGCCGCAGACAGCAGCGCGCCTCGCCGGTTGGCCGGCGAGGCGCGCGAGGCGTCGTGGACAGGCAGATCAGTGACTGTGCTTCGTGCGCATGCTCAGGATGGCGTTGAGCACATCGCGGCGGGTCACGATGCCCACCAGGCGCTCCTGTTCCACCACCGGATAGACCTTGGGCTTGTTGCTCAACATCTCCTGGGCCAGGTCGGTGATGCTCTTGTTGGGCGTAACGGTGAGCACCTCATGGCGCATCAATTCACGGACCAGCGGCGGTTCTTCGTTGAGGTAAGTGCTCTCTAGCACCTTGCCAAGCACGTCCTGCTCCGAGATGAAGCCGATCAGGTGATCGCGATCGTCGACCACCGGGACACCGGGCAGCCTGTGCAATGACAATCCTTCGGCCAGGGTCGACACCGCGGTTTTGGCGGTGACTCGGTAGCAGTCGCGGGACATGATCTCGCGAACGGTGGTGGGGGCCTTGTTGGGCATGGCAGATCTCCTTTTGCCGGTTCATCATCAGCCCGGTCAGCCTACAGCATAGCCGACCCACGGCCAGTGCCGAGCCCGGCAGGGGTTAAACCGTCAACGCTGCGTGGACCGCTTCGGAACCCTGCCTGCGGCTCAGTCTCCAAGAGCCATCATCCCCGACGACACAGGAGTTGCCATGGATGCCCGCGAATACCTTGCCAGGAAAGGCCTGGACGGTGACCGAGAGGTCGAGCGTCCCACGACGCTTGAGGAGAAGGCGTGGGCCCGGGCCCGTGAGGCCGGTGACCATCGGCCGCGAGCCGGCACGCCCCACGACTGGGAGGATTGGGAGCGTCACCACGACGCCCTGGCCGACGGCGCCGAGACATTGCAGCAGAAGATCAACCGCGAGGCCCATCGCCGGCTACTGGAGCACCCGACCCCCGAAGGCGCCGGGGAACACCCGGATCGCAGCGGTACGGCTCTTGCCCGCGACGCAGGAGGCAACAGCTCGGCGCCGCCTGCCTCTGCGGCAGCGCCGTCGGAGTCGCGTGCGGCTCTTCTGGTCCTGGCCGTGCTGGTGCCGCCGTTGGCGGTGGGGCTGATCCGTCAGCCGATGGAGCGCATCTGGTTCTGCCTGCTGCTGACGCTGCTGGGCTGGGTGCCGGGTGTGATCTTCGCCCTGCGCCTGGTGGCTCGCGGCTCTCGCTGAAGTTGGCGAAGATGGTCGGCCTGATTGGTCGCCGCCAGTGGCTGGGCTTGGCAGGACGGTCGGGCGGCGTATAATCATCGTCAACCTTTAATAAACATGGAGTTGACTGTGGGCTATCTCGTCGGCGTTACCGTGCTCTGGGCCTTCTCGTTCTCGCTGATCGGCGTCTATCTGGCAGGCCAGGTGGACAGCTACTTCGCCGTGGCGATGCGGGTGGTGCTGGCGGCCCTGGTCTTCCTGCCCTTCCTGCGCCCGGGACTGCTGCGCGGCCGCCAGCGCCTGGCCCTGATGGGCCTCGGTGCGGTGCAGCTCGGGGTGATGTACATCTTCTTCTATCAGTCCTTCCTGCTGCTCTCGGTGCCCGAGGTGCTGCTCTTCACCATCTTCACACCGCTCTATATCACCCTGCTCGACGACGCCCTGTTCGGCCGTTTCACCCCCTTCTACCTGCTCACCGCGGTGCTGGCCGTGCTGGGCGCCGGGGTGATCCGCTATGACGGCCTCGACAGCGGCTTTCTGCTCGGCTTCCTGGTGGTGCAGGGGGCCAATCTCTGCTTCGCCCTGGGCCAGGTGGGCTTTCGGCGCCTCTCCGCGGAGCTCCCCGATTCACTGCCGCGCCACAGTGTCTTCGCCTGGTTCTACCTGGGGGCGCTGGCCGTCGCCCTGCCGGCCTTTGCCCTGCTGGGCAACGCCAGTGCACTCCCCGCCACCCCTGTGCAGTGGGGCGTCCTGCTGTGGCTGGGCCTGGTGGCCTCCGGGGTGGGCTACTTCCTGTGGAACCTGGGCGCCACCCGGGTCGACGCCGGAGCCCTGGCCATCATGAACAACGCTCTGATTCCCGCGGGCCTGTTGGTCAACCTGGTGATCTGGAACCGTGACGCGGACCTCGTTCGCCTGGCGCTGGGCGGGGCGATCATCGCCGGTTCGCTGTGGCTCAACGAGTGCTGGCTCAAGCGCCGCGTGCCGAGGGCCGCCTGAGACCGCCCGAGGCCGTTTGCCGGGGCGCAGGCCAGTGCCCATAATGGGCCGCTGCGATGCGAGAGGCCCGTGCATGCCATCCGAAAAGAGTTCACCTCAGGGACGCGACGAGCAGGCGTCCTTCCGCAATATCGGCCTGATCGGCCGCCTGGGCAGTTCCCAGGTGGTCGATACCCTGAAGCGCCTGATCCGCTTCCTGGAAGAGCGGGGCCACCATGTGATCATCGAGGACCGCACCGCCACGGTGTTGCTTGACCACGGCCATGCCGAGTCGAGCCGGCGCATGCTGGGGCAACTGTGCGACCTGGTGATCGTGGTGGGCGGCGATGGCAGCCTGCTGGGGGCGGCCCGCACCCTGTGTCACAGCGGTACCCTGGTGCTGGGCGTCAACCGCGGCCGGCTGGGCTTTCTCACCGATATCTCGCCCGACGAGCTCGAGGCCCGGGTCGGCGAGGTGCTCGACGGCCGCTACGAGGTGGAGGAGCGTTTCCTGCTGGACGCCGAGCTCTATCGTGACGGCACCCTGATGGGCAGCGGTGACGCCTTGAACGAGGTGGTGCTGCATCCCGGCAAGGCGGTGCGCATGATCGAGTTCGAACTGTTCATCGACGGCCAGTTCGTCTATAGCCAGCGCAGCGACGGGCTGATCATCGCCACGCCCACTGGCTCCACCGCCTACTCGCTCTCCGGCGGCGGCCCCATCATGCATCCGAAGCTGGACGTGGTGACCCTGGTGCCGATGTTCCCGCATACCCTCTCCAGCCGGCCCATCGTCATCGATGCGGCCAGCGAGATCCGCATCCATATCGGCGAAACCAACCAGACCTATCCGCATATCAGCTGTGACGGCCAGACCCGCGCCGTGGCCAAGCCCGACGATGTGCTGGTGATTCGTCGCAAGCCTCAGTGCGTCCAACTGGTGCACCCGCTGGGCCACAACTTCTTCGAGGTCCTGCGCAGCAAGCTGGGCTGGAGCAATCGCCTGGGAGACTGATGTGAGAACGCAGGCGAAGATCGAAGGCTACGACCTGATCGGCGATGTGCATGGCTGCGGTGCCACTCTGGCGGCCCTGCTCGAGAAGCTCGGCTATCACCAGCGCGGCGGCGTCTATCGTCACCCGCGTAGACGGGTGATCTTTCTCGGCGACCTGATCGACCGCGGGCCGCGCATCCGCCTGGCGGTGCAGATCGCCCGGCGCATGGTGGAGGAGGGCGAGGCCCGCATCGTCATGGGCAACCATGAGTACAACGCCCTGGCCTACTGCCAGCGGGCGCCAAAGGGGCTGGGCCGAGAATGGCTGCGCGAGCACACCCCCCGCAACAACCGCATCATCAACGAGACCCTGGAGCAGTATCGCGACCATCCCCAGGAGTGGGAGGAGGCGCTGGCCTGGTTCATGGAGATCCCGCTGTGCCTGGAGGAAAACGGCCTGCGCGTGGTGCATGCCTGCTGGGATCAACCGTTGATCGACGAGCTGCGTCGGCGCCGGCCGGATGGCTGCATGGACGAGACGTTCCTGATCGAGTCCACGGCACCGGGAACCGGCGCCTTTCGCATCCTCGATCGCCTGACTCGTGGCACCCAGATGCCCCTGCCGCTGGGGGTCGAGATCCACTCCGGGGATGGTTTTACCCGGCGCAGCTTTCGCACTCACTTCTGGGGGCAGTCTCCCGAGACCTGGGGCGACGTGGTGTTCCAGCCCGACAACCTGCCCGGTGATCTCGAGCTGCGGCCGCTCTCGGACGAGGAGCGCGCGCGCCTGGCCCACTACGGGCCCACCGAGCCGCCGCTGTTCATCGGCCACTACTGGTGCGAGGGCATCCCGGCGCTGCCGGCGCCCAATGTGGCCTGCCTGGACTACAGTGCGGTGAAGTTCGGTCGCCTGGTGGCCTACCGCTGGAGCGGCGAGCACCAGCTGGATGCCGACCACTTCGTATGGCTACGGGTCCCCCGGGAGGAGCAGGTGCGGCCGCGCCCCTGGGAGATCAGTTTCGAATGAACGAAACGATCGATACAAAACATTACATCTTTTTTTATGGACGTCGTGAACTCTCCGCGTCACCCGCCCTCAGAGTAGGTGTTCCCTTGAATGATCCCTTGCTCTTGTCCGGCGGCCCCCTCCGCCGGACTTTTTCTTTGTGCGCGTTCGAGACCCCCGTTCCCCCGCTTCAGGAGGCTCCATGTACCGGGTGATGCAGCTGCCCCCCGACCTCGATGCCCGTGAGCTGCGTCGCGCGCTCTGGGCCCATCGCATCGGCCATCGGATCACCGAGGACGCCGAGGGTCAGACCCTGTGGCTGGCCGACCCCCGTCAGCGGGAGGAGCTGCAGCGGCTGCTGGTCCGCTGGCAGCGCGGCGAGCCGCTGATGCCCAAGGGGCGTACCTCGCCCCTGTCCGCGCTACCAACGTCTTCCCTGCTGACGCCACTTCGCCTGGCGCCGGTCACGGCCATCACCCTGGGCCTTTGCCTGGTGGTGTTCGCGGCCATGGCGGTGTTCGGCGACAGGGTGATCGCGGCCCTGGCCATCGTGCCGCTGGGGGTGATCAATGGCAGCCTGGCGGTGGGCAGCCTGGTCGAGGCGGTGCTGGCCGGCCAGGTGTGGCGCCTGCTGTCGCCGGCCTTCCTGCACTTCGGCTGGATGCACCTGATCTTCAACATGCTGTGGCTTTGGTACTTCGGCCGCCAGGTGGAAGCGCTGCAGGGCAGCGGGCGCATGCTGCTGATCCTGCTCGCCGCCGGCATCGGCGCCAACCTGGCCCAGTACGCCGCCGGCACGGTGCTGTTCGGCGGCATGTCAGGGGTCGACTTCGCACTGCTCGGCTACGTCTGGCTGATGTCGCGGCGGGTGCCGGGCAGCGGCTTCTTCGTGCCCCAGATGCTGGTGGTCTTCATGCTCGGCTGGATGGTCTTCACCATGACCGACATGGCCGGCGCCGTGGGCTTCGGCAACGTGGCCAACGAGGCCCACCTGGGTGGGCTGGTCGTGGGCCTGGCACTGGGCTGGTACTATTCCGGGCGAGCGCGTCGGCAGCGCTGAGCTCGCCGTCAGTGCTGTGCTTGCCGTCAGTACATAGAGAGACAAACCATGAGCGATATGACCTTCGAGCGCATGATCCAGCAGATGACCCCGGCCATCTACCAGAGCCTCAAGCAGGCGGTGGAGCTGCGCAAATGGCCGGACGGCCGCCTGCTCAGCCCCGAGCAGACCGAGCTCTGCCTGGAGGCGGTGATGCGCTACGAGTTCGAGAACCAGGTGCCCGAAGAGCAGCGGGTGGGCTATCTGCAGCAGCGCACCTGCGGCGGCGCCAGCAGCGGCGCCGGTGTCGATCCCGCCCTGGCGGGCCTGGCCAAGGACGCCGGCCGTGACTGAGTCGATCGCCGCGGCCGCCGAGGTACAGGGCTGCCTGACCAAGATGGCCATCGCGCCGGGGCAGGGCGGCGAGCCCGCCCGCTATACCCTGCGCGCCGGCGAACAGCGTCTGGCGCTCAACGAACGCCTGGGGCGGCCGCTGACGCTGGCCTGGACCGGCGCGATCGCCTGCACCCACTGTGGCCGGGCGACGAAGAAGAGCTTCGCCCAGGGCCACTGCTACCCCTGCTTCAAGAAGCTGGCCCAGTGCGACACCTGCATCATGAAGCCGGAGACCTGCCACTTCTTTGCAGGCACCTGCCGCGAGCCCGAGTGGGGCGAGCGCCACTGCTTCCAGCCCCATGTCGTCTACCTGGCCAACGCCTCGGGCCTCAAGGTCGGTATCACCCGCGGCACCCAGGTGCCGACCCGCTGGCTCGACCAGGGCGCCGTGCAGGCGCTGCCCATGTTCGAGGTGGACACCCGTCAGCAGTCGGGTTTCGTCGAGATGCTGTTCAAGGAGGAGGTCTCCGACCGCACCAACTGGCGGGCCATGCTCAAGGGCGACACCGTCGAGATGGACCTGCCCGCCGAGCGTGACCGCCTGCTGGCGCGCCTCGAGGGTGGCCTTTCCAACCTGCGCGAGCGCTTCGGCAATGATGCCATTCGCCTGCTCGATGAGCCCCCGGTGACCCTCGACTACCCGGTGCTCGAGTACCCTACCAAGGTGGTGTCTCACAACCTCGACAAGACCCCCGAGATCCGTGGCACCCTGCTCGGTCTCAAGGGGCAGTACCTGATCCTCGACAGCGGCGTGATCAACCTGCGCAAGTACACCGGCTACGAGGTCAGGGTCGCCGCCTGACGGCTCGGCTATCCTGTCGGCATCCGGGACGCTCTGAGGCCAGCCCCGACCGCCGACAGGAGAGCCACCATGACCGAGACCATGCGCGCCATGCGCCTGCACGCTGCCGGCCAGCCGCTGCTGCTGGAGGCGGTGCCCCGCCCGCGTCCGGGCCCCGGCGAGGTGCAGCTTCGCGTGCTGGCCTGCGGGGTCTGCCGCACCGACCTGCACGTAGTGGATGGTGAGCTTCCCGATCCCCGCCTGCCCCTGGTGCCCGGCCACGAGATCGTCGGCGAGATCAGTGCGCTGGGGGAGGGGGTGGCGGGGTTGACGCCGGGCCAGCGGGTGGGCGTGCCCTGGCTGGGCTGGACCTGCGGCGAGTGCGAGCCCTGCCGCCGGGGCGAGGAGAATCTCTGCGAACGCGCCGAGTTCACCGGCTATACCCGCGATGGCGGCTACGCAGAATACTGCGTGGCCGATGCCCGCTACTGCTTCCCCGTGCATGGCGACGACGCTCAGGCCGCTGCGCCGCTGCTCTGCGCCGGGCTGATCGGCTATCGCACCTGGCGCCTGGCGGGCGGGGAGTCGCCCCATCGGCTGGGCATCTACGGCTTCGGCGCCGCCGCCCATATCCTGATCCAGCTGGCGCTGTCCCGCGGCCAGCGGGTCTACGCCTTCACCCGGCCCGGCGACGACGAGGCCCAGGCCTTCGCCCTTCGGCTGGGTGCGACCTGGGCCGGCGGCAGCGACCAGGCGCCCCCCGAGCCGCTGGACGCCGCCCTGCTGTTCGCCCCGGTAGGCGAGCTGATTCCCACGGCGCTCTCCCACGTGCGCCCCGGTGGGGTGGTGGTCTCCGGGGGCATCCATATGTCGGATATCCCGAGCTTTCCCTACCGCCTGCTCTGGGAGGAGCGCTCGGTGAAGTCGGTGGCCAACCTCACACGGCGTGACGGCGAGGCGTTCCTGGCCCTGGCCCCCGAGGTGCCGATCTACACCGAGACCCGCGCCTATCCACTGGCAGAGGCCAACCAGGCCCTCGAGGACCTGCGCGCGGGGCGGCTCTCCGGGGCGGCGGTGCTGATTCCCTAGGCTCTGTCCGAAAACTGGCTGCGCTCGGCCATACGGCGTTAAAAATCGGCTCAAAGTACTCATTTACACCCCGTAAACTCCGTCTTTTCGCCGATTTTTGCCTTGTCTGGCCTTCGCTCGCCGACTTTTCAGACAAGCCTAGTCCCGCTGTCGGCCCGGCGCCCGGGCCGTGCAGCGGTTCGCGCCGGCGGGTCAGGCGAAGAGGTCGCCCTGCCGATGGGGCGGTCGAAAGGCCTGGGTGTCCAGGCGCATCGCCGCCTCGGCCTTCGAGGTATTCAGCCCCAGCCGCCGGCAGGCCGCACGGAAACGCTGCTCGAGCAGGTCGGCGAAGACCCCCTCGCCACGCATGCGGTGGCCGAAGCGCGGGTCGTAGTCCTTCCCGTCGCGACACTGGTGGATCAGGCTCATCACCTTGCCGGCGCGCTCAGGATAGTGCGTCTCCAGCCAGGCCTTGAACAGCGGGGCCACCTCGTGGGGCAAGCGCAGCAGCATCCAGCCGGCGGTGGCGGCGCCGGCGTCCGCGGCCGCCGCCAGCAGGCGTTCCAGTTCGTGGTCGGTCAGCCCCGGAATCATCGGGGCGACCAGGGTGCCGACGGGAACCCCCGCGCCGCTCAGGGACCGGATGACCCGCAGTCGTGCGGCCGGCGAGGCGGCCCGGGGCTCCAGGGTGCGCTTCAGGTCGGCGTCGAGGCTGGTCAGGCTCACCATCACCCGGACCAGGCGGCGCTCGGCGAGGGCCGTGAGCAGGTCCAGGTCGCGCAGGATCAGGGCGCCTTTGGTCACCAGGGTGACCGGGTGGCGGCACTCAAGCAGGAAGGTGAGCAGTTCCCGGGTGCGGCGCTGGCTGGCCTCGATGGGCTGGTAGACATCGGTGTTGCCGGCGAGGTTGATGGGACGGCAGACATAGCCCGGCCGGCACAGCTCTTCCGTCAGGCGCTCCACCAGGCCGGAGCGGGCAATCAGCTTCGTCTCGAAGTCGAGCCCCGGAGAGAGGTCCCAGTAGGCGTGGCTGGGGCGGGCATAGCAGTAGATGCAGCCGTGCTCGCAGCCCCGGTAGGGGTTGATCGAGCGGTCGAAGGGCAGGTCCGGGGAGGTGTTCCAGGCCAAGGCGCTGCGCGCGCGCTCTTCGCGCACCTCGGTGGTCAGGCTTGCCGGCGCCTCGTGCTGCCACCAGCCGTCGTCTTCCTCCACGCTGAGGGTAGAGGCGAAGCGGTTGTGGGGATCGAAGGTGGCGCCGCGGCCCTTGCGGGGGAGGGGGGCCGCTCGGGTCGATGAAGCCATGGGGTACCTCCATTTTTATGTACATACGTACAGTTATTCGGATCAGTGTAGCGCCTGCGATCCCGCCTGTCATGGGCCACCGCCCCGGGCGGGCGTCTCTGGTAAGATGGGCGCCCCAAGTCAGGATGCCCCTGCCAGGAGTGGCCCATGAGCGTGATCCCCGACCGTCTTCCCCAGCTCGACAGCATCGCCGCGGAGCGTGCCGTTCGGCGCCTCGACCGCCTGACCAAGCCGCCGGGCAGCCTGGGGCGTCTGGAGCGCCTGGCCGTGGAGCTGGCGGCGATCCAGGGGCAGGCGCTGCCGCAGGTCTCGCCTCCCGCCATGCTGGTGTTTGCCGCCGATCACGGGGTGGCGGCCGAGGGCGTCTCGGCCTTCCCTCAGGCAGTGACCGCCCAGATGGTGGTCAATTTCACCGCGGGCGGCGCGGCCATCAATGTCTTCGCCCGACAGCACGGGGCACGCCTCGAGGTCATCGACGTCGGCGTGGCCACGCCCCTGCCCGCAGGCGCGGCCGCCCACCCGCTGCTGGTGGACGCGAAGGTTCGCTCCGGCACCGCCAACATGCGCGAGCGCGATGCCATGAGCCGCGATGAGGCGACGCAGGCCATGGCGGCTGGCGTGCGCGCCGCCCAGCGCGCCGCCGCGGCGGGCTGCCGCAGCCTGATCGTCGGCGAGATGGGCATCGCCAATACCACCGCCAGCAGCGCCCTGCTGGCCGCGCTGACCGGTGAGCCAGTCGCAGGGCTGGTGGGCCCAGGCACCGGCATCGACGCCGAACGACTCGCCCACAAGCGGGCGGTGATCGAGCTCGTCCTGGCCGCTCGCCGGCCGGACCCGGCCGACCCCCTGGGTGCCCTGGCCGCAGTGGGCGGGCTCGAGATCGCCGCCATGGCCGGCGCCTTCCTGGGCGGTGCGAGCCACCGTCTGCCGCTGATCGTCGACGGCTTTATCGCCACGGTGGCAGCACTCGTGGCCTGCCGGCTTCGTCCGAGCCTGCGCGACTACCTGATCTTCGGCCATCGCTCCCGGGAGCCCGGCCATGAACTGGCATTGACGGCGCTGGATGCTCGCCCGCTGCTCGACGTCGAGCTGCACCTGGGAGAGGGCACCGGCGCCGCCCTGGCCTTCCCGCTGCTGGACTCGGCCTGCCGCCTGCTGGCCGAGATGGCCACCTTCGACGATATCGGCATCGACGCCGCCCATGGCTGAACCGCTGTCCCTGGCGCTGCTGGGCCTGATGCTGGCCGCCGTGACGCTGGACCTCGCCATCGGCGACCCACGCCGCCTGCCGCATCCGGTGGTGGGCATGGGTGCGGTGATCGCTCGACTGGAGCGCGCCTGGAACCATGGTACTCCGCGGGCCCGCCGGGCCAGGGGGGTGCTGATGACGGTCCTGGTGGTGGTGAGCACCGGGTGGCTGGCCTGGGCGACCATCGCCCTGCTCGCGCGGATCCATCCCTGGCTGGGCTGGCTCGCCGAGGGATGGCTGCTGGCCAGCTGCCTGGCGATCCGGGGACTGCGCGATGCCGCCCTGGCGGTGGCCGCCCCGCTGGCCGACGGCGATCTGCCCGCCGCGCGCCGGGCGCTCTCCATGATCGTCGGCCGCGACACTGACGGGCTGGCGGAGCCCGAGATCGCTCGCGGCGCGGTGGAGACCGTGGCCGAGAACACCGTGGACGGCATCACCGCGCCGCTCTTCTTCGCCCTGCTGGGCGGCGCGCCCCTGGCGCTGGCCTACAAGGCGGTCAATACCCTCGACTCCATGGTGGGCTACCGCAGCGAGCGCTTTCGTCACTTCGGCCGGGCCTCGGCGCGGCTGGATGACGCCGCCAACTGGCTGCCGGCACGGCTCACCGCCCTGACCCTGTGGCTGGGCGCTCGCTGCCTGGCACTGTGTGACTGCGGTTTACGCCCCCGTGGGGCGCTGGCCGCCACCCGCCGCGAGGCGCCACGCCACTTGAGCCCCAACAGCGGCTGGCCCGAGGCGATGGTGGCCCACCTGCTGGGCATCCAGCTCGGCGGCACCAATCACTACCGCGGCGAGGTCTCCGAGCGGGCTCGCCTCGGCGTGCCCCAAGCGACGCTGGGCGCCGCCCATATCCCGGCGGCGATTCGCCTGATGCACGGCGGCTGGCTGGGTTTTCTGGCGCTGCTGGCGGCGGCGGTCCTGCTGAGGGAGACGTTGTTATGAGTCCCGAGGACTCCGGTATGACCCCGAGCGACTGGCCCCTGCACGGCGGGCAGCCGGGGCCGCTGCTGGCCCGCTTCGGGCTGGCGGATGACATGCCGCTGCTGGACGCCAGCGCCAACCTCAACCCCCTAGGGCCGCCGGCCTGGCTCGCCGGCTGGCTGGCGCAGCGCCTGCAAGGCGGGGGCCGCGAGCTTGCCCGCTACCCCGACCCCGACTACCGCGAGGCGCGCGAGGCCATCGCCGCCCATGAGGGGGTGGCCCCCGAGCAGGTGCTGCTGACCAACGGCGGCGCCGAGGCAATCTTCCTGGCCGCCGCCCTCCAGGTCCGGGAGTGGCCGTGCGCCCCCGCGGCCATCGTCCAGCCCACCTTCGCCGAGTACGCTCGGGCCTGCGTCGCCCATGACCTGCCGGTCCGGCCTATCCCCCTGGCGCCGCCCGACTTTCGCCTGGACCCCGAGGCCCTGGTTGCCGGCCTGGGCGCGGCCCGCCTGCTACTGCTGTGTCGGCCCAACAACCCCACCGGCACCCTGGTGCCGCGGACCGCGGTCGAGCGGCTGCTCGAGCTGACTGCCGGCCGCGGCTGTCGGGTGGTGGTGGACGAGGCCTTTATCGAGTTCGTCGGCGACGAGGACGGAGAGACGGCGGAAGCACTGACGCCGCTGCTGGCACGCTTCGACCATCTGGTCCTGCTGCGCTCGCTGACCAAGGTATATAGCCTGCCCGGGCTGCGTTTGGGCTACCTGCTGGCCGACCCCCGGACGGTGCAGCGGGCCGCCGCCTGCCAGCCCGCCTGGAGCGTCAACGGCCTGGCCGCAGCGCTGGTGGCGCCGCTGCTGGCGGATCGCGATTTCACGAGGCGTACCGACGCCTGGCTCGCCGCCGAGCGGCCGCGGCTGGCGGCGGGCCTGGAGGCGTTGGGGCTTTCAGTGGTGCCGAGCCGGGCCAACTTCTTCCTGGTGCGCCACCCGGCGGGGCGCGCTGCGACCCGGGCGCTGCTGCCGGCATTGCTGCGTCGCGGCGTGCTGGTGCGCCATACCGAATCCTTTGCGGGTCTCGACGGCGGTTGGCTGCGCCTGGCCCTGGGCGACGCCGAGGCCAACGAGCGCCTGCTGACGGCCCTGGCCGATGTCCTCCAGGAGTGCCTGCAGACCCCGCAAGATGGGGGCTCGCCATGATCGCGTTGGTCAGCGGCGGGGCGCGCTCCGGCAAGAGTCGCCACGCCGAGGCGCTGGCCGGCGCGCTGCACACCGCCCGCGGCGGTCGGCGCTGGTACCTGGCGACTGCCCAGCCCCAGGCCCGGGTCGCGGACGCCGAGATGGCCGAGCGCATCGCCCGCCACCGGCGCGAGCGTGGCGCCGGCTGGCACACCCTGGAAGTCCCCCTGGCCCTGGAAGCCGCCCTGGCTCGCGTCAGTGGCGGCGATACCGTGCTGCTCGACTGCCTCACCCTGTGGGCGAGCCAGTGGCTCTACGCGGGCGGGGGCAGCGAGGGTGAGGGAGAGGCGCTGCTGGCCCGGCTGATCGAGACGGCCCGGACGCGTGAGATCGCCCTGGTGGTGGTTTCCAATGATCTCAACGAGGATCTGCCGCCCGCCGACACCGAGACCTGGCGCTACCTGGCCTTCCTGCAGCGGCTCCACTGCCATCTGGCCCGGGAGGCCGACCGGGTCATCGAGGTAGTGGCCGGGCTGCCCATCGACTGGAAGGCTCCAGGGGAGCGAGATATGGAGATCCTGGGATGAGAGAGGCCCTCTACGGGCTGGTGCTGGCCCTGCAGTTCCTGACCCGGATTCCCCTGCCCATCGCCTGCCCCTGGCACGTTTCTTTACGGTCGGGCACCTGCCGCTGGGCGCTGCGCGCCTTCCCCCTGGTGGGGCTCGTGATCGGCTCGGCCCTGGCGGCCCTGGCCACCCTGGGGCAGGGGCTGCCCACCCCGCTGCTGGCGCTGGCGTTGCTCAGCCTGTGGGTGGCGCTCTCCGGGGGCTTGCACCTGGACGGCGTCATGGACGTGGCCGATGCGCTGGGCAGCAATGCCCCCCTGGATAAGCGCTGGGCGATCATGAAGGACAGCCAGGTGGGCAGCTTCGCGATCCTGGCGCTGGTGTTCCTGCTGGCCTGGAAGGGCATGCTGCTCTGGGCGCTGCTCGAGGCCGGCGTCAGCCCCTGGCTGTGGGTGGCGCTGCCGGCCCTGGCGCGCTTCGGGGCGCTGGTGCTGCTGCGCCTGGCCCCCCTGGCACGACGCGAGGGGCTGGCGTGGACCTGGCGGCAGCACCTGGCCCGGCGCGACCTGGCGCTGGCGCTGCTGCCGCTGGTGGTCGTCTTCGGTTTTCTGCCCGGCGGCGTCTGGCTGCTCGGCGCCCTGTGCGCTTTTTTGTTTGTTTATGGCCTGGTCATGGTCCGGGCCTTCACCGGCATCAACGGCGATATCGTCGGTGCCGCCATCGAGGGAGGAGAACTATGGCTGCTGCTCAGCGCCTGGAGCTGGTGGTGGTTCGTCATGGCGTGACCCGCTGGAACCTGGACCGACGCTACCAGGGACAGCGTGACATCCCGCTGCTGCTGCCCGATGCCGTGCCGGACATGGATCGGCTGCGCGACCACCTGGCAGGCGAGGCGTTCGACGCCGTGCACTGCAGCGACCTGACCCGCTGCCGCCAGACCCTGGCCCATGTGCTGCCGGGGCGCGAGGGGGAGGCGTCCTTCGATGCGCGTCTGCGCGAGCTCGACTTCGGCGACTATGAGGGGCGTACCTGGGACGAGCTCAAGGACGACCCGCGCTATCGCGCCTGGGTGGACAGCGCCGGCAGGCAGGCGCCGCCCGGCGGTGAGTCTGCCGACGACCTCTGGGCGCGACTCGAAGCCTGGCTCGAGGGCGTGCTGGCCCAGGCCGCCCGGCAGGGGCATCGTCGCGTGCTGGCGGTGAGCCACGGCGGGGCCATTCGCGAACTGCGTCGGCGCCTGGAAGCGACCGACTTCTGGGAGGGCGTCGTGGGCCAGGCCCAGGGGCGCCGTTTCGTGATCGAGAACGGCGATGACAAGGGTAAGGAAAAGGGAGACTGGCAATGCTGTGCGTCATCGGCGGTGCCTGCTCAGGGCGAAGCGCACTAGTCGCTGCGCGCTATCCCCGAGCGGACTGGTACCGGCTGGGGCCGGGAGAATCGCCGGCGGCCTGGGCCGGCCTGCAGACGTCGGGCGGTGTCCTGGTGATCACCGGCTGGGCGGATTGGCTCAAGGCCCGGCTTGCCGCGACGGTCGACGACGAGGCCGTGCGCGCGGCCTGGCGAGACCTTCTCGTGGCGCTCGGCGAAGCAGAGCGCGAGACGGGGGGTGAGGCCCTGCTGATCCTCGACGAGATGGGCTCCGGCATCGTGCCCCTGGACCCGGTGGCACGGCGCCTGCGCGACCACAACGGCTGGCTGACTCAGGAGGTCGCGGCGCGCAGCCGGGTCGTCTGTCAGGTGCGCCATGGGCTTTGCAAGCGGTTGAAATAAAATGGCTTTAAATCGGTCGTTCGACTTTTGGCGTTGACCCCAAGGCCGCTGGTTGCTAGCTTACGCGCACTCTCAGGTGCTGGCGGAGTGAGTGCCGCCAGGTAAACGGGAAGTCGGTCCATTCCGACGCTGCCCCCGCAACGGTGATCGAGTCAAGAACCGCCTCAGTGCCACTGTGCCCCCGGCATGGGAAGGCGGCGGTTCAGCAGGTTCCTGGCATCACGATCAGGCCCTCGCTCGTCAGTCCGGAGACCGGCCCGAGAGCGCATGCCGAATCGCGGAGGGCGGTCATCAGGCAGGGCATCGACCGCTCCATTCGCGCCGCTTCCCTTCCTTCTGTTCCTCTGCGCCGGCCCTCAAAAAAAGCTGGACGCCGTGCGGGTGAGCACGGCGAAGCAAGGGACAGACATGAACACCACTTTTGCCTCCCGCGGCCTGGCGACCTTCGCCCTGGCAGCACTCCCCCTGGCGATTCAGGCTGCTGAGCCTCCGCAAGATAGCTCGGCCGCCACCACCGCCGAGCCGCAGAGCCTCAACCCCATGGTGGTGACTGCCGCCCTGGCGCCGCGCACCGCCGACGAAACGCTGGCCTCCGTCACTGTGCTCGACGAGGCGACCCTGCGCCGCCAGGGCCCGGTAAGCCTTTCCGATCTGCTGCGCGGTCAGCCGGGGGTAGACGTCAGCTCCAGCGGCAGCTTCGGCAAGAACAGCAGCGTCTTCATCCGCGGCACCAACAGCGACCAGAATGTGTTGCTGATCGATGGCATTCGCCTGCGCTCCGCTACCACTGGCGGCGCCGCCTGGCAGTTCCTCGACCCGCGCATGTTCCAGCGAGCCGAGATCGTGCGCGGCCCCCGCGGCAGCCTCTATGGCGCCGATGCCGTGGGCGGCGTGGTGCAGCTCTTTACCCCGGAAGGCGAGGAGGGCGCGCCCCAGCCGCGGGTTTCCGTGGGTGGCGGCTCGTTCAACACCCAGCGCTACAGCGCCAGCATGGCCGGCGGCAGCGGCGGCACCCGCTACTATGTCGCCGGCAGTCGGTTCGATACCGATGGGCAGCCGGTACGCGAGGGCGGTGACGACAAGGGCTATGACAACACCTCGGGCCTGGTCAGGCTCTCCCACTCCTTCGATAACGACGCCGAGATCGGTGTGCTGGCGCTGCGCGCCCGCGGCAATACCGAGTTCGACGGTGGAGAAACCGATTTCATCCAGCAGGTAGCCGGGGTCTACGGTGAGATTCCCGTCAGCGAAACGTGGCGCAGCCGCCTGACCCTGAGCGAGTCGCGGGATGAGAGCGATACGCTCGATGCTTTCGGTTTTTCCGTCTTCGATACCCAGACCCGGACGGCGCGCTGGGAAAATACCCTTGGCTTTGGCGTTCACGAACTGGTGGCAGGTGCCGAGTACAGCGAGGACCGTGTCAGCAGCACCGCTGAGTACGACGAGACAAGCCGCGACAATGTCGCCGTCTTCGCCCAGGGCCTGCTCGATTTCTCGCCTGTTGCTGCTCAGGCAAGCCTGCGCTACGACGACAACCAGGCCTTCGGTGAAGAGGTCACCGGCAGCCTGGCGCTGGGTTACGATCTCGATCGCCACCATACGCTGCGCGCGAGTGTCGGCACGGCCTTCAAGGCGCCCAGCTTCAATGATCTCTATTTCCCCGGTTTCGGCAACCCGGACCTGAATGCCGAGACGTCAGAGACCTTCGAGCTGGGAATCCGTGGTCAGTACCGAACGCTCTTCTGGGACCTGGCGGCCTATCAGACCGATATTGATGACCTGATTGCCTTTACGCTTCAGGACGGCCGATTCTCGGCCTTCAACGTCGATGAGGCCCGCATCCGCGGCGTCGAGTTGTCTGCTGGCGCCGAGATCGATGACTGGACCCTGCAGGCGGCACTGACCTATACCGATCCCGAAGATCGTGAGTCCGGTAACCGGCTGGCTCGCCGTGCCAGCCAGAGCCTGCGTCTGGATGTAGACCGTGAGCTGGGCGACTGGTCGCTGGGTGGCTCCTGGATTGCCCAGAACCACCGCTATAACGACGCTGACAATCAGCAACGACTTGCCGGCTACGGTCAGGTCAATCTGCGCGCCGGCTGGCAGTTCGCGCCCATGTGGTCGGCGCGCCTGACCGTGGAGAACGCCCTGGACAAGGAGGTGACGACCGCACGCTTCTTCGATGGCGACGACTATCTCAACGCTGGCCGTGCGGCCTTTGTCAGTGTTCACTTTGGCCAGTAACGGCCGGATCAGCGGGGCCTCTGGCCCCGCTACCGTTTCCAGCGCTTTGCTCGGCCTGGCCCTGTCGGGGCTGGTTGTGGGCGAGGCGCATGCCGGCACGCGCTGCGCCGTCGACGACCGCGACCGCGAGGTGTGCCTCGAGCAGCCGGCCGGCCGCATCGCCGCGCTCTCGCCCGGGGCCACCGAGCTGGTCTATGCCGCCGGCGCCGGTGACAAGGTCGTGGCGGTGGTCGCCTATAGCGACTATCCGCCCGAGGCCAAGCAGGTCCAGTCGGTCGGCAGCCACACCCGCATGGACCTGGAAACCCTGGTATCGCTCGCGCCGGATCTGGTGATCGGCTGGGTCACCGGCAACCCGGCGGAGCAGCTCGAGACCCTCGAGGGGCTGGGCATGCCGGTGTTCTATATCGAGCCCCACACCGTCGAGGGGGTCGCCAGCGCCATCGAGCGGCTGGCGCTTCTCGCCGGCAGCGAGGCGGCGGGCGACGCCGAGGCCGCGCGCTTCCGCGAGGGCATGGCGGAGCTCGCCGAGCGCCATGCCGAGACCGAGCCGGTATCGGTCTTCTATCAGGTGTGGGACGAGCCGCTGATGACCGTCAACGACGAGCATCTGATTGGCCAGGTGGTGACCCTGTGCGGCGGCGTCAATGTCTTCGGAGACCTCTCGCGGCTGGTGCCGCGGCTCGACGACGAGTCGGTGCTGGCCGCCGACCCCGAAGCGATCATCGCCGGCGGCATGGGCGAGGAAAACCGCCACTGGCTCACCCACTGGGAGCAGTATCCGGGCCTGACCGCGGTCGCCAGTGACAATCTGTTCTTCGTACCGCCCTCGCTGATCCAACGACCGACCCCGCGCCTGCTGGAGGGGAGTCGCATTCTCTGTGAAAAACTGGAGGTCGCACGTGCCAGACGGTAGAGAACCCTGATGCGCCAGTTGAGCCTGCCCCTGGGCATACTGCTGGCGGCATCGCTGGCGGCGCTGGCGCTGTCGGTCAGCGTCGGCAGCGTCAGCGTGGCGCCAGACGCGCTGTGGGCGGTGCTCACCGGGGGGGGCGAGGTCCTGCCACGTACCCTGGTCCTCGAGCTGCGGGTGCCGCGTTCGCTGTCGGCCTTCGCCGTCGGCGGGCTGCTGGCGGTGGCGGGTGCGCTGATGCAGGTATTGCTGCGCAACCCCCTGGCCGACCCCTATGTGCTGGGGCTCTCCGGTGGCGCCTCGGTGGGGGCGCTCGCCGCCATGCTGGGCGGCATGGGGGGACTGGTGATCTCGGGCTCGGCCTTCGGCGGGGCGCTGGCCTCGACCCTGCTGGTGTTCGGCCTGGCCCACGGCACCGGCAGCTGGACGCCGTCACGGTTGCTGCTCACCGGGGTGGTGGTGGCCGCCGGCTGGGGGGCGGTGATCACCCTGATGCTGGCGGTGAGCCCCGCCGACCGCCTGCCGGGCATGCTCTACTGGCTGATGGGGGATCTCTCCTACGCGCGAACCCCCTGGCCACCGCTTGCCATGCTGCTGGTGGTCTGTCTGCTGGTGATCCCGCTGGGGCGCAGTCTCAACGTGCTGGCCCGTGGGCCGCTGCAGGCGGCGGCGCTGGGGGTGGCGGTGCGGCCGCTGGAGTGGGTCATTTATGTCGCCGCCAGCCTGCTGACCGCCATGGCGGTGACCACCGCCGGCAGCATCGGTTTCGTCGGCCTGGTGGTACCGCATATGCTGCGCCTGGTGCTGGGCAACGATCAGCGCCTGATCCTGCCGGCCTGCGCCCTGGCCGGCGGCGCCCTGCTGGTACTGGCGGATACCCTGGCGCGCACCCTGATCGCGCCGGAACAGCTGCCGGTGGGGGTGATCACCGCGCTGCTCGGCGTACCGACCTTCCTCTATCTGCTCTACCGGAGCCGCTGATGAGTCGACTGTGCCCGGATCTAGCGTCGGTCGGCGTACCGAGCGCCTTGTTGCTCTACCTGCGCGATGGGGACCGCCGATGAGTCGACTCGAGGCCCGTGGACTGGTCATCGACGTGCCGGAGCGTGAGGACGGTCGAGCCATCGACCTTTGCCTGGAGCCTGGCCAGGTGTGGGGTGTGCTGGGCCCCAACGGGGCCGGCAAGACCACCCTGCTGCATACCCTGGCCGGGCTGCGTGTGCCGCGGCGCGGGCAGGTGCGGCTCGACGATCGGCCGCTCGCCACGCTGGGCCGTCGCCAGATCGCCCAGCGGCTGGGGCTGGTATTCCAGGATAGCCAGGACGGTTTTCCCGCCACGGTGCGCGAGACCGCCCTGATCGGCCGCCACCCCTTCCTGTCGCCCTGGCAGATGGAGGGCGGCGAGGACCTGCGGCTGGCCGAGGCGGCGCTGGCCCGCCTGGACGTGGCCCACTTGGCCGATCGCCTGGTGAGCACCCTCTCCGGCGGCGAGCGCCAGCGTCTGGCCATTGCCACGGTACTGACCCAGGGGCCGAAGATATGGCTTGCCGATGAACCGACCAATCATCTGGACCTGCACCACCAGACCGCCGTCATGGCGCTGCTCGCCGAACAGGCCGCTGCCGGTCATGCTGTGATGATGTGTCTCCACGACCTCAATCTGGCGGCGCGCTGGTGCGACCACCTGCTGCTGCTCTATCCGGATGGTGAGGCCTGCTGGGGCCCGGCTCGGAGCATGCTGGTGCCCGCTGCCCTGGAGCGCCTCTATGGCCAGCGCCTGGCCACTGCCGAGATCAACGGCACGCCGGTTTTTGTGCCGGTGAGATGAGCGGGTCTAGCGGGCGTTGCGAAAGCGCATCACCGGGCGCTGATCGGCAGGATCGATGAGAAAATCCACCTGCACGCCGAAGGTGCGATAGAGCCGGTCGGCGCTGAGCACCTGCTGCGGCTCGCCGAGGTCAACCAGCCGCCCGGCCTCCATCACCCCGATGCGATCGCAGCCCATGGCCTGATTGAGGTCATGCAGAGCGATGACCACCGTGACCGGTAGCTGCCTGACCAGCTGCAGGATCGAGAGCTGGTGACGAATATCGAGGTGGTTGGTGGGTTCGTCGAGGAGCAGGATCTTGGGCTGCTGGGCCAGGGCGCGGGCGATATGCACGCGCTGGCGCTCACCGCCGGAGAGTGTATGCCAGAGGCGTTCCGCCAGATGCGCCATGCCGACATCATGCAGGGCTTTAGTGACAATCGCGTCGTCGCTGTCGGACCACGGCTGCAGCGCCGAGAGGAAGGGCGTGCGGCCCAGCGCCACCGCCTCGCGTACCACGATGCGGTCGAGGGTCTCCGCCTGCTGCTCGACGAAGGCGATGGTGCGGGCGATATCACGCTGGGGCATGGTGTACATCGGTTGGTCGTCTATCAGCACGCGCCCGCGTTTCGGTTTGCGGAGCCCGGCCAGCACCCGCAGCAGGGTGGTCTTGCCCGAACCGTTGGGGCCGATCAGGCCGAAGGTCTCGCCGGGCTCCACCGCCAGGCTGACGTCGTCGAGCAGCCGATGACCATGCACCGCCCAGTCGATGTGGTGTGCTGCCAGCCTCATCGTGCCTTGGTCCCCCGAACGAGAATTATGGCGAAGGCGGGGGCCCCGATCAGCGCGGTGACCACCCCGATCGGCAGCACCTGTCCCGGCACGATGATCCGCGAGATGATGTCGGCACCGATCAAGAAGACGGCACCGGCCAGCGCCGAAGCGGTCACCAGACGGGTGTGGCGGCTACCGACGATAAAGCGCATGGCGTGGGGAATCACCAGCCCCACGAAGCCGATGGCGCCTACCATGGAGACCATCACCGCGGTCACCAGGGCCATGCTGGTAATCAGCATGCCGCGCACGCGGCGCACAGAGATGCCCAGCGAGGCGGCGCTGTCGGCACCGAAAGTGAAGGCATCCAGCGCCTGGCGATGCCATAGGCAGACCAGCAGACCGGCCAGGGCAGCGGGGAGCCCCAGCACGACATCGTCCCAGCGCACCCCGGAGAGGTTGCCCATCAGCCAGAACATGATGCCCCGCGCCTGCTCGGCGCTCGCCGACTTGGCGATGATAAAGGCAGTCAGGGCATTGAACAGCTGCGAACCGGCGATACCCGCCAGAATGATGGCACCTGCGGCCTGGGTACTGCGGCCACCGCCGGTACCGCTGCCGGCGGCATGCGCCAGCAGCACCACCAGTCCGAAGGCCAGCCCCGCCCCGGCGAAGGCACCCAGCGAGAGCGTCACGGCACCGGCGCCGAGCCCGGCGATGGTCACCGCCACGGCGCCGGTGGAGGCACCGGCGGAAATGCCCATCAGGAAGGGGTCGGCGAGGGGGTTGCGCAGCAGCGCCTGTAACACGACGCCGGCCAGGGCCAGCCCGGCGCCGCAGCAGCCGGCGAGAATCGCGCGGCTGAGGCGGTAGTTCCAGACGATCCCGGCGTCGATCCGGTCGACGGCAAAGCCTGCCCCCCATAGCTGGTTGGCCAGCACTTTGAGGATGGTATCCAGCGGAATCGGCGTCTCACCGATGGAAGTGCCGGCCATCACCGCCATCAACAGGATCAAGGGAGTCAGCCAGGTCCAGTGCCAGCGGAAGCGCAAAGGCTGACGTAATGTCAGGGTATGATTCATTGTTCGAAGGGTAGCGTGGAGAGAGCTTCCGCCAGCGTTTCGAGGCCGAAGATCGTGCGCAGGGTGGCACTCATGGCATGGGCATCCATTTCAATGATTCGCCCATGTTGCACCGCCGACATTTCGCGAGCAACGGGATCTTTGTGGAGAAAATCGAGCTTTGTTTCGATGTCGTCGGCAGGAAAGCGACGACGATCCATGCGTGCCACAACGATGACATCGGGATCGGCCCGGGCGATAGACTCCCAGCCGACATTGGGCCACTCTTCGTTGGATTGCACCACGTTACGGATGCCCAGGACGTCCATCATATAGCCCGGTGCGCCGAGCCGGCCGGCGACATAGGGATCGGCCGATTGATCGGGCGAAGAGAACCAGAACACCGCCGACAGGTTCTGCGGTAGATCGAGGCCTGCGGCGTGGGCAATGGCGCTGGCTTCACGTGATGCCAGATCTGCCACCAGGGCCTGCCCGGCGTCCTGTACATCGAAGATGGTGGCTAGCTCGGTGATGCCCTTGTAGATATGTTCGGGGGAGAAGGCGGCAATGCGGGTGCCGTCACCGCCGGTGGTGTTGTCCTTGGTATCGCAGTCGGCAGGCATGATGTAGGTGGCGATGCCCAGTTCATGAAACTGGTCGCGACTCGCCACGCTGCCGGTGGGGCCGACGTGCCACTCATACTGGGCGGCAACGAGCTCGGGGCGCTTGTTGACCACCGACTCGAAGCTCGGGTCGTTATCGGCAAGGCGGTCGATGCCGGCATTTATCTCGCGGAACTCCGGAAGTGCCGGTGTGAACCAGACCGAGGTGCCCGAAACCCGATCGGAAAGCCCCAGTGAATAAAGAGTCTCGGTGGCCGATTGCCCTACGGTGACCGTGCTTTTCGGTGAGGATGGGAAGCGAATCTCCGTGCCGCAATTGGTCAGTATCAGCGGATAATTCGTGCCGTCAGACATGGCGTAAGGAGCAGGAATAATCGATAGAGCGGCCAGTATATGGCGAATGAATGTCATAAGATTTCGTCCGGTATTCTTTGGATAATGGCCGCTGTATTTCGATATTTTCTGTCGAGTTGACGATGGTTAAGCCGCGTATTTTATGGCCATATCCTGATGGCTTTCGTTGCTATCCCTGGGGGTTGGGCGCACGCGGCGAAGATCATGGAGGAAGTCGGCCCAAAAAAACAAGCCCAGTTGGCGCCGATGCCGCACTTGCTTTAGGATGGCCTGACTAAAGATGGGTGCCCCTGCTGCCAGGGGATAATCGGGAAGTATGGTACGGCGCTTGCGCCAATCTCATCGCTGCCCCCGCAACGGTAATGAGTGAGTCGCCTGCGAAGACCACTGGCAATCGCCGGGAAGGTGCAGGCAACGGCGCGATGCTGCTGATCGCGTCCTCCTCGAGCCCGGAGACCGGCCCGTTATTTCATTTCATCCAGTGACGGTGCGGCGGGCACCGGGGATAGGGTGTTGTTGTGATTCCTTTCTTGCCCTCCAACGGGCCTTCCATCGGTGCCAGTAGCTGGCCAGCCAGCGGCTTGCCGTCGTCCCGACGCGTTCTTTCCGGCGCGACACCGCGATGATCTCCGTAAATGAGTTCCCCTTCGTTGCGGTGGTCGGCCAGCAGGCCCTCAAGACCGCCTTGCTGCTCAACGCCACCAGCCCCGGAGTGGGCGGCGTGCTGATCAGCGGGCCGCGGGGCAGCGCCAAGTCCACCCTGGCGCGGGCGCTGGCGGCGCTGCTGCCCGACGACGCCGAGGGTCACCGGCCGCCCTTCGTCACCCTGCCGCTGGGCGCCAGCGAGGAGCGGCTGACCGGCAGCCTGGACCTGCAGCGGGTGCTCACCGAGCGCGAGGCGACCTTCCAGCCGGGGCTGCTGGCCAAGGCGCACGGCGGCGTGCTCTACGTCGATGAAGTCAACCTGCTGCCGGACCCCCTGGTCGACCTGCTGCTCGACGTCGCCGCCAGCGGCACCAATGTCGTCGAGCGCGACGGCATCAGCCATACCCATCCCGCCCGTTTCAGCCTGATCGGTACCATGAACCCCGACGAGGGGGAGCTGCGTCCCCAGCTGCTCGACCGCTTCGGCCTCTGCCTCGAACAGCAGGCGGCGGTAAGCGTGCGGGAGCGGGTCGCCATCGTGCAGCAGCGCGAGGCCTTCGATCGCGACCCCGAGCGCTTCATTGCTAGGCATGCCGAGGAGCAGGCCGTGCTGAGCCAGCGTATCCGTCGCGCCCAACAGGCGCTGAACGAGATCACCAGCGAGGCGTGGGTCTACGAGCATATCGCCCAGGGCTGCGAGCGTGCCGCGGTGGAGGGGTTGCGGGCCGATGTGACCTGGCATCGCGCGGCCCAGGCCCATGCCGTCTGGCGTGGCGCGACCCGGGTGGAGCAGCAGGACCTGGATAGCGTCGAGCCCTGGGTCCTGGCCCATCGCCGCACCCAACATTCGGATACGCCCCCGCCACCGCCGACCTCAGGATCGCCGCCGCCTCCCGCCGCTGGTTCGGGCAGTGCCGCCGGTCCGGCATCCGGCGCCGGTCAGGCCCCACAGGCCCAGGGCCAGTGGGGCGCCATGCCGCCGCTGGCCCAGCCCAGCGTCAGCGTGCCGGCCATCGCGCTGCCGGAGCCCGACGCCCAGGCGCCCAGGGTGGCCTCGACGTCGTGCGCCGCCTCGGCAAGGCGCCGCGGGCACCAGCCGGGCCAGCGGCGCGGGCATCGCGATGCGCCACGGCCGGACTGGTTCGCCACCCTGGTTGCCAACCGTGGCCACTGGCCCTGGCGGCAGCTGCGCTACGCCAAGGCGCGCAGCGGTCAGCCGGTGCTCCATCTGGTGCTGCTGGATACCTCCGCCTCGACCCTGGGCGAGCAGCTGCTGGGGCGCGCCAAGGGCGTGGTCGAGCGGGTCGCCCGCCAGGCCTATGCCGCCCGCGATCAACTGGCGGTGCTGGGCTTCGGCAGCGACGGCGTGACGCCGATCCTGCCGCGTCGCCGTGCCCCCAAGGCGCTGCTTGAACGGCTCGATGCGGTGGGCGGTGGCGGCGGCACGCCAATGCGCCAAGCGATCCTGCGGGCGGCGCGGCTGATTCGCCAGTGGCGACAGCAGCACGCCGGCCTGCAGGTGCGCACCTATCTGATCACCGACGGCCGCACCCGTCAGCCCCTGGCCGGCCTGCCGCCGCTGGGGGAGTGCGTGGTGGTGGATACCGAGCAGGCGGCGGTCAAGCGGGGGCGGGGCGCGCAGATCGCCCGCCAGTTGGGCGCCCGCTACCTGCCCTTGCCAGAGGCCGGAGGCCTAAGATGATGAATACTCCCACTGCGGCGGCGAGCGCCGCCTGTCCCGCGCTGTTTATCGCCGCGCCCTCCTCCGGGCAGGGCAAGACCACGGTGACCGCGGCGCTGGCCCGGCTGGTGCGCAAGCGGGGCAAGGTGGTACGGGTCTTCAAGACCGGCCCCGACTATCTGGACCCGCAGATCCTGGCCCAGGCCTCGGGCCAGCCGGTGGATCAGCTCGATCTGTGGATGGCCGGCGAGGCCTACTGCCGCCAGCGTCTGTTCGAGGCCGCCCAGCAGGCCGACCTGATCCTGGTGGAGGGCGCCATGGGCCTGTTCGATGGCGAGCCCTCGAGTGCCGACCTGGCGGCGCTGTTCGACCTGCCCCTGGTCATCGTCATGGACGTCAAGGGGATGGCCCAGACCGCGGCGGCGCTGATGGCCGGCCTGGCGGGCTTCCGCGACGATATCCGCATCGCCGGCCTGATCGCCAACGCCTGCGGCTCGGCGCGTCATCGGGAGCTGATCGAGGCGGCCCTGCCGGCCAGCGTACCGCTGCTCGCCGCGGTGGCGCGGGATCCCGCCCTGGCGCTGCCGGAGCGCCACCTGGGCCTGGTTCAGGCGGCGGAGATCCGCGACGAGCTGGAGACCCGCTTCGAGGCCGGCGCCGCGGCGCTCGACGCCGAGGGGCTGGCGGAGGCGCTGCTGTCACTGCCGCCGGTCAGCTTCGCGGCGGTGCCCGGCACTGCCGCGGCGATACCCACCTCGCTCCAGGGGCACACCATCGGCGTGGCCCGGGATGCCGCCTTCAGCTTTATCTACCAGGCCAACCTGGACCTGCTGGAGCGCATGGGGGCGACGCTGTGTTTCTTCTCGCCGCTGAGCGATACCCGTCTGCCGCCCTGCGATGCCCTCTGGCTACCGGGCGGCTACCCGGAGCTTCACGCCGCGCGGCTGGCGGCGAATGCCCCGCTGCGTGATGAGATTCAGACCTTCTTCGCCGCCGGCAAGCCGATCCTCGCCGAGTGCGGCGGCCTGCTCTACTGCCTCGAGACCCTCACCGACGTCGACCAGCAGACCCACGCCATGCTCGGCCTGCTGCCCGGCCACGGCGCCATGCGCGGGCGGCGCGGTTGCCAGGGCATGCAGACCGCCGAGCTGCCGGAGGGGCCGGTCCGCGCCCACGCTCATCACCGCTCGCTGGCGACCGATACACCGGCGCCGATCTCCCACGGGCGGCGTCAGCGCCATCCCGCCCCGGGGGAGGCGATCTATCGACAGGGCGGCCTGACGGCGACCTATCTGCATCTGTTCTTCCCCGACAATCCCGATGCGCTGGCACGGCTCTTTACGCCGGCCCCGGCAGGCGCGACGCACGAGACACCTTCCACTACCCCACAGGAATTCCACGGATGAATCTGAACAAGATCCCCGCCACGGTGGTGACCGGTTTTCTGGGCAGCGGCAAGACCACGCTGCTGGCTGGCATGCTGCGTCAGGTCACCGGCAAGCGTATCGCCGTGATCATCAACGAATTCGGCGAGCAGGACATCGACTCCAGCCTGCTGCGCGGCTGTGCCATCGGCTGTGACGAGGAGGGCGGCTCCCCCGTAGAGGTCGAAAACGGCATCTATGAGCTGGCCAACGGCTGCATCTGCTGCACCGTGGAGGAGGAGTTCCTGCCGGTGATGAAACAGCTGGTGGCGCGCCGCGACGATATCGACCATATCCTCATCGAGACCAGCGGCCTGGCCCTGCCCAAGCCACTGGTGCAGGCCTTCAACTGGCCGGAGGTGCGCCAGCACTGCACCGTTGATGCCATCATCACCGTGGTCGACGGCCCGGCGGTGGCCGCCGGCCGCTACGCCAGCGATGTCGACAAGGTGGAGGCCCAGCGCCGCGCCGACGACTCCCTGGATCATGACCCCAGCCTGCGTGAACTGCTCGACGACCAGCTTAGCGCCGCCGACCTGGTGCTGGTCACCAAGACCGACCTGCTCGACCCGGCCGACCGTGCCCGGGTGGAGGCGCTGATTCGAGCGCGGGTCTCGGCGTCGGTCAAGACGCTGTTTATCGACCAGAGCCTGGCCACCGACAGGGCCCAGCTGGAAGCCCTGATGGGCATCGGCGCGGCCAGCGAGGGGCATATCGACGCCATCGACAACCACCACGATCGCCACCATGCCGTAGGGGGGCACCACGACCACGCCCATGATCACTTCGACTCCTGCGTGGTTCGCCTCGGCGAGGTGGATGGCGAGGCCCTGGCAGCGCGGCTCCAGGAACTGCTGCAGCGCCATGAGATCTACCGCGCCAAGGGCTTCGCGGCGCTGCCGGGCAAGCCCATGCGGCGGGTGATCCAGGCCGTGGGGGAGCGCCAGGAGGGCTACTTCGACCGCCTGTGGCGGGCCGACGAAGCGCGCCTTACCCAACTGGTTATCATCGGCAAGGCGCTGGATAGCCAGGCCCTGCAGCGCGCCCTGGCAGGCGCCGAGATCGCTGCGGCTCGCTGATGCACCTGTTCGCCGCCAAGCCCGGTGGGTTCGTCGACGATGAAGGCATCGTCGACCTGCAGCAGAGCCCCGCCGAGATCGTCATCCTCTCCGCCGCCGACAGCAGCCTGTCGGCGCTGGCCCAGGCGGTCGAGCGGCTGGACGCGAACGAAGGCGGCGGCTATCCGACACTGCGCCTCGCCAACTGGATGAACCTGGTCAAGCCCGCCGCCTATGACCTCTACGAGGACCGGGTGCTGGACGAGGCGCGCCTGGTGATCGTCTCGCTGCTGGGCGGCAGCGCCTACTGGCGCTACGGGCACGAGCGCCTGCTGGCCTGGGCCGCCGCCGACAAGGGGCGTCAGCTGATCCTGGTGCCGGGCTGCGACGCCCCGGACGACGACCTGCTGGAGGCGTCCAACGTCCCCGTCGCCCTGGCCCACAGGGTGTGGCGCTACCTGAGAGAGGGCGGCGTGGACAATGCCGAGCAGCTGCTGCGCTGCGTCGGCAGCGAGTGCCTGGAACTGGATCTGGCCTGGCAAGAGCCCAAGGTGATTCCTTCAGCGCTGCTCTACGCGCCTTCCTCCACTTCCATACCTGATGCAGCGGGGCGGCAGGAAGTTACTCTCAGCGAATGGCGGGACCAGAGGGACCCCGAGCGCCCGGTCTGCCTGCTGCTGTTCTACCGCAGCCACCTGCAGGGCGCCAATACCGCGGTGCTGGACGGCATGATCGAGGCGCTGCGCGAGCAGGGGCTCGAGCCGCTGGCGGTGGCGGTGGCGTCGCTCAAGGAGGAGGCCAGCGTGGCCTTCGTCAATCACCTGATCGAGCAGACCGGGGCCATGCTGGTGATCAATACCACCAGCTTCTCGGTCAACCGTAACCCAGATGAGATGGAGAGCCTCGGCGATGAGGTCTCCCACGGGCTCTTCGTCGGGCGGCCGGTGATCCTGCAGGCGATCCTGGCCAGCTGCACCGCCGAGGATTGGCAGGCGATGCCCGGCGGCCTGCCCAGCCGCGACGTGGCGATGCAGGTGGTACTGCCGGAGATGGATGGCCGCCTCATGACCCGGGCGGTAGGCTTCAAGAGCGAGGCCCACTACAGCGAGCGCTGCCAGCTGGCGGTGATCCGCCACGCCCTGCATCCCGAGCGCGCCGCCTTCGTCGCCCGGCTGGCGCGGCGCTTCTGCGATCTACGCCAGACCGCCAACGCCGACAAGCGCCTGGCGCTGGTGCTGGCCAACTACCCCAACCGCGATGGCCGCATCGGCAACGGCGTCGGCCTGGATACCCCGGCCTCGACCCTGGCGATCCTGCGGGCGCTGGCCGCGGCGGGCTATCCGCTGGACAACCTGCCGGAGGATGGCGACACGCTGATCCGCCAGCTTCAAGCGAGCGTAACCAACGAGCGCCGCGGCCTGACGCAACGCGGCTGCTGGCAGAGCATCGCCGTAGACGACTACCTGGCCTGGTTCCGGACCCTGCCGGCACCGCTTCAGGAGGCGGTGTGGACGCGCTGGGGGCCGCCCGAGCAGGATCCCAAGTGCCGCCAGGGGCGGTTGATGATTGCCGGGATCCGCCTGGGCGAGACCTTCGTCGGCATTCAGCCGGAGCGGGCCCTGGTTGAAGAGGGGCAGGTCGATGATCTCACCCAGAGCTACCACGATACCGCCCTGGTGCCGCCCCATAGCTATCTGGCGTTCTATCTCTGGCTGCGCGAGCACTACCGGGTGGATGCGCTGATCCACGTCGGCAAGCACGGCAACCTGGAGTGGCTGCCGGGCAAGAGCACCGCGCTCTGTGCCGACTGCTGGCCGGAGATCGCCCTGGGGCCGCTGCCGCACTTCTATCCGTTTATCGTCAACGACCCCGGCGAAGGGGCCCAGGCCAAGCGCCGCAGCCAGGCGGTGATCATCGATCACCTGATGCCGCCGCTGGCCCGCGCCGAGCTCTATGGCGCCATGGCCGAGCTGGAGGCGCTCACCGACGAGTACTACCAGGCCCTGGGCATGGACCCGCGGCGTGAGGAACTGCTGCGCGAACGGATTATTGGCCACCTGCGCGACACCGGCATCGACCGCGAGCTGGCCCAGAGCGGCAAGGGCGGCGATGGTGAGGAGGGCACGGATAACGAGCGCCTGCTCAACGAGCTGGACACCTTCCTGTGCGATATCAAGGAGGCGCAGATTCGCCACGGCCTGCACGTGCTGGGTAGCCTGCCGCCGCAGGACAAGCTGGCCGCGACCCTGGTCGCCATCCTGCGGCTGCCGCGAGGCGAGTCGCCGGCCCAGTGCGGCCTGCTGCACAACCTGGCGGACGACCTGGGGTTGCGCGGCACGGGCAGCGACTTCGATCCGCTGATGGCCAGCGCCGAGCCGTGGCACGGGCCGCGGCCTCAGGCCCTGGCCGAGCTGGATGCGTCCCCCTGGCGCAGCGCCGCCGACACCCGCGAGCGCCTGGAGCTGCTGGCCCAGCGGCTGGTGGAGGCGTATGTGCTGACGCCGGGCTGCCTGGAGAGTCTGGCGCGGGACTACCCGGCCACCGCCGAGCAGTGCCGCTTTGCCCGGGAGCGGCTTTGGGTCGCCATGCAGCAGGGTGCCAAGATGGAGATCCAGTCGCTGCTCGACGGCCTCGAGGGGCGCTTCGTCCCCCCCGGGCCCAGCGGTGCGCCCAGCCGCGGGCGCCTGGATGTGCTACCCACCGGGCGCAACTTCTTCAGCGTCGATAACCGGGCGATTCCGTCCCCCGCCGCCTGGTCGCTGGGCGAGAAGTCCGCCCAGGCGTTCGTCGAGCGCTATCTGCAGGATCACGGCGACTATCCGCGCCGGCTGGGGCTGTCGATCTGGGGCACCGCCACCATGCGCACCGGTGGCGACGATATCGCCCAGGCCTTCGCCCTGATGGGCGTGCGGCCGCGCTGGTCGCTGGGTTCGCAGCGGGTGATCGATATCGAGGTGATTCCCGCCATGCTGCTGCAGCGCCCCCGGGTCGACGTCACCCTGCGGGTCTCCGGCTTCTTCCGCGACGCCTTTCCCAATGTCATTCGCCTGTTCGATCGCGCGGTACAGGCGGTGGCGAGCTACGCGGAGCCGGGTGACGCCAACACCATTCGTACCACGGTGCAGGCCCGCCGGCAGGAGCTCGAAGGCCAGGGCCTCTCTCCGGAGGCCGCCGCCCGGGAAGCCGGCTACCGGATCTTCGGCAGCAAGCCCGGCGAGTATGGCGCCGGCCTGAATCGGCTTATCGACAGCCGCGCCTGGGACGGCGCGGACGACCTGGCCGAGGCCTACCTGGCAGCCGGCGCCTACGCCTATGGCCAGTTTCCGGAATCCGGGACCGCCGCCCGCGGCGCCTTCGAACGCCAGCTCCAGGGTCTGGATGCGGTGATGCAGAACCAGGACAACCGCGAGCACGATATTCTCGACTCCAACGGCTACTACGCCTTCCAGGGCGGCATGGCCAATGCCAGCCGCTCGCTGGCCGGCCAGGCGCCGAGCATCTACCACGCCGATCACGCCAACCCGGCGCAGCCGCGGATTCGCACCCTCAAGGAGGAGCTGGCCCGGGTGATTCGCTCCCGGGTGCTCAACCCCAAGTGGATCGAGGCGATGCGCGAGCACGGCTACAAGGGCGCCTCCGAGATGGCCGCCACGTTGGACTATCTGTTTGCCTATGACGCCACCACCGACCTGGTGGCCGACTACCAGTACGCCCAGGTCAGCCAGGCGCTGGTGATGGACCCCGCTAACCAGGCGTTCCTGCGCGAGCACAACCCGGCGGCGCTGGAGGAGATGGCCGAGCGGCTGCTGGAAGCCGTCCAGCGCGGCCTGTGGCAGGAGCCCGGCGAGCAGGGCCCGGCCCTTCAGGAGCTGCTGCTGGCGTTCGACGAGACCCGGGAGCTGGCGCCCTGATGATGGACAAGGTGGATAAGACGGATAAGCCGCAGATCAAGGGCTGGTGCCCCGGGGCCTGGCGGCCCATGGCCACCGGCGATGGGCTGCTGGTGCGCGTGCGCCCCCGCCTGGGGCGGCTCACCCGGGGCCAGATGCTGGCACTGTGCGCCGCGGCGGAGACCTACGGCAGCGGCCTGATCGAGCTGACCAGCCGCGCCAACCTGCAGCTGCGCGGGGTGTCGGACGCCTCCTGGCCCGGGCTGATGGAGGCCCTCGTCGAGCAGGGGCTGGTCGATCCGGATCCCCAGGTCGAGCGCCGCCCCCAACGGCTGCTGGCCCCCGACTGGCAGGCCGGTGACGCCACCCATGAGACGGCCTGCCTGCTGGAGGCTCGCCTCAATGAGCTGCCGGCCTTGCCGGACAAGATGGGCATCGCCATCGATGCCGGGGAGGCGCCGCGGTTGGGTGACGTATCCGCCGACTTGCGCATCGAGCGCGCGGCATCTGGCGGTTTACAGGCGCGGGCTTCGGGCAACTTGCAGGCGCGGGCTTTGGGCGGCCTATTAGTCCGGGCCGACGGGCGGGCGCTGGGCACCCCGGTGGACTCGCCCGCCGCCGCCGTCGAGGAGCTGATTCGGCTGGCGCACTGGTTCGTCGCCAGCGGTGGGCGAGAGGCCGGGCGGATGCGCCGGCACACAGCACCGCTACCGCCCTGGGCGCCGGCAGTGACACCGCCCGCCGAGCCTGGTGCCCGGCTGGCCTTGGGCGAGCATGCACGGGGTCGGGTAGTGGGCCTGGCGTTCGGGCGGGCGTCTGCCGCGGCGCTGCGCGCCGCCGTGGCGCCGGACTCGGTCAGCGCGGTAAGGGTCACGCCCTGGCGGCGCCTGCTGCTGGAGGGCGAGGGCGCAAGCGGCGCGGCGATAGCGGGTCTGCTGGACGACGACCGGGATCCGCGCCTGGCGATGCAGGCGTGCCCGGGCGCCCCGCACTGCGAACAGGCCAGCGTCGAGACCCTGGCGCTGGCCGAACGCTTGAGTGGCCGGGTCGCCGGTAGCGTGCACGTGTCCGGCTGCGCCAAGGGCTGCGCCTGCCAGCAACCCACCGACCTGTGTCTGACCGGGCGCAACGGGCGCTTCGACCTGATCAAAGGCGGTCGCGCCGATGGCGTACCGCTGGCCACCGGCCTGACCGAATCCGATGTTATCGAACACTTAGAGAAGAATAGCGATGCCTTACGTCTATGAAACGGATGGCCCGGCGATCTACCGGGAGTCCTTTTCCATTATCCGGCGCGAGGCCGAGTTGGCGCGCTTCGCGCCCGAGGAGGAGCCGGTGGCCGTACGCATGATCCATGCCGCCGGGCTGGTGGAACTCGCCGCGCATATCCATTTCCGCGGCGATGTGGTAAACCGCGCCCGGGCGGCGCTGGAGGGCGGCGCGCCGGTGCTGTGCGACGCGCGTATGGTCTCCGAGGGTATTACCCGCAAGCGCCTGCCGACGGACAACCCGGTGATCTGCACCCTGCACGACGAGCGGGTGCACGATCTGGCCCGGGAGCTGGGCACCACCCGCTCGGCGGCGGCGGTGGAACTCTGGCGATCCCATCTGGAGGGGGCGGTGGTGGCGATCGGCAATGCACCGACCGCGCTGTTCCACCTGTTGAATATGCTGGAAGAGCCGGCCTGTCCGCGCCCAGCGGCGATTATCGGCTGCCCGGTGGGCTTCGTGGGCGCCGCCGAATCCAAGCAGGCGCTGTGGGAGAGCGCTGCGGCGCCCTGCTGCATCGTGCGCGGGCGACTCGGCGGCAGTGCGGTGACGGTGGCCGCCCTCAATGCCATGGCGGATCGCAGCGAATGAACCAGGGAACCCTAAATCCAGGCACCGTCCACGGCGTTGGCCTGGGGCCCGGCAGCCAGGACCTGATGAGCGTGCGCGCGGACCGGCTGATCCGCGGGGCCGCGCATATCGCCTATTTCCGCAAGAAGGGCCGCACCGGCCACGCCCGCCGCATCGTCGAAGGGCTGCTGGCGGTCGATGCCGTCGAGCTGCCGATGGAGTATCCGGTTACCACCGAGATCCCCTTCGACGACCCCCGCTATAAGGAACTGCTCTCGGCCTTCTACGAGCGCAGCGTCGCGCAGCTGCGCGAGATCGCCGACGCGGGTCGTGATGTGGTGGTGCTGTGCGAAGGCGATCCGTTCTTCTACGGCTCCTTCATGCACCTCTATACGCGTCTGCAGGGGCGGGTGCCGGTGGCGGTGGTGCCCGGCATCACCGGCATGTCTGCCGCCTGGACTGCCACCGGGCGCCCGGTGACCTGGGGCGACGACATCCTGACCGTGCTGATGGGCACCCTGCCGGAGGCGAAGCTGACCGAGCGCATCGCGCAGACCGATGCCCTGGTGGTAATGAAGATCGGCCGTAACCTGGACAAGCTGCGCCGGGCACTGGCCAGCAGCGGCCGGGAAGACGAGGCGTGGTTGATCGAATACGCCGCCATGCCCCAGCAGAGCATACGACCGTTCCGCGAGGTCGGCGAGAGCGTGCCCTACTTCTCGATCGTGGTGATTCATGGCAACGGGAGGCGGCCATGACAGCCAAGAGCAACGCCGGTTGGTTAAAGGTGGTCGGCCTGGGGCCGGGCGCTGAGGCGCTGATCACCCCCGAGGTCTCGGCCGCCCTTGCCGATGCCACCGACGTGGTGGGCTATCTGCCCTATGTGGAGCGGGTGGCCCCGCGGCCGGGGCTGGTGCGCCACGGCTCGGACAACCGCGAGGAGATCCGGCGGGCAGAGACGGCGCTGGGGATGGCCGCCTACGGCCGCCGGGTGGTGGTGGTTTCGTCGGGGGATCCCGGCGTGTTCGCCATGGCCGCGGCGCTCTTTGAGGCACTCGAAGCGCTGGAAGTGGCGGAGCCCGAGTGGCGTGGACTGGATATTCAGGTGCTGCCAGGCATCTCCGCCATGCTGGCGGCCAGTGCGCGGCTGGGGGCGCCGCTGGGCCATGACTTCTGCTGTATCAACCTCTCCGACAACCTCAAGCCCTGGTCGCTGATCGAGCGGCGCCTGCGGCTGGCCGCGGAGGCCGACTTCGCCATGGCCTTCTACAACCCCCGCTCCAAGGCGCGGCCGGAGGGCTTCGAACGTGCTCTTGAGGTGCTGCGGGAGGCCTGCGGGCCGGAGCGTTTGATCATGTTCGCCCGAGCCGTCTATATGCCAGAGGAGTCGCTCAGCGTCACCACCCTGGGCCAGGCGCAGCCGGAGATGGCCGATATGCGCACCCTGGTGTTGGTGGGCTCCAGCCAAACGCGGCTGATCCCGCGCCCTGTCGAAAGTGACAAGGAGGGTGGCGAGGGTGCCGAGAGTGAGAGCACGCCCTGGGTCTATACGCCGCGCTCGGTATCCGGGGCGGATGCATGACACAGCCAAGAGAGAACCTCTTCGACGGAATGGGCTTCTTGACGCTGAGGGAGTGCCGGCCGCTCGATCATCACCACCGGCAGGCCCAGCTGGCGGGCGGCGGTGAGCTTGGCCACCGCGCCGGTACCGCCGGCGTTCTTGCACACCAGGCGCTCGATGCCATGTTCCCGCAGCAGCGCCAGATCGCCATCCAGGGTAAAGGGGCCGCGGTCGAGGATCACCCGGTGATGGGGGAGGGGCGGCGGGACCTCGGGGGGATCGACCAGGCGCAGCAGGTAGTGGTGCTGGGGCTGGGCCGCGAAGGCGGCGAGCTGCTGACGGCCGATGGCCAGCAAGATCTGCTCGGCTGGACCGGCCAGGGCGTCCACCGCCGCCTGGACGCTGGCGACTTGTTGCCAGCGGTCGCCGATCTGGGGCACCCAGGGAGGTCGGGTCAGGGCCAGGCAGCGGATGCCGGCTTGCTGCGCCGCGGCGACGGCATGGCGGCTCATCTGCTCGGCGAAGGGGTGGGTGACGTCAACCAGGTGGGTGATGCGCTGCTCGATCAGGAAGGCGATCAGCCCTGCCACGCCGCCGAAACCGCCGACCCGGATGGGCAGCGGCTGCGGCTTGGGGGCGGCGACCCGGCCGGCATAGCTGAACAGGGCGGCAATGGAGCGCTCGGCCAGGGCGCCGGCCAGGGCACTGGCCTCAGTGGTGCCGCCCAGGATCAGGACTTTCATATGACAGACGACGACACTCCCTGGCTAACGCTGCTTGGCTGGGGGGAAGGTGGCACAGAAGGGCTGACGGCGGCAAGCCGCCAGGCGCTGGACGGCGCCGAGCTGGTGTTTGGCGCGCGCCGCCATCTGCGCCTGCTGCCGCCCCTGGCCTGCGAGGTGCGGGAGTGGCCGGTGCCCTTTGTGGATGGCATTCCGAAACTGCTAAGCGAGCGCGGCCGCCGGGTGGTGATGCTGGTCTCCGGCGACCCCTTCTGGTTCGGCGCGGGTAGCACCCTGACGCGCCAGCTCGACGACCATGAGTGGCGGGCGATACCCGCGCCCTCGACGTTCAGCCTGGCGGCCTCCCGCCTGGGCTGGCCGCTGCAGGATTGCACCTGCCTGGGCCTGCATGCCAAGCCGCTGACGCGCATCCGGCGCTACCTGCAGCGCGGCCGGCGCCTGCTGGTGCTGGTGCGCGACGGCGCCGCCGTCACCGAGCTGGCCGGCTGGCTCAAGCAGCTCGGTTTTGGCGTCTCCCGGCTGCATCTGCTGGAAGCCCTGGGCGGCGACCGCGAGCGGATCCGCTGCGTGCGTGCGGATAGCGCTCTGCCGGAGGATATCGCCCATCCCGTCGCGGTGGGGCTGGAGGTAGCCAGTGACGGCCCGGCCCTGCCGCTGACCCCCGGCCTGCCGGATGCGCTTTTCGAACACGATGGCCAGATCACCAAGCAGGCGGTGCGCGCCATCACGCTGGCCGCGCTGGCCCCGAGAGCGGGGGAGCGGCTCTGGGATATCGGCACCGGCTCGGGCTCGGTCGCCATCGAGTGGCTGCTGGCCCACCCCGACAACTGCGCCGTGGCCTTCGAGGGCGATGCCGGGCGCGCGGCCCGGGCGCGCCGCAATGCCGCTAACCTCGGCGTCGACTGGCTCGAAGTGGTGGAGGGGCTCGCCCCTGACGTGCTGGATGACCAGGCGCCGAATGGCCAGCCGCCGCCCGATGCGGTTTTTATCGGCGGCGGTCTATCGCAGGCGCTGCTGGAGACGCTTTGGCAGCGCCTGCCGAGCGGGGCTCGCATCGTGGCCAATGCGGTGACCCTGGAGTCCGAAGCGCTGCTGGCCCACTGGCAGCAGCGGGTCGGCGGCGAGCTGCTGCGTCTCGAGCTGGCCGCCGCCGTGCCCCTCGGCAGCCGGCGGGGCTGGAAGGCCAGCTACCCCATCGTGCAGTGGCGGGTGAGCCGATGAGCGGGGTGGGGGATGCGATAAGAGTGGCGGGGTTCGGCTTTCGCCGTGGCGCCAACCTGGTATCGCTGAGCGAAGCGCTGGAGCAGCTGCAGCGCCGTTACGGCCCGGTCGAGCGGCTGGCCGCGGCGCAGTCGATGCTGGCGCTGGTCCAGGCGCTGGGGCGCGAGCGGGACATGGCGGTGATCGCCGTGACCGATGCCGCCCTGCCGCAGGCCGCTACCCTGACCCGCTCCGAACAGAGCCTGCTGGCGCGGGGTACGGGGAGCGTCGCCGAGGCCGTGGCCCTGCTGGCGGCGGGTCCCGGGGCGACCCTGCTCGGGCCGCGGCTGATCTCGGCGGACCGACAAGCCACCGCGGCGTTGGCCCAAGCCTCTATTCAAGTCCCTATGCAAGCCCCTATGAGAGCAGCCCCGAAAGGAGAGCGAGCATGACGATACACTTTATCGGGGCCGGCCCCGGGGCGCCGGACCTGCTGACGCTGCGTGGGCGGGATCTTATCGCCGCCTGCCCGGTGTGCCTCTACGCGGGCTCGCTGGTGCACGAGGCGCTGCTCGCCCACTGCCCGCCGGGCGCGCGGATTATCAACACCGCGCCGCTCTCTCTGGATCAGATCATCGAGGAGATGCGGGCCGCCCATGCCGCCGGCCTGGACGTCGCCCGGCTGCACTCCGGCGACCTGTCGGTGTGGTCGGCCATGGGCGAGCAGCTGCGCCGGCTGCAGGCGCTGGCAATACCCTATGCCATCACCCCGGGCGTACCGGCCTTCGCCGCCGCCTCCGCCGCCTTGGGCCAGGAGTTGACTCTGCCGGGGGTGGCTCAATCCCTCGTGCTGACCCGCACCCCGGGGCGGGCCAGTGCCATGCCGGATGGCGAGACCCTGGCCAACTTCGCCAGGACCGGCGCGACCTTGGCGATCCACCTCTCCATCCACAATCTGGCCCAGGTGGTGGAAGACCTGCTGCCGTTTTATGGTGGCGATTGCCCGACGGCCATCGTCTGGCGGGCCAGCTGGCCCGATGAGCGGGTGATCCGTGGGCGCCTCTCGACCCTGGCGTCCCAGCTCGATGACAGCCTGCAACGCACGGCATTGATCCTGGTGGGCCCGGTACTCGACAGCCAGGACTTCCAGGAGAGTAGTCTCTATGCAGTCGGCTACGACCGGCGCTTTCGGCCCCAGTCGGCGGATTCGCCCTTCGCCGCCACCGCCCCCGGCGAAAAGAAGGACGACACATGATCCACCTCTCGCTGATCGGCATCGGCACGGGCAATCCCGAGCATGTCACCCTGGCCGCCGTACGCGCCCTCAATGCGGCCGACCTGATCCTGCTGCCGCGCAAGGGGGAGGGCAAGTCGGACCTGGTGGACCTGCGCCGGCTGCTGTGCCGCAACCTGCTGGAGGCGTCGTCCCGCACTCGAGTCGTGGAGTTCGATCTACCGCGCCGGGATGCCCGCGCCGACTACCTGGACGCGGTGGATGACTGGCACGGGGCGATTGCCAGCGTCTGGGGAGAGCTGATCGACACCCACCTGCCGCAGGGGGGGCGGGTCGGCATGCTGATCTGGGGCGATCCTTCGCTCTACGACAGCAGCCTGCGTATTGCCCAACGCCTTGGGGCTGTTATGAAAAGCGTCGGCGGCCGAGCCAGCGATTTGGCGCTGCAGGTAGACGTGGTGCCGGGCATTACCAGCCTGCAGGTACTGACCGCCGAGCACCGCATCCCCCTCAATGCGCTGGCGGAACCGGTGCAGATCACCACCGGGCGTCGCCTGCGCGAGCGCGGCTGGCCCGGCGATGCCGCCAGTGTGGCGGTGATGCTCGATAGCGGTGGCGCCTTCGCCACGCTGCCGCCAGAAGGCCTGTATATCTGGTGGGGCGCCTATCTGGGCATGGACAAGCAGCGGCTGATTGAGGGCCGGCTCGAAGAGGTGGCCGCGTCGATCATCGAGCAGCGTGCCGCCCTGCGCGAGCGGCACGGCTGGATCATGGACGTCTATCTGTTACGGCGAGAGCCATTAAGGAGAGAGCAATAGCAATGAAGACGGTCGACCCCCAGCGCCATGCCGAGCGCATGGCCCACAAGCAGAAGATCATGAACGAGCGCATCGCCCGCGCCGACAAGGAGCAGGGCGTGCTGCTGGTGCTTACCGGCCCCGGCAAGGGCAAGAGTAGCTCCGGCTTCGGCATGCTGGCTCGCGCCCTGGGCCATGGCATGAAGGTGGGGGTGGTGCAGTTTATCAAGGGCAAGTTCCAGACCGGCGAGGAGGCCTTCTTCCGCCAGCAGCCGGGCGTCGACTACCACGTGATGGGCGAGGGCTACACCTGGGATACCCAGGACCGCGACAAGGACGTGCAAGCCGCCGAGGCGGCCTGGGAGGTGGTCTGCGGCATGCTCAAGGATCCCGCTATCGACCTGGTGCTGCTCGATGAGCTCAACATCGCCCTGCGCCACGGCTACCTGGACCTCGACCGGGTGCTCGACGACCTGCAGGCGCGCCCCGAGATGCAGCATGTGGTGGTCACCGGCCGGCACGCCCCTGAGGCGCTGATCGAGCTGGCCGACACCGTCACCGAGATGCGCGTGGTCAAGCACGCCTTCAAGGAGCAGGGTATCAAGGCCCAGAAGGGCATCGAGCTTTGATCCCCGATCACGCCTTTTCCCAGCCGCAGCGGGACGGGCTCTATCGCGCCATCCACGAGCGTCGCGATGTGCGCGCCCAGTTCCTGCCGGATCCGGTGCCGACCGAGGTGCTGGTGCGGCTGCTGGACGCCGCCCATCACGCGCCGTCGGTGGGTTTCATGCAGCCCTGGGACTTCCTGGTGATCGACAGCCTGGCGGTGCGTGAGCAGGTGCATCGGCTGTTCCAGCGGGAGAATGCCAAGGCCGCCGAGCACTACGCCAATGGACGCGGCGAGCTCTATCGGCGCCTCAAGCTGGAGGGCATTCTCGAGAGCCCCCTCAACCTCTGCATCACCTGCGACCGCTCGCGGGGTGGGGAGCACGTGCTGGGACGCAATAGCATCGTCGAGACGGATCTGTTCAGTACCTGCCTGGCGGTACAGAACCTGTGGCTGGCGGCTCGCGCCGAGGGCATCGGGGTGGGCTGGGTCAGCATCCTCGATCAGTATGAGCTGGCGTCGATTCTTAACTTGCCGGAACAGGTCTACCCCCTCGCTTATCTGTGCCTGGGCTATGTTAGCGAGTTTCACGATCGGCCCGAGCTGGCCCGTCATGGCTGGCGTCAGCGCTTGCCCCTGGCGGAGTTAGTGCATGGCAATGGTTGGGGGGAGCCTCTGCTGGATGCAGCGCTGGACGAGGCGCTGGCCGGAGGGACTTCCTGATGACCACCCTGATGATTCAGGGCACCACTTCGGATGCCGGCAAGAGCACGGTGGTGGCGGGGCTGTGCCGGGTGCTGGCCCGGCGCGGGGTGTCGGTGGCGCCGTTCAAGCCGCAGAACATGGCGCTCAACAGCGCCGTGACCGTGGATGGCGGCGAGATCGGCCGCTCCACGGCGCTGCAGGCGCTGGCGGCAGGCGTGGAGGCGCACAGCGACATGAATCCGGTGCTGCTCAAGCCTGAATCGGATCGCGGCGCCCAGGTGATCCTGCGCGGGCGGGTTCACGGCCATATGGACGCCCTGGACTATCACGCCTACAAGCGCGAGGCGAAGGCCACGGTGCTGGCGGCCTGGGAGGCGCTCTCGGCCCGCCATGACGTGATCATCGCCGAGGGAGCGGGGAGTCCGGCGGAGATCAACCTGCGCGAGAACGATATCGCCAACATGGGCTTCGCCGAGGCGGTGGACTGTCCGGTGCTGCTGGTGGGCGACATCGACCGCGGCGGAGTCTTCGCCCAGCTGGTGGGCACCTTGGAATTGCTCTCCGAGTCCGAACGGCAGCGAACCCATGGCTTTATTATCAATCGCTTCCGCGGCGACATGGCGCTGCTGCAACCCGGGCTCGACTGGCTGGAGGGCCATACCGGCAAGCCGGCGCTGGGTACCCTGCCGTACCTGCAGGGCCTGGTGTTGGACGCCGAGGACAGCCTGGGCCTGCATGGCCGGCAGGGCGGGGAGTCGGCACTGCGGGTGGTGGTGCCGGTGCTGCCGCGGATCAGCAACCACAACGACTTCGACCCCTTGCGGCTGCACCCCGAGGTGGAGTTGACCTTCGTGGGGCCGGATCAAGCGATACCGCCCGCCGACCTGATCATTCTGCCCGGCAGCAAGAGCACCTGCGCCGACCTCGCCTGGCTGCGTGCCCAGGGTTGGGAGGCGGCCATCCGGCGCCACCTGCGCTATGGCGGCAGGGTGCTTGGCATCTGCGGTGGCTTCCAGATGCTGGGTGAATGGGTCAACGACCCCGAGGGCCTGGAGGGGGCGGCCGGCTCGACGCCGGGGTTGGGGCTGCTCGAGATGGAGACGCGGATGCTATCCGGCAAGCGGTTGCGCAATGTCGGTGGGCGCCTGCTGCCGGAGGGCGTCGCGATCGCCGGTTACGAGATCCACCAGGGGATCAGCGAGGGCCCGGCGCTGGCGCGGCCGTTCTGCGAGCTGGCGGGGGAACCCGACGGCGCCATCAGCGAGGACGGCCAGGTGATGGGCACCTACCTGCATGGCCTTTTCGATACCGCCGAGGCCTGCACCGCGCTAATGGCGCGCTGCGGCCTGGATAAAACCGCGGCGGCAGTGGATCTGGCCGCCCATCGCCAGGCAGAGCTGGATCGTCTGGCAGACGCCCTGGAGCATAGCCTCGACATCGCCGCCATCGAGCGTCTGCTGGATACTTGACGGCTCGGGTGCCGCTCGATCTGCCCCTGGCCGACCCGCCACTACTACTGCTACTCCTGCTCCACATAGGCGCCCATGGCGCGCATCCGCGATTCGAAGCTGGCCACGTTGTCGACCAGGTCGTCGGGGCCGAAGGCCACGCACTCGGCCAGCAGCACCTCGATCAGGGTGATCGCCGAGAGGATCGACGGGAAGAAGTGCGGCGTGGCGTTGGCTACCGGGAAGGTAATGCTGGCCCCGGGCACCAGCGGTGAGCGCATGGTCTCGGTGACCACGATGGCGCTGACCCCTGCCGCCCGGGTGATCTCCAACGCGCGCATGGTCTCGGCGCAGTAGGGCTCGAAGCCGAAGGCCACCACCACGTCGCCCTCGCCGAAGGGCGCAAGCTCGGTCAGCAGCCCCCCTTCCTGGCCGCGAATCAGCTGGATGTTGGGCATGGCGATGCGCCCCACGTAGGCGAAGTGGTAGGCGCAGGCGAAGGTGTCCCGAAACCCCACCACGGCGATCTTCTCCGCGGCCAGCAGCCGCCGGGCCGCCTCGCGGACTCGCTGCTGATTGTCGGCGGTAAACAGCCGGCCTATGTTGTCGAAGGCGGCGTCGCCCACGTCGAGAAACACCTGGTCGTCGGTCTGACTGGCCAGGCTGCGCAGCTGGCTGGCTCGCCCTGAGAGCTCCACCGGGCCCGCCTGCACCGCCGATTGGAACACCTCCCGGAACTGATCGAAGCTCTCGAAACCCATCCGCTTGGCCAGGCGTACCAGGGTCGAGGCGGTCACCTCGGCAGCGGTGGCGGACTTGCGGACCGACTGGAAGGCGATCTCCACCGGGTGCTCCAGCACATAGCCGGCGGCCAGCTTCAACTGGGGGCTCAGCTCCGGGTAGGCCTCGGCGAGCTGCCGGTTCACCGCGTCCAGTCGGGCGGGGCCGTTGTCGGCGCCCGGCCCCGTGTCGTCGCGTCGATCCTGTTCCAGCACGCTGTTCTCCTGGGTTGGGTGGCGCAAGGGGCGCCATTGTACCCGATGGACGACGCCGCGAAATGACACAATTGTTTCTATATGGAAAAAATCATGACACACACGTGTTGACCCCGGTGGGACCTATTGGCTAGGATGCGCGGCAGAACAAGCGTGCTGAAAAGATGACGATAATGACACGTTTGTTTCCACGTCGATGAACCATCGCCGTGGCTTATCGAAGTCCACCGCCACGCCCGAGAGTGCCGCCCCACATGAGCCAAGCCGAGTACGCCACCCTGATCACCCGCCGCCACGGCCAGGTACAGGAGATCCGCTTCAATCGCCCTCATCGTCTCAACGCCGTGACCGAGGCGCTGTATGGCGAGCTCAACGACGCCCTCAGCCGGGCCGAGGCCGACGCCGAGGTGCGCGTGGTGGTGATCACCGGTGAGGGCCGCGCCTTCTGCGTGGGCGCCGACCTCAAGGAGCACAAGGAGGGGCGTACCGCCTTCGACCGCCGCCAGTACCTGCAGGGCGAGCAGATCGTCTGCAAGCGCCTGATGCAGATGCAGACCCCGGTGGTCGCCGCGGTCAACGGCTTTGCGCTGGGCGCCGGGGCGGAGCTCGCCATTGCCTCGGACTTCCTGCTGATGGCCGAGAGCGCCCAGATCGGCCTGCCGGAGGTCTCCATCGGCAACTTCCTGGGCGGCGGCGTGACCTGGCTGCTGCCAAGGCTGGTGGGGCTGGCCAAGGCCCGCGAACTGGTCTTCCTGGGGGAGCGCATCGACGGCGCCGAGGCGGTGCGGATCGGCCTGGCCAACCGCCACTACCCCGACGATGGCTTCTTCGAGGCCGCCTTGGCCTTCGCCGAGAAGGTGGCGAGCAAGGCGCCGTTCTCCATGGCGCTGGCCAAGGAGCAGCTCAATTTCTCCGGCGAGCGCACCCTGGATGCCTGCCTGGCCGCCGAGCTCGAAGGCATGACCTTCGTCGGCACCACCCGGGACTGGCAGGAGGGCGTCGACGCCTTCGCCGAGAAGCGCAGCCCCCGCTTCCAGGGCCAGTAGGCTCGCCGTAACCCACGAATCTCAGTGAATCGCCCGGCCAACGGCCGGGCCTTCGACCCCCTTTCAGAGACCCCAGCGGTCAAGGTCAGCCAGCCATGAATCCCATCGAAGGACACCTCCCCACCCGCAGCCCCCTCCACGATATCCTGGCGCCCTCAGGTATAGCCGTGGTGGGCGCCTCCGCTGATCCTACCAAACGCGGCTACAAGGCCATGGTCGGGTTGATCAAGGACGGCTACCGGGGCGACATCTACCCGGTCAATCCCAAGGCGGACATGATCCTCGGGATCAAGGCGTGGCCCTCGATCACGGACATTCCCGGCAACCCGCAGCTGGCGCTGATCTGTACCCCGGCGGCCTCGGTGCCTGGGCTGATCGCCGAGTGCGGGCGGCGCGGCATCAAGGGCGCGGTGATACTCGCCAGCGGCTTCGCCGAGATCGGCGGGGAAGGGGCCGAGCTCGAGCGCGAGATGATGGAGAGGGCGCGCGCCCACGGTGTGCGCCTCATCGGCCCCAACACCTCGGGCATCTTCAACCTGCATCACAAGATCAACCTGCTGGCGCTGGATAACGTCAAGCCCGGCGGCGTGGGCATCATCTCCCAGTCCGGCAACATGCTGCTGTCGCTGGCGCTGGAGGCCCAGTACAACGGCCAGGTAGGCTTCTCCACCTACGTGGGCCCGGGCAACCAGAGCGACATCGGCTTCAACGACTACCTGCGCTACCTGGGCGAGGACGAGAACACCCGGGTCGCCACCCTCTACGTGGAGGGCTTCCGCGACGGGCGCAAGTTCCTCGAGGTGGCCCGCGAGGTCACCGCCATGAAGCCGGTGGTGGTCTACAAGTCCGGCTCCACCGAGGCCGGCCAGAAGGCCGCCAGCTCGCACACCGGGGCGCTGGCCGGCAGCTACGCCATGACCGTGGACCTGCTCAAGCAGGCCGGCGTCAGCGTGGTGCAGCACTCCGACGAGATCCTGCCGGTGGCCGAGGGGCTGGGCCTGCTGCAGAAGGCCCGCGGCAAGCGCGTGGCGGTGATCTCCGACGGGGGCGGCCAGGCGACCATCGCTTCCGACCGCCTGGCCGAGGCGGGCCTGGAACTCGCCGAGCTCTCCGAGGCGACTCGCCAGAAGCTGCGCGATGTGCTCTTCCCCCAGGCCTCCACCGTCAACCCGGTGGACGTGGCCGGTTCCACCGATGCCAATCCGTCGCTGCTGGCCACCTGCATGGAGATCGTCGCCGCCGACGACAACGTCGACAGCGTCTTCCTGGTGGGCATGTTCGGCGGCTACAGCACGCGTTTCGCCGAGTCGCTGCTGGGTGACGAGATGCGCGGCGCCGAGGCGATGGTTGACCTCTCCAAGGCCACCACCAAGCCGCTGGTGATCTACAGCCTCTATACCCCGATCAAGCCACCGGCGCTGCGCCGCCTTCACGAGGCGGGCCTGCCCATCTACGCCTCCATCGAACATTCGGTGCGGGTGCTCTCCGCGCTGGGCGAGCGCGGCCAGTACCTGGCCCAGCAGGAGCGCCAGAGCCGCGAGCGCAGCGTCGAACCGCTGCCGGAGCTCACCGCCATGTTCCAGCGCGCTCAGGGCGAAGGCCGCGATCTCTTCGAGTACGAGGCCAAGCAGCTGCTGCGCGACCACGGCATCGAGGTGCCCCTGGAACTGGTGGTCAGGAACGAGGCCGAACTGGCCGAGGCGGCCAGCCGGCTTGCAGGAGAGAGCGGGGAGTCGCTGCTGGCCATGAAGGTGGTCTCCAAGGATATCCTGCACAAGTCCGATGCCGGCGGCGTCAAGCTCAACGTGGTGGGCGAGGGTGCTATGCGCGAGGCCCGCGAGGCGATCCTTGCGTCTTGCCGGGAATATGACGCCAACGCCGAGATCGAGGGGGTGCTGGTGACCCCCATGGCGAAGAAGGGGGTGGAGGTGATCCTCGGGGTGATCCGCGACCCGATCTTCGGCCCGGTGCTGATGTTCGGCCTCGGGGGCATCTTCGTGGAGATCCTCGAGGACGTGGCCTTCCGCGCCATCCCCCTTTCCCGGCGCGACGCCGAGGAGATGGTCGAGCAGATCAAGGCCAGGAAGATCCTCGCCGGCGTGCGTGGCGAGAAGGCGGTGGACAAGGCCGCACTGGTCGATCTGCTGCTCAAGGTGTCGCGCATCGTCGAGGCCTATCCGGCGCTCTCCGAGCTCGACCTCAACCCGGTGATCGTCAACGCCGATGGCTATGCCGTGGTGGACGCCCGGGTTATCGTTGACCGCTCGATCGAGACCACCGACTCTTCAGAGCCAAACGACAGGGACGCCGACGCATGAGCCCGATCTCTTCTCAATCCATTACGCCAGAGCCCAGCTTGCCCCAGCTGACCGACGCCCGCCTGACCCTGGAAAGGCGGGTGGCGACCCTGACCCTGGATCGCCACGACCTGCGCAATGCCCTGACCGGCACCGCGCTGGTGGATGATATCGTGACCGTGGCGGAGTGGGTCAACGCCTGCGATGCCGTCTCTGTGCTGGTGATCACCGGCGAGGGCAGCGCCTTCTCCGCCGGCGGCAACGTGAAGGACATGGCCAATCGCGGCGGCGATTTCGCCGGGGACGTGGCCGAGGTGGCGGCGCGCTACCGCCGCGGCATCCAGCGCATCCCGCTGGCCCTTTCCGCGGTGGAGGTGCCGATCATCGCCGCGGTCAACGGCCCGGCCATCGGCGCCGGCTTCGACCTGGCCAATATGGCCGATATCCGTATCGCCTCCAGTCGCGCCAAGTTCGGCGAGACCTTCCTCAACCTGGGTATCATCCCCGGCGACGGCGGCGCCTGGTTCATGCAGCGCCTGATCGGCTATCAGCGCGCCTTCGAGCTGACTCTCACCGGGCGGGTGATCGATGCCGCGGAGGCGAAGGAGCTCGGCATCGTTCTCGAGGTCTGCGAGCCCGAGGCGCTGATGGAGCGCGTCGGCGAATTGGCCGGCCGTATCGCCGCCCAGCCGCCCAAGGCCACCCGGCTCACCAAGCGGCTGATGAAGATGGCGCAGCGCACCGAACTCAAGGACTTCCTCGACCTCTGCGCGGTGTTCCAGGGCCTGTGCCACAACGAGCCCGAGCACCTCGAGGCGGTCAACGCCATGCTGGAGAAGATGGCGAAATAGCCATTCCAGTCGCGACTGGCAACTTCCCTAGGACGCCCGGCCCCGGCCGGGCGTCGTCGTGTCCGCGTGGGTAAAGGTTGGCAGACGCACAAAAAATCGCTTGTCGGCGGGGCCTCGGGCTAGCGATGCTGCAGGCAGTGATATCCGTATCGACACTCACAAGGAGGTGACGGGGCATGGCAGATAGCACCCTGGTCTTTATTGTGCTGGGCGCGACACTGGCCGCCTTCGTCTGGGGGCGCTTTCGCTACGACCTGGTGGCACTGGCCGCGCTGCTGGGATCAGTGATGCTGGGCCTGGTCCCGGGCGAGGAGGCCTTCCTCGGCTTCGGCCACCCGGCGGTGATCACCGTGGCGGCGGTGCTGGTGCTCAGCCGCGGCTTCGAGCGCTCCGGGGTGGTCGACGTCATCGCCGAGCAGGTGCTGCGGGTCGGCGAGCGGCTCTTCCTGCAGCTGCTGGTGCTCACCGGCACCGTGGTGGTGCTCTCCGGGATCATGAACAACGTCGGCGCCCTGGCGCTGCTGCTGCCGGTGGCCATGCGCCTGGCCCGGGAGCATGACGCCTCGCCGTCCATCCTGCTAATGCCGCTGGCCTTCGGCTCGCTGCTGGGCGGGCTCACCACCCTGATCGGCACCCCGCCCAATATCATCATCGCCAGCTACCGTGGCTCGGTCACCGGCGACAACTTCGGCATGTTCTCCTTCTTTCCGGTGGGCGCCACGGTGGCCATGGCGGGGCTGGCCTTTATCTTGCTGATCGGATGGCGGCTGGTGCCTCAGCGAGCGGGCAAGGCCTCCACGGAGGCGATGTTCGATACCGCCCACTATCTGGTGGAACTGCGGGTCGGCGAGGACTCGAAGGCCAATGGCCTGAGCCTGCGCGAGCTGCAGCAGGAGCTGGAGGAGACCATCCCGGTGCTGGCGGTGGTGCGCGACGAGCGGCGTCGGGCGGGTCACGCCTTCTTCGGCGTACTCCAGGAGGGTGACATCCTGCTGATGGAGGCGGGGCCCGAGGAGATGAAGCTGCTGGAGGACAAGGCCGGCCTGCGCCTGGGCAAGGATGCCGAAGAAGACAAGGAAAAAGAGGTGAAGGAAGTCGAGGAAAAGGAGGCAAAGAAAGCAAAGAAAGCAAAGAAAGGGAGCAGGACACACCAGAAGAACGAGGGGAGCTCCGGCGAGGAGAATCGCAGGGACAAGGGAAACGAAAAACAGGATAAGAAAAAGAAGGAGAAAGAAGAGAAGAGCGGCGTGGACACCGAGGGCCTTCAACTGGTCGAGGCAGTCGTGCGCACCGATTCCATGATGGTCAACCGCACCGTGACCCAGCTGCGTCTGCACAACCAGTTCGGCCTGCATCTGGTGGCGGTGGCTCGGGACGGCGGCCGCCTCAAGCAGCGCCTGCACGAGATCCGCTTCCGCCCGGGCGATGTGCTGCTGCTGCAGGGCGGCGAGAGCGAGCTGGCCGAGAGCCTGGCGACCCTGGGCTGTCTGCCGCTGGCCAGCCGCAACCTGACCCTCGGCCAGCCGCGCATGCTGCTGGTCTCCATCGCCATCTTCGCCGCCGCCATCCTGGCGATGATCTTCGACCTGTTGCCGGCGGCGGTGGCACTCTCCCTGGCGGCGCTGGTGACGCTGCTGGTGGGGGTGCTGCCCCTGCGCGAGGGCTACCAGGCCATCGACGGGCCGGTGATCGTGCTGCTCGGCGCCATGATCCCGGTGGGGGAGGCGCTGGAGACCAGCGGCGGGGCGGCGCTGATCGCCGAGGCGATGCTGGCCTGGGGCAGCGAATGGCCGGTGATCGTGACCTTGATCGGACTCTTCGTCCTATCCATGGTGCTCTCCAACATCGTCAACAACGCCGCGGCGGCGCTGCTGATGGCGCCCATCGCGGCGAGCCTGGCCAGCGGCTTCGACGCCTCGGTGGACCCCTTCCTGATGGCGGTGGCGGTGAGCGCCTCCTGCGCCTTCCTCACGCCCATCGGCCACCAGTCCAACACCCTGGTGATGGGCCCCGGCGGCTACCGATTCGGCGACTACTGGAAGCTGGGGCTTCCACTCTCCCTTGTCGTTATGGTGGTGGCCATTCCCATGATTCTGCTGGTGTGGCCGCTGCAGGAGTGAATGGTGAGTGGGGAGTGGTGGGAGATCGGCTCCGCCGGGCGAATGGCGCCGCAGGCGCCCTGGCGGCGTTGCTGTCATTACTGCATGCCACCCATGAGCCCTTCGGTCTCCCTTCGCCGGGCATAGCCCAGCTCCCACAGGGAGTGTTCAGCCTCAGCTAAGCGTCACGCCAAAGTGCTAGAACCAAAAACGCCCCGGCACATGGCCGGGGCGTGCGGCTGGCGACAGGATGGGTGAGCGTCAGGCGGCGTGGTGGCGCAGCAACTTGGCCTTGTCGATGACGAAGGCGTCGTACTCGAAGTCGTCCACGCTGAGCAGCTCCAGCACCCGGGCCTCGCGCTCGCGCATAAAAGTGGCGTCCTCCTCGCTGATAAGGCCGGCCTTTGCCGCTTCCTCCACCCGCTGCTCGGGATGCAGCGCATCGGCGGGCAGCTCGCCCTTGGCGTAGGCCTTGTTGACCGTATGGTAGAGGCCCTCGGCACGCTCCTGGGTCGCCAGCAGGGAATTGTACTGGGCCAGCGGGTTCTCCTGGACGCCGTCATCGGCCTGCCAGGTCTCGTGTAGCAGCTTGTCGCGCAGGGCGGTGTCGCGAGAGACCGCCTGGGCGATGGTGCGGGCCAGATCGTCGTGGGGGCGCTTGACGCGCTTGCCCCGCGGCATCACCACCAGACGCAGCACGCGAGACAGGGCGCGGTTGGGCAGGTTGTCGAACAGCTCGTCGAGCGCCTGCTCGGCGCGGCCCAGCAGCAGCTGGCAGCTGTAGTGCATGAGCGCCGCTTCGTCTTCGACCTTGTCACCCTCGTGCCACTGCTTGATCACCATGGAGGCGAGGTAGAGGTTGGAGAGCACGTCGCCAAGCCTGGCCGAGAGCATCTCACGCTGCTTGAGCGTCGAGCCAAGGCTGGCCATGGCGGCGTCTGCGCACAGGCCGAAGCCGGAGGAGAGCCGTGCGATCTCGCGGGCGTAGGGGGCGGCGACCGTATCGAAGGGCACGGCGGGCTTGCCGATGCCCAGGCCCTGGGTTAAGGCCCGGGCGGCATTGCCGAAGATCAGCCCGGCGTGGCCGAAGAATGCCTTGTCGAAGGCCTGGATGTCATCGGCGTCCTTGGCGGCCAGCTCCTCGAGCACATAGGGATGGCAGCGGATCGCCCCCTGGCCGAAGATCATCAGGTTACGGGTCATGATGTTGGCGCCTTCCACGGTGATCGCCACCGGGTTGGCGCTGTAGCCGATGCCCAGGTAGTTGCGCGGGCCGAGGGTTACCGCCTTGCCGCCGTGGATATCCATGGCGTCGCTGAGAATCACCCGCTGGAATTCGGTGAGCTGGCTCTTGAGGATCGCCGAGGGCACCGCCGGCTTCTCGCCGCGGTCGATGGTGTTGGCGGTCTGGTAGACCGCCGCCTGGGCGATGTAGCCCAGCGCGCTCATGCGCGCCAGGGGCTCCTGGACGCCTTCCATCTCGGCCACCGGCACGTTGAACTGCCGGCGGATGCGGGCGAAGCCGCCGCTCCAGCCGATGGCGTACCGGGCGGTGCCGGTGGCACCGGAGGGCAGGGTGATGCAGCGGCCGATGGAGAGGCACTCCACCAGCATGCGCCAGCCCTGGCCGATCATCTCGGTCCCGCCGATGATGGTGTCCAGGGGGACGAAGACATCCTTGCCCTTGATCGGGCCGTTCAGGAAGGGGCTGCCGATGGGGTGGTGACGCCGACCGATCTCCATGCCCTGGGTGTTCCGGGGGATCAGCGCCAGGGTAATGCCGCGGTCCTCCTCGTCACCCAGCAGGTGCTCCGGGTCGAACAGGCGGAAGGCCAGTCCCACCACGCTGGCGATGGGCGCCAGGGTGATCCAGCGCTTCTCGAAGTTGAGGCGCAGGCCGAGCACTTCCTTGCCGTCCACCACCTGCCTGCACACAACGCCGGTGTCGGGCAGCGACGTAGCGTCAGAGCCGGCTCGCGGGCCCGTGAGGCCGAAGCAGGGGATCTCGCGGCCGTCGGCCAGGCGCGGCAGGTAGTGGTTCTTCTGTTGGTCGGTACCGTACTTGAGTAGCAGCTCGCCCGGGCCCAGAGAGTTGGGTACGCCGACGGTGACCATCAGGGTCTCGCTGATCGACAGTTTCTGCAGCACCAGCGACTGCGCCTTGGCCGAGAAGCCCAGGCCGCCGTACTCCTTCGGAATGATCATGCCGAAGTAGCGCTCCTGCTTGAGGTGGTCCCAGAGCTCCTGGGGCAGGTCGGCGCGCTCCTTGGCGATATCCCAGGCGTTGCACATGCCGGCGGCCACGGCGCACTGGTTGTCGAGGAAGGCACGCTCCTCATCGCTGATACCCTCTTCCTTGAAGGCGAGCAGCGCCTGCCAGTCGGGCTTTCCGGTAAACAGTTCGCCGTCCCAGGCCACGCTCCCGGCCTCGAGCGCGGTGCGCTCGGTGTCGGAGACCTTCGGCGAGACCTTCTTGAACATCGCGAACAGGCGCGGAGTCAGCCACCTGCCGCGCAGAGCCGGCAGGCCGGCGGCAGCCATGGCCAGGGCGCCGAGCAGCAGCAGGATACCCAGCAGGGTGGAGGCAACGAGCAGGCTGGCCAGGCCGGTCACGGCAAGCACTGCCAGGGCGGGCAGTGCGCCCGCCTCGCGGCGCATCACCGCCAGCAGGCCGACAACGGCCACGAGCAGGAGGATCAGGGTGAGCATGGAAACACTCCGGTTATGGGCGAGCAAGCGTTCGAACAGATGTTTGAATTCTTGCAGACTAGACCACATCCATGCAACCGGCCAGCCTCTCTCTGTTGCGGTAAGCGTCAAAAGGAGCGAGAGGCGCCGCGCAGCCACAGGCCGTCGATCATGGTGGCCAGGGCGTGGGCGACCCGGCGTGCCTCGGCGCGAGGCATCAGGCGACGGAACTGGGCACAGAGGTTCGAGTAGAGACGACGATCGTTGACCCGCTGCAGTTGTTGCAGAGCCGGCTGGTGCATGCTGCTGGCCCAGAAGGCCAGCCATGTCTTGGCCACCGGATCGGTGACCTGGCTGCGGTCGAAGTTGCCCTCGATGATGGCCCGCAGGTGTGCCCGGGGGCTGGCGTCGGAGATGGCGGCCTGGCGAGCCGTCACGGCGGTGCCCAGGTCGCTGAGGATCTGGCGCATGGTCGCTTCCAGCAGACCGTCCTTGCCGCCGAAATAGTGGCTGATGATTCCGGCGGAGACGCCAGCGTGACTGGCGATGCGTGCCACCGTGGCATCGGCCAGGCCGACCTCGTCGATGGCCGCCATGGTCGCCTTGATCAGCTGCTGGCGGCGGATGGGTTCCATTCCTACCTTGGGCACCTCGAGACCACCTGTTCCTGGGCAAACTCGCCACCACACCGGTGAGGCATGGTTAGGGTAGACGTAGCCTGCCATTTTTTTTATTGAACGTTTAATCAATAAAGCGTTGTGCGGGGTGCTGGAAGCCTGGTTCGAGGGCGCCGAGGCTTGCGATGGCGAGGAGGGCCTTGCCGCGGTTCGCCTGGCGCTGGACCTGAACGCCTGAGACCCTACCAGGCGGGCTTGCCAACCTGCTCTTTGGCGGGCATAATATGACCCCGTTGAAAGGCATTGATCAGCCCGACAGCCTGGCTACGTAGCTCAGCTGGTTAGAGCACATCACTCATAATGATGGGGTCCCCTGTTCAAATCAGGGCGTAGCCACCAGATACCTCAGAACGCCCACCCGGTCCCAGACCCGGTGGGCGTTCTGCGATGGGTTCCCTGGGCGGTTGGCCTCGGGCGGTGCCGGCATAGATCTCGATCTAGCCTTGACCTCCAGAAGCGAATCCGTATACTACGCCACGTGTTCGACGCCGTTCCCGGATAGCTCAGTTGGTAGAGCAAGTGACTGTTAATCACTGGGTCGCAGGTTCGAGTCCTGCTCCGGGAGCCAACGACGCCTCGAGCGCCATTGCTTATAAGTCCGTGATTCCTCGATAGCTCAGTTGGTAGAGCAAGTGACTGTTAATCACTGGGTCGCAGGTTCGAGTCCTGCTCGAGGAGCCATCAGCACCCCCTCTATAAATGTTGTATGTTGTTCCCGGATAGCTCAGTTGGTAGAGCAAGTGACTGTTAATCACTGGGTCGCAGGTTCGAGTCCTGCTCCGGGAGCCATTTCTTCCTAGATTTTATTTTCTGAATCGATTTCCTGATTCGATCCGCTGGTTGAGCTCGCTCGCCGGTTTTTGCGTGCCTGTCTGCTTGTCTGGGCAAGGCAAAAAGAACGCCGCCCCGAGGAGGGCGGCGTGATGACGTGCCGAAGGGTAGGGGTGGCTCAGTGGCGGTTGGCCAGCCGGTAGTTGTCGCTGCTGAACAGGGCGAAGTCCAGCAGGATATGGGCCGCCTCCTGCACCTGCACCTGTTCCACTGGCTCGTCGTCGCTCTCCTCGCTGCGCGCGTCGACCCACTCCTCCAGCAGGTCGATGCCCAGGGCTCGGCGACGCTGGTTCTCGAGGCCGAGCTGCTCGGCCTCCTGCTCGTCCACCTCGCGCTTGCGCTGTTCACGGTTGAGGCTGACGCTGGTGGTCTGTTCGCGCAAGCGACGGTTGAGTTCCGCCTGCTGGGTCAGGTAGCGGAAGTTCGGGTGCTCCGCGGCGCGGCTGTGGTGGCGGTCCTTGATGGACTCCAGGTAGCGCCAAGGCTCACCGAAGTGGCGGTACTGCACCGAGCGGACCGTGTCCCAGTCCAGGGCATTGTCCAGGCTGCTCTCGCCGATCAGGTCCGGATCGATCAGGCTCGGGAAGATGATGTCCGGCTCCACGCCGCGGTGCTGGGTGCTGTCTCCGGAGATGCGGTAGAACTTGGCACGGGTCAGCTTGATCTGGCCGTGGCTCAGATCGTTGAGGGTCTGCACCGTGCCCTTGCCGAAGGTCGGGGAGCCCATCACCAGGCCGCGACCATAATCCTGAACGGCGCCGGCAAAGATCTCCGAAGCGGAGGCGGAGAGTCGGTTGACCAGCACGCCGAGGGGGCCGTCATAGTGGGTGCCGGCGTCGGTGTCGCCGTAGAGGCTGATGCGGCCGCGGGCATCGCGCACCTGGACAGTGGGGCCGCGGTCGATGAACAGCCCGAGCAGCGAGTTGGCCTCCTGCAAGGCGCCGCCACCGTTGTTGCGCAGGTCGAGCACGATGCCCTCGATGTCCTCGGCCTTGAGACGCTCGATCTCGCGGGCCACGTCGCGGGTGGTGCTGCGGAAGTCCTCCTCCCCGGCCTGCCAGGCGTCGAAGTCCACGTAGAAGGTGGGGATCTTGACCACGCCGATGCGATGCGCACCATCGTCGCGTTCGATCTCGATCACCTTGCCCTGGGCCGCCTGGTCCTCCAGGTTCACGGTGTCGCGGGTGATCTCGACGATGCGCGAGCGGGTCATGTCCACCGCCTGGGCGGGCACCACGTCGAGGCGTACCACCGAGCCCTTGGGGCCGCGAATCAGGTCGACCACGTTGTCCAGGCGCATGCCCACGACATTGACCATCTCGCCCTCTGCCTGGCCCACCGCGACGATGCGGTCGGCGGGCTCCAGCGCGCCGGCACGCTCCGCCGGTCCGCCGGGTACCAGGCTGGCCACCTTCACGTACTCGCCGTCGGACTGCAGCAGGGCACCGATGCCCTCCAGCGAGAGGCGCATCTGGATGTCGAAGGATTCACCCTGGCGGGGAGAGAGGTATTCGCTATGGGGGTCGATGCTGCCGGTCACCGCCGCCATGAAGAGGCCGAAGATGTCCTCCTCGTTGGTCTGGCGCACCCGGTTGAGCTGTCCCTCGTAGCGCTGGCGCAGGTTGGTCTCCACCTGCTCGAGGTCCTGGCCGCTGATGGCCAGGGTCAGGGCAGCGTTCTTGAGGCGCTTGAACCAGAGGTCATCGAGCTCATCGCGGCTCTCGGCCCAGGGGGCCTCGTCCCGGTCGATGTCCAGGCGCAGGTCGCTGTCATAGGTGAAGTCGAGACCCTCGTCGAGCCTCTCCAGCAGCCATTCGAAGCGTGCCTCGGCGCGCTCGTGGTAGCGATGGTAGAGGGCATAGATGTCGTCCAGCTCGCCGTCGAAGAGCGCATCGTCAATGCGTTCTTCCAGGTGGCGGAAGTCGGCGACATCGTCGGCCAGCAGGAAGGCGCGCTGGCCGTCCAGGACATCCAGGTAGCGCTCGAAGGCCTGGTGCGACCAGGCATCGTCCAGCTGGATGTCGGCATAGTGGCCGTAGCGCAGCGAATCGGCGACTTCCACGGCCGCCTGGCGCTGGGCATCGGTGGGCTGTGGCTGCGCCAGGGCGGCGCCGGCGACCAGCAGCAGGCCGACCAGGGTGGCGGCTGGACGTCCCAGGTGGGCAAGCAGGCTCATCAATGAAGCACTCCCGGTTTCATGTACACTATTTCCCTTGACCCTTTCTTGGCCCGCGAGTTGCGCAGGCCGAAAGGGCATTGTAGCAGCTTCCCTCGTCATCTCATGACACCTGTTGGTATCCCACGACACCTGTTAGTAGTAGAGGAATTCATGTCCCAGGACGATCTTGTCGAGCGGCTGCTCGACTTCCTGCGTCGCTCGCCCACGCCCTGGCACGCCGTGGCCAGCATGGCGACGCGGCTCGAGGCCGCTGGTTTCCGCCGGCTCGACGAGCGCGAGCCTTGGCAGCTGGCGCCCGGCGAGAGGGTCTTTGTGACCCGCAACGACTCCTCGATCATCGCCCTGCAGCTCCCCGAGGGTGAGCTGAACGCGCTGCGCATGATCGGCGCCCATACCGACAGCCCCGGCCTGCGCCTCAAGCCCAGCGCGGCCCAGACCAGTGCCGGCTGGCTGCAGCTGGGGGTGGAGACCTACGGCGGCGTGCTGCTGGCGCCCTGGTATGACCGTGACCTCGGCCTGGCCGGGCGCATCCATGTGCGCCACCCCGACGGGCGCCTGGAGGGGCTGTTGCTTGACGTCGAGCGCCCGGTGGCGATCATTCCGAGCCTGGCCATCCATCTGGATCGCGACGTCAATCAGGGGCGCCCGATCAATGCCCAGACCCAGATGGCGCCGGTGTTCCTGCAGGGTGGCGAGGATGCCGATCTCGAACGCCTGCTCAAGGGCTGGATCGCCGAGCAGCATGGCCTGGAGGGGGTGGAGCTGCTCGACTTCGAGCTCGGCTTCCACGACATGCAGCCGCCGGCCCGGGTCGGCGTGGCGGGCGAGCTGGTCGCCAGCGCCCGGCTCGACAACCTGCTCTCCTGCTTCGCCGGGCTGGAGGCGCTGCTCGCCGCGGATGGCAGGCAGGGTGTCGTGCTGGTGGCCAATGATCACGAAGAGGTGGGTAGCGCCAGTGCCTGCGGCGCCCAGGGCCCCTTCCTCGGTGACGTGCTGCACCGGGTCAGTGGGCAGCTCGGCGGGGGCGGTGAGGGCGCCTTCATTCGCCTGATCCAGGCCTCGCGGATGATCTCCTGTGACAACGCCCATGCGCTGCACCCCAATTTCACCGATAGGCACGACGCCGCTCACGGGCCGGCGCTCAACGGCGGGCCGGTGATCAAGGTCAACGCCAGTCAGCGCTATGCCACCAACAGCGCCACCGCGGCGCTGTTCCGTGACCTGTGCCGCGAGGCCGAGGTGCCGGTGCAGAGCTTCGTGACGCGTGCCGACATGGGTTGCGGCAGCACCATCGGGCCGATCACCGCCACCGAGCTCGGCGTGCCGACCCTGGACGTGGGCGCTCCCCAGTGGGCCATGCACTCCATTCGCGAGACCGCAGGTGTCCGCGACGTGGAGTACCTGACCCGGGTGCTTACCGCCTTCTGCAATCGCGCTGAGCTTGCTTGAGAGGGGGGTGGGCGAGTTGGCCTGAACGTCGAGTACGAAAACCCCGGCGCCACTGGCGCCGGGGTTTTCGTTGTCTGGTGGCTACGCCCTGATTTGAACAGGGGACCCCATCATTATGAGTGATGTGCTCTAACCAGCTGAGCTACGTAGCCAGCGGCGCGTACTCTAGCCGCCGCCGCTTTATGTGTCAACTGCCTGATGTGGAAGGCATCAAGGGGTAACGGGGCAGCGCGCGATATGCTTGACACCCGCTGGGGCTCTCAGTAACATACGCGCCACCTCGACGAGCCGAGACATCGTGTCCCATTCGTCTAGTGGTCCAGGACACCGCCCTTTCACGGCGGTAACAGGGGTTCGAACCCCCTATGGGACGCCACTCGACTCATCAGGTACCGGAGTGCGGGAATAGCTCAGTGGTAGAGCATCGCCTTGCCAAGGCGAGGGTCGGGAGTTCGAATCTCCTTTCCCGCTCCATGTGTCCCATTCGTCTAGTGGTCCAGGACACCGCCCTTTCACGGCGGTAACAGGGGTTCGAACCCCCTATGGGACGCCACTTCTCCGAATCCAGTGCAATAAAGCAGCAACAGCAGTGCGAGACCTGCGGGAATAGCTCAGCGGTAGAGCATCGCCTTGCCAAGGCGAGGGTCGGGAGTTCGAATCTCCTTTCCCGCTCCATGTGTCCCATTCGTCTAGTGGTCCAGGACACCGCCCTTTCACGGCGGTAACAGGGGTTCGAACCCCCTATGGGACGCCACCTCGTCAGCACCAGCGGTATCGATAAGCGGGAATAGCTCAGTGGTAGAGCATCGCCTTGCCAAGGCGAGGGTCGGGAGTTCGAATCTCCTTTCCCGCTCCAGTTTCTTTACCCCATCTCCAGGGTGCCAAGGCTCGGCCCGGGATCCGGGGCACCGGTCCGATCGAATCTCCTTTCCCGCTCCATGTGCCGACACACAGTTTCAGTCAAGCCCCCTTTATTCTGATGATGTCTGCCAATGCGCAGGCTATTTTGCGTGCCTGACCGCAGGGCCCAGTTCTTCGGTGGCTTGAAGTCGCGCGGCGTCGTCCCAATATCCTTGTGCCTTTGCGGCATGCCGCTCTCGCACCTCGAACCGACCAAGGATTGCCAATGGCCGAACCGGCACTGTCCATCCGTGGCCTTACCAAGGTCTACGGCAATGGCTTCCAGGCCCTCAAGGGGATCGACCTCGACGTCGCCGAGGGCGACTTCTTCGCCCTGCTGGGCCCCAATGGCGCCGGCAAGTCCACCACCCTGGGGGTGGTCTGCTCGCTGGTTCAGAAGAGCGCCGGCAAGGTGTCGATCTTCGGCATCGATATCGACCGCGACTTCGCCCGCGCCAAGTATCACCTGGGCGTGGTGCCTCAGGAGTTCAACTTCAACCAGTTCGAGAAGGTCATCGACATCGTGCTGGCCCAGGCGGGCTACTACGGCATGCCCCGGCGCGAGGCGCTGCCCCGCGCCGAGCAGTTGCTGCGCGACCTGGGACTCTGGGACAAGCGTAACGGCAGCGCGCGCATGCTTTCCGGCGGCATGAAGCGACGGCTGATGATCGCTCGAGCGCTGATGCACCGGCCCAGGCTGCTGATACTCGACGAGCCCACCGCCGGCGTGGATATCGAGCTGCGCCGCAGCATGTGGGAGTACATGCGCCGCATCAACTGCGAGGAGGGCACCACCATTATCCTCACCACCCACTATCTCGAGGAGGCCGAGAGCCTCTGCCGCAACGTGGCGATCATCAACCACGGTGAGATCGTGCGGAACACCGGCGTGCGCGAGCTGCTGGCCGAGCTCGACACCGAAACTTTCCTGCTCGACCTGGCCCATCCGGTAGATGCCGCCCCCGAACTGCCCGGCTTCGAGGTCACTCGGAAGGAGCCGGCCCAGCTGGCCCTGGTGGTGCATCGTGGCCAGCGCATCAATGATGCCTTCACCGCCCTCAGTGAGCAGGGGCTCGAGGTGGTCTCCATGCGCAATCGCGCCAACCGCCTCGAGGAGATGTTCGTCACCATGGTGGAGCAGGGTAACGAGGCCCGCGACAAGGCCGCCGCCGACGCGGAGGCCCGCTCATGAACCCGACGCAGACCGCCATTGCCCTGTGGACCCTGGTGATCAAGGAGATCAAGCGCTTCACGCGCATCTGGCCGCAGACGCTGCTGCCGCCCTCCATTACCATGACCATGTACTTCATCATCTTCGGCAACTTGATCGGTTCGCGCATCGGCGAGATGGACGGCTTCAGCTACATGGACTTCATCGTCCCCGGACTGATCATGATGGCGGTGATCACCAACAGCTACTCCAACGTGGCCTCGAGCTTTTTTTCCAACAAGTTTCAGCGCTCCATCGAGGAGATGATGGTCTCGCCCATGCCCAACTGGGTCATCCTGCTCGGTTTCGTGATGGGGGGCATGGCCCGTGGCCTGGGCGTCGGCCTGATCGTCACCGTCGTCTCGTTGTTCTTCACCCGCATCAGCGTGGCACACCCGCTGCTCACGGTCGGCGTGGTGGTGCTCACCTCGGCGCTCTTCTCCATCGGCGGCTTCATCAACGCCCTGTTGGGCAAGAAGTTCGACGACATCTCCATCGTGCCGACCTTCATCCTCACGCCGCTGACCTACCTGGGCGGGGTCTTCTATTCGATCTCGCTGCTGCCGGCCTTCTGGCAGGGCGTGTCGATGCTCAACCCCATCCTCTATATGGTCAACGTCTTCCGCTACGGCTTCCTCGGCGTCTCCGACATCCCGGTGGCCTGGGCGCTGGCCGCCATCCTCACCTTCATCGTCGTGCTGTTCAGCGTCGCCCTGTGGATGCTGGAGCATGGCAAGGGGATCCGCTCATGAGCCACCAGCGTCCCGACACCCTGACGGATGCCCCCCTGGGGCGCGAGTCCGCCTACCCGGAGCGTTACGACGCCACGCTGCTCTATCCCATTCCCCGCGCCGCGAACCGGGCGCCGCTGGGCATCGAGGAGGGCGCGCTGCCCTTCGTCGGCGAGGACGAGTGGCACGCCTTCGAGGTCAGCTGGCTCAACGCCCGCGGCAAGCCGGTGGTGGCCGTGGCGCGCTTTCGCCTGCCGGTAGACTCGCCGAACCTGATCGAATCCAAGTCCTGGAAGCTCTACCTCAACGGCTTCAACCAGACCCGTTTCGAGAGCCGCGAGGCAGTCATCGATACCTTGGTGACCGACCTGTCCCTGGCCGCCGATGCCGCGGTGTCGGTCGAGCTGTTCGATGTCGATCACGATGCCCTCGCCCCGCGCCGCCTGCCCGGCGAGTGCCTGGACGACCTGGACATTGAGGTCAGCGACTACACCCCCAGTGCCGAGCTTCTGGCGGTGGGGGATGAGGTCGTCGAGGAGACGCTGCACTCCCACCTGCTCAAGTCCAACTGTCCGGTCACCGGCCAGCCCGACTGGGGCAGCGTGCTGATCCGCTACCGGGGGCCGAGGATCGACCGCGAGCATCTCTTGCGCTACCTGATCGGCTACCGCCAGCACCAGGACTTTCACGAGCACTGCGTGGAGCACATCTTCGTTGACCTGATGACCCGTTGCCGGCCCGATCGGTTGTTGGTGCTGGCCCGCTACGTGCGTCGCGGCGGGCTCGATATCAGCCCCTGGCGTGCCACCCCCGGCGAGCGCCCCCCCGAGCCCCTCCGCTTGGCACGACAGTAGGGCGGCCGGCTGCTACAGTCCCGACATATCGATTTCCGAACCTTGCCGAGGGAGAGAGGCTATGGACGCGCTGACGCTGCTGCATGAACGCAGCTCCATGGGCAAGCTGATGGGGCCGGAGCCGAGCCCCGAACAGCTCGAGGCCATCTACCGGGCGGCCCTGCGTGCCCCGGACCACAAGGAACTGCGCCCCTGGCGCTTCATCGAGTTCTCGGGCGAGGGGCTCACGCGCCTGGGCGAGCTGTTCGCCGAGTCGGAGTACCGCGAGGATCCCCACGTCGGTGATGCCGCCCTGGATGCCGCCCGCAAGAAGCCGCTACGCGCGCCCATGGTCATCGCGGTGATCGCCCGTGTCACCCCGGACCTTCCCAAGGTGCCGAAGATCGAACAGGTGATCTCCGCCGGCTGCGCCGCTCATGGCATCCTGCTGGCGGTCCACGCGCTGGGGCTCGGTGCCATGTGGCGCAGCGGCAAGTACGCCTTCGACCCCACGGTGCGCAAGGGCCTGGGTCTTGAAGAAGACGACGAGGTGGTGGCCTTCATCTACCTGGGCCAGGTCGGCGGACGCCACAGGCCCCTCCCCGAACACGATATCGACGCCTTCGTCGAACACTGGCGCTGAGCGGGAGATGAGCATGCGCGAGATCGGCACGCCCCACCCGCGGCTCCCGCTGCCCGCCCCGGGTCAGGAGGATGCCCCGGCGAGTTTCCTGGCCTGGCTCGGTGAGGCGATCCCCATGGTCGAGCACCTCGGTATCCGCGAGATGACGCGCGACGGCGAACGCCTCACCTGGACCCTGGACCTGACCCCCAATCTCAACGACAAGGGCACCGGCTTCGGAGGCGCGCTCACCGCCCAGGCCACTCTGCTGGGCTGGTGCTGGACGACCTTGTGGCTGCGCCGTCACAGCCTGCCCCGAGATGTCGTGGTTGCCGAGGCTAGTCAGCGCTTCCTGGCGCCGGTCACCGATGACTACCGCCTCGAGTGCGAGCCGGAGGCCCAGAACGGCCCCGAGTGCCTCGCCGAGCAGCTCGCCCAGAGGGGCCGCGGGCGCATCGCGCTGGTCCAGCGGCTCTGGTGTGGCGAGCTCCTGTGCCTGGAAGCTCGCGGCGATTATGTGGTGCTTGGCGGCAGCTGAGCGGGAAACGGCTTGCAATCCGGCACTTGAGGCGATAGCATACGCGCCGTCCTCGAGGGAAAGGCAGTGCCCTTCTCGATGGGTCGGCAATGCGGAGGGGTGTCCGAGTGGTCGAAGGAGCACGCCTGGAAAGTGTGTAAGTCGAAAGGCTTCGAGGGTTCGAATCCCTCCCCCTCCGCCACAGAATATCGAAAAAGCCGCTGATTTCAGCGGCTTTTTCTATTTCTGGAATCGATATCCGAGTTTGGCATCTGATCGGCAATCCTCCGCCATCTTCTCCCCTCCCAGCCGCTCCTCGGTTGCGGCTGATGACCGGCCGGTTTCCAGCGCTCATCATGCATATATCGCACCTCAGGCCATGATGTGGGCTACTCTGTGGCGTTTGCTTGCGCGAGAATGGCACCCCGATTTCCATGAGTTACCGCGCGGTGGACTTGCCAGCGTGTTGCACGCGAATCCAAGGAGGGGTCATGCCAACTACCACCCGCCACCTGATGATGGATAGTCTGCTGCTGCTGATGGCGGCCAGCTTAATCATCGTGGGCATCAACGGGCTGGTGCTGGGCTGGCTGACACTGGTCTATTCCCCACTTCATCTGCTGCTGGTCGCTGACGGGTTCATGGCGCTGGTTCTCGGGGGCGCGGGCCTGATGGCGGTGCTGGCCGGGTGGACAGGCGCCCGGCTGCTCGCCGCCGGGCTGCTGAGCGTCCTGCTGCTGAATACGCTGGCCCATGCGCTGCTGGCTCCCGGGGGGTACATGCCGGCCGGGGTCGAGCCGCGGCTGGGCGTGCTGCCAGCGCTGCTGCTGTTGCCGGTAGCGCTGTGCCTGCTGCTGGGCAGGCCTGGCGGGCGCTCTCGCTGGCTGTGGATGTCATGGGGAGTGCTGCTGGCCGGAGTCGGGCTGTTCGCCCTGCTGGCGGTCGTTCCTGCGCTTCGTCCCTGGCTCCTGGCCCGTTTCGACGCCCAGCTGCTGTCGGCGCTGGTGGTGACGGGGTTGCTTGGCCTGGGGATCATGGTGGCCGGGATGCGCGGCGATCGGCCGCTTCAGCTGGGTCGGCTGGCGGTGTTGACCGGCCTTGCCGGGGTCCTCGTCAGTAGCCTGGCCTGGTTTCTGCTCAGCTGGCAGCAGGAAGAGTCCCTTAACCGTCAGGCAGATTACTTGCTGGATAACATTCAGCTCAACGCCGAGCAGGTGATGGTGTCGAGGTTGACCCTGATGCGGCGCATGGCCGAACGCCTGGATGCGGGAGGTGGCCAGATTGACTCGGCGGTGCTGGAGCGTGACCTTGAAAGCTACCTGCAGGACGCCGACAGCCTGAAGGCGGTCGGCCTGTATCGGCCCGGTGCCGGCTGGGCATGGCTGGACGGGGCCGACCGGACCAGTGAGGCCTTTCTAGCCGCGCAAGTGCACCTGCCGCAGGTGCGGGGGTGGCTGGGTCTCGATATTGGGCAGCCACGCCTGTCTCTTCCCGAGCCCGAGATGTCGGGTCTGGCCCTGATGGCCATCGATGTTCCCACCAGCGGTCAGCTGCTGCTGAGCCTGTTCGACCTCTCCGCACTGCTTGCCGGCGAGTTGCGGCTTCAGCTCGGGCTCTACCGCGTCGTTATCCTGCGCCAAGGCGAGCCGATGCTGGAGCTGCGCCAGCCGGGTATCGGCCAGGGGGAGCCCCAGGGAGTCTTCGTCAACCACCTGCTGCATCGGCGACACATTGGCCTGCCCGGCGGACCGATGCTGACCCTGGAGGCCTATCCCGGCACCCAGCACGATTGGCTCCTGGCCGGCCTGATACCGGTCGCCGTCGCCACTGGGGGGCTGGTGTTGAGCGGCATGCTGGTGTTCAGCCTGGCGCTGGCCGGCCAGCTGCTGGGCCGCACTCGGGCCCTGGGTGAGGTCCGCCAGCAGCTTGTGGCTCAGCAGGCCGTGCAGACCCGCATCGTCAACGAGGAGCCGCTGGAGGATATCCTGGCGGCCATCTGCCACATGCTGGAGCAGCAGGTGCCGGGGTCGCTCTCGTCGATCATGCTGGTCAATGAGGAGGGTACCGCCATGGATCTGATGGCCGGCGAGCGACTGCCACGGGCCTATCGGGAGGCGGTAACGACACTCAAGATTGGCCCGGGCATCGGCGCCTGCGGCAGCGCCGCCTATCTCGGCGAGACGGTGATCTGCGAGGACCTGGCCGAGGACCCTCGCTGGAGTGGTTACCGTGAGTTGGCGCTGACCCACGGCCTGCGCGCCTGCTGGTCGGTGCCGATCCTGGACAGCGAGGGACGGGTGCTCGGCACCTTCGGCACCTACCTGCCACAACCGCAGTCGCCCGATGCGGCAGAGCGTCTGCTGCTCAGCAAGGCAGCCGACCTGGCCGCCCTGGCGGTGGAGCGCCACCAGAGCCGCCGTAGCCTTCGGCTGCTGGAGCGCAGCGTCGAAGGCAGTATCAACGGGGTGGTGATCGCCGATGCCATCCGGTCGGATGCTCCCATCATCTACGTCAACCCGGCCTTCCAGCGCATGAGCGGCTACGCCAGGGAGGAGGTGCTGGGGCGTAACTGTCGCCTCCTGCAGGGGCCGGAGACCGATCGCGAGGCGGTGGAGTCCATCCGGCGTCAGCTGGCGCGCGGAGAAGACGTTCACGTCACCCTGCTCAACTATCGCAAGGATGGCACGCCGTTCTGGAACGATCTCTACATCGCCCCGGTACGCGATGCCCAGGAGAGGATCACCCACTATGTGGGGATGCAGAACGATGTCTCCGACCAGAAGACCCATGAGTCCCAGCTGGCCCATCACGCCAGCCATGATGCCCTGACGGGGCTGGCCAATCGCAGCCTCTTCGAGGATCGCCTCGAGCATGATGTGGCGCTAACGGCCCGTCGCCAGGAGCGGCTGGCGGTGCTGTTCGTTGACCTCGACGACTTCAAGCCGATCAATGACACCCTGGGGCACGCGGTGGGCGACGATGTCCTGTGCGAGGTGGCCAGGCGGCTGCAGGGCTCGGTGCGGCCCGGCGATACGCTCGCGCGCATGGGCGGCGACGAGTTCGTGCTGCTGATGACCGACGTCACCCGGGAAGAGCAGGTGCTGGCCCTGGTGGAGCGCCTGATGCTGGAGATCTCGCGGCCCTACCTGATCAACGGCCATGAACTCTATCTGACCTGCAGCGTGGGCATCGCCCTGAGCGATCCGGCCATGGTCGAGCCGCGTGAGCTGATCCAGCAGGCCGATATGGCCATGTACAAGGCCAAGCAGCAGGGACGCAACGCCTATCACTGGTTTACCCAGGAGATCAACAGGCAGCTGGGCGAGCGGGTCACGCTGCGTAACGACCTGCAGGAGGCCATCGCCTCCTGCAAGATGGAGTTGCACTACCAGCCCCTGGTGGCCCGCGATGGCACCCTGGCCGGCGTCGAGGCGCTGCTGCGCTGGAACCACCCGCAGCGCGGCTATGTCTCCCCCGAGGTGTTCATTCCCCTGGCGGAATCCACCGGGCAGATCATCCCGCTCAGCCGCTGGGTGCTGGAGCGTGCCTGCGCGGACATGGTCGCCCTGGGGCAGCAGGGGGTAGGCAAGGTGAAGGTGTCGGTCAACCTGTCGCCGCTGCAGTTTCATCGACCGAGTTTCCTGGCCACCCTGCGCCAGGTGCTGCAGCAGACAGGGCTGCCGGCGGAGCAGCTCGAACTGGAGCTGACCGAGGGCATCCTCATGGATAACACCGAATCGGCCATCGATATCCTGCATGCGCTGCGCGGCATGCACATCGGCGTCTCCATCGACGACTTCGGCACCGGCTACTCGAGCCTCAGCTATCTGCGGCACCTGCCCATCAGCAAGGTGAAGATCGACCGCAGTTTCATCAACGAGGTCACCACCAATCCCCATGATGCCGCTATCGTGCAGGGTATGATCTCGATGGCCGGTCACCTGGGACTCCAGGTAGTGGCCGAGGGCGTCGAGACGGAAGCGCAGCGTCGTCAGCTGGAAGCCTGGGGGTGCGATATCTTCCAGGGTTACCTGACGGCGCGTCCGATGCCGCTGGAGGACCTGTCGCGTTTTATCGTTGCGCGTCGGCCGGCTTGAATGACAATGAAACGGATACCACGCGGCCCGGGAGGACACCAGCCGCCGAGGGACAAGAGATCAGTGGGGGAAAGATGAAGCACTGTGCGCGGGTGGAGGGCCACTGCGGCCGCTGTGAGGGCGACTTGCCCTTCGAGTTCACCATGGCCTTTCAGCCGATCATTGACCTGGCGTCTGCCCGGATCACCTCCTATGAGGCCCTGGTGCGCGGGCCGAACGGCGAATCCGCCTGGAGCGTGCTCTCCCAGGTCACCGGCGAGCTGCTCTATCGATTCGACCAGGCCTGTCGGGTACGGGCGATCGAGATGGCCAGCGCCCTGGACATGCAGGAACACCTCTCCATCAACTTCCTGCCCAACGCCGTCTATGAGCCCGAGGCATGTATCCAGGCGACCCTGGATGTGTCCCGCCGAGTGGGGTGGCCGACCGACAGGCTGGTATTCGAATTTACCGAAACCGAGCGGGTGACCGATCAGGGGCATCTCAAGCGCATCATCGACAGCTACCGCTCGATGGGCTTCACCACTGCGCTGGATGATTTCGGCAACGGCTACGCCAACCTGGACCTGCTGACCGAACTCGAGCCGGACAAGCTCAAGATCGATCGTCAGCTGGTGATGGGGTGTGACCAGGACAGGCGCCGTCAGGCGCTGCTGAGGGCGGTGCATGGCCTGGCCAGTGAGCTGGGGCTCGAACTGATTGCCGAAGGGGTGGAAACCCGGGAGGAGGCGCTCTGGCTGGCCCGGGTCGGCATCACCCGTCAGCAGGGCTTCTTCTTCGCCAGGCCGGCGGTCGCTGCCCTGGCACAAGACCTGGGGCCGCGACTGCGCGAGCTGCAGCGTGCCATGCGAGAGTGACCGACCCTTAGTCAGCGCGGCCACCACCCAGCCGACAGCCCGGTATTCGCCTCGAGCGTGATAGATTGCGTCTTGTGGACTCAGCGTTGAAGTCGCACCGAGAGAAATCGCATCAAGAGAAGTGGCGAAAAACGAGCCGCAACCAGACACGGATGCTGTGCCATGAAAGCTCGCATGACCGCCGAGGCGGCTTTCCGCCTGCTGGCCGATGGCATGTCGCGCGCCACAAGCGGGACCTTCTTCGACACCCTGGTCGAGCACCTGGCGGCCATTCTCGATGTCGACCATGTGCTGGTGGCGCGGATCGAGGATAATCGTCGGGTCCACACCCTGGCGGTGTGGTCCGGGGGCGCCTGTCGGCCCAACCTGAGCTACGACCTGGCCGGCACCCCCTGCGAGACCGTCAGCGGCCAGCGGCTCTGCCTTTACGCCTGCGACGTCCAGCAGCGCTTTCCCGACGACGCCCTGTTGGGGCAGCTGGGCGCAGAGAGCTACCTCGGGCTGCCGCTGATTGGCCTGGACGGCGCCCCGCTGGGCCTGCTGGCGGTGCTCAGGAATACCCCGATGTCGCTCTCCGGGCTGGAGGAGGAGATTCTGCACATCGCCGCGGCCCAGGCCGGTGCGGAGATCGAGCGCGCCCAGGCGACCTCGGCGCTGCGCGACAGCGAAGCCTATGCCCGCGAGAGCGAACGTCGTCTCGATGCGCTGCTCAATCACCTGCCGGGCATGGCCTATCGCTGTCTGAACGACCCTGAGTGGACCATGCTGGTGGTTAGCCAGAGAGCCGAAGCCCTGACCGGCTATGCTCCGGATGCGCTGCTGCACAACCGCGAGGTGAGCTATGCGGCGCTGATCCATCCGCAAGACCGGCCCAGGGTGACCGAGGCGGTGGCGGCAGCAGTGGCAGATCAGGCGCCCTTTCGCATCATCTATCGGCTGCGCACGGCGAACGGCGCCCTGCGCTGGATGCAGGAGCAGGGTCAGGCGCTGTTCGACGCCCGAGGCGAGGTGGTCTGCCTGGAGGGTTTCGTCACCGACATCTCCGAGCAGTACGAGGCCCAGCGCGTGCAGGATGCCGTGGCGCGTGTGGCCTCGGCGATCACCACGCGAATCGGTGACGACTACTTCCACCAGCTGGTGCGCCACCTGGTGGAGATCCTGGATGCGGATGCCGGCGTCATCGCCACCGCGGATAGCGCCCCCAGCGCCGTGCTGGCGACGGGCGCCAACGGCGCCCGTCGCCTGAACACCCTCAGCCTGTTTGCCGAGGGGCGCCAGCAGGTCAATCACACCTTCGCGCTGGAGGGTTCTCCCTTCGAGGGGTTGATCGATGCCCAGGAGGTCGCCGTGGTAGAGGGCGCCGCGGCACGGCTGCCCGATGTCAACGGCGAGTTTCCCGCCTGGATCGGCCGGCGTCTCGAGAACACCCGCGGCGAGCCGGTGGGCGTGATCATGGTGCTGTACCGTGCCCCTCCGGAGACCAACGCCTTTGCCACGTCGGTACTGCGTATCCTCTCGACCGGTGCCGCAGCGGAGATGGAGCGACGCCAGGATCATCGCCGTATGCGCCAGCTGGCCTATTTCGACGGCATGACGGGGCTGGCCAATCGCGTGAGCTTCATGGAGAACCTCCAGCGGATGCGCCGGGCCGCCGAGCGTGGTCAGCACCCCCTGGCATTGCTGCTGCTGGATATCCGGCGCTTCAAGGAGATCAACGACCTGCATGGCCACCAGGTGGGAGACCAGCTACTGGCTAGCGTGGCAGGTCGCCTGCAGCAAGCCGTGAGCAGAGGCGAAGCGCTGGCCAGGCTCTCGGGGGACGAATTCGCCCTGCTGGTGCCCGAGGCCTCATCCGCCGCCATGGAGGCGAGTGCTCAACGCATGAGCGACATCATTGGCCGGCCCATTCATCTGGGGCATCGCACCTTTTCGCTCAAGGTGTCGATCGGGCTGGCGCGCTACCCCCAGGACGCGCTGACGCCCGGGGAGCTGTTCAAGGCCGCCAGCATCGCGTTGTATCACGCCAAGCGCAAAGACGAGGGGGTCTGCCCCTTCAGCGCCTCGATGGGCCAGGCGCTGGAGCGTCGCCAGCAGATGACCGAGCGCCTGGAGCGGGCGATCAACGAGGGTGCCCTGGTCTTGCACTATCAGCCCCAGATCGACCTGCGCAGCGGGCGACTGACCGGCGCCGAGACCCTCTGCCGCTGGCACGACGACGAGTGGGGCTGGGTGAGCCCGGGGGAGTTCATCCCGCTGGCCGAGGAGCGCGGCCTGATTCGCCCGCTGGGTGACTGGGTGGTGCAGCATGCCAGCCAGCAGCTGCTGGCCTGGCGCCAGGCCGGGCTGACGCTGCCCGGCCGGCTGTCGCTGAACATCTCCGCCCAGCAGTTCGCCGACCCGCACCTCGCCGAGCATATCGCACGGCTTACCGCTGGATTGCCGGCCTCGGCGATTGCCCTGGAGCTCACCGAGAGCGACTTCATGCGCGACCCGGAGCAGGCGGTGACCATCACCCGTGCCCTGAACCGTGCCGGCTTCACCCTGGCGATCGACGACTTCGGTACCGGCTACTCGTCGCTGGCCTATCTGCGCCGCTTCGCCGCCGATTTGCTCAAGATCGACATCTCCTTCGTTCGGCACATGCTGGAGAGCCAGCATGACCGCACCATCGTGGAAACCATCATCGCCATGGCCCAGGCGCTCGGCATGAAGACGGTGGCCGAAGGCGTCGAGACCGACGAACAGGCCAAGGCCCTGACCGAGATGGGCTGCGACGAGGCCCAGGGCTTCCATTTCGGGCGCCCGCTCTCGGCGGAGGACTTCGCCGAGCGCTGGGGGGATCACCTGCGCCACGGACGCGTGTCCGATAACCGGGAGGACCCGTCATGACGCCAGCGATGAGGCGGTGGAGGTGACGAAGGGAGTTCAGGAATATATCTCGCTGTTCGGCCGGCTGACCTCTCGCTTTATCGAGAGCGAGCAGCTGCATGCAGCTCAGCAATGCGGCGATGCACGAACGCAACCAGACGCGACGCAGGGGGCACCTGCCATACCCGCGGGCAGTGAAAGTCGAGCCAAGGCACGCAAGATCAGGCCAGCAGACCGGACTCCCTCAGCCCCCTGGTGTGGCTGGCGAAGGCCTGGGCCATCTTCACGTCGTAGCGGTTCCTTGCGTAGGCAGGGCCGTTGTAGCGGCGCGCAAACCGATCCCACTGCTGGTGGCGCAGCGAAGAGAGCAGCACCGGGTCCTTCTGGATGAATCGCACGAAAGCGCCAAGATGCTCCCGCTCGTCTCTTTGCATGCACTCCACATAGTGCCGGGCGCTGGCGTACTCCAGATGCTGCCAGTGAAACCCCATGATCTGGAACAGCCCCCATGAGGCCGATTCCAGCGCGCTGTCGTGGTGGATCTGCTTGGCATGCTTCAGGCGCCCATACTCCTGAACGCCCCCCAGGTAGCCGCCCGGGGAGGTGTTGACCAGCTCCGGTGCCTCGGCGATGTTGGGAGTCGGGTCGATGCCGTGGTGCCTGAGTCGGCGCACCATGATGTGGCGCTCGAAGAGAATGGCCGGCCGGCCATTGGAGAAGAAGCCGCTGCCCCGCGACTCCACCTCGTTCACCGCCATGATCGCCGCTACCGGCACCTCCAGCTCTCCTGCGGCCCAGACCAGGTCCTGCTGGCCCAGCAGCCGTTCGGTGGAGGAGGGCTCGTCGCTCGTCGATTTACCAGCCGGAGGCCGGTGAGGCTCCCCCTCGGCAGCGGTGGGCTGGTTACTCTCCTCCTGGGCGGGAAGCTGGCTCAGCATGAGGTCGGTCTTGGGGCCCGCCAGGCCATCCACCACCAGCCCCGCCCTGTTCTGGAAGGCTCGCACCGCGCGCTCCGTTGCCGGTCCGAATTGCCCATCCAGCGTCAGCGGGAAGCCGGCATGGCTCAGCCGTCGCTGCAGCTCCCGCACGTTGTCCCCTGAATCTCCTCGGCGCAGGATAGGGTCCTGACGCGGATGGAAATCCACCTCGGCGTACCAGTCGCTCACGGTATCCCCCTTGCGGGGCGTAATGATCGATAGGCCACCCCGCTGACTGAACGATAGTGGGCGGGTATGGCGACTGCCACTCGGCATCCGTTGACGGGTCTTATGCCTGCCTCCGTGGTCCCTCAAGTTCTGTCGATATTGGCCAGGCCAGTGACGCTGAAAGGCAATGAGTCGGCCAAATGATGACCTATGTCAACAATCATCACGACTCAACCCGGCTTCTGAGCACAACGCCTTCGATGGACCAACCCCGGTGGAGCTATGAGTCTCTCTGCATCTACAGGTAACGCCGGTCCGGGTAACGTGCTACCGAACAGCCTCGAGTCGCTGCCCAATGAGCAGTGGTCGTCGCTATGGGAAGCCGAAAGCGTCCTTTGCCGCTGGCTGGCAACGGTTGTTGGTGCCGAGATCGGCGAAGAAGCGCTCGGCCAGTATCGCCAGGGTGATGCTGCCCCGATGCTGGAACTCCTGGCGGCCGAGTATGGCCTGGAAGCCGAGGTCAAGCGTCTCGAGGAGTCTCTTGCGGGGCTGGTGATGTTTCCCATTCCCCATCTGGTGCTGGCCGCCGACTTTGCCGAGCTCTTCCTGGTCGATGCGCTCAGCGGTGCAGCTCCGTATGCCTCGCTTCATGCCGGCGGGGTGAGGGTATTATCCGGAAGTAGCAAGAGGGGCCAAGGTGGTCTCGGTACTGGGCACCAGGGGGGCGGGCCATGCGCTTGAGGTCAGCAGGGGCGAGACGGCCCCGGCATATGGCGGGCAGGGTTGGCTCTACTAGGATCTAGGTGAGCTAATTGACCCGGATCAATGTCTTGTCCTCTTGGTCCGGGGCGAGCTATTCAACCTTCGTCGGGTCTGGTTAACTGCGCATTAATCGTTAGGAAGCTTATCTGTCTATTGCTTATATCTAACGTAAATTAAACGACTGTATGGCAGGAGGGGAGATGATGAACCATTGGATCAAGGCGTCCGCGGCCGCGCTGCTGATGGGCGGTATGGCGGTGACGGGCCTGGCCAGCGCCGAGGGGGACCCCGAGGCCGGCGCTGAGAAGGTCGCTGTCTGCGCGGCCTGCCACGGGATGGACGGCAAGGCCACCGCCGATATCTATCCGAGCCTTTCCGGCCAGTCCGCCACCTACCTCGAGATGTCGCTCAAGGCCTACCGGGACGACCTGCGGGGTGGCGGCATGGCTGCTGTGATGACCCCCCAGGCCATCAACCTGAGCGATCAGGACATTGCCGATATTGCGGCCTACTACAGCCAGCAGTAGGCGTTGAACCGTGGCGGTATACAGAGAGCGGCGCGACCGGTCGGCCAAGGCCGTCAGCAGAAGCCGTGGATGAGGAGTGTGTTATGGGGATTTGGAAGCTCAAGCGGCGCGATTTCCTGAAGGGGCTGGGCCTCACCGGAACCGCCGGCGCCATGCTCAGCGGCAATGTCTGGGCGCTCAACCGCCTGGAGCCGGTCGGCGACACCCTGGCCAGCGAGTACCCCTACCGCAGCTGGGAAGACCTCTACCGTAATGAATGGAGCTGGGACAGCGTGGGTCACGCCGCCCACTGCATCAACTGCATGGGCAACTGCGCCTGGAACGTTTATGTGAAAGACGGCATCGTCATCCGCGAGGAGCAGATCGCCAAGTACCCCCAGGTGAACCCCAACGTGCCCGACGCCAACCCCCGGGGTTGTCAGAAGGGGGCGATCCACTCCACCGCCATGTACGAGGCCGACCGCCTGCGCTTCCCGCTAAAACGTGCCGGTGAACGCGGCGAGGGCAAGTGGCAGCGCATCTCCTGGGACCAGGCCACCGAGGAGGTCGCCGACAAGATCATCGATATCTTCGAGAAGTATGGCCCCGGCAAGCTCAAGACCCACCAGGGGTCGGGCAACCAGACCATGGTGCGCCAGGCCGGTCCCCAGCGCTTCGCCTCCCTGGTGGGGGGGATCCAGCTGGACGGCTTCACCGTGGTAGGGGACCTGCTCACCGGTGCCCACTTGACCTACGGCACGCCGCTGGAGAGCTTCACCTCGGATGCCTGGTTCGACGCCGACTACATCATGCTGGCGATGATCAACCCCAACGCGACCCGCATCCCCGATGCCCACTATATCTGGGAGGCCAAGTACAATGGGGCGCGCATCACCAGCTCGTCGCCGGACTTCAACCCCAGCGCCATCCACACCGACCTCTGGATGCCGATCAACCAGGGCACCGACCCCTTCCTCGCGATGTCGATGGTCAACGTCATCATCGAGGAGAAGCTCTACAAGCCGGCGTTCATGAAGGAGCAGTCCGACCTGCCGATTCTGGTGCGCCTGGATAACGGCCGCATGCTGCGCGAGGCGGACCTGGTGGAGGGGGGCAGCGACGAGGTCTTCTACCACTGGGACCTGAACAGCGGCCAGGCGGTGAAGGCCAAGGGCTCCATGGGCAGCGATGACAAGACCCTGGCGCTGAATGGTATCGACCCGGCCATCGAGGGCGAGTTCGAGGTCGAGGGTATCGCCGTGACCACGGTGTTCGAGCAGGTCAAGCGTGAAGCGGCCAAGTTCACCCCCGAGGCTACCTTCGAGACCACCAACATCCATCCCGACGTGGTGCGCCAGGAGGCCCGTCATCTGGCCAAGGCGCGCAAGGCGATCGTGATGCTGGGGTATATAACCTCCAGCTACTCCAACTGCCTCTACACCTGCTGGGGCTATGCGCTGGCGCTGGCCCTGACCGGCCACGGCGGCCGCACCGGCGGCCTGGATACCTCCTGGATCTCCTGGAACCACCCCCGCTGGACCGAGCTTGCCACCTTCGAGGGCAAGAAGTCGGCCCGCTATGAGCCGGGCGGCCTGGGCGAGTTCCTGCGCGGCGGCATGATGGCCGGGGCCCGGGAGCACTTCGACAACGCCAAGCTCAAGGAGCGCGTCGGCTTCGACCTGGACGAGATGGAGGAGATGATCCAGGAGTCCATCGACGAGGGGTGGATGCCCTACTACGGCGAGATCAAGGGGATGATCTCCATCGCCGACAACACCTTCCGTCGCAACAAGTTTGCCGACCGCTACCGCGAGGAGCACCTGCGTCAGGCCAGCGAGCTCTACGTCAACATCAACGCGCGCATGGACTCCACCGCCGAGTGGGCCGACTACGTGCTGCCGGCGGCCAGCCACTACGAGGCCTGGGACCTGCGTACCCAGGGCTACCACCGCTTCTGCAACATCTTCACCCGCTCGGTACCTCCGGTGGGCGAGTCCAAGCCCGACTGGGACATCATGGTGCTGCTCACCAGGAAGATTCAGGAGCGTGCCATCGCCCGGGGCATCGGGCCCATCCAGGATGGCGAGGTGACCCGGGACCTGCACACCATCCACGACGACTTCACCCGCAACGGCCAGTTCAATACCGACCTGGACGTGGCGCGCTATATCGTCGAGAACTCCCCGGAGTTTGGCGACATCACCCTGGAGGAGGCGGCGGAACGCGGCTTCATCGTCATGAACGAGCATGCCGGCATCAATCAGCCGCTGCCCAAGGATGAGCCCTACAACCCCTTCGTGGCCCAGACCGAGGGCAAGGCGCCCTACGAGACCCTGACCGGGCGCCTCACCTTCTACGTCGACCACCCGCGCTTCATGAAGCTGGACTCCACCGTGCCCACGGCACGCCTGTACGGCGGCCCGGAGGCATCGAAGTACCCGCTGCACTTCTACTCGCCCCATACCCGCTGGGGGATCCACTCCAACTGGCGCAGCAACAAGCACATGCTGCGGCTGCAGCGGGGCGAGCCCAACATCTACATCAACCCCAAGCTGGCCGAGGAGCGGGGCATCAAGGATGGCGATACCGTCCGGCTTTACAACTCTACCGGCGAGTTCTTCGCCCAGGCCAAGTTCTATCCCAGCATTCCGGTGCACTCGATCATGATGGAGCACGGCTGGGAGCCGCATCAGTACATCCACCGCAAGCCGATGAACAACGCCATGGCCACCTTCCTGCAGCCGCTGGAGCTGGTGGGTGGCTGGGGCCACCTGACCTACAAGTACGCCATGTGGAACGCCAACCAGCTGCTGCACGAGTCGAGCTTCGACATCGAGCTTGCCAAGGCCGAAGCCATCGCCGACCCGCGGGCTGTTTAATAGGAGATTGCCATGGCTGTCAAACGCCAACTCAGCATGGTGCTGGACCTGAACAAGTGTATCGGCTGCCACACCTGCACCACGGCCTGCAAGCTGATGTGGACCAACCGCAACGGGCGCGAGTTCATGTACTGGAACAACGTGGAGAGCCAGCCGGGGCTGGGCTACCCGCGTGACTACCAGAAAATGGGGGGCGGCTTCGATGCCGACGGCGCCCTGCGCCTGGGCCGCCAGCCCAGCCAGGAGGACTACGGGATTCCCTGGGAGTACAACTACCAGGAAGCGCTGATGACCGGGACCGACCCCTGGCTGCGTCCCCATGTGAAGCCCACCTGGGGGGCCAACTGGGACGAGGACCAGGGGGAGGGCGACTACCCCAACAGCTACTACTTCTATCTGCCGCGCCTCTGCAACCACTGCAGCAACCCGGCCTGCCTGGCCGCCTGCTCGCGCAACGCCATCTACAAGCGCCAGGAAGACGGCATCGTGCTGGTGGACCAGGAGCGCTGCCGGGGCTATCGCTACTGCGTCAACGCCTGTCCCTACAAGAAGGTCTACTTCAACGAGCAGATCTCCAAGTCCGAGAAGTGCATCTTTTGCTACCCGCGCATCGAGAAGGGGCTGCCCACGGCCTGCGCCCAGCAGTGCGTCGGCCGGATCCGCTGGATCGGCTACCTGGACGACGAAGCGGGGCCCATCCACCTGCTGGTGAACAAGTACCAGGTGGCGCTGCCGCTGCACGAGGAGTGGGGCACCCAGCCCAACGTCTTCTATGTGCCGCCCATGTCGCCCTCCAAGTACGCCTCCGACGGCCGGGCCCTGGACGAGCAGCGGATTCCGCTTGAGTACCTGGAGAGCCTGTTCGGTCCGCGCACCGGCGAGGTGCTCGAGACCCTGGAGCGGGAGCGCCAGGCCAAGGCCGAAGGCCGCGACAGCGAGCTGATGGATACCCTGATCGGCTTCAGCCACGCCGAGATGTTCAAGCTCAGCTGAGACCGGGAGAGACGCTATGACCGTGACCGCAGCCCCTGCGACGGACGAGAGGGACAGCCTGGCGGCGAGGGAGACGATCTACCGCCTGGCCGCGGCACTGTTCGGCTATCCGCTGGCCGAGACCCAGCAGGCGCTCGAGGAGGGCCGAGTGGCGGCCACCCTGGACCCCGCCTGGCGGGTGCTCACCGGCGAGGCCTGGCCGGCGCTGCCGCCGAGCGAGGATCTCACCGCGCTGCAGGTGGGCTACACCGCGACCTTCCTGCAGGGGAGGCGCGGCAGGCCCCGGGTGCCGCTGGTGGCCAGTGCCCATGAGGCGCTGCTCGAGGGGCAGACGCCGGGCAACTACCTGCTCAACGTCAAGGCCTTCTACCGCCACTTCGGGCTGCAGGCCGCCCAGGGCGACGAGGGCCATGCGGAGGAGCCCGACCATCTGGTGGCCATGCTCGAGTTCTGCACCCTGCTCTGCCATCTGGAGCAGGAGGCCCTGAACGGCGGGCGTGATCCGGGGCCCTTTCAGCGCGCCCAGCGGGACTTCATCGCCCGCTACCTGGGGCCGCTCCTGGCGTCCATCCAGGAGTGCTTCGCCGACGCCCGGGACCAGGGCCTCGACCCGACGCTTGCGCACCTGATCGAGGTGCTGTCCGGCTGGGTGGCCGAGCAGCAGGCGGCCCTCGCCGCCCAGGTGGGGCCTTCGCCGCAGCCCGGCGACGCCGCTGCCCATTCCAATGCCGATTCGCGCTCGCTGTGGGACTGACCACGCGGCGCCCATGGGGGCCATGCCCCCTGCGAGGAGACTTGTCATGACACTGCGACCCATGCTGCGCAGCTCTCTGACCCTGGCGCTGGCCTTCGCCGCCGGCGCCGCCTGGGCCGAGCACCCCGAAGCCAACCCCAACGTGGCCGAGGTGAAGCCGGGCGACACCGTCGAGGTGGTGCGCCTGCCCGAGCAGATCTTCCTGCGCAGCCAGAATGACCCGGATGACATTATCTGGAACCGCGTGCCGCTCTACCGCACCCATCTGCTGCCGGCGCCGCCGGTGCATGAGTCAGTGAGGCTGCGCTTCGACGACGGCGCCATGCGCGGCAAGCACCTCTATTTCCAGGTGGCCCGCACCAGCGAGCGTTTCTATGTGCGACTGCGCTGGAAGGATGAAAGCGAGGATCGGGCCAACTCGGTGGATGGCTTCAGCGACGGCGTCGCCGTCCAGTACGCCCTGAACGGGGTGGACACCTCCTACATGATGGGCACCGGGCCGGAGAAGCCCGTCAATATCTGGTACTGGCGGGCCGATCTGTCCGACGTCGAGAACCTCGCCGCCGGCGGCTTCGGCAGCACGATGCTGCTTCCCGAGCAGGAGGTTTCCGGGGCCGGCGCCTACGTGGAGAGGGAGATTGCCCAGGACAGCGAGTGGCAGGTGGTGATGTCCCGCCCCCTGGAGGCCGAGGGCGAGCACGAGGTCAGCTTCGACGGCGAGTCGGTACCGGTCTCCTTCGCCGTCTGGCAGGGCAGCGACCACGAGCGCGACGGCAACAAGCGCATTACCCATACCTGGATTCTGCTGGATACCGGCAGCGACGACTGACGCCGCCGTATGGCAGAGGAGTGAACAGCAATGTCGGTTTCCCACTTTCCCCCTCGCAACCAGGGCCCCGGGCGTGACGCCGGGGCGGCGCCGGACCCCCTCAAGCTTGCGCCCGAGGACTGCGGCCGCGGCCACGCCTGCCAGCTCTGCCCCGAGGAGCAAAGCTGCCGCCTGGAGAAGGGGCACCACGAGAAGCGGCTCCTTGAGACGCGACTGGCCCAGATCGGCCAGATCATCATGGTGATGGCCAACAAGGGGGGCGTGGGCAAGAGCACGGTGTCGGCCAACCTGGCCGCCGGTCTGGCCGCCCGCGGCTACCGGGTCGGGGTCGCCGATGCGGATATCCACGGCCCCAACCAGAGCCGCTTCTTCGGCTTCGTGGGCGAGCGGGTGCGCCTCGGCCAGCATGGCCTGACGCCCCGGGCCTTTACCGCCCCGGGGCTCGACCACCCGGTGAAGGTCGGCTCCCTGGCCTTCATGATGGAGAGCGACGACGCCCCCATCGTCTGGCGGGACTCCTACAAGCACGACTTCATGCACCATCTGGTCGGCTCCTTCGACTGGGGCCCCCTGGATTTTCTGGTCATCGACATGCCGCCGGGGACCGGCAACGAGCTGATCACCCTGGCCGACCTCCTCGAGGGGCAGGACGTGGCCGCGTTGCTGGCCACCACCCCCCAGGAGGTGGCGCTGATGGACAGCCTCAAGGCGGTGCGCTTCTGCCAGGAGCGGGGGCTGCCCCTGCTCGGCGTGGTGGAGAACATGGCAGGCGTCACCTGCCCCCACTGCGGCGGTGACTTCCACCTCTTCCCACGAGCCCACTTGGCCGAGGCGCTGGAGAAGGCGGGAGTCGCCTCGCTGGCCCAGATTCCGCTCTCGCCGGCCTTGGCCAGCGGCTCCGATGCCGGGCGTCCCATCATGATCGACGCGCCGGAGAGCCCCGAGGCCCGCGCCTTCCTGCCGGCGGTGGAGGCCTGCATCGCCAAGGCCCGGGAGAGCTTCGCCGCCGCTGCCGCAGGCTCCCTGCAGGCCATGCAACAGGAGGCCCAGACCGCACCGGAGCTCGAGGAGGCGCTGGCCGCGGTGCCTGCCGAGCAGCGTGACGCCCTGCGCGCGGAGTTGGCCGAGCTGCTCGGCAGTTCGCCGCTGCCTCCCTCCAGCCCGGACCGGGGCGACTGACCCCCACCGCCTTCTCTCTTTCTGCAAGGACCTCACGCCATGACCCAGGCCGCCAACGCCGACCGCCGCCGCTTCTTTCGTCAGCTGCTCGACACCGCCAGCGCCCAGGCGCCCCAGCGTGCGCCCTGGCGCCGCGTGCCGGAGGTGGGGGCCGGCGACGGCGATGTGCTCTGGTCGGGCTGGGCCGGCGATGGCGAAGTGTTCGTGGTGGGCGATGAGGGCATGATCCTGCGCTACACTGGGGCCGCCGACGATTCGGGCCGGCAGTGGGAGCGCATGGCGGTGCCCGGCAACCTGCCGCTGCACAGCCTCTGGGGGCCCGGTGCCGATGCGCTGATCGCCGTGGGCTGGATGGGCTGCGTACTGCACTTCGACGGCCGCCAGTGGCATCAGCGCCGCGGCGGGGTGGTGGACGAGAACGGCCGCTTCGCGGCCTGTGCCAAGAACACGCCGCTGTTCGCCGTCGACGGCAACGCCGACGGCGAGGCCTGGGCGGTTGGCGATGACGGCATGATCCTGCACTTCGACGGCCGCGACTGGGTCCAGGAGCCTTCCCCGACCCGCATCAACCTGCGCGCCGTGGCCTGCGCCCCGAACGGCACCGTCTACGCCGCCGGCGGCGAGGGCACCGTGCTCAAGCGCGACCGGGACGGCCGCTGGGTTTCCCTGGAGTGCCCGCTGGGCTCCGGCTTTCAGGCGATGCTGCTCCTGGGCGATGACGAACTGCTGCTGGCCGGCGGGCGCTACTTCGTCGACCAGGGGGGCTTTCGCGGCGAGCTGGTGCGCTACCGGGAGGGCCAGTTCCAGGCCCTGACCTTCAACACGCCGATGCCGCGGCTGCGTGCGGTAAAGGCCTACAAGGACGGGGTGCTGATCGTCGGTGACCAGGGGCACCTCTACTACCTGAAGGAGCTGCGCCTGGAGCGGCTGGAGAGCAACAGCGTCCACGACCTGATGGATATCGTGGCGCTGCCCACCGGCGAGGCCCTGGCCGTGGGCGACTTCGGCACCATCATGACCGCCGCCGCGGACTTCACCGCGGCCCTGGCCCCGCTGCCCGGGGTACCCGAGCGCTCCCCCTGGGCGGCCATGGCGTCGCCCACCGACCGCCAGCTCTGGGGCGTCCACGAGGCGGCCGACGGCACCTGCTATGCCTGCGGGGAGGCGGGTACCGTACTGATGCTGGAGGAGGGGCACTGGCGGGCGCTGCCGGCGCCCAGCGAGCTCGCCGTGCACTGCGTCTGGGACAGCGGTAACGGCCTGTTCGCCGCCGGACAGCTCGGGCGTATCTACCGTTTCGACGGCAGCCGCTGGCAGCTGCACTACGATCTGCACCTCGACCTGACCATCCTGGCCATGTGGGGCAGTAGCCCCGATGCCCTGTTTGCCGTTGGTGACGAGGGGCTGATCCTGCACTTCGACGGCCTCGGCTGGAAGCGCATGCCCAGCGGCACCCAATCGGCGCTCTATGGCCTCTGGGGCTGGGACAGCCGGCACCTGCTGGCGGTGGGGGACTTCGGTCTGGTGCTGCGCTACAACGGCCAGGAGTGGACGGAGTTCAACGTCGGCACGGAAAACTTCCTCTACGGCGTCTGGGGTCCCGCCCTGGACGACATCTACACGGTCGGCCTCTCCGGGACCCTGGCGCACTTCAACGGGCAGCGCTGGCAGCTCCAGCCCACCCGGCTGCGCGATGACCTGCTGAGCGTTTCCGGCAACGCCCCGGGCCGCGCCTACGCCGTGGGGACCCGCGGGTGCCTCCTGCGCCTGGAGGGCGACCAGTGGGTCACGGAGCCCGGCGTCAGCGACCACGGCCTGCGGGCGGTTTGTGCTACCCGAGGCGGGGCGGTCTATGCGGTGGGCGATCGCGGCACCATTCTACGGCGGTAAAGGTCCTGGTAAAGCAGCCGGACAGCGCCTTTCCGGACGAAGTTGCCATCGTCGGTCTCCAGCAATCGCTGCGGCATCTGAATCGAGGGAGCCCACCGATGTCGGCTGCTTTTCCGTTCCTGGTTGACGCCGGCGGCTGCAGTCCTGAATCCTGAATTCACGCAATAAACATGGCACCTGCGGTTAATCTATGAATCCAGGATCTTAGGGGGGGTCTATTGGTCGTAGGCTATCCAGGTGGGATGGGTTAGGTGACCATTAGTCTGCGTAGTATTTGGCTTTGCCAGAACTTAATACAGCCCTGTTTTATGTCATTAACTTATTGATTTATTTCGTTTTCGACGAATTTTTTTCCGCATGGTCCATTGATCAGTTGGGTATGCGGGCCAACTTGACAGGTATTGGAAGCGCGACTCTTCAGCCGTAACACTCGCCCGCATCCATTACGTTGATGCAGGTGAAGATCATGTCGCAAACCACCGGGGTAGCCGAACAGGCACCCTACACGGAAGCTACGGCCTTCAAGCCGGTATCCTTGGCCCTCGGCCTCATCATCGGTCTGGGAGTCTTCTTCCTGCTACCGGAATCGCTGGCCCTCAATGCCCGCATCGTGGCGGGCATTGCCATGCTGATGGCCATCTGGTGGATGACCGAGGCGATCCCCATCCCGGCCACGTCGCTGCTGCCGCTAGTGCTGTTCCCCTTCTTCGATATTGCCTCGGTGGGAGCGACGGCCTCGCCCTATGCCCACAGCATCGTCTTCCTGGTGCTGGGCGGGGTGCTGCTCGGCCTGGCGACACAGCGCTGGAACCTGCATCGGCGCTTCGCGCTGCTGACGGTGCTCACCGTGGGCACCAGGCCGGCGCAGATCGTCTTCGGCCTGATGTCCGCCAGCTGGTTCATCACCATGTGGGTCAGCAATACCGCCACCGCCGTGATCATGATGCCGATCGGCGGCTCCATCATTGCCTTGGTGAAGTCGCTGGGTAACGGCGATGACACGCCCAAGTTCTCGGCCGCGGTGCTGCTGGGCATCGCCTACGCCATCACCATCGGCTCCATGGCGACCCTGATCGGCCAGCCGCCCATGGCGCTGATGCGTGCCTACATGGAAGACACCCACGGTCTTTCCATCGGCTTCGGCCACTGGATGCTCATGGGGGTGCCGTTCTCCTTCACCATGCTGATGCTGGCCTGGTTCGTGCTCAACAAGTTGGTGTTCCGCTCCGAGGTCGACGACATCCAGGGTGGGCGGCAGATGATCGAGTCCGAGCTCAAGAGCATGGGCCGGCTGACGCTGGAAGAGCGCCGCGTGCTGATGGTCTTTGCCGGCGCGGTATTCTGCTGGGTGTTCCTGCCGTTGATCGCGCGAATCCCGGCCGTGCAGGCGGCGCTGCCGTGGCTGTCGAACATCAACGACACCAGCGTGGCGATTCTCGCGGCGATCCTGATGTTCGTGATTCCCGCCTCGAAGGGTAGGGGAGCGCTGCTGGAGTGGACGGCCACCCGTGACGTGCCCTGGGGCGTGCTAATCCTGTTCGGCGGCGGCCTGACGCTCTCGGCCCAGTTCACCGCCACCGGCCTGAGTGCCTGGATCGGCGAGAGCGTCTCGGGCCTGTCGGGGTTCCCGCCGATTCTGATCCTGGCCTTCACCGCCATCGTCATCATCCTGCTCACCGAGCTGACCAGCAACACCGCCACGGCAGCCGCCTTCTTCCCGATCATGGGCGCCATCGCTGTCGGCCTGGGCATCGAGCCCTTCCTGATGACCATCGTGGTGACTTTCGCGGTGAGCTGCGCCTTCATGCTGCCGGTGGCGACGCCTTCCAATGCCGTGGCCTTCGCCACCGGGGACCTGCCGATCAGGAACATGATCCGCGCCGGTATCTGGCTCAACCTGATCGGCCTGCTGGTGATCATCGTGTCGCTCTATACCATCGTGCCGCTGGTTTTCGACGTCTCGTTCTGATCCGGTTTGACTGGGGGACCAGGCCTAGAGCGCCTTACTCCTTCTCCTTCACGAACCGGTCTGGCAGGGTTATCGCAAAGGTTGCGCGGAGCGGGTCGTCGCTCCTGAATCAGGTTCATGGTCAGGCCCTCCTCGCCGGCGCGTGGGGGCAGGGGTGGCGGAGCACGGGTACTGCGCTGCGTGCCGGGCGCCGAGAATGGCGGCATTGCGCAGTTCCGGGCGCACGATGTCGTCCGGATCGAGCAGGGCGGTCAAGCCGGTGCAACGTGATGCGGGGGTGCGCGTGTCGGCAGCCGCGGTGTGGTCGTGATGTGCGGTGATGCGGTAGGTCATGATCGTCTCCCATTCCCCTGAAGATGCTCGAGCCCATGGGGCTTGCGAGTGTGGTTCGGCAAGCGCCGACCCAGGGGAGTGGAGTCGCACGCCGCTTTAGCTGCATTTCTATTCCGCCCGCAAGTTGGTGCTTAAATCGGCGGCGGCCCGGGGGCCAAAAAACACGAAGCCCGCTTTGCATATGCTGAAGCGGGCCTCTGGCGTCGCTTTAGCGGTATTTGTAGAGCGCCCGCAAGCTGAGACTCAAATCGGCGCTACACTGACGATAACCAGCCGGGCCGGGCCATGTCAAACAGAAACGCTAGGCCCCGGGACCGTTGGCGGCCGGGGCCGGGGTGCCCATCTTTAGCCATGTCCGACCGCCGATCGCTGGAATCTGGTATGGCGCGATGGGCACTCCTGAGGTCATCGACCGGCGTGAGCAGTTCCTGCCGGAGATACTGCAGGGCCGAGACACCATGGAAAGGCAGCCAATGATCACGCTTTACGCTCGGGACACTGGCCTCGTCGACGGGAGCCACTGTCGGATGAGGCGCTACCCTGGCTGGCGCCGTGCGGCCTCAAGGTGGATGTCGATCGCGGCGGCGGGGCTCCTGATCGTCACGCTTGCCGATGCCCTTTTGGGCGAGGCGAAGGCCGACAGCTTCACCTGCCCGAGGTACGGGGTGCAGGTGATCGCGAGCGACCCGGCCGATGCCCGTGATGCCTGCAGCGGCGCGGCGGCCAGCCTCGACTTCCTGGGCGCCTTGGGCCTGCAGCCGGCCAGGCCGATCGTGGTGGAGGTCGTGCCGGAGCTCCCGGAGGAGGCGGGTCCCACAGCGGCTGGCTGCTATCTGGCGGACGGCAATCGCGTGCTGATCGTCCCCTACCGCCGCTTCCTGGCATGGCAGACCTGGTTTGGCGTGCCCATCGATCATCGGCTCTACCGGAGCCTGGCGGCCCATGAGGTGGCCCATGCGGTCGTCGCCTCCCACTTCATGATGGCCAAGCCCACGATCCAGGCGCAGGAGTATCTGGCCTACGTGGTGACCTTCGCAACCATGCCGGCCGAGCTGCTCGACCAGGTGCTGGAGGCGCTGCCCGGCGAGGGATTCGCCGGCGAGGAGCGCATCACCGAACTCTACTACCTCTTCCACCCGATGCACTTCGGCGCCCAGGCCTATCGCCACTACCTCAGGCCCGGTAACGGGGTCGCATTCTTCTACGAGGTGCTTGCCGGCAACGCCCTGCGCTAGCCAGGCATTGGGCACCCGGGGCGAATGGCGGTAAGCTGCTCCCATGCCGAAGGAGAGGCATGCCATTCATAGACCGGGAGACACCCATGCCGTTACGTTCCCTGCTGGCCGCCGCCGTGCTGGCCTTGCCACTGACCGCCGTGGCCGACACCCCCAACATCGTGCCGGGGCTGTGGGAGTTTACCAGTACCACGTCGGTGACCGGCGAGGTGCCGATTCCGGACCAGACCGATACCCATCAGGAGTGCATCGCCCAGGGCGACCTGGCGGATTCCGACTTCCAGTTCCTCGAAGTGGAGGAGGGCTGCGAGCTCCTCGAGCACAACGTCTCCTCCGATGGCATCGACTACCGCATGGTCTGCCACGCCGATGATGGCGAGGCGAATATCGACGGGCGCATGGACTTCCTCGGCGAGCGCGTCGAGGGCGACGTCAACGTGACGGTCCAGTCATCCATGGGCGAGATGCAGATGAACACCGTGGTCGAGGGCGAGCGTCTCGGCGACTGCTGAACCGCACTTCGCCGCGAGCGAACAGGGCCACCCCATGGGGTGGCCCTGTTTGCCTCTGGCCGTTGGTCTGGCCCCCCGCGTGTGGGCCGGGTCGGGGCTTTCAGGATGCAGGACCGGGACTAGCCTTAGCGGCGGGCCTCGCTCGCCTCCATCTGCTCCTCCAGGCGGCGCTTGACGTCGCCCGGTGAGCCGGTGTGGCGGGTCAGCAGGTCGTAGGCCACCGGCACCACGAAGAGGGTGAACAGGGTGGCGGAGGCGACCCCGGAGAGGATCACGGTGCCGATCACCATGCGCGACTCCGAGCCGGCGCCGCTCCCGACGATCAGCGGGATGGAGCCCGCCATGGTGGTCACCGCGGTCATCAGGATCGGCCGCAGGCGGGTCACCGCGGCGTCCATCAGGGCATCGCGGAAGGCCAGGCCCTCGTCGCGCAGCTGGTTGGCGAACTCCACGATCAGGATACCGTTCTTGGCCGCCAGGCCGATCAGCATGACCAGCCCCACCTGGCTGTAGATGTTGAGCGACTGGCCGGTGACGAAGAGCCCCAGCATGGCGCCGCTCATCGCCAGGGGCACGGTGAGCATGATCACGAAGGGGTGCACGAAGCTCTCGAACTGGGCGGCCAGCACCAGGAACACCACCAGGGCGCCGAGGATCAGCAGGAAGGTGGTGGCGCCGCTGGCCTGCTCGAAGTCCCGCGAGGCGCCACTGACGTCGGTCTGGACCTGGGCCGGCAGCACCTCGGCGGCGGCCGCCTCCAGATACGCCAGGGCCTCGCCCAGCGAGTAGCCGTCGGCGAGGTTGGCTTCGATGGTGATCGAGCGGATGCGGTTAAAGCGGTTGAGGGTGCTCGCGCCGGCGAAGTCGGTGAAGGAGACCAGGCTGGCCAGCGGGATCAGCTCGCCGGTGCGCGCCGAGCGCACCTGGATGTTGTCCAGGGCGCGGGGGCTCGCCTGGCTGCCGCGATCGCCCTCGACGATCACGTCGTACTCCTGGCCATTGTCCAGGTAGCGGGTGACGTTGCGCCCGCCCAGCAGCACCTCCAGGGTGCGGCCGATCTCGGTGACGGTAACCCCGAGCGAGGCGGCCCGCTCGTAGTCGATGTCGACCCGCAGCTGGGGCTGGGTCTCGCGGTAGTTGCTGTCCAGGCCGATCAGCCGCGGGTTGTCCTCGCGGATATGGGTCATCAGGGTGTCGCTCCACTCGGCGAGCTCCTCATAGGTGCCGCCGCCCAGCACGAACTCCACCGGCTTGCTGATGCGCTGGCCGAAACCCTGGCGCATCACCGGGAAGGCCTGCACCCCGGGCAGCCCGGCGAGCTCGGTGCGCACGTCATCCATGATTGCCCAGGCGTCGCGGCGCTCGCCCCAGTCGGCCAGGCCGATGATGCCGAAGCCGTTGTTGAAGTTCTCGATGTTGCCGAAGCCGCGCGGGGCGCGGATCACCACACGCTCCATGTCGCCGCTCTCGATCATGGGGGCCAGGCGCGCCTCGATCTCGTTCATGTAGTCCATGATGTAGTCGAAGGTAGCGCCCTCGGGGCCGTTGACCAGGATGATGAAGCTGCCGCGGTCCTCCTGGGGGGTGTACTCGCTGGGCAGCAGGCTGGCCAACCACACGGTAGCGGCGATCAGCGCCACGAACACCGCCAGCACCGCCAGGCGTGCCTTGAGCACCCAGCTCAGCAGGGTGCGATAGAGGCGCTGGGTGAGCTCCAGCAGCCACTGCACGGCCCGCGCGACGCGGCTGTCATCCTGGGCCGGTCTGAGGATCTTGGAGGCCATCATCGGCGTCAGCGACAGCGCTAACACGCTGGAGATGGCCACCGCGGCGGCCATGGTCAGGGCGAATTCCGCAAACAGCCGGCCCACGTTGCCCTGCAGGAAGGCCAGCGGCACGAACACCGCGATCAGCACCAGGGTGGTGGCGATGACCGCGAAGGCGATCTGTCGGGTGCCCCTGAAGGCCGCCACCAGCGGGGTCTCCCCGTAGTCATGCATGCGGCGGTGGATGTTCTCCAGCACCACGATGGCGTCGTCGACGATCAGGCCGATGGCCAGCACCAGCGCCAGCAGGGTCAGCAGGTTGATGGAGAAGCCCATCAGCGCCAACGCCATGAAGGCGCCGACGATCGCCACCGGCACCGTCACCGCGGGAATCAGGGTGGTGCGCACGTTGCCGAGGAACATGAAGATCACCACCACCACCAGCCCCATGGCGATGAACAGGGTGAGCACTACCTGCTTGATGGCACCGGCCACGAACACCGAGGCGTCGTAGTTGAGGGAGAGCATCATGCCCTCGGGCAGGCTGTCCTGGACTCGCGCCAGTTCGGCCTGCACCCCGCGGGAGACCTCCAGCACGTTGGCGGTGGACTGCTTGAGAATCCCCAGGCCGACCATGGGCACGCCGTTGGCGCGGAACACCGAGCGATCCTCCACCGAGCCGATCTCCACCCGGGCCACGTCGCCCAGGCGCACCAGATAGCCATCGTCGCCCTGTGTGAGCGCCAGGCGGTCGAAATCGTCGGGCTGGTTGAAACTGCGCGGCAGGCGCACGATGAACTGTCGCTCGCGGGATTCGATGGAGCCGGCGGGCAGTTCCACGTTCTCGGCACGCAGGGCGCTCTCCACGTCGCTCACGGTGAGGTTACGGGCCGCCAGGGCATTGCGGTCGATCCACACCCGCATGGCATACTCGTTGCCGCCGCCGATGCGCACCCGGGCCACGCCGGGTTGCACCGAGAAGCCGTCGACCAGGAAGCGGTCGGCGTAGTCGGTCAGTTCGGGAATGCTGTAGCCGTCGCCGGAAAGCGCCAGCCACAGCACCACCTCTTCGCTGGAGTCGGCCTTCTGCACCTCGGGCGGATCGGCCTCGTCGGGCAGGTTGCGCAGCGCCCCGGAAATGCGGTCGCGAATGTCATTGGCGGCGGCATCGATGTCCATGTCGAGGCGGAATTCGATATTGATCCGCGAGCGGCCATCCTCGCTGGAGGAGGTGATCAGCTCGATGCCTTCGACCCCGGCGATGCGATCTTCCAGGGTCTGGGTGATGCGAGTCTCCACCACGCTGGCCGAGGCCCCGGGATAGCGGGTATCGATGCTGACCACCGGCGGGTCGATGGCGGGGTACTCCTGCAGCGGCAGGCGCTGCATGGCCAGCAGACCGAAGGCGACGATCAGCAGCGCCAGCACGGTGGCCAGCACCGGGCGCTGCACGGAGAGATCGGAAAGGCGCATCAGCCACGCTCCTCGCGACTCGCCTCGAGGATCTCGCGCACCGTGGTGGTATCGTCGACAATCCCAAGCAGGCGCACGCTGTCACCCTCCCGTACGCGCTGAACGCCGTGGGCCACCAGCAGCTCACCGCCGGTCAGCCCTTCGATGATCTCCGCCTGGCCGGTGCGCCTCTCGCCGACCTTGACCTCGCGGCGCTCCACACGGTTCTCGCCCTCCTCGTCGATCACCAGCACGTACTGGCGGTCACCGCTGGGAATCAGGGCGGCCTCCGGCACCACCACGGCCTCCCGCGGGCTGCGCTGGACGATGACCTCCATCAGCATGCCGGGGCGCAGGCGCAGTTCGGGGTTGGCCAGCTCGGCCCGCACCGTGACGCTGCGGCTCACCGGGTCCACCCGGCTACCAACGTTCTCCACGTGCCCGCCGAAGCGTTCGTCGGGGAAGGCCACGCTGTGTGCAGCCAGGGGCAGGCCGGGCTCGAGCAGCGACAGGAATACCTCCGGCACGCTGAAGTCGAGCTTCATCACATCGACCTTGTCCAGGGTGACCAGCGCCGTGCCGGGGGTGACCAGGCTGCCCAGGCTGATGTTGCGAAAGCCCACCACGCCGTCGAAGGGGGCGCGAACCCGGTAGTTGCGCAGGCGCGCCTCGAGCCCCTGGATCTCCGCCTCCACCTGGCGCAGTCGCGCCTGGGCGTCCTCCACGTCGGCCCGGGGCGCCAGGTTGCGGGTCTGCAGCTGGGCCAGCCGGTTCACCGTGGCGCGTCGTTCGTCGCGCTGGGCCTGGGCGGCGCGCAGCAGGGCCTGCTGTTCGTCATCCTGCAGGCGCACCAGCAGTTGGCCGGCCTCCACGACCTGGCCGTCGCGGAAGTTCAGCTCGGTGACGGTATCGGTGACGGTGGCGGAAAGGGTGACGCTCTCGTCGGCGCGCAGGGTGCCCAACGCCTCCAGCGGATCCGACCAGGGCTCCAGGGTGGCGCGGGCGCCGATCACCGGCGTCGTCTCCTGGGCGGCGTCGGTGGTGGCGACATGCAGGAGGATGATCATCCCCAGCAGGGCGGGCAGCACTCTAGCAGTCAAGCGGCGGATGAACGGCGATGAGGCGGTCATGGGAGCTCTTGGTTGGATGGCCAGAATTGGATGGCACAGCATCGGTGGGCATCCTGCCCGGGGCCGAGTGCTTAACAGGCTAGCCATAATACTCGTCAACACTGTGACAACAATTCACAATCGGACGACATGATTTATTAGTGTACAAGGATTGTACATTGGTTTCATCGCTGTGCACCCTTGCGTTGCCCATCAGACTGCCAACGAGGTGTTCATCAACATGCTGGCTCTGGCCTGCTAGAATGCGCTCCCTTCGGGATTCGGCCGGGAGTGACCATGACCTTTGATGCGGTGATTATCGGCGCGGGCGCCGCCGGGCTGATGTGCGCACTGACGGCGGGCTACGCCGGGCGGCGGGTGCTGGTGATCGACCATGCCAACCGTGCCGGTCGCAAGATCCTGATGTCCGGGGGCGGGCGCTGCAACTTCACCCACCTGGATTCCGCGCCGGCCAATTTCTTCTCGGATAATCCGCACTTCTGCATCTCGGCGCTGAAGCGCTATCGCCCGGAGCACTTCGTCGAACTGGTGGAACGCCACGGCGTCGACTACGTGGAGAAGGCCCCGGGGCAGCTGTTCTGCGCGGATTCCGCCAAGGAGATCGTGCGGGTGCTGTTCACCGAGTGCGAGTGGGCCGGGGTGGAGCTGCGCCTCAAGACCGCCGTGGAGCGCATCGAGCGCCACGGCGAGGGCATGCGGGTGGTGACCTCGGCGGGGACGATCGATTGCGGGGCCCTGGTGGTGGCCACCGGCGGGCTCTCCATTCCCAGCATGGGCGCCACCGGCTTCGGCTATGACCTCGCCCGCCAGTTCGGGCTCAGCGTCACCGAGACCCGCCCGGCGCTGGTGCCTTTCACCCTGACCTCCCGGTGGAAGGCGCGGGCCGAGGCCCTGGCCGGGGTGGCCTGTGAGGTGGCCGTCCGCTCGCTGCGCGCAGGCGAGCCCCGTGGTTACTACCGCGAGCCGATGCTCTTCACCCACCGCGGCCTCTCGGGGCCGGCGATGCTGCAGATCTCGAGCTATTGGGAGCCGGGCGACGAGCTGGCCATCGACCTGCTGCCGGGCATGGACGCCTATGAGGCGCTGTGCGCTGCCCGCCAGGAGACGCCCAGGCGCCAGCTCTCCAGTTGGCTGGCCGAGCGGCTATCCAAGCGGCTGGCCCAGGCGCTGATCGAGTGGCACGGTGGCGACGGCGTGCTGGCCGAGCGGGGCAACGCCGAGCTGGCCGCCTGGGCGGTTCGCCTCGGTGATTGGCGGATCAAGCCGGCGGGCAGCGAGGGGTGGCGCACCGCCGAAGTGACCATGGGCGGGGTGGATACCCGAGCGGTGTCGTCGAAGACCTTCGCGGTGGAGGGGCTGCCCCAGCTGCGCTTCATCGGCGAGGTGCTCGACGTCACCGGCGAGCTGGGCGGACATAACTTCCAGTGGGCCTGGGCCAGCGGGGTGGCCTGCGGCAGTGCGCTCTGAGACCTGCGCCGGGCGGCTACTCCAGGCGCTGGGCGATCTCCTGCCACAGCCCCCGATAGGCCCGGGCCGCGGGGGTGGCGGGGGCAAACTGGCGCAGCGGGGCGCGCTCCAGGCCCATTCGCTCCACCACGCTGGCGCTGGGAATGGACGTGGAGAGCCGCAGCGGCCAGCGTTCCGGCAGCGCGGCGATGGTCTCGCGGTGCAGGGTGCGGCGTCGGTCCGCCAGGGTCACGAAGGGCCACACCTGGCAGGGAATGTCGCGCTCGTCCAGGAAGTCGCGCAGCTGCTCCAGGGTGCGCACCGAGAGCACCGTGGGCACGATGGGCACCAGTAGGGCGTCGACGCTGGCAAACACGCTCTCCGAGAGGGTCGAGAGGCTGGGGGGGCAGTCGAGGATGACCAGGTCGTAGTCGTCGCGGATCGGCTTGAGGATGCGGCGAAGCTGATTGTCGCGCCGGTCCGCCAGCAGGTGGTCCAGTTCGCGTGAGGCCAGCGCGGCGGGCAGCAGGTCCAGGCGCTCGATCTCGGTGGCGCGAATCACCTTGTCGAAGGCGGCATCGCCCTTTACCAGTCGGGCCACACCCCCGCGCACCTTGGGCTTGGCGCGCAGGTAGAAGGTGGTGGCCGCCTGGGGGTCGAGATCCCAGAGCAGCACGCGCCACCCGGCGGCGGCGGCCTCGGCCGCCAGATTCACCGCCGAGGCGGTCTTGCCGACCCCGCCCTTGATGCTGTAGAGCGCCAGCATGCGCATGGCGTTTCCCCCGTCTTTCATGGTTACCGCGCCGCCCTCGCTGCGCGGCCGTACCTTATCAGCTTGAGCCGGCCCGCTGGATGACAGTTTTCTGACAGTCGGTATACGCTGTCGCGGCGTCTAGCCTCCTGGCAACGACCGCCTTATGCTGGAAGGCCCACCTCTGCCCAGGGAGGCACCCCATGACCCTGATCGCCGTTCACCACGACCCCGGTGCCGACGAGACGTCGCTGCGCGACCGCGTCGTCGACGAGGCGCTGCATCAGGCCGAACAGCACGGCTGGGAGGCGGTGCGCCTCAGCGAGGTGGGCACCCGCCTGGAGGTGCCGATGGCCGCGGTGCTGGACGAGTTCCGCGACCTCGACGCGGTGGCCAACGCCTGGTTCCAGCGCGGCCTGGAAGCCATGCTGGCCGACACGCCCGACGGCTTCGCCCACTGGCCCGAGGCGCAGCGCCTCGAGCACTGCCTGCTGGCCTGGTTCGATGCCCTGGCCGCCCATCGCCGCGTCACGGTGGCGATGCTGCGCACCAAGGCCCATCTGCCTCACCTCCACACCTGGGTGCCGATGCTGTTCGATCTGTCGCGCACCGTGCAGTGGTGGCGGGAGGCGGCTCGCCTGCCGACGCCCTACGGCACTCGGCGTGCCCAGGTCGAGGAGCTGGCGCTGACCGCGCTCTTCCTGGCCACCCTGGCGGTCTGGGCCGGCGACGCAAGTGATGGCCAGGTGCGCACACGGCGATTCCTCGAGAAGCGCCTGGCCCGCGGCTCGCGCTGGATGACGTGGGTGCCTGGCGGTCACGCGGATGACAGGTCCCGTGAGGCGGCGAATCAGATATAGCGTCCGCCGCTGGCGATGGCGATGGTCACCAGGCCGATCACCAGGTTCAGCCCGATCAGCCGACGGATCTGGCCGAGCTGGCGCCCGCCTTCGGGCCAGTCGGCGGCCTCCACCGCGCGGCACAGCCGCCGATAGGGGGCAAACCAGACGTGCAGGTAGATCGCCATCATCGCCAGGCCCAGCAGCAGCATCAGGTGGATGTGCCAGCGTGCGCCGGCCATGCCGCCAAACACCGCGAACAGCATCCATAGCCCGGTGACCAGCAGCACCGCCACGGAGGCCCACACCCAGGGGAAGAAGCGCGCGAAGACGCCGCGCCACAGCGTCAGACGGACCGGTGGCTCCAGCAGCCCGGCGGCCACCGGCCTCAGCACCATCCAGGCGAAGAACATGCCGCCCACCCAGAGGACGGAGGCGAGCATGTGCAGGGTAATGGCGAGTGACATGGGAGTTTCCTTGCGTCGTTGGGGCCGGTGGATGGCGTAGCGCCTTCCCTGCACCATAGCGCGGTCCAGCGGTCAGCGTCACTCGCGGCTGGTGGAGGGCAACGTCTCGCGGCATGATGAACGGCTCCTGACTGTCGGCGCCGAGAGAACCATGAAGAAGCTACTGCTGATCGCCCTGCTGGCCCTGGCGGGTCTCTCCCAGTTCGACGAGATCGGGTCCTGGTTTGGATCCGGGGAGCCTGCCCCCGTCGAGCAGCGGCTGACCGGCCAGGCCCAGGTCGACGAGACCCTGCGGTTGATCGAGCGGGGCGGGCCCTTCCCGCACTCCCAGGACGGCACGACCTTCCACAATCGCGAACGGCTGCTGCCCCAGCGCCCGCAGGGCTACTACCGCGAGTACACCGTCGAGACGCCGGGGCTGTCGCATCGTGGCGCGCGGCGCATCGTCACCGGCGGCGACCCGCCGGTGATCGTCTACTTCACCGATGACCACTACGCTTCCTTCCGGGTGCTGGAGGACCGCCGATGACCCCGCGTCCTGCCAGCGAGGCGCTGGCGCGCTTCCTGGCCGAGCCCGCCCATGGCGGCGTCTATCGTCTGAAGGCCTCAAGGGCCGCGGGCTTCGGGGAGGCCGAAGGCCTGCACTGGCACCGCCTGCCCGTGCCGCATCGCTGGACCCGCGAGGCGCTGCTGGATGCCCTGGCGGCGAGTCTGGCTTTTCCCGACTACTTCGGCCGCAACTGGGATGCGGCCTGGGACTGCCTGACGGAGCTCGGCTGGGAGTCGGGCAGGGCGCAGGTGATCCTGTTACCCGAGGCCCCTGCCGATGGCGCGGCCATGGCCATCTTCCTGGCGCTGATGAGCGATGCCTGTGACCACTGGGCAGCCCGGGGGCAGACCCTGGCGGTCCTGCTGGTCGAAGATAATGAGAGACGGACGGACGTCGAGGGGCCGCCGTGGCTGGCGGCTGTGCCGCACCTGCCGGAGGCGGCGCTGGGGGAGGGGGATTAGGGCGTCAGCGTAGCAGGCGCCGGGCGCGTCTCAACAGCAGGCCGCCGGCCGCCAGTCGTTTGGCCATCCGCAGCAGCGAATTCGGGTGGCGGGCGCTCTTCAACAGCAGCACACCGCCCAAAGCGAAGAGCGGCGCCTTGAAGCGCATCAGCGTCTGCCAGCCATCGTCGATGGGGCGGCTTGCCTCGCGGTAGCGGCTTGCTTCCACCAGGATATCGATGCGCTGCTGCTCGATCCTGGCTTCCAGCTGCGCCTTGCGTTCGGCGCGGGAGGGCTCGGACGCCTCACGGCGTGCCGGTAGCCCGACGCTGGAGTCAGCGCTCATGGCGTCCCTCCCGGTGGTCGCGCTCCACCAGCTCACGGTCGGTGGCCAGGTGCTTCAGGGTGCTGACGAGCAGGGTGCGCCGCTTGGCCAGCTGCACCGCCCGGACCGCCAGCAGCAAGCCGCCACCCAGCAGCAACCCGGCGCTGACGGCGATGGCGGTGAGCCGGTAGCTGTCCCAGAAGGCGACGATCACCAAGGTGGTAAGCACCCCGATGCCGAGCAGCAGCAGGATCAGGCTGAGCCCCACGATCAGCAGCAGACCCACCAGCCGGACCCGCTCCTCCTCGAGCTCCACGACGGCGAGCCGCAGTCGCGTCTCGCCGGTGGCCAACAGGCTGCCCAGCAGGCGTCGGGCGGCGGTGAACAGGCGCTGTGCCGGTCCCTGGCTTTCCGGCATCAGCGACGCCCGATCAGCATGCCGACGACCACCCCCAGGGCGGCGCCGATGCCGATGCTGGTCCAGGTGTTATCGTGCACGTAGCGATCGACGGCGTCGACCTGGTGCTCGACAGAGTCACGGGCTTCGCCATAGAGGCGCTCGCCGCGGCTCTCGAGGCGGTCCCGGGTCTCCTTCAGGCGTTTCTCGGCGCGGTTGCGCAGCTCCTTGATGTTGCTGCGGGAGTCATCTGCGGTGGCACTGACCAGTTCCTCGATGGTCTGGGTAAGGTGGTGCAGATCTTCCTTGAGCTGCTGGGTGGATTCATTGGTATCGCTGGCACGTTTTGCCATCGGGTCTTCCTCTGACGGTGAATGACAGGCTCAGCATAGCAGCCGGCGCGGCGCTTGCCATGGCTGCAACAGATTGAGCTGGAGAAGCTTGATCCGGATCAGCGTCACCGGGTCATGCTGCCGCCGCTGAATAGCGGATTGAGACTGAAGCCCAGGCTGAGGCGGTGAGTGCGGTGGTCGTAGTCGATCATGCTCTCGCCGAAGCCGTAGTAGTACTGCACGTGGCCGCGGATGTTGCCGTCGAACAGCGGCCAGGAGTAGTCGATCTGGGTGCCCATGTTGCCGGCGCTGGGATTGCCGCGCCACAGCAGACTGAGCTCATTGTCGCCGTAGCGCCGGGCGAGGGTCACGTCGCCGTAGCCCATGTAGCGCTCGATGTCGGGATTGTCGTCCTCGCTCCCGGACTCCGGGATGCGCCAGTGGGGGGCCAGGCTGAAGGCCCAGTCGCCGCGCTGGAAGATGCTCTCCAGGTAGACCCGGTTCCAACTGCGCGAGAGCGGGTCGGAGCGACCGTTGGAGGTATGGTTCAGCGCCAGGCGATTGCGCACGTTAGTCCAGCCGAGTGCGCGCCAGGCGTTGTCGAAGTTCATGAAGATTTCCGGCTCGTAGTTGGTCTCGCGAAACGGCGAGGAGGAGTCGGTGTTGTAAGCCTGCCACCAGCTGCGCTGGGTATAGGCAAAATAGAGGTCGCCAGTGTTGCCGAACAGCCCCTCGATCAGGTTGACCTTGGCGCTGAACTGGAATTTCACCTCCGCATCCCTGGGGCCGTTGTCCGGGGTGATCGCGCGAAAGGCGCCGCGGTTGGGGTTGTTGGCGTAGCTGACCGGAAATAGATAGTTGCGCCGGAAGGTGGTGATGGCATAGGGGTTTCGACGAGACTCGAGCTCGAGCTGGCGCCGCTCAACGGCCTCCAGGGCCGCGACCTCTTCCACGGGGACCGTGTCGGTCTGGGTGACGTCATCTTCGGGCAGCGCCTGAAGCTCGCCCTGCAGCGACTCAAGCTCCTCGTTGAGCGCCTGGATGCGGGCTTGCAGAGCGGCGCGCTCGGCGGCGCTGGCCGGCTCGGGCGCTGTCCCCGGGGCGTCGGCCGCCTGCAGCCCGCCGGCGTGCAACAGCAGGGCCAGAGTGGCGCCGGCAAAGTTGGCAGAGCGGGTCAGCGAGGTCATGGGGAGGTCCGGGGGATAGGGGGATTCAGATCGCTGTTCTACCACGCCCGGCGGTCAAGTCAACAGCGCAAGCCCCTGTAGCCGAGAGATGATTGCCATGTCTGCCGCTGGCGCAGAGAATCGGTTCTGGCTAATCCGTTCGTCAAGCGAGGTGGGTTGTGGAGAGAGGTGCGGGCGCAAGCCCCGTGGAGGGGGGCGCAGCGAGTCGGTGGGGATGGCTTGCGTTGGCGCTTATGGCCCTGCTGCTGACGGCGTCGCAACCGGCCTGGGCAGAGGTGAGCCTGCCGAAACGCGACGACGTGGAGGCGCGCCTCGAGGCCCTGGCCCCCGCGGAGGGTGAGAGCCCCAGTGCCGCCCAACGTCGCGAGATCGAGGCGCTGGAGGAGACCCTCACGGCCCTGATCGCCCTGGAGGAGCAGGAGGAGCGCCTGGAGGCCCTGGAGGTCCGGGTGGAGCAGGCGCCCGCCGAGCTGCTGCGCCTGGAGCGTGAACTGATCGCCGAGGAGGAGGCGGCGTTGGGGTTCTCCGCCGCGGATCTGGACGACCTGACGGTGGAGGACCTGGAGCAGCGCCAGCAAGAGGCGGTGATCGAACTGCAGCGGCTGCAGGACCGGCTAGCGGAGGTCAATGCCCAGCTTCTCACCGCCCAGACCCTGCCCGAGCGCGCCCAGCAGGCGATCTCCGAGGCCATGCAGGCGGTGGAGCGGGCACGTCGCGCCCAGGATGAGCTCGAGAACCGTGAGCTTGCCAGCGATGACCCCCGGGTCTGGCGCCATCAGGTGGAGCGCCGCCTGGCCGAGCTCACCCTGCTGTTTCATCAGCGTGAATTGAGCACTAACACCCGGCTACGCGAGCTGGACCAGCAGCGCCGTGACCTGCTGACTCAGCGCCAGTCCCGCCAGGAGACGGAGCTGTCGCTGCTGCAGAACGTCATCGATCGCAAGCGACGGCTGGCCTCCGAGCAGGCCATCGCCGATGCGGCCAGGGACGACCCGCTGCTGGAGGCGGGCCATCCAGTACTGGAGCGTGCCCAGCAGGTCAACCGCGACCTTAGCCTGGAACTGCTGCGCGCCAACGACCGTACCAACGCCCTGGTGCGCGAGAGCCTGGGGGTGCGTAGCCAGCTCGACCATGTTCGCCAGCTCCAGCGCAGCCTCAACGAACAGATCGAGGCGATCCGTGGCTCCATTCTTCTCTCGCGCATCCTGCAGGAGCAGCGCCGCTCGCTGCCGCAGGTGTTGCCGCGCCGCGACCTTCAGGACGAGATCGCGGATCTGCGTCTGCGCCAGTTCGACCTGGTGCGCCAGCGGGACCAACTGCGCCAGGGCGAGCGGCTGGCCAACCAGCGCCTGGAGGAGGCGGGGGTCGAGGTCACCGAGGCCCTGGTGGAATCGCTGCAGCGGCTCTACCAGTCGCGTCGCGAATTGGTGGACCGCCTCGAACAGAGCTACGGCAGCCTGCTGAGCACGGCGGTGGAGCTGCAGCTCAACCAGCAGCAGTTGCTGGAGACCTCCCGGGAGCTGCGCGGCACCATCGATGAGCAGCTGTTCTGGGTTGCCAGCACCCGCCCGCTGGATCTGGCCTGGGCTCGCCAGCTGCCGGCCAATCTCGTCGTGGAGTGGCAGGAGGGCGAGTGGCGTCGGGTGTTGCCGGCGCATTGGCGAGTCCCCTCGCTAGCCGGGTTGGCCGGCTTGCCACTGCTGCTGCTGGTCGGCGGGTTGCTGTGGTGCCGCCGGCGCATCAAGGCGCGACTGGCTGAGCTGCATGAGCAGATCGGGCGGCTGCGCAGTGACACCCAGCTGCATACCCCGCGAGCGGTGTTGCTCAACGCCCTGCTGGCGCTGCCGGGCCCGCTGACCCTGGCGGCGTTGAGTGTGGCGCTACTGACGGGCGGCCTGGGTATCGCCCACGGCCTGGGCCTGGCTGGGCTTCAACTGGCCCTGGCCTGGAGCGTGATCGCCTGGGCGCGGCGCCTGCTGGTGCCCGACGGGGTGGCCACCAAGCACTTCTACTGGTCGCCGGAGTACGTGGCCAGGTTGCGCCGGGTGCTGGGCTGGCTGGGTGTCTCGCTGGTACCGGTGCTGATGATCGCGACCCTGGCGCGGGACGCCGAGCTGGGCCTGACCCAGCGCCCGGTGGCGCTGGGACTGCTGGTGGCCGGTCTTCTGGCCATGAGCGTGACCCTGGCGCGGCTGATCATTGCCCATACACCCTTCTTCGGCGTGCGGTTGTTTCGGCTGGTGCTGGGGTTGGCCATGGCGGCGGTCCCGCTGGCGCTGCTGGGCCTGATCGTAGCGGGCTACGAGTACACCGCCCTGAGCCTGGTGGGGCGCTTCGCCATCACGCTCTACCTGCTGGGGCTGTGGATCCTGGTGGAAGCGGCGGTGGTGCGCGGCCTGGCCGTGGCGGCCAGGCGGCTGGCCTTCAAACGGGCCCTGGCGCGGCGCCGGGCCGAGGTGAAGGAGAGTGCCGAGGGGAGCGTCGAGGTGGTCGAGGAGCCTCCCCTGGACATGGAGCAGATCAACCAGCAATCGCTGCGCCTCTCCAAGCTGATCCTGCTGATCGGCTTCGTATTCCTGCTCTACCTGGTCTGGTCGGATCTGTTGACGGTGCTGGGCTACCTGGAGCAGGTGGCGATCTGGGAGGTCGAGGGTGACATCGACAGCGATCTGGTGACCAGCTCCCTGTCGGTGGCCGAAATCTTCACTGCGCTGCTGATCGTCGGGCTGACGCTGATGATGGCCCGCAACCTGCCTGGCCTGCTGGAGGTGATGGTGCTGTCGCGCCTGGAGCTCAAGCAGGGTAGCGCCTATGCCATCACTTCGTTGCTCTCCTACTCCATCGTGGGCACTGGCCTGGTAATGGCGCTGGCGACCCTGGGAGTCTCCTGGGACAAGCTGCAGTGGCTGGTGGCCGCGCTGGGCGTGGGCCTGGGCTTTGGCCTGCAGGAGATCTTCGCCAATTTCGTCTCGGGGCTGATCATCCTCTTCGAACGGCCGGTGCGCATCGGCGACACCGTGACCCTGGGCAACCTCACCGGCACGGTGAGCAAGATCCGCATTCGCGCCACCACGGTCACCGACTTCGATCGCAAGGAGATCATCATCCCCAACAAGACCTTCGTCACCGACCAGCTGATCAACTGGTCGCTGTCCGATACGGTCACCCGGGTGGTACTCACCTTCGGGGTCTCCTACGGTTCCGACCACCGCCTGGTGCATCGCCTGCTGCGCCAGGCTGCCGACGAGAACCCGCGGGTGCTGGCCGACCCGGAGCCCCAGGTGTTCTTCATGAATTATGGCGAAAGCACCCTGAACTTCGAGCTGCGTATCTTCGTCAACGCCCTGGGTGACCGGCTCTACGCCACCGATGAGGTCAACTGCCGGGTGGGGGAGCTGTTCGCCGAGCATGAGGTCGATATCGCCTTCAATCAGCTCGATGTCTGGCTGCACCGCCACGACGGGGCGGCCAGAAAGGTGGAGAGCAGCGGGTCGCCGTCTCAGGTCAATCCGGCGTTCCCGCCGCCCGGCAGCCGGGGCGACCCCGGTGACATCGACCTGGACGGCGGGGATGGGGGAGACGGCGGGCGCTGAGGGCCGCCGGCCTCAGGTTGGTGGCGCCTCGCGCACGGCATGGAGCAGGAACTCGCGGTTGCCGTCGCCGCCGAGCAGCGGACTCTCCTGCCAGTGGCGGATCGCCAGTCCAATCCCGGCGCAACAGGCGCGGATCTGCGCCTCCACCTCGCCGTAGCGGGCGGGATCGGTGACCAGCCCGCGGGCGTTGACGCCGCCGGGACCCACCTCGAACTGCGGCTTGACCAGGCTGGCGAGCTCTCCGCCTTCGCCCAGCAGGGTCGCGATCTCGGGCAGGATCAGGGTCTGGGAGATGAAGGAGACGTCCATCACCGCCAGGTCCGGGCCCCCTCCGCCCTGGGCGGTGAGGGCATCGCGAAGGCGCGGATCGGCGGCCATGGCCCGGGCGTTGAGCCCCTCCAGGCAGGTCACCCGCGGGTCAACGCGCAGGCTCGGGTCGAGCTGGCCGTGACCCACCTCCACGCCGATCACGTGGCGAGCACCATGGGCGAGGGCGCAGTCGGTGAAGCCCCCGGTGGACTGCCCCACATCGAGCACCAGCCGGTCGACGAGGTCCAGGCCCAGCGTCGCGATCAGCGCCTCCAGCTTGAGCCCCGCCCGCGATGCATAGCGCTCCTCGGGGTCCTCCGCTACCGCCAGCCGAGTGTCGTCCGGCAGCTTCTCCCCGGGCCTTTTGAGCACGCGGCCGCCATCGGCCAGGCTCACCCGCCCGTGGCGGATCAGTCGCTGGGCTCGGGTGCGGGAGCGGGCCAGGCCCTGGGTGACGAGCAGCTGGTCGAGGCGGAGCATGGTGATCCCGTGCGGAGGAGAAGGGGGCCCATTATAGCCGTCAGGGGGCGTGTGCCGCAGCGCTGGTGTCTGCGAGCCGGCGTGAGATAATGGTATTTTGTTAGCCGGGTAATAGAAGGAGCGGCGGTGGACTGGAGTGCCGGACAGGCGCTGGCGCCGGGCAGCATCAGCGGCGTGCCGCCGACGGCAGATATCCTGTCGGGCAAGGACAACCACCCCAAGTGCGATATGAAACACCCGTTGGGCTGAGAAGGAAAACAGGGGATGCTGGAACAGGCACTGGTACAGATGCTGTTGTTGTTGGGGGTGACCGTCGCCGTGGTGCTGGTATTCCAGCGCCTGCGAATTCCCCCGAGCCTGGGCTACCTGATGGTAGGGGTGCTGCTGGGCTCCCACACCGCCGGGCCCGTGGTGGCCGATGAGAATATCCGGGTGATCGCCGAGTTCGGCATCGTCTTCCTGCTCTTTACCATCGGGCTCAGCTTCTCGATGCCCCAGATCTATGCGCTGCGGCACACCATTCTCGGCCTGGGCACGGCGCAGGTGGTCATGACCACGGCGGTGGTGGGTGGCCTGGCCTGGTGGCTGGGCCTGCCCGGCCCGGCCGCCTTCGTGGTGGGGGCAGTGTTTGCCCAGTCTTCCACTACCATCATCACCAAGCAGCTGATGGAGCAGGGGGAAAGCCAGACCCGCCACGGGCGATTGGGCACCACCATGTCGGTGTTCCAGGACATCACCGCGGTGCCCTTCGTGGTGGTGATCCCGGTGCTTGGAGTAGCGGCTGCCCAGGAGGTGGCCGGGGCGCTGGGGCTGGCGCTGGCCAAGGCGCTGCTCGCCTTCGTCATCGTGCTGGTCTCGGGGCGACTGCTGCTGCGCCCGCTGTTTCACCTGGTGGCGGAGCGGCGATCCGCCGAGCTCTTCACCCTGACGGTGCTGTTCGTGTCGCTGGTGGCGGCCTGGACCACCAAGACCCTGGGGCTCTCCATGGCCTTCGGTGCCTTCCTGGCCGGCATGGTGCTGGGTGACACCGAGTTTCGCCATCAGGTGGAGTCGACCATTCGCCCTTTCCGCGATGTGCTGTTGGGGCTCTTCTTCGTCAGCATCGGCATGCTGGTGGAACCAGCCCTGCTGCCCGAAATCTGGCAGGAGGCCCTGCTCGGCACCGCGGCGCTGCTGGGCATCAAGCTGGTCCTGGTGACCTTGGTCGTGCGCCTCTCCGGCGTGGAGCTTCAGACGGCGTTCCGTACCGGCCTGCTGCTGGCGGTAGGCGGCGAGTTCGGCTTCGCGCTGCTGGCCATCGGTCTCGAGGGTGGAGTGATTGACAGCTATCCCGCCCAGGTGGTGCTGACGTCGGTGCTCTTCTCGATGATCCTGGCCCCCTTTCTGATTCGCTATAACCAGCCGCTCGCGGCCTGGCTGTTCGGGCGGGTGAAACCTAAGACAGATATTGCAGCGCCGACGCCGCATGGGCTGGAAGAGCAGGGGCACGTGGTGATCTGCGGTTTTGGACGCACCGGGCAGACGGTAGCGCGTTTTCTGGAGGGCGAGGGGGTCGCCTACGTGGCCCTGGATATGGACCCCTCGATCGTTCGTGAAGCGCGGCTAGCCGGTCAGCCGGTCTACTTCGGCGACTCCTCGGATGCCGCCATGCTCGAGAACGTTGGGCTGGAGCGGGCCCGGTTGCTGATCATCAGCCACGACGACCGCCCGGCCGCGCTCAAGACCCTGCGCCATGCCGCGCAGCTCAAGGCCGGCATTCCCGCCGTGGTCCGCACCCGCGACGAGGGCTCCGTAGTCGAGCTGGTCGCTGCGGGGGCCAGTGAAGTCATTCCCGAAACCCTGGAGGCGAGCATGATCCTTACCTCCCATGCGCTCCAGGCCCTGGGCGTACCGCTGCATCGGGTCACCCATCACCTCCAGGAGCAGCGCGCCAGTCACTATCAGATGCTGCGCGAGCTGTTCCGAGGCAGCCTGGACAACATTCAGGACCCTCGCCCTGCGGGCGAGCAGGAGCGGCTGCATTCCGTGGTGCTGAGCGAGGGGAGCCCGGCCATCGGCCGGAGCCTGGCGGAGCTGAATACGGAGGATGATCAGGTGTCGGTGACCGCGTTGGTGCGCAACGATCACCGCCGCCGCTATCCTGAGGCGAGCACCGAAGTCGTGGCCGACGATGTGCTGGTGCTGCTAGGCAGCCAGGACAATATCGTGAAGGTCGAACGACGGCTTACCGGGACCGGTGCGCCGTCACCCCCTGAATGACCCTATCCGGAGACCTTCTTCAAGCGCCGCTAGCTCAGCGGATGTTCCTTGCTCAGCGTCTTGATGTGCTCGCTGAGCCCCAGCGCCCGGCTGACGTCCAACTCCAGGGCGATACCGGTGTTGAGGCTTTCATCCAGCTCTCCGGCCTCGCTGACCGCTTCGAGCACTTCGCTGGAGCGGCGCGCCTCGACGAGGATCAGAATCACGCTGCGTGAGGCCATGAACTCCAGCCCGAAGAAGGTCAGGTGGGGCTTGAGTCCCTGACCCTGAGCGTTGTTGATGATAGTGGCGCCGGTGGCGCCCGCCTTGCGGGCGGCGTCCAGCACCTTGTCGGTCCTGTCCTGATCGACGAAGACCATCAGCAGCTTGAAGTCCATGCGCATCTCCCTGTGTCACCTGGATGTCGAGCCCGCGGCTCCCTGCCACCTACTTTGACAGAGCTCACCGCGGAAGTCCTGACCGGCATCAGGGCATGCCGTCGGGACCCGCATCTGCCTGCAGGTCGGTGTGCGGGACTCTGTCCGCCCCCCAGCTGCGGTGGACGTGGCCGATCACCAGATCGAGCTCCGCCTGGGTGACCTGGGCCAGCTCGCCGCGCTCCAGCGGGTCGTAGTGGAAGATGTAGAGTCGTGAGGCGAACTGCTCGAAGGGTAGCGAGGCCTCGCCCGCGCGCTCACCGTGGTCGGCGGTGCTGACCTTGATTTCGTCGCCCCAGTCCTGACCGCTATCGTTGTTGGGGTTGTAGAAGTAGACCCGCATCACGTCGGAGGGATCCAGCGACACGCGCAGCACGGTAATGGCGTGCCAGCCGATGAAGCGCGCGGCGCTGTCGGTCACCGCAATGCCCGCTGGCTGGGGGTGAATCAGCGGCTGGTTGCCGTTGTAGTAGGGATGGTAGCTGGCATAGAAGTGGCGCAGGAAGATATCCAGCTCATGGAGCTGGCCGGTTGCCACGTCGACGTTGATGCGAAAGCCTCGGCCCGACCACCAGCCGTGGAACTCGGGGTTGACCCAGCGGTGTGGGTCGCCCTCGCGGCCGTCACAGCGGCGGCCCATCTCGGCATAGATGCGATCCAGATGGGGCACCACAATCAGCGACACCGGATCGAGGTCCATGGGCAGGCTCTGGGCCACGCCGCCGCTGCTGTCCATCGAGGAGATCGACTGGCCCTCGAAGTGCATGATGATCTCATCGTCGCGGGCTGCCCAGGCCACCATCTGCAGCATGTAGTCGGGGTCGTTGTAGGCCCACATGGAGAGCGCCCGAGCCGACTGGCAGGTGGGGTTGTTGCCCTGGCCCACGCCAAGCGGCTGGCCGAGCATGCACAGCACTCCCTCGAGCAGCCGGGCCCTGGGCGAGACCGCCTCGCCGAAGACCAGGTTGAGCCGCGCCTGTGACCATTCGGAGAGCGTCAGGCCCAGCTGGCGCCACATGGCCGGCGCTACGGGAGGCTGGTAGAGGATGCCCCGCTCCAGCATCAGCGCCAGGCCGAAGACGGCCTGGGGCGTGGCCGGATGGACGCCGCCGCGGATCAGCGCGGAGACCAGCTCGCGGTAGCAGAGCAGGCAATCACGACCGGTGGCCGAGAGCCCGAGCGCCTCGGCCACCAGGTGATCGCTGTGATCCAGCAGGTGACGCAGAAGCACCGGGTGGTAGGCCGAGACCAGGCCGGTGTCGTGCATGGCCCGGGCGAAGCCAGTGGCCTCGCCCTGGAGGGCAGTGCTGTCCATGCTGGACAGCCGTTCACGGTAGATCTCGAGCCCCGGGTCCTCGCGGCAGGCCCGGGTGGGGCCGAACAGCGAGCTGACCAGGCGGTCGGCGCCCTGGCCGCTGATGCCCAGATCGATCTCCGGGTTGGCCTGGCAGATGGCGATCTGGGTGATCATCGCCTTGACCGGCTCCACCTGAATGGGCCGCTGCTGCAGGATGCGCCAGATCTCGTCGATCAGGCGGTCGATGATGTGCTCGTAGCCGATACGCTCGGCCAGATGCTGGAACAGGTGGCGGGGAATCTGGGCCAGGCGGCCCTGGGTCTCGCGCTCGGCCTCGCTGGGCGCGCCGAACAGCAGCCAAAGGTTGATTGCCATCACCTGGGTCAGGTAGTGGTGGGCCTGCTCGCCCGAGATCTGGCCGTGCCGGTACTCCCCCTTGGCCACGGCCAGCAGGCGCAGCTCGCTCAGCGCCTCTATCACCACCAGGTTGGGTTCTGGGCTCTTGAGGGCATGGGTGGTCAGCGAGGGCACCAGGTATTGGGGCGTCTCCCAGTCGGAGCCGAGGAAGACACCGGCCTTTTCCAGGGCCTGGGCACGGGCTTCGATGGCGGCAGCACCGCCCTCCTGGAGCAGCACTCGGCGGGCGGTGTCGAGCACCCGAGGCCGCTTGCCGGGTTTGGCAAACTCTCGCGAGTTACCCAGCAAGCCGATCGCCTCGTCAAGCTTCTGGCAGAGGCCAGCGAGCTTGTCGTTGGCCGCAGGCGTTGCACTCATGTCTTGCGTCTGTCGGTGCGTAGTCACGCCGACTCCTTGTCGTCAGGCTGTCACCTTTACATGACGCCTGTATCAGACATAGAAATCAAGCTCTTCCATATGCTTGAGCAATTCCTTCATGCGCGACGCCTCGTCGCCCCTGAAGTAGATCAGGCCCCAGTGGGTACCGAAGGCGGTCCGCTTGGTGACGGTTTCATCCATCGGCGGGGTGAGCTCGTGGGACTCGAAGTAGGAGTCGTCCTCGACCTCCTCGGGGATCTCCAGCTTGCTGACCACGCGGCGGCGCGGATAGACCCCGAAGCAGCCGGCAAAGCCGTTGGCGTCCACCACTTCCTTCGGGAAGAAGGCCTCGACCTCCTCCGGGGTGGTCTTGGGGTCGAACACCAGCATGGACGCCTGATAGGCGTTGAAACCGTAGACCCGCTCGAGCAGCTCGAACACCTTGAAGCCCGGCGGACGATAGGCCACCTCGCCGAAGTACATCTCGCCGTCGCTGGTGACAAAGTACTCCGGGTGGATCAGGCCGAACTCGATGTCGAAGGTCTTGACCAGCTTCTCGATCTGGGCGGTGATCTGCGGACGGTAGTGCTCCAGCTCCGGCGAGGCGGGCACAAATACAGAGTAGCCCAGGGTTACGTACTCGGAGATATTCAGGAAGGCGATCTTGCCGTCGTGGATCCATGCCTCCACGGCGAATTCCCAGCCGTCCAGGTGCGACTCCATCAGCACCGGAAACTCCTCGTCGGGAATGGTATCGACCTCGTCAGGGGTGCGGATCACCCGGTGGCCCAGGCAGCCGGCCTTGTCGAAGGCCTTGAGGTGGATCGGGTCGTTGGGGTCGCCGTCGAGCTTGAGCAGGGTCTGATTGACCCGCTTCAGGAAGCGCACGACGTCCTCCTTGTCATGGGCCTCCTCGAAGATGCCGACACGGATGCCGCCCAGCTGGGCGCGCCGCTTCATCAACGCCTTGTCGCGCAGCAGCAGCGACTGGCCATAGAGGCGCGGGTTATCGAGCAGCACAGAGTTGATGGCGCCGGCCCACTCCACGGTCTCCTCGAACAGCGGGATGGCCACGTCGACGCCCATCTCCTTGAGGGTCTCGGCGATCTCCATGGAGCGATCATTGAGGCGTTCGAAGTTCCAGGACACATAGGGGATATCATGCTTCTGGCAATACTCTTCCGCCCAGTCCGGAGCCACCACCACGTAGCGTCGGTCGAAGTTCTCGGCGGCTTCGATGGCGTTAAGGCTCCAGCCCAGCAGAGCGATGTAGCCCTTGTTCGGATCCTTTTTCATGGGGTGCCTCCAGATGGGGAAGTGGACAAATTTCCAGGCCGACCAATGGACAAGCCTTTACGAGGGAAAGTGGTTTCCACGATACAGCAACGTTCGGTCAGGTTCACCCCGGCCCAGTCGGGGGAAACGCCCCTTGCCGACTGGCTCTGGCGTTGTTATAGTGCGCCCGCACTCGGCAAGGCGTTGATTGCCAACGCTCCAGGCGCCGAGTCATCGACGTTGAAGTCAACGACGTCGCGCTGTGGTGGCCCCGTCGGTCCTCCCGCAATGCTAAGCCGCAAACCCCGCCAGGCCCGGAAGGGAGCAACGGTAGCGGTGGCCGCGTGTGCCGGGATGTGGCTGTCGGGGCCGCCTCCTTTTCTGGCCTGCGGTTCTGTTCCACCTTTTCTCTGCGCCATCCTCCCGCGTGCGGTTTCTGCCCCGCCTTGCGTGACATGGCGGCGCTGAGCTGTGTGCCTGCTGGAGGGCGGCTATGCGGTGGAGGCGGGGTCAAGGTGGTCAATGAGCTGAGTGTGTTCGAGCGTGGCTAGTCGCGCTCGCTGGTCGGGCGTACCCCGGTGGAGCGCGAGCTGCGCTGGCGCTGCTGCACCTGCATGGCGTCCATGCGTGACTTGAGAGCGGCCTGGGTGGCCTGCATTGCCTCGGCGCGAATCTCGGCCTTGGAGGCCCGCTGGGCCGCCTCCTGTGCCTGCTTCTGCGCCTCGTGGCGGGCTCGCTCCATGGCATCCACGCGCTGCTTCTGCTCGTTGCGCATCTCGGCGATATCCTGGCGCTGGCGGGCGCGCTCGGCCTGCAGCTCCTTGTGCAGTTCGGCATGCTGCTCGGCCTTCTCGCGTGCCTGGACCAGGGCGCTGTCGCGCTGGGTCTCGGCCACGGCCATGCTGCGCTCCGCCTTGATGCGTTCGGCATCGGCGTCCCGAGCTTTCCGCTCGGCGGCAAGCCGCGCCTGCACGGCCTCCTCGAGCTGCTCGCGCAGCATCTCCACCTGCTGACGGACCTGCAGCAGCGCCTCGCGATGGGTGCGGGCCTCGCGCTGTTCGCCCTCCAGGCTATCGCGCAGCTCGCTGAGACCCGCCTGCAGCTCATCGCGACGAGCAAGCGCCTGCTCGGTGGTGTTCTCCGCGGTGGCCAGTCGGGTCTCCAGCTCGGCCAGCCGCTGCTCCATGGTTTCGCCAAGCTCGGCCAGGCTGGCGGCATCGCTGCGGGCCTCCTCGGCCAGCTGCTCCCCCCGCGTGAGTGCGGCGCTGGCATGTCGCACGATCTCCTCCTCCAGCGCGGCGATGAGGGCCTGCGGCAGCCGGGGAGCGGGCGGAGCCGCCGCCGGGCGGGCGGCCCGCCAGGCGGTGAGGTGACGCTGTATGCGGTTGGGCGAGCCGGCGCCAAGATGCTCGCAGACCCGCTGCAGGGTGGGCTCTGCCCCGCGCCCCTCGAGGTTCTCGGCTGCGGCGGCGACCTGCTCAAAGGAAATCCCCGCCGTGGGCGGTGCGAAGGACTGTCGGCTCATGGTCTCATCCCTGTTCGAGGCGTACTGCGCTGTCATTCCGGCCGAGACTACCACAGCCGGAGGGTGGCGCAGAGGCTGAGGCGAGCTTCGCAAGATGCACGGGCCTCGTTGCTTTCCGCGGCCGGCCCCAGTCGCTAGAATGAATGCCTCTGTCGGGCTTCGAGCGCCGATCAATTTACGGGCGCCGGTACGTTGCCGACACCCGACCACCGCAAGGATTTCGCGCTGCATGAGCTATCAGGTTCTGGCCCGCAAGTGGCGGCCGCGTACCTTTCATGAACTGGTGGGCCAGGAGCACGTCCAGCGTGCGCTGGTCAATGCCCTGGACCAGGGGCGGCTGCACCACGCCTACCTGTTCACCGGTACCCGCGGGGTCGGCAAGACCACTCTGGCGCGGATCCTCGCCAAGTGCCTCAACTGCACGGCCAAGGGCTACGACGACGAGGGCATTACTTCGACCCCCTGCGGGGAGTGCGCCAGCTGCGTGGCCATCGACGAGGGGCGCTTCGTCGACCTGATCGAGGTGGATGCCGCGTCGCGCACCAAGGTGGAAGACACCCGCGAATTGCTCGACAACGTTCAATACTCCCCGACACAGGGCCGCTACAAGGTGTACCTCATCGATGAGGTACACATGCTCTCCACCAGCAGTTTCAATGCGCTGCTCAAGACCCTGGAAGAGCCGCCGCCCCACGTGAAGTTCCTGCTGGCCACCACCGATCCTCAGAAGCTGCCCGCCACGGTGCTGTCGCGCTGCCTGCAGTTCACCCTCAAGCACATGCCGCCCGAGCGCATCGTCGGCCATCTGGCCAAGGTGCTCGAGGCCGAGTCGGTGCCGTTCGAGGAGAGCGCCCTGTGGTTGCTGGGCCGCGCCGCCGAGGGCTCCATGCGCGACGCCATGAGCCTCACCGACCAGGCCATCGCCTTCGGCCAGGGTCGCGTCGAGCACGCCGACGTGGCGGCCATGCTGGGTACCCTGGATCAACGCCACGTGCTGGCGCTGGTCGAGGCCCTGGCCGAGGTGGACGCCGCTCGGGTGCTGGCCGAGTTGGCGGCGCTGGCCGAGCGCGCCCCCGACTTCGCCGCCGTGCTCGACGAGCTCACCGCGGTGCTGCACCGCCTGGCCATCGCCCAGATGGTGCCCGATGCCCTGGACAACGGCCACGGCGATCGCGAGGCGCTGCTTCAGCTTGCTGCCTGCTTCACCGCCGAGGACGTACAGCTCTACTACCAGATCGGCATCCAGGGCCGAGGCGACATGGAGCATGCGCCGGACCTGCGCACGGCGCTGGAGATGACCCTGTTGCGCATGCTGGCCTTCCGCCCCCAGGGCGTGCCGAAGCCGGCCAGCACGCCGCTGCCACTGCGCGGCGCGGGGCGGCAGGGGGCCCCCGCGTCCAATGCGCCGCAGACCGTCCCGGGCGCCTCCGGCAGCGCCTCGTCGGCTGCGCCATCGGAAGCGCCGTCCGCGGTCTTGGCCGCCGAGCCGTCGGCAGTGGTCCCCGAGCCGGAGCCGCGCGAGACACCGGCATCCGAGGAGCCACCGCCCTGGGAGGCCCTGCCCGAGCCGCCCCCCGTGCCCGCGCCACCAGCAGAGCCCCACCTCGAGCCGACGTCCGAGCCCCAGGCGGTCGCTCAGCCTCGGGGCGTCGATGCCGAGCCCCAGCCGCTGACCAAGCCGATGGCAGACTCCCTGCCCGAGGCGCCCGCACCCGCCCGGGCGTCGTCCACCGCCCCGGCCCCCGGCATGGAAGGCCTCTTCGGCCACGCCGAGTGGCTGGCCTGCTTCGAGTCGCTGGGCCTGGGCGGGTTGACCCGCAACCTGGCGGCCAACTGCGTGGTGGAGCAGGACGACGGCGAGGTACTGCGGATGCGTCTGGACCCGTCGCTCTCCGCCATGCGGGCCGATATCCACCTGGAGCGCATGCGCGATGCCCTGGCGACACATGGCATTGTACGCCGGCTGGCGGTGGAGGAGGGGACCCTGCCCGAGGAGGTCGAGACCCCGCGCCAGCAGGCCGAACGGCTGGCGGCCGAGCGCCACGCCGAGGCCGTGGCCGCCCTGCAGCGCGACCCCAATATTCAGAAGCTTCAGCAGGCCTTCGGGGCGCGGCTGGTCGAATCCACCGTCAAGCCTGCCGACGCCGGGGCGTCTTCCTGACAGGCCCTTTCCTGAACGGCGGGGCCGCCGCGGCGTCATAATCAGATGCATCAGACCCATACCGAGTCACCGATCGACAAACCGACCGATACATAGACCGACACATAGTCCGACAGAGAGAGGAATCACCATGTTCAAGGGTGGAATGGGCAACATTATGAAGCAGGCCCAGGAGATGCAGGAGAAGATGCAGCGTGTCCAGGAGGAGGTCGCCCGCGCCGAGGTTCAGGGCGAGGCGGGAGCGGGCATGGTCAAGGTGACCATGAACGGCCGCCACGATGTCAGCAAGGTCGATATCGACCAGAGCGTCATGGAGGAGGACAAGGAGCTGCTCGAGGACCTGCTGGCCGCGGCGGTAAACGACGCCGTGCGCAAGGTTGAGGCCAACTCCAAGGCCAAGATGGAGGAGGTCACCTCCGGCATGAATTTGCCGCCGGGTTTCAAGATGCCCTTCTGATGAGCTTCTCCCCCCTCGTCGAGAAACTGATGGAGTCGCTGCGGGTGCTGCCGGGCGTCGGGCCCAAGACCGCCCAGCGCATGGCCATGCACCTGCTCGAGCGCGACCGCGACGGCGGCCGGCGCCTGGCCGCGGTGCTCGATGAGGCCATTACGCGGGTCGGCTACTGTCGGCGCTGCCGCACCCTCACCGAGGAGGAGGTGTGTGGGTTGTGCGAGAGCGCGCGGCGCGATGATGCCCTGCTCTGCGTGGTGGAGTCACCCGCCGACCAGCTCGCCATCGAGGACGCCGGCGGCTACCGCGGACGCTACTTCGTGCTCCACGGACACCTCTCGCCCCTGGATGGCATCGGTCCCGAGGACATCGGTCTCGACCAGCTCGAGGCACGGGTGGCCGAGGGGGGCATCGAGGAGATGATCCTCGCCACCAACCCCACCGTGGAGGGAGAAGCCACCGCCCACTACATCGCCGCCCAGTTCGCGCCCCACGGGGTGCGCCTGTCACGGCTCGCCTATGGCGTACCCATGGGCGGCGAGCTCGAATACGTGGATGGCGGTACCCTGAGCCGCGCCTTCAACGGCCGCCTGCCGTTCCGGGGCGACTGACCCCTGTCGTTTATAGTTCCCGACCCTGACGATTCCCGACCTGCCGGAACCCCCATGCCCCTGACCCCCGAAATACGCTGGATCGATACCCCCGAGGCACTGGATGCCGCCTGCGCAGAGGTGGCCGGTGCCGATATCATCGCGCTGGACACCGAGTTCTTCCGCGAGAACACCTTCTACCCGGTGCCGGCGCTGATCCAGTTCTCCACCGGCGGCCCGGCCTGGCTGGTCGACCCCCAGGCGGTGGCCTGCACCGATGCCTTCCGTCGGCTGCTGGCCGAAGGACCGCTGAAGCTGGTCCACGCGGCCAGCGAGGACCTCGAGGTCTTCGCCGGCTGGGCCGGCGTCACTCCCTCGCCGCTGGTGGATACCCAGCTGGCCCAGGGCCTGCTGGGTGAGACCCCGTCCATGGGCTACCAGAAGCTGGTGGAGCACTGGACCGGCCACACCCTGCCCAAGGACGAGACCCGTTCCGACTGGCTGGCGCGTCCGCTCTCCGAGACCCAGCAGGCCTACGCGGCGCTGGACGTGATCTACCTGGTCGAGGTGTGGCAGCAGCAGCGCGAGTCGCTCCAGCGCCATGGCCGCCTGGCCTGGCTGGAGGCGGACTGCGCCGAGCTGGTGGCCCAGGCGGGTCGCAACGGCGAGTCCGATGGCCAGTGGTACCAGCGCCAGCGCCAGCTGTGGCGCCTGACCCCGCGCCAGGTCGAGGCCTACCGCCGCCTGACCACCTGGCGGGAGGGTGAGACCCGCGCGCGCAACCTGCCGCGGGGCTGGCTGGTCCACGACCGGGTGCTCTACGCCATCGCCGAGGCATTGCCCGAGAACCGCTTCGAGCTGGCCCGCATCGAGGACGTCAAGCCGAGCCTGATCAAGCGCGACGGCGATACCCTGCTGGCGCTGGTGGCCCAGGCCCGCCACCTGGACGACGCCGAACTGCCGCCGGCGCTGCCGTCGCCCATGGCGCCGGAGTTCAAGCGGGTGCTCAAGGCGCTGAAGAAGGTGGTCAACGCCGAGGCCGAGGCCCAGGGCCTGGCCCCGGAGGTGCTGCTGCGCCGCCGCGACCTGGAAGCTCTGGTCACCGCCCACCTGGAAGACGACCCCCTGCCGCTGCCGTCAGGCTGGCGCGGCGAGCAACTCAATGCGGGCCTCACCCGGGCCTTGGAGGAACAGCCCCGATGAGCGATGATCGGATGCGCGGCGACAAGCTGCTGTGCGAGGTCTTCAAGAGCCCCCGCCTGGAGGAGATGTATCTCTACGTGGACAAGCGCGAGGGCTTCTGTCGGGTACCCGAGCCGCTGCTCGAGCGCTTCGGCAAGCCTCAGCCGGCGATGACCCTGATCCTCTCTCCCGGCAAGCCCATGGGGCGCGCCCAGGCTGCCGACGTCATGGCGGCGATCCGCGAGAAGGGCTTCTACCTGCAGATGCCCCCCGCCAAGGAGGAGTACATGCTGGATCTCTACCGCACCCCCACCCAGGCGCGCTACTGATGCGTGAACGATTCTGGGAGCAGTATCCCCTCGAGGAGCTCACCGCCGAGGAGTGGGAGGCGCTGTGCGACGGCTGCGGCCAGTGCTGTTTGCTCAAGTTCCAGGATGACGAGAGCGGCGAACTGGCGGTGCTCAACCTGGCCTGTGAACTGCTGGATATCCACAGCTGCCGCTGCAGCGACTACGAGAACCGGCTCTCACGTGTGCCGGACTGCACCCGGCTCACCCCGGCGCTGATCGACCAGTTCCGCTGGCTGCCCAAGTCCTGCGCCTATCGGCGGGTGGCGGAGGGGCGCAAGCTGGCCCGCTGGCATCCGTTGCTCTCCGGCGACCCGGAGCGGGTTCACCGCAAGGGCATCAGCGTGCGCAGCTTCGCCGTGACGAGCCGCGGGGTGCCGGAGGAGCAGTACGAGGACCATATCATCGCGGTGATTCCGATCGATTGATCCTGCCAGGAGTAGAGCTGCTGTAGCCTCATCAAGCCTTGAGGCTACTGGTGGCAGCTGGATAACCTCCAGGACGTCAATCCACTGGTGGGAGATCGGCTTTGCCGGCGGTTCGACGCTTCGACGAATGGCGGCGAAGCCGCCCCAGCGGTGTTGTCGGCGTTGGCGCATACCGCCCAGGAGCCCTTCGGTCTCCATTCGCCGGGCGGAGCCCAGCTCCCACAAAACCCAGCTCTTCCCCCCGCGGAGTGTGGCTCCCACCAGTGAAAACAGCGCCTGGGCAGGTCTACTGCTCAGGAGTGGTTAATTCTGGCGGGAGATTCCATGTGGACCCTTATCCCTCGCGGCTTTCCACCCCCAGTGCCCAGAGGATATAGGCGTCCTGGCGGGCACCGTCGTGCCACGCCTTGAAGCGGCCCGAGGCGCCGCCGTGGCCGGCGGCCATGTCGGTGCGCAGCAGCACAGGCCCGCGCGCGGTGCCGAGCTCCGTCAGCCGCGCATAGAGCTTGGCCGGCTCCCAGTAGGGTACCCGAGTGTCGTGCCAGCTGCCCTGCAGGAACATGGTCGGGTAGGGGGCCGCGGCCAGGTTGTCCAGCGGCGAATAGGCATGGATGCGCTTGCGGGTGTCGGGCTCGTCCGGGTTGCCCCACTCGGTGTACTCGGCGGTGGTCAGCGGCAGGTCGGGGTTCTCCATGGTGCGTAGCACGTCCACGAAGGGCACATCGAGCACCGCCGCACAGAACGCCTTCGGCGCCAGGTTGAGGCTGGCGCCCACCAGCAGGCCGCCGGCGCTGGCGCCGTAGGCGGCGATACGCTCGCCGTCGCTGATGCCGTGCTCCACCAGGCAGTCCCTGGCGGCGAGGAAGTCGCGGAAGCTGTTGGCCTTGTGCTCGAGCTTGCCGGCCAGGTACCAGGGCTCGCCGCGGTCGCCGCCGCCGCGCACGTGGGCCACGGCGAAGGCCACGCCGCGGGCCAGCAGCTCCAGGCGTGCCACCGAGAACCAGGGGTCGAGCACCTCGCCGTAGGCGCCGTAGCCGTAGAGCAGCGTCGGCAGGGGGTGGCCGGCCAGGTCGGCGCGCATCACCACCGAGACGGGGATGCGCTCGCCGTCGTGGGAGGTTGCCCACAGCCGCTCGCAGGCGAGCGCATCGGGGGCGAGGTCACCGTGGATCGGCTGTTGCTTGAGCAGGGTACGCTCGCCGCTGTCCAGGTCGTGTTCGATCCAGCTCACCGGCAGCACGAAGGACTCCTCGCGCAGGCGCAGGCGGCGCTGGTCGAAGTGGGGCGCATCGCCTAGCGCCAGGCTGCAGGGCGTCTCCGGCAGCGGCAGGCGCTCGTCCCGCGTGACGTCGTGGTCGGCATCGAACTCCATCACCCTGAGCCGAACCTGGGCCTCCTCATGGTCGCGCTCGGTGATCACCAGGCCCCAGGCGAAGGCATCGACGCCCTCCAGGGTGTCCTCGTCGCGGTGGGGAATCAGCGGCTGCCACTGGTCGGCATCAGCGGCATCAGCGAGGCGCGCCTCGTCGATCACATCGAGCCGGAAGTGGGTCGCGTCGCGGTTGTGCAGCAGATAGAAGTGACCCGGACGATGGTCCAGGGAGAGTTCCACGCCGCTCTCCCGGGGACGGAAGCAGCGCGGGGCGGTGGCCGGCGCCCGGGCCGGGATCAGATAGCTCTCGCTGGTGTCCTTGGAGGCGCTCTCCAGCACCAGCCACTCCCGGGAACGGGTCTTGCCGAGCCCCAGCCAGAATTCCGGGTCCTCCTCGCGCAGCACCAGCTCGGGCTCCCCCGCCACGCCCTCGGCCAGCGCCAGGCGCCAGATACTCTCGGGGCGCTGGGTGGCGTCATAGCGGGTAAAGAACAGGGTGGTGTTGTCCTCCGCCCAGGTCAGCTCGGGGCCGATGCCCTCCAGCAGGCGCACGGGCCGACCGTCGGGGAGGTGGGCCAGGAAGAGGTCGAACATCTCGTCGCCGCGGGTGTCCTCGCTCCAGGCCAGCCAGCGCTCGTCCGGCGAGAGGGCCATGTCGCCGAGCTCCAGGAAGTCGTGGTCGGCGGCCCGGGCCTCGAGGTCCAGGAAGGGGGCGGCACGGTCCGGCTTGCCGTTGGGATGGCGCCACCACACCGGATAGTCGGCCTCGGCGGCGGTCTCACTCCAGTAGGTATAGTGATCCAGGGGCGAACGCAGGCCGTGCACGGCCAGCTCGCGGCGCGCCAGATGGCCGTGGTAGAGGCGCTCCACCAGGTCGTCCAGAGGAGCAAACCAGGCGGAAAATTCGGCGTTGGCCGCCTCGAGAAAGGTCGTGACCTCCGGCTCCTCGCGGTTTTCCAGCCAGTGCCACTCGGGGTCTTCTGCGCGGCGGAAACGGACAGCCGGGGAAACGGAGGCCTGGCGGTCGGGGCGATGCGGCGGCTGTGCTTTCATGGTGGGGGATGTACCATACTCAAGACTGTGAAAAGAAAGAGAGGTGGCGATGCCAATTACCGATTCGATGACCCTACTATGGCTGGTCTACGGCTTCCTGTCGCTGGTGGTGCTGCTGACCGGCTACCTGGGCCTGGCCTTCCTGCCGCGGCTGCTGCGGCTGCCGATCACCTGGCTGGTGGCCGGCGTGATGTGGGTCCCGACGCGCTTCCGGATGCCGCTTCTGGAAGAGGGGGAGTTCTACACCGGCCTGGCCCCGGCGGTGGTGGTGGCCCTGGTGGGCTTGCTCGAGCGTGACAGCGGCTTGGCGCTGCCGGCGCTGATGTTGACTGTTGCCGGAGCGGCGGCCGGTGTGGCCTTCGGGCTGCTGCTGGCATGGCGCGGCGGCGGGCGTGACGACTATGTCGACATGGATGACAACGAGGACGACGCTCCCCCCGCCCGGCGTGGCGGTGGCGGGCGTCAGGAGCCGGTGATCGGCTGATCGGGAGCCGATTACCGGTTAATCAGGAGCCGATAATCGGCTAAGGAGCCGGGAATGGCCTGGTCATGGATGGTCAGTCAGAGAGGGCGAGGTCTGGCCTGCCTGCTGGTCGCGAGCCTGCTCTGGCTGGTAGCCGGTTCGGGGCTGGCGCAGCCGGTCGAGGAGAATCCGGACGTACGAGTGATCATCGACGTCTCCGGCAGCATGCGCACCAACGATCCCGACCAGCTCGCCGCCAGCGCTCTGGAGCTGCTGGCATCACTGCTGCCGGAAGGCACCCCGGCCGGCGTCTGGACCTTCGGCGAGCGCGTCGACAACCCGCTGACCCTCGACGCGGTGGACGCGGGGTGGCGCGAGCGTGCCATGGCCCTGGGCCCGGCCCTGGTGGACTATCAGCCCCACACGGACATCGAGGCGGCCGTGCGCCGCGCCGCCGAGAGCCCGGCCAACGGCTGGCGCCATCTGGTGTTGCTCACCGATGGCATGATCGACCTGTCGCCAGCGCGTGGCGCCAAGCCGGCGGTGGATGTTGCCTCGCGGCGCACCCTGCTCGAGGAGCTGGCCCCGGCGCTGGCCGAGCGCGGCGTGGTGGTGCATGCCATCGCCTTCTCCGACTCAGCCGACCTCGACCTGGTGGAGCGGCTCTCCCGCACCACCGGTGGCCTGCCGGCCCTGGTGCAGTCGCCGGAGAGCCTGCTGGGTGCCTTCGTCGATATCGTCGAGCGTATCTTCCCCGCCGACCAGGTGCCCCTGGCCGAAGGGCGCTTCACCATCGAGCCCGGCGTCGAGGCCTTCTCGGCACTGCTCTTGCACGCGCCGGATGGCGCGCCGCTGACCCTGGTCGCCCCGGATGGCACCCGCTACACGCCCGACAGCCCGCCGACCGGCGCGCGCTGGCAGGTGGAGCCGCGCTTCGATCTGATACGGGTGCCTGATCCCGCCCCCGGCGAGTGGCACCTGGAGGGCGAGTTCGCCAGCGACAGCCGCATCGGGGTGCGCGGCGCGGTGAGCCTGCAATTCGCGCCGGTGCCGGCCATTCTTCACCCGGGACTGACGATGCCGCTGGAGGCCTGGCTGGTCCGCGGCGGTGAGCCCTGGCAGGCGGCGCCGGAGGATCTCGCCATCAGCGCTACCCTGCTCGACGCTGAGGACACCGCGCAGGTGGCGGTGGGGCTGGAGCGCCAGGGTGAACGCTTCGTCGGGGAGTTGACGGTGCCTGAGCTCTCCGGTGCCGCTCGCCTGCGTCTGCATGCCGAGGGGCAGGGGATCGTCCGCCAGCGCTACCTGGCGGTCAATGTGCAGCCGTTACTGAGCCTGCTGGAAGAGGCCGAGGAGGGCCGCGGGCTTGCTGGGGAAGCGGGCCGGCGCCCGCTGGGCGAGCGCTTCCACGAGGACCTCGCCACCGGCCGCGAGACCGAGGCGGTGCCTGACAGCGCCGCCGACCGCTTCATCGACTTCATCAATGACCTGCCGGCCCATGCCGCTGTCCTGTGGCGCGAAGCGTGGCCCTGGCTCGAGCGCCGTGGCGCGGCCTTCGCCGGCGACCCTCGCCAGTGGGCGGTGGCGGGCCTGGTCATGCTGACGCTTCTGATTCTGCTGGCATGGCGGCATCGACGCGCGCCGCGCAGGACCATCCACCGGGAGGATCCGCATGTGTGAACTTCTGGGCATGAGCGCCAACGTGCCCACCGATATCTGCTTCAGCTTCACCGGCTTCCTGCATCGCGGGGGCGGCACCGGTCCCCATCGCGACGGATGGGGGATCGCCTTCTACGAGGAGGGCGGCTACCGCGACTTCCGCGACCCCCACCCCTCGGTGCATTCGCCCATCGCGCGGTTGATCACCGACTACCCGATCAAATCGAACATCGTCATCAGCCATATTCGCCAGGCCAACGTGGGCCAGGTGCGCCTGGCCAATACCCACCCCTTCGTGCGTGAGATGTGGGGCAGTCCCTGGTGCTATGCCCACAACGGCCAGCTCGAGGACTGGCAGGGCCTGCCGCTCAGCTTCTACCGCCCGGTCGGTGATACCGACAGCGAGCATGCCTTCTGCTGGCTGTTGGGGGAGTTGCGCCGCTGCTTCCCGGAGCGTCCGCAGAATGATGCGGCGCGCCAGGCCTTGTGGCGGCTGCTCCACCAGCTCTGCGAGCGCCTGCGCGGGCTCGGCGTGTTCAACCTGCTGCTGGCCGATGGCGACTACCTCTACACCTTCTGCTCCACCAAGCTGGCCCATATCACCCGACGGGCCCCTTTCGGCGGGGCGAGCCTGTCGGATGCCGAGCTCACCGTGAACTTTGCCGAGCACACCACGACCCACGACGTCGTCTCGGTGATCGCCACCGAACCGCTCACCGACAACGAAGCCTGGGAGCGCATGCTCCCGGGGGAGTTGCTGGTATGGCGCGACGGCGTGATCCAGGCGTGCTTCGGCCGCCGCCAAGCGTGAAATCAGCCGGTTGGCCTTCGCGGCTGGAGTGGCACAGGCTGTCGGTAAAGGGGCCCGGCATGAGGGCATAACCACATCGGTTTCAAGCTACTGTTTCAATCGTTCGTTTTACAGCCTGAGCCGGCCGGTTTAAGGTAGGGCCCCGGGACAACAACAAGCGCCGATGGCCCATCGGCGACAAAGCGGAGACTCGTGATGAGTGAGCATGCCAACGCCCCGATCCTGTCCGGCCCCGAGCTCAAGGGGATGGAGGAGTATGATTCGGTCACCGACATCTTTCATGCGGCGGTCAAGCGCTATGCCGACAAGCCGGCCTTCAGCTGCATGGGGCAGACGCTGACCTTCGCCGATCTGGATCGCCTCTCCAGCGATTTCGCCGCCTGGCTCCAGCACGATACGACGTTGCAGCCGGGGGATCGCATCGCTATCCAGCTCCCCAACGTGCTGCAGTTTCCGGTGGCGGTGTTCGGCGCCATGCGCGCCGGCATGGTGGTGGTCAACACCAACCCGCTCTATACCGAGCGGGAGATGGCCCACCAGTTCAAGGATTCCGGTGCCAAGGCCATCGTGATCCTGGCCAACATGGCCGACAAGCTCGAGAAGGTCCTCGACCGCACCGATATCCAGCACGTGCTGGTGACCGAGCTCGGTGACCTGCACGGTTTCCCCAAGCGACCGCTGATCAACCTGGTGGTCAAGTACGTCAAGAAGATGGTGCCGCCCTTCCGTCTGCCTGGGCATACGCCCTTCCGCCAGGCGCTCAAGGAGGGCGCGTCTCGCCAGCACCGTGAGGTGGAGCGCGAGCTCGACGATATCGCTGCGCTGCAGTACACCGGCGGCACCACTGGCCTGGCCAAGGGCACCATGCTCAGCCACCGCAATCTGGTGGCCAATATGCTGCAGGCGGGGCAGGCCATCGGCCCCGGCCTCAACAACGGCGAGGAGGTGATAATCGCGCCGCTGCCGGTCTATCACATCTATACCTTCACGGTGAACTGCCTGTTCCTGATGGAGACCGGCAACCACTCCATCCTGATCACCAACCCCCGCGACCTGCCCAACTTCGTCAAGGAGCTCAAGGGGTTGAAGTTCACTGCCTTCATTGGCCTGAACACCTTGTTCAACGCCCTGTGTAACCGCGAGGACTTCCGCGCCCTGGATTTCTCCAAGCTGCACCTGACCATCTCCGGCGGCATGGCGCTGACCAAGTCCGCGGCGGAACGCTGGAAGGAGGTCACCGGCTGCGAGATCGCCGAGGGGTACGGGCTCACCGAGACTTCACCGGTGGTGAGCTTCAACCCGGTGGACGCCATCCAGCTCGGCACCATCGGCAAACCGGTGGCCGGGACCCGAGTCAAGGTGGTGGACGCCGACGGCAACGACCTGCCCTTCGACGAGCCGGGCGAGCTCTGTGTGCAAGGGCCCCAGGTGATGAAGGGGTACTGGAACCGCGACGACGAGACCATCAAGGTGATCGACGACGACGGCTGGTTCCATACCGGCGATATCGCGGTGCTCCAGGAGGACGGCTATATCCGCATCGTCGATCGCAAGAAGGACATGATTCTGGTCTCGGGTTTCAACGTGTACCCCAACGAGGTGGAAGACGTCGTTGCCACCCATCCGGGGGTGCTGGAGTCCGCCGCGGTGGGCGTGGACGACGAGGCCAGCGGCGAGGCGATCAAGCTGTTCGTGGTGCCCCGCAGTGATGACCTCGACCCCGAGGAGCTGCGCGCCTGGTGCAAGAAGGAGATGACCGGCTACAAGGTGCCCAAGTACGTGGAGCTGCGCGATGAGCTCCCCAAGACCAACGTGGGGAAAGTGCTGCGCCGCCAGCTGCGCGACGAAGAACGCGAGAAGGCGAAGGCAAAGGCCGGTTCTTGATAGCCACCGCCTAGCCTGGCGATAGTCAGCCTCAATGGCCTGAATTAGGCGCCGCCACTTGCGCGGCGTTACAATGAGCTGCCCGTACCGGTTCGCCGGTACGGGCAATTTTCCTTGTTGCCTTCCACCCGCGGAGCCACCGTGTCCGACGTGACCACCGACGTTTCTACCGCCACCCTCCAGACCGATGCCGACCGCCTCAGCGCCCTGCGCCAGGCGCTCGACGGCGTGCTGCTGCGCGACCGTCCGTCGCTCGACAAGCGCCTGGATGGCCTGGCGCGGCGGGTGAAGGAGGGCAAGCCGGCGGATCGCGGGCTGAGCGAGGCGGCCAAGACCGTGGCGCGCTCCCGGGAGGTGGTCGACCGTCGCGCACAGCGTCCGGTGACGCTGAACTATCCCACTGAGCTGCCCGTGGCGGAGCGCCGCGAGGAGATTCTGGCGGCCCTGCGTGACCACCAGGTGGTGGTGGTGGCGGGCGAGACCGGCTCCGGCAAGACCACCCAGCTGCCCAAGATCTGCCTGGAGCTGGGCCTGGGGCGCCGCGGGTTGATCGGCCACACCCAGCCGCGGCGTCTGGCGGCGCGCTCGGTGGCCGCGCGCCTGGCCGAGGAGCTCGAGACCCCGCTCGGTGAGCAGGTCGGCTATCAGGTGCGCTTCAGCGACCAGAGCAGTGATCAGACCCTGGTCAAGCTGATGACCGACGGCATCCTGCTGGCCGAGACCCGCCACGACCCCGAGCTGCGCCGCTACGAGGCGATCATCATCGATGAGGCCCACGAGCGCAGTCTCAACATCGATTTCCTGCTCGGCTACCTGAAGCGACTGCTGCCGCGTCGCCCCGACCTCAAGGTGATCATCACCTCGGCCACCATCGACGTGGAGCGCTTCGCCGCCCACTTCGCCACGCCCGGCAAGGGCAACCAGCCCGAACGGTCGGCGCCGGTGGTGGAGGTCTCCGGTCGCACCTACCCGGTGGAGCTGCACTACCGGCCGCTGGTGCGCGAGGCCGAGGATGAGGAGGACCGCACCCTGCAGGAGGGCATCCTGCATGCGGTGGAGGAGATCGAGCGTATCGAGCGCGACAAGCGCTGGCTCCACGGCCCACGGGACATCCTGGTGTTCCTGCCCGGCGAGCGCGAGATCCGCGAGACCGCCGATACCCTGCGCCGGGCCGACCTGCGCGGCACCGAGGTCCTGCCGCTCTACGCGCGGCTCTCCAACGCCGAGCAGAACCGAGTCTTCGCCCCCCACGCCGGCCGGCGCATCGTGCTGGCCACCAACGTGGCCGAGACCTCGCTCACCGTGCCGGGTATCCGTTACGTGATCGATCCGGGTCTGGTGCGCATCAGCCGCTACAGCTACCGCACCAAGATCCAGCGCCTGCCGGTGGAGCCGGTCAGCCAGGCCAGCGCCAATCAGCGCATGGGGCGCTGCGGCCGGGTGGCCGAGGGGGTGTGCCTTCGCCTCTATGACGAGGAGGACTTCCTCGCTCGGCCCGCTTTCACCGACCCCGAGATCCGCCGCACCAACCTGGCCTCGGTGATCCTCTCGATGCTCTCACTGAAACTCGGCGACATCGAGGCCTTCCCCTTCGTCGATCCGCCGGATTCGCGCTTCGTCACCGACGGCTTCCGGCTGCTCTTCGAGCTGGGCGCGGTGGACGAGCAGGGTGGAATCAGCCCCATCGGCCGCAAGCTGGCCCGCTTGCCCATCGACCCGCGCCTGGCACGGATGGTGCTGGCCGGCGCCGAGCAGGGCGGCCTGCGTGAGGTACTGATCGTGGTGGCCGGCCTGGCGGTCCAGGATCCCCGCGACCGTCCGGCGGAGAAGCGCCAGGCCGCCGACCAGGCCCATCGCCGCTGGCAGGACCCGGACTCCGACTTCGTGGCGCTGCTCAACCTCTGGAACGGCGTCGAGGCGGCCCGCGAGGCGCTCTCCGGCAACCAGCTGCGGCGCTGGTGCAAGGAGCACTACATCAACTACCTGCGCGTGCGCGAGTGGCACGACACCTTCCGCCAGCTGCGCCAGCTGCTGCGTGACATGGAGATCGAGGTGCCGCCGCCGGCGCTGCGGCCCGTCCTCGATGAGCCAGCGATGGCCGACGGTGAGGAGCAGGAGGCTGCCCGCGCCCAGGCGCGCCGCCAGAGTGCCGTGACCCTGCACCGGGCGCTGCTGCCGGGGCTGCTCTCCCACCTGGGGCTCGCCACCGAGAACCGCGAGTACCTGGGGGCGCGCAACCGCAAGTTCGTCGTCCACCCCGGGTCCGGGCTGGCCAAGAAGTCGCCCAAGTGGCTGATGGCCTTCGAGCTGGTGGAGACCACGAAACTCTTTGCCCGCACCGTGGCGAAGATCGACCCTCAGTGGATCGAGCCGCTGGCCGGGCATCTGGTCAAGCGCAGTTATTCGGAGCCTCACTGGGAGATGAAGCGCGCCCAGGTGGTCGCCAAGGAGCAGGTGACCCTGTTCGGCCTGCCCATCGTGGCCGGGCGGCGGGTGCACTTCGGCCCCATCGCGCCGGCCGAGGCCCGCGAACTGTTTATCCGCCGGGCCCTGGTGGAGGGGGAGTTCAGGACCCGCGGCGACTTCTTCGCCCACAACCGGGCGCTGATCGAGGAGGTCGAGGACCTGGAGGATCGCGCTCGGCGCCGGGATATCCTGGTGGATGAGGAGACGCTGTTTGCCTTCTATGACGAGCGACTCCCCGAGGGTATCCACAATGGCAAGGGCTTCGAGGCGTGGCGCAAGAGCGCCGAGGCCGAGAACCCCGCGGTACTCAAGTTTGACCGCGCCGCCCTGCTGGCCCGGGAAGCCAGCGAGATCACCCAGGCCGACTATCCCGACGAGCTGGCCCTGAACGGGGTGCGCTACCCGCTCGGCTATCACTTCGAGCCCGGCGCGGTCGATGACGGCGTGACCCTCACCGTGCCGGCCGCCATGCTGCCCCAGCTGCCTCTGGCGCGGCTCGAGTGGCTGGTGCCGGGCCTGCTGCGCGAGAAGTGCATCGCGCTGATGAAGTCGCTGCCCAAGGCGCTTCGTCGCCAGGTGGTGCCGATTCCCGACTGGGTCGACGCCGCCCTGGAGACGATCGTCCCCGACGACGTGCCACTCACCGAGGCGCTGGGCGAGTTCCTGCGCCGCCGCACCGGCGCCCGCGTCCACCCCGACGACTGGCAGCGGGACCAGCTCGAGCCCCACCTGGTGATGAACCTCAAGGTGGTGGACCACGAGGGCCGCGTGCTGGGCCAGGGCCGCGATGTCCGCGAGCTGGAGCGGCGCTTCGAGGCGGCGGCGGGGCAGGGGGCCCGGTCGCTGGCCGCCGAGGCGCGCCTGGAAGCGCCGGTGGAGGGGCTGCCCGGGGAGGCGCTGCCCGAGTCCCGGGTCACCACCCAGGCGGGCATCCGCGTCGAAGCCTTCCCGGCCCTGGTCCCCGAGGGCGAGGCCTTCCGGGTCGAGCTCTTCGACCACCCCGACAAGGCCCGCGAGGCCCATCGCGAAGGCATCGTGCGCCTGGCCATGCGCCGTCTGCCGGACCCGGTGCGCGAGATCGAGCGCCTCAAGGGGCTCGGCACCTGCGCGTTGCTGTTCGCCAAGGTGGGCAGCAAGCGTCAGCTGACCGATGACGTGGTGCGGGCGGTATTTACCCGGGTAGTCGCCACGGATCCGCTGCCCCGCTCGGCCGCTGAGCTCGAGGTGCGCCTGGCCGCGACCCGCGATGAGCTCGTGCCCCGGGCCGAGGCCCTGGTGGCGACGCTGGAGGCCGCCCTCAAGGGCCATCTGGTGGTCGCCAAGGCGTTGAAGGGCAACCTGAACCTGGCCCTGGCGCTGGTATACAGTGATCTCAAGGTGCAGATGGCGCGCCTGGTGCACCCCGGCTTCGTCAGCGAGGCCGGCGAGTGGCTCGACGAGTACCCGCGCTATATGGAGGCGGCCCAGATCCGCCTGGAGAAGGCGCCCCGCGAGCGCCTGCGCGACCAGATGCATATGCAGGAGGTCCAGGCCCTGGAGACGCGCCTCGAGGCCCGCCTGGAGAGTGAGCGGCGCGGCGGCATGGCGCCGCCGGCGCTGGCAGAGTTTCGCTGGTGGATCGAGGAGCTGCGCGTCTCGCTCTTTGCCCAGCAGCTGGGCACCCGATTTGCGGTCTCCGCCAAGCGCCTCGAGAAGCGCTGGGCGGAGATCACCGGGCGCCCCTGAGCCCCGGAACAGCGGCCGCCGCGAGCGGCCTGGGCGGCCCAGGGCCGCGACAAGGAGACATCCATGACCAACGTCGTGATCACCGGCACAGGACTCTTCACGCCGGAGCACACCATCGACAATGATGCCCTGGTGGCCGCGTTCAATGCTTGGGTGGACGCCGAGAATGCGCGTTGCGCCGAGGCCATTGCCGCGGGTGAGCGTGAGCCTCTGCAACGTTCGAGTACCGACTTTATCGTCAAGGCCTCGGGGATCCACAGCCGCCATGTGCTCGACGCCGAGGGGATCCTGGACCCTGAGCGCATGCGCCCGCGGCTGCGTGAGCGCAGCAACGACGAGCCCTCCCTCCAGTGTGAGATGGGGGCCACCGCGGCCCGCCAGGCCCTGGAGCACGCCGGTGTGGCCGCGGGCGACATCGATCTGGTGATCGTCGGCTGCTCCAACCTGGAGCGCCCCTACCCGGCGGTGGCGGTGGAACTGCAGGCGCTGCTCGGTGCCGGCGGCTACGCCTTCGACATGAACGTGGCCTGCAGCTCGGCGACCTTCGCTATCGAGACCGCCGCCAACGCCATCCGCGCCGGGAACGCTACCCGTGCGCTGGTGGTCAATCCGGAGATCTGCTCGGCGCACCTCAACTTCCGCGACCGCGACAGCCACTTCATCTTCGGCGATGCCTGTACCGCCATCGTGCTGGAGCGCGATGACCTGGCCACCGCCGAGGCACGCTTCGAGATCCTTGGCACCCGGCTGGTGACCCGCTTCTCCAACGCCATCCGCAACAATGCCGGCTTCCTCAACCGGGTGACGGATTCGGATCCCCAGGCGCTGGACAAGCTGTTCGTCCAGGAGGGGCGCCGGGTGTTCAAGGAGGTCTGCCCTCTGGTGGCAGCGCTGATCAGCGATCACCTGGCGAGCCTCGACCATAGCGGCGATGACCTGGCGCGGATGTGGCTGCACCAGGCCAACCGCCACATGAACGACCTGATTGCCCGCCGGGTGCTGGGCCGCGACCCCAGCGAGCAGGAGGCGCCGGTGATTCTCGATCGCTACGCCAACACCAGCTCGGCGGGCTCGATCATCGCCTTCCACCTGCATCGCGACGACCTGGCGCCGGGGGCGCTGGGGGTGATCTGCTCCTTCGGAGCGGGCTACAGCGCCGGCAGCGTGGTGGTGACGCGTGCCTGAGCCTGACACCCTGGTAATAACTGGCAGTACAACTCGCATAACAAGCCGCAAGGAGAGAACGATGGTAGCCAGCACGAAAGGAAGGCAGGGCAGGGCGGTGGCGGGTCTGCTGGCGGTGTCACTGCTGGCTGGCTGCGCCAGCACCGCGGCGATGGAAGAGCGCCACCCCGATGACCCCTGGGAAGGCTTCAACCGCCGGGTGTTCTCCTTCAACGATGTCGTGGATCGCGCGGTGCTCAAGCCCACCGCCCGTGGCTACCGAGCGGTGACGCCGCAGCCGGTACAGACCGGCGTGGGCAACTTCTTCTCCAACCTGGGTGAGCCGCGCACGGCGATCAACAGCCTGCTGCAGGGCAAGCCGGGCAACGCCGGCATTGCGCTCTCCCGCTTCGCGATCAATACCACCATCGGCATCGGCGGCCTGTGGGACTTTGCCACCCACATGGAGATCACCGGCCGGGATGAGGACTTTGGCCAGACGCTGGCGGTCTGGGGGTGGGAGGAGTCGCGCTATCTGGTGCTGCCTCTGCTGGGGCCGAGCACCGTGCGCGATACCGGTGGCCTGCCCGCCGATGCGGTGACCTACCCGCTCTACTACCTCGACGACGCCGAGCTCGAGATCGCGCTGACTGCCCTGCGAATCGTGGACATGCGCGCCGGGCTGCTCGACCAGGAGGAGCTGATTTCCGGCGACCGCTACAGCTTCATTCGCGACGCCTGGCTGCAGCGGCGCCGCTTCGAGATCAGCGACGGCGAGATGGGCGATGACCCCTTCGCCATGGATGACTTTGACTTCGACGACGCCGACTTCGACGACGCCTTTTCCGACGACGCCTTTTCCGACGACGCCTTTTCCGACGACGCCTTCTCCGACTGAGGCCCCTTCCCATGGATCGTCCCAAGCAGCTGATCGGTGTGATCGATGCCCCGGGCCCGGCGCGTGATGCCCTGGCCGAGACCATCGCCCGTGACGGCCTGGCGGTGTTCGCCGCCGATAGCCCCGATGGGTTGCCGCCGGAGGTGTCGCTGGTGGTGGCCCACGTCCGAGCGCTGTCCGACGACCAGTGGGCGCCCCTCTGCGAGCGCCTGCCGACCCTGGTGGTCAGCGATAGCCGCCAGGCCCCCGGGCTGCTCTCGGCGGTGGATGTTGGGCTGGTGGACTACATCGTCGAGCCGCTGCGCCATGGCCAGTTGTTGCGGCGCATGATCCGCAAGGTGATCGAGCTGCGTCGGCTGGAAGAGGCGCGGCGCGAGGATCAGGCGCGGCTCGAGGAGCTCAACGAGAGCCTGGAGACCCACCTGGCGATGCTTCGCCTGGACCAGCAGGCCGGTGGCCAGATCCAGCGCAAGCTGCTACCACCCACGCCCCAGACGGAGGCAGGGGTGACCTGCGACTACTGGTTCGCCCCCTGGCTCTATCTCTCCGGCGACTTTCTGGATTTCCAGCGCCTGGGTGAACGCCACCTGCTGTTCTACTTTGCCGACGTCTCCGGCCATGGCGCCTCTTCGGCCTTCGTCACGGTGCTGCTCAAGTACCTGGCCAACCGCTGGCAGGGGGAGTGGGACGGGACCGCACCGGAGGCCCTGCCGCCGCGCTGGCTATCGGATCTCAACCGCGAGCTGCTGGACACTGGCATCGGCAAGCATGCCACTCTGTTCGTCGGGGTCATTGACCTCGAGCGTCGCTATCTTCACTATTCGCTGGGCGCGCAGCTGCCCATGCCCCTGCTGGTGTCCGAGGGTGATGTCCACCCCCTGCCCGGCGTGGGCATGCCGGTGGGGCTGTTTCCCGGTGCCGAGTACCCCATCCTGGGGTGTTCGCTACCCGAGAACTTCCGCCTGTGGCTGTGTTCGGATGGAGTATTGGAATGCCTGCCGGGCGAAACGCTCGACACGCGGCTCAGGGAACTCGAGCAGCGGGTGCTGGCCAGCGAGACGCTGGACGACCTGCGGACCAGACTGGCGCTTGGCCATCTGGCCAGCGGTGATGATACCAGCCTGGATACGGGAATCGAGGCACTGCCCGATGACCTGACCATCATGATGTTGAGCGGATTTGGCAATGTTGAATCATGAAGGACGCATCAAGGCGGCATTCGATGCTGGTGTCTTCGTCCTCAAACTGTGCGGCGATGTACGCCTGACACTCTGCGCGACGCTGGACCGCCAGGCCCAGCAGCTCGCCGAGACCCGGGGGCTCAAGACGCTGATCATCGACCTGCGCGACGCCACCAACGTGGACTCCACGGCGCTGGGCTTCCTGGCCAAGGTGGCCATGGCGGTGGAAGGCCGCCTGGCCGAGCGCCCCACCATCGTTGCCGACAATCCCGACATCCAGCGCATGCTGGACGTGATGGGCTTCGCCCGCTATTTCACCCAGGTGGAAGCGCCCATTACCGAAGTGCGCGAGCTGTGTGAACTACCGGCGATACCCAGCGACCTGGAGGACACCCGCCAGCGCATTCTCGAGGCCCATCGCATCCTGATGCGCATGAGCGAGCACAACCGGGAGGAGTTCCAGCCCCTGGTGGAGATGCTCGAGGCCAATGAGGCCGACCCCCACCAGCACTGACCCGAGCTTCCTTGTGAGAGCTGGGCTCTGCCCGCGGTTCGACGCTTCGACGAATGGAGGCCGAAGGCCTCCCCGGTTCATCCTCCGGCGTCAACCGAGGCTGCGTGTCGCTCTCACCCCCGGCGCAGCTCGCCCAGCAGTGTCTCCAGCTTGCGCTGATCCTGCATGAACTTGCGGATGCCCTCGGCCAGTTTCTCGGTGGCCATGGCATCCTCGTTCATGTGCCAGCGATAGTCGGCCTCATGCAGCGGTTCCGGTGCTCGGGTCTCGGCATCCAGTGGGGCCAGCTTTCGCGCCAGGGGACCGCGGGCATCGGCCAGCTCGCCCAGCAGGGCAGGGGAGATGGTCAGCCGGTCGCAGCCGGCCAGCGCCAGGATCTCGCCGGCGTTGCGGAAGCTCGCCCCCATCACGATGGTGTCGTAGCCATGCCCCTTGTAGTGCTCGTAGATGCGCTTCACCGATTGGACACCAGGATCGCTGTCGCCGCTGAAGTCGGTATCCGGTGACTGGGCCTTGTGCCAGTCGAGGATTCGCCCCACGAAGGGCGAGACCAGGGTCACCCCGGCGTCGGCGCAGGCCTGGGCCTGGGCGAAGCCGAACAGCAGGGTCAGGTTGGTGTGGATGCCTTCTCGCTCGAGCTGCTGGGCGGCGCGGATGCCCTCCCAGGTGGCGGCGACCTTGATCAGGATGCGCTCCGGCCCGACCCCGTGTCGGCCATAGCGCTCGATCAGCGAGCGGGCCCGGGCCAGGGTGGCGTCGGTGTCGAAGGAGAGTCGGGCGCTCACCTCGGTGGAGACATAGCCGGGCACCAGGGAACTGATCTCGCTGCCGATCTCCACGGCCACGGCATCCAGGGCGTCGTCAATATCGACGGCCTGGCGGGCAATCTCGCCCAGCCGCTCGCGGCGCCCCTCCAGCTGGGCGGCCTGCAGGATCAGCGAGGGGTTGGTGGTGGCATCGGTGGGTTCGAACCGACGGATGGCGTCGATGTCGCCGGTATCGGCGACCACGGTGGTCATTTGCCGGAGTTGCGAAAGCAGATCGTCGGCCATGGGGCTGGGCTCCTCGTGGAAAAGGGGAAAGTCACTCTATCAAGCCAGTATGACAGGGAACAGGGACCGGCAGGGAAGGCGACAATAGGCTATGATTAGCCGCCTATCTATGTATCATCAGGAGCCCCCTTGACCCTCGACGCCCGACGCGTGGCGCTGCTGGTGGCCGCCAACACCGCCTTGGCGCCCTTCGCCATCGACGCCTACCTGCCCGCCATGGCGGCCCTGGCCGATGCCGTGGGTGCCAGCATCCACCATACCGAACTCTCCCTCTCCGCTTTCCTCGCCGGCTTCGCCCTGGGCCAGTTGCTGTTCGGCCCGCTCTCCGACCGCATCGGCCGCAAGCCGGTGCTGCTCGGCGGCCTGGTGGTCTTCCTGCTGGCAAGCCTCGCCATCACCACGGTGAGTTCGCTGCCCGAGCTGCTGGTCTGGCGCTTCGTCCAGGCCCTGGGGGGAGGCGCCACCGTGGTCAACTCGGCGGCCATCGTGCGCGACTGCTTCAGCGGGCGCGAGGCGGCCAAGGTGATGTCGACCATGGCGATCATCATGCTGATGGCCCCGCTGGTGGCGCCGGTGGTGGGCAGCGGCCTGCTCTATCTGGGGGAGTGGTGGCTGATCTTCATCTTTCTGGCGGTGTATGCCGCCTTTCTGATGTGGCTGCTCGGCACCCGCCTGCCGGAGACCCGGGCCCCCGGGTCGCCCGTCGCCTCGCCGCGCCAGGTGTTGGCCAACTACGCCAGCGTGCTGCGCCACCGCGAGGCCATGGGCTATGTATGCGCCGCCTCCATGTCATTTGCCGGTCTGTTTGCCTTCATCACCGCCTCGCCCTTCCTCTACCTGGAGCACTTCGGGCTGGGCCCCGAGCGCTACCCGCTGGTATTCGGGATCAACGTGATCGCCATGGCGGCCTCCAACCGGCTCAATATCCGCCTGCTGAGACGGCGCAGTCCCCAGCAGAACCTGCGCCTGGGACTGGCCATCCAGCTGGGGGCGGCGCTGGGCCTGGTGCTGATGGTGGCCAGCGGCCTGGAGTCGCTGTGGACCATGGTGCCGCTGATCATGGTGTTCGCCGGCACCATCGGCCTGGTGGCGCCCAATGCCATCTCCGCGCTGCTCGACCACTTCCACCACATGAGCGCCACCGCGGCGGCCCTGCAGGGCAGCATCCAGTTCTCCTGCGGGGCGCTGGCCGGGGTGCTGGTCGGCGCCTTCGAGGTGGACAGCGCCTGGCCCATGGTGGGCACCATGCTGGGCGCGGCACTGATCGGCAACCTGGGCCTTCGTGTGCTGGCGGGCCGTGCCGGCCATGCCTGAGGCGCTGCTGGCCTGGCTCGACACGAGCCCCGGGACCTGGCTCGACATGAACTCCGGGACCTGGCTCGGTTGCCTGGCCGTGCTGGCGCTGGGGGCCTTCGTGCAGCGGGCCACCGGCTTTGGCCTGGCCGTGGTGGGGGCGCCGCTGCTGCTGATGCTGGAGCCGCGGCTGGTGCCGGTGATCCTGGTGGTGTTCGGTTTCACGGTGGCACTCACCACCCTGCGCCATTACTGGCATGAGGTGCGCCTGGCCGAGATCGGCACGGCCCTGGTGGGGCGGGTGCCCGGCAATGCCCTGGGGCTGTGGCTGCTGCTGGCCGCGCCCATGGCGGTGCTGGAAAAGCTGATCGCCGGCAGCGTGCTGTTCGCGGTGGCGGTGACCCTGTTCCGCTTTCGGCTGCCGGTCAACCGCGCCACCCTGTTTGGCGCCGGGGTCTTCTCGGGGATCTTCGGCACCGTCGCCGCCTTGAGCGGCCCACCCCTGGTGCTGTTGCTGCACGGCTTCTCGCCGGACCGCCTGCGCGGCACCCTCTCGGCCTTCTTCGTGGTCACCGCCCTGATGACGCTGGCCACCCTGGGGCTGGGCGGGCTGCTTCGCGCCTGGCATTTCGGCATGGCGTTGACCTTCGCCCCGGGGGTGCTGGCCGGCAGCTGGCTGGCCAGCCGCGTCGCCCATCGCCTCGACCGTCGCCTGCTGCAGGGGGCGTCCCTGGCGCTCTGCACCATGGCGGCACTGGCGCTGCTGGTATGACGCCTCACCACGCGCGAGCTGTCACACAAGATTCATCGAACCCGCTGGCCATGTCACCGAAGTGTCATGCGGTCTCCCTATAGTCGCCTCCATCGATCCACGGATACGGGATCGAGTCATCAACGCTGCGGCACAGCCGCACGACACCTGGAGACCAAGATGAAAACCAAGCTCATCGCTGCCGCAGTTATCGGTGCCTCTCTCGCCAGCACCGCCGCCATGGCGGAACGCGTCGATCCCAATTTGCCGACCTATGAGCGTGCCAGCGGCATCTCCGGCAACATGACCAGCATCGGTTCCGACACCCTGAACAACCTGATGACCCTCTGGGCCGAGGAGTTCGCGGGCTTGTATCCGAACATCAACATTCAGATCCAGGGTGCCGGCTCCAGCACCGCCCCTACCGCCCTGACCGAAGGTACCTCCCAGTTTGGCCCGATGAGCCGCGAGATGCGTACCTCTGAAGTGCAGTCCTTCGAGGATCGCCACGGTTACCCGCCGACCATGGTGCCGGTGGCCATCGACGCCCTGGCCATCTACGTCAACCAGGACAACCCTCTGGAAAGTATCACCGTACCTCAGGTTGACGCGATCTTCTCCGACACCCGCCGCTGCGGTTACCCGGAAGACATCACCCGCTGGGGTCAACTGGGTCTGGATGGCAGCTGGGCGAACCGCGACTTCACCCTCTACAGCCGTAACGCTGTCTCCGGCACTTACGGCTTTTTCGCCGAAAATGCCCTTTGCGGCGGCGACTTCAAGGACTCCATCAACGAGCAGCCGGGTTCCGCCTCGGTGGTGCAGGGCGTGAGCGAGTCTATCAATGGCATCGGCTACTCCGGCATTGGCTATATCACCTCCCAGGTACGCGCCGTGCCGGTGGCCCGTGACGAGGGCGAAGAAGCCTTCGAGGTGGATAGCGAGAACTACCCGCTGGCGCGCTTCCTGTTCGTCTACGTGAACAAGCACCCCAACGAGGATCTGGCCCCGCAGCAGGCCGAGTTCCTGAAGATGGTGCTCTCCAAGCAGGGGCAGGAAGTGACCGCCCGCGACGGCTACATCCCGCTGCCTGAGACCGTGGCCAGCCGCGTTCGTGGCGAGCTCGGCATCGACTAACAGATTGATATAAATCGTGTTAACGGGGGCGCTTAGGCGCCCCTTCTTTATTTCCCACGCTGTCACATAGCTGTCACGGACCCTGCTTACTCTCTGCGTATCTTTCCACCTGACGGGATTGCCCATCCGCCATGAATGACATGTCCCAACGCCCCACGTCGGGTCAAGGCAGATCGCTTCTGCCTACCACTGAGCAGCGTGAGCGCCTGCGGCGCAAGCGCACGCTGAAGGACAACATCTCCCGCTACGGTATCGGTGCTGCTGGCATCGGGGTCGTGATCGCCCTCGGGATGATCTTCGTCTACCTGTTCTCCGAGGTCATGCCGCTCTTCAAGTCGGCACAGGTCTCGACCGAGCAGACCTATGCCATTCCCGGGGTGGAAGGCGGCGAGGCCCTCGAGCACCTGACCATCGACCGCTACGACACCCTGGGGGCGAGCTTTACCGACACGGGGCGCATCACTTTCTTCGACCTGGACGGAGGGGCCTTGCGTTCGTCGTTCGAGATGCCCCGGCCCGATGGCGCGACGCGCTCGGCGTTCGCGACCGCCTTCGCCACTACGGGAGCCTTCGCCTACGGCTACGACAATGGCACCATCAGCCTCGGCCAGGTGGACTACGCGATCACCTACCCGGATAACCTGCGCCACATCGAGCCCGAGCTGAAGTTTCCCTTTGGCGAGGAGCCCCTGACCCTGGACGAGGCGGGGCGGGCCATCCAGGTGCTGGGCCTGCAGCTCAGCGATCGCGGTACCTATGCCGCCGCCGAACTCGAGGACGGCACCCTGATGGTGACTTCCTTCGATCGCCGGGAGAACATCATGACCGGTGCGGTCACCGTTGAGCAGACCACGGCCGAGCTGCCCGGCTTTGACGGCCGCGCCCGGCAGATTCTGATCGACAATCGCTACCGTCACCTCTACGTCTCCGACGACACCGGCTACATCCATCATTACAACATCGGCAACCTCAGCAATCCCCGCTACCTCGGGGCGGTGCAGGTAACGGACAGCGGCTATGTATCGGAGATGGCCTATCTCAACGGCACGGTATCGATCATCGCCGGTACCTCCGACGGCCAGGTGCGTCAGTATTTTCCAGTCCGCGATGCCCAGAACCAGTACGACCTGACCCATATTCGTGATTTCGCCCGCTATGACGCCCCGATCACCCATATCGCACCGGAGCACATGCGGCGGGGCTTCCTGGTGGGTGACGAGCTTGGGAATCTGGGTATTCATCACGCCACGGCGGGGGCTGACGTCTTCGATGGGACGATGACCGAAGGCCCCTTGGCGCGAATCGCCATCTCGCCGGTCAACTCGATGGCGCTGTTTGCCGACGAGAACCATCAGCTCCAGGTGGCCAGCGTCAATAATGCGCATCCCGGTATCTCCTTCTCCTCACTGTGGCAGAAGGTCTGGTACGAGGGCAGCAGCCAGCCGCGATATGTGTGGCAGTCAACCGCCGGCGGCGACGAGTATGAACCCAAGATGAGCCTGATGCCCCTGACCCTGGGCACCCTGAAGGCGGCCTTCTACGCGATGCTGTTTGCCACGCCGCTGGCGCTGATGGGGGCCATCTATACCGCCTACTTCATGTCGCCGAAGCTGCGCGGCAAGGTGAAGCCCACCATCGAGGTGATGGAGGCGCTGCCCACGGTCATCCTCGGCTTCCTGGCCGGGCTGTGGCTCGCCCCCTTCGTGGAGAATCGACTGCCGGCGGTGTTCAGCATCCTGATCCTGATGCCCATTGCCATGCTGGTCTTCGCCTACCTCTGGAGTCGTCTGCCCGAGCGGCTGCGCACCCGGGTGCCCGACGGCTGGGAGGCGGTGCTGCTGATGCCGATCATCATTTTCGTAGGCTGGGCCTGCGTCACGGCGAGCCCCTACGTGGAGATCCTGTTCTTCGATGGCAGCATGCGCCAGTGGTTGACGGACAACGGCTTCACCTACGACCAGCGCAACGCCCTGGTGGTAGGTATCGCCATGGGCTTCGCGGTGATCCCGACCATCTTCTCCATCGCCGAGGACGCGGTCTTCAACGTGCCCAAGCATCTGACCCAGGGCTCCCTGGCGCTGGGCGCCACCCGTTGGCAGACCGTGGTTGGCGTGGTGCTGCCCACCGCCAGCGTCGGCATGTTCTCCGCGGTCATGATGGGCTTCGGCCGTGCGGTGGGGGAGACGATGATCGTGCTGATGGCCACCGGCAACAGCCCGATCATGAACTTCAATATCTTCGAGGGCATGCGCACCCTGTCGGCCAACATCGCGGTGGAAATGACCGAAGCCGCCGTGGGGTCCAGCCACTTCCGGGTCCTGTTCCTGGCCGCCCTGGTCCTGCTTGGCATGACCTTCCTGGTCAATACGCTGGCCGAGATCATTCGTCAGCGACTGCGTAATCGCTACGGCAACCTCTGATACCGGGAGACTGTGATGAAACTTTGGTGGAAAAGCGGTGCCCCCTGGGTGTGGTTGAATGCCGGTGCGGTGGCGATTTCGGTCATCATGGTGGTGGGGCTGATCGGCCTGATTGCCGTGCGCGGCCTCAGCCACTTCTATCCCACCGAAATCGTCGAATTCCAGGTCGGTGACCCCGAACTGGGCCTCGGCCAGATGGTGATGGGGGAGCACGTACGTGCCGAGACCATCCCGGTTCCCGTGGCGCGGGATGCGGGCATCGCGGTGCCCCCCGAGCTAGGCGACGGTGAGCTGGTGACCCGGCACCTGATCAAGCAGGGAAACCGAGACGTGACTGGCAATGATTTTGCCTGGTACGCCGATCTGCAAATGACGGAGTGGCAGGCGCCACCCGACGCCATGCGACTTGAGCGCCGCGAGTGGGGCGACTTCTACGGCTATGCGCTGCGTGTGCTGGAGGACGGCGAGGTGGTTGCCGAGGGCGAGGGGCTGTGGGAAGCAGTGCAGTCTCGGGTCGAGCGCGGTAACACCCTCTATGGTGAGTTGAATCGAATCGAGCGTAACGATGTGGGGGTGATCAGCGCGGAAATGGAGGAGCTGCGCCTGCGGGAGCGTGCCCTGCAGCGTGATCCCGATATCGAACCGGCAGAGCTTCAGGCGCAGCTGGATCAGATCCGGGATCGGCAGGCCATTCTGGATCAGGAGTTCCAGACCCTGCGCGGTGAGATCCAGATCCTGCGCAGCGAGCTCTATCGCGACACCCTGATTGCATCAGTCGTCGGCGGGCAGGAAGTGCAGATTCGCATCGGCGATATCGTGCGGGCTGTCAAACCCAACAGCCTGTCGCTCACCGCCAAGGCGGTGGAGTATGTGCAACAGTTCTGGGCCTTCGTCAGCGGCGAGCCCCGCGAGGCCAACACGGCCGGCGGCATCTTCCCGGCGATCTTCGGCACCGTGACCATGGTGCTGCTGATGTCGATGATCGTCAGCCCCTTCGGCGTGCTGGCGGCCATCTACCTGCGTGAATATGCCAGGCAGGGACCTCTGCTGCGCCTGATCCGTATCTCGGTCTACAACCTCGCCGGTGTGCCCTCCATCGTCTACGGGGTCTTCGGCCTGGGCTTCTTCATCTACACCATGGGGGGGTCTATCGATCAGTTGTTCTACTCGGAGCGGCTGCCATCCCCCACCTTTGGGTCTCCGGCACTGATCTGGGCCTCTCTGACCCTGGCGCTGTTGACTCTGCCGGTGGTGATCGTCTCCACCGAGGAGGGCCTGGCGCGGATTCCCTCGTCGGTGCGCCATGGCTCCCTGGCGCTGGGGGCGACCAAGTCCGAGACGCTCTGGAAGGTGGTGGTGCCGCTGGCCACGCCGGCGATGATGACCGGCATGATCCTGGCCATCGCCCGGGCCGCGGGTGAGGTGGCGCCGCTGATGCTGGTCGGGGTGGTCAAGCTTGCGCCGACCCTGCCGGTGGATATGACCTTCCCGTTCGTCCATCTGGAGCGACAGATCATGCACCTGGGCTTCCATATCTATGATGTGGGCTTCCAGAGCCCCAACGTCGAGGCCGCCCGCCCGCTGGTCTACGCCACCGCACTGGTGCTGGTGATCCTGATCATCGTCCTCAATCTGACCGCCATCAGCATCCGTAATCGGCTGCGCGAGCGCTATCGCGCCGCCTCGGACTGATTGACGGCGATTCTCCGGATAACGATCGGCGATCATCAAGGCCGCCGATCACCAGAACACGAGACACGAGACACGAGACCATGACCTCAATGACTACCGCTCCCCGTCCCGTCGCCAGCCCTGCCAAGACGCCCTCGGGAATAAAGGGTGTCACCTTCCAGGTGCGCGACCTCAACCTCTACTACGGCAAGGAGCAGGCGCTCAAGGGCATCAACCTGGACATCCCGCGCAACAAGGTCACCGCCTTCATTGGGCCGTCCGGCTGTGGCAAGTCGACCCTGTTGCGCTGCTTCAATCGCATGAACGACCTGGTGGACATATGCCGGGTCGAGGGCAAGATCCTGCTCGACGGCGACGACATTTACGCCCGCGGAGTCGATGTAGCAGAGCTGCGCCGCAAGGTGGGCATGGTGTTCCAGAAGCCCAACCCCTTCCCCAAGTCGATCTACGAAAACGTGGCCTACGGATTGCGCCTGCAGGGGGTCAACAACAGGGCCGTGCTCGATGAGGTCGTGGAGCGCTCGCTGCGAGGCGCTGCCTTGTGGGACGAGGTCAAGGATCGACTGAGCGACAACGCCTTCGGGCTTTCCGGCGGCCAGCAGCAGCGCCTGGTCATCGCCCGGGCCATTGCCATCGAGCCCGAGGTAATCCTGCTCGATGAGCCGGCCTCGGCGCTGGATCCCATCTCAACGCTGAAGATCGAGGAGCTGATCAATGAACTCAAGGACAAATACACCATCCTGATCGTGACCCACAACATGCAGCAGGCGGCCCGGGTCTCCGATTACACCGCCTTCATGTACCTGGGGGATCTGGTGGAGTACGACGAGACCGACAAGATCTTCACCGAGCCGGCCAAGAAGCAGACCGAGGATTACATCACTGGCCGCTACGGGTAGACCAGGTTCCTCGTTCGGCATGCCGGACTCATCGATGGGATGCCGAGCGGGTTCCTGTAGCGTAGTATCTGTGACATTCCATTCCCGTTAGGTGGCCTTGTGATCCCGCTGAATCCCTCTCGACTGTTCAAGTGTCTGGGCGACGAGACCCGCCTGACCCTGACCCTTCTGATCCGTCATGAGGGAGAGCTGTGCGTTTGCGAGATGACCCACTGCCTGCAGGAGTCTCAGCCCAAGGTCTCGCGCCACCTGGCACAGCTACGCACCTGCGGCCTGCTCAGCGATCGCCGCGAGGGCCAGTGGGTCTATTACCGCATTGCCGAGACGGCGCCGGAGTGGGTCGTCGAGATGCTGCAGGCCGCCGAGAAGGGCCAGGACAAGCGCCTCGCCGGCCTTCGGCTTCGTCTCGCGGGCATGGGCAACCGCCCCGAGCGTCGGCTGGCCATGTGTTGAGGCCCCTTCGGGCCTTTGCTTCTCTTGCCACCTATCCTCCCGCCTACCCCTTTATCACCACTCCTCCACACTCCTCCTGCTCTCGGTCATTTTCGACTAGCCTGGAATCAAATTGCCGGGTCCTGTCAGGAGCGGTACCCGTGTCATCGCACGTCTGACCAGACGTGGCCTCTGCCGGAGCGTTCACACGTGGAATTCAAGGATTACTACCAGGTGCTCGGGGTGGCGAAGACCGCGACAGCCGAGGAAATCAAGAAGGCCTACCGGAAGCTGGCGCGCAAGTTTCATCCCGATGTCAGCAAGGAACCCGAAGCCGAACAGCGTATGCAGGAGATCAACGAGGCCAAGGCGGTGCTGTCCGATCCCGAGAAGCGTCTCGCCTATGACCAGCTGGCTCAGCAATATCGCTCAGGACAGGATTTCCAGCCACCCCCTGACTGGGATGCGGGCTTCGAATTCAGCGGCCGTGGTTTCGAGGAGGCCGACCTCGGCGAGTTCAGTGACTTCTTCGCCAACCTCTTCGGCCAGGCCGGCAGGGCAGGAGGGGGGAGGCGCGGCTACCAGAAGCGTGGCGAGGATCGTCATGCGAAGGTCGTCATCGACCTCGAGGATGCCTACCAGGGCGCGACCCGGGGGATCACCCTGCATGTGCCCCAGGTCGACGCGCAAGGGCGCGTGGTCTCCCGCGAACACACCCTGAGCGTGCGTATCCCCAAGGGCGTCAAGGAGGGGCAGCATATCCGCCTGACGGGGCAGGGCGGCCCCGGCGTCAGTGGTGGCCAGGCGGGTGACCTGTATCTGGAGATCCACTTCACGCCCGACGCGCGTTATCGGGTCGAGGGGCGGGACGTGTATCAAAGGGTAGCGGTTGCGCCCTGGGAGGCCGCCCTGGGAGCCAGCATCGAAACCCCGACTCCCTCCGGGCCGGTGAAGCTCAAGGTACCCGCCGGGTCACAGACCGGTCGCCGCTTGCGCCTTAAGGGACGTGGTATCCCGGGACCGGAGCGGGGGGATCTCTACGTGGAGCTCGAGGTGGTGCTGCCCCCGGCCGATACCGACAAGGCCCGGGAACTGTATGAGACCATGGCGGATGAACTGGCTTTCGATCCGCGCCAACGGAAAGGAGCCTAGGACATGGCACAGCATATTGTCAGCGGCGATCTGATCGACGAGGCCACCCTCACGCTGGAGGATCTGGCACGCGCCTGTTCGGTGGACACCGACTGGGTCGTCGAGCGTATCGAGAGTGGCCTGCTGGCCGATGGTTCACCCTATGTAGCGAGCTGGCGCTTCACCAGTCGTGACCTGACCCGTGCCCGCCGCATGTGTCAGTTGGAACGTGACTTCGAGGCAGCGCCCGAACTCGCCGCCCTGGCGACCGACCTGATCGAGGAGAACCAGCGCCTCAGGGAGCGGTTACGAGCCGCTGGGCTGAGCGACGATTAGCATCGCTCACCCATGGGGCAGTGGGCCGCATACTGCCTGGACTCCTGTTGCAGCACGCAATGGCGTATGTCGAAGCGGTCATGCAGCATCCTGGCCGCCGGCAACAGCATCATGATGATGACCGGCGCTAGGCGGCAACGGATTGTCACTCATCAAGAGTCACCCAACGGATCGGCTGGTAGTCGAGATCGCCCTGGGGTGCCGCTCGGCCGGGGATAACGTCCAGAACGTGGATTTCCCAGGTCACCGTCCTGCCGGCCAGGGGGTGATTGCCATCGAGCAGGGCGCCGCGTTCGGTCAGCCCCACCACCTTCAGCGAGAACTTGCCCCGCTTCCCCCCGGGCGTCAGCGTCATGCCTTCCCGAATCTCCATGTTCGGCGGCAGGTTGTCGCGTATTGCCTCGAAGACCAGCTCCGACCGATGGGGGCCATAGGCCTGCTCCGGCGTCAATGTCACGCTGAGTGCGTCGCCGGCCCGGCGGCCCTCCAGTGCCGCCTCCAGCGCTGGCAGCATCTGGCCCGTGCCATGCACGTAGCGCAGCGGTGTCTCGGGCGTCGAGGCCGCCAGGCGTTCGCCATCCTCGCCGGTCAGCACATAGTCGGCGGAGATCTCGCACAGGGCGCCGATGGGTGTCATTGCTGTCTCCTCTCGGGTCATCACTGCCATGCCTTGAGGCCGGCGCCGGGTGGCTTCAGCTTGGGCGAGGTGCCATTGCGGCCCTGGCAGCGCGGGCAGACCGCCAGGTGGTCGGCGCTGACGCCGGCGGCGGCCAACCGCTGGCGCATCTCCGCCAGCACCGGGTCGCTCTCGAAGGCCTCGCCGCAGGCGCGGCAGGTGAGCGTTTCCCGAGGGGCTTCACTCGCCTCGAAGGTTTCCACGGCGCCGGGACACTCCCGGACCTCGGCTGGCTGGGGAGCGCGGGCGGGCAGGGCGGCCTCCAGGCGAGCCAGGTCCCGGGTCAACTGGTCATGGGTCAGTTCGATGAGTAGCCGCCAGGGCAGGGTGGTGGCGTCGTTGGTCGCCTGAGCCACCTTGCGGCGAACCCCGGCCAGGGCGGGCAGCGTGAAGTCGTGCAGCAGGGTCGCGGCGTCGGTCAGTGCGGGAATGGCGGACGCTCCGGCCTCGGTGGCCTCCATGGCCTCGCTGTAGACCCAGGCCAGCCACTGCAGGTGCAGCGACAGGTGGTCGGGCAGGTCGCGGAAGGACGGGGCCCGCTCCAGGCCGTAACGGTGATAGAGGGCCTCCATGGCGGGCACGCTGCGAGCCATCAGGCCGCCGTCCAGGTAGGCGCCCAGGTTGAGCGGCGCCGGGGCCGGCGGCGTCAGGAACAGTCGGCTGTAGCCGAGGATCAGTTGCTGGGTATCGGTCAGTGCCGCCAGCGCTTGTGAGAACGCCTCGAGGCGCTCGCTGTCCAGCGTCGGCAGCGAATCGGCCAGGCTGCGCAGGTCGTCGAGCAGCGGGCCCCGGACCTCCGCCAGGGTCACCTTCGCCTGGGGGGCGAGGAAGACCCGGGAGAGGCAGAGGCTGAGCTCGGCGGCCGGCAGCAGATCGGTGAGTTGTGGATGTGGTGTCATAGTGCTGACGGGGCGGCCTGCCGACTGGCAGGCCGCCCCTTCTCCTTCAGGTTTCGACGGGGAGGATAGTTCAGGCGGTGCCCGCCGGGGCGCCGGCCGCCGGGGCCCGGGCTGAAACTTCGGCCATCTGCCGCGGCATGTCCCCCAGGTTCAGGAACTTCTCGCCCAGCAGGTAGAGCACGAAGCACAACGACCAGCCGATCAGGGTCAATGACCACTCGGTGGCGGAGGGGCTGTAGCTGATCAGGTTAGGCATCCAGGTGCCCTTGAACAGCGGTACCACCTGCCCGCCGACCACGAAGTAGAAACGCTCTGCGAACAGCCCCAGGAACACCAGACACGACACCAGCAACTGTACGCCCACGCGGTTGCGCAGCGAGGTGCTGAGCATCACCAGGAAGGGCAGCAGCAGGCCCAGCAGCAGGGCGGCGTTATAGAGTGGCGAGGCGAACAGGTAGTCGGTCCACACCAGGTTGATTTCCGGGTTGTTGCTGTAGAGCCCGGTGATGGCACGCACCGTGATGAACAGCAGGGTCCCGCCGATCAGCGCGGCAAACAGCTTGGGCAGGGCGCCGGTCAGCAGAGTCTGCAGCGCAGGGGGCATGCGATCACGCTGGAAGCCGTGGGCCAGATAGGTGAAGAACACCAGGGCGGCCACGCCGCTAGTCACACCGGTGAAGTAGAAGTAGATCGGCAGCAGGGCATCGAACCAGAAGGGGCGCATGCTCATCATGCCGAAGATCAGCGCCAGGTTGCCGCTGGCCAGCAGCACACCGATGAACGACGCGATACCGACCTGCTTGGCGGTCTTGCTGTCCCACTCGCCGCCCTGCAGCTTGCTGAACTTCCACAGCAGGAACAGCAGGTCCAGAGCATAGAAGACGCCCATCCAGAACATCGCCGACTGCACCTGAAGGTTCAGTGGGATGGCCCACAGCATGCGGAAGACGTTGCCGAGCTCCAGGGCTAGTACGCTCATCCCCGAGATCAGCACGATGAAAGCCAGGAAGATGCAGCGCTTGGCGACCGGATAAAACTGCTTGAAGCCGAAGACCAGCGGTAGCGAGGCGATCAGCCCCAGCCCCGACGATGCCAGGGCAAAGTAGAGATAGGTGGCGATGGGCTGCCCCCAGGGCAGCGCCGAATTGGTATTGAAGGAAGTGTGGCCGCTGGCGATCAGCTGGGAAAAGGCATAGCCCAGGCTGGCAAGCAGTACCACGGCAGCGATCACCAGCAGCCCCCAGCCCAGCGGGCCCTGGATGGCGTTGTCATGAGTCGTGGGTTTCATGCCTTTCATGGAGGTGCTCATGCGTCATGCTCCCTGTCGGCGGGGGTGAAGGCGGGCACGCCGGCGCCGGCCCCCAGGTAGTAGACCTGCGGCTTGTTGCCGGTATGGTCCTTGAGGCGAACACCGTGCTTGTCACCGATCAGCTGGTTGACCTGGCTCTCGGGGTTATTCAGGTCGCCGAAGTAGCGTGCCTTGGGGGCACAGGTGCGCACGCAGGCGGGCACATATTCCTTGACTTCGGGGTTGTCCTCGTCGAGGTCGGCGATGCCTTCCGGCGCGTGCTTGACCTTGTGGTAGCAGAAGGTGCACTTGGAGACCACGCCGGGCGGCTGGATGCCGATGCCGCGCCGCCAGTCCTCCTCGGGGTTCTGATAGGGCGGGCTCCACAGCTGGCCGTTGTCGCTCGGAAAGGTCTCACGGATGTCGGGCTCGATCAGCGGCTTCTCGTCGGCATAGAAGCGCACACCGTAGGGGCAGGCGATCATGCAGTACTTGCAGCCAATGCACTTGTTCCAGTCGACGAAGACGATGCCGCCAGCCTCTTCATCCTTGTAGGTGGCCCGGGTCGGGCAGACGTGCACGCAGGAGGGGTTCTCGCACTGCATGCAGGGCCGCGGCAGCCACTTCATCTGGCCGCTCGGGTATTCGCCGGCGTTGTAGAAGAGCACGTCCTGCCAGCTTTCCCCGGGCAGGGTGTTGTTCTCCATCGCGCAGGCGGTGGTGCAGGCCTGGCAGCCGGTGCACTTGTCCAGGTCGATGACCATTCCCCACTTTGCCATAGTCGTTGTCCTCAATGCCGTGTTCGGTCAGGGGTTCGGGTTCAGGCGCGTTCCAGCCTGACCTTGCCGGTGTAGTAGCTGGCGAGCCCGGAGATCGGATCCGATACGTTGGCGGTGATCTCGCTGGAGTTGCCCGGACCGCGGTCCTTGGCCCAGCGCCCCTGGGCCCAGTGGCCGTATTCGAAGGGCAGCACCAGGGTGTCGGGACGGTGTGCGGCAACGAAGCGGCATTCCGCCTCGATGCTGCCGAGGTCAGAGGTGATCCTGACCCGGTCGCCGTTGCGGATGCCGCGCTCCCCGGCCGTCTGCGGATGGACCTCGAGGTAGACGGTGTTACGGCCACCGACGATGGGCTGATGAACCGCCATCTGGTGGGGGACGTTGGCGCCGCGTCCCTCGGCGTGCAGCGGCGTCTTGGGCGTGATGAAGTGAAGGTCACCATCGCCGCCGGTGTGCACCGGTTCGACCCACTGCACCAGGCCGGCCCGGTTGCGGGGAATGCCCATCTCGCGCTCGATATACTCGGCGTGCTGTTCCAGGTAGCCGGAGCGCACCTCGAACTTGCCGGAGGGCGTCTTGAACAGATTATGCTGAACTTCCTCCTCGCTCATCTGGCGAGCGTAGCGCTGGCCGTCCCATTCGTAGAACTCGCCGCGGATCTGGCGCCACTGGTAGGGCTTCTTGTACCAGACGCCTTTCTCCTTCCAGCTTTCGAAGTCGTTCACGCCGTTGTCGCCCGGGTCATCGGCGAAGCCCGCAGCGAGGTGGCGTACCACGTTTTCGATGTTGTCCAGCTCCCGGTAATAGTCGGCGGTGGGGCCCTCGATGCGCTTGCCGATTTCGATGATCACGTCGCCATACATTTTCGTGTCATGGATCGGCTCCACGGCGGGGACCCGCAGCGCCGCCATGGGCCAGCCCTCGAAGGGGTAGGTGGGGATGTCCTGCAGGCGCTCCAGGTAGGTGCTGTCTGGCAACACGATATCGGCGTACATGGCGGTCTCGCCGGGGTAGGGCGAGGTGTCGATGACGAAGACGTCCTTGAGCGCTTCTTCCCAGACCTTCGGATTGGGCGCCGACCAGATCGGGTTGGTGTAGAAGAACATCGCGGTATCGAGCGTGTAGGGGTCGCCCGCCAGGTGGTTAGGGGCCACTTCCTGCATCATGTTGCCGACCATGGGCCAGCGCTCGGTGCCTTTCATGTCGATGCGCGGCTGGTTGCGCCAGTCGCCGTTGCGGGCGTAGTCGTCGAGATAGTCGTCGGCACTAGCGGGCAGCGCGCCATAGGAGGGGCCGACCTGGTAGCCCAGGCCACCCTCGGCGAACAGCGAGCCGACCAGAGCGTTGAGGCTGTGAATCGCCATGCCGTTGTAGGTGCCGTTGCTGTGGCCGGTGGCTCCGCGCTCGAATAGCGCCACTGCCGGGCGGGTGGAGCCGAACTCCATGGCGGTGCGCCGGATGTCGGTGGCCTTGATGCCGGTGACCCCTTCGGCCCACTCCGGGGTGCGATCCTTGAGCTCCTCGTTCCACCAGTCGGCCAGGCCATGCACCCACTTCTCGGTGAAGTTGCCGGGCGAGATGCGCCGGCCCTCCACGAAGTGCAGGTTGGGGTTGATGAAATCGCCGACGAATTCGCGATCCCACAGCCCCTCGGTGAGAATCACATGGGCGATGGCCAGGGCGAAGGCGCCGTCGGTGCCGGGCTTGATGTAGAGGGCGCGGTCCGAGGCGGCCATGGTCGGGTTCATGCGCACGTCCACCGTGGTGACCCGGGTCTTGGGGCTCTTGCTGCGCATGTGGCCCCACATCTGCATCACGTTGTTGTAGGGGCGGAAGGCCTCGAGGAAGCTCGCCCCGATGATCAGCAGGTAGTTGGTGTTGCGGTAGTCGTAGGAGCTGTAGGAGTCGTTGCCGTCGGTGGCGTGCTTGGCCTTCTTGGAGCCATCGGCGCACATGGAGGAGTGGCCGATGGCGGCGTTGGGCGTGCCGTAGAGCCGGCCGAAGGTGCCCTGCATGCCGGCGTCGGAGGCGCCCCAGCCGCGGCCGTAGAACATCGAGAAGCGGTGTGACTCGCCCCGGCGACGCAGGTCGTTGAGCCGCTCGGCAACGGTGTCCAGGGCCTCGTCCCAGGAGATCGGCACGAAGCCGGGGTCCTCGTCGCGTCCCTTCTGGGGGTTGGTGCGCTTCATGGGCCCCTTGAAGCGATCCGGGTCGTAGAGAAAATAGCTGCCCAGGTGCCCCTTCGGGCAGAGCTTGCCGTTGGCGATGGGGTTGCCGGTGTCGCCGTAGATGGCGTGGACGCGGCCGTCGGTGGTGTAGACGTCGATGCCGCAGCGCGCCGGGCACTGGGCGCAGACGTTCTTGGTGACCGTCGTCTCGCCGCGGGGTGTCTGGGCGCGTGCTTCCGGCGCCGGTACCAGGCCGGGCAGGCCGGTGAAGCCCGCCGTCACGGCACCGGCGGCGCCGACGGCGGCCGACGACTGCAGGAAGCGGCGCCGGTTGATCAGGGTCTGGAACAGTTTCATCGGTTCTCCCTCGGGGTGCTCGTCTTGTGGTGCGAGTCGTGCTGGAATCGCGGGTGCTTGGATCGCGTGTGCCGGTCACCACCGGACGTCGTCGATCGCCGGGCGCTCAGGCCCCGGCTAGCCGAAGAGGTCATCGAAGCTCTCCTGCATCAGTGCCGCTTCTCGTCGGCAGGCCGGGCAGTTGGCGGTGGTCTCGTTGCCCTCCCGGGCGCGATCGCCCCCGGGCGGCGTGAAGGGGCGTCCGCACAGGAAGCAGTCGATGCGTTGAGCCTCGCGCAGCGTGACGGCCGTAGATCCTGGTGAATCGGCCTTTTGCAGGGCGCCCTCCGGACAGGCGGTCAGGCAGTGGCCGCAGTCGAGGCAGGCGAGCGGGTCGAAGACCAGTTCGCCCCCGGCCGTCTCCTGCAGGGCGTCGGTGGGGCAGACCCGGGCGCAGACGCCGTGGGCGAGACAGGCGTTGGCGTCCAGGGTCAGGCCGGGTAGGGTCGGCGCGAATCGCGCATTGCCTAGCATCGCGGCGGCGGCCCGCTGGCGCTCAAGACGCCGCGCCTTTGGCGCCGCGTCATCTGACGGGATGGCTGGCAGCCGCGGCGCGGGGTGTCCGCGCAGCAGGTCCCGACGACTGACCGCCGCCCTGGCGGCACGATAATCGCCATCGGCCGCGGCGTCGCTGACGAGGCAGCTCGCCTCTGCCGCCTGGCGCCAGTTGTCGTGAGCATCCGATGGAGCGGCCAGGCAGCCTTGGCAGCCACCCGCTGGTGCCAGCGCCACTTTGCCGGGTGTCGCCCTGGCGGCAAGCTCAGCGAGCAGGTCGGGGCCCAGTGCGCGCAGGCAGTGCAGGCGGGTGACTTCGGCGGAACCCTGGGCGCGGTGGCAGCCCAGGTGAAGCGCCTCGCCCTCCACCTGCCTCGTCACCAGAGCGTGGACCTCGGCGCTGACGAGTGCCTCGCTAGGGCAGGCCGGGACGCATTGCCCGCAGCCGTGACAGGCGTCGCTGGCCAGCAGGTACATGCCGCCATCGACGTCTTCATGAAAGGCGAGGGCCTCGGCGGGGCAGGCATCGAGGCAGCGGCTGCAGGCCAGCGGATGGGGAGGCGCCTGCAGGCAGCGCGAAGCGACCCAGCCGAGTGGTATGCCCCGAGGAGTGAGGGGGCTGAGTGTATGACCGGAGTGGCTGTCACGGTGCGGCATGGTGATTTGCCCGCTATCATTGTTATGGTTATATGCGTATTGCCATATGTCTAACGCAAAGCGTGGCAGAGCCCCCCAGTCGCTGCCATGACCATTAGTCTAAGAGACAGGCACCAAGCGTTAACAATTGCTCTGGATCAATTTCTTGAGGTCTGACGGCGAGAAGGATCGTGAAGACCATACGCGCGAGGCGGGAGAGAGAGATGGCGGTACTGGTAGAAGCCACGGCGGTGATCATCCGGGCGGCGGCCGTGGAAGCGCGCATCCCGGGCGGCTGGGACGCCCTGGGCGAGAGCCTGCCCGAGCGGGGCGTCTGCTCCGACGACGAGTTGGTCAGCGTCAGCCTGTTCGACCCTGCCGAGGTGCGCCGCCTGGCGGAGCGCCTGGTGGCGCTGGGATTGCACTTCGACTGGGAGGGGGACTTCAGGGACATCGCCTTCGCCGACCAGAAGCGCGGCCTGATCACCCCCTGTGATTGGCTGGCCTTCGAGACGGTGAACATCGGCATCGGCGGCACGCCGCCGAGCGTGGCGATCTGCCGCCTCGCCGGCAGCCACAGCCACGAACTACGGGTGCCGGACGGCTGGCACTACCAGGGCTCGCTCAGCGAGGCATTCGGCACGGAGGGGACGGGCTCGGCGCCTTGAATCAGCCAGGCGCCGAGTCTGTCCTTGGCGTCAGGGCTTGAGCAGCTTCTCGAGCTCCGCGCTGCTGGCCACCTTGCCCTCGACGAGGATCTCGCCGTTGACGCCCAGCGCCGGGGTACGCAACACGCCGGCGTCGACGATATCGTTGACGTCGGTGACCTTCTCGATCTCGCAGCCGACGCCCAGGGCGCGGGTGGCGGTCTCGGCATTGGCGGCGAGCTGCTGGCACTTCTTGCAGCCGCTGCCGTAGATCTTGAGTTTCATGGCATCACTCCTTGCGGGTTGGGGGCAGGCCACGGGAGGCGACTCGCGTGGCCCTGTGGCTCATGGTCAGGGTCGATGGTCAGTGATCAAGGCCAGAACTGACCGTAGATGTAGCCGGTGATGGTCGCCATGACCACCACCAGCGTGCAGTAGACCAGGGTCTTCTGGGTGCCCATGATGGTGCGGATCACCAGCATGTTGGGCAGCGACAGCGCAGGCCCGGCCAGCAGCAGCGCCAGGGCCGGGCCCTTGCCCATGCCGTTGCCGATCAGGCCCTGGACGATGGGCACCTCGGTCAGCGTGGAGAAGTACATGAAGCCGCCCAGCAGCGAGGCGAGGAAGGTGGAGCGGAAGCCGTTGTCGCCTACCGCCAGCACCACCCACTCGGAGGGAATCAGCCCCTCCTCGCCCGGGCGGCCCAGCAGCAGGCCGGCCACGAAGACCCCGACCAGCAGCAGCGGCATGATCTGCTTGGTGAAGTCCCAGCTCTGCTCGGCCCACTCGCGGTCCTCGTCGCGCAGGGTAGCGATCAGCATCAGGCCGATGATGCCCACTGCGAAGGCCAATTCCGGCACGTTCGGCACTAGGAAGGCGGCCAGCCCCACGGCGCCGGTCAGCACCGCCACCTGACGCAGCGGCCAGCCCCAGCGGCGGATCAGCAGCAGGGCGAGGAGCCCGGAGAGAACGGCGGTGATATGCCACTTCCAGCCGTGGATGGCCATCCAGGTGGGGCTGTCCGCGGCGGCCCAGTTGGCGAATACCAGGATGCCCACCATCAGGCCAAAGAAGGCCGCGATCTGCCCGAGGGGGCGGGAGAGTTCCCCCTCGAAGCCGCGGCCGTTGGCGACGGCCCGCGCCTGCTCCTCGCGGCGGTAGATCAGATGCATGATCACCCCGATCACCACGGCGAAGACGATGGCACCGATGGCCCGGGCCATCCCCAGCTCCATGCCCAGCACCTTGGCGGTGACCACGATGGCCATGACGTTGATGGCCGGCCCCGAGTAGAGGAAGGCCACCGCCGGTCCCAGCCCCGCGCCGCGCCGGTAAATGCCGCCGAACAGCGGCAGCACGGTGCAGGAGCAGACCGCCAGCAGGGTGCCGGAGATTGATGCCATACCGAAGGCCACCGGCTTCGAGGCGTTGGGCCCCAGGTAGCGCATGACTGCGCCTTCGCTCAGGTAGGCGGCCATGGCGCCGGCGATCACGAAGGCCGGCAGCAGGCAAAGGATCACGTGCTCCTGAGCGTACCAGTGGGTCAGGCGGATGCCCTCCAGCACCGCGTTGTCGAAGCGTGCTGTACCGGCGGGCAGAAAGTAGATCAATAGGAAGATACCCACTACGGCACCGAGCCAACGCACCTGGTCGGGGTTCTCCCTGGCCAGGTTCAGCAGGCGACCGGAGAAAGAGAGATCGGCTGGCTTGGATTCCGACATGCGACGCCTCGCGTAGTGCAGATAGGGGTTTTCAATAAGAATATATGCTTATGCATATGTTATCTACACCAAACTGCCGGGAACTTGAAGCTCATCAAGTTCCCGGCAGTTTGGGCTGAGGCGGGTGAAGGATCGGTCGGGATTGGCTTAGAGGGTTTCCAGCGCCAGGGCGATGCCCTGTCCGCCACCGATGCACAGGGTGACGATGCCGCGGCGCTCGCCGTTGCGCTGCATGGCATGCAGCAGGCGGGTGGTCAGTACCGCGCCGCTGGCGCCGATGGGGTGGCCGTGGGCGATGGCGCCGCCCTCAACGTTGACGATCTCTTCCGGCAGGCCGAGCTCGCGCTGACAGGCCAGGGCAATGGCGGCAAAGGCCTCGTTGATCTCCACCCGATCAAGATCGCCCACCGACCAGCCGGCGCGCTCGAGCGCTTGTTTCACCGCCGGCACCGGGCCGATGCCGAAGTAGTCCGGCTCCACGGCGCCGACGCCGAAGGCCACCAGGCGGGCCATGGGCGTGAGGCCCTGCTTCTCGGCCCACTCGCGCTCGGCGACGATCATCGCTGACGCGCCGCTGTTTAGCCCCGGTGCATTGCCTGCCGTGATGGTGCCCTCCTTGCGGAAGGCCGGCTTGAGCCTGGCTAGAGACTCGGCGGTGGTATCGCCGCGGTTGTGCTCATCGCGCGCGAACGTCGTGGTGCCCTTGCGGCTGGTGAGCTCCACGCCGGCGATCTCGGCGTCGAAGTGGCCGGCCTCCTGGGCCTTCGAGAAGTTCAGCTGGGAACGCAGGGCCCAGGCGTCCTGGTCGTCCCGGGAGATGTTGTATCGACTCACCAGGTCCTCGGTGTGCCAGCCGGCGTGCTTGTTGCTGAAGGCGTCGTTGAGGCCGTCGAACAGCATGGTGTCGTGCATGGTCACATCGCCCATGCGTGCACCCCAGCGGCCCTGAGGCAGCACATAGGGCGCGCGGTCCATGTTTTCCATGCCGCCGGCAATGGCGCAGTCGGCCATGCCGCTCCAGATCTCCATGGCAGCATTGGCGACGGCCTGGGCGCCGGAGCCGCAGACGCGGTTAATGGTCAGCGCCGGCACTTCCACGGGCAGGCCGCCGGCGATGCCGGCCTGGCGGCCCGAGTTCATGCGGCAGCCCGCCTGGATCACGTGGCCCATGATCAGCGACTGTACCTTGTCGGGGGAGAGGCCGGATCGAGACAGGGTTTCCTGAATGACGCGTGCGCCAAGATCTGTGGCGGGGGTGTCCTTGAGGCTACCGGCGTAGGTGCCGATGGCGGTGCGAACGGGATGGCAGATGACGACGTCGCGAGATGACATCATTATTCCTCGTGTCGGTAAGGGGGAGGATTCCGAAGACGTGACTCTCGGTATAGCACACCTGGGACATTCCCACCTGACATGCCCCTTGGAGCAGTGAAGAGCCACATCAACGTGTGCTGCCCTGGGACGCGGGATCTCGTATCGAGAGGGGGCGCAACACCCAAAGGCCGAGAATGGGTCCCGGCAGCAGCCACCACAGTACCCAGGTACCCTGCAGTTCCCAGAGCGCGGTAGTGATCGAGATGGCCGGGATGGTCAGGGCAAACCCCACGGCGTTCATCACCGCCAGGGTCGAACCCACGCGCTCTCTCGGCGCGCTGGCCGCGGCCAGCGCCGAGAACTGTGGTGAGTCGGCGATCACGGTCAGCCCCCACAGCCCCAGCAGGCCCAGCAGCAACCCTGGCGGTAACCAGGTCATCAGCGGGTAGACCAGGCAGACCAGTCCGGAGGCCGCCAGCGCCCGTCGCGCCACCCACAGGCTGCCGAGGCGACGGCTCAGACTGCCGCCGCCCACGCAGCCGGCCAGTCCCAGGGCGATGATGGTAAACGACAGCCAGGGAATCCAGGCCCCCGGGGCGCCGAGTCTTGCCACTTCCCTGGCAACCAGAAAGGGGGTCAGCGTCCAGAGCGCATAGAGTTCCCAGCAATGACCGAAGTAGCCGCCCGCCACCGCACGAAAGCGCCGGTCACGCAGGGCGGCCAGGCCGTCGAGCAGGCGCGCCTTGCCGCCGGGCGGTGGCAGGTGGGGGCCGTCGCCCAGCGTCAGGATCAGGGCGCCCCCCGCCAGCGCCAGGGCCGAGGCACCGAGCAACGGCCACTCCCAGGCCAGCCCCAGCGTGAAGCCACGCATCAGGTGGGGCAGGGCGGTGCCCAGGGTCAGCATGCCCACCAGCCAGGCCAGTGCCGAACCGGTATGCCGGGGTGTCCAGCCGATCACCAGCTTCATGCCCAGCGGATAGATGCCGGCCAGGCAGAAGCCCGTCATCAGGCGCAGCGTGATCGCCAGGGTCATCTGGTCGGCCACCAGCACAAAGCCGGCATTGGCCAGGGCGCCTGCCAGGCAGGCGGCGGCGAAGATATGGCTGGCACGGAAGCGGTCGGCCAGGCCAGTGGTGGCAATGAACAGGGTGCCGGCGATGAAACCCGCCTGCACGGTGAGAGTCAGGCGGCCCAGGTCCGCCTCGGAAAAGCCCAGATCCCGGGAGAGCGACAGTCCCACGCCGTTGACGGAGAACCACAGCGAGGTGCCGCAGAGCTGGGCGAGGACGATGATTGCCAGGGGATGGCGTTGCAGAGCGGTCATCATGCTGCCATGTTCACCCTCGCTCGATGGCGAGGCAAGTGCCAGCGTCGGGACAGATGCCGGTCGTACTTTGCCAGGCACTGGAGGCGAAGTCCGCCGCAGTTATCCTATTGGCAGCAAATTTCTCGATGGCATGATGAGCGTGGCACGACATGCGCTCGCCGCCGCAGCTCGGGGATGGCATTTCACCTGACGTTGGAAGAGTTCTTCAAAGGTTGCCCCCAGACCTGCTCCCATCTCCACCCTTCCTTGGCCAGATATGCACTCAGCATAGGTTTCATCGGCAAGTCATCCAAGCAGGGAGCGGTCTTGTAGAGGGGGGTGTCGAGATCGGAAATATTATACCCACTCTCCATGTAGGCCTGGAGGTTTACGTCAGGACTCTTGTCTCCCCTGATATCGAGGCTGTGGAAGAAGTCCTCCATGGCATCTATTCCCATCGGGATCAGGCAGCTAGATGAGGGTGAAAGGGTGGGGCTGGCGTGTACGACCATTTTCAGAGAGAGATAGAGTCTGACCAGTGAAACCGGAAGGGCTTCCCTGACGCTGTCGGCATGGTAGTAGTGCAGGATGGGATAGGCTCGCTGCTGCTGCTCCAACTCCAGGAGCTCGGCGACGATCTTGTCCACTTGGCTTCCCAGAATGTCAAAGTCACCTTCTCCTCGATTCCTCTTCAGGATGATGTTAGGACTTGGTCCCAGTAAAGCGATGGAACTTGCCAGCCTACGCTTTTTTACGACGGCGGTAACGATAGAGAGCCAGTACGTCACTGCCAGGGTAAACACCGAAAAACCGTTGATGGCTGCAAGGATGGCGACCAGTTTCCAGGTCGAGTCAGACGGTACGAAGTCACCATACCCCAGGGTAGTAATGGTAAAGCCGATGAAGTATGCAAGCTCCACAGGACTGGCAATCAGTCGGGTATTGCTTTCCACTACGGCCCCGGAATGACTGGAAAAGATCAGCCACCATCCCAGCCAGGAGAGGGCGACCCACATCACGAGTAAAAGGAACGCCAGGCAGGGCCCTATGGTCTTGAGTAGCCAGGGGGTATCAAATTTTTCATGAATCCTTCTGGCCGGATGCCACAGTGCGTGGGACAAACAAGCCGTCACGGGACCCGCACTGGCCACGGATATGGTTGTCCTGCAGAGGTCATAGAACATCAGGAGCAGGACACCCATTCCGGAAAGCAATAGCAGGAAGGCGGGCATACTTGTCTCCTCCGGGTAGCGATCCTTACCCGCCTGGCGAGCACTTCAGTAATACAGTGCTTAAGCCTGAACGTAGCACCTGAGAAGGGGGACGACCAGGCATGGGGTATTCGCCCTTCGATCTTGCCGAGGCGTGGTGATCCGCGTCAGGCACCTTGGGGCACCACCAGCACCGGGCAGTGGGCGTCGCGGGCGATGGCCTCGGCAGTGCTGCCCAGCAGAAATTCCTGGATGCGATTGCGCCCACGCTTGCCGATCACGATCAGGTCGGCGTGCTCGCGCCTGGCCTCCTCGATGATGGCGCGTCGCGGGTCGCCGTCCAGCACCCGGGTCTCGAGCTCCTCGATGCGTTCAGCGATGCCGTCCAGATGGCGCTCGGCATCGGCGATCTCCCGCTCGCAGCAGCCCTCGGAAGCACAGCTGGCGGTCACCGCCAAGCGACGCTGGAAGTGCGGGGCGAGCGTCACGGCCTGTGCCTCGGCGCCTGCCACGGCGTCGGAGCCGTCGGTGGCCAGCACCAGCAGCCGGGAGTCGGCGCCGGTCAGCTCGTCGGCCACCGGCTCCAGCCACAGCGGGCGGTCGGTGAGGCGTGCGGCGTCCAGGGCCGTGCTGCCGAGGAAGAACTCGTGCAGGCGGTTGTGACCGCGACAGCCCATCAGCAGCAGATCGGCGCCCAGTTCGCGCGCGGCCTCGGTCAGCACGGCGCCGGGCTCGCCGCTGCGCACCTCGGTATCGAGGGTCACCCCCGGGGCGGCCAGGTCGCCGGCGAGCTCCTTCAGCTTGGCCTCGTAGTGGGGGCGATGGGTCTCCTCGGGGGTGGCGGGATAGCGTGAGCTGAGCACATAGATCAGCGTCACCCGCTCGGCGCCCCAGGCGCTCAACGCCTTCAGGCGCGCCTGCAGCAGCGGCCAGGCGGGGGAGAAGTCCACGGCGACCAGGATGTGCTTGAACATGGGGTTACTCCTTGGAGCGGGTGGGGGAGGCGCCCTCGACGAAGAGGCGCCTGAGGCCCAGGAAGCCCTCGACGTCGAGTCTCAGGCCCTGATCGACCAGCGTCGGATCGATATGCAGCGTCACGCCCTCGACCTCGAGGCGTGTGTAGCGACCGGGTTCATCCGGTGTGCGTGCCTCGGCCACTGCGATATCGGCACTGCCGCCGCAGCACCCGTGGCGAGGGGAAAGCCTCACCGTGGCCACGCCGCCTTTCTTGCGCAGCCATTCCCGGGCGCGGTCACTGACCTCGATGGCCATGATTCAGCCCTTGGCCTCGGCGGGGGCCGGTGCCTCGGCCTCGGGGAAGTGGTGCCGGGTGTTGTTGGCGATGCGCACCAGCGCCAGCATCAGCGGCACCTCCACCAGCACCCCCACCACCGTGGCCAGCGCCGCGCCGGACTGCAGTCCGAACAGGGCGATGGCGGCGGCCACGGCCAGCTCGAAGAAGTTGCTGGCGCCGATCATCGCCCCGGGAGCGGCGACATTGTGGGGCACCTTCCAGGCCTTGGCCCAGCCGTAGGCGATGAAGAAGATCAGAAAGGTCTGGATGATCAGCGGAATGGCGATCAGCACGATATGCAGCGGGTTGGCGATGATCACGTCGCCCTGGAAGGCGAACAGCAGCACCAGGGTGATGATCAGCCCGATGGGAGTGATCGGCCCCACCTTCTTCATGAAGACGTTGTCGAACCACTCGATGCCGCGCCGCTTGATAACGGCCTGGCGGGTGAAGTAACCGGCGGCGAGCGGGATAACGATGTAGAGCACTACCGACAGGATGACCGTGTCCCAGGGCACCTGGATATTGGAGACGCCAAGCAGGAAGACCACGATGGGCGCGAAGGCGAACAGCATGATCAGGTCGTTGACCGCCACCTGGACCAGGGTGTAGGCGGCGTCTCCTCGGGTCAGGTAGCTCCATACGAAGACCATGGCGGTACAGGGGGCGGCGCCCAGCAGGATGGCGCCGGCCAGATACTCACTGGCGCGCTCCGCGGGAATCAGCGGCGCGAATACCACCATCAGGAAGAACCAGGCGATGGCGAACATGGTGAAGGGCTTGATCAGCCAGTTCACCGTGGTGGTGATGACCAGCCCCTTGGGCTGGCGGCGCACGCCAAGGATCGAGGTGAAGTCGATCTGCAGCATCATCGGGAATATCATCGCCCAGATCAGGATCGCCACCGGGATCGAGACCTGGGCATATTCGAAGCGCGACAGCGTCTCGGGCACCGCCGGGGCGAACTGCCCAAGCAGGATGCCGGCGACGATGGCCAGCGCGACCCAGAGGGAAAGGAAGCGCTCGAATAGCCCCATGCCCTCGGAGACGCTGGGTGCCTGGGAATCTTGCTGAGTGGTCATGCGGTGACTCCTGTCAGATGGCATGGGGGTTGATGCGGTCGAGATGGTGGATCTCCTGCAGGGCCTGCCGGAGAGCCTCGGGGTCGAGCTCATCCAGCGCCAGGGCCACCATGGCCTTGATCCGCCGCCGCAGGGCGCTGAAGGCGCTGGCGAAGGCGGCTTCGATCTCTGCCTCGCTGCCCTTGGCTTTCGAGGGGTCGGGAACGCCCCAATGGACGCGCACGGCCTTGCCGAGGAAGAACGGGCAGGCCTCGCCGGCGGCGTCATCGCAGACGGTGATGACCACGTCCGGCGTCAGTTCGAGTCCATCCCAGGGCTTGCTGGCGAGACCCCGGGTGGGAATGCCTTCCTTCTCCAGCCAGATCATTGTCAGCGGGTTGACCTCGCCGGCCGGATGGCTGCCAGCGCTCCAGGCGTGGTGCCGGGTCTCGGTCAGGTAGTTGAACACGGCCTCGGCGTAGATGGAGCGGCAGGAGTTGCCGGTACACAGAAACAGGACGTTCATGGTGTCTCCCTTGAGACGGGCGTCGGGGGCGGGGTATCAGGCTGTTGTGTCGCCCAGCATATATGGAAACGCATATATGCTCAATGCCATCACTGGCACGAGGGGCAGGGGTGTGGCCCCGATCCTTGCAGGAGGGGGCGGGCTCGATCACGGCGCGTTGCGCTGGTCCGGGGCGCGCTGGAAGGCCGGCGAGACCTCGCTCGGGTCCTGTTCTTTTCGATGGCCGGCGGCGGCTTCGGCCCACCAGCTGAGCTGACCCAGAGTGCGTCCAAAATAGCCGACCCATCGATCCGGATCCTCGCGGAAGCGTCCGTCCTCTTCGAGGGCCTCCTGGGCCTTGGGCACGTGGATCATCGCCGACACCGGCAGGCAGCCTAGCTCGGCGAGGAAGGTGCGCAGGGACACCGCCGCCCGGGCGCCGCCCCACTGGCCGGCGGAGTAGGTGACGATGGCGCTGGGCTTGAAGGCGAACAGCGAGCTGCCGAAGTGGTTGAGCAGGTGCGCGAGCGCCGGGCTCATCGAGTGGTTGTACTCGGGGCTGACCATCACGAAGCCGTCGGCGGCCGCGATCTTTTGCGCCAGGGCATCCAGCGCCTCGGGTGCACGGCCCTTGGCATGGGCGAAGTGCGGCTTGAAGACGGCGCCGAGGTCGAACTCCAGCGGGTCGATCAGCTCCACCCTGGCGCCATCGGCCTCCAGCAGCTGCACGCAGGCCCGGGCCACCCGCAGGCCGAGGCGGGCGGGAGAGGGCGGTGTGCTCTCCCGGGCCGAGCCGAGAAAGACCAGATAATAGGACATGTCGACGACTCCTCTTGACGGGATGGTGGTCCCACACACCCTAGCAGGCTTTGCTCGCCTACCCGGCCAATGGCGCCCCCCGGCCTGCTATCATGCAGCCTCCTGATGTAGAGGTGCCCCGTGACGACAAGCCCGACCCTGCGACTCGACGGTGTTGCCATCGGCACCCTCTCGGACGTGTCGCTGGCCGTCCCTCCTGGTGATATCCACTGCCTCTCCGGCTCCAGCGGTTCCGGCAAGAGCCGGCTGCTGCGTGCCGTGGCCGACCTCGAGCCCCATGCCGGCGAGGTGTGGCTGGGGGAGGTCGCCCAGGCGTCGTTGCCTGCCCACGCCTGGCGCGCCCGGGTGATGATGGTACCGGCGGAGAGCCAGTGGTGGGCGGACAGCGTCGGCGAGCATCTCCCTGCGCCGCCCGCTGCCGAGGACCTGGCGGCGCTCGGCTTCGAGGCTGCCGTGCTGGGCTGGCAGGTATCCCGGCTCTCCTCGGGTGAGAAGCAACGCCTGGCGCTGCTGCGGGCCCTCGGCCAGGGGCCCTCGGCGCTGCTTCTCGATGAACCCACGGCCAACCTCGACGACGCCACCACCCGCCGGGTAGAGGCGTGGCTGGTGGGGCGAATCCGTCAGCGTGGCTGGCCGGTGATCTGGGTGGCCCACGACCCTGGTCAGATCGCCCGGGTGGCGGATCACCACTGGCACATCCACGGGACCCAGCTCCAGGCCGAGGAGGTGTCTCGATGGAAGTGATACCGCTGGCCTGGTGGCAGCTGGCGCTGGCCGCGCTGATGGTGGTGGGGCTTGCGGGCTGTACTGCGGCCCTGCGCCTGGGGATGAGCCGCAGCCTGCTGATCGCCGCGTTGCGCACGGTGATCCAGCTGGGACTGATCGGCCTGGTGTTGGAGGCGCTATTCGCCGCCGAGCGACTGCTGTGGGTGGTGCTGATGGCGCTGGCCATGCTGCTGATCGCCGGGCGGGAGGTGATGGCGCGTCAGAAACGGCGCTTGAGCGGTGGCTGGGCCTTCGGCATCGGCACCCTGGCGATGTTTCTCTCCTCGTTCACGGTGACCGTGCTGGCCCTGACCGTGATCATCGGTCCCGACCCCTGGTACCGCCCCCAGTACGCCATCCCGCTGCTGGGGATGCTGCTCGGCAACACCATGACCGGCGTGGCCCTGGCGCTGGATCGCCTCACCGACAGCGCCTGGCGCCAGCGGGCGGTAATCGAGAACCGCCTGATGCTCGGCCAGCCCTGGCAGGTGGCGATCGGTGACATCCGCCGTGAGGCGATGCGCAGCGGGCTGATGCCGATGATCAACGCCATGGCCGCCGCGGGAGTGGTCAGCCTGCCCGGCATGATGACCGGCCAGATCCTGGCCGGCACCGCCCCGGGGCTGGCGGTGAAATATCAGATCCTGATCATGTTTGCGATCACCCTGGGCACCGGTTTCGGCACCCTGGCGGCGGTGGCCGCGGGCAGCCGGCGGCTGTTCGACGGCCGGGAGCGGCTGCGCCTCGACCGCCTCGCCATGCCCCGTAAATGACGGCGCCCGCTGCCCTCGGGTGGCAGCGAGCGCCATGGGGTGGCGAGAAGGGCGTATCAGTCGATCAGTTCGACCGCCACCGCGGTGGCCTCGCCGCCGCCGATGCACAGGCTGGCGATGCCACGCTTGCCGCCCTTGGTGCGCAGGGCGTGGATCAGGGTGGCGATGATCCGTGAACCGGTGGAACCGATGGGGTGGCCCTGGGCGCAGGCGCCGCCGTAGACATTGACCTTGTCGTGGGGGATGTCGAGCCCGTCCATGGCCAGCAGGGTGACCACCGCGAAGGCCTCGTTGATCTCGAACAGATCGACGTCGGTGACGCTCCAGTCGAGCTTCTTCATCAGCTTGTCGATGGCACCCACCGGGGCGATGGTGAACTCGCTGGGGTGCTGGGAGTGAGTGCTGTGGCCCAGCATGCGGGCCAGGGGCTTGGCGCCCAGGCGCTCGGCGGCGGAGGCGCTGGCCAGTATCAGCGCCGAGGCGCCGTCGGAAATGGAGCTGGCGTTGGCCGCGGTGATGGTGCCCTCCTTGGCGAAGGCGGGGCGCAGCGAGCGGATCTTGTCCAGCTTGGCCTGGAAGGGCTGCTCATCGTGGTCCACCAGGTTCTCGCCCTGGCGGGTGGTGACGGTGACCGGTGCCATCTCGGCGTCCAGGTGGCCGGCGTTGGTGGCCGCCATGGCGCGCTCCAGCGAAGCGATGGCGAAGTCGTCCAGGCGCTCCCGGCTGTAATCGCGGGCCGTGGCGACGTCCTGGGCGAACACTCCCATCAGCTTGCCGGTCTCGGCGTCCTCCAGGCCGTCCAGGAACATATGGTCCTTGAGCTCACCGTGGCCCAGGCGATAGCCGGTACGCGCCTTGGTCAGCACATGGGGCGCGTTGGACATGGACTCCATGCCGCCGGCCAGCATCACCTCGGCGCTGCCGGCGCGGATCAGATCGTGGGCCAGCATGGTGGCCTTCATGCCCGAGCCACACAGCTTGTTGATGGTGGTGGCGCCGATGGCATCGGGAATGCCGGCCTGGCGCATGGCCTGGCGGGCCGGGCCCTGCTTGACGCCGCCGGGCAGCACGCAGCCCAGGATGCCCTCGTCGATGCTGGCGGCGTCGATGCCGGCGCGTTCGATGGCGGCGCGGATGGCGACGGCGCCGAGTTCCGGTGCGGTCATGCTCGACAGGCTGCCGAGCATCCCGCCCATGGGGGTGCGGGCGGCGGAGAGGAAGACGATATCGTTGGACTGGCTCATGGTGGTTCTCCCGATGTGGCGTGCGGTTCCCGGTGGAGCCGCTTTGTGATTGTAAGTCGTGATTGTAAGTCGTGATCGTGGGCTGGTCCGCGACGCGTTGACCCGTACGCGGCGCTGTGGTTTTCTCAGGGTCAACCAAGCAAGCGCTAGTGTAAACGTCGATGAATGTAATGAATGAGTCACCGCGCCGCAAGGAACTGACCCGCCAGGCCGCCCAGCTGTTCGTCCAGGAGGGCTTCGACCGCACCACGGTGCGCATGCTGGCCCAGGAGATGGGCATCAAGTCCGGCAGTCTGTTCCATCACTTCCGCGACAAGCAGGAGATCCTCGCGGCGGTGATCGAGGAGGGGACCCAGAACGCTTTGGTCATCGCCCGGGACGCCCTTGTCCGCTGCGACAACAGCGCCTCGGCACGGTTGCATGCCATGGCTCGCGCCCACCTCGAGACCCTGCTCACCGACCGCAGCGCCCATGTGGTCGCCCTCTATGATTGGCGCCGGCTTGACCCCGAGGCCCGCGCTCACTTGAGCCATCTGCGCGACGCCTACGAGGAGCTGTGGGAGCAGGTGATCGACGAGGCCCTGGCCGAGGGGCTGATTCACGGCGACCGCTTCCTGGTGTCGCGCTTCGTGATGGGAGCGCTGAACTGGACGGTGCGCTGGTACGACCCGGCGGGCCCGCGCACCCCCGATGACCTGGCCGACGAGCTGGTGGCCATGATTACCTGCCGTTCCGGCTGAGCGCCTCTTTACAGTTATCCTATGTTTTCCCTCTAGCCTTCACGGCGCTTGAGGCGACTGGTGGGAGATCGGCTCCGCCGGGCGAATGGCGCCGCAGGCGCCCCAGCGGCGTGGCTGGCGTTACTGCAATTACCCAGGAGCCCTTCGGTCTCCATTCGTCGAAGCGTCGAACCGCGGGAAAGCCCAGCTCCCACTAAAAGTGCTCAGCCTCAACTGAGATTCACGCCAGTCTGCGAAGAACCTTTTTTTTGCACTTCTCGCTCGCACTGCTTCCCGCCCCGTTCCATCCCCGAGCCGCTTCCCGGCGGCTCGCTCGACCATGGTCTAGTCGTTCCTCTCGCTCCCGGCCTTGCCCTGTTCGCGCGGAGTCGCTAGCTTGGACCTAGCGCTTGATAGGTTGACGCTTACGTTAACTGAATCTATCCAGAGAGCCTACAACAACCACAAACCGCCAGATGAGGACTGCCATGAGCACGCCAGCGAACCTTCCCGATTACCGGACCTACCTGGACACCTTCTCTGTCGATGACATGATCGCCCGCCTGGACGATCACCGTGACGGCAAGGCCAACGCCTTCGAATCCACCTGCGGCCGTCACCTGCGCGCCGGCCGCGGCGAGGTGCTGGCGCTGGTCCACGAGGACACCCAGGGCCAGGTGAACACCCTGAGCTACGCCGAGCTCGAGGCCGAGAGTGCGAAGCTCGCCGGCTGGTTCGCCGAGCGCGGCCTGGGCGTGGGCGACCGCATCGCCTGCATGCTGCCGCGCTCCCCGCAGCTGTTGGTGGCGGTGCTGGCCACCTGGCGCATCGGCGCCGTCTACCAGCCGCTGTTCACCGCCTTCGGCCCGGACGCCGTGGACTATCGCCTGGGGCGCGCCGACACCAGGCTGGTGATCACCGATCACGCCAACCGCTTCAAGTTCGACGGCCTGTCCCAGTGTCCGCCGGTGCTGAGCCTGGGCGGCCCCGATGCTGACCACGCCGGCGATCTGGACTGGGCCGATGCGCTGGCCCACTCGCCGATCGAGGCCAACCCGCCGCGCCTCTCCCGAGACGCGCCCTTCCTGCAGATGTTCACCTCCGGCACCGTGGGCAAGCCCAAGGGGGTGGCGGTGCCGCTCTCCGCCATGACCGCCTTCGCCCTCTACATGGAGCTGGCCGTCGATCTGCGCGAGACCGACCGCTTCTGGAACATGGCCGACCCGGGCTGGGCCTATGGCCTCTACTACGCCATCGCCGGGCCGCTGCTGCTGGGCGTGACCACCCACTTCTGCGAGGCGGGTTTCAGCGCCGAGGGGGCCCTGGCCTTCATGAAGCGCCACCGCATCACCAACTTCGCCGCCGCGCCCACCGCCTATCGCCTGATGAAGGCCTCCGGCCTGTTCGACAACGCCCACGAGACCCTCGAGCTGCGCGCGGCGAGCTCCGCCGGCGAGCCGCTCAACACCGAGGTGGTGACCTGGGTGGAACGCTCCCTGGGCTGCCCGGTGATGGACCACTACGGCCAGACCGAGACCGGCATGACCTGCAACAACCACCATGCCCTGGGTCATCCCAAGCACGTCGGTGCCATGGGCGTGCCGATGCCCGGCTACCGTCTGGCGATTCTCGACGCCGAGTACAACGAGCTGCCCCCGGGCGAGCCCGGCGTGCTGGCGGTGGACATCGAGAACTCCCCGGCGCACTTCTTCCCCGGCTACACCTGGCAGGAGAAGCACCCCTTCGCCGAGGGCTACTACCTGACCGGCGACGTGGTGATCAGGAACGAGGACGGCACCTTCCAGTTTGCCGGCCGCGACGATGACATCATCACGACCGCCGGCTATCGCGTCGGGCCCACCGACGTGGAGAACAGCGTGATGACCCACCCGGCGGTGGCCGAATCCGCCGCCGTGGGCCAGCCCGACGAGATCCGCGGCGAGATCATCAAGTCCTACGTGGTGCTGCGCGAGGGCTTCGAGGCAAGCGACGAACTGGCCGAGGAGATCCGCAAGCAGGTGCGCGAGCGACTCTCCACCCACGCCTTCCCGCGGGTGATCGAATTCGTCGACGAACTGCCCAAGACCCCCAGCGGCAAGATCCAGCGCTTCAAGCTGCGCGCCGATGCCGTCGAAAAAGCCAGCTAACTCCAGGGACTCCCCTATGCAAGTCAAGGACAACACCTTCTTGATCACCGGCGCCGCCTCCGGGTTGGGGGCGGCCACCGCCGAGCGCCTGGTCGCCGCGGGCGGCCGGGTTGTGCTCTGCGACCTGAGCGACGCCGTCCAGGCCCACGCCGAGCGCCTGGGCGACGCCGCCCGGGCGGTGCGCGGCGATGTCACCTCAGGCGACGACATCCAGGCCGCCGTGGACGCCGCCCTCGAACTCAGCGAAGGCCGGGGACTGGCCGGCCTTGGTCTTGCGGGAGTCGTGCACTGCGCCGGCGTGGTCAGCGTGGCCAAGCTGGTCGACCGCGAGGGCAACCCCGCCGACCTCGACGCCTACGCGCGGACCATCAACATTAACCTGGTGGGCACCTTCAATGTCATGCGCCTGGCCGCCGCCGCCATGGCGGGCAACGCTCCCGGCGAGGACGGCGAGCGCGGGGTGATCATCAACACCGCCTCCATCGCCGCCATGGACGGCCAGGTGGGGCAGTGCGCCTACAGCGCCTCCAAGGCCGGCGTGGTGGGCATGAGCCTGCCGGCGGCCCGGGAGCTCTCGCGCCACGGGGTGCGGGTGATGGCCATCGCCCCCGGCGTGTTCGAGACGCCGATGATGAGCGAGATCCCCGACGAGGCCGCCCAGGCCCTGGCGGCGGCAGTGCCGTTCCCCAAGCGGCTCGGCCGGCCCGACGAGTTCGCCCGCCTGGCCGAGCAGATCATCACCAACCCCATGCTCAACGGTGAAGTGATACGTCTCGACGGCGGGATTCGCATGCAGTAGGCCCTTCGGGCGGGGGTAAGGAGCGAGGGGCGAGGGGCTCATGTGGGGGGGCGGTCAGGCCGCCACCCGGCGGCGACAGTAGCAGGAGGCCCGCACCGGAACCTCGGCGCGGGCCGCTGCGCGTTCCAGCTGGCCCTTGATGTGCCGCGCCTCCAGCGTTTCGCCGCGCCGGGTGAGGCACTCATACAGCCCGTGCAGGCTCCAGATGTTCTGCGGGTGCTGGCAGGCGCGGCTCAGGGTGTCGTCGAGGCCCAGGTCGGCACGGTAGACCGCTTCCGCCTCGTCCAGTCGCCCCTGGTCCAGCAACAGCGCCCCCAGCGCGTGCCGGGTCGGCTGCATCCAGGCCCAGGGCTCGTCGTAGGGCAGGGTGTCGTCGAGTTCGACGGCCCGGTAGAGATGCGCGAAGGCTGCATCATGGTGGCCGCTGTGGTATGCCAGCTCGCCCAGCATCATCTGCTCGGCCACCTTCAGGATGTCCTCGGCCGTGTTGTTGAACAGCAGGCGGCTTTGGGGCACCGCCGCCTGGGCGGCAAAGAACCTGTCCCGCTCCGCCTCGGCCTCGGCGATGTCACCGATATTGGCCAGCGCCACCGTTCGGGCGTAGCGCATCATCGCCAGGGTGGTGGCATAGAGCGCGACATCCTCCGGCAGCGGCTGGGCCAGTATGGTTTCCCACCTCCCGAAGCGGATCAGCACATGCTGCTTCATGGGCACGAAGGCCTCGAACCAGTCGGCCATCTGGCGCAGCAGGGATTCGGGCAGCGTCGCGACCAGCTCGTCCGCCGCCTCCAGCGCCGGGGTCGGCTGGGCGAGGAACATCGCGCCGTAGATCGTGAAGTGGTAGTTGTGGCAGCGATACACCGTGTAGAAATTCTCCGCTCCCTCCCGATCGAGGAAGCGGCGGTCCGCGGCGATCGCCAGGGTGTTGCGGCTGACCACGTTATGATAGTCCCCGCATAGCACATCGATATGGGTCGCCATGTGGATCAGGTGGCCCGCATCGGGCACCAGGGTGCAGAGGCGGTCACCGTGGCGCAGCGCCAGTTCGGGATGCGGCGACATCTCCATCAGGTGGATGTACAGGTGCAGCAGCCCCGGATGGTCCCAGGCCCCCTCGATTTCACCAAAGGCCCGTTCGAGGACCGCCTTCGCCTCCAGCGTGTCCGCGCCTTTAGCGGGCTCGCCGGTGGGCAGGTCCCAGAGCTGCCAGGGGGTGCGGTTCAGCAGGGCCTCGGCAAAGAGCGCCGTGACATCGAGATCGTCGGGGTGGGCGCGATAGGCATCGCGCATGGCATCGGCGTAGCCGTCGAGGCAGGGGCCGAAATCCTCGACCGTCTCCGCGGGTGCGCGGTGCTGCACCGCCTGGATCAGCGCGCGCTCCACCGGCGACACCCGCTCGGCGAGTGACGCGGCCGCCTTCGCCGCCGGACGCGCGAGCGCCATCGCCTCGTGCTTCTCTTCCGGCTCGAAGGTCTCCCACTGCCGGTTATAGTTGGGGCCGGCCGCATGGACGATGCCCCACTGTGCGATCGCGCAGCCCGGGTCGGCCTCGAGCGCCCGGCGAAAGCAGTCGATGGCCGCTTCGTGGTTGAAGCCGTAGAGCCAGATCAGTCCCTGATCGAACCAGCGTTGCGCCTGATCCGAGGTGGTGGTGACTGACCGGGAGTAGTTTCCCAGGTTGTAGTCATTCATCGAGACGCTCCTCCTGACACTGTCGTTGCGACAGGGAGGCCGGCACGGCGACGTCGCGAAAGCCGGCGTTGTCCGAGGAGCCCATGCCGGCCCCGTAGATCGTCTTGCCGGCCGGCCGAGGGGTACGCGATCCGCTTGCGGGTCACCATGAGCCGTATCATGCCTAGCCCCCGTCATTGGTTGGACTTTAGTCTAGTGGAAGGGGCTTGGCCTTCTGATTCGGACTCAGTCTCCACCAAAGTCGCATTCTGCGGTGCGGCCTGAAATTAAACGAGCGCTTGACTCTCGAGGCGGCGGCGGCTAATTTCAAACACGTGTTTGAAATTAGCCGCCGCCTTCGCGTCCTAATGACTCGGCGCCCCCATGGCCCCGGCGGTGGAACTGGCAGCCACGAAAATGGAGAGTTTAGATGCCCGACTATCAGGCCCCCCTGCGCGATATCCGCTTCGTGATGGACGAGATGCTGGGCTATCCCGCCCACTACGCCCGCCTGCCCGGCGGCGAGGATGCCTCGCCCGATGTGGTCGGTGCCATCCTGGAGGAGGGCGCGCGCTTCGCCCGCGAGGTGCTGCTGCCGCTGAACCAGAGCGGTGATCGCGAGGGCTGCCTGCTGGAGGGCGGCGACGTGAAGGCGCCGAAGGGCTTCAAGGAGGCCTACGCCCAGTTCGTGGAAGGCGGCTGGCCGAGCCTGGCCGCCGACCCCGAGCATGGCGGCCAGGGCCTGCCGCACTCGCTGGCCATGGTCCTCAACGAGATGATCTGCTCCACCAACCTGGCCTGGGGCATGTACCCGGGGCTCTCCCACGGCGCCGCCGACGCCCTGCGCCACCACGGCACCGATGAGCAGAAGGCTACCTACCTGACCAAGCTGGTCGAGGGCACCTGGACCGGCACCATGTGCCTCACCGAGCCCCACTGCGGCACCGACCTCGGCCTGATCAGGACCCGTGCCGTGCCCACCGATGACGGCGCCTTCGACATCACCGGTACCAAGATATTCATCTCCGCCGGCGAGCACGACCTGGCCGAGAACATCGTCCACCTGGTGCTGGCCAAGCTGCCCGACGCCCCCGAAGGTTCCAAGGGCATCTCGCTCTTCGTGGTGCCCAAGTTCTTACCGAATAAGCACTTGCCGAATGAGGCGGGTGAGCCGGGCGAGCGCAACGGCGTGGTGTGCGGCTCGCTGGAGCACAAGATGGGCATCCACGGCAACGCCACCTGCGTGATGAACTTCGATTCAGCGAAAGGCTTCCTGGTGGGCGCGCCCAACAAGGGCTTGGCCTGCATGTTCACCATGATGAACGCCGCCCGCATCGGCGTCGGCATCCAGGGCCTGGGCCTCACCGAGGCGAGCTTCCAGAACGCCCTGGCCTATGCCCGCGACCGCCTGCAGATGCGGGCGCTCTCGGGCGCCAAGGCGCCGGAGAAGGCCGCCGACCCGATCATCGTCCATCCGGATGTGCGCCGCATGCTGCTGACCCAGAAGGCCTTCGCCGAGGGCGGCCGGATGCTGACGCTCTACACCGCGCAGATGATCGACATCGTCGAGCACGGCTCTGATGCCGCCGAGAAGCAGCAGGCCGAGACCCTGCTGGGCCTGCTCACCCCCATCGTCAAGGCGTTCCTCACCGAGGTGGGCTTCGAGGCGACCAATGAAGGGGTGCAGGTGTTCGGCGGCCACGGCTTCATCCAGGAGTGGGGCATGGAGCAGCTGGTGCGCGATGCGCGCATCACCCGCCTCTACGAAGGCACCACCGGCATCCAGGCCCTCGACCTGCTCGGCCGCAAGGTGCTGATGAGCCAGGGTGAGAGCCTCAAGGTCTTCACCAGGGAGATCCACAAGTTCTGTCAGGCCGAGGAAGGTAACGGTGAGCTCGCCGAGTTCACTCGCCCGCTGGCCAAGCTCAACGCCGAGTGGGGCGAGCTGACCATGGCCATCGGCATGAAGGCCATGTCCGACCGCGAGGAGGTCGGGGCGGCCAGCGTCGACTACCTGATGTACTCGGGCTACGTGACCCTGGCCTACCTGTTCGCCCGCGCCGCCAGGCAGGCCCACGCCGCCCTGGCCGAGGGCACCGAGGAGGCCGCCTTCTACCGCGCCAAGCTCGACACCGCACGCTTCTTCTTCCAGCGCCTGCTGCCGCGCACCCGCGCCCACAAGGGGGCCATCGAGGCCGGCGCCGAATCACTGATGGCGATCAGCGCCGAGGACTTCGGCCTGGGCTTCGAGATCTGATTCGATATCCATCACTCTCTCGGTCGGTAACGATCGGTGGTTGGCGGCGGGGACATCCCCGCCGCCTTTTTTCCTGGCCATGTCACCCATGGCCAGGAGCAGGACATCTTTTTCATGTCCGGCCTTAAGCAGGCCGCGGTCGCGTCGACGAGAATCGACTACACTGGTTTGGACTCGTTTTACGGGGCCACTACGGCCTTTCCCGGCAGCCTGTACAGCTAGATCAGTGATTGACTTCGACTGGGGAGAGGACTGCTTGGCAAAGGGCACAAGGAACGTGGGTATCGTTACCCGCCACACCGTTTCGTGAGAGTGCTCGACATGACTACATCCAAGCGTTCGCCACCCATGACAGGACTCGATGATGTCCCGGGAATCGTGGCTCCTCGCGGGCGAACCAGCATGACCTCTGAAGCCGCGTCAGAACCCTTCACCGCTGATCGAACCGTGCTGGCCTTCGTCGACACCTCCCTCGATGCCCTCCGGGTGTTGGTGCATGCCGATGCGATGGCGCGTGCATTTCGGATACCACTGACTCTTCTGCGGGTGATTGGCCCGGCGCCGGAGGCCAACGGCCCGCCGGATCCGGTGGACTGGGCGATTCGTAGACATGAGGCGCGCTCGGCCCTGGAGCGACTCTCTGCCAGTACATGGCTGACAACGGTCCCCCATCTGGTCCTGCTCGAGGGCGTGCCGGGCGACGAGATTTGCCGTGTGGCTAGGATGCAGAAGGCCGCCCTCGTGGTGATGGGAATGCATTATCTCTGCGGGCACTCCAGCCTGAGTGCCAATGTGCGCAAGGTCCTGGAGCGCGGTGAGGGACGAGTGCTACTCGTGCCCCTGCCCGACTCGAGCAACGAAGCGCCGAATTACCAGCGCATCCTTGTTCCGCTCGATGGTTCCTGCTGGTCGGAAAGCGCGCTGCCTACTGCTCAGCGTCTGGCCCATGCCACCGGCGCCGAACTGGTGCTGGTCCATGTCACCATACCACCGGAATCGACATCGGCGTTGCCGTTCGAACCGGAAGACATCGACCTGCGACAGCGTTTCGTGAAACGCGACCAAAGCATTGCGCGCGACTACCTGCAGCGGATGGGTGAAGAGCTCATCGATCAGGGCTTGAAGGTTCACACGCTGCCGCTGCTTGGCGACGACGCCCGCAGCGGTCTCGACGAGGTCATGCGCGATGACGCCTTCGATCTGATAGTGCTTTCTGCATGGGGACATGGCCGAACCCACATCAGCGATCTGCCCTATGGCAATGTCGTGGCCTATCTGGCGGAGCATAGTCCCGTTCCGATTCTGGTGACATGGCCCGCCCACCTGCCACAGATCGAGAGCGATGGTGCACCGGGTTCCTCCCGCACTGTCGGTTCTGCGTTCGAGTGGTAGGTGATGCAGCCCGATGCCACACCGACAGACCTGTCCATTGATGCCACGGCGCGCAAGCTCGCCGACCTGCACCATTGTGGCCCGGGATCGCCCCACTCCTTGGCCAGCCTGTCGGGGCTTCACGCGATACGCGATTGGATACCGATGGCACTTGCTGCGGCGCGAGAGAGCGGCCCCGAACATCTCGCGGCAGCGGAGTGGCTGCTCGATAACCATTACCATGCCCGCCGTGCCGTTCGCCAAGTTGGACAGGACATGCCTGGCAGTTTCTATCGCAGACTGCCGCCCCTTGCGCAGTCCTTGCCCGGCATGGAAGCTGGGAAGCCGCGCATCTACGCCCTGGCACATGGCTTGCTCCAGGCTTCTCGCCTTCAGTTGTCGCTGTCGCTGTGCGTTGACTTTCTCCAGGCTTACCAGGAAAGGTCGCCTCTCAACATTGCCGAACTTTGGGCCCTGCCGACGATGCTACGGCTGGCCTGTCTGGAGGTGCTGATCGGCGCCTTCGGTCGCCTGTTTCCAGCGGCGTCTTCGCCACACGGGATCTCAGCCGTGGTGCCGGCGTTGGAGGTTCTCGACGATACCGAGTGTATCGCGCGTGCACTATCAGGCCTGATGGTAATCTCCACGCTGCAGTGGAATGATGTGATTGATTGCACCAGCTTGATCGAGTCGGCGCTGCGGCATGATCCGGCAGATGTCTATCCGCGCATGGATTTCGAGACCCGCGATGTCTATCGCCGGACAATCGAGACGCTGGCGTCGCATGGCAACATGTCCGAGTGGCGTACTGCCGAGGTCCTGGTGGCGAGATGCCGTGAGCTGCATGGCGACCCGTTGCGATCCCATGTGGGTTATTGGCTGATCGACGAGGGGCGGGGCGAGATCGAGGCGCAGCTAGGGTTGCACCTTCCCTTCGGACATGCCTGGCGTCGGCGGCTGAAGCGGGGTGCCGGGCCGCTTTATGCGGCGAGTCTGGGCAGTGCGTCAGCAGGTGCCCTGGGGATTATCGCACTCTACCTCTGGTGGGTCGGGGCGGGTGCATTGCAGCTGGCCGCTGGTCTTGCGCTGGCCCTGGTTCCCGCCTCTCTGCTGGGCGTGGCACTCATCAATGCCCTGGTGACACAATGGGTTCCTCCTCGCACCCTGCCCAAGCTCGATCTGCGCCATGTCATTGCCGCCGATTGCGCCACGGTGATTGCCATGCCGGTGCTGGTGGACCGTGCCTCAGACGTGCCGCGACTCGCCCGGCAGCTGGAGGGCCATCGGCTGGCCAACCCGGACCCGATGCTGCAGTTCGCGCTGCTGAGTGATCTTGCCGACGCCGATGCCGAGGTGACTCCGGGAGATGTGGCCATCGAGGCAGCACTCGTTTCCGCGATCGATAACCTCAACACTCGCCATGGCGGCGGTGACGGACTGGGCGCCTTCCACTTGCTGCACCGCCCGCGGCGCTACAACCCTTCCGAAGATTGCTGGATGGGATGGGAGCGCAAGCGCGGCAAGCTCGAGCAGTTCAATGCCTTCATCCTGTGCGGTGATCTTGGTCCCTATTCATTGACCGCCGGGTCTCCCGAGGCGCTGCGTGGCGTGCGTTTCGTGGTGACGGTCGATGCCGACACGAGGTTGCCGCCGGGGTCGGTGCAACGCCTGGTCGGCACGCTGGCACATCCCCTCAACACCGCCCGATTCCATCCAGAAACTGGGCGGGTGGATGCCGGATACACGATCCTGCAGCCCCGCGTGGAGATCACTCCGCTGGAGGCCACACGGTCGCGGTTTGCCCGGTTCTATGCCGGGGACGCCAGCATCGACATCTATTCACGGGCAGTCTCGGATGTCTATCAGGATCTCTTCGGTGTCGGCAGCTTTACCGGCAAGGGGATCTATGAGGTCGAGCCCTTCACCCGCTCCCTGGAAGGCTGCATGCCCGAGAATCGCATCCTCAGCCATGATCTTCTCGAGGGACTCTATGGGCGCGTGGGATTGACCAGCGATATCGTCGTCTACGAGAGCTTTCCCGCCGACTACCTCGAGCATGCGGCGCGTTGGCACCGCTGGCTGCGAGGCGATTGGCAGTTGCTGCCCTGGCTCTGCCGACAGGTGCCGGGGCCCGATGGACAGCGGCTGCGTAGCCGATTCTCGGCGCTGGGCCGCTGGAAACTGCTGGACAACCTGCGTCGCAGTCTGGTGCCGATCAGCCTGGTGATGCTGGCACTGGCTGGATGGTTCGTGCTGCCCGGAAGCCCTTGGGCCTGGACCGCGCTTGCCGTGCTGCCGTTGGGGGCGCATCTGTTCACCGATCTGGTCACCGGCCTTGCCCGGGGCCGTCGTCGCGGTGCGGTACGTGGCACGCTGAGGCAACTGCGCGAACAACTCGGGTGCTGGGCACTGATGGTGACCTTCCTGCTTAACGATGCCGTCATTGCCGGCGACGCCATGGGGCGAACCCTGTGGCGGCTGGCCTCCGGGCGGCACCTGCTGGAATGGAGAACGGCGGCCCAGATAGCCTCTCGCATGGGCAGTGAGGACCTGCGCCACAGCACCTGGCAGGCAATGTGGCCGGCGACCGCCCTGGCCGCTCTCGTCACTATCGGGATGGTACTGGCTGCACCGGCAGCGCTTGCAGGGGCGGCGCCGTTGCTCGCCTTGTGGGTGGCGGCGCCCGAGATCGCCTGGCGTCTGGGGCGCAGGCGCCAGGTGCCTGAAGACGTCCTGCCCGAAGCGGAGCGAACCTTTTTACGCCTCATCGCTCGGCGTACCTGGCTGTTCTTCGAAACCTACGTGCGCCCCGAGGACAACTGGTTACCGCCCGATAACTATCAGGAAGTACCGCAGTCCGGAGCCGCCCACCGCACCTCACCGACCAATATCGGGATGCTGATGCTCTCCTCGCTCACCGCCTGGCGGCTGGGGCATGTTGGGCTACCTGAACTGACCGAGCGTCTGGGCAACATGCTCGACAGCATGGACCGGCTGGAGCGGCACCGCGGTCACCTCCTCAATTGGTACGAGACACAGCGGCTGACCCCGCTGGAACCACGTTATGTCTCGACCGTTGACAGTGGCAATCTCGCCGTCAGCCTGATTACGCTGCGACAGGCCTGCCGCGATGCCCAGTGTGGACCGGCCCTCCTGCCTGAGCAGTGGAATGGGCTGGATGACGCATTGCAACTGCTCGCCGAGGCCCTCTGCGAGGACGACGATCCGGGCGGGAGCCTTGGTGGCTGTGCGGCGATGGTCAACGAGATGCGGGCGGCGATGGTGCAGGGGTGTGACGACCCCGGCGAATGGGCGGCACTGCTTGACGACTTTCGTGACCAGCGGCTGCCGCAGTTCCAGGCCCACCTCCGTGACCTGATAGGCCGTGCAGATTTCACGCCCCACGAAAGCCTGCGCGAGGTTCAGGTCTGGCTGGAGCGGACCCGCCACCACATTGCCGTCATGCATCGAGACCTGCAGTCGCTCATGGGGTGGCGCCTGCTTGTCGCAAGCCCGCCCTCCGGGTGCGTCGACCTGGCTCGCAGCCTGGCGCAGCAGATTCCGGTGCACCTCCCGCTCGGCGAGGTAGCTCCGGCCCTGGAGGAGGTCCGACAATGGTTGTCACACCACGGGTATGCCTGTTCAGACCCGGCGGCGAGGCGTTGGATGGAGGCGCTCGACGCTGCGCTTTCGAGGTCGTCCACAGAGCACGCCAGGCTGGATCAGACGCTCGATGATATCGCACAACGCGCTCGCGCCTGGGCACACGGAATGGACTTCGGCTTTCTCTATGATGCTTCCAACCGGCTTTTCTTCATCGGTTACAGCGTCAGTCGGGGGCGGATGGATGCCAACCACTATGATCTGCTAGCCAGTGAGGCGAGGTTGCCGAGTTACTTCGCGATCGCCAAGGGTGATGTACCCCTCGAGCACTGGTTCCATCTCGGTCGTCCGGTCACCCAGCAGTCGAGAGGGCTGACACTCGTCTCGTGGAGCGGCTCCATGTTCGAATACCTGATGCCGCGGCTGTTGATGCGCACCTATCGTGATTCGTTGATGTACGAAAGCGAGCGCACGGCGGTCGATATTCAGCGCCAGCATGGCGAAGACCTCGGCATCCCCTGGGGCATGTCGGAGTCCGGATACGCTGAGCAGGACCCCGAGCAGCGCTACCGTTACCGCGCCTTCGGCGTGCCGAAGTTGGGAGTGCGACGAGGGCTATCGCTCGACCGTGTGGTGGCGCCCTATGCAACGCTGCTGGCGCTGCCGGTCCGTCCGCAGGCTGCCCTGGCCAATCTGCATGCACTGGTGGAGTTGGGGGCCCTGGGTCGCTATGGCTTCTTCGAGGCAGTGGACTTCACGCCTGAGCGGGTGCCGGTGGGCGGTGCTTTCACGATGGTGCGGTCCTATATGTCGCATCATCACGGTATGAGCCTCGCGGCACTCGGCAATGTGCTGTGCAACGACAGGCTGGTGACCTGGTTTCACAGCGACCCGCATGTGGCGACGATGGAACTGCTGCTGAGCGAGCGAGTGCCGTGGGAAGCCCCGCTCGAGCGGCCAAGCGATCAGGACGCGGTCGTCCCCATTGATCGGCGCCAGGAATCAGCCCCCGCCCTGCATCCTTGGGTGCCCAGGACGTGGGGTGGCTTTAGTTGCCTTCATACCTTGGGCAACGGGCGTATGTCCGGCATGGTCACCAGTGCAGCCGGCGGCAGCCTTGGCTGGCATCGCCACCTGCTCACGCGGGCGCTGGGCGGCACGGGCGAGACTGGTATCGGTGGCCATGTGCTCTACCTGCAGGACCGTGATGACCGCTACCTCTGGAGCCTTGGCGACCACCCCTCTGAGACACCGAGTGGCGACCCCTGGCGGGTGGTGTTCCATCAACATCAGGTCGAATTCCAGCACCGTGAGCATGGTATCGCCGTCAGCATGACCGTCAGCGTGGCGCCTGGGGATGATCTCGAAATCCGTTACATCACCGTGGTGAACGAAACCGACCGGACACGGCCTCTTTCGCTGACCAGTTGTGCCGAGGTGATTCTGGCTCCCTCCGCCGATCACGCTCGTCACCCCGCCTTCAGCCGGCTCTTCGTGGGCGGCTCTCATCTGCCCGAGCTGCGGGCACTGCTGTTCATCCGGCGTCCGCTCGATCCTGCCAAACGGTCGCCGGTGCTGTTGCATCGGTTGGTCTGCGACGCCTCTGAGGTGACCATCCTTGGTTTCGAGACCGATCGACGCGTCTTTCTCGGCCGCCACGGTGATGCCCGTCGGCCGGCGGCACTCCGCCAGGGCACGCTGGCGGGAGGGACCGGATGGGTTCTCGACCCGGTGGTCGCGCTGCAGGCCGGTCTGACTCTCGGGCCGCACCAGAGCTGCAGCCTGGCCTTTGTCACCATCGCGGCCGACACCCGTGTGGCCGCCGAGGAAACCGCCCAGCGCTATACCACATTGACCACGCTCGACTGGGCCCTGCACGCGGGGGACGCCCAGGCGGCGCGTGATGCTCACCGGCGCGGCCTGACACCCGGTGATCTGCCATCCGTCCAGTCGCTTCTGTCGGCCTTGCTGCTGCCCGAGGGTTCCGCCAGGGCGGCCGCGCGAGGGGATGACGAGACCCTGCCCGGGCAGCACGACCTCTGGGCCCTGGGTATCTCGGGCGACAATCCGATCCTGGCAGTTCGCGTGGGTGAAGGGTATCGCTCGGGACTGCTGACCACCCTGCTGGCGGCGCATCGACTATGGCGCGATCGCAGCCTCCGGATTGATCTCGTGATCCTGCACAGCGGGCTACCCGGCTATGTCGAACCGGTTCGCGACCGGCTGATCGAGAGTTTCCGCGCTGCCGGGTCGCAGGAGCTCATGGGGCATCGGGGCGGGGTGCATTTGGTGTCGCAGGATCCGAGCAATCCGTGGCCCGCGAGGGTGATCGAGGCGGTAGCGGCTCTCATCCTTGACACCGCGGGCGGCTCGCTGGAGCGCCAGTTGTATCGGCAGACGCCCATCGAGCGTCCGGTCTTCGAGCCGATGGGGGAGTGGGAGTGGCCGCCGCTGCTACCGGTGGCCGCGCCGCCTGAGCGGCTCCTGGCCAACGGTTTCGGCGGTTTCTGTCCCGACACCGGCGAGTATGTCATCACTTTCCAGGCGCAGGATCCGCCCCCGGCGCCCTGGGCCAACGTGCTGGCCAATGCGAACTTTGGCAGCATCGTCACTGAGGCCGGTCTGGGCTGGAGTTGGGCCGAGAATAGCGGCGAGAACCGCCTGACACGCTGGCACAACGACCCTGTCTGCGACCCGCAGGCCGAAGCGATCTACCTGCGCGACGAGATCACCACGCAGATCTGGACCCCGACACCACTCCCTGCAGGTGGAGGCGGCCCATGCCGGGTACGCCATGGCATCGGCTACACGATATGGGAACGCACCGGCGAAGGGCTGGAGCAGGAACTTCTGGCCTTCGTCGCGGCCGACGAGCCGGTCAAGCTGGTCCGGCTGAGATTGCGCAACCCCAGCGGGCAGACGCGACGGATCACGGCCACCTATTTTGCTGACTGGGTGCTGGGCGGGGTCGCCGGGCAGGCCGACCTGATGCTCGCTGCACGCTATGACGCCGACACTCATGCGATCCTGGCGCGCAACACCCGCAACGCCGAGTTCGCCGACCGTGAGGCCTTCCTGACCAGTACACTTGCACCACACAGCCTGACGACATCGCGTTTGGAATTCCTGGGCCCCGGAGCTGACATGCGCCAACCTGACGCCCTGAAGCGCTGGGACCTGGGGGAGTGCTGTTACGCAATCGGGGATTGCTGCGGCGCCTTTCAAGTGCATCTGGACATTCCTGCGGGCCAGACGGCCGAGGCGGTGTTCATCCTTGGACAGGGCGCGACCCCCGGAGCCGCACGCGAGCTCGTCCTGCGCTGGCAGGATCCCGCGCGAAGTCTGGCAGAATTCGCTCGCCTGCAACGGGTCTGGGGAGACCGTCTGGGCACGATCCAGGTCACGACGCCCGACCCGGCCTTCGATCTCATGGTCAATCGCTGGTTACCGTATCAGACACTGAGTTCGCGCCTATTCGCCCGCGCGGGCTTCTATCAGGCGAGTGGTGCCTTCGGGTTCCGGGATCAGTTGCAGGATGTGTTGGCGCTGCTGCACTCAGCCCCGGATCTAGCCCGCCGGCACATCTTGCACGCCGCTGCACATCAGTTCGAGGAAGGCGATGTATTGCACTGGTGGCATCCACCCGTGGGTCGGGGGGTGCGCACCCGTTTTTCCGATGACCTGCTGTGGCTGCCCCATGTCACCGCCGCCTATGTCTCCGCCACCGGCGATGCCGCGATCCTGTCCGAGGGTGCGCCCTTCCTGACCGGTCCGCCGCTGGGGGATCAGGAGCATGACCACTACGCGCTTTTCGATGCCACAGCCGATTCCTGGCCACTGTTCGACCATTGCCAACGCGCGCTGGAGCGTGCGTATCGGCTGGGAGTCGATGGATTGCCGCTGATCGGAACCGGTGACTGGAATGACGGCATGGATCGGGTCGGTGCCAAGGGCCGGGGGCAGAGCATCTGGTTGGCCTGGTTCATGATCTCCACCATCCGTGGCTTTCTGGAGCTCTGCACCGAGGCGGGGCGCGAGGATCTGATGCCGCACTGGTGTGGGCGGATGGCGGCCTTGACCGAGGCGGTGGAGAAGGCCGGCTGGGACGGTGACTGGTATCTGCGCGCGCTGGATGACGATGGCCAGCCCTGGGGTGCGGCATCGAACCAGGAGTGCAGGATCGACTCGATCGCACAGTCCTGGGCGGTGCTCTCTGCAGCCGCCGACCCCGAGCGGGCACGCGGCGCCATGTACCACGCCGCGCAGGAACTGATGCGCGACGACGATGACCTGGTGCGCCTGCTCACGCCACCTTTCGACACCATGCTTCGCGATCCGGGCTACATCAAGGCCTATCCGCCCGGCATACGCGAGAATGGGGGGCAGTACAGCCATGCCGCTGCCTGGTTCGGCATCGCCTTTGCCCAGCTGGGCGATGGCGATCGCGCCAAGCAGGTCTTCGACCGGCTCAATCCCGCGCTGCACACGCGGTCGCGCGACGAGGTTCGACGCTATCTGACCGAACCCTATGCGGTCGCTGCCGATATCGCCGGGGTCGAGCCGCATTTGGGGCGCGGGGGCTGGACCTGGTACACCGGCGCTTCCGGCTTGAGCTGGAGGCTCGCGGTCGAACACATTCTGGGGTTGCGGCTCGTCTCGGGCAGGCTTGAAGTCGCGCCGTGCCTGCCGGCGGCCTGGACCGGGTTCGAGGCACGTCTCGAGCGTCCCGGTGGTCGCCTGGTGATCCGTGTCGAGAAGCCCGAGGGGCTGAGCGAGGGTGCCGCCCGGCTCAGCGTGGACGGCCGGCCTTGTTCGGGGAGGGCCATCGATTTCCCGGAAGACGGGAAGGCCGTCGAGGTGCTGGTGCGGATAGTGCCCATGTCCGATGCTGAGGTTGGGCGATCGCGCGACACGGCGCGGTGAACGGTACATGGCCGACTACGAGCCGTGGCTCGTTGCTGGCGTGTTTCGTCTTCTACGCCAGAATGACGTATCGGACTTCAGGCGAGGAGGGGATCGTGTACGAACCATTCGATATGACCATGGCCATCGTAGCCTTTCGGAATCGGCTCGTCAGCGGCGAGAGTCAGCCTCTCGATTGGTGGCACGCCTGCCGAGAGCGTATCGAGGCCCGCGAGCCCGAGGTCCTGGCCTGGGAGGCGCTCGCGTCGAGCCCCCCTGCTCCACCCGCCGCCGGGCTGCTGCAGGGAGTCCCCGTGGGGCTCAAGGACATCATCGAGACCCGTGACCTGCCCACCGCCTGGGGCACCGGGGGGTACCTGAGCACGCCTGGCTCGCTGCTGGATGCCGCCCTAGTCACGTTGCTCGAGCAGCAGGGGGCGAGCGAGTTGCGCCAGGTGTTGTCGCGGGTCTTCGTCGACGAGGTGGACGTGATTCTCGCCGCCAGTGCCCAGGAGGTGGCGCCCGATGGGCTCGATGCCACCAGTGATCCGCTCTACTGCCGTGCCTGGACGCTGCTCGGCGTGCCCTGCCTCAACCTGCCGCTGGGCCGCGGTCACCAGGGGCTGCCGGTCGGTGTGCAGCTGATCGGCGACCGTTTCCAGGACGACAGGCTGCTGGCGATCGCCCGTACCCTGATGCAGCCCCCACCTGGCCAGACATGATGGACCAAGGCCCGCCATTGGTGCCGCCGTCGGTGCGGCGCCGAACAGGGCGGGCCGCCATGCGTTCGCGGTTCACTGCGGAGGTCGCCGATGCCTGAAGGCCTGGCCACGAGGGTGAGGGGATTGCCCTGGCGGCATGCCCATCTGGCGTCGGCGGTGAGCGTCCTGCTGGCCTGGTCATTGCTGGCAGAGCGCCTTCGCCTGGGCCTATGTGCGCCTGCTGGTGGGTGCCGATGCGATGCGCCGCGAGGGGCGCCGATCCGCCATCGCCCCGCTGCATGATCGGTGAGGAGGAGAGGCCATGAAGGCGGTCAGGCATCGGCTGCAGCCGGCTCGACTGCCGCTGAGCGTCTGGCGATGCTGGGTCGCTTCCCTGCTGGCGATCGTGGCCTTGCTGTTGCTCGACCTCGGCCGAGGCCTGTTGCAGGACCGTGTCGACACGTCGCTGTTACGGGTAGTGGTGAACGGCGAACCCCTGGTGCTGGATGCCGAGACCCGTGCCGAGTTCGGTCGTGACCTGGAGCATCACACCGCCGGGCTGCAGGACGACGTGGCGGCTGCGATGCGTCCCTGGTTGGACGAGCGACTGGAGGCGGCCTTCACGCCCCTCGAGGCGGCGGTGCCGGGCTATTTGGACTGGTACTACTTACTCACCGGCAACTACCTGCGCCTGGGGATGGCGGTGGCCGGCGATCAGCGCCGAGGACTTCGGCCTGGGCTTCGAGATCTGATTCGATATCCAGCACTCTCTCGATCGTGCGCGATCGGTGACTTGGCGGCGGACTCTGGTCCGCCGTTTTTTTGCTGCTTGCGTGACGAAGTGGCTTGGGCGTGATTCGTGGCAAGCCGCTATCGGCACTATGCCCTGAGAGCTCTAATCCCAAGTAGCGTGATTTGCTAATGCAGCGGAGACGGTGGCTCTTGTCTAGACTCGGGTGATTGACGACGAAGTGCGGTACTGCCCGGCGCAGATTCCGCCCCTCTTGCCGATATTCGTCGGGAGCTGTCGTCGGATGCCCTCAGCCAGCGACAGGAGACCTAAATGCGCGACACCCTGCCCCAGACATGCCGCAAGCTGCGCCGAACCCCCCTGGCGATCGCCATGGCATCGGCGATCTCGCTTGCTGTCCTGCCCGGTATCCTGCTCGCCGAGCCCGAGCAGGATACCAATGGATCCACCGACGTGGCCGAGCCTGATGTCCGCCTGCAGGAGCTGACGAGCGAGCATCGCAACCTCGAGGAACGCCATGCGCAACTCGAGGATGAGCTCGAACGAATCAGCACGGAGCTTGAGGCCCTCGAGGAGCGGCTTGCCGATAGCGAATCCGAACGGGAAACACTCGAATCCCGTCTGACGAAAACTCAACAGCAGCGGGAGCAGGCCGAGGATGCCATCGCGGCCGCGCAGTCAGACGCGGAGCAGGCGCGAACACAGCTGGACGATGCCCACGCGCAGCGTCAATCCGTGGAGATCGAGCGCGAAAGCCTCCAGCAGGAACTCGCGGAAGCCCGCGATGAGCTGGAGGCAAGAGAAGAGGCAAGGCAAGCACGCCAGTCGGATATCGCGACCCTGGAAGCGCGTGCCGATGGCCTGGAGGCGGATCTCGCGCAACTGCGCGAGGAGGCAGATGCCGAGGCGGCCGAGCTCCGTACCGAGCGCGACGAACTGGAGGCCGAGCTGGCCGAGGTCCGCACCGAGCGCGACGAACTGGACGGCGAGTTGGCCGAGGTTCGTACCGAGCGCGACGAGCTGGAGGCCCAGCTGGCCGAGGTCCGCACCGAGCGCGACGAACTGGACGGCGAGTTGGCCGAGGTTCGTACCGAGCGCGACGGGCTGGACGGCGAGCTGGCCGAGGTCCGTACCGAGCGCGATGTGCTCTACCGCGACACCGTGACTCCCCTGCAGGCCGAAGTCGAGCAGCTTCGCGCTCTGCTTCCCTCCGCGGAAGGAGGCGAGCTTGACCTCGACAGTGCCCAGGCGGCCGCGGCCGAACAGGCCACTCGACTCCGCACTGCCCATGAAGCGCTGCGCCGCGGCAGCAGCGACGCCGACGATCCGCAAGCCGAGTACGATGCGATGGTGGCGGACCTGCGGCGTGAGCAGTCTCTGGTGACGCGTGTTCAGGGGGGGACGCTCTACACCGTGCAATCGGGAGAGACCCTGGGTGATGTGGCCCGGCGCTACTACGGTGATGCCAACCGCTGGTCAACCATCTATGAGGCCAATCAGCACATCATCGAGAATCCGGATCGGGTGGTACCGGGTCTCACCGTCATCCTGCCCTGAACGTGACGGCGTGGACTCCCCGCCGCTTTTTTATTTTTTCCGACACGCTGGTCCAGCTGGCGGGAGAGAGGCATCATGCTTGCCCTATCGTGACCCGGCAAGGATGTCCCGCCAGCATGATCGTGACTTCCCACCTGGATAATGCCCTGGCCGCAATGCCGGGGGAGAACCGCCTCGAGGCCGGCCTGAACGCGGTGTTCGGCTGGCTGCGTGCCGGCAGCCCCGAGCGGGCCCCTGAGCGTCTCGACGCCCTGGTCCATTCACTTCGCGACGACCCGGACAAGGCCCGGACCCTGGCCGAGAACATTCTCGGCCGGTTTTCCGATCTGGAGATCTATCCGGCCCTGGTGCGGCTGGGGATCCTCTCGCGGGAAGGACTGTTCCGGGAGGTGTCCACGCGGCTCTATGATCGGCTGAACCCGCCCCCCGTGGATCTTGAAGACTCCAGCGACCTGCTGGCCAGCCTGATCACCCGCCATGACAAACCCTGGCTCGAGGCCCTGCCGGCCCACGGCTGGCTGCGGCTGGGGCGCGTGCTGATTGCGGCCCTGGACCCCGAGACCCGGAACAAGACCCGGGTGCACCTGCGGGAAGAGTGCCTCTACGCCCTAGAGATGCTGGCCATCTGGGTGGCGGCCGAGGAACTCGACCCCGAGCTGATGCGCATCGACGAGCGGCTGACACGCATCGACTCCCCCTTTATCGCCCTGCAGCGGGAGGTACACGCCTTCGTGGAGCACCGGGCCAAGGTGGAGGGGGGGAAGCGCAGCGATGACTTCGCGGCCATCGACCACCTCTGGGTCATGCTGGATCAGTCCAGCGAGCAGGTGGCCCGTTTTCGCCGACGCGGAGGTGGCAGTTTGGGCTCGTCGGTCAATGCGTCCCACCTGATCGAGCGCCTGGAAGATACGCTGAAGCGCATCGAGCGTCTGATACTGCTGACCAGTCCACAGCCCAGGATCGCCTGCACCAGAAGCGGCCTTTTGCTCTGGCAGGAGCTGCTGGTGGCGACGGCGGAGAAAGGCAGCATTGGGGCCCTCTGGAAGAAGAGCACGCGCATGATGTCGCGCAGCATCACCCAGAACAAGAGCGATCACGGCGAGCACTATATCTCCCGCGACTTGCCGAGCTACCTGCGCTTGGTCGCCTCTGCCGGCGGTGCCGGGGCCATCATCGCGGTGATGGCCCTGATCAAGATCACCCTTGAGTCCTGGGGACTGGCGCCTCTGTCCCAGGCCGTGCTGGTCAGCCTCAACTATGGCCTGGGCTTCGTGCTCGTCCACCTGCTGCACTTCACTATCGCCACCAAGCAGCCCGCCATGACGGCTGCCAGCTTTGCCGCCGAGGTCGAACGCAACCGCCGGGGCAGGTCCGTCAGCCGCAAGCTGGCCAGGCTGCTGCTGGATGTGAATCGCTCCCAGTGGGCCGCCGTCTGGGGCAACGTCTGCGCAGCGCTGGCCATCGCCTTCATCATCACCGCAGTGGCGGTGGCGGCGTTGGGGCAGGCGCCCCTCGACATCGAGCAGATCGCCTACCAGCTCAAGGCCCTCTCGCCGATCGAAAGCCTGGCGCTGTTCCATGCGGCTATTGCCGGCGTCTGGCTGTTCTGCTCCGGGATCATCGCCGGGTTCTTCGACAACCGCGCCGATCACGTCCAGCTCTCCCGGCGGCTCGTCCGACATCCTGCCCTGCAGCGCCTCTCTGTGGAGCGGCGGGAGAGGCTGGCCCACTATCTTCACGAGAACTACGGCGCTCTGGCCGGCAACTTCCTGTTCGGCGTGCTGCTGGGCATGACCGGCTATGTGGGCTACCTGCTGGGTCTGCCGCTGGACATTCGCCACGTGGCCTTCTCCTCGGCCAACCTGGGCTTTGCCAGCTTCAGCGATTTCCAGGGCTGGGGGATTTTCCTGGTCGGGCTGCTGTTCGTGATGATGATCGGCTTCATCAACCTCTGGGTCAGCTTCGCCCTGGCCCTGATGGTGGCGCTGCGCTCCCGTGCTTCCCGGATCGAGCCGGGCGTCCTGCTGGCCGGTGTCAGGGACGAGTTCATCGCCAACCCCCTCAGCTGCTTCTTCCCGGTGGGCCGGCTCGGCGTCAAACGCCGCCAAGGGGCAATCCGCCAGAGGCGGTCGGAGACGTAGGGCCGCGTCACCGACCGCCTTTCTGGCGCTCTAATGATAAGCTGATCGGCGGGGCGCAGCCTTCAGCCGCTATCCTTTCTCAGGGCACTGCGTCCCGGCGTTTTTCAGGAGCTGATGACTATGCGAGTCTTCGCCAATCCGGTCGGTCCCGGGTCTCTGTGGTTCGACAACCTCGCTACTGCAACGGGTACGCCTGTTGCCTATGACCCTCAGGCCAGGGCCTTCATCACCATGCCGCCGTTCTGCGCCAATCGCGACGTGATCGGGTGCAACTGGATCGCCCCCGAGCGGGGTGCCTTCTGCCGCGCCTGCGCCATGACCGAGCTGGCCCCGGATCCCTCCATCCCGAATGCCATGCCCCACTGGGCCAAGACCGAGGTCGCCAAGCGCTGGGTGCTCGATAACCTTGGCCGCTGGAACTGGTTTCGGCCCGAGGATCCCGGCGCTCGCCCCGTGTTTCACATGCTGGCCGAGGGCCACACCCCGGTGCCCATGGGGCATGTCGGTGGCGTGGTGACGATCAGCGTGGCGGAGGCAGATCCGGTCCTGAGCACTACCCGGCGAGAAGCCCTGGAAGAGCCCTACCGGACCATGATCGGCCATATGCGTCACGAAATCGCGCACATGCTCTGGTGGCGACTCAGCCTGCGAGACGATTTTCTCGACGCCTTCCGAACCACGTTCGGCGACGAGCGTCAGGACTATCCCGCGGCGCTCACGCGCCACTACCACGATGGGCCACCGCCTGACTGGCGCTTGAGCTTCGTCAGCACCTATGCCTCGGCTCACCCTCACGAGGACTGGGCCGAAACCGCTTCCCACCTGCTGCATCTCACGGATATCGCCGATAGCTTCGTTGCCGCCGGACTGTCCACTACCGACCTGCCGCACCTCGGGTGGGACCCCTACATGGAGGCCGATGCCGAGAGCTTGATCCACGTGGCAACGCATCAGGTCATGGCGGTCAACCACATCAATCGCGCGATGGGGTTGCCGGACCTCTATCCCTTCGTGCTGTCCAATCAGGTGCGCCGCAAGCTTGTCTTCATGCACGACTGGCTGCGCAGGGGTGCCCAGGGCCTTTGACTATTTCAACACTCTCCACAGGTGATGTCGGCCGCGAGTCGCTCCCTGTCGGCGAATCACGCAAGGAAACAGGATGTCTCGAACGACTCGCCTGCAGGACCTGATCCGGATCCTGCGCCACCACCAGGGCCCGATCACCGGGCCCGACCTCGCCGAGGCGCTGGGCGTCACCCTGCGCAGCCTCTACCAGGACATCGCCGTGCTGCGCGCGGTGGGGGTCGAGGTGGTCAACGACCCCGGCCGAGGCTATCTGCTGCCGCCGGAGGTCAGGCTGCCGCCCGCGGCCCTGACCGAGCCTGATCAGGAAACGCCGGCTGACGACAGCCCCATCGAGCCCGTCCAGCCCGCCGACGGCAGCCCCGCCCAGCTCGTCTTCTACACCCATCCGCTCTCCCGGGGCGGCATCGCCCACTGGATGCTCGAGGAACTGGGCGCCACCTATCGCATGGTGAGCCTGGAATACGGCGCGGCCATGAAGACGCCGGACTACCTGGCCGTCAACCCGCTGGGCAAGGTGCCGGCCATCCGCCACGGCGAGACGGTTGTCACCGAGGCTGCGGCCATCTGCGCCTACCTGGCCGATGCCTTCCCGGCGGCCGGCCTGGCGCCGCCGCCCGCCGCACGGGGCGCCTACTACCGCTGGCTGTTCCTCGCCGCCGGCCCCCTGGAGAGCGCCATCGCCCTTAACGACCTGGGCGTTCAGCCCACGCCCGAGCAGAAGATGCGCCTCGGCTGTGGCGACTACTGGGCGCTGGTCGACAGCCTGGCCGCGGCCGTCGATGGGAAGCCCTACATCGCCGGTGACGCCTTCAGCGCCGCCGACGTCTACGTCGGCTCGCATATCGGCTGGGGCATGCAGTTCGGCACCCTGCCGCGCCGCCCCGAGTTCGAGGCCTACTGGACCGGGCTGCGCGAGCGACCGGCTCACCAGCGCTGCGAGGCCTTCGTTCAGCAGGCGCTGGCCCGCTAGGTCCTGTGGCGAGTGACCTTCCCCGCCGAGACTGGTCGAGCCTCGCCCTGCACCTTGCCCTGCCGGTGCTGGCACTGCTGCTCTGGTCGTTGGTGGACAGCGCCTGGGCCAGCTGGCTCTTCCCGCCGGCTTGGATACTGGCCACACAGCTGATCGCCGCCGGCAGCCTGGAGGCGGCCCGCCTGAGGCGTCGGGCCTGGCTGGGGCAGTACCTGCGTGACGGCTCGCCCTGGCATCACCGGCTGCGCGACGGGGTGGTGATGTTGGCTCGTCACCAGCTCTTCGGCGCCCTGCTGGCGTTGGTGCTGGTGGTCACGCTGCTGCTGGTGCTGCTCGAGGGTGGCCACCGCTGGCTCGAGTCGCGCAGCCAGGCGCCGCTGTTCCGGGTGATCGTGGCGGGTGAGGTGCCTGACAGCTACCGCATCCTCGGCAGGCGGGGCGACTAACTTTCGACAGGGAGCGCTCCATGAGCAACGGACCCTATGGGCAAATCGCATGTGACTGCGGCGCGGTATCGCTGCTGGTGTGCGGTTCACCGCTTGGCCTCGGCCTGGATGCCGGGGGCGAGCCGGTTACCTTCTGGCCGCTGGAGGCCATCCAGATCGGCCAGGGGGCCGACGAACTCGATGTCTCACCGGCGGAGCGGGGCGGCGATGCCTGGCGCTGTCGGCGCTGCGATGAGCGCTTGCTGCATGCCCATGACGAGGCCGGCGTGGCGGTGCTGGAGGGCCATGCGGAGGATGCCGGCGAGCGAGCATCGGCGCTGACCGCATCGCAGCAACGCTGTCTCGAGGGGCTGGGCTATCGGGTCGTGCCGGGGGAGTAGCAGAAGTGCGTCCAGCGCCGCTTCACGAGTGGCGTTTCCAGCCCTGAAGGAGATAGCGCGAGGCGCTCTGCCAGCGTGAGGGGTCGGCGGGCGCCGGCGCATTGTCCAGGGCATCGATGGCCCGCTGCAGGGCCTCGAGGATAGCGTCCAGGTGATGGTGGCAGAGGGTGCTGTCGAGGCCGCCGGGGCAGCGGGCCAGGAGCTGACTGCATGCCTCCCGGGCGCTCTCAAGGGCCTCATGGGCGGCGGCGGGGTGGGTCGCCTCGTCGCAGCACGCCTTGAGCTCGCGGCAGAGCATGCCGAGCATCCGGGTGTCGAGCCAGCAGGGCAGGCCGTCGCTCGCCTTGCCGGCCATGGACTGCTTGATGGCGCGGAAGGAGACCTGCAGGAAGACGGCGGTGTAGTACGCCTTGGGGCGCTCTGTGCTCATGATGGACCCGTGAGGTAGCAGCTGGATCTGGTCTTGCTGAGCGTCATGGGGTGTCTCGTGTCGGGCTTGTCATGTCAGGGTCATAGGCGGACGCGGTCGAACTCGCGGCGGAAGTACATCTCCAGGCGCAGATCCAGCGCCCAGCGCGGTTCGCGATCCGACTCGCGAGGGAAGTGCAGGGCGGGCGCCACGTCCAGGAAGAGGATGCCGCGATGCAGGTCGCGGCGGTAGCGGGTCTGCAGGTAGGTGTCCTCGATGCTGGGGCTGGAGCCGCTCTCGCCCAGGGCGACGGCGCTGTAGCGGATCGCCCGGCGGCGGTCGATGCGCCGGTTGAGCTCCACCGCCTCGCTGAACTCCAGGGTGTCGACCTCCTCGCGCCACTGCACGTTGGTGATGAAGCGCAGGTGGCGGTTCTCGTCCACGGGGCGGCCGATGTCCCAGCGGGTGCGCGCGGAGTAGCCGTCCTTGTTGAACCAGGAGAGGCGGTTGTCGCTCTCCAGCTGCCAGGGCCCGTCGTTGAGGGTCCAGAGGCGCTGGGTGATCACCCGGGCGTAGGGGTCCGGCGGCAGCCGCATGCGAACACCGGCGCCCACTTGGGTATTCCAGCGCTCGCTCTTGTCGCGGCGTCCCAGGCGGTTCAGGCCAATGCGCAGGCTCTCCACGCCGCTGATGCGATCATCCACCAGCTGGTTGTCCTGCTCCGCCAGGGTGCCCTGGGTCTCCTCCGGCTCGCTCTCGATGACCAGTCGCAGGCGCTCTTCGGTGGTGGGCAGGTCGATGCGGAAGCGGGCGCCGATGTCTTGCTGGAAGGTATCGCCTTCCTTCCACCGCCAGCCCTGGCTGATCCGCAGGTAGGAGTCGTTCTCGATGCTCAGGGCATCGGTGGTGCCGAAGAAGGCGTCGATGCGCCGCGAGGTGGTCTCGACCCAGCGCGACACGCCCTCATGGAGAGGCTCGATCTGCTCATGGGCCCAGGGGGGCAGGTCGCTGTCGTCCTCCGGCATGCTGTCGGCGTCGATCTCGCCGTCGGTGGGTTCCGGCAGGCTGATGGCGTCGAGCGAACCGTCGGTGGGCACCGGCGGGGTATCGGCGTAAGCACCCAGGGCAGCACAGGTGGCCAGTGCGATCAGGACCTTTCTCATCCGTGGGTTCCTTCTTGTATTCCCTGGAAGTCAGTCTATCCGCGAAAGCGGCCGACGTCGCCAACGCCGTAAGTCTCATTGAAAGGGGCAGGATTGAAAGGGGCAGGGCGTAAGCCCTGCCCCCCCGGTCGTATCAGCTCAGGTGCGAATCGGTGTTGAACGCGTTGCTAGACGTAGAAGTCCAGGTCCTCTTGAGCCTTGAGCAGGTCCCGCATGACAATCGGGTCGTCACCGAAGAAGAACAGCAGGCCCCAGTGGGTGCCGAACGCCGAGCGGTCCGGGACCGTCTCTTCGGCCGGCGCTACCAGTTCGTGAGACTCGAAGTACGGGTGCTCGGTGGTTTCCTTGGGCATCTCCAGCTTGCTGACGACACGACGCCTCGGGTAGACCCCAAAACAACCCGCATAGCCTTTCGCATCGACTACCTCGCGGGGGAAGAAGGCTTCGACCTCCTCCTTGGTGCTCTTGGGGTCGAAGACCAGCATCGATGCTTGATAGGCACTGAATCCATAGGCGCGCTCGATAAGCTCGAAGGCCTTGAAGCCGGGTGGGCGATAGGCGATCTCGCCGAAGTACATCTCGCCATCCGACGCCACGAAGTACTCGGGATGGATCAGGCCGAACTGGATGTCGAACGTCTTGATCAGCTTCTCGATCTGCTTGGTGATGGCATTACGCCAGCTCTCGAGCTCACGTGTGGCGGGAACGAACACCGAATAGCCCAGGGTCACGTACTCGGAGATATTGAGGAACTTGATCTTGCCATCATGGATCCAGGCCTCGACGGCAAATTCCCAGCCGTCAAGGTGACTCTCCATCAGCAAGGGATACTCTTCGGCCGGTATGCTGTCGATCTCTTCTATCTTGCGGATCATGCGGTGCCCCAGACAGCCGGCCTTGTCGAAGGCCTTGACATGTATCGGGTCATCGGGGTCGCCGTCGAGCTTGAGCAGCGTCTGGTTGACGCGTTTCATGAAGCGGATGATGTCGTCTTTCTCGTGGGCTTCCTCGAAGATGCCCACGCGAATGCCGCCCAACTGGGCGCGGCGTTTCATCAGTGCCTTGTCCCTGAACAGGATGGACTGCCCGAACATGCGGGGGTTGTCCATCAGGACGGAGTTGATCGCACCGGACCATTCGACGGTTTCCTCGAATAGCGGTATGGCCACGTCAACGCCTTCCTCCTTGAGCCGTTGCGCAATCTCCACGGATCGATCATTCAAGCGCAGGAAGTCCCATTGCATGTACGGGATCTTGTTGGCTTCACAGAAATCGGCGGCCCAATCGGGCGCCACCACCACGTAGCGGCGATCAAACTTCTGTGCGGCCTTGATGGCATTGACGCTCCAGCCCAGCAAGGCGATATATCCCTTGTTGGGGTCCTTGGGCGTTTCGGTTCCCTTGACCGAATCCATGGTCGGGTCGATCCAGCTCGAGACGTCTTTGGTGTCCGGGTTTTCTGAAACAATCGACATATATTGTTCTCCTTCTGCCTTGGGCAGGAAATTGACGTTCGATCATTAGCGGTCTTGTCGAGCTTGATTGCCAGGCGCCTTCGGCTAGCGCCCTGACGCCCAGCTATCCCGGGCCAGACCCATGGCCCGATCCACTTCAGCGGTGGGAATATCGGCCGGCTCGCCTTTCTCCAGCGGGTCATAGTGAAAGACGTATAGCCGGGAGGCGAACTGGACAACCGGTAGCGAGGCCTCACCGTAGAGCTCTCCATTGCCTTGGGTCGATGTGACGATGTCCTGCCCCCAATCCTGCCCGCTGTCGTTGTTGGGATTGAAGAAGTACACCCGCATGACCTGGCTCGGGTCGAGCGCAAGGCGCTGGATCGTAATGGCGTGCCAGCCGAGAAAGCGCGTGGCGCTATCGGTCACGGCAATACCCGCCGGTTGCGGATTGATTACCGGAATGTTGCCGTTGTAGAAGGGGTGATAAGCCGCATAGAAGTCACGGATAAACCCCTCGAAATCCTTCAGGCCCCCGGTAAACACATCGACCGCGATGCGGAACCCATGACCCACATGATCGCCATGGAATTCGGCGTTGACCCATTTGTGCGGATCCTCTCCGCGGCCGATACTGCGGCGCCCCATTTCGAAGTAAACGCGGTCGAGGTGCGGCACGGTCAACAGTGAGACAGCATCGACATCTACCGGGGGCTCGGTTGCCAGGCCGGTGCCCAGTTCCCGGGAGGAAATGCTGCTGCCCTCGAAACGCATGACCACTTCATCGACGCGGGCCGCCCAGGCGACGACCCGAAGCAGGTCAGCAGGGGTATTGTAGGCCCACATGGACAGGGCGCGTGTCGACTGGCAGGTGGGGTAATTACCCTGACCCACGCCCAGCGGGCGACCAAGCACGTTGAGAACGTCGGCCAGCAGAAAGCATTCCGGCGAGCGCCGGGTTCCGAAGACAGCAACGATCTTCCGTGCAGCGGTATCGCACACCGTCAGTCTCAGCTGCCGCCACAACGAGGGAGCCACCGGAGGCGAGTACAGAATGCCTCGCTCGAGCATCATGGCCAGGCCATAGGTGGCCTGGCTGGTTTCGGGAAACAGGGCCTCATCGATCAGCGTGTGAATCAGCGCCGGATAACAATGAAAGGCGTCTGCCCCCGTCTGACTCAGCCCCAGTGCCGTGGGGATCAGCGCGTTCCATCGATTACGCAGGTAACGGATAAACCCAGGCATGTAGGGCGAGACCAGGCCGGTGCTGTGCATGGTCTGGGCAAAGGCAATGGCCTCCTGCAACAGGGTCGCGTCATCCATGCTCGCCAGCCGTTCGGCATAGACGTCAAGGCCGGGATCTTCGCGGCAGCCTTCGGTGGGGCCGAAGACGGCATTGACGAGCTTTTGGGCATCCTCGCTGGCCTCTCCCACTGGGGTGTCCGGCGTGTTCAGGCAGGCGGCGATCTGGGTCACCATCTGCTTGACGCCATCCACCTGGACCGGGCGTTGCGCCAGGATTCGCCAGACTTCGGCCACCAGATGCTCCAGAAGATTCTCGTAGCCCAGGTGCTCAAGCAGGTAGTGGTAAAGGTTCTGGACGGCGAACCCGAGCCGGTCAGGCCGAAGCCGGTCGCCCTCGTGCAGGTCGCTGACGACGAGATCGAGGTTCATGGCCATCACCTGGGCGAGGAAGTGATTGGCGTGCTCCGCCGAGACCGAAGGGTGCGAATAGTCGCCCTTGGCAACGGCGAGCAGGCGAACCTGGCTCAGGCTCTCGACCAGGGTGGCGGTCGGGTCCCCGTGACGCACGGTACGCATGGCAAGCGAGGGCACCAGTGTCTGGGGATAATTCCAGTCGCTACCACCGAAGAATCCGGCGGCCTCGATCGCCGGTACGCGCGCGTAGAGGACGTCGAGCCCTCCGGCATCGAACATCAGGGGGCGTGCCGCATCGATGACCTCGAATACGGGGGAGACTTCTGCAACGGCATTCGCAGCGGCTAGTCGCTCGATAGCGGCGTCGAGCTGATTCACTAGCTCGCCTGAAATGTTGTCGTCATGGGGGGCGGGTTCGTGAGTATCTGCTCTCATGGATCTACAGTCCGTCCTATCCCGTGACATGTCAATCACATTTGGATTGAACATTCGCATGAAATTCTTCGGTGGAGATGCCGGCGGCGCACACCCTGACTTGTCGGAAAAGCCTAACGGCAGACGCCGTGGTCATTGAAACCGTGGACGGCCAGCAGCAGGGCGCGGGGCGCGTGCTGATCCTCACCCCCGACACGAACCAGAGTTACCCCCTATCGCAACGTCGTCTACTCTCATTAGTCGCCTACTCTTATCAGGAGTAGGGAAGGCATCGGCCACCGGCCGGCCACCGTCGAAGGCCCGGATCAGGGAGGAGACGATGAACAGAGTGACACGACGCGCGCTGCTGTGGGGAGTTGCCTATCTCGGGCTGGCGTTGTTGCCGATGGCCGTGGTGCTGGTTCGTCCTCCGGCAGAGGCGCGCGGACTGGGGGTGGAGTTCGGCACCATGCTCGGTCTGCTGGCCCTGACGGTGATGGCGCTGCAGGCACTGGTCTCCGGCCGCCATCGCTGGTTCGGTGCGGCACTGGGCTTCGACAACCTGCTGCAGTTCCATCGCCAGATGGGGCTCTTCGCGTTGTGTCTGGTGGTGGCCCATCCCGCGGTGATGCTGGCCTCCCGACCCGCCTGGCTCGACTATCTGGACCCCCGCGACGAGACGCTGCGTGCCCTGACCCTGATGGGCCTGCTGCTCGCCACGCTGCTGCTGGTGGTCACCTCGCTATGGCGCCAGGCGTGCGGGCTCTCCTACGAGCGCTGGCGGGCCCTGCATGGATTGCTCGCGGTGGCGGTGGTGGGCGGCGGCCTCGGGCATGCGCTGATGGTAGGCCACTACACGGCAGGAGGCGCCGGGCTACTGTTGGCCCTGCTGATCGTCATGTCGCTGCTGCTGGTGGCACAGACCCGCCTGCTGCGGCCCTGGCGACTGCGGCGCCGGCCCTGGCAGGTGGTCGAGACGCAGGCGGTGCGCGGCGATGCCACCACCCTGGTACTGGTCCCGGTGGGTCGGCATCGGCTCGCGTTCGCCCCCGGGCAGTTCTTCTGGATTTCGCTGGGCGACAGCCCCTTCCAGCTCCAGCAGCACCCCTTTTCCATCGCCTCCTCGGCTGAGCGGCCCGAGCGGCTGGCGTTCACCGCCAAGCGGATGGGCGATTTCACCGCGACCCTGCCCGACGTGCCGGTCGGCACCCGGGCCTTCGTCGAAGGGCCCTTCGGGGCCTTCCTGCCGGATGCCCGCAACCCTTCCGGGGTGGTGCTGATTGCCGGGGGCATCGGTATCACACCGATGCTGAGCATCCTGCGCACCTTCGCCGACCGAGGCGAGCGCCTGCCGCTGTGGCTGATCTACGCCAACCCCCGCTGGGAGGAGGCGACCTTTCGTGAGGAGCTGGACGCCCTGGCCGAGCGTCTGCGCCTGGAGGTGATCCACGTGCTCGACGAGCCGCCGGAGGGCTGGCAGGGGGAGCGTGGGCTGGTCGATAGAGACCTGCTGGCGCGCCGCCTGCCGGCCGATGACGGCCGACGCGACTACTTCATCTGCGGCCCCGGCCCGCTGATGGACGCCGCCGAGGGGGCGCTCATCGAGCTCGGAGTCGCACCAACCCGCCTGCACTCCGACCGCTTCGACATAGTGTAATCCTCGAGAAGGATCCCGGGGCAGGGACCACAAGACGGAAGAGGAGAGCCGAACCATGCTGCATCGCTATGCCCGTCATGCCGCCACCCTGATCGCCCTGTTGCTGATCTTCGCGGCCCTGTTTGTTGCCTTGCTGCGCGGCTGAGACGGCAGGCCCTCAGCGCCGAAACCACCCCTTCATCACCGTGGTGATGCGGCGCATGTCCGCCTCCGAGGTGACATAGGCCGGCATGGTGTAGAGCCAGCGGCCGATGGGGCGCAGCCAGACGCCCTGCTCGCGGGCCCAGTCGGCCACCCCGGCGAGATCCGCCGCGGCATGGGTCTCGATCACCGCGGTGGCGCCCAGCGTTCGCACGTCGGCCACCGCGGGGTGGGCGGCCAGCGCCTCTTCCATCACCAGCTCTTCGTGCAGCACCCGGTTGAGCGCGGCGATCTTGCCCAGGTAGTCCTCTTCCTCGAACACGGCGAGGCTCTCCAGCGCCACGGCGCAGGCCAGCGGATTGCCCATGAAGGTGGGGCCGTGCATGAAGGCGTGCTCGGGGGAGTCGCCCACGAAGGCGTCATGCACCCGGTCGGTGGCGAGCGTTGCCGCGTGTCCCAGATAGCCCCCGGTCAGCCCCTTGGAGAGCACCATGATGTCCGGCGTCACCCCAGCGTGGTCGGCGGCGAACATCCGCCCGGTGCGCCCGAAGCCGGTGGCCACCTCGTCGAACACCAGCAGCACGTCGAACTCGTCGCACAGCTCGCGTGCTCCCTGCAGGTAGTGGGGCGAGGTCATGTTGAGCCCACCGGCGGCCTGCAGCAGCGGCTCCATGAGCAGCGCGGCGATCTCCTCATGGTGGCGCTCCAGCACCGCACGCAAGGCGGCGAGGTCTGGCTCCACCGCCTCGGGGGGAGCATCGAAGAGCGCGGTGGGGGCAGGGGCGAAATGGTGGCGGGGCAGGTAGCCCGCGAACAGCGAGTGCATCCCCTCCTCGGGGTCGCAGACCGCCATGCAGCCGGCGGTGTCGCCGTGGTAGGCCTTCATCAGCGAGAGCAGGCGATGCTTGCCGGGCCGGCCGCGCAGCTGGTGGTACTGCACCGCCATCTTCATGGCCACCTCCATGCCCACCGAGCCGCTGTCGGAATAGAAGACGTGGTTGAGCCCCTCGGGCGTGACCCTGACCAGCGCCCGGGCCAGGCGGTCGGCGGGCGCGTGGGTCAGCCCGCCGAGCATCACGTGGCAGAGCGCGTCGGCCTGCTGCTGGATGGCCCGCACCAGGCGTGGGTGTCGATAGCCGTGGATCATGCACCACCAGGAACAGGTGGCGTCGAGCAGCGTCTCGCCGCCCTCAAGGGTGAAGCGCGGCCCCTCGCCGCCGACTACCTTCGGCGCCGGGCGCTGGGTCTTGAGGTGGGCATAGGGGTGCCAGACGGGGGAGGGATTCCTGGCCGTTGCGAAAGAGGGATTCCTGACCGTTGCGAAAGAGGGATTCCGGGTTGTTTCGAGAGAGGGATTCCTCGACGTTTCGAAAGAGGGATTCCGGGGTGAAACGCTCATCAGAGGGCTCCGTTGCAGCGGTGAAACGGGATGACGGGCACGCGAAGGCGCCGCGCATCTCGGGGGAGATGACGGAAGAAGCGCGTCGATAGCGGGGGAGATAACGAGAAACAGCGATGGTGCGGATGAGAGGACTTGAACCTCCACGCCCGAAGGCACCAGGACCTAAACCTGGCGTGTCTACCAATTCCACCACATCCGCACGGACAGGCAGGCGAGCACATTTTACGGACGGTGCCTTCCAAGTCAATGAGCATCGGGAAGTTTCAGGTAATCGGCGGCGGCTGCGGCCATGCGGCGGGGGGCGCCGGCCGGCAGCCGAGGGATCACGCCCAGGCAGGGGAAGGGCAGGGTACGCACCAGGGTGACCAGGTTGTCGCGGTAGAGGGCGTCGTCTTCGGCAAAGGCCGGGTCCACGACGCTGCCGATCCAGCCGGCCAGGCGCAGGCCATCCGCATGGACGGCCTCGGCGGTCAGGCGGGCGTGGCTGAGACAGCCCAGGCGCAGGCCCACCACCAGGAGCACGGGGAGGTCCATCTCCAGGGCGAGGCCGGCGAGGTCCTCCTCGTCGTTGAGGGGCACTCGCCAGCCGCCGGCGCCCTCCACCAGGGTCAGGTCGCGGGGGTGTGCCAGCAGCGGGCGTAGCCAGTTGGTCAGGTCGGCCAGGCGCAGCTCGGCCCCGGCCCGCCGGGCCGCCAGGTGCGGGGCGATGGCGGGGGCGAAGGCGAAGGGGTTGGTCGTCGCGTAGTCCGTCGCCGGCACGCTCTGGGCCTGCAGGGCCAGGGCATCGGCGTTGCGCAGGCCCTCGGGGGTGGCTTCGCTGCCCGAGGCGATGGGCTTGAGCCCGAGGGTGGTGAGGCCGGCACGGCGGGCACAGGCCAGCAGGCCGGCGCTGGCCAGGGTCTTGCCGGCGTCGGTGTCGGTGCCGGTGACGAAGTAGGCGGGCATCGCATCTCCTCAGTCGCGAGTGAGGTCGAGAGTAAGCAGCCGGTAGCTGACCGGCAGGCCGCTGGGTTCGCGCAGCGCCTCATAACGGTGCCGGGCCCGGGCCAGATCGGTGCGGGTCAGGCGGGCGCCGGGACGGGCGGTCTGGGCACCCACGCCCTTGATGGAGGCCATCACCGCGGCGAGATCGGGGTAGTGGAAGCGCCACTCGCCCTGGCTCGCCTCGAGGCGGCGAAACCCGGCCAGGCGCGCCGCGACCAGGTGGCGCTCGCGGCTGCGCAGGGGCAGCAGGGCCGCCGGCGCCCCGGGACGCGACCAGGCGTGGCCGACCTCCGCGAGGGTGCCGGGGGCGAGGGTGTTGATCAGGGCGCGACCGCCCGGGCGCAGCACCCGGTGCAGTTCGGCCAGCACCCGTTCCAGGTCCGGGCACCACTGGATGGCGAGGTTGGAGACCACCAGGTCCAGGCTGGCGTCCGCCAGCGGCAGGGCGGCGGCGTCGGCGCACAGCCAGCGCAGACGCGGCTGATTGCCGTGGGCCCGGCGGGCGGCTTCGAGCATGCCCGGGGCCAGGTCGAGGCCGATGACCCTGCAGTCGTCGCCAAAGCGCCCGGCCAGGCGAGCGCTCCCGTGGCCCGGGCCACAGCCCAGGTCGAGCACTCGCCAGGGGGTGGGGCAGGAGGTGGCTTGAGTGCGCTCGGGCAGGCGGGCCCAGAGGGTCTCGCCCATGGCCTGCTGGGCCGTGGCCAGGCGCGCATAGTCGCCGGCGGCCCGGGAGAAGGCGTGAGCGACCCGGCGCTGCCAGTCGGCGGGAGCCTGGGGTTCGGCGGATGGCTGCCGGGCGAAAGCGTCGTTCATGAGCAGGCCTCCTCGGCGCCGGTTGCCTGCGGCTGGTGAGCCCTGGCGGCCAGCGCCACCAGGGCCTTGGCCAGGGCGGCCGGCCGGGAGAGCATCGGGCAGTGGCCGGCGTGTTCGAGGACGTGGTCGGCGCCTTCGATGGCGGCCGGGGCCAGCAGCGGGTCCCGGGCGCCGGCCAGGCGAATCACCGGGCAGTCGGCGCCCGCCATGGCGGCCGAGATATCCAGACTCACCAGCCAGTCGAGGCCCGCGGCCAGGGTGGCGGGATCGGGAGGCGGGCCTTCGCCGAGCAGGGTGCGCAGTTGCCGATAAGCGTCGCGGGGGCGGGGCTCGCCGCCGAGCTGCCAGCGGTGGAAGTGGGCCAGGGTGGCGTCGGGGTCGCGGGCAAAGGCGCGGCGGAAGGCGGCGAGCTCGGCGCGGCTGACACCGGCCGGGTCGCAGAAACGCGCGCCCATGCCGAGCAGGATCAGGCCCCGGGGCGGAGAAAGGGGGGCGGGCAGGCGCTCCAGCAGGGCGCCGGCCAGCAGGCCGCCCAGCGACCAGCCGACCCAGACGGCCTCCTCGGGCAGGTCCGCCGCCATGGCCTCGGCCATCGCCGCGAGACTCGCCGGCGCCTCCAGGGCGGGGCGGCCGCCGACGCCGGGCCAGTCCGGGGTCGTGACGCTGACCCCGGCCGGCCAGTGATCGGCCAGCGGCTGCCAGATCCGCGCGTCACAGCCCCAGCCGGAGAGCAGCACCAGGTGGGTCATGGCGCCGCCTCCCCAGCGCGTGCGACCCGCTCAGGGCTGCGGGTGTCTTCGGCCTGGCAGGCGGCCAGCCCCTCGAGCAGGGCGTCCAGGTCATCATCGGCGTGGGCGGCCGAGAGCGTGAGGCGCAGCCGGGCCTGGCCGCGGGGCACGGTGGGCTCGCGGATGGCGCCGACCGAGAGGCCCCGCGCGGCCAGTCGCTCGGCCCAGGCCATCACCCGGTGGCTGTCGCCCAGCACCAGCGGCTGGATGGGCGTGTGGCTTGCCGCCAGGGGCAGGCCCAGGCGCGCGGCCTCGGCGCGAAAGCGTGCGATCAAGCTGGCCAGGCGCGTGCGCCGCTCGGGCTCGGCGGCGAGGATGCCCAACGCCGCCAGGGTCGCCGCCGCCACCCCGGGCGGCTGGGCGGTGGTGTAGACGTAGGGGCGGGCGAACTGGATCAGGTGCTCGATCAGCGCCTCGCTGCCCGCCACGAAGGCGCCGCCGGTGCCCAGCGCCTTGCCCAGGGTGCCCACCAGCACCGGCACCTCATCGACGTCGTGGGCGCGGCCCACGCAGCCGTCGCCGTGCTCACCGAGGACTCCGAGGCCGTGGGCGTCGTCGATCATCAGCCAGGCGTTGTGGCGATGTGCCATCGCGGCGAGCCCGGCGATATCGGCCACGTCGCCGTCCATGCTGAATACCCCGTCGCTGACCACCAGCCGGGGCGCCTCGGTCGGGGCGCGGGCCAGCAGCCGCTCGAGGTCGGCCAGGTCGCGGTGGTGGAAGCGCCGCGACGCTGAACCGGCCAGTGCGGCGCCGTCGAGCAGGGAGGCGTGGTTGAGACGGTCCTGGAACACCCGGGTGTCGGCATCGCAGAGCGCCTGCAGGGTGCCCAGGTTGGCCATGTAGCCGGTGGAGAAGAGCAGGGCGCGGGGGCGGCCGGTGAGCGCGGCCAGCCGTCGCTCGAGCGCCTCGTGGACCTCCAGGTGGCCGCTGACCAGGTGCGAGGCCCGGGCGCCTGCCCCATATCGACGGGCGCCTGCGGCCATGGCCTCGGCCAGGCGCGGGTCTCCGGCCAGGCCCAGGTAGTCGTTGCCGGCGAAGTCGTGTCGGGCGTCGCCGCGCCGGGCGCTGCCGCACACCTCGCCCGCCGGTCGCCAGGTGCGGCGCTGCCGCCACAGGCCGTCGGCACGGCGGGCCTGGGCTTGCGTGGCGAGTCGGGAGGACCAGTCCACACTCATGGCTCAGGCGCCGCTGGCATCAAAGGCGAGCGCATCGGCCCGGGCGAGGGCCTGTTGCGCCGCCTGGCGGGCCAGGTCGGCCTCAACCCTGGCCTCCACGCTTGCCTGCGCCTGGGCGTCGTCGACGCAGGTGTCCCTGCGCTCCGGGTGCAGGCCGAGCTTGGCGAACAGCGCCCGGTCGCGCTCCGCCTGGGGGTTGGCGGTGGTCAGCAGTCGCTCGCCGTAGAAGATGGAGTTGGCGCCGGCCAGGAAGGCCAGCGCCTGGGTGGACTCGTTCATCTGCTCGCGGCCGGCGGAGAGGCGCACGTGGCTCGCCGGCATCAGGATGCGGGCCACGGCGATGGCGCGGATGAACTCTATGGGGTCCAGGTCTTCGACGTGCTCGAGCGGCGTGCCCGGGACCTTGACCAGCATGTTGATGGGTACCGACTCCGGATGCGGTTCGAGCCGCCCCAGCTGCTGGAGCAGGGCGGCGCGGTCGCGGGGCGCTTCGCCCATGCCCAGGATCCCGCCGGCGCACACCTTCATGCCGGCGTCGCGGACGTGGCCCAGGGTCGCCAGGCGGTCGGCGTAGGTACGGGTGGTGATGATCTCGCCGTAGTACTCCGGCGAGGTGTCCAGGTTGTGGTTGTAGTAGTCGAGCCCGGCCTCGGCCAGGCGTCCGGCCTGGTCGCCGTCCACCATCCCCAGGGTCATGCAGGTCTCCAGCCCCAGCGCCTTGACCCGGCGAACCATCTCCAGCACGACGGTCAGGTCCTTCTCGCGGGGACTCTTCCAGGCCGCGCCCATGCAGAAGCGGCTGGCGCCGGCCTCCCTGGCGGCCTGGGCCTGCTCCACTACCTTCTCGATCTCGAGCAGCTTCTCCTTGCCAAGACCGGTGTTGTAGTGGCCCGACTGGGGGCAGTACTTGCAGTCCTCCGGGCAGGCGCCGGTCTTGATCGAGAGCAGGGTGGAGACCTGCACGGCGTTGGGGTCGAAGTGGGCGCGGTGCACTTGCTGGGCGCGGAACAGCAGGTCGTTGAAGGGCAGGGCGAAGAGCGTCTCGATCTCGTCGAGGGTCCAGTCGTGGCGGGGTTGAGCCGTGGCGGCTAGGGTCAAGGAATCGGCGGTCGAGGTCGCATCGGACATGGGAGGCTCGCTATGGTCAACTTTGAAGTCATGGACAAGTTGACGAAAAGCCTATCCCAGTGGCGGGCATTGTCAACCCGGATGGGGTTCGGAGTTGACCAATTCCTGCGCCGCCAGCTGCCGGGGCGCTGCGCCTTCTGCCTGGGGGAGGCCGATCGCGACCGCCCCTGGTGTGGCGCCTGCTTCGCCTCGCTGCCCTGGAACCTGCCGGCCTGCCCGCACTGTGCAGAACCGCTGCCTGGGCGACCCGAGGCCAGGCCCTGCGGCCGCTGCCTGCGTCAGCCGCCGCCGTTCGTGCGCAGTCGCGTGCCACTGCGCTATGAGCTGGAGGTGGCCGGGCTGATGCAGCGTTTCAAGTTCGCGGCCTCGCCCCGGGCCGGGGCGGTGCTGCTGGCGCTGTTCGAGGCCGGCCTGCCCGGGGCGGCGCTGTCCTGGCCGCAGGCGCTCGTGCCGGTACCACTGCATCCCCGCCGCGCTCGCGAGCGCGGCTTCGACCAGGGCGAGTGGCTGGCGCGGCGCCTGGCCTGCCGGCTAGCGCTGCCGCTGGTGCGCGCCCGGCGGCGCCGTGATACGCCGACCCAGCGTGGGCTGGACCGCGACGAGCGCCGCCGCAACCTGAGCGGCGCCTTCGTGATCGAGGCGGCGCTGCCGCCACGGGTGGCGCTGGTGGATGACGTCATGACCACCGGGGCGACCCTTGAGGCGCTGGCCGAGGCCTGCCGTTCGGCCGGTGCCCGAGAGGTCGAGGCCTGGGCGGTGGCACGAACGCCGCTGCAGTAAAGCTGATGCAGGGCTATCGCAGTTACGAAAAGCGAGGGGCGCTGGGGGCAATCCGAAGAGGAGGTCCTATGCCAGGGATGGCATCGGTAGCGTACAGGGAGGTATTCACAGCGCCTCCTCGCAGGCTTGCCGACAGATCAGCCCCGAGCGCTGGAAGCTATCTGAGATAGCCCGGAAAGCTGACGGCTCTGCTAGCATGCGGGTTTTACTGCCGGGACTGCCCTATGGAAACTTCCCCCCATCCCTTCGCCAGCCTCTCTCCTGCCCGGGTGGTGGCGGCGGTGGAATCGCTGGGCTTCTGGCTGCCGGGTGAACCCTTCACCCTCAACAGCTACGAGAACCGGGTCTATCTGGTGCATGACGAGGAGCGCCGTCGCTGGGTGGTCAAGTTCTACCGCCCGGAGCGCTGGAGTGATGCGCGCATCCAGGAGGAGCACGACTTCCTGGCGGAACTCGAGGAGGCGGGGGTGGCGGTGGCCGCGCCCTGGCGCGATGCAGAAGGCGTGAGCCTGCACCGCGCGGAGGGTTTTCGCTTCTCGCTGTTTCCCTGTCTGCCGGGTCAGGCCCCGGAGCTGGAGAACCCGGCGCACCTGTTCGCCCTGGGCGAGTTGATCGGCGCCGTGCATGCGGTGGGCGAACGCGGTCGCTTCGTCCATCGCGGCGCCATTGACCTGGATGAGATGGTGCTGGAGGCCCGTGAGCGGGTGCTGGCCAGTGCCTGGCTCGGTCGGCGGCAGCGCGATGCCTATTCGCGGGTCACCGAGGCGCTGCACGAGCGGCTGGCGGACCACACCTGGCCCGTTGAGCAGGCGATCCGCGTCCACGGCGACTGCCATATCGGCAACATCCTGGGTCGCGACGAGCACTTTGCCCTGGTGGACTTCGACGACTGCCTGATGGCCCCGGCGGTGCAGGACCTGTGGATGCTGATCACCGCCGAGCGTGACGAGGAGCGCCATATGCAGCTCTCGGAGGTGATGGAGGGCTACGAGGAGCAGCGCGAGTTCGACCGCAGTGAGCTGGCCCTGATGGAGCCGCTGCGCACCCTGAGGCTGTTGCGCCACAGCGCCTGGCTGGTGGCGCGCTGGGAGGATCCGGCCTTCCCACTGGCCTTTCCCTGGCTGGCCGATGAGGGCTACTGGGACGGCCAGATCCGCTCCCTGGAGCAGCAACGCCAGGTCCTGGAGCGCGAGCCCCGCTGGCTGGCCTGATGCCGGGCCGCCGCCGTAATAATGCAGAGCGCCCCCTTGGAAGGGGGCGCTGTTGTGCGTACGGGCCTGGCTTACTGGTCCGGGTCGGGACGCTCGGCGGGAATCGGGTTGGCCACGCCGGCACCCTCGGACTGGCGGCGCTGGATATTGATCCGCTCGGAGACGTTCTCCTGCTCCTCGATGATAAGGTCACTGGCCAGCCGCAGCTCGAAGGTATGTTCGGGAGTGATCTCGCAGCGCGTCCCCTCGCAAGCAGCAATGCCGAAGTTGCCATCCGCTCCAAAGGCCGCCGCCGAGAGCTCACCGGTGTAGATCTCGCTGTCGCTGCCGTCGGTGGCGATGCAGGTCACCGACTTGGTCGTGATGCGCACCCGCTCGCCGTCGAGCAGGGCATCGCCCACCATGATGCAGTGGCTCGGCAGTTCAGAGGAGCCCTGATCGTTGGTGACCGGGCGCAGCAGGATGTCATCACGGCGTGACGCCTCCTGATCCAGGGTGAGCGAATCGATCACCTGCACCTCGAGGCGCGCGTCGGCGGGCAGTTCCAGGGTCGCGGCCAGCGCCAGAGACGGGGTGAGCAGGGCGGCCAGCAGCAGAATCGTAGGGGTCTTGTTCATGTCGAGCTCTCGGAAGAAGTCGTGCACTGCATGAGAGCAAGGATTCTAGCACAGGGGATTGGAGCCCTCCCATTCACCGGGGCCGTAGGGTGCGGCAGGTTGTCACGTGGCGGGCCTGCGCCGCGGTAGGGCTTGCGCTAGAATGCGGATTCAAGGCAAATCATATTGTACAGAATATCTTTCTTGTATATCTTCTGTACATGATAACGACCAGGACGGGCTGACAATGACCGAAGAAATCGCCAACCACTACCGGCAGATCATCCTCGCCCTGGGCGAGAACCCGGATCGCGAGGGCTTGCGTGACACACCCAGGCGCGCGGCCAAGGCGATGCAGTTCCTGAATTACGGTTACCTGCAGTCGCTGGAGGAGATCGTCAACGGCGCCGTCTTCGAGTCGGAGACCGACGAGATAGTGCTGGTCAAGGACATCGAGCTCTACTCCATGTGCGAGCACCACCTGCTGCCTTTCATCGGCAAGTGTCACATCGGCTACCTGCCCAGCGGCAAGGTGCTGGGACTCTCCAAGTTCGCCCGCATCGTCGACATGTTCGCCCGCCGCATGCAGATCCAGGAGAACCTGACCCGCCAGATCGCCGAGGCGGTGCAGCAGGTTACCGACGCCCGCGGCGTGGCGGTAGTGATCGAGGCCAAGCATCTGTGCATGATGATGCGGGGCGTGGAGAAGCAGAATTCCAGCATGACCTCCTCGGTGATGCTGGGTGCCTTCCGCGACAACCCCTCCACCCGCTACGAGTTCCTGACCCTGGTCAACGGACGCTGAGGCCCACCCGCCAAGGAGATCGGCCATGACGCTGCACGCCATCGATGACCAGCACTTCGATCATGACCTGGCCACGATCCGTATCAAGAACCTTCGCCTGCGCACCCATATAGGGATCAAGGAGGAGGAGATACAGAATCGCCAGGACGTGGTGATCAACGCGGTGATTCGCTATCGCGCCGACAAGGCGGTGGCCTTCAACCACATCGAGCAGGCGCTCAACTACCGTACCATCTCCAAACAGGTGATCGCCCATGTGGAAGGCAACCGCTTCCTGCTGCTTGAGCGCATGACCCGAGAGGTGCTGGACCTGGTGATGGCCCATGAGCAGGTACTGACCGCCCAGGTGGAGATCGACAAGCCCTACGCACTGCGCTTCGCCGACTCGGTCTCGATCACCCTGTCCGCCAGTCGTGAGCCACGCCGCACCCCCTGAGGTGTCGGCCGGGCTCTGCCCTGGAAGGCCCCGTCGCTTTGAGCGTCGGGGCCTTAACGCTTAGCATGTGGCAGCTGTCATCACACGGATCGACCAGGAGTCATCTTGAACGTCGACAAACAACCCCCGGTGCCTGCCCGGCGCCGCTACTCACCCTGGGCCATGGGCGCCATCGTCGCCGCGCTGCTGGCCCTGCTGCTGCAGGGGGCGCTGGTGCCCCTCAACCTGGCCGCCGCGGTGATGGCGCTGATCGGTCTGCGCCAGATCCGCCGCGAGCCGTCTCGCTACATCGGCCGGGCCTTCTGCTGGCTGGCCATCGTCCTGGTGCTGATCCTCGCCGTGCTGACCGCCATGCTGGAGCAGACCGCCCCTGAACCGCCGGCCCAGCACAGGGTCCCCGATGAAGCGCACAGGGTCTCTGACGAAGAGCGCCGGATACCCGAAGCAGAACAGAGGCTTCCCGCTGAAGAGCAGTTGGCGCCCGAAGAGGCCGTCGGCGACCGGTGACAAACTCTGTCAGGATCATGGCGCCGGCCCGCCGAGGTCCCGTATCCTAGAGCCGTCTCGCCAGCAGATCGCCTCCAGGCCGCCTTTACAACAACACCGCCTTGCCCTCAGGAGATGCCCATGGAAGCCCTAAAGGAAACGCAGCTTTACTGTCCCTTCGCCTACATCGATGGCAGCTGGGTTGCCGCCGACAGCGGCGAGCAGATCCAGGTGCTCAATCCGGCCACCGGCAAGCCCGTCGGCGATGTGCCGCGCCTGGGCCGCGCCGAGACCGAGCGCGCCATCGAGGCAGCCCATGCCGCCCTGCCGGCCTGGAAGGCGCAGACCGCCCAGGAGCGGGCCGACATCCTGATGAAGTGGCACGACCTGATGCTCGAGCACCAGGATGATCTGGCCATGATCATGACCTTCGAACAGGGCAAACCGCTCAAGGAGTCTGCCGGCGAGATCGCCTACGCGGCAAGCTTCCTGCGCTGGTTCGCCGAGGAGGCGCGGCGTGTCTACGGCGAGACCATTCCCGCCGCCAAGGCCAACCAGCGCCTCCTGGTCACCAAGCAGCCGGTGGGCGTGGTGGGGGCCATCACCCCCTGGAACTTCCCGGCGGCGATGATCACCCGCAAGGCGGGCGCCGCCCTGGCCGCGGGCTGCACCATCGTGTGCAAGCCGGCCAGCCAGACACCGTTCTCCGCCACCGCGCTGGCACTGCTGGCCGAAAGCGCCGGCGTGCCCCGCGGCGTCTTCAACGTGGTCCCCGGCCGTGCCAGCGAGATCGCCGCGGCCATGACCGAGTCGCCGCTGGTGCGCAAGATCACCTTCACCGGTTCCACCGAGGTGGGTCGCGAGCTGATGGCCAACGCCTCCCGGCACATCCAGAAGATCTCCCTGGAGCTGGGCGGGAACGCGCCCTTCATCGTCTTCGAGGATGCCGATCTGGACGCCGCGGTGGAGGGCGCCATGGCCGCCAAGTTCCGCAACGCCGGCCAGACCTGCGTCTGTACCAACCGCTTCCTGGTGCAGTCCAGCGTGGTCAACGCCTTCTGCGAGAAACTCGCGGTGGCCATGCACAGCGAGCTCAAGGTAGGCGACGGCACCAAGCCCGGTATCAATATCGGCCCGCTGATCGACGACAAGGCGGTGGCCAAGGTCAGCGAGCACGTCCAGGACGCGGTGGACAAGGGCGCCGAACTGCTGATGGGTGGCCACCCCCACCCGCTGGGCGGTAGCTTCTTCACCCCGACCCTGATCAGCTTCGCCAACGCCAGCATGAAGGTGGCGAGGGAGGAGACCTTCGGTCCGCTGGCGGCAGTGTTCCCCTTCGATGACGAGGAGAGCGCGGTGGAGATGGCCAACGACACCGAGTTTGGCCTCGCCGCCTACTTCTACTCCCGTGACCTGGGCCGCGTGTGGCGCGTCGCCGACGCCCTGGAATATGGCATGGTGGGCATCAACACCGGGCTGATCTCCAACGCCGCCGCCCCCTTCGGCGGGGTCAAGGCCTCTGGCCTGGGCCGCGAGGGTGGCCACCAGGGGCTGGAGGAGTTTCTCGAGACCAAGTACCTCTGCATCGATCTGGGCTGACTGGGCTTCGCCCGGAGCTGGAAGTTTGAAGAGCGGCGCTTCGCGCCTGGAAGCTGGAAGTAAAACACCCCCGTCGATTGCTCGGCGGGGGTGTTTTACTTCCAGGAGAGGCTCAGGCTGCTGTCTTCCAGCTTCCAGCTTCCAGCTTCCAGCTTCCAGCTTTAGTGGCGGAAGTGGCGCATGCCGGTGAAGACCATGGCGATGCCGGCCTCGTTGGCGGCGTCGATCACCTCCTGGTCGCGCATGGAGCCGCCGGGCTGGATTACCGCGGCGATACCGGCGGCGGCGGCGGCATCGATGCCGTCGCGGAAGGGGAAGAAGGCGTCGCTGGCCATCACCGAGCCGGGCACCGAGAGGCCCTCGTCGGCGGCCTTGATGCCGGCGATCTTCGCCGAGTAGACGCGGCTCATCTGGCCGGCGCCCACGCCGATGGTCTGGCCGCCCTTGGCGTAGACGATGGCGTTGGACTTGACGTACTTGGCCACCTTCCAGGCGAACGCCAGGTCGCGCATCTCCTGCTCGGTGGGGACCCGCTCGCTGACCACGGTGAGCTCGTCGCGTCCGACCATGCCCAGATCGCGGTCCTGGACCAGCAGGCCGCCGGTAACGCGCTTGAAGTCGTGGGCGTGCTCACGCTCGCCGGGCCAGTGCGCACCGACGTCGAGCAGACGCACGTTCTGCTTCTGGGCGACGATCTTGGCGGCCTTGGCCTCGACCCCGGGGGCGATGATCACCTCGACGAACTGGCGGTCGATGATGGCGCGGGCGGTGTCGGCATCAAGCGGCACGTTGAAGGCGATGATGCCGCCGAAGGCGCTGGTGGGGTCGGTGGCGAAGGCCTTGTCGTAGGCCTCCAGGGCGCTGGCACCCACCGCCACGCCGCAGGGGTTGGCGTGCTTGACGATCACGCAGGCGGTGTCGGTGAAGGCCTTGACGCACTCGAAGGCGGCATCGGTATCGGCGACGTTGTTGAAGGAGAGCGCCTTGCCCTGCAGCTGGCTGGCGGTGGCCACGCTGGCCTCGCTGGCGCCGGCTTCGACGTAGAAGGCCGCATTCTGGTGCGGATTCTCGCCGTAGCGCATGGCCTGCTTCTTCTCGAACTGCAGGTTGTAGGTGCGCGGGAAGCCATCCTCGCCGCCGGGCACGAGCTGGCCCAGGTAGTCGGCGATGGCGGCGTCGTAGCCGGCGGTGTGCTCGAAGGCCTTCACGGCCAGGTCGAAGCGGGTGGCATCAGACACCGCGCCGTCCTGGGCGGCGATCTCGGCCAGCACTCGGGCGTAGTCGCCGGCGTCCACCACGATGGTGGTGTGGGCGTGGTTCTTGGCGCAGGCGCGCACCATGGTGGGGCCGCCGATGTCGATGTTCTCGATGGCGTCTTCCAGGGTGCAGTCCGGTTTGGCCACGGTCTGGGCGAAGGGGTAGAGGTTGACCACCACCATGTCGATGGGGGCGATGTCGTGTTCGGCCATCACCGCATCGTCCTGGCCGCGGCGGCCGAGGATGCCGCCGTGGATCTTCGGGTGTAGGGTCTTGACCCGGCCGTCCATGATCTCGGGGAAGCCGGTGTGCTCGGACACCTCGGTGACCGAGATGGCATTCTCCTGAAGCAGGCGGAAGGTGCCGCCGGTGGAGAGCACTTCGACGCCGCGCTCACTGAGGCCGCGGGCGAAGTCGACGATGCCGGTCTTGTCCGAGACGCTGATCAGGGCGCGGCGGACCGGGGTGGGGGAGGCTTGGGCCATGGGGGTCACTCTCTGCTGACGGGTGGGACGAAGAATCCGGATGGCATGCGCATGACATGCCAAAGGGAGCCCGGGGGCTCCCTTCACAACTGTTCAGATCAGGTCGTACTGCTTGAGCTTCTTGCGCAGGGTGCCGCGATTGAGGCCGAGCATTTCCGCGGTACGGGTCTGGTTGCCCTGGGTGTGTTCGAGCACGGCGGCGAGCAGCGGCGCCTCGACCTCGGCCATCACCATGGCGTAGAGCCCGGTGACCTCTCCGCCGTCCAGGTGGGCAAAATAGCGGCGCATGGCAAGGTCCACCGCCTCCCGCAGCGGGCGCTGGCCGACGGATTCGTCGAGCGCCTGCGGGCGTTCGCCGTCCAGCCCGGCGAGTTCCTGGCGATGTCCAGACAGCTCGGGGTTCGGGGGAAAGGCTGGGCTGGTCATGCGGCTCGTGTCCCTTTCGTCGTCACGCACTCCGGCGGCGCGGCGGCCGGCGGGCAGGCGTGACGAAAGCAGTCGTCGATGAAGCGATGCTGGGCGGCGGTGCTCTCCAGGCCGTTGAAGGTGGCCTTGAGATCGCGCTGTGTCTCCGTCGTCAGGCGGCTGTCGCCGGCCAGGTACCAGCCGACGTGCTTGCGCGCGATGCGCACGCCCATGTGCTCGCCATAAAAGTCGTGCAGGGCCTCGAGGTGGTCGCGCAGCACGTCGGCGCGCTCCTCCTCGGCCGGGGGCGCCAAGCGCTCCCCGTGACGCAGATAGTGGTCGATCTCGCGGAAGATCCAGGGGTTGCCCTGGGCGCCGCGGCCCACCATCACCGCATCCGCTCCAGTATAGTCGAGGACGGCGGCGGCCTTCTGTGGGGAGTCGATATCGCCGTTGGCGAACACCGGGATGCCCACCGCGGCCTTGATCGCGGCAATGGTGTCGTACTCGGCATCGCCGGTGTAGCGCTGCTGGCGATGGCGGCCATGCACGGCCAGGGCACGGATGCCGGCGGCCTCGGCCAGGCGTGCGATGCGCACGCCGTTATTGCTGTCGGCACACCAGCCGGTGCGGATCTCGAGGGTCACCGGTACGTCCACCGCGGCCACCACCGCCTCGAGAATCTCGGCCACCAGGGCCTCGTCGCGCAGCAGCGCGGAGCCCGCGGCCTTGTTGCACACCTTCTTGGCCGGGCAGCCCATGTTGATGTCGATGATCTCGGCGCCCTGCTCAGCGTTGAGCCGCGCCGCCTCGGCGAGCATCCCGGCGTCGCCGCCGGCGATCTGCACGGTGCGGGGGCCGGGCTCACCGCGGTGATCCATGCGCAGCCGCGACTTGCGGGTGTGCCACAGGCTGGGGTCCGAGGTGACCATCTCGCCCACCACCAGCCCCGCACCCAGTCGCCGGCACAGCTGGCGGAAGGGGCGGTCGGTGACGCCAGCCATCGGCGCCAGGATCACCCGGTTAGGCAGCTGGTGGTCTCCGATGCGAGGCAGGGGCGAGCGGGTCTCGGGCATGACGGTGGACGGTGGTGGCAAAGGGGGGTCATATCATACGCCCCCGGCCGGATGGGGTGAAGTAGCGATGGGTCGCGGTCAGGCCGATCGCCGCCCGACGGATCGCCGCCCGACGGATCGCCGCCCGACGGATCGCCGCTAGACGGGTCGCCGCCCGGTAAGCCGCACCCAGCCTTCGCTGACCACCGGCTCGTCCATGCGCAGGCCCTGGTCGCGGTAGGCGTCGAGCACCTCCTCGGCCTGGGCGGCGAGGATGCCGGAAAGCGCCAGGCGCCCGCCGGGGGCGAGGTGGCCGGCGATCATCGGCGCCAGCTCGACCAGCGGGCCGGCGAGGATATTGGCCACCAGGATGGGGAAGGTCTCGCCGTTGTCGAGCTGCTCGGGATAGCAGAGCCGGAAGTCGGGCGCGGGGATGCCGTTGCGCTCGGCGTTGTCGCGGCTGGCCTGCAGCGCCTGGGGATCGATATCGGTGCCCACGGCGCGACCGGCGCCGAGCTTCAGGGCGGCGATGGCCAGGATGCCGGAGCCGGTGCCGATGTCCAGCACCGGCTGATTGTCGAGCGCCTCGGTCACCGCCAGGCCGTCGAGCCAGGCCAGGCAGAGCGCCGTGGTGGGGTGGGTGCCGGTGCCGAAGGCCAGGCCCGGGTCCAGGTGCAGGTTCACCGCGCCGGGCTCCGGCGGCTCGTGCCAGCTCGGCACGATCCACAGCCGCTCACCCATCTGCATGGGCTGGAAGTCGTCCATCCACTCGCGTTCCCAGTCGCGGTCGGCCAGCAGCTCGACCTCGATCTCGGGGCAGGGCTCCCCGGGCATCACCTCGGCCCAGGAGGCGGCCAGCCGGCCGAGCATGGCATCCACGCCCTCCAGGTCGTCGTAGAGGCCGGTGAGCACCGTCTCGCTCCACAGCGGCGTGCTGCCGCGCTCCGGCTCGAAGACCGGCTCGTCGTGGGCGTCCTGAAGGGTGATGGCCGTGGCGCCCTCGTTGAGCAGCAGCTCCTCGAGGGTCTCGGCCTGCTCGGGGGGGATATGGGCCTTGAGTTGCAGCCAGGGCATAGGTGTTCCTGTGGTGGCTCAGGAATGAAAAGGCCGCACGGCGGTGTCGATGCGGCCTGGATGGTGGCATGGAGCGGCGGCGAGGGGGCGCCGGGGGCAGGCTTGGAGGGGGTCCTACGCCAGGGATGGCGTCGGTAGCGCCCAGGGAAGGGTTCACAGCGCCCCCGAAAAAGCCTGCCGCCGGATCAGCCCCGAGCCGTGTGGCGCTCGGGGCTAACGGATGCCGGCGGTCATGGGGTCAGAGCCCCAGCTTCTTCTCCAGGTAGTGGATATTGACCCCACCCTGCTGGAAGTAGCCGTCGCGCACCAGGTCCTTGTGCAGGTCGGTGTTGGTCTTGACACCTTCCACCAGCAGCTCGTCGAGGGCGACGCGCATGCGGGTCAGGGCGGTCTCGCGGTCGGCGCCCCAGGTGATCAGCTTGCCGATCAGCGAGTCGTAGTGGGGCGGTACCGTGTAGCCGGTGTAGACGTGGGAGTCCATGCGCACCCCGAGGCCGCCCGGCGGGTGGTAGAGGGTCACCTTGCCGGGGGAGGGCATGAAGGTGCGGGCGTCCTCGGCGTTGATGCGGCATTCGAAGGCGTGGCCGGCGAGCTTGACCTCCTCCTGGGAGATCGACAGCGGCAGGCCGGAGGCGATGCGCAGCTGTTCGCGGACGATGTCCACGCCGGTGACCATCTCGGTGACCGGATGCTCCACCTGCACGCGGGTGTTCATCTCGATGAAGAAGAACTTGCCGTCCTCGTAGAGGAACTCGAAGGTGCCGGCGCCGCGGTAGCCAATGGTGATGCAGGCCTGGCGGCACGCCTCGAGCACTCCGGCGCGGGCCTCGGGGTCCAGCATCGGTGCCGGGGCCTCCTCGATCACCTTCTGATGGCGGCGCTGCAGGGAGCAGTCGCGATCATAGAGGTGAACGGCGTTGCCCTGGCCGTCGGCCAGCACCTGCACCTCCACATGGCGAGGATTCTCGAGGAACTTCTCCATGTAGACGGTGCCATCGCCGAAGGCCGAGTGGGCCTCGGTGCGGGTCACGTTGACCGCGGAGAGCAGGTGGGCCTCGGTGTGCACGACGCGCATGCCGCGACCGCCGCCTCCGGCCGCCGCCTTGATGATCACCGGGTAGCCGATGCGACGGGCGATGGTGACGATCTCGCCCTCGTCATCCTCGGGCAGCGGGCCGTCTGAGCCAGGCACCGTGGGCACGCCGGCCTTCTTCATCGATTCGATGGCGCTGACCTTGTCACCCATCAGGCGGATGGTCTCTGCCCGCGGGCCGATGAAGACGAAACCGGAACGCTCGACCTGCTCGGCGAAGTTGGCGTTCTCGGAGAGAAAGCCGTAGCCGGGGTGGATGGCGCTGGAATCGGTGACCTCCGCGGCGCTGATCAGCGCCGGGATGTTGAGGTAGGACTGGGCCGAGGAGGCCGGACCGATGCACACGGCCTCGTCGGCCAGACGCACGTGCATCAGCTCGCGGTCGGCCTTGGAGTGGACCGCCACCGTCTTGATGCCCAACTCCTTGCAGGCGCGCAGGATGCGCAGGGCGATCTCGCCTCGGTTGGCGATGAGAACCTTGTCCAGCATGATAGATCCGCCAGTGTCGGGTGAATGAGGGAGACAGCGGTGATTAGGCGAGCACGAGCAGCGGCTGATCGTACTCGACCGGTTCGCCATCCTCGACCAGAATCGCCTCGACCACGCCGTCGCGGTCGGCTTCGATCTGGTTCATCATCTTCATGGCCTCGACGACGCACACGGTGTCGCCCTTCTTGACGCTGGCCCCCACCTCTACAAACGGCTTAGCGCCCGGAGCCGGGCTGCGATAGAAGGTGCCCACCATGGGTGACGAGATGGCCTGACCCTGATAGCCGGGGCCTTCATCGGCTTCGGCGGGGGCGGGCGCCGCCGGCGCCTGGGGGGCGGGCTGAGCCGGGGCCGCATAGCCCTGGGGCATGTTGGGCTGCCAGCTCGCGCCGTTGGGATGGCGGCTGATACGCACCGACTCCTCACCCTCCTGGATCTCGATTTCGCTGATGTTGGACTCTTCGAGCAGCTCGATCAGCTTCTTGACCTTGCGGATATCCATGACGTTGTCCCGATCGCTTGGGTGCGTGAATGAGGGCTGGCCCGGTGGCGCTGTCAACTCGGGCCAACTTGCCATAGATCGCGGCAAGATGGCGTCTCTTGCCGCACTAATGGCAGTGAAAAAGGGATAACTCCGGAGTTTGCCGAAAATCCGCGGGGATGTCCAGTAGCGAGGAGAACACCGTTCGAAGCAGGGATTTAAACGACTGTTTGACGACGTTCGCGCCTGCACGCGGCGTCGGTCAGCCCTGCCTGCCGTCCAGCCAGTCGAGCACGCCTTCCAGATGAGAGGCGAGTCCCGGGGCGCGCACCTCGCCCTGGATGCGCGCCTCGAGAAGCTCCCCGGCATCATGGAAGAACAGCAGGCTGGGCGGACCGAACAGGCCGTAATGGTCAAGCAGTTCGCGGGAGGCGCCGCCCGAGTCGGTCACGTCGACGTTGATGCGGGCGAAGGCAGAGAGGTGCTCGGCGACCCGCGGGTCGGGGTAGACCTGGCGCTCCATCTGCTTGCAGGAGATGCACCAGTCGGCGGTGAAGTGCACGAAGCTGGGACGGCCATCCCCCACCGAGGCGAGTGCCCGCTGCAACTCGTCGAGGCTCTGCACGGTGGTGACCTCGGCGGGCTCGACGCCTGCGCCGCCGGCACTGGCGGTTCCGCCCAGATTGGCCAGGGGGCGCAGCGGGTCCTGGGCGCCGCTGGCGGCCCCCAGCACCAGGGCCAGGCCCCAGGCCAGCAGCAGCAGGCCGGCGGCCTGGCGAGCCCGGGGCCAGCCCTGGGGCAGGTTGACCGACATGGCGCCCAGGGCCAGGGCGCTACCGATGGCCAGCCCTGCCCACATCAGCAGTGCCACCGCCGAGGGCAGCAGGCGCTCCACCAGCCAGATGGCCACGCCCAGCAGCAGGATGCCGAAGGCGATCTTCACGCCGTTCATCCAGGCGCCGCTGCGCGGCAGCAGCGTGGTGCCGAAGGTGCCCACCAGCAGCAGCGGCACCCCCATGCCCAGCCCCAGGGCGAACAGGGCCGCGCCGCCCATCAGGGCGTCCCCGGTGGTCGAGATGAACACCAGGGCCCCGGCCAGAGGGGCGGAAACGCAGGGGGAGACCACCAGCACCGACAGGGCGCCGGCCAGCGCCAGGCCGCCGGGACCGCTCTGCTGGGCGCGGGTCTGCCAGGCATCGATGCGCCCGGCCAGTCGTGGCGACATGCGCATCTGGAAGGCGCCGAACATGGCCAGGGCGAAGAGGGCAAAGAGCACGGCAAAGGAGATCAGCACCGGCGCCGACTGCAGCCGCGCCTGCAGGTTGAGCCCGGCGCCGAACAGGCCCATCAGTACCCCCACGCCGGCGTAGGTCAGCGCCATGCCGGCCACATAGCTGGCGGAGAGCACGCAGGCGCGCGGCCGGGTGGGGTTCTGCCCGACGATGATCGAGGAAAGGATCGGCACCATGGGCAGCACACAGGGCGTGAAGGTCAGGCCCAGGCCGGCCAGGAAGAACAGCCCCAGCACCAGCGGCAGGCTGGCGTTGGACATCAGGGCGCTGAAGCGGCCGTCCTCGCTCTGGGGCGCGGCCGGCCCCGCGGCGGTGCCGCCATCGCCCGAACCCGGCGAGGCGCTGGCGTTGCCACCGACCAGGGCAGCGAAGGCCGCCGGCGCATCGCGCTCCGGCACCTCCAGGGAGACCCGCTCCGGCGGGTAGCAGAGGCCGGCATCGGCGCAGCCCTGGAAGGTGAAGGTAAGCGGGAAGAAACCGCTGGCCGACTCCTCGAGGGGCACCTCGAGCACCATGCTGTCACGGAAGACGTAGACGTCGCCCAGGAATTCGTCGCTGGTGAACTCCCCCTCGGGAATCGCCGGCTCGCCCAGGGCCACCGCGTCGGATTCCACCGCCAGCTGGTGGCGATAGAGATAATGCTCCGGCGTGACCTCGACCCCCACGTAGAGGGTCTCGCCATCGTGCCAGGCCTGGGGCTGGAAGGCCTCGAGGACCGGCAGGAAATCCTGCGAATTCGATGACGAGAACCACTGCGCCTGGCCCGTGAGGGGCAGCAGCATCAGCACAAGCGTCAGAGCGAGGCGTTGGGCGATCAAGGGTGCATCCTTTTCCTTGCGGGTGTCGGGGTGGGCTCGGTCGTCAGACCGGCGGGCGTCGGGGCGGTTCCCCGGGACCACCGGCGGGGCGCCGGAGCGCGCACTGGGTGCTAGGATATCGCAGTAGCCGCGGTACTTTTACCGTGTCGTGTCCGAGGGCGTGCGCCTGATTGTCGCATCGCTTCGGGCTCCTGTTCATTAGGCAAGGATTATCCCACGATGGCCTTGAGAAGCTGGCGCGCCGCACGGCGTCGTAGAAGAGAGGAGGCGCTGGAGCGCCCCCAGTATGGCTGGATCTGGAAGCCACTGCTCTGGCTGTTGGCGCTCTATCTGCTGGTCTGTGTGGCGCTGGGCATCTGGTGGAGCCAGCCACCGGCGCCCTTCGACGTGGAGCAGGCCACCCTCGAGCGTCGCGGCGAGCTCGCCTATGCCCCCGCCGCACGGGGCACGGTCAGTGTGGCGACCCTGGCCACCACCGTGGAGACGCTGCTGGACAAGCCCGGAGGCTACCTGCGCAATGACATCGCCCCGCCCGGTGTGTGGCTCGACAACATGCCCAACTGGGAGCTCGGGGTGCTTCGGCAGTCCCGCGACCTGGCCCGGGCCCTGCCGCAGATGGCGGAAGGAGACACCGGCCATCTCGAGGAGGCGCTCGAGGCGCTGCTGGGCGACGACCGCGACTGGTTCTACCCTTCTACCGAGCATCGACTCGAGCAGGCGGTAGAGGCCCTCGACCGTCAGCTTGGCGAGCTCGGCGCCGAGGACCCCGGCTTCGCTCCCGGCCAGGGTGTTTCCACCTGGTTGGCGGCGGCCTCGGCGCGTCTCGATGACCTGTCGCGGCGCCTGGCGGCCAGCGTCGGCAGCCATGAGGCGCTGACCGAGCTGGCGGTGGAGACCGAGTCGCTGCCGCCGCGCACCCCCTGGTACCGGGTCGATGATATCTTCTTCGAGGCCCGCGGTACCGGCTGGGCGCTGGCGCAGCTGCTCGAGGGCGTGCAGCGCGACCAGGCCGACGTGCTGGAGGCCACCGGTGCCGGCGCCGAGTGGGAGCGCCTGCTGGCGGAGCTGGCCATGACCCAGCGCCGGCTGTGGAGCCCGGTGGTGCTCAACGGCTCCGGCTTCGGGGTCTTCGCCAACCACTCCCTGGTGATGGCGCTGCACATGACCCGGGCGCGGGACCTCGCGGCCGCCCTGGCCGAGCGGCTATCCGAACCGCCGGAAGCGCTGGCGCCCCCCGAGCCTGTGTCCGCCGAGGACCCGGTCGAGCCCCCGGTGGTCGAGGTCGAGACGCTCGAGGAAGCCCCGGTGGCGCCGGCCCCCGAGGCGCTGGCCGCGCCCGAGAAGGCACAGCCCGAGGCCGAGCAGGCCGCGCCGGCGGAGGATGACCGGCCCGAGTAGCCGCCAATCGTCCTCCGGACAGGTTCCTCCAATGCAGCAGGGCCGCCCCATGGGGCGGCCCTGCTGTTCTGACAGGCGGCGCTTGCCGGCGAGAGGCTCAGGCCTTCTCGTAGGCGATCACGGACTTCTCGATGGCCTTGCGGGCGGCCTCGACGCCTTCCCAGGATTCGACCTTGACCCACTTGCCCTTCTCGAGATCCTTGTAGTTCTCGAAGAAGTGGGCGATCTGCTGGCGCAGGAGTTCGGGCAGATCGGTCACTTCCTGAACGTCGTCGTACAGGCTGGTGAGCTTGGCGTGGGGCACGCAGACCAGCTTGGCGTCCTCGCCGGCCTCGTCGGTCATGTTGAGGATGCCGACCGGGCGGGCGCGGATGATGCAGCCGGGCTGGACCGGGTAGGGGGTGACCACCAGAGCGTCCAGCGCATCGCCATCGTCGGCCAGGGTGTGGGGGATAAAACCGTAGTTGGCCGGGTAGTACATCGGCGTGGCCATGAAGCGGTCGACCAGCAGGGTCCCCATGTCCTTGTCGATCTCGTACTTGATCGGGGCATGGTTGGCCGGGATCTCGATCGCCACATAGACGTCGTTGGGGAGGTCCTTGCCGGCGGGGATGTTGTCGAAGTTCATCGTCGCTTCCTTGGGTTGGAAATCAGCGTGACACATCGCTGAGCGAAAAAATCTGCGGAAGTATACGAAGCCGGCGCGGGGATTACCAATGCGACATAGGTGTCGCGACCTGGGTGCCAAGCCCTGGGCAAGATGCTGCGGCTATGGTTGACACTACGCTGGGGCGTCGGGAGTGTATCATGTGCGCCGGCGGGGTTCGCCGGCTGCCGACCAGAACAGCACGCGGCCCCAGAGAAGAGCGACACGGCGGTCAAGGAGAAGCCTTTGGGATCTGCGCAGCTGTCATTGAGTTACGGCCAGGCGTTCGTGGCGCCGGACCGGCGCTACCACCGCAGCTCCATGTCGGTGCGCCAGCCGCAGGACGGGCAGCTCAATGCCAAGGGCGCCTGCGCGGTGATCAGCGACTCCACCCAGCGCAACTCCATGGCCAAGCAGGCCGGCGACCTCAGCGTGCGTGGCTTCCTGGCTGACTACTACTCGACCCCCGACCACTGGGACGTCAAGATCTCGGCCACCCGGGTGCTGCGGGCGCTGAATGGCTGGTGCTACAGCCAGAGCCAGTGTGTGGCCGAGGGGAGCTATGTCTCGTCAATGTCGGCGATGATCTATCGGGGGCGCAGTGCGCACCTCTTCCATCTCGGCGATACCTTGGTGTTTCGTCTGCGCGGCGCCGAGTTCGAGCAGCTCAGCCGCGATCACGTCACCGACCTGGGCGGTTACCGCTATCCCTCCCGGGCGCTGGGCATGGATGGCAGCATCGACATCGACTACGCCCAGTTCCCGGTCAAGCAGGGCGACATCTTCCTGTTCACCACCCAGGCGGTACTGGGCACCCTGATGCCGTCGGAGTACGTTCAGCTGATTCGCCAGGATGCCAGCGATCTCAACGCCGCCTGCGATCGCCTGGCCGCGGCGGCGGTGCAGCGGGCCCAGGCCCGTGGCTACGGCGCCGAGCAGTTCTGCTTCCAGCTGGTTCGCATCGACGAGTTGCCCGACGAGCAGCCCGACCACCCCGGCCGCGCCTATGGCGATCTGCCGATTCCGCCTGAGCTCTCGCCCGGGGATCGCCTGGACGGCCTGGAGGTCAAGGCGGTGCTGTCGCGCACCGCCCAGTCGCGGGTCTATCGGGTTCGCGACGTGATCACCGAGCGGGAAATGGTGATGAAGGCGCCCAGCCCCGAGCTCTCCAACCGCAACGCCTACCTGGAGCACTTCCTGCTCCAGCAGTGGGTAGTGGAGCGGGTCAAGTCGCCCTTCGTGGTGCGAATCATGGAGTCCTCCCGGCCGCGGCGCTACCTCTACTACCTGATGGCCTATATCGAGGGGGAGACCCTGATCGAGTGGGCCCGGCGTCATCCCCAGGCAAGCCTGGTGCAGCGCCTGGATATCGCCAACCAGCTCGGCAAGGCGATTCAGGCATTGCACCATCGCGATATCCTGCATCAGCAGGTACACCCCGGCAACGTGATGATCGACCGCCACGGCCAGGTGGTGCTGACCGACTTCAGCGCCTGCCGGGCCCGCGAGGGAGGCGGCCATCGCGATGCCCGGGAGCTGCTGCGCCAGGTGGGGTTGACCGAGCACAGCGCCCCCGAGTACGCCCTGGACGACTCGGTCGGCCGGCGCAGCGACCAGTACTCCTATGCCTCCACCGTCTACTGGCTGCTCACCGGGGAGCTGCCTTACGAGCTCGCGCCCAACCGCCTGCGCAGCCACACCGACCTGGAGCAGCTGGCCTACCGCGGCGCACGGACCCGCAACCCCGAGGTGCCGCCGGCCCTGGACGAGGCGCTGCGCCGCGCCCTGGAGCCTCAGCGCTCGCTGCGCTACCGCCGCATGTCGGAGTTCCTGCGACAGCTGCGCCTGCCCCTTGCGTCGGAGCGCCGCGATGCCGCCCCGCGCAGAGGCGGTCGCTTCTTCCGCGACCCTGGCCACTTCTGGCAGGGCGTGGCCGGCATACTGCTGCTGCTGCTGATACTCACCTGGCTGCTGAGGTAAGCACCCAGCGGCAAGCGCCGAGCTGCTCGGTGTCGGGCGGCAGATGCCGAGAACGAGAAACCCCGCCGGAGGCGACTCCGACGGGGTTTCCTGGTTGACGTCACGGCTGGCAGCGGGCTGCGCACGGCGCCTAGAGCGTGAATGTCGGTAGCTTGCGCTCCACCCGATGAAGGGCCAGCTTGGCCACCTTGGGCAGGCCGTTCTCGAAGGGCGGGAAGTCCTCGCCCTGGATCAGCGGCGACAGGTATTGGCGGCACGCCTCGGTGATGCCGAAGCCGTCCTCGCGGATGTATTCCTTGGGCATGAACTTCTCGCGGTTGGCGACCTCTGCCAGCGGCGCCGGTTCGATGGTCCAGGCGTAGGGCGTGTCGGAGACCCGCTTGATGGCCGGCATCATCGAATTCTTGCCCGCCAGTGCCAGCTCCACCGCCTTCTCGCCCACCGCGTAGGCCTGCTCCACGTCGGTCTTCGAGGCCAGGTGGCGGGCGGCGCGCTGTAGGTAGTCGGCCACCGCCCAGTGATACTTGTAGCCCAGGTCCTGCTTGACCATGCCGGCCAGGGTCGGCGCCACGCCGCCCAGCTGGCGGTGGCCGAAGGCGTCGGTGTTGCCGGAGTCGGCCAGGAAGGTGCCGTCCTCGTAGCGGGCGCCCTCGGAGACCACGATCACGCAGTAGCCGTACTTCTTCACCGCCTCGTCGACCCTGGCCATCACCGCCTCGCGGTTGAAGGCCACCTCGGGGAAGATGATCAGGTGGGGCGGCTCCCCTTCGCCGTTGCCGGCCAGGGCGCCTGCGGCGGCGATCCAGCCGGCGTGGCGCCCCATCACCTCGAGCACGAACACCTTGGTGGAGGTGGCGCACATGGAGGCGATGTCCAGGGAAGCTTCCAGGGTGGAGGTGGCGATGTACTTGGCCACGCTGCCGAAGCCCGGCGAGTTGTCGGTGATGGGCAGGTCGTTGTCCACGGTCTTGGGCACGTGGATGGCGGTGAGCGCATAGCCGAGCTTCTCGGAGAGCTGGGAGACCTTGAGGCAGGTGTCGGCGCTGTCGCCGCCGCCGTTGTAGAAGAAGTAGCGGATATCGTGGGCGCGGAACACCTCGATCAGCCGCTCGTACTGGGCGCGGTGGGTCTCGATGTCCTTGAGCTTGTAGCGACAGGAGCCGAAGGCACCCCCCGGGGTGTGGCGCAGCGCGGCGATCGCCTCGTCGGATTCCTGGCTGACGTCGATCAGGTCCTCGGTGAGGGCGCCGATGATACCGTTGTGGCCGGCGTAGACCTTGCCGATCCGGTCAGGGTGACGCCGGCAGGTCTCGATCACGGCGCAGGCGCTGGCGTTGATCACGGCGGTGACGCCGCCGGACTGGGCGTAGAAGGCATTATGGGCCATGGCGCTGTTCCTGCTCCTGGTCGCTACTGTTCGGGAATGGGGTGACGAAAGTCGGAGGATTCTAGCCGAAAGCGGCCGAGGCTGCACCCGGCGCCCCTTGCCATTGGCGATCCTGATCGGCTCATGCAGGGCTATCGCAGTTACCGATGTCGTGTCAGCGAAAGGCGCCGGAACAGCCTTGAGCGATGCTGCCATCAATGTTAGCCCTGTCGGCGCCTGCCGGGCGCTGGAGGGCCTTCTGGCGCCATGCTAGTCTCGCCACACCCTGCCGCGGTGGGATGCCGCGGCGCAAGTCGGCAGTCAGGAGAGCGCATGCACGTCCATATCCTCGGTATCTGCGGCACCTTCATGGGCAGCCTGGCGCTGCTGGCCCGGGAGCTGGGTCATGCCGTCAGCGGCTCGGACGCGGGGGTCTATCCGCCCATGAGCACCCAGCTCGAGGAGGCCGGTATCGCGCTGTGCGAGGGCTATGCCCCGGCCAACCTCGCGCCGCGCCCGGATCTGGTGGTCATCGGCAACGCGCTCTCCCGGGGCAACCCGGAGGTGGAGGCGGTGCTCGATCTCGGCCTGCCCTATGTCTCCGGCCCCCAGTGGCTGGCGGAGCAGGTGCTGCCCGGGCGGCGGGTGATCGCTGTGGCGGGCACCCACGGCAAGACCACCACGGCGAGCCTGGTGGCCTGGCTGCTGGAGTCCGCGGGCCAGGCGCCGGGCTTTCTGATCGGCGGGGTGCCGCGCAATTTTGGCGTCTCGGCGCGCCTCGGTGCGCCGGGTGGCCCCTTCGTGGTGGAGGCCGACGAGTACGATACTGCCTTCTTCGACAAGCGCTCCAAGTTCGTCCACTACCGGCCCGAGATCGCGGTGTTGGGCAATCTGGAATTCGACCATGCCGACATCTTTCCCGATCTGGCCGCCATCGAACGGCAGTTCCACCACTTGGTGCGCACCGTGCCGGGCCGGGGGCGGTTGCTGGTGGCCGACGCCGAGCCGGCCCTGGACCGGGTGCTGGCCATGGGGGCCTGGACGCCGGTGGCCCGCTTCGGCAGCGCGGCAGAGAGCCCCTGGCGGTTCGAGCTCGAACGTGACGATGCCTCGCGCTTCCAGGTCATCCATCAAGAGGACATTCAGCAGGAGGGTCAGGGAGAGCGGCACATCGACGAGGACGCCGTGGTGGACTGGCCGCTGACCGGCGCCTACAACGCCCGCAACGCCCTGGCGGCGCTGGCCGCCGCCCACGCCTGCGGGGTCGATCTCGCCCGGGCGGCGGCGGCCCTGTCGCGTTTCGAGACCCCGCGGCGCCGACAGGAGTTGCGCGGCGAGGTGGCCGGCATCCAGGTGATCGACGACTTCGCCCATCACCCCACAGCCATCGCCGCCACCCTGGAGGGGCTGCGCGCCGCCACTGCCCGGGGCCGCCTGCTGGCGGTGATCGAGCCGCGCTCCAATACCATGCGGCTGGGTAGCCTGCGCGAGCGTCTGGCCGAGTGCGTGGCCGCCGCCGATGTGGCCTTCTGGTACCAGCCTCCGGGGCTGGACTGGTCGCTTGACCCGGTGCTCGCGGCGAGCCCGGTGCCGGCGCGCCTGGAGCAGGACCTCGACGCCCTGGTGGCGGCGCTGGTGGCCGAGGCGCGGCCCTATGATCGCATTGTGGTGATGTCCAACGGCGGCTTCGGCGGCATTCACGAGCGCCTGCTGGCCGGCCTGGAGGTGGCCCATGGCTGAGGCATCCCCCGGTCCGGCGGCGACCCCGTTCGGCCCCCCGGTGACGGTGGCGCTCACCGGCGCCTCCGGCGCCCAGTACGGTCTGCGGCTGATCGAGGCCCTGGTGGCCGCCGAGCGCGAGGTGTGGGTGATGATCTCCAAGGCGGCGCATCTGGTGATCGCCACCGAGACCGACACCGAGCTGCCGGCGCGGCCCGAGCGGCTGGCCGAAGCGTTGGTTGCGCGCAGCGGGGCCCGGCCCGGCCAGATTCGCTGCTTCGGCCGCGAGGACTGGATGGCGCCGGTGGCTTCGGGCTCCGGCGCACCCTCCGCCATGGTGATCTGTCCCTGCTCCACCGGCACCCTCTCGGCGGTGGCCACCGGGGCCAGCAACAACCTCATCGAGCGCGCCGCCGATGTGGCCCTGAAGGAGCGTCGCCAGCTGGTCCTGGTGCTGCGGGAGACGCCCCTCTCGGCGATCCACCTGGAGCACATGCTGGCCCTGAGCCGGCTGGGGGCGGTGGTCCTGCCCGCGGCGCCGGGCTTCTACCACCAGCCCACCACGATCGATGACCTGGTCGACTTCATCGTCGCGCGCATCCTCAACCAGCTGGGCATCGAGCATCGCCTGATGCCGCGCTGGGGCGAGCCCTAGCCCTAGACCGGCGGCAGCCAGGCGATGCGCGCGGCCACCAGCACCAGCGACCCCGCGGCCAGCCGGGCCCAGGGGCAGGGGGCGAGCGGGGCGCGAGGCCTGGCCTGCCAGGCGAGCTGCACCAGGGCGCAGACCACCAGGCCCAGCAGGGCACCGCCCACCAGGTCGCTGAACCAGTGCACGCCGATTGCCAGCCGCGACAGCGCCATGATCATGGCGAACAGGATGGCGCCCCAGTAGACCCAGTGGCGCTGCTGATGGGGCAGCTCACGGGCGATGAAGGCGGCGGCGAGCCCGGCCACCACCACCGCCGTGGAGGCGTGGGCGCTGGGGTAGGCCATGGAGCCGGTGAGGTAGTCCGGCGTGCCCGGGCGGGGGCGGTCGAAGAAGACCTTGCCCCAGGTGTTGAGCAGGGCGATCAGGCCGAGCCCGCCGCCGATATGGGCGAAGGCGTCGAGTCGCCGCCGCCACAGCAGCCAGCCCCCCCAGGGCAGCACCAGGGCCAGCACGCCAAAGGTGTCACCCACCCGCGCCAGGGCCTGGCTCGCCGCCTCCAGCCAGGGGGTGGTCAGATAGGCGAAGAGCGCCTGCAGGCGCGCATCCATCACCAGCGGGCCATCGGCGCCGTGCTGGATCACCATCAGCGTCCATCCCGAGACACCGCCCAGCGACAGGATCAGCAGCAGCCAGCTGGCCAGCGGCACCTCGCCCCGGGCGCCGGCGCTCTGAGACAGCCACAAACGGCGCATCACCGGGTGGCGTCGGGCGCCGACGGCGAGCAGGCGATAGAGCCGCCCGCTGCGGCCGACCTGGTGGCGCAGCCAGGAGAACACCACCGCCAGCGCCACCAGGATGGCGGCCAGGGCCACCAGCAGCGGCTGGGCGCCCTCGGGGACGGCGAGCAGCTGTTGCCAGGTGCGCCCCAGCAGATAGCCCGGCAGCACGTAGGCGGGAGCCCACAGCGCCGCCGAGGCGAGATTGGCCCAGGTGAAGGCGCGCGGCGACATCCTGAGCATCCCGGCGATCAGCGGTACCATCGGGCGAACCGGGCCCACGAAACGCCCGAAGAAGACCGACAGGGTGCCGTAGCGCTGGAAGAAGCGCGCGCCCCGGGCGAGCCATTCGGGGTGGCGTGACAGTGGCCACAGCCGGGTGACCCGCTGGTGCTGTGTGTAGCCCAGCCAGAAGCTGACCCAGTCGCCGATCACCGCGCCGATAAAGGCCGCCAGCATGATGGCGGGTAGCGCCAGCTCCTGATGGCCCGCCAGGGAGGCGGCGGCGGTGATCAGCACCACCCCGGGCACCAGCAGGCCGACCAGCGCCAGGGATTCGACCAGGGCGATGGCCGCGATGATCAGCAACAGCAGGGTGGGAGAGGGCGTCAGCTGGTAGAGGGCATCGGCAAGGTTCAAGGAAGACTCCGTGTCGGTCTGGCCTGGGGTCGGGCAGGGAATCAGGATTCGGCGTGTCGCTGGGCGGCGGTCTGCAATCGCTGGATGAAGCGTGGCGGCGATTCGCCCCGCCCCAGATGACAGTCGGTCAGGCGCGACTCCACCGAGCCGGTGTCCAGTAGCACCTTGCGATGCATCGACTCCTCCAGGCGCTGGCGCACCAGCAGCGCCCCGTTTTCGCTGGTGTCGGGCAGCACCAGCCAGAAATCGGCCTCGCCCTCGCGCCCCAGCAGGTCGTGGTCGCGGCTGTGCTGCGCCACGGTATCGCACAGCGCCTTGAGCAGGGCACTGCGGGCGGCCGGGCCGAACTGCTCGCCGGCCATCTCCAGCTGCGGCAGGTGGATGACCAGCACTGCCAGGCGCTGGTCGAGCAGCTCGGCGCGCTCGCACTCGCTGTGCAGGCGGTCGTGCAGGGCGCTGCGTCGTATGGCATCGCACTCTTCGTCCAGCGGGTCGGTGGCCTGCAGCAGGGCCCGCTGATGGAGGATCTCCCAGGGGGCCAGGCCGGCCGCCATCACCAGGCTCAGGTAGCCCAGTGCCAGGTCCAGGTCGAGCAGGCTCTCGCCCAGCAGCAGCCAGACCGGGGCCAGGGTGAGGTTGAGCAGCATGGCCGGCCCCAGCGGCAGCAGCAGCAGGGTCAGCACCGGTGGCAGGCCCAGCCAGAAGGGCGCCAGTGTCGACTGCGCGGGGAGCTCCACGGCCACCACCAGATAGCCGCACACCAGCACCAGATAGGCCGAGAGCCGGGCGGTCTCCTGCTGGCCGAGGCGCATCAGGGCGGCGGTGATCAGCAGCGGGGCAAGCAGCGCCGGCATCAGGATGCGGCCGTAGTCGGCGACCAGGTAGAACCAGGCGGCCTGGCCGACCAGCAACAGGGCGGCGAGGGCGTAGAGACCGGCGTGCAGCCTGGCGTGCTGAAGCTCAGCCATGCTCCCCCCCCCCACTGCGCGTCCGCCGTCCCGACCTGGCGCTCCAGCGCCCGGCACTCATCGGCCAACGAGACGACCCGGGCCAGCGGCGTGGCGCGGAGTCGCTGGACGGGCCCCAACTGGGCCAGCAGGTCGGCACGACGCCGTTCGGCCTGGTCGGCATCCGGAGAGAGCAGCAGGGCGGCCAGGGTGTGGCCGTCGAGTCGGTAGCAGTGCTCGAAGCTGCGGGTCAGGGCGCATAGCCGCTGGGCCTGGGGCCAGAAGCGTTGGCGTCCGATCCGCAGCAGCAGCAGTTCGCCATACACCCCGTCGCGATTGACGCGGGCCCGCTCCCGGGTCAGGTCCCGGCCCAGCTGGGCGCGGGGCCAAAGCCGCAGGCCGGGGACCAGGTGAGCGCGACGGCGCGCCACGCCGCGCAGCGGTGCCAGGTCCCGGGAGCGAGAGAGTCCCAGCAGCAGCAGCGCCGCCAGTACCGCGCCGGCGAACGCCGCCTGCTCCGGCGGCATGGCGCTGGCCAGCCATCCCCAGGAGAGCGCGGCCAGCAGCAGGTTGAGCGCGGACATCCAGGCCGGCTGGGGGAGCATGACGAGCGCCGCCCAGGCCCACAGCCACAGCGGGAAGCGCTCGGGAGAGGTGAACAGCAGGGCGGTCAGCAGCAGACTGGGCAGCAGCTGCCAGGGCACCATGGCCGGGCGACGGTGGCTGAACTCCACCAGCGCCGCCGAGACGGCCAGCCAGCCGGCGGCCATCCACAGCAGCAGGGCCTCGGTCAGGTTCGCCGAGGCCGGCGCCATCAGCGCCGGCAGCAGGGCGGCCAGCAGCAGGTTGAGGCGCAGCAGGCCGACTTTGTACTTGCTCTGCATGGTGGCTTACTATGGCTCCCTTTCCAGAATTCGCGTGGCCTGGCCGCGCCAGTATAACGCGGTGGCCGGTCCCTCTGGCCACGCCCACAGGAGACCCCTTTCGGCATGTCAGCACAAGTCATCTCCACCGACGAGGCGATCCGGGACGTCGAGGCCTACATGACCGGCCTCGGTCAGGCGGCCCGCCAGGCCGCTGCGGCCATGCGTCGTGCCACCAGCGGTGCCAAGAACGCTGCCCTGCTGGCCATTGCGGCACGCCTGGAGGCACGCCGCGAGGCGATCGCCGCGGCCAACGCCGAGGACATGGCCCGCGGCCGGGCCGGGGGGCTCGACGCTGCCCTGCTCGACCGCCTGGAACTCACCCCGGCGCGCATCGATGCCATGATCGAGGGGCTGCATCAGGTGGCGGCACTGCCCGACCCGGTCGGCGAGATCGACGGGCTGCGCTTTCGGCCGAGCGGCATCCAGGTGGGGCAGATGCGCGTGCCGCTGGGCGTGATCGGTATCATCTACGAGTCGCGGCCCAACGTCACCGTGGAGGCCGCCAGCCTGTGCCTCAAGTCCGGCAACGCGGCGATCCTGCGCGGCGGCAGCGAGGCGAGTGGCTCCAACGCCGCCATCGCCGCCTGTATCCGCGACGGCCTGGCCGACGCCGGGCTTCCCGAGGCGGCGGTGCAGGTGGTGGCCACCACCGACCGCGCCGCCGTGGGCCGTCTGATCGCCATGCCCGAGTTCGTCGACGTGATCATTCCCCGCGGCGGCAAGTCGCTGATCGAGCGAATCTCCCGCGAGGCCCGGGTGCCGGTGATCAAGCACCTGGACGGCGTCTGCCACGTCTACGTGGACGCCACCGCGGATCTCGACAAGGCCTTGGCCATCGCCGTCAACGCCAAGACGCACCGCTACGGCACCTGCAACACCATGGAGACCCTGCTGGTGGATGCGCCGGTGGCCGCGACCCTGCTGCCTCGCCTGGCCGCCGCCTATGCCGAGCACGGCGTCGAGCTGCGCGGCTGTGAGCGTACCCGGGCGATCCTGCCCGAGGCCGTCGCGGCCAGCGAGGAGGACTGGGGCGCCGAGTACCTGGCGCCGGTGCTGGCGGTGCGCGTGGTGGACGGCATCGAGGCCGCCATCGAGCATATCGAGCGCCACGGCTCCCACCACACCGACGCCATCGTCACCGACGACTACGGCCTGGCGCGGCGCTTCATGGCCGAGGTGGACTCCAGCTCGGTGATGGTCAACGCCTCCACCCGCTTCGCCGACGGCTTCGAGTATGGACTGGGCGCCGAGATCGGCATCTCCACCGACAAGCTCCACGCCCGCGGGCCGGTCGGCCTCGAGGGGCTGACCACCCGCAAGTACGTGGTGCTGGGCGACGGCCAGATCCGTCAGTGAGCGAGGGCACGCACCTGACGCTGCCGGCGGGGGAGGTCGACCCGCCCCGGCCGCATCGCCTCGCCATGCTCGGCGGCACCTTCGACCCGGTGCACCTCGGCCACCTGCGCAGCGCCGTGGAGCTTCGCGAGGCGCTCGAACTGGATCGGATCCACCTGATTCCGGCCAGCGTGCCGCCGTTGCGTGGCGAGCCGCGAGTCTCCCCGGAGCAGCGCCTGGCCCTGCTGCGCCTCGGCATCGGCGACACCCCCGGCCTGGTGGCCGATCCCCGGGAACTGCGCCGTGAAGGCCCCTCCTACAGCGCCGATACCCTGGCCTCGCTGCGTGAGGAGGTTGGCCCCGAGGCACGCCTGGTGATGGCGCTGGGCCACGACGCCTTCCTGCGCCTGGCCGACTGGCACGAGCCCGAGCGGCTGTTTGCCCTGGCTCACCTGGTGGTGATCGACCGGCCCGACTTCGAGGCGCCGCTGCCGGCGGCTCTCGTCGCGCTGATCGCAGGCCGCGAGGTGGATAACCCCGAGGCGCTGATGGCACGTCCCGCCGGCGGCCTGCTGCGCCTGGCGCTGCCCTCGCGCATGGCGATCTCGGCCACCGAGGTGCGCCGCCGCCTGGCCGGCGGCAAGAGCGTTCGCTACCTGCTCCCCGAAGCGGTGGAACGCCATCTGCTCGAGCACGGCCTCTATCGGCACTAGCCATCGGTCCTCACAACCCGGGAACGGGCGCTGCCAGCGGGCGGTCAACCCGGTACAATGGTCGATCAACGACATTCAGACAGAAGACCCTATGCAAACTGACGCACTCAAGACTCTGGCGATTGACGCGCTGGAGGATCTCAAGGCCAAGGACATCGCCCTGCTGGATGTCTCGCACCTGACCAGCGTGACCGACCTGATGGTCATCGCCAGCGGTACCTCCACCCGCCACGTGTCGGCCCTCGCCAATAGCGTGGTCCAGAAGGCCAAGGAAGCCGACCTCCAGCCGTTGGGCGTGGAGGGCGGCAGCGACTCCGACTGGGTGCTGGTCGACCTGGGTGACGTGGTCGTGCACGTGATGCTGCCGGAAACCCGCCAGCTCTATGACCTCGAGCGTCTGTGGGCCGACCTGCCCAGCGACACCGAGCGCAGCGAGGGCGAGGCCTCCGGCAGATGAGGGTCCGCCTGCTGGCGGTAGGCACCCGCATGCCCGCCTGGGTCAATGCGGGCGTCGAGGAGTACCGCAAGCGCCTGCCGCGGGACTTCGCCCTCGAGATCGAGGAGATCGCCCCCGGCCAGCGCGGCAAGAATGCCGACATTCCCCGCGCCATGGCCCAGGAGGCCGAGCGGATTCGCGCCCGGCTGCGCGGTGACGAGCATGTCGTGGCCCTGGAGGTGGGCGGCAAGCCGTGGAGCACCGAGCAGCTCGCCGAACAGGCCGATGCCTGGCGCCTCGCGGGGTGCGATGTGGCGCTGCTGGTGGGTGGCCCCGACGGCCTCGAGCCGGGGCTCTCCGTCGCCGCCGACCAGCGCTGGTCGCTGTCGCCGCTGACCCTGCCTCACCCGCTGGTGCGGATCCTGCTCGCCGAGCAGCTCTACCGCGCCTGGACCCTGATGGTGGGCCACCCCTACCACCGCTGACCGAGCCGCCGCCTGGCCGAGAGTGCGATGCGCAAGAATCGCGACAACCTCAAGAGCCCCCAGCAGGAGCTGCGCATCTTCCGGGTGCGTGCGCTGCTGGCCGTGGTGCTGGTGTTCGCCATGACCGGCCTGCTGATGGGGCGGCTGGCCTACCTTCAGGTGGTCCAGCACGAGGTCTACAGCACCCGCTCCGAGAATAACCGCGTGAGGGTCGAGCCGCTGCCGCCCACCCGGGGGCTTATCTATGACCGTAACGGCGTGCTGCTGGCCGAGAACCGGCCGACCTACAACCTCACCCTGGTGCGCGAGCGGGTTGATGACCTGGACGCTACCCTGGCGCTGCTGGTCGACCTGCTCGAGCTGCCCGACGAGGAGGCCGAGGCGTTCCGGCTGCGCTCCCGTCAGCGCCAGCGCCCCTTCCAGCCGGCGCTGTTGATGAGCGACCTCGATGAGAATCAGATCGCCCGGGTGTCAGTGAACCGGCATCTGCTGCCCGGCGTCGAGGTGGAGGCCCAGCTGCTGCGCTATTACCCGGATGCCGAGGTGATGGCCCACGCCCTGGGCTATGTGGGACGCATCAACGCCGAGGAGATGGTGACCCTGGACACCGGCCGCTACGCCGGCACCCACTTCATCGGCAAGACCGGCGCCGAGCGCTTCTACGAAGAAGAGCTGCACGGCCAGGCGGGACTGCGCAAGGTGGAGACCAACGCCCGCGGGCGGGTCCTGCGCGAGCTGGGGCGCACCGATCCGGTGCCGGGCCAGCACCTGACCCTGACTCTCGACAAGAAGATGCAGCGGTTGGCCTATGAACTGCTCGACGGCCGCCGGGGCGCCATCGTGGCCATCGCGCCGCAGACCGGCGAGATACTCGCGATGGTCTCGGCCCCGGGGTTCGACAGCAACCAGTTCGTCACCGGCATCGACGTGGCCTCCTACCGCGCGCTGCAGGAGAACCTCGACCTGCCGCTCTACAACCGCGCGATTCGCGGCCACTATCCGCCGGGCTCCACCATCAAGCCCTTCCTGGCCTTCGCCGGCCTGGCAGAAGGGGTGATCACCCCGGATCGGACCATCAACGACCCCGGCTTCTATCAGCTGCCCAACGACACTCGGCGCTACCGCAACTGGCTGCGCTGGGGGCATGGCCGGGTCGACATGGAGCGCTCCATCGCCGTCTCCAACAACACCTACTACTACTCCCTGGCCCACGAACTGGGTATCGACCGGCTCCACAAGAACATGAGCGCCTTCGGTTTCGGGCAGCGGGTGGGGCACGACGTCTTCGGCGAGAGTACGGCCCTGATGCCCTCGCGGGACTGGAAACGCGGTCGCTTCAACCAGCCCTGGTACCCGGGCGAGACCCTCTCGGTGGGCATCGGCCAGGGCTACTGGCAGGTCACGCCACTGCAGCTGGCCACCGCCACCGCGGTGCTGGCCAACCGCGGCCAGTGGGTCAAGCCACGCCTGGCCAGCCACATCGGTGACGCGCCGGTGCCCCAACGGGTGCCCCAGACCCCGGCGGACATCGTGATCCCCAACGACGCCTGGTGGGACCGGATCTTCTCCGGCATGGAAAAGGTGATGACCGGCCACGAAGGCACGGCGCGGCGCACCGGGGTGGGGCTCGAGTATGGCATGGCCGGCAAGTCCGGCACCGCCCAGGTCTTCTCGCTGGGCCAGGACCAGCGCTACAACGCCGCGGAGCTGGCCGAGCGTCTGCGCGACCACGCGCTGTTCATGGCCTTCGCGCCCACCGAGGACCCGCAGATCGCGGTATCGGTGATCGTCGAGAACGCCGGCGGCGGCAGTACCCACGCCGCCCACCTCGCCCGGGCCATGACCGATGCCTGGCTGCTCAGGGATCGTGAACCCGATGTGGAGGAGCTGCGCGAAGCAATGGAGGAAGACGATGGCCGAGTCGCGGGGAACTGAACCATGGGCATGATCGACCTGTCACGGTTGCTACGCCCCTACCCGGTCCGCGCTCCGGCCAGCGGGATCTCCCGGCGCCGCGGCCTCTGGGAGCGCCTCCACCTGGACCCCTGGCTGCTCGGCATGCTGCTGGCGCTGATGGCGGCGGGTCTGGTGGTGCTCTACAGCGCCAGCGGGCAGCGCATCGAGGCGGTCATCGCCCAAGGCATCCGCTTCGGGGTGGCACTGGTGGTGATGTTTGCCCTGGCCCAGCTGTCGCCGGTGACCCTGCTTCGCTGGGCGCTGCCGGTCTACGTGCTCGGCGTGCTGCTGCTGGTGGCGGTGGAGCTGTTCGGTGACGTCGGCATGGGCGCCCAGCGCTGGCTGGTGATCCCCGGCGTCATCCGCTTCCAGCCCTCCGAGATGATGAAATTGGCCGTGCCGCTGATGGCGGCCGCCTACCTGAGTCGCCAGGAGCTCCCGCCGCGGCTGCGCGACATCGCGGTGTGCGCCTTGCTGATCGGGCTGCCGGTCGTGCTGATCGCCAAGCAGCCCGACCTCGGCACCTCGCTGCTGGTGACCTCGGCGGCGGTGTTCGTGGTGCTGCTGGCGGGACTCTCCTGGCGCTTCATCGCCGCCCTGGCGGTGATCGCCGCCGCCGCGCTGCCGCTGCTGTGGATGACCCTGCACAACTACCAGCGCCAACGGGTGCTGACCTTTCTCGATCCCAACAGCGACCCCCTGGGGTCGGGCTGGAACATCATCCAGTCCACCACCGCCATCGGCAGCGGCGGGGTGTTCGGCAAGGGCTGGCTGCAGGGCACCCAGTCCCAGCTGGAGTTCCTGCCCGAACGGCATACCGACTTCATCGTCGCCGTGCTCGGCGAGGAGTTCGGCCTTGTCGGCATCGTGGCGATCCTGCTGCTCTACCTGCTGATCATCAGCCGTGGCCTGTGGCTCGCCGCCGGCGCCCAGGACACCTTCGGGCGCCTGGTGGCGGGCAGCATCATCCTCACCTTCTTCATCTACGTCTTCGTCAACGTGGGCATGGTCAGCGGCATCCTGCCGGTGGTTGGCGTGCCGCTGCCGCTGGTCAGCTACGGCGGCACCTCCAGCGTGACCTTGATGGCGGGTTTCGGTATTCTCATGGCCATTCACGCGCACCGCCGCTTGCTACCGCGCTAGGGCCGCCGCGGGCATCCGGTTGCCGAATCAGGGAGAGATCTGCATGTTACGGATTCGAAACCATGGCGTGAGGGCGCTGGTCGCGATGGCTGCCCTGGGCGTATCGATGAGCCCCCTGGCGGCGGACTTCGACCCGCGCAGCCACGCCGAGACGCGCCAGCTGGTCGAGGAGCTGGCCGGCGAGGGCATCGAGCGCGACTGGCTGGAGGCCGCCATGGCCTCCGCCGACTTCCAGCAGGGGGTGCTGGATGCCATGGCCGGTGCCGCCGAGCGTCGTCTGCGCTGGGACGAGTACCGCGCGATCTTCCTTCAGCCCGAACGCATCCACCGCGGCGTCACCTTCCTCGAGGTGCACCGGGATGCCTTCGAGCGGGCCGAGGCGGTGTATGGCGTGCCCGCGGAGGTGATCGCCGCCATCATCGGCGTCGAGACCAGCTACGGGCGCTTCACCGGTCGTCACCGGGTCATCGACTCGCTGGCCACCCTGGCCTTTCACCACCCGACCCGCGGCGGCTTCTTCCGCGGCGAGCTGGCCGCCTTCCTGGAAATCACCCACGAGCAGGGGGTCGAACCCGGCGAGCTCACGGGCTCCTACGCCGGCGCCATGGGCTATCCGCAGTTCATTCCCACCAGCTATCGCGCCTACGCCGTGGACTTCGACGACGACGGCCTCCGCGACCTCTGGACCAATCCGGTGGACGCCATCGGCAGCGTGGGCAACTACTTTGCCGAGCACGGCTGGCGCGCCGGCGAGCCGATCTATCACGACGCCGAGGGGCCCGCGACGCCGCCGTCCGGCATCGACTTCAACCGCGCGGCGCGCCCGCCGGCCGTCGCGGCGAGTGCCGTGGCCGAGGCCGGCATCACGGTGGCCGGCGAGCTCGACACCGACCGGCCGCTGCTGCCGGTCTCCCTGGAGGACGGCGAGGACCACTGGCGCTATGTGCTGGGCGACCACAACTTCTACGTGATCACCCGCTACAACCACAGCCATCTGTATGCCATGGCGGTCACCGAGCTGGCCGAGGCCATCGCCGCGGCCCGAGCGCTGGATGCCCACTGGCTGGATGCCGTCCATGCCAACGGGGAGGAGGGCCCATGAGCGCGCGGCTGTGGTGGCTGGCGGCGGCGGTGATGCTGGCAGGCTGCGCCGGTGGCGGCGGTCAGGCCCCGTCGTCGGAGTCCGGCGAGACGCGGGCTGCCTCCTCGGCGGCGCCCACCGGCGAGGGGGGGCGCTACGCCATGTCCGGCGACGCCTATCCGATGGATCCCCCCGACGTCAGCCGCATCCCCGATGCGGTGCCGCGGGTCGAGTCGCCTTCCCGGGGCGGCAACCGTCCCACCTACGAGGTGTGGGGCAAGACCTATCGGGTGCTGCCCGATGCCCGCGGCTATGCCCGCCAGGGCACGGCGTCCTGGTACGGCGAGAAGTTCCACGGCTACGCCACCTCCAATGGCGAAATCTACGACATGTACAAGATGAGCGCCGCCCACCGCTCGCTGCCGCTGCCCAGCTACGTGCGGGTCACCAACCAGGATAATGGCCGCTCGGCGATCGTGCGGGTCAACGACCGTGGCCCCTTCCACAACGATCGCGAGATCGACCTCTCCTACGCCGCCGCGGCGCGCCTGGACATCCTGGATCGCGGTACCGGCCGGGTGAAGGTGGAGGCCATCGACGTGGAGCAGTGGCTGGCCGAGAACGGCGGCGCCTCTCGCACCGATAACACGCGCAACGGTGCCGCCGGCGACGCGGTGACGCCGCCGGCCCGCCAGGTGGCGACCGCGGTCTCGAGCGCGTCCGCCCGGCCGAGGGCCGAGGCCCCCGCCTCGACGGCCAGCAGCGCCAGTGCCGGCCGCCCCGCGGAACGCCGCCCGACAGATGGCCGCCCCGCGGAACGCCGCCCGGCTGACGGCAGCCCCGCCGATGGCCGCCCCATCTTCTTACAGATTGCCGCCCTGGGCTCCGCCGAGAGCGCCCAGGCGCTGCAGGCCCGGCTCCAGGCCGAACTCTCCCGCCCGGTGCGCGTGTCGGTATCGACCGGCGTGCATCGGGTCCAGGTCGGTCCGCTGGCCAGCGCCGACCAGGTGGAGCCGGTGCGCGGCGAGCTGCGCCGGGCCGGCTTCGAACAGAGCTTTGTCGTCAACGGCGCCGACTGATCGGCGCCCCATTCCTTTCCCCCTGAGCGTTCCATGAGACCTGCCCCCATGAGTGAGTTGTTATTCCTTCGCCGCCTGCGGCTGATCCCGGCGATACTGGCCTGCCTGCTGATGGTATCGACCCTGGCCTCGGCCCAGAGCGTGCCGGTGCCCCAGCCCCAGCCGCAGATCATGATTCCCTCCTCGCCCCAGCTGGCCGCCAAGTCCTGGTTCCTGATGGATGCCGACAGCGGCCGGGTGCTGGTGGAGCACAACGCCGACGAGCGGCTGCCGCCGGCGAGCCTGACCAAGCTGATGACCGCCTACCTGGTAGAGCGCGAGCTGGACCGCGGCAATATCACCATGAACGACATGGTGCGTGTCAGCGAGAACGCCTGGCGCACCGGGGGCTCCAAGATGTTCATCGAGGTGGACACCCAGGTCTCCATCCGCGACCTGCTCTACGGCATCATCATCGCCTCCGGTAACGATGCCAGCGTGGCCGTGGCCGAGCACCTGGCGGGCGGTGAGGCGCCCTTTGCCGATCTGATGAACCAGCACGCCACCCGCCTGGGTCTGCACAACACCGGCTTCGCCAACGCCACCGGCCTGCCACATCCGGAGCAGTACTCCTCGGCCCGCGACATGGCGCTGCTCTCCCAGTACATCATCAACGACTACCCCGAGCACTACGCGATCTACGCCGAGAAGTACTTCACCTTCAATGATATCCGCCAGCCCAACCGCAACCGGCTGCTGTGGCGCGACCCCACCGTGGACGGCCTGAAGACCGGCTGGACCACCGAGGCGGGCTATGGCCTGGTGGCCTCCGCCAAGCGCGAGGACATGCGCCTGATTTCCGTGGTGATGGGCACCAGCTCCGAGGAGTCCCGCGCCCAGGAGACCCAGAAACTGCTGAGCTACGGTTTCCGCTACTTCGAGACCGTCAAGCTCTATGACGCCGGCTCGGTGCTCAGCACCCCCCGAGTGTGGGGCGGCGAGAGCAACCAGGTGCCGGTGGGCGTCGACGGCGACGTGATGATGACGGTGCCGCGGGCCCGCAACGAGGAGCTGACGGCCCGCCTGGATATCCAGAACGACCTGGCCGCGCCCGTCGAGGCCGGCCAGCGCGTCGGTACCCTGGCGGTGCGCCTCGGCGAGGAGGTGGTGGGCGAACACCCCTTAGTGGCCCTGGAGTCGGTGGAGGAGGGCGGCTTCGTCAAGAAGCTGGTCGATCAGGTCCGCCGCTTCTTCTCCAACCTGGTCGGCGGCTGGTTCGGCTAGGTCGTCGGTGGTCTCCGTCCGGCGGGTTGCGTAAAATGGGTCCATATCCGCAACCCGCTGGAATCCCCATGAACGACAAGTCCCTGCGCGATCTGCGCCAGCCCAGCCGGCCGGCCGCCGGCAAGCCGCCCAAGATCACCTTCCCCTGCCCCTACTCCCTCAAGGTGGTCGGCGATGCCGCCGAAGATTTCGCCGCCATGGTCTGTCAGATTGTCACTCGCCATGACCCGCACTTCGACGCCACCGACCTGCGGGTGGTGGACAGTCGCAACGGGCGCTACCAGTCGGTGCGCCTGACCATCCGCGCCACCGGCGAGGCCCAGCTCCGGGCCCTGTTCGACGAGCTCAAGGCGACCGGCCGCGTGCATATGGTGGTGTGATGGCAACAAGCCCCTCTCAGTCGCCCAGCCAACCGCAGGCGCTGCCGCCCATCGAGCTGCATCGTCTCGGCCGCCGGCCTTACGCGCCCGTGTGGCAGGCGATGCGCGACCTCACCGACAGCCGCGACGCCGACACGCCGGATCAGTTCTGGCTGGTGGAGCATGAGCCGGTGTTTACCCAGGGGCAGGCCGGCCGGCCGGAGCACCTGCTGATGCCCGGCGATATCCCGGTGGTGCAGACCGACCGCGGCGGCCAGGTGACCTATCACGGGCCCGGCCAGGTGGTGCTCTATCCACTGATCGACGTGCGCCGCTCACGCCTGGGCGTGCGGCACCTGGTGAGCGGGCTGGAGAATGCCGTGATCGCGCTGCTGGCGGAGCACGGCGTCGAGGCGCGGGCACGCCCCGATGCGCCGGGCGTCTATGTGGAGACGGGTGTCGGTGAGGCCAAGATCGCCTCGCTGGGGCTGCGCATCCGCCGCGGCGGCAGTTTTCACGGCGTGGCGCTGAACGTCGATGGCGATCTTTCCCCCTTCCTGCGCATCAATCCCTGTGGCTATGCCGGCATGGCGATGACGCGCCTGGCGGATCTGGTCGATCGGTGTCCGGGCGTCGACGCGCCTGGTGTGGCGGAGGTGGGTGAGCGCCTGGCAGAATGCCTGGCGCTCGAGCTGGGCAGGGAACTGGTCAGCCGACGTTGATGGCGTCGATGCGGTCGGGATCGGTCGCCTGGCCCGGCACCGCGGCCGGCGCGGCCAGGCCCAGGTTGTTCTTCTCGAACACCCGGTCGGCGCGGTAGCTGGAGCGCACCAGCGGCCCGGCGGCCACTTCCATGAAGCCCCTCTCCAGGCCGATCCGGCGATAGCGCTCGAACTCCTCGGGGGAGACCCAGCGCTCCACTTGCAGGTGGTTGCGGGTGGGGCGCAGGTACTGGCCCAGGGTGACGATATCCACGCCGATCTCGCGCAGGTCGTCGAAGGTGGCGAGTATTTCCTCGTCGCTCTCGCCCAGGCCCAGCATCAGGCTGGTCTTGGTCAGCACCTGGGGGCGGTGGCGCTTGGCATGGGCCAGCACGTCCAGGGTCTTGCGGTAGCCGGCGCGGGGGTCGCGCACTTTCCGGGTCAGGCGCTCCACGGTCTCGACGTTCTGGGCGAACACCTCGAGGCCGGAGTCGACCACCTGCTCGATGGCGGCATGGGCGCCGTCGAAGTCCGGCGTCAGCGCCTCCACGACCACCTCGGGGGTGTGGGTCTTGATGGCGCGGATGCAGGCCGCGTAGTGGGCGGCGCCGCCGTCGTCGAGGTCGTCGCGGTCCACCGAGGTGAGCACCACGTAGCGCAGGCCCATCAGCTCCACCGATTTCGCGGTGTTGGCCGGCTCCTCGGCGTCGAGCCAGCCCCCGGGGTTGCCGGTATCCACGGCGCAGAAGCGGCAGGCGCGGGTACACACCGAGCCCATCAGCATGATGGTGGCGGTACCGTTGCTCCAGCACTCGCCCATGTTGGGGCAGTGGGATTCGGCGCACACGGTGCTCAGGCGATGTTCGCTGACGTTGCGCTTGACGGCCTCGAAGCGCTCGCCGCCGGGAATCTGGGCGCGCAGCCACTTGGGCTTGCGGCCCGGGTCAGCGGCCTTGTCGGCCGGCTCGCGGCGCTGCTTGATGCCGTCCTTGATGGCGGCGAAGCCGTGTTCGGTGCGGAACTTCTCGCCGCTGGGGACATGTTTCGAGGTGCTGTCGCTCATGGGTGTGAGCCCCTTCGCTCGGCTCGCCCCGGGGGCCGGGGACGCTCTTCGCCGGCATCGTTGCCGGCAAGGGTCCCGGGCCGCTGGGCCGTGCTGCTGGTTACTGGGTATCGGCCCGACAATCTACCATAGTCGCGGAGCCTGGGCACCGCCGGGTGGGCGGCGATCGCTCCCGCGATGACCTGGCTCAGCTCGGTAGCGGCAGACACACCACGCCGTGGTTGGGCAGCGGACGGGGAGGCGCCTGGAAGTGGGCGTGGAACTCCGCCAGGTGCTCGCGCAAGAAACGCAGGAACAGCTCGGTGACAGGGGTGGGAAAGCGCTCGCGGGGGTAGACGGTGCACCAGGAGTGGCGCAGCGGAAAGTCGGGCAGGGTGAGCGTCTCGAGCAACCCCGCCGCCAGCTCCAGGCGCACCGCCAGGCGGGGCAGCACGGCCACCCCCAGCTGAGCCATCACGCCCTGCTTGACGGCCTCGTTGGTGCCCAGCTCGATGCGGTGGGCCAGGGTCACGTCCTGCTCGGTGGCCAACTCCTCGAAGGCACTGCGTACACCGGAGCCTGGCTCGCGCATCAGCACATAGTGGCGGGCGAAATCCTCCAGGGTCGGCGTGGCCGCCTGCAGCAGCGGGTGGCCGGGCCACACCAGGGGGATCATCTCGTTGTCGAGGATCGGCATGATCACCAGGTCGCGATCCTCGGGCACCCGGGCCATGATCACCAGGTCGTCGCGGTACTCTGCCAGGCGCTCCAGGGCCTGGCTGCGGTTGCACACCTTGAGGCGTACCTGAACGTTGGGAAAGTGGGCGCGGAAGCGCGCCAGCATATGCGGCACCACGTACTGGGCGGTGGAGACCGCCGCCAGGTTGAGCTCGCCGTGGATGGTGCCCGAGATGTCCGAGAGGGCCATCTGCAGCCGCGAGACCTGGCCGAAAATGGCGCGTACCGATGCCGCCAGGGCATCCGCCGCCGGCAGCACGTGAAGGGTCTTGCCGGCATACTTGAACAGCGGCTGGCCGAGGGCCTGCTCCAGCTGGCGGATCTGGGCGCTGACCGCGGGCTGGGTCAGCCCCAGCTGCTCCGCCGCTCGGGAGTAGGAGTGCTGGTCGTGGACCGCCTGGAACACCTGCAGCTGGCGGAACGTCAGCTTGTTGAGCAGCTTGGGAGTGGTCATGATCGCTTGCCGGATGGGCGTCGCCGGCCTCTTGTCGGTCAGAAATTCATGCTAGCACTGCCGGCCCCGCCGGGGCCATTGCCAAGGAGGCCACCGCCACGTGAGCATTTTCAGCCTTCCCGACCCGGGGGCGCCGCTGCCCCGGATCGCCCTGGCCGCCGTCGGGCTTGCCGGCCTGCGGGTGAGACAGGCCGCCGCCGAACTGGGCCTGGCGTGCCTGGGCGCCACCACCCCCGATGAGCCCGCCGAGGCGCTGGTAGCGCGCGCCCTCGCGGCCGGCTGCGCGGCGCTGCATCCCGGCGAGACCGACACCGGCCGTCAGCTCGCCCTGGCCAGGGCCTGCCGGGCCGGCGGACTCCCCTTCGTGGGGCCTCGCCTGGCGCTGATCGACGCCATGCAAGATGGCGTGGCGGCCCAGACCCTGCTGCGAGAGGCGGGGGTCCCGCTGGCCGAGGCGGGCGTGCCCGGCCGGCGGGTCGAGCTCGCGGTGCTCGGCGACCGCCTGGGCCGGGTGTGCTGGCTGGCGGTGCGGGAGTCTCTCGGCAGTGCCCTGGTGCGAGCCCCGGTGACCTGGCTGACACCTGAGCAGCGCGCCTATCTCGGCCAGCTCGCCGTTCAGGGGCTGTCCGGCCTCGGGCTCACAGGGCTGGTCACCCTGCGCTTTGCGCTGCAGGAGAATCGCCTGGGGTTCTGCGGCATGCGCCCCGGTCTGACCGGCCGGGAGGCGCTTGACGAGGCCCTCACCGGCCTGGACCCGGCGGTGGTCCAGCTGCGCCTGGCGGCCGGCGACCGACTGCGTGAGCGCCAGGCCGCCCTGGCGCCGCGCGGCCATGCCCTGCAGTGGCGCTGCGTTCCCGGTGCGACGGCCGGGATCAGCGGAGGGCCCGGCCTGCGCCTGGATCGCGCCCCCGAGACCGGGGGAGAGGCGCGCCTCACCGCCTGGGGGCGTACCCCCGAGGAGGCCCGGCGCCGCGGTCGGCGCGGCCTGCAGGAGCTGCTGGGGGCGAAGTGTGCCGCAGCGTTGCTGACCGGGCTTGACCCAGGATAGCGCCCTTTGGTGTAGAGTTTTCCCTCGCTGTAACGTCGAAACTACGTTATATTGCGATGCAGCAAAAGCTGCGGATTCTCCGTGGCCCGATGTCCAATTCCTCTAACCGCAATGCCAGGAGCTCGCGATGAATCTTCCGATGCCGACTCCCCCGGCCGCCACGGTGACGCTACTCGACCCCTTCGGGTTCGGACGCGCGGCTGGCCGCTACTGGTTGGATGTCTTCGAGCGCAGCGTGCTCTTCATGGACGTGATGCGCGTACGTGGTAACCAGTACCTCGAACACATCGAACAGACCAAGCCCAGCGTGCTGGGTTTCGAGGCCGAGGTGCTGATGGACGGCCGCGACCTGTCGCGGCCGGTCAACTACGAGCTGTTGCGGATCCTGCCTCCCGCGGGATACCCCACCGACCCGCAGATGCGCCCCTTCGTGGTGGTCGACCCCCGCGCCGGTCACGGCCCGGGGATCGGCGGCTTCAAGCCCGACAGCGAGCTCGGCGTGGCGCTGCGTGCCGGCCACCCCTGCTATTTCATCGGCTTTCTGCCCTACCCGGAGCCGGGCCAGACCGTGGAGGACGTAGTGGAGGCGGAAATCGCCTTCGTGCGTCATGTCAACGACCTCCACGGCGAGCTCGGCGTCGAGAAGCCCATGGTAGTGGGCAACTGTCAGGCCGGCTGGCAGGTCATGATGGCCGCGTCGCTGGAGCCCGACCTGTTCGGGCCCATCCTGATCGCCGGCGCGCCGCTCTCCTACTGGGCCGGTGAGCGCGGCGGGGCGCCCATGCGCTACGCCGGCGGCATGACCGGCGGCAGCTGGATGACCTCCCTGCTCAGCGATCTGGGCGATGGCCAGTTCGACGGCGCCTGGCTGGTGCAGAACTTCGAGAATCTCAATCCGGCCAACACCTTCTGGACCAAGCAGTATCGGCTCTTCGCCAACATCGACACCGAGGCCAGCCGCTACCTGGAGTTCGAGCGCTGGTGGGGCGGCCACGTGGTGCTCGGCGGCAACGAGATCCAGTACATCGTCGACAACCTGTTCGTCGGCAATCGTCTCTCCACCGCCCAGCTGGTCACCTCCGACGGCCGGCGCATCGACCTGCGCAATCTGCGCTCGCCGGTGGTGGTGTTCTGCTCGAAGGGCGATGACATCACCCCGCCGCCCCAGGCGCTGGGCTGGGTGCGCGACCTCTATGAAGACGTGGATGATATCGTGGCCAGCGAGCAGACCATCGTCTACTGCGTCCATGACACCACCGGCCATCTGGGCATCTTCGTGTCGGGCAGCGTCTCCCGCAAGGAGCACGCCGAGTTCACCGCCAACATGGACTATATCGACGTCTTGCCGCCGGGGCTCTACGAGACCACCGTGTCCGACGCCGCCCAGCGCCAAGACGCCGAGCTGATCGAGCGAGACTACCTGCTGGAGTTCACTTCGCGCAGCATCGAAGAGCTCGACCAGGTAGTGCAGCACAGCCCCGAGGACGATACCCGCTTCGCCACCGTGGCGCGGCTTTCCGAGATCAACCTGGGGCTCTATCGGCTCTTCGTGCAGCCCTGGGTGCAGGCCATGACCACGCCCGAATCGGCCAAGTGGATGCGTCGCATGCACCCCAACCGCCTGGGCTATCGCCTCTTCTCCGACCGCAACCCGCTGATGCACGCGATCCCGGTCATGGCCGAGAAGATCCGTGCCGAGCGTCACCCGGTGGACGACGAGAACCTCTTCCGGGTACTGGAATCGATCACCTCCAGCCAGGTCACCGGCAGCCTCAACGCCTGGCGTGACCTGCGCGACGGGGCCACCGAGCGGCTGTTCCTGGATACCTTCGGCCAGCCGCTGCTGCAGTCGCTGGTGGGCCTGGGCGGTGACGCCCACGTGCATCGCCGCCGCCCGGGGTCAGAGCCGGAGCACCGCCGCTTCATCCAGCGCCGCCAGGCCGAGCTGAGCGAGCACATCGCCGAAGGCGGCAGCCACGAGGCGGTGATTCGCGCGCTGATCTTCGTGCTGGGTGGGGCACCCTCCACCGACGAGCGTAACTTCAAGCGCCTGCGAGCCACCCATGCCGAGCTGGAACCTCAGCTCACCGTGGCAGACTTCAAGCGGCTGATGCGCGAGCAGTTCTTCATCCTCAAGCTGGACCGCGAGGCGGCCGTCGAGGCACTGCCTTCGCTGCTCAAGGGCCAGTTCGCCGAGCAGATCGCCGGCCACCTGGAGCACATCGAGCACGTGCTGGCGGCCAGCGGCAAGCTCTCCGAGCACTCCAACGAGCGCCTGGCGCGGGTGCGGGGGCTCTTCGAGCAAGCCATCGATCAGGCGCCGATCATCGAGGCCGAGTCGCGGGCCGAGGCCCAGGCCTGGATCGGCAGCCAGGCCGAGGCCCAGCGCCTCGCCTTCAGCAGCGTGGAAGATCTGATGGAGTCTCAGCCGGTCAAGCCTGCCGACGAGCCTGCCGCCAAGGTCGACGAGCCTGCCGCCAAGGTCGACGAGCCTGCCGCCAAGGTCGACGAGCCCGTCGCCAAGGTCGACGAGCCCGCCGCCAAGGCCGAGCCTGCCGCCAAGGTCGACGAGCCCGTCGCCAAGGTCGACGAGCCCGCCGCCAAGGCCGACGAGCCCGTCGCCAAGGTCGACGAGCCCGCCGCCAAGGCCGACGAGCCCGCCGCCAAGGCCGAGCCCGCTGCCAAGGCCGACGAACCCGCCGCCAAGGCCGAGCCCGCCGCCAAGGCCGACGAGCCCGCCGCCAAGGCCGACGAGTCCGCCGCCAAGCCGGCCGCTTCGCGTCGCCGGACGTCGTCGACCCGTCGCAAGCCGGGTGGCAACAAGCGCTGATTCAGACTCGGCGCGCCCCCTTACAGCGCCCCTGCCACCTCCGTGGCAGGGGCGCTGTCTTTGACGGCAGCATTGACGGCAGGCTTGCTCTCTCGCAAGAGTGCGGTCTAGGGTCAGTAGGCGCCGGGGGTTGGCGCCCACTGGCGCGATGCGGGGCGCTGGGTTAGGGTAGGCGCATTTTTCGCCCGCCGTATCAGGGCGGTATGGCATTGTCAGGCGAGGACTCGAGGTCCACGCCGTGCACTTTCAGTGGAGCACTATGGGAAAGTCACTGGTCATCGTCGAGTCGCCGGCCAAGGCCAAGACGATCAACAAGTATCTCGGCAACGACTTCATCGTGAAGTCGAGCGTGGGTCATATCCGCGACCTGCCGACCAGCGGCTCGGGCAAGGCGGCCTCGGATCCCAAGGAGCGCGCACGTCAGGCTGCGTTGACCCGCAAGATGTCGCCGGACGACAAGGTCGAGTACAAGAAGCGCAAGTCCCGGGAGCAGCTGATCCGGCGCATGGGCATCGACCCCGAGCATGGCTGGGAGGCCCAGTACGAGATCCTGCCGGGCAAGGAGAAGGTGGTCGCCGAACTCCAGAAGCTGGCCCAGAAGGCGGATACCGTCTACCTCGCCACCGATCTCGACCGCGAGGGGGAAGCCATCGCCTGGCACCTTCGCGAGACCATCGGCGGCGACGACGCGCGCTACAAGCGCGTGGTCTTCAACGAGATCACCAAGAATGCCATCCAGGAGGCCTTCCAGGATCCCGGCACCCTGAACATTCCGCGGGTCGAGGCCCAGCAGGCGCGGCGCTTCCTGGATCGCGTGGTCGGCTTCATGCTCTCGCCGCTGCTGTGGGCCAAGGTCGCCCGGGGCCTCTCGGCGGGGCGGGTGCAGTCGGTGGCCATGCGTCTGATCGTCGAGCGCGAGCGCGAGATTCGTGCCTTCGTGCCGGAGGAGTTCTGGGACGTCCACGCCGACCTGGTCCCGCAGTCCGATGACTCGGATGGCGAGCCGGTCCGCTTCGAGCTGGTGCGCCAGGACGGCAAGGCGTTCCGGCCCACCTCCGAGGCCGAGACCCTGGAGCGCATCGCCGCGCTGCGCAAGGCGTCGCTTGCCATCACCTCTCGGGAAGACAAGCCGACCAGCTCCAAGCCCAATGCCCCCTTCATCACCTCGACGCTGCAGCAGGCCGCCAGCGGCCGGCTGGGCTACTCGGTGAAGAAGACCATGACCCTGGCCCAGCGCCTCTATGAGGCGGGCTACATCACCTACATGCGGACCGACTCCACCAACCTCTCCAAGGACGCGGTGGAGAGCGTGCGCGAGTTCATCGGCGAGGAATTCGGCCCGCGCTACCTGCCCGAGGCGCCCAATCGCTACTCCAGCAAGGAGGGCGCCCAGGAGGCCCACGAGGCGATCCGTCCCTCCGAGGTGGGCCGCCGCGCCACGGACCTGGCCGGGATGGAGCGCGACGCCGAGCGCCTCTACGAGCTGATCTGGCGTCAATTCGTGGCCTGCCAGATGACCCCGGCTCAGTACCTCTCCAGCACCCTGACCGTGGACGTCGACGGCTTCGAGCTCAAGGCCAAGGGCCGCGTGCTCAAGTTCGACGGCTACACCCGCGTCATGAAGCCGGCCGGCAAGAACGAGGACCAGTCGCTGCCGGATCTCGCCGAGGGTACCCCCATGACCCTGGCTTCCCTGGACCCGCTGCAGCACTTCACCAAGCCGCCGGCCCGCTACACCGAGGCGAGCCTGGTCAAGGAACTGGAGAAGCGCGGCATCGGCCGGCCCTCCACCTATGCGGCGATCATCTCCACCATCCAGGATCGCGGCTACGTCAAGCTCGAGAACCGGCGCTTCTATGCCGAGAAGCTCGGCGACATCGTCACCGAGCGCCTCAAGGAGTCCTTCCCCGACCTGATGGACTTCTCCTTCACGGCGCGCATGGAAGACGGTCTCGACGAAGTGGCCGAGGGCGAGCGCAACTGGCGCGCGCTGCTCGACGCCTTCTACGCCGAGTTCAAGAAGGAACTCGAGGAGGCCGAGAGCGAGACGGGCATGCGCCCCAACCAGCCGGTGCCCACCGACATCGACTGCCCCAGCTGCGGGCGCAAGATGCAGATCCGCACCGCCTCCACCGGGGTCTTCCTGGGCTGCTCCGGCTACAACCTGCCGCCCAAGGAGCGCTGCAAGACCACCATCGACCTGCTGCCCGGTCAGGAGGCGGTGGCCGCCGACGCCGACGAGGAGGCCGAGACCGACGCCCTGCGCGCCAAGCATCGCTGTTCGAAGTGTGGCACCGCCATGGACAGCTACCTGATCGACGAGACCCGCAAGCTGCACATCTGCGGCAACAGCCCGGACTGCGACGGCTACGAGATCGAACAGGGCAAGTTCCGCATCAAGGGCTATGACGGCCCGACCATCGAGTGCGACAAGTGCGGCAGCGAGATGCAGCTCAAGTCCGGTCGCTTCGGCAAGTACTTCGGCTGCACCAACAGCGAGTGCAAGAACACCCGCAAGCTGCTGCGCAGCGGCGAGGTGGCGCCGCCCAAGATGGACCCGATCGACATGCCGGAGCTCGAGTGCCAGAAGGTCGATGACCACTACGTGCTGCGCGACGGGGCCAGTGGCCTCTTCCTGGCGGCCAGCAAGTTCCCCAAGAACCGCGAGACCCGTCCGCCGCTGGTCAAGGAGCTCAAGGCCCACGCCGAGGCGCTCCCCGAGAAGTACCACTACCTGCTCGACGCCCCCAGCGAGGACCCGGATGGCCGCCCGGCCCAGATCCGCTTCTCGCGCAAGGCCAAGGAGCAGTTCGTGATGACCGACGAGGAGGGCAAGGCCACCGGCTGGAAGGCCACCTTCGACGGTCGAAAATGGCAGGTGGAGGACAAGCGCAAGTGACCCCGCGATCCCGCACCAACCAGCTGCTCTACCAGGCCGAGCTACTGCTCGAGACACCGAGCGGCAGCGATGAGCACGCCGACGCGCGGCGCATGGCGGCGGAGGAGGGCGCCCTGGCGCTTTTCGAGCTGGCGCTGCAGTCGCTGCTTCGCGAGGTGACCTTCCATGCTCGGCTCGAGCGCCATGAGTGGCGCGAGCTGCTGGGCGCCGATGGCGCCGGCATCGCCGAGCTGCACCGCCTGCGCGAGCTGGCCGCCCAGCCCGACAGCTGGCTCGCCTGGCTGGTCACCCGGCTCGAGGCGCTGCATGCCAGTGAGGGCGCGGCGCGGCGTACCAGCGGCGCCGCCGCCGGGCTGATCGCCGTGGGCAGCGGCGCGGCGCTGGGCGAAGAGCTGCGCTGGTGCCTCGCCGAGGCCAAGGCCGAGCTCGCCGCCCTGCGCGAAACCAGCCAGGAGTGGTAGGGCGAGTGGAGCGTGTCGCCATCTTCGTCGACGTCCAGAACGTCTACTACACCACCCGGGATGCCTTCGGGCGGCACTTCGACTACCACGCCTTCTGGGCGCGCTTCGCGGCCGGCCGTGAGGTGGTGGTGGCCAACGCCTACGCGGTGGATCGGGGCGACCCTCGCCAGCGCCAGTTCCAGACCATCCTGCGCGGCATCGGCTTTACGGTGAAGCTCAAGCCCTTCATCCAGCGCCGCGACGGCTCCGCCAAGGGCGACTGGGACGTCGGCATCGCCCTGGACGCCATCGAGGCGGGGCCGCTCGCCGATCATGTGGTGCTGGTCTCCGGCGACGGCGACTTCGACCTGCTGGTGGACCGCCTGCGCGAGCGCTTCGGGGTCCGGGTGACCGTCGTCGGGGTGGCCTCCCTCACCGCCGACGCCCTGGTGCGCGCGGCCAGCGATTTCGTGCCCATCGACGCCTCCCTGTTGCGCTAGCGCGGCCATCAGCCCTGATGCCAGCGCCTTTCATCGCCTCTCGTTGATACACGTCAAGCACGCCGTCCCGCCCTTGGCTAGGATGAAGACAGAGCAGGGCGGCACAGCGGCCGCGATGACGACAACAACGAGGAGGATGCGCCATGCGATTTCATCAGGTGAAGGAGCTGGTCGACTGGGCCGCCGGCTATCATCGGCGGCTCGCCGAGCAGTTCGCCGCCCTGGCCGGGGGCGGTGATGTGGACGAACGGGTGCGCATGGCGCTCGATTATCTGGCCGAGCGCGAGCGCAAGCAGCAGAATGACCTCACCGGCTACCTCGACGACGGCAGCGACCACAGCAAGGTGCTGGAGGCCTGGTTCGATGATCCGGCCGACTTTCCCCATCCACCGGTGCTCGAACGCCTGCCCGGCTGCATCGACTGCGATACCGTGCAGAGCGTGCTGTCCACTGCCCTCACGGCGCATCGCACCCTCCAGGACCTCTATGCCCACCGGGCCGAACTGGCCGGCAGCAGCGACGAGAAGGCCTTCTTCGAGGCCCTGTCGGCGGGCCACGAGGCCGAAGTGCGGCGCATCGCCCGCGATATGCAGCGACTCGAAGACTACTGAGGAGGTCACCATGACCGAACAGATCCTGTCCCCCAAGATGCTTGGCTACTGGACCGAGGAGACGCTCAAGGAGGTACCGGAGGACTCCGGCATCTACTGCGTGTTTCGTGCGGCGAAGGACCCCGAGACCGAGGAGATGGACGTCCAGGAGTTGCTCTACGTGGGCGAGCACCGCGGCGCCCGCTTCGGTCTGCAGAATGACGGACACCGCGACAAGTGGCACGCCTTCCCGCCGCCCGGCGAGGAGATCTGGTATGCGGTGGGCCTGTGCGGCAGCGCCAACCGGGAGCGCCTGGCGGCGGCGATGATCAACGCCCACAAGCCGCGCTTCAACTCGGACAGCCCCTACCTGGAGCGTTTCCCCTTCGACGCCACCACGGTGCATATCTACGGCAAGAAGCGCAAGCTGCAGAGCATCTTCAACGTCGACCGCCACGACTGAGCGGCCTCTGCGAGGCGCCTAACGCGGCCCCGGCGGCTAACCCTGCCGGGGCCGCTGTCGTTGTGGGGCCTGGCTCAGGCTGTTCGCAGAAGAGGCGAGGTGCCCAGCTGAGGCTGAATACTCACTGTGGGAGCTGGGCTCTGCCCGGCGAATATGGTGGGAGCTGGGCTCCGCCCGGCGAATGGAGACCGAAGGGCTCCTGTGCGGTATGCGCCAACGCCAGCAACGCCGCCGGGGCGCCTACGCCGCCGGGGCGCCTACGGCGCCATTCGTCGAAGCGTCGAACCGTCGAAGCGTCGAACCGTCGACGGAGCCGATCTCCCACCAGTCACAACAGCCTCACCTGAGCGTCACGCCAAGCTGAAAGCGCCCTGGCTCAGAGGGCGGTGTGAAGTGCGCCCATAACCGGTACAATTCTGCCCCCTCCATGCACCGACCGGACCCTATCCTTGATCTCCACCGCCAACATCACCATGCAGTTCGGGGCCAAGCCCCTGTTCGAGAACGTCTCCATCAAGTTCGGCAATGGCCACCGCTACGGCCTGATCGGCGCCAACGGCTGCGGCAAGTCCACCTTCATGAAGATCCTCGGCGGCGACCTGGAGCCCTCCGGGGGCCAGGTGATGGTCGAGTCCGGCGCCCGGCTCGGCAAGCTGCGCCAGGATCAGTTCGCCTACGAGAATGAGCGGGTCATCGACACCGTGATCATGGGCAATGCCGAGCTTTCCCAGGTGGCCGCCGAGCGCGAGCGCATCTACTCGCTGCCCGAGATGAGCGAGGCAGACGGCATGGCGGTGGCCGACCTGGAGGTGCGCTTCGCCGAGCTCGACGGCTATACCGCCGAGGCCCGGGCCGGTGAACTGCTGCTGGGGCTCGGTATCCCCCTCGAGCAGCACACCGGCCCCATGAGCGAGGTGGCCCCGGGCTGGAAGCTGCGCGTGCTGCTCGCCCAGGCACTGTTCGCCGACCCCGACGTGCTGCTGCTCGACGAGCCCACCAACCACCTGGACATCAACACCATCCGCTGGCTGGAGGGGATGCTGAAGGCGCGCAACAGCACCATGATCATCATTTCTCACGACCGCCACTTCCTCAACAGCGTCTGCACCCATATGGCGGACCTGGACTACGGCGAGATCAAGCTGTTCCCGGGCAACTACGACGACTACATGACCGCGGCCACCGCCGCCCGCGAGCGCCAGCACGCCGACAATGCCAAGAAGAAGGCGCAGATCGCCGATCTGCAGGCCTTCGTCAGCCGCTTCTCGGCCAACGCCTCCAAGGCCAAGCAGGCCACCTCCCGGGCGCGCCAGATCGACAAGATCAAGCTCGAGGAGATCAAGCCCTCGAGCCGGGTCAGCCCCTTCATCCGCTTCGAGCAGGCGCGCAAGATCCATCGCAACGCGGTCAACGTGGAAGGGCTGACCCAGGGCTACCCCGGCGAGGCGCCGCTGTTCGAACGCTTCGGCATGACCGTTGAGGCCGGCGAGCGCATCGCCATCATCGGCCCCAACGGCATCGGCAAGACCACCCTGCTGCGCACCCTGGGAGGCGAGCTGTCGCCACAGGCCGGCAGCGTGAAGTGGACCGACAGCGCCGATCTGGGCATCTTCGCCCAGGATCACGCCGACGACTTCGCCAATGACGCCACCCTGTTCGAGTGGATGGCCCAGTGGACCGACGGCGGCGAGCAGGTGATCCGCGGCGCCCTGGGGCGCATGCTCTTCTCCAGCGACGACATCGGCAAGTCGGTCAAGGTGATCTCCGGCGGCGAACAGGGGCGCATGCTGTTCGGCAAGCTGATCCTCACCCGGCCCAACGTGCTGCTGATGGACGAGCCCACCAACCACCTGGACATGGAGTCCATCGAGGCGCTCAACCTGGCCCTGGAGCACTACCCCGGCACCCTGATCTTCGTCAGCCACGACCGCGAGTTCGTCGGCTCCCTGGCGACCCGCATCCTTGACATGAGCGAGACGGGCATCACCGACTTCAGCGGCAGCTACGATGACTACCTGAGAAGCCAGGGCCTGTTCGGCTGATCCATTGCGCGTACCGGTGCTCAAGCCTCGAAACTACTGGTGGGAGCTGGGCTTTCCCGCGGTTCGACGCTTCGACGAATGGCGGCGAAGCCGCCCAATGGTGTTACTTGGAGATGCTGTGGTCTCGGCCTTTTCGCCCCGCAGAGCGTGGCTCCCACCAGAAGGAACCAGCCTGGGTGGCAGCTATCAGGCCACCAGTAGTCTCGATGGCTGATTCGCAACTTGGCCGTGGGGCCGCCGCTGGACTAGGGTAAAGGGGTTGCCGGCCCAGAAGGCCGGCTCCGCTGCAAGGACGCCCATGCCCTGGATCAAGTTTCTCCATATCATCGCCCTGGTGAGCTGGTGCGGGCTGCTGCTCTACCTGCCGGCGATGCTCTGCCAGCTGGCTCGGCCGCAGCGGGTGCCCGAGGGCTTTTCGCCGGGCGCGCCGCCGCTGCCGCGGTTGCTCTACAACAGCCTGGCGAGTCCCGCCGCGCTGCTCGCCATCGCCTCCGGTACCCTGCTGTTCCTGCTGCACGGTCTGGCCGGCCCCTGGCTGGTGCTCAAGCTGCTGGCGGTGAGTGCCATGGTGCTGGCCCACGGGCTGTGCGGCTGGCTGCTGCTGCGCCTGGAGCATGGTCAGCCGCGCGGGGTGGCCGCTGGCGCGGCAGTGGCAGGCGGGGTGGCAGGGCTCGCCATGCTGGCGGTGGTCGGCCTGGTGCTGGCCAAGCCGGAACTCTGAGGCCCGGGGAGGAGAGGGAATGCCGAAGTCTCACACCTCAGTCGTCGAGGTCCACGCCCACCGCATGCTCATAGACCAGCTGCCCGCCCAGAAAGCCGGCCAGGGCGATCAGCGCCGCGGTGGCCAGGCTCAGGACCAGCCCCCAGGGCAGCAGCGCCTCGCCGAGGAAGCGCCACAGCCAGTTCAGCGAGGCCAGCGACAGCAACACCACCGCCACCATGGCGTGGCTCCAGGCGGTGATCAGGCGGCGAATCCGCCGGACCGTCAGCAGGTCGACGAGCCCGGCCAGGCTGGCGACCCAGCCGCCGATGGCGCCCACCCCGGCCAGCCACAGCGAGGCGCGGGCCCAGAAGGGGTCCTGGGTGTAGAGGTAACCCAGGTCGCTGGCCACCAGGCCGAGCAGGGCGGCCACCGGGAAGTGAATCATCACCGGATGCAGCGGATGGCCGGCGACGGCGGCGCGGCTGTGGATGGAGCGCTGGGGGGGATGACTCATGGCGGCGTCCCTGTCGATGGCGTTGGGGGGAATCACGTTATCGACAGTGAAGGCCGCCGCGGCCGGCGGGTCAACTCGAACCCGCGCCCCCCGGCGCTGCCCGCCTTGTTTGTCCTGGTGCTTGTCACGGCGCTGGCCGGCTGCAGCGGCAGCCATTCCATCCTCGACCCGGCGGGGCCCGCGGCCCGGGACGTGGCCTGGCTGTGGTGGGGCATGCTGATCGGCTTCGGGCTGGTGTTCCTGGCGGTGGTGGCGCTGTGGCTGGCCGCCTTCCGCCCGCGTGAGCGCCCCGAGCGAGGCCCCGGCCAACGCCATAGCCCCGATGAGGAACGCCGCCTGGGCCTGCGCTGGATCCTCGGCGGCGGCATCCTGCTGCCGGGGGTGACCATCCTGGTGTTGCTCGCCTTCGGGGTGCCCGCCGGGCAGCGCCTGCTGTCCCTGCCGCTGCCCGGCGGCGAGACGCCGCGGGTGATCGAGGTTACCGGCCACCAGTGGTGGTGGGAGGTGCGCTACCCGGACGAGGCGGGCGAGGTCGTCACCGCCAACCACCTGGTGATGCCCGTCGGCGAGCCGGTGGACTTCCACGTCACCGGCGCCGACGTCATCCACGCCTTCTGGGTGCCGCGCCTGGGCGGCAAGATCGACATGATCCCCGGGCGCATCAATCGCATCCGCCTCCAGGCCGACACGCCCGGGGTGTTCGGCGCCCAGTGTGCCGAGTACTGCGGTGTGCAGCACGCCCATATGCAGCTCCACCTGGAAGCCGTGCCGCCGGAGGCGTTCGAGGCCTGGCTGGCGGCGCGGCGCGAGCCAGCCAGGCCTCGAACGCCTCCGGCCGACGACCACGCCCCGGCCCGCGACACCTTCATCGAGCAGTGCGCCCGCTGCCATCGGGTGGCCGGGCTCTCCGACGGCGACACCGGCCCCGATCTCTCCGACATCGGTGCCCGCGCCACCCTCGGCGCCGGCACCCTGGCCATGGAGGAGGGCGCCATCGCCCGCTGGCTGGCCGAGCACCAGCGCCTCAAGCCGGGCAATCGCATGCCCGCCCATGACCATCTCGCGCCCGAGGCCCTCGAGGCCCTGGGCGCCTGGCTGGAGACCCGGGTGCCATGAGCGAAACGATGCGACCCACCCCCGAGGCCGAGCGCCTGCACCGCGAGATGGAAGCCGTGTGGGGCAATCCGCCCGGCTGGCGCGGCCGGCTCAACGTGGTGAACCACAGCACCCTGGGGCTGCGTTTCATGGTCACGGGCCTGGTCTTCTTCCTGCTCGGCGGGGTGCTGGCGATGCTCATTCGCACCCAGCTGGCGCTGCCCGACCAGGCCTTCATGTCGCCGGAGATCTACGCCCAGGTCACCACCATGCACGGCACGGTGATGATGTTCCTGTTCGCCATTCCCATGCTGGAGGGGCTGGCGATCTACCTGATTCCCAAGATGATCGGCGCCCGCGACCTGGCCTGTCCGCGGCTCACCGCCTTCGGCTACTGGTGCTACCTGTTCGGCGGCATCATCCTCTTCGCCAGCCTGCTGCTGGAGATGGCCCCGGACAGCGGCTGGTTCATGTACACCCCGCTGAGCAGCAGCGAGTATGCGCCCGGGCCGGGCTCCGACTTCTGGCTGCTGGGCATCACCTTCGTGGAGATCTCGGCGCTGGCCGCCGGGGTGGAGCTCACGGTGTCGATCCTGCGCACCCGGGCGCCGGGCATGGCGCTGCACCGCATGCCGCTGTTCGCCTGGTACATCCTGGCCATGGCGCTGATGATCGTGGTGGGCTTCCCGCCGCTGATCCTGGGCAGCGTGCTGCTGGAGCTGGAGCGCGCCGCGGGGATGCCCTTCTTCACGGTGGCCGGCGGCGGCGACCCCATCCTCTGGCAGCACCTCTTCTGGCTGTTCGGCCACCCCGAGGTCTACATCATCTTCCTGCCCGCGGCGGGCATCGTCTCGACGCTGATCCCGGTGTTCGCCGGGCGGCCCATCGTCGGCTACGGCTGGGTGGTGGCGGCCATCGTCATCACCGGTTTCATCAGCTTCGGCCTGTGGGTCCACCACATGTTCACCGTGGGCATTCCCCAGCTCGCCCAGGCCTTCTTCTCGGCGGCCAGCATGCTGGTGGCGGTGCCCACCGCCATCCAGGTGTTCGTGTGGCTGGCGACCCTGTGGCTGGGCCGGCCGCGCATGACCCTGCCGATGCTGTGGATCACGGGCTTCCTGGTGATCTTCGTCTGCGGCGGGCTGACCGGGGTGATGCTGGCGCTGGTGCCCTTCAACTGGCAGGTCCACGACACCCATTTCGTGGTGGCCCATCTGCACTATGTGCTGGTGGGCGGCATGTTCTACCCGCTGGTGGCCGGCGCCTACTACTGGCTGCCGCTGGTCACCGGGCGCCTGCCCTCGGAGCGCCTCGGCCGGCTCGGCTTCTGGCTGACCTTCCTGGGCTTCAACCTCACCTTCCTGATCATGCACTGGACGGGGCTGCTGGGGATGCCGCGGCGCGTCTACACCTACGACAGCGCCATGGGCTGGGACCTCTACAACCTGATCTCCTCGGTGGGCGGCTTCATGATGGCGGCGGGCATCGCCGTGGTGCTGGCGGATCTCCTGCTCCACGGCCGCTACGGGCGCATCGCGCCGCGCAACCCCTGGGGGGCCGACACCCTGGAGTGGAGCCTGGCGATGCCGCCGGCCAACTACAATTTCGCCAGCCTGCCCCGGGTGGAGAGCCGCCATCCGCTGTGGGAGACGCCCACCCTGGGCGACGAGATCGCCCGCGGCGAGCACGCCCGGCCCGGCGCCGCCCACGGCCGCCGCGAACTGCTCGGCGGCGAGGCGCTGACCGGGCGGGTGCGCGAGCTGATCCACCTGCCCGGCAACAGCCTGCTGCCGCTCTTTGCGGCCCTGTGCCTGGCCGTGGTCTGCGTCAGCCTGCTGGTGCGCCTCTATCCCCTGGCGCTGCTGGGTCTGGCCGGCGCGGGCGTGCTGCTGCTGCGCTGGTCCTGGGAGAACGGCGGCCATTCCCGGGCCGCGCCCCTGGGCCATGACGAGCCCACGGACCCGCCGCTGCACTCGCGCACCGCCGATGGCCCCGGGCGCTGGACCATGGGAATCGCGCTGCTCGCCGACGGCGCCTTCTTCCTCTCGCTGCTGTTCGGCTGGTTCTACCTCTGGACGGTCTCGCCCGAGTGGCGGATGCCCGCTCAGTCGCCGCTCTCGCTGCCGCTGCTGCTGGCCTCCGGGGCGGCCCTGACCCTGGGCACCCTGTGGCTGGAGCGGCGGGTGGCGACGCTGCGGCGCGGGGGCGAGGCGGGCCTCACCCTGGCTTTCGCGGGCATCGCCGCGCTGGGCGGGCTGCACGTGGCGCTGCTGGTCGGGGTGCTCATGGCCGCGGGGCTTGCACCCACCGCCACGGCCCACGACGCCACCCTGCTGGTGGGGCTCGCCTACCTGCTCGCCCACGGTGGACTGGCCGCCGTGCTGGCCGCGCTGCAGGCCTGGCGGGCGGGGCTCGGCCTGGTCGGCGCCCGGCTGCCCTTCGAGCCGGGTGTCGTGGCGCTGCTGTGGCGCTACCAGCTGGCCGTCTACTGGATCCTGACGGCGGCCATCGTGCTGCTGCCGCGGCTGACGGGAGCCGGGCCATGAAGTCGCTGCGTCGATGGCTGGGGCCGAGCCACCCCGCCCAGCTGCTGCTCGGGCTCACCCTCTGGAGCCTGTGCTTCGTGGCGCTCTACGCCGGCCTCTCGGTGGCCTGCGCGCTGGCGCCGCCGGCACCGGGGCAGGGCGCGCTCACCGCCATCAATGCCGGGCTGGGGCTGCTCACCCTGGCGACCCTGTCGCTGCTCGTCTGGCTGGCCTGGCGGGGGCTGCGCGCCGGCCGCGAGAGCGTGGGCAGGCCACGCTTCATCGCCCTGGTGGGGGCCGGGCTGCATCTCTATTCGGCGGCGGGGGTGGCCTTCGTCGGCCTGCCGATCGTGGCTATGCCGCCCTGCCTGTAGGGGAGGGATCATGGCCCATCGCGACGCCGCCTCCCTCGCCGCTGAACGAGACGCCCCGACCCTGGCCGGGAGCGCTGCCCCCGGGGCCGCCGCTGGCGGCGACGCCCAGCTGCTGCGCTCGGTGGAGGGCATGTGGTGCACCAGCTGCGCCCTGGCCATCGAGTACCGCCTGCGGCGCCTACCCGGGGTGAGCCGGGCGGGGGTCGACTACCTCTCCGCCACCCTGCTGGTGGAGGGGGCGCCAGACGCCGTGACACCTGAGCGAATCGGCGCGGCGGTGGGGCGGCTCGGCTACCGATTGTGCGACCTGGCATCGGCGCCGGATGCCCGCCACCGCCTGGACGCCGAGAGCCGAGCCCTGGCGGGGCGGCTGCTGGTGGCCGCGGCGTTCGGCATGTGGACCATGCTGGCGTCGCTGTTGATCTACGCGGGCGCGCTGCCCGAGCCGCGCCTGGAACGGGTGCTGGCCTGGGTCTCCGGCGCCTTCGCGCTGCCGGTGGTGACGATCGCCGCCTGGCCCTTCTACCGCGCCGCCTGGCGCACCCTGCGCGCCGGCCGACCCGGCATGGACGCCCTGGTCTCGCTGGGCGTCCTCGGGGCGCTCATGGTCTCCGTGTGGCTGCTGGGCCGCGGCTCGGCGGAGGTCTACTTCGATACCGCGGTGATGCTGGTGGTGCTGCTGCTGGCGGGGCGCTGGGGGGAGACCCTGGCGCGCTATCGCGGGCTGCGCGCCCTGGAAGGGCTGGCCCCGCTGCCCGAGTGGGTCTGTCGGCTGAGGGAGGGTCGAGTTGAGGGAGCCGGCGAGCATAAGGGCGAGGGGGACGGCGAGCATGAAGAGGGGAGCGGCGAGCATGAAATATCCCTCCAGACGGTGCCCGTGACCGAGGTGGTCCCCGGCGAGCGGATCCGCGTGGCGACCGGCGAGACCCTGGCGCTGGACGGCGAGCTGCTCGACCCCGAGGCACGGCTCGACCTCGCCCTGCTCACCGGCGAGAGCCGCCCGCGTACCCTGACGCGGGGGGCGGTTCTCACGGCGGGCTGTCGCAACCTGGGCGAGCCCGTCACTCTGCGCGTGACCACCGGAGTGGGCGCACGGCGGCTGGATGGCCTGCACCGCCAGGTGCAGGCCCTGCAGGCGGGCAAGGGCGAGCTGCGCCGCCTGGCGGACCGCTTCGCCGCCTGGCTCAGCCCCATCGCCCTGGCGCTCGCGCTGGTCACCCTGGCCGCGCTGCTGCTGGCCGGGGTGCCCGCGGAGGAGGCCGCGGTGCGGGCGCTGTCGGTGCTGGTGGTGGCCTGCCCCTGCGCGGTGGGGCTGGCGGTGCCGATGGCCAGCCTGGCAGGCACCGCCCGAGCGCTGGATGCCGGCGTGGTGTTTCGCGACCCGGCGGCCCTGGAACTCGCCGGCCAGGCCCGCGCCGTGGCCTTCGACAAGACCGGCACCCTGACCCGCGGCACCCTGCGCCTGGCGGCCCTGCGCCCGGCCCCGGGAGGGAACGACGACGCGCTGCTGGCCCTGGCGGCCCGGGCCGAGTGGGGCAGCGAGCACCCCCTGGGGCTGGCGATCCGCGCCGCCGCCGCCGAGGCGCGGATCGCCCCGGGGCAGGCGCCGACGGCGATCGCCGAGCACCCCGGCCGGGGGCGCGAGGTGCGCGAGGCCGACGGCACGCGCCTGCGGATCGGCGCTCCCGGCTGGCTGATCGCCGGGTGGAAATCCCCGGGCGCGTCCTTGTCCGAGCGCGCGTCCTTGTCTGAGCTAGTGGCGCCGCCCGAGCGTGAGGCCGGGCCGCCCTGGGCCACCGAGGTGGCACTCTCCCGCGACGGGGCCTGGCTCGGCTCGCTCTGGCTCGAGGACGAGCCCGACCCCTCGGCGTCGGCCACGCTTGAGGCGTTGCGCCGCCGAGGCCTGGTGCTGGCGCTGATCAGCGGCGACCGCCCGGCGCTGGTGCGCCGCCTCGGCGGGCGCCTGGGGCTGGCGCCCGAGGCCTGTTTCGGCGCCCGCTCCCCGGAGGCCAAGCGCCAGCTGGTGGCGGCGCTGCCGGCGCCGCTGCTCTTCGTGGGGGACGGCATCAACGACGCCCCGGCCCTGGCCGCGGCGACGGTGGGGGTGGCCACCGCCGACGCCAGCGCCGCCGCCCGGGACGCCGCGGCCATCCAGCTGCTGGGCGCCGGCGTGCACGGCGTGCCGACGGCGCTGGCTATCGCCCGCGCCACTCGCCGGGTGATGCAGCAGAACCTGGCCCTCTCGGCGCTCTACAACGCCCTGGCCCTGGGGCTCGCCGCCTGGATGGTGATCCCGCCCCAGGTGGCGGTGCTGGCCATGGTGGCCAGTTCGCTATCGGTGGTGGGCAACGCCGCCCGGCTGGGGCTGGGCGGGTCCTCTGCCGACGGACCCGACCCGCCTGCCCCCGCGCGAGCAGCGCCCGGGGATAGCGCCTAGGCTGAGAATTCTCGCACCCTCGACGGGTGCCCCGACGGATGAGGACCCCAATGGCCGATGAGACGACCCGAACCGACCACCGCCGCCTGCTGGCGAGGCTGCTGCCGCTGCTCGAGACCCCGCCGGCCGGCGGCGAGGACGTGCTGGAGGCCCACGCCCTGCTCGAGGACGCCCTGCGCGCCCGGGCCACCGATATTCACCTGGATCCCCATCAGGAGCACCTGCGCATCCGCCTGCGCATCGATGGCCGGGTGATCGAGGCCCTGCGCATCGATGCCGGCACGGGGGCGCGCCTGACCAACCAGTTCAAGGTGCTGGCGGGCCTCAATCCGGTGCCGTCGCTGGCCGCCGCCGAGGGCAGCTTCAGCTGGCCGCCCGGCGAAGAGGGCAGTGAGGAGACCTTCCTGAGGGTCACGGCGGTGAGCTGCGTGGCCGGCGAGAAGATGGCGATCCGCTTCCTGGCACCGCCGGAGACGTTTCGGGACACCCTGTCGCTGGGCATCGGCGAGCAGGGCGCGCGGGGGATTCTGCGCTGGATGGACGCCACCGGGGGCATGCTGCTGGTGGCCGGCCCCACCGGCTCGGGCAAGACCACGACCCTGTACACGCTGCTCAACCAGCTGCGCCTCACCGACAGCCACGTGATCACCCTGGAGGATCCCGTGGAGTACGAGATTCCCGGGATCAACCAGATCCAGGTGGACGAGGCCAGCGGCCTGGACTTCGCCACCGGCATCCGCTCGCTGCTGCGCCTGGACCCGGACTATGTGCTGATCGGCGAGATCCGCGATCCCGACTCCGCCCGGGCCGCCCTCAGCGTGGCCGGCAGCGGCCGCTCGCTGATGGGCACCCTGCACAGCCGCGATGCGGTGGGGGTGGTCTCCAGCCTGCGCCACCTGGGGCTGGGGGACGCCGAGATCAGCGCCAACCTGGGGCTGGTGGTGGCCCAGCGCCTGGTGCGCCGGCTCTGCGAGCACTGCCGGGAGCGGGGGCCCTTGCCCGAGCGCGAAGCCGTGTGGCTGGAGGCCATGGGGGTGGCGCTGCCCGAGGAGGCCTGGCTGCCCGGCGGCTGCGACCGCTGCGACGGCCTGGGCTTTCGCGGGCGCACCGGGGTCTTCGAGGTGTGGCAGCCCACCGCCGCCGACCACGGCCGGATCCTGCGGAATGCCGATGAATCGCGCCTGCGCCGCGCCCTGCTGGAGCGCGGCGAGACGCTGATGCTGCAGGACGGCCTGACCAAGGCCGAGCAGGGGACCACCAGCCTGCGCGAGGTGCTGCGCATGGGCGCGCTGCTGCCCTCATGAGGCAGTAGCGACGGGCCCCCACCGTAGGAGCCCGATGTATCGGCGATTGGCGGCGTCACCCGGGCCCCCAACGTAGGAGCCCGATTTATCGGCGATTGGCGGCGTCACCGGCGTTGGCCGACACCGCCGAGAGGCCTGCGGCCTCTATCGCGCAGAATCTGCGCTCCTACATCTCAGGAGCCACCCGTAGGAGCCCGATTTATCGGCGATTGGCGGCGTTACCGGCGACCCCACGTAGGAGCCCGATGTATCGGCAATGGCGGTGTCACCCGGGCCCCACCGTAGGAGCCCGATGTATCGGCAATTGGCGGTGCCACCCGGTCCCCACCGTAGGAACCCGATTCATCGGCGATTGGCGGTGCCACCCGGGGCCCCACCGTAGGAGCCCGATTTATCGGCGATTGACGGCTCTATCGCGCAGAATCTGCGCTCCTACATCTCAGGTGCCAGTCGTAGGAGCCCGATATATCGGCGATTGGCGGTGTCACCCGGGCCCCACGTAGACATGATGGATTGACCTGCCCCGCCTCAACGTCGTGGGTTACGTTGAGGGTGGGACCAGAACACAGAGCCACTATTGAGGGAGGCAGGTCATGAAACAGTCTAACGCAACTCAGCGAGCCGTTGTGGACCGTACCGTCGCCGAGCAGGTCAACGCCGCCAGCGATGGCCACGCCGCCTATATCGGCCTGGACGTGCACAAGGTCAGCATCTCGGTGGCGATCGCCGAGGCCGGACGACAGGCGCCCGAGTTCCGCGGCGAGATCCCCAACGAACCACAGGCCATCGATAAGCTGGTTCGTCAGCTGAGCGAGCGTTTCGCCGGGCAGCCGCTGCTGTTCAGCTATGAGGCAGGCCCCTGTGGCTACGGGGTCTATCACCAGGTCCAGGCCAGCGGCCATGACTGTGAGGTCGTCGCTCCGACCTTGATCCCTCGGCGGGCAGGCGATCGCGTCAAGACCGACCGGCGAGACGCGCAGATGCTGGCGCGTCTGTCGCGTTCCGGGGAGCTCACGCCGGTGTGGGTGCCCACCCCGGAGCAGGAGGCAATACGCGACCTGACGCGGGCCCGCGAGGACATGAAGGCCATCGAGCTCAAGGCACGTCAGCGGCTGAACGCCTTCCTGCTGCGTCACGGCAAGATCTATGGTGGCAAGAGCAAGTGGATTCCCGCGCACTTCCGCTGGCTGGAAACGGTGCGATTCAACACCCTTGTTCAGCAGATCGTGCTCCAGGAGTACATCGAGGCGGTGCGCGAGGCTCAGCGGCGCGTGGCCGGCCTGGAAAGGCAGATGGCGGTGGCGCTGCCGAGTTGGTCACTGGCCCCGGTGGTCGAGGCCATCCAGGCGATGCGCGGCGTGAGTCTGATCACCGCGATGACGGTGCTGGCCGAGCTTGGTGACATCAGCCGCTTCGATTCACCCTGTCAGCTGATGGCCTATCTGGGGCTTGTGCCCAGTGAGCACTCGAGCGGTGGCAGCCGACGACAGGGCGGCATCACCAAGACGGGCAACGGGCATGTGCGACGCGTGCTGGTGGAGGCCGCCTGGAGCTATCGCTTCCCGGCGCGCAAGACGCGCATCATTGAGCAGCGAGCGGAGAAGACCACGCCGACGGTCCAGGCGATCGCCTGGGAGGCACAGAAGCGGCTCTGCGGGCGTTACCGCCGGCTGGCGGCCACAGGCAAGGTCAAACAGCAGGTGGTCACCGCGATCGCACGGGAGATGGCAGGCTTCCTGTGGGCCATCGCCTGCGAGGCCATGGGCAAACCCCACGGCAGTCGAGCCACGGCATGAGTATCACCTCTCAGTGCCTTCGGGTCAGGGAGCGTCGGGCCGGTGGGAGAACCCCTGACGCTCCTATGAGGCCCCCGCCCTGCGGGGCAGGGTGACCCTCGCGTGTAGACCAGGGCAGCTCCGCGACGAAGTGATGACAGGTCGGTACCCAACCCACGAATACCAGAGAGATCCACCGTCGCTGATAGCCCCTCGCTTCCTGAGCCGTAGGCATTGAGGACAATCACATGTAGTAGAGTCAACCGACCCTTTGACGGGTCAATCCATACCAGACCAGGGCAGCTCCGCGACGAAGTGATGACAGGTCGGTACCCAACCCACGAATACCAGAGAGATCCACCGTCGCTGATAGCCCCTCGCTTCCTGAGCCGTAGGCATTGAGGACAATCACATGTAGTAGAGTCAACCGACCCTTTGACGGGTCAATCCATACCAGGAGCCCGATTTATCGGCGATTGGCGGCGTCACCCGGGCCCCCACCGTAGGAGCGCGATTTATCGGCGATTGACGGCTCTATCGCGCAGAATCTGCGCTCCTACATCTCAGGAGCCGGCGATTGGCGGTGCTACAGCCAGGTGGCATCCCAGTAGGGGTAGTCGAGAACATGGTCTACCAGACCCGCCCTTAGCGGGTTGGCAACGATATAGCGGGCCACTTGGCGCAGGTCCTCTTCACGACGAAGACCACGGTCATGAAACCCCCTCTGCCAGATGCTCGCCCCTACCTGGTGACTGACCAGGGACTTGTAACGCCGAACGGCCTCGGAGAGATCCCCGTCGAGCTGCAGCAGCCAGTGAACGTGATCCGGCATCACGACAAATGCCAGGGTTTTTGCTTCCCAAGCTACAGAATCGGCATAAAAGGAGCGGGCAGCAGCCCGGGCATTGACGGTGTCGTCAAACCAGCGGATCCGATCACGCGTGACCGCGGTTATCAGATAGCCATGCCCCGGCAAGGAACAGCGGCCACGGCGCAAGGCATGTCCACGGTGTGATGGCATATCGGCACCAGAGACTTTCCCATGAGGTCACCATAGGACACCCATAGAGATCCGGCCCCACCCGTAGGAGCCCGATTTATCGGCGATTGGCTGCGTCACCGGCGTTGGCCGACACCGCCGAGAGGCCTGCGGCCTCTATCGCGCAGAATCTGCGCTCCTACATCTGAGGTGCCAGCCGTAGGAGCCCGATTTATCGGCGATTGGCGGTGTCACCGGGGCCCCACGTAGGAGCCCGATTTATCGGCGATTGGTGGCGTTACCGGCGACCCCACCCGTAGGAGCCCGATGTATCGGCGATTGGCGGCGTCACCGGCGTTGGCCGACACCGCCGAGAGGCCTGCGGCCTCTATCGCGCAGAATCTGCGCTCCTACATCTGAGGTGCCAGCCGTAGGAGCCCGATTTATCGGCGATTGGCGGCGTTACCGGCGACCCCACGTAGGAGCCCGATTTATCGGCGATTGGCGGCGTTACCGGCGTTTGCCGACACCGCCGAGAGGCCTGCGGCCTCTATCTTCGAGCCGTCGAACCGGCAGAATCTGCGCTCCTACATCTCAGTGGCGCAGCACCTCCGGGTCGCCTTCGCTGGCCAGGGCATCGCGTTCCACGTCGCTGAGCAGGGCCTCGAGGTCGAGCCCGGCCACCTCGCTCGCCGCCTCCAGCACATGGGCCCAGGTGGCGCGGTTGGCGTAGAGCATGCCGAAGGTATCCAGGGTGCCGCCGCGGTTGCGGTAGCCCAGGAAGCGCGAGCGCGCACCGGTATCCAGCGGGCGCAGCACCCCGGACAGGGGCTCCGGCCGGCAGTGGGCGAGAAACACCCGGGCGGCCACGTCGGGCACCAGGGTGCTGAGCCGGCACTGGCTGAGCACCGTCGTCGCCTCGCCCTCGTCGCGGGCCTCACGCAGCTTGCCCGGCGCCTGGATCACGTAGAGGCTCGCCGCGATGCCGGCGTCCGCCAGGCGGGCCAGGGCATGGCGCATCTCGATCAACTGGTAGGCGCCCACGGCGAACAGCTGCAGGCGCGGCGACTCGGCCGCGTGCAGGCAGAGCAGGCCATCCTCGGCGAGCCGCACGGCCTGTTCGGCGTCCAGGCAGACCGGCACCGGGCTCTTGGGCACCACCATTACCGCGATGCGCCCGCGGCTGGCATAGAGCGCGAGCAGCGCCGCGGCGGCGCTGGGGGCGTCGATGGGAAAGAGCGTCGGGGCCACGTCATCCATCTCGCCCAGCCACGCCTCGCACAGGGTCGGATCCTGGTGGGACTGCTCGTTCTTGCCGTTCTCCCAGGTGTGGGAGCTGGCCAGCACCGGCAGCGACAGCCAGCCGGGCGGGCGGCCCGCCTCGCGGCAGTGGCGGGCGAAGATGATCTCCTGGCGCATGGCGCCAAGCATCTTGACGGCGAAGGCCTCGTAGCTGGCCACCAGGTTGAGCCCCTGCTTGTTGGCCAGCGCCGCGCTGACCACGGCCTCCTCGTTGAGCGCGGTGATCACGCAGCCGTCCAGCGCCTCGGCCACGTCGTCCTCGGGCTCGGTGACCCGGTGCTGCAGGCGGTCCAGGGTGCGATTCAGCCGGTTCGAACGCATCTCGTCGGGGTTACCGACCCGCACCCGCAATTCGGGGTTGGCGTCCACCAGGGCCATGAAGACCTCGTCGATGGCGGCCATGGGCGAGACCGCCTCACCCAGGGGCCAGGTGGGCAGCTCGGGGCGGACGGGCAGGGCCGGGTGAGGGTCGGCCAGGGGGTGGTCGCGCTCGCGCACACGGCCGCTCTCGGCGTGGTTGTTGAGCACGGCGATGGCCGCGCGCAGCTCGTCCTCGGGCACGTGCAGCGCCCGTGCGCCGTCGTTGAAGGTGGCGCGGGCGGCGTCGTCCGCCGAGGGGTTGCCGCCCAGCGGCAGGTTGTGGGCGGCGTTGGTGCCGGCGCCGGGGAAGCCGAAGCCCTTGACCGTCTCGGCGATCACGTAGGGCAGGCGCAGCGGGTAGTGGCCACGGCCGTCGTGGGCCTGCTCGGCCTGGTCGGCCAGCTCCTCCTCGGCGGTGAGGATCGCCCAGGCGAAGGCGGCGGGGTCGCGGCCGTCGATGGTCAGCGGCGCGAAGCCGTTGAGCACCAGATGGTCCTCGAACCAGTCGGTGCCGCCGGACTGGCTCATGGTGGTGCGCTGGTCGATGCGCCGGCCGTTGGCGATCATCACCGGGACCACCGCGCCCGAGTCATCGGCGCGCCACCAGCGCGAGGCCCAGTCGCTGCCGCGTTGCTCCTCGAAGGCGCCGTCGCTCAGGAAGGCCACCAGGTGCTGGCCGGGCAGCGGCATGTGCACGTACTGCAGCCCGGCGAAGCCCAGATAGCCCCCCTCGCTGATCCCCCCGGCGGTGTGGGCGTTGACGTGGCTCCCCAGCGGTGAGACGGGGTGGCCATCGGGGTCCACGGCGCAGCGGTAGAAGTCGTTGACCAGTCGCGTCAGCCCGGCGTCGGTCAGGGCGTAGCGCGCGGCATGGGCGGGCCCCATGTTGTCCACCAGCAGGTTCAGGGCGTCGATGGCCGCCACGCAGTGCCCCTGGCCCATCAACCAGCTGCGCGTCAGCTCGCTCATGGCGTTGGCGGCGAGATACCCCGCGTAGGCCGGCACCATGTTGAGCGCGCCGCCGGTATGGCCCTCCGGGGTGGGCTTGAAGTCCTCGGCGGTCAGCGGCTCGCCGTCCAGGCGCACCCGCCGCGCGTAGGTCATGTGGGCCACCAGCCACATGCCCATGCAACTGAGGCGGTCGGCGGCGATCAGGCGCTCGAGCCAGGCCCGTCGCCGTGCCGGGTCCTGGGCGTGACGGTCGAGCAGCTCGGCGATGCGCTCCACGGTTATCGCCTCATGGCGGATCACGCCATGGCCGGCGGCCCAGGTGGCGAAGTCCGGGTCGTCGGCGAAGGCGGCGGGCAGGGCGGGGCGATTCGGTCGGGTCATACGAGGTTCCTTGTCCATGAACGGAGTGTCCGGACGCATGAGGCGGGGTGGCCCGCCATTCACCACAGCCTAGATGGCGGTGCCCCGGGTGGCCATGCCCTGGGTCAGTGCTGGCGTCGTTGCCAGGCCGGTACCTGACAAAGGGGGGGCAGGTGCGCTATAAACGGTAATGAGTCTCCCCCTTGGTCCCATGTCGAGTGTTATCCCGATGAACCCCCTTTCCCGCCGCCGCTTTACCCTCATGGCCCTGGGTGCGCCCCTGGCGCTGCTCGGCACCCAGCAGGCGTCCGCGAATCTGATCGAGACCGTGCTGTCGCGTGCCCATGTGCCCCGCCACGACAACGAGGTATGGGTGCTGGTGGACGACCGCGAGGCCACCCTGACCCTCTACCGGGGCAATCGGCAGCTGGAGCGCTTCGCGCCGATCTCGCTGGGCCGCGGCGGCTCCCGGTCGGCACGCCTGCGCGGCAGCAACGTCACCCCGCTGGGCGAATTCCGGGTCAATCGCTTCAATCACGAGAGCGATTGGCACATCTTCGTCGGGCTGGACTACCCCACGCCGACCCATGCGCGGATGGCCCTGGAGGAGGGGGTATTCACCCAGCGGGACTACGACGACTACTTCAATTACTACCGGCGCCAGGGCTATCCGCCCCAGCAAACCGTGCTGGGTGGCTTCATCGGCATCCACGGCATCGGCAAGGGCGACCCCGAGATTCACCAGCAGTTCCATTGGACCCAGGGGTGCGTGGCGGTGACCGATGAACAGATCGAACGGCTCGCCTCGCTGATCGGCATTGGCACCCGCGTCGTGATCCGCTAGGCTGTTATCTGCGCAAGGGATGTTGAAGGCTATGGACAAGCGCCGTCGTCTATAATAAAACAGCGTTTGACTCCTGTGCTAAGCTGCACAAGTCTATGAAAGACGGCCTGCTCGTGCAGGAAGCCTGGCTACCAGGCAATTACTAACGTAGTACCCAAGGAAGACTCAAGGAGAACACCATGACTCTGAAGACCACCCTGAAGATCACCGCCGCCGCTGCCTCTCTGGCCATTCTGGCAGGCTGTGCCTCCAGTGGCGCCCTGGAAGAAGTTCGCATGACCGCTGAGTCCGCACAGGCCGACGCTGCAGAAGCCCGCAGCATCGCCACCCAGGCTCAGAACACCGCCAACCAGGCGCAGCGCGACGCCCAGGCGGCTCTGCAGATGTCCGAGCAGAACCGTGACGAAATGAACCGCATGTTCCAGCGCTCCATGCAGAAGTAATTCTGCCGGAGGGCTGGCGTCACCCCCGGGTGACGGCGGTTCTGCACTACGAGAAGACCCCGCCTCGGCGGGGTCTTTTCGTTTCTAGGCTGTCGCCGAGGCTGGTTGCTACTGGTGGGAGCCATCAAGGCTGTTGCTACTGGTGGGAGCCACCAAGGCTGGCTGCTTCTGGTGGGAGCCACGCTCTGCGGGGCGAAGGCCGAGGCCACAACGGCCGCCAGTATCGCCGCGGGGCGGCTTCGCCGCCATTCGCTCGGCGGAGCCGATCTCCCACCAGTGGGCTCAAGCCTTGGTGGTCATCCAGCTGCCACCAGTGGGCTCAAGCCTTGGAGGTCATCCAGCTGCCACCAGTGGGCTCAAGCCTTGGAGGTCATCCAGTTACCACCAGTGGGCTCAAGCCTTGGAGGTCATCCAGTTCCCACCGAGGCTGGTTCCTTCTGGTGGGAGCCACGCTCTGCGGGGCGAAATGGCCGAGGCCACAACGGCCGCCAGTCACACCGCCGGGGCGGCTTCGCCGCCATTCGCTCGGCGGAGCCGATCTCCCACCAGTGGGCTCAAGCCTTGGTGGTCATCCAGCTGCCACCAGTGGGCTCAAGCCTTGGAGGTCATCCAGCTCCCACAAGGTGATATCGACCTCAATCAGTCCCAGGTCTTCGGGTAGTCGCGCCAGTAGTGGCCCATGTCGCGGGCGTCGGTCAGGCCGTAGAGGCCGTAGCGACGGTTGAGCCGGGCGCCGCCGTCGCGGGTCAGGGGGCGCCAGGCCAGGCCGGCGGAGTCGAGGCTGGAGCGGGTGAAGAAGGCATCCAGCGGGATCGACACATAGAGCCCCTTGTCGAAGCCGCCCTCGCCGAAGTCGTCGCTGGCGTCGGTCCAGGTGCCCCAGGCGCCGATCCGCACGCCCGAGTCGAACTCTCGGGAGAGGTCCAGGGTGGAGCCCCAGTCGCCGGCCAGGTAGCGCCCCACGCTGACCTGGGCCAGCACGTCCTCCACGCCGGTCTCCACGTAGGCGGTCAGGTGGCCGGTCCAGGTGTCGTAGTCGCGCAGGTCGAAGCGCTGCTCGAAGTCGCGCTGGCGCACCCAGTTGGCGTCCAGGCCCAGCGCCCAGCGGCTGGCGAAGGGGCGGTAGAGCAGCTCGCCGCCGGCGCCGGCGTACATCATCTCCAGCAGGCCGCCGTAGCCCATGGCAAACCAGTCGTCGCCGAGCCGGGCGGTGCGGGTGTACTGCAGGTTCTCGATGCCCAGGCTCGATTCGGCCAGGTAGTCGCCCAGGAAGGTGCGCACCCGCGGCAGGTCCGACTGGCCGCGGTACTCGTAGCGATCCAGGTTGTCGAGGGCCGTCCAGGCCAGCTGGCCCGAGAACCAGCCGTTGGGGTCGGTGTGGTACTCGGCGTCGAGCACCGCCATCAGCCGGTAGAGGTAGCCGTCCGGGCCGCCGAAGTTCTGGTCCAGGCGCGGGCCCAGGCCCCAGTTGAAGCGCTGCCCGCTCGCTTGGTAGAGCGGCTCGCCGCCCGGCTCCTGCAGCCGCGCATGGGCATAGATCCCCTGCCGATGCTGGCGCTCGTGCTCCGCCGAACGGGCCGCGGCGACGAAGTCATCGCGGTCGTGGACGCTCTCGCGCAGCGCCAGGCCGCGGTTCTCCCAGCGGTAGTGGAAGCGCTCGATGCCGTCGTCGGCCTCGGCGTGCAGGATGCGCCCGGCGCGCCCCTCGCTTTGGGGGAAGGCGCGGAAGGTGGTCGGTTCGGCCTGCACGTAGAGCGCCTGGCCCTCCTGCTGGATCCGCGACACCCGCATGCCGGCATTGCCCTGCAGCGTCTCGGCCACCCGCGCCCAGTCGCCGCGTGGCGCGGCGTCGAGATCGGCCGGGGGCGGGTCGTTCTTCACCTGTCGCATGCCGGCCAGGTCGATGTTGTAGGTGAGCCCGGCCATGGCGGTATTGCCGCGCTGCCAGCCGCCGCGCAGCTCCAGGTTCTCGGAAAGCGCCAGGCGGGCGCTCAGGTTGAGGCGCGAATCGCGGGTCTGGTCGTTGCCGCCGGGCTCACTCTGGTAGTCGTTGCCCTCGACCTCCAGCTGCAGCACCAGCGGGTCCCAGGGGGTCTGGTACTCCACGCCGCCGAACAGCGCCATGGGGCCGCGGAACAGCGCATCCACGGCGAACTCCCCGCCCTGATCCCCCCCGGCGCGGCGCGGGCGGTCGTCGAAGCGGTCGGCGAGCCAGCCGAAGGGCGAGCTCACGTCGCTGGCGTTGCCCAGGTAGCCCCAGCCCAGCCCCAGGGTGAAGTCGAGGTCGTACCAGCGCTTGCTGGCCACCAAATACTCGGCGCCGAACAGGGTGGTGCCGCCGACATCGCGGAAGCCCACCGCCAGCTGCGGCCAGTAGCGGGTCTCGTCGAGCAGGCGCAGCTTGACGTCTGCGCCCTTGTCGAGGTAGTTGCGGTCACCGGCGATGCTGGGGCCGAACAGGCGGTTCTCGGTCTCCACGTAGCGAAAGCCCCCCTCCAGCCAGGCCACCGGCTGGAAGAACACGTTGTAGCGGCGGTAGGGCGCGGTGCGGTTCCCGCTGACCGACATGGTGCCTTCGGGCGCCATGCGGGCGGTCGGTACCTGCATCAGCCCCACGCCGCCGAAGTCGCTCTGGCCGGCCCCCAGCTGCCCGGCCAGGCCGCCTGCCGCGGCCGTGGCACTGCCACTGGCGAGAGCCACCAGCAGCGCCAGCGGGGTGAGGGGAAAGCGGGGGGCGGCCGGGGAAGGGAGACGAGCGGGCATCAGGGCGTCCTTGTCAGGGGGCAGGCGTCGCCGGGCAGGCGGGTGGCCAGCAGCGCCGGCAGGCGGTCATTGACCAGCTCCCGTTCCCCCCGGGTGCCGGGGAAGGGCGAGGCCGCGCGCAGGCCGCGCTCGCCGGGCAGTTCCAGCAGCACGCGGCTGCCGGGCACCAGCGGCGTGGGCTGGTGGTTCCAGGCCGCCACGCCGCGCCGGCTGATGCGGCCGTCGGGAGCCACCACCGCGGCCCAGTCCGCATCGCGGGCGGCCTGGGGCGAGAGGGCCGCGAGCAGCTCGTCCAGGTTCTGAGCGGCCGACCACGCCAGCCGCCGGACGCCATCCAGGCTCCACACTTCCACCCAGGCGGGGGGCTCGCAGACGCCGTAGTGGACCAGGCTGGCCAGGGGCGGGTTGTCGCGGCGGTGGGCGCCCAGCCAGGGCAGGTCGAAGCGCCCCGGGGTGCGCGAGGCCGCTGGGTCCCACGCCGCCAGGGTCGCCTGCCAGGCCTGCAGGCCGGCCGCACGGCGGGCGTCGCCAGCCACGCGGGCGCTGACCCCCAGGGTCGCCAAGGTATTGGCCAGGAAGCGGCGCTCGCGGTCCAGGGTGGACGCGGTATCGTGGCGCAGCGCCACTGCGTGCTGCCAGGGCACCACCCCCGGGTAGGCCTGCTGCCAGGCCAGCCAGGCGTCGCCCAGGGTCAACTGGGCCTGTGTCTGGACTTGCTCCTCGGCCTGCACGGCCTGCACGGCCGGCAGGCCCGCGCCCAGCGCCAGCAGCAGGCCGCCCAGGCCCGCCAGGTGGCGCAGCCGGCGTCGCGTCGAATGCATCATGTCCCTTGCCTTGATGTGGCTGGTCCCGGGCGGCTGGCAACTGCCGCCGCCTTCGTCATTGTGATCGATGTGATGGCCGTGATCGCCCTACCGGCCCGTTACCACCAGGCCCTGGCCACCTGCCACTCGATGCGCGGCCCGCCCGGCCAGGGGCGGGTCTGCACCGCCCACAGGCGCCGCGTCTCGGCGTCTCGCCACAGGGTGGAACGGGTGCGACTCCCGTCGTCCCACTCCAACCGCTCCTCGCAGCGCTCCAGCGCGCGGGTGCCCAGGGGCAGCTCGACCGGCTGGGCGGCGTCGCAGCGCAGGCTGCCGCGGGCGGCCAGCTGCCGGGGCAGGCCGTCGCGGGGCTGCCAGCGGCGCTCGACCCGGTAGTCGGCCGGCTCGGCCTGGCGCCAGGGCACGAAGCCCGTCCATTCGTTATCGGCCTGTTCGTCATCGGCAGGCGCGTCATCGGCCCGGGCGTCGTGGCTGGCGGTAGATTGGCTGGCGGTAGATTGGCTGGCGGTAGATTGGCCGGCGGCTGCGAGAGGCAGGTAGCGGCTCTGCAGCAGGTCCACCGGCAGGCCCGCCGTGGCCTGCAGCCCCTCCTCGAAAAGCACCAGCATGCCGCTCTGGCCGGTGGGCCAATAGGTGTGGGGCCCGGCGAGCGCGCCGAGTATCACCAGCCCGCTTCGGTCACCGGTGTCGAGGGCCAGCGAGGCATAGGGCAGCGACTCGGCGTGGGCGGCGTCGACCTGGTCACCCGGCAGCAGCCCGGTCAGCGTCTCGCCGATCGGGCTGCTGCCCCCGTTGGCACAGCCCCCCAGGGCCACGGCAGCCAGGCCGGCCAGGCCGGCACGACGCATCACGCCTACCAGCCGGCCGGCCGGGCGGAAGTTCCCCATGGTGAACCCCGGTTCAGTTGGTGCCGGGGGTCGTGCCCGGCCCGGTGCCGGGGCCCGTTCCGGGGCCGGTACCGGAACCGGAAGACGCGCTGACCGCCACGGTGAGGCCGACGGCGGCGGCGGCCGCCGCCACGGCCAGGGCGGTGGTGGAGAGGCCGGCCGCCGCCGCCAGGCCGGCAAAGCCGCCACCCGCCGCGATACCCCCACCGGCGGCACCGGCACCGGCAGCGGCCCCAGCACCGCCGCCCGCGGCGGTACCGCCGGCCGCGCCGCCGCCGGCCGCGCCGCCGCCGGCCGCGCCGCCGCCGGCCGCGCCGCTACCGGCCGCGCCGCTACCGGCCGCGCCGCTACCGCCCCCTGCGCCGGCCGCACCGGCCTGAGGGGCTGCCTGGGGAGCTGGGGCCGGCTGGGCCATCGCCAGGGGGGAGCAGAGCAGGGCGGCCACGGCCGCTCCGGCGATCGCTTGTTTGATACGCATGGTGGAATTCCTTCCGGTTAGTGAGAAAGCGTGAACGAAATGGCGCAAATGGTAACGCCCTGTGTCAGACGTGGGAAGACGCATTAAGTCAGCCTAGGCCGTGAGTATGGGCTTTATCAGCGCCCGATGCTCGCCTTGTGCGCCGGGCCAAGGTGTGGCGTCGAAAGGAATAGGGCCGTCGTACCAAGAGGTTAACACCACACTTGACGCCGATCGGCGACATCCTGACCGACAGGTCGGGCGTATCTCAGCGTTGATTGTAAGAGATATCGGACAATGACCGGTGGGCATCCTAAGTACGCTGGCCACGAGCGCCACGTCTGTGTAGTATCGCGACGTCATTTTGGCCATGCGACAGAGGATTATTCTTCTCATCCTTCAAGCGTAGGCGCGTGTCTCATCATCAGCATCTCGGCTGGTAAGCGGCATCCGGTAGACGAGGCAGACGCCTCAGGCCGTGATGCAGTTGTCACATAGGCAAATTAGCATCAAGTGTTATTAAAAGGGATTGCCAGGCTTCAGGGGATACGCCATGACACCCCGGGGCGGTAGCGTGCCCGGCCGTCGGTCCTTTGATCGCCTTCGCCATTGCCATTCCCCATCGTAATCTTTCGCAACAACTTTCCTCTATAACCAGGCCTTAGAACCATCACAGGCAGTGTCCCCATGCGTCCCATCCGCTCCTTTCGCCCCCTGGCCACCCTGGTCGGGGTGGCCCTGTTCGCCGGTTGCTCTCTCGCGCCGGGCGGCCATATCGACTACCGCACCGAAACCGCGCCCATCGATGATCTGGTCGACATCCAGCCGATCACCCCGGCGCTGGTGGCCGGCTATCGCCAGATGGTCAGCCAGGCGAGGCCCATGGACCCCGAGACCCGCCGCCAGATCGACGAGTGGGAGTACCGGGTGGGCAAGGGCGACGTGCTCAGCATCATCGTCTACGCCCATCCCGAGCTGACCATTCCCGCCGGCGGCGAGCGCAGCGCCGCCGAGGCGGGCAACCGGGTTCGCCCGGACGGCACCATCTTCTACCCCTATATCGGCCGAGTAGAGGTGGCGGGGCGCACCATCGAGGAGATTCGCAGCGAGCTGGCACGCCAGCTCGCCGCCTTCCTCACCGACCCCCAGGTCGACGTGCGCATGGCCGACTTCCGCTCCCAGAAGGTGCACGTCAGCGGGGCGGTGCAGAACCCCGGGGCCCAGCCGATCACCATCACGCCGCTGACGCTGACCGACGCCATCGGCCAGGCCGGGGGGGCCGCCGACAATGCCAACTGGCATGAGGTGATCCTGACCCGCGACGGCGAGGAAGAGCGCCTCTCGCTGTATGCGCTGCTGCGCCAGGGCGACCAGACCCAGAACCGCCTGCTGCGCGACGGCGACGTGCTGCACGTGCCCAGCGCCGAGAACCAGAGCGTGGCGGTGATGGGCCAGGTCAATTCCCCCGGGCAGCTCAACCTGGGCAACGAGCGCTTCACCCTGACCGACGCCCTGGCCCGCGCCGGCGGCATCAACGAGACCAGCGCCGAGGCCTCGGGCATCTTCGTGATCCGCCAGCCGAACGCCGACAGCGACAAGCTGGCCAGCGTCTACCAGCTGGACGTGCGCAACGCCGTGGCCTTCAGCATGGGCGGCCAGTTCGTGCTCGAGCCCCACGACGTGATCTACGTGACCACCGCGCCCATCGCCCGCTGGAACCGCGTGATCAGCCTGCTGCTGCCCTCGGTGACCCTGCCGGGTTCGGCTGCTAGCTCCATCGATGACCTGGGCGAGCTTTAAGAGTACGGCCCCGGCTCGCCGCGTTTCCCCCTTCCAGAAGACCCGCCATGTCCGATACCGCCCAGACCCCCAGCAAGAGCACCACCGGCCAGGCCGCCAGCGCCGATGACGAGATCGACCTGGGTCGCCTGTTCGGCCTGCTGCTCGACCACAAGTGGCTGATACTCGCCATCACCGCGCTGTTCGCCCTGGGCGGGGTGGTCTACGCCCTGCTGGCCACGCCGATCTACCAGAGCGACGCCCTGGTCCAGGTGGAGCGCCGTTCGACCATCAACCCGCTGGGCGACATGGCGTCGATCTTCGGCGACGAGACCGACAACACCACGGCGGCCGAGGTGCAGATCCTGCGCTCGCGGCTGGTGCTGGGCCAGGTGGTGGATCGCCTGGGGCTGGATGTCAGCGTGAGCCCGAAGACGCTGCCGCTGGTCGGCGACTTCGTGCAGCGCCGCGGCATCGAGCGCCCCGGGCTCTTCTCGGGCGGCGCCGCGGTGTGGGGGCGCGAGCACCTGGAGGTGGGCCGGCTGGACGTAGCGGATTCCCTGCGCGGTACGCCGCTGGAGCTGCGCTCGCTCGGGGAGGGGCGCTACGCGCTGACACTGATGGACGAGACCCCGCGCACCCTGGGGGAAGGGCAGGTCGGTGAGCTGGCGACCTTCCTGAACGGTGATATCGAACTGCGCCTGGCCGAGCTATACGCCCCGGCCGGCGCCGAGTTCACCCTGGTCAAGCGCTCACGGCTGCAGGCCATCAATTCCCTGCGCGGGCGGCTCAGCGTGAGCGAGGTGGGCGGCGGGCGCAACGCCAGCACCGGCATCCTGCAGCTGACCCTGACCGACACCGACCACCGCCAGGCCAACCGCACCCTGAACGCGGTGGCGGAAACCTTCCTGACCCAGAACGTGGAGCGCCAGTCCGCCGAGGCGGACCGCAGCCTGGCCTTCCTGGAAGAGCAGGCCCCGGAGCTGCGCGGCCAGCTGGGCGCCGCCGAGGACAACCTCAACCAGTACCGCATCGACCAGGACAGCGTGGACCTGAGCTCCGAGTCCCAGGCGGTGATCAATCAGTTCATCGAGTTGGAGCGTCAGCTCAACGAGCTGCAATTCCAGGAGGCGGAGGTCTCGCAGCGCTATACGCCCGGCCACCCCACCTACCAGGCGCTGCTGCGCCAGAAGCGCCATCTGCAGAGCGAGCGCGATGAGCTGAACGAACGCATCAACCAGCTGCCCGTCGCCCAGCAGGAGGTGGTGCGCCGCACCCGCGATGTGGAGGTCACCCAGGCCATCTATGTCAATGTGCTGAACAAGATCCAGGAGCTGCAGGTGGCGCGCGCCGGCACCATCGGCAATGTGCGCATCATCGACGAGGCGGAGTCCACCGGCACCCCCGTGGAGCCGAAGAAGCCGCTGATCGTGGTGCTGGCGACGCTGCTGGGCGGCATGCTGGCGGTGGGCCTGGTGCTGGTGCGTGGCCTGCTGCGCCGCGGGGTGGAGTCACCCGAGCAGATCGAGGGCGCCGGCATGCCGGTGTACGCCACGGTGCCGCTCTCCGACGAGCAGAAGAAGCTGGTGCGCCGGATCAAGGACAAGCGCGGCCGGGCGAGCAAGGAGATCGTCAGCGGGGTACTGGCCGAGCGGGCGCCGGCGGACAACGCCGTGGAGGCCCTGCGCAGCCTGCGCACCAGCCTGCACTTCGCCATGCTCAACGCCGACAACAACCGGCTGATGATCACCGGCCCCAGCCCCAGCATCGGCAAGAGCTTCGTCAGCGTGAACCTGGGGGCGATCTGCGCCCAGGCGGGCCGCCGGGTACTGGTGGTGGATGCCGACATGCGCAAGGGCCACGTGCACAACGCCTTCGAGGATGCGGCCGAGGAGGGGCTCTCGGAGCTGCTCTGCGAGCGCCTGAGCCTGGACAAGGCGATTCGCCCCACCGGCATCGAGCGGCTGAGCTACATGTCCCGCGGCGTAACGCCGCCCAACCCCTCCGAGCTGCTGATGACCCAGGCCTTCACTGACTTCCTGGCCGCGGCCAGCGAACGCTTCGACCTGGTGATCATCGATACCCCGCCGGTACTGGCGGTGACCGATGCCGCCCTGGTAGGCGCCCAGTGCGGCACCACCCTGATGGTGGCGCGCTTCCAGCTCAACCCGGTGAGGGAACTTGAGATCGCCAAGCGTCGCCTGGAGAACGGCGGCGTCACCGTCAAGGGCGCCATCCTCAACGCCATGGAGCGCAAGGCCGCGACTTACTACGGCTACGGCTACTACAACTACGCCTACAAGTAGCGGGCCCCCACCAACGCCGCCCTCGCAGGGTCAGATTCCGGCGGCGAGCACCGCGCCTAAGGCCCCGGGGGTCAGACTCCCGGCGGGGAGCACAGCGACGAAGGCCTGCACCACCACAGGCAACCCGCCATGGCAGGGGTCTGACCCCAAGGGGCCGGCCACCAACGCCAGCCCCGGAGGCGAGCACCGCGCCTAAGGCCCCGGGGGTCAGACTCCCGGCGGGGAGCACAGCGACGAAGGCCTGCACCACCACAGGCAACCCGCCATGGCAGGGGTCTGACCCCAAGGGGCCAGCCACCAACGCCGGCCACCAACGCCGGCCACCAACGCCAGCCCCGCCGGCCACCAACGCCAGCCGAGTGGTGACTATTGGCCCTAGTCATTGAGCTTCACTATCGTAATGACTAGGTAAAATGACCAGGGGGTAGGAGATGCACTCCGAGGAAGTCTCCAAATCTCAGTTCAAGGCCCGAGCGTTGGAGTTCTTCCGTCAGGTGGAGGCCACGGGCGAGGCGGTCATCGTGACGGACAAGGGGCGCCCCACGATTGAGGTGCGTCGGTATAAAGCCGATCAGCGCTCCCCGCTTGAGCGACTGCGCGGCAGCGTCGTTGAATTGACGGACCCCTTCGATCCAGTGGGTGACGAGGACTGGGAGGCACTGCGTTGATCGTCCTGGATACTCACGCCTTGTTATGGTGCTGACCCAAGGGAGCCACGGCGGCCCTCAACGCCAATACACCCAGGGAAGTGCCTCCTCCACACCGGCATAGAAGTCCCCGGCATGGTCCTCGAACGCATCGGTACGCCGGATATAGCGCTCGAAGGTGCGCTGATCACGATGGCCGCTGACTCGCTTGATATCCACCGCCGCCTTGCCGCGGCGATGCGCCTCGGTGATAAATCCAGCCCGAAAGCTGTGCGGCGAGAAACCCCGGTCTGCCATGTCGGCCGCCGCCAGATGGCGCTGCAGGCGCTGATAGAAGACGTTGTCGTTCAGGCGACCGGCGCCCAGCGTGCCGGCCAGCCCGATGCTGCGAAACACCGCCCCACGCCGGATGCCCGACGCCGCCAGCCAGGCCTCCAGCAGCCGCACCGGGCAGTAGGGAAACCCGCCAGGCGCCCGCAGGATCGGCTTGATCTCTTCCGCCCCCTCCTGGTTGGTCTTGCTGCGCCGCAGGCCCACCAGGATGCCGCGAGGCTCCCACTGGATATCCGCCAGGTAGAGCGCCACCACTTCGCTGCGTCGAAAGGCCCCGTGGAAGGAGAGAGCGAAGAGCGCACTATCGCGCTTGCCGCGTAGGGTCGAACGATCGATGTGATCCAGCAGGCCATGCAGGTCCGCCAACAGCAGCGGCGGCGCCTCCTTCTGCCGCGTACCGGCAGCGCGCCGAATGCCGCGCATCACCGCCCGCACCGGCATGCTCGTCACCGGCGAAGGCAGGTTCATGTAGCGGTGCCACATGTGCAGGGAGTTGAGATAGCGCTCCAGGGTGGCGGGCTTCTTGCCCAGGGCCCGCTGATCGGCGATAAAGTTGGCGATATCGAACTCATCCGCCGGCAGCAGGCCGCCCGCCCGCTGGTAGACGCGCAGATCCGCCCGCATGCCGCGGATGGTGTTCTTCGACACGCTGTTGGCGATATGTCGGCGCGCCCGGGCCGAGAGCCGCTTCACCACCTGGGGAAGGCGTTCGAACTCCACCACCGCCTCATCGGGGTCGGCTAGCGTTCCGGTGCGAATATTACGAGTCATGGCACCTCCCGGTATTGTCGGGCTGGGCTATACTGGATAGATAGCCAGTATAGTCACCCCCATCCACCTGGTCGACGAGGGTCGCTACACTGATGAGGAGCTGGCCGAGCGCCCCACGCCGCTGAGCGGCGTGTTCGGCATCGAGAACGCGACGGGCGATCGGCAGGCACTCCTTACGGCGACGGCCAGGCCTGCCGGCGCATCCTCGACCTGCTGAGTTCGCATGCTGGGTGAAGCCGCGCGGCGTATACTGGTAGTTGAGGCAACTCAAAAGGAGCTAAGCCTATGAAACGCAAGGCACCTGTTCACAGCCTGCTGGTCGATTCGACCGATCGCGACATGGCCAAGGTGTTGCGCACCGTATCCAGCAAGGTACAACGTTCACTGGCCAAGGCCGACGAAATCCACCATCAGCGGCTAAAGATGATTCGCTCATCGAAGGTCGAAGAGCAAGCGCACCATCATGCCTGACCCGCATCGGCCGGTTCTGGCGGCAGGAGGTGATTTATGTATGCCATTGAGTTTGAAGCCGACATTCGTGACGGTCTGGTAAAAATTCCGGAGAGGTACGCACGAGTGAAAAATGGGCGTGCCAGAATTGTGGTCTTGATAGATGAAGGGGAAACGCCTGACACTATTGCTGCAATCCGGGAAAAATCAATCAATTTTTCTGATTATCAGATTGACACATTCCAAGATGTAGATGGGGTCGCTTGGCAGCGAGAACAACGCGATGCCTGGTAACTATCTTCTGGATACCAATGTTATTATCTACGCCATCAACCAACGGTTGACTATCCCGGCTGGATGTTATGGAATCTCAATTATTACTGAGATGGAGCTTTTGTCTTTTCCAAGAATAACTGCCCAGGAAGAAAACCAAATTCACCTGCTTTGTCGCGAGTTTGAACTTCTCGGAATCAGTGAATCCATCAAAAAAATGGCAATAGATATCAGACGGAAAACAGCATTGAAGTTGCCTGATAGTATCATTTCGGCAACCGCTCTTGAGCATCATTTTATGCTTGTGACAAATGACGAAAAATTGGCAGAGCATCATCCGGGTGTTGCGATGAGCCTTGAAGAATTGATGAATTAACCTCCGCTTATCGCCAATATTGATATAAATCAATGGGTTGGCGATCCTGTCAAAATCACGAAATTGCGTTTCCGGCATTTTTGCCGCGGGTTTCGTGAAACGCGATTTTCGGAAAAAATGCCGATTCAGTCTTCCAGATGGCTGGCCAGACCATCCCTAGCGGCGAGTGCCAAGCCTGCACCGCGCGGGGTCAGACTCCCGGCGACGAGCACCGTAAGCGCGATTGCCACCTGGTACATGCATATCGTGACCGGTGGGGTCTGACCCAAGCGGCAAACCAATGCTGGCCCGAGCCACCCAGTGCGGTGTTACCAAGCCCGCACCGTGCCGGGTCAGACTCCCAGCGGTGAGCACTATGAAGGCTATTGCCACCCAATATATGAATACCCCAATGGCAGGGGTCTGACCCAAGCGGCCCCCAGCGCCAAGCCAAGCTTCTTGAACTCCTCGTCCCCTGGACCCCTATGTTCCAACGTCTCAAAAAACTCTACTCCCTGCTCTCCACCGAGCAGCGCCGCAAGCTGATCGCCCTCCAGGGCCTCGTCATCATCATGGCCTTCGCCGAAGTCGCCGGTGTCGCTGCCATCGGTCCCTTTATGGCAGTAGTCGGAGATATCAGCCGTCTGGAAGGGGAGGGAATCCTCGCCCAGCTCTACCAGGCCAGCGGCATGGAAACCCCGCGCCAGTTCCTTTTCTGGCTGGGCATCGGCGTTCTGGGGGCGCTCACCGTGGCGGCGCTTATATCCATGTACGTGACCTGGCGACTGTCGCTCTACGCCCAGCAGATCGGCGCCGAGCTCTCCACACGGCTCTACCAGCACTATATGCAGCAGCCCTGGCTGTTTCACGCCAGCGGCAGCAGCAGCCAGCTTACCAACCGTATTGCTCAGGAAACTGTTCGCATCACCGATCAAGTCATCCGCCCGCTGATGCAGATGAACGCCAAGGGCGTGATGGCACTGGTGATGGCAACGGCAATCTTTATATTCAACCCGCTGGTAGCGATTGTCGGCATTGCCTTGTTTGCGATCGCTTATCTGGTGCTGTTCCGCACCGTGCGCCAGCGCCTGGCACGCAACGGCAGGGTCATCACCCGCAATAACCAACTGCGCTTCAAGCTGATGAACGAAGGCTTCGGCGGTATCAAGGATACCCTGCTGCTGGGCCGTCAGGCTGACTTCAACCAGCGCTTTGCTAAGACTAGCCAAGCTTTCGGGCGCGCGATGGGCGTCACTCATGGGCTTGCTCAGGTGCCGCGCTATGCCATGGAGCTGCTGGCCTTTGGCGCCGTCATCTTCCTGGTGCTCTATCTGCTGGAAACCTACGATGGGAACCTCGGTGAGATCCTCCCGGTACTCTCCGTCTATGCCTTGGCCGGCTTCAAGCTGCTGCCTGCCTTTCAGCAGATCTATACTAGCCTGGCCACCGTCAAAGGGAATATCGCGGCTTTCGATAGCCTTGAAGAGGACCTGGCTGCCAGTCAGGATGCGAGCGCAGGCAAGCCTGCTGCGGCTTCCGGCAAGCGGCCACCGCAGCAGGGCATCACGCTGGATAACATTCATTTCCGCTACCCGGGCAAGGAAGAGAAGGCCCTCAACGGCCTGACCCTGCACATTCCACGTAACCAGGTGATTGGTCTGGTGGGCGCCTCTGGCTCGGGCAAGTCCACGGCCATCGATATTTTGCTCGGCCTGATGACTCCACAGCAGGGGGCGCTCAGAGTCGATGGTGAAGCGCTGAGTGGCGACGCCCTGCGCGCCTGGCAGAACAGCGCGGGCTTTGTGCCCCAGGCGATCTTTCTCGCCGATGCCAGCATCCGTGAGAACATCGCTTTTGGTCTGCCGCCCGAGCAGATCGACGACGAGCGTGTGACTCGCGCCGCACAGATGGCCCATCTTGATGAATTGCTTGAGCGCCTGCCGGAAGGTCTCAATACTCGAGTCGGCGAGCGCGGCATTCAGCTCTCCGGCGGGCAGCGTCAGCGCATCGGCATTGCCCGCGCCCTCTACGACGACGCCGAGGTGCTGGTCCTGGATGAAGCCACCAGCGCCCTGGATGGCATCACCGAAAAGCTGGTGATGGACGCTATCCACGACTTCTCGGGCAAGAAGACAATCATCATGATCGCTCACCGTCTGGCCACGGTAAAACAGTGCGACTCCATTTACCTGCTTGCCGATGGCCAAGTGGTGGACCAAGGCAGCTATGAAGGGTTGGCGCATAGTAACGACGTGTTCAGGCGGATGGCAGAGCATGCCTGATTCATGAGAGTCAGTTTCAAATAGCTTATTCTGTCTCATTCATAAGAGAGCTGACTGGGCGTCGTGAAGATCTGTGTTGCCGGTACCGACCCTCAGCAGGGAAAACGTACGGCAAATCGCTCTACGACGCGCTTGTATGGCAATCAGAATACGTCTTTCGTGAAACGCTAATGCATTTTTTCACGGATGGCCCTCATGCTGACGCCTTCATTGATGCCCCAGGGAAAACGCATGCAAAATCGCTCTACGACGGGCTTCGCGGCGCTTTACCAGTCGGAGCTTATGTGGTCATCGAGCGTCTTTTGCTCATGGATGACCTCATGTTGACACCATCGCTTATGCACCATTTATCGATCGTTCCCGGCTTCCCGGTTCCGCAAGGCGTGGCCAGCTGTCGGATATTCTGTTCCTGACGATCTGCGCGGTTATCTGTGGTGCCGAAGGTTGGGTCGAAATCGAAGGTGTGCCGTAGGCACAAAACATGCCCAGCGAGGAATGCTGAGCATGGAGTAGGCATAAGCTTACGAGGAGGTGGTGGCGGGCCCACCGGGATCTGCTGTCGGAAGCCGGTCTCAAACAGCCCCAAGCTGCTGTGGTTAAGAGTCATGGTAGTGAGCGTTGGGGCCTGGGTTCATAGAATAACCGCAGCACTTTGGTCCAGGGAAAACGCATGAAAAACCGCTCTACGACGGGCTTCGTAGCGCTTTACCAGTAGGAGCTAATGTGGTCATCTAACGCCTTTTGCTCATGGATGACCTCATGCTGACACCATCGCTTATGCACCATTTATCGATCATTCCCGACTTCCGCCAGGCGTGGAAAGTGCAGCATCAGCTGTCGGATATCTTGTTTCTGACGGTCTGTGCGGTGATCTGTGGGGCAGAGGGCTGGGACGAAATCGAGGATTTTGGCCACGCGAAGCTCGATTTTCTGCGCCAGTACGGCGACTTTGAGGCCGGCGTGCCCAGCCATGACACCTTGGCCAGGGTCATGGCCCTGGTGAATGCCGAGCAGCTGCAAAGCGCATTCGCCGAGTGGATGAAGGCCTGCCACGACGTGACGGAGGGCGCGGTGGTGGCCATCGATGGCAAGACACTGCTCGGCTCCTACTGCCGCGGCAAGGGCAAAGGGGCGATACACATGGTCAGTGCCTTCAGCGCGGCAAATGGTGTGGTGCTGGGCCAGGTCAAGACAGCGGAGAAGTCCAACGAGATAACGGCCATTCCTGAGCTGCTCAAGCTATTGAACCTGCAAGGCTGCCTGGTGACGATCGATGCAATGGGCTGCCAGAAGAAGATCGCCACGCAGGTCCTGCAGAAGGGCGCCGCTTACCTGCTGTCGGTGAAAGAAAATCAGCTAGCCCTGGCAGATGCCTTTGAGGCGGCGTTCCCGATGGCCAAGGTGGCCAACTTCGAGGGGGATGCCTATGTCACCTATGAGAAGAATCGGGGGCGCCAAGAGACTCGCTATCACATCGTCAGCGGTATTACTGAAGAGTTTCAGGAGCTTAGCTACGAGTGGCCTAGCCTGAGAACGGTGGGGGTGGTCATGAGCTTCCGCCAGGAATGTGACGAAGCCCCTGAGGTGCCGATGATCCGCTACTACATCAGCTCAGCCGAGCTCAGCGCAAAAAAGCTCGCCGAAGCGGCCCGCCAGCATTGGCATGTGGAGAATAAGCTCCATTGGTCCCTGGACGTGGCGCTCCGGGAGGATGCCGGAAAAATCCACCGCGGTCAGGCGGCTGAAAACCTCGCCAGGATTCGTCATATCGCCTTGAATTACCTGAAAGGGGAGACGCGTTTCAAGGGCGGCATCTGGCGGAAACAGAAGAAAGGCGCGCTGGATGAGACGTACTTGGCGGACATTCTCGCGGTGTGACGGTTTTCATGCGTTTTCCCTGTGTTGCTGTCACGGCTTTGGCTTTGCCAATACGACTGGCGAGTCGGCGGTTATAAGCTGGCTGATTCCAAGTGCCAACAAGCTTGACAGGCATCGGTGCCGCGACACGGCATACTTCTTACCGAAGATCCGTGCCGCGTTTCCCTGCAGAGTGCGATGAACCGAATTTTTCATGCGTTTTCCCTTTCAGATCTTCTGCCGCTGCATCTGAATAGTTCAAAATTCTCTATCACTCTACTGTTTTTCTATTTTTTACTGACTTCTTTTAAGATAACTTTATGCGAATTATAATTGTTTTGTACAAAGATTCTGAACGAGTGGGTGGGAGTATTCGTGTTGCAGAAGTTCTAGCGCGGTACCTAATTGATAAGGGTGTCGATGTTAAATTTGCTTTTGCATACGATGGTGCCGGCCGTTTAGGAGAGATTTTCGATGGTCTCTGCCATTATTTTGGAGCTTCAGGTAGGAAAGATCTTAAAACTTGGCTGGAATACAGAAATTTCCTTGAAAATCAAAAGCCATCCTTAGTCCATTACGTAGATAATGTCGGCTGGATGATGGTTGCGTCATCGTTCCTGAGTATTCGGAGGGTAAGCCACCTGCATTACCGCCCTGACGCTGGTGTTAATGCTGGTTATAAGCGATATTTTACTATGCGCTTTGTTTTTAGCCTCTCAGATGGTGTTATTGCAATTTCTAATGGCGCAAAAAATAACCTTGTTGAGTTGTGTGGAGTTAGCAAGGAAAAAGTTCATGTTGTCCATAATTCTGTTCATTCTGGATATTTGTCAGGTTCAGAAAGTTCATACCTGTCTCGCAGAGGTTCCGTTAAGATTGGTATGGCTGTAAGGGTTGTAAAAGATAAGGGTGTGGAAGATGCAATTAGGCTTTTGTTGCACCTCCCAGATAAGTATTATTTAGTAATCGCTGGGGATGGACCTGACAGAGAGTACATGGAAGAAAAAGCTCTGGTTCTTGGGGTTTTAAATAGAATTGAATGGCTGGGTTCGATTAGAAATATTTCTGAACTCTATTCAAATATAGATTTCTATGCTTATATGTCTTGGTATGAAGGGTTCGGTCTTTCGGTGGCTGAAGCTATGTACTGTGGCGTTCCCGTTGTTGGGTTGTTGGGGGACGGTGAAATATCAGAGGAGGAATATCCTCTAGTAACTAACTGCAACTCATTATTGATCTCTCGGTCTAAGATAGGTGCATTTGAGGTTGAGCCAAATGACAAGTTGTTAAAAGCTTTGGCGAAAAATATAGAAGACCTTGAAAATAATGAAGGAAAGATGCTGACGATGACTAGCAATGCGAAGGTGTGGGTTGAACAACGTTTTTCTGAAGATCGTTTTGGGCATGGTGTTGTGTCTGTCTATGAAAGAGTGCTGGGGCCATAGCTTTTGAAAACATCAATTTTGTTCTTGATTTCTTTATTTTTACCTCTAGTGCCATCAACAAAAGGGTTTGCTTTTAAAAGAACCGCTTTTAGGTTTGCCGGAGCTAATGTGGGTAAAAATGTCCGGATTGTTTCTAGTGTAAAAGTCTTAACATTAGGTGCTTTGTCAATTGAAGACAACTCATGGGTTGGTCATAACTGTTTAATGATTGGAGGTGATTCAACAATACGCATTGGTAAAAATTGTGACATAGCCCCGCGCGTTACGATTGCAACGGGTTCCCACAGGATTGACTTAGATGGAGAGCATGTTGCTGGTGCAGGTTACTCTCTCCCAATTGAAATAGGTCATGGCTGCTGGATAGGGACAGGAGCAATTCTTCTGGGGGGGGCCAAGATAGGTCACCATTCCATAGTCGCAGCTGGAGCAGTTGTTCGGGGAGAGTTTCCTCCGTACAGCTTGATAGGTGGAGTTCCTGCAAAAGTCATCAAAAAATTACGTGCTCAATAGGATGCTTACTAAACTGCATTTTAAATATCTGGATTCAGCTGAAGTAATGTTGCTGTTTATTCTACTGGCTCGAATTTTATCTGCCCCAACCGCCAACCTAAGCTTTTTTCTCTTATCCGCATACGCTATTACAGGGCGTTTTCAAGCAATACAAGCGTTGGCCATGTCGTGGTTATTTACGATGATGAACCCGGGCATAGCCCCTTCAGCCAGCGTGGGGGTAATTGGCCGTTACGCGGTGTTTTTCGCTGCAGCAATATCAGTCATCTACCATAGTGGCCTTTTATCCGGCCGTCTCCGAGTCCGGACATTTACTCTGTTCACAGTTTGTCTTGGAGGGTTTTTTGTTGGCCACTCGTTCTTTATTAGCCCGATGGTTGATGTGTCGGTACTGAAGGCAATTTCATGGACATTGGTCATGGCCACTCTCATAGCAGCTTGGCTTGGTTTGACAGAGCAGCAACATGCACGTCTTTCGCAGCAGCTGTTCACGGGGCTGGTAGTTATTTTTATCGTTAGTCTCCCATTAGTAGTGTTACCATTGGGTTATTTACGCAACGGATCCGGCTTCCAAGGAATAATGAATCACCCCCAAGCCTTCGGGCCAACTATGGCACTGTTGGGAGCATGGGCAGCATCGCGGATGTTTGGAGAGCAGCGACCCTCCTGGAGTTTGGTTGGGTTAGTGGGGGGGTGCCTAGTCGTCGTGCTGTTATCTGAAGCACGAACGGCGGGGTTGGCAATGGTACTGGGTGTTGGGCTCTCAATTCTTTTCGGGCCTGGTTTTTCGGGAATGTCAATCAGCAAGATGGTGCCGGGGTTAAGAAGTAAGCGTGTTTGGTCTGTAATATTTTTGATTCTTTCTTTTTCACTGTTAATGGCTCCAACCGTAGAGAGCTTGGCACAGAATTACATAACCAAGTCAGGTCGATCAGATGCCGGCACGCTACTGGAAGCCTATGATCGTTCGCGTGGGGGGCTGATTGAGATAATGCTAGCTAACATCGCTGAGCGCCCTTTTACTGGAATTGGCTTTGGCATAGCTTCTGAGCCTGATCTAATGAAAGTGGATAGGGACCCCATTTTCAACCTTCCGGTCAGCGCCTCTATTGAAAAGGGGGTTGCACCACTGGCTATATTGGAAGAGCTAGGAGTATTCGGTGCTAGCTTCGTTGGATTTTGGGTGTTGTGGCTGTTACGAGGAAGTTCACGAAGTGGCTTGGCGCCTTTCGCCGTCTGTATTACTGCTTTAGTTCTTAACATGGGGGAGTCAACGCTGTTTTCCCCAGGCGGTATGGGGCTTCTTTCTTTGATACTTTTTGCATGGGCATTTGCTAGTGGGAAAAATTCAAGAAGAGAATACGGTTAAACATATCTGGTTTTGGCAGCGTATCGTGTCACCACACATGGCTGGTCTAGCTCGTGCGGTTGCTTCGATGGGAGTTAAGGTTACCTATGTGGCCGAGCAGACAATGTCGAAGGCTCGCGCTGCCCAAGGTTGGCAGATACCAGACTTAGGTGATGCCAAATTATGTATTGCTCCTGATGCTACCACGGTAAATTCCTTAGTGGGTGCAGCAACTGAAGATAGTATTCATATTTGCCAGGGCATACGTGCAAATGGATTGGTGAGTAAGGCTCAACGTGGTTTGGCTCATAGGGGTCTACGGCAGTGGGTGGTGATGGAAACGGTGGAAGATGGTGGCTGGCGGGGTTTGGTCAAACGATTTGAATATCGCCGTCTATTCCGCAGTATAGCCCCATTTCTGGAAGGCGTATTAGCAACCGGCCATCGCACACCAGGTTGGGTTGTCTCACGAGGTGTGCCATCTCGAAAAGTTTTTCCATTCGCCTATTTTTTATTTGTTGACGATGTGCTTTTAGATAAACCATTGCCAACATTGAGTCAGCGATTTCGAGTATTGTTCGTTGGTCAGTTCATTGAACGCAAGCGACTTGACTTGCTGATTGATGCGTTGGCCGACTTGGATAATTCCCATGTCGAGTTAATAGTTGTTGGTTCCGGTCCTTTGGAGGAAACTCTTCGTCAGCAGGCCGAGCAGAAGCTTCATGGCCGCGTAGATTGGATCGGTCGACTGTCCATGGTCGAAGTGCGCCAGCAAATGGCGTTAGTAGATTGCTTGGTCTTACCGAGCCGCCATGACGGGTGGGGTGCTGTAGTGTCGGAAGCGTTAATGGTAGGTACTCCGGTTATTTGTAGTGATCATTGTGGAGCTGCTGGAGTTGTCCAGGCAAGTGGGGTAGGTGCCAGTTTTTCTTCAGGGAGCAAGGAAAGCCTTCATCACGAGTTAGAGAAGATCCTTTCTGAAGGAAAACGTTCGGTTGTAGAGCGCGCTAGGTTGGCTCGTTGGGCAACCAGCCTAGAGGCCAAGGTGGGGGCAAACTATTTGCTTGAATTATTGAACTATAAAGTCAGCGCGGAGGAATCTCTGCTACCACCCTGGCTTGAAAAAGCACAATGATCGCGACAACTGTTTCATTGAAATGGTTGTTGAGATTTGGTGGCCATAATTTATACGAGAAAATCAAGTCGGAAGTGGGGTGATGACGCTGATTATGTTATTTCGAACTTTGAATTTGGTGCTAGAATGAAGTTGATTCATGTCGTGCCTCATATTAATAAAGAAGCATCGGGTCCCTCTTATTCAGTTCCCAAACTATGCCAAGCGTTGTCCGATATGGGTTATCAAGTTGAATTGTCCTGCCTTGCAGCACGTGGAGATATTCATGGCGTAAAGCTTGATATACATCCTGAGTGGCCTGTCTTTAGTAAATTTTCCATTTCACATCGGCACGCAATATCTTTACGGCGCAAGACAAAGACAGTCGGTATTGTCCATAATCATAGCCTTTGGTCGATGGTGAATGTAGCTGCAGGTTGGATAGTATTAGGGCGTAAAGCTAAGTTGGTGACCTCGCCGCGCGGCACCTTATCTGAGTGGGCCTTAAGTCGGAATAAAATCTTAAAAATAACCCTTTGGCCGCTCCAGCGTCGTGCGCTTACACATGCTGATTTGCTTCATGCCACTAGTTATCAGGAATATGAAGATATACGCCGGCTTGGTTTTACAGCACCTGTTGCGGTGATACCAAATGGAATTGATTTGCCGCAATTGCTACCTAAAACTAAAAGTCCTCAGAAGAATTTGTTGTTTCTTGGTCGTTTGCATCCAACAAAATGCGTTGATCGTTTGTTGAAGGCTTGGTGCGAAGTTCAAGAAAAACACCCCGGCTGGAACTTGCGAGTTGTTGGTGTGGGTGATAAGGAATATATAGAATCGTTAAAGAATCTGTCGAACTTTTTGGGTTTGCAGCGTGTAAGTTTTGAAGGGCCACTATTTGGGGATGATAAATCCATAGCCTATCGTCAGGCTGATCTATACATTTTGCCAAGTCATTCAGAAAACTTCGGGATGACTGTTGCTGAGGCGCTATCTCATGCTTGTCCAGTAATTGCAACCCACGGCAGCCCGTGGTCCGGCCTAGAGATAAATAAATGTGGTTGGTGGGTCGATAACAGCATTGAAAGTATTGTTGGTGCCTTAGATATCGCAATGGCTAGGGATTGTGAACAACTAGAAAAAATGGGTGTTAATGGTAGGGCTTGGATGAACAAGGAGTTTTCTTGGAAGTCCATTGCAGTCCAGATGGCTGCTTCATATCAGTGGTTGGCGATCGGTGGACAACCCCCAGCTTGTGTTAAGGTGGATTAATGGCAGGTTTAGATGAAATGGAGCAATGGTCACCCGGCATTGCACCAGTCGCAGTTGTTATGATATCTCTTAATGAAGCTCACAACATGGAAGATGTGCTGGAAAATCTTAGAGGTTGGGCTCAAGAAGTGTTCTTGGTTGATAGTTACAGTGCTGACGATACTGTAGATATTGCGTTGAGCTATGGTGTACATACCGTTCAGCGAAAGTTTTGTGGGTTTGGTGATCAATGGAATTTTGCAATTAGTGAGTTGCCAATAACTGCACCATGGACTATGAAGCTAGATCCGGATGAGCGACTGACAGACGAGCTAAAGGACAATATAATTAAAAAAATATCTAATTTTGATAGCATTGGGGTTTCCTTTGAAAGGCGATTGTGGTTTATGGGTAGTCCCTTACCTATTAAGCAGGAAATTGTACGGGTCTGGCGAACCGGATTGTGTCGTTTTACCGATGTGGCTGTCAATGAGCATCCCCTCGTTGATGGGTTAGTGTCCCGTATTTATGGATATTTGGAACACCTTGACAGTCCTAACCTGCAACATTGGTTAGAAAAGCAAAATCGATACTCTACTGCGGAAGCAGTTGGTCGTTTTAATAATGCTCCGTATGCAGTGAAGCCGCGACTATTAGGCAGTCCGCTCGCACGTCGAATGTGGTTTAAAAAACACTTTTTCCTGATTCCATTTAGATATTTTCTTGTCTATGTTATCAACTTGGCAAGGGTGAAGCCTTGGCAGAGTGGCTATGCAGGTTTTGCGTGGGCAAGACAGAGGGTATGGGTGCGTCGAGTAATTGAAGATAAATATAAAGAAATGCTGTTTACCGGAAGAGCTGTTCCCCTTCCTGAACCTGATGTAGGCATTCCCGATTCTCGAGTAAAGCAATACACTTTATGAGTATTCGTCACTCACTGAAGTCGTTGGTAGAGGCAGCTCCAGAGTCTCTGGTCAAGCCTCTTATTTATGTGCCATATACGCTAAGGCTCGGTGCTGGATATTGGCGTTCATGTGATGAAATCTTAAAATTTCAATGTAAAAGTGTTTCTGAGCAGGAGGAGAAATGTTTTTATCGGCTTCGTGAGTTAGTACATTTTGCAGCCGATAAAATTCCATTTTATCAAGAATTTTATCGTGAGAAGGGCTTTTCTGTTGATCAGCTTGATTCTTGGGATGATTGGGGGAAGGTGCCGGTTGTAACCAAAGCTGACTTGCAAAATTATTCTTTGCGTAGTAGATCCTTATCTACGTCGAAAAAGGTGGAAGTTAATACTGGTGGAACCTCTGGTCAACCACTACATTTTTTTTTAGATAGTAGCGCTTTTGCGAGAGAATGGGCGCACATGCATTTTTTTTGGAAAGCTCGCGGATACCGACCCTATCATGTGAAATTGACTTTTCGTGGAAAACATTTCGATCAACGTCAGCCTATTCGATATAATGCAGTACATAATGAATATGTTGTCAATTCAAGCTGCGCAATGAACACAGTTGCTGAGGCTGTGATGGCTTTGCCTCAGGATAATATCATCCGTTGGCTGCATGGTTATCCCAGCTTGATAGCTGAATTTGCTCATTCACTGTCCCACTTTCCTGACGCAAGCGTAACAACATTTCGATCCCGCCTTTTTGGAATACTGTTAGGTTCGGAGTATCCCGCGCCATCTTATCGCAGAGTGATAGAAAGTGTGCTCTCAAATAATATTGTCAGTTGGTACGGTCACAGCGAAATGGCAGTGCTAGCAAGAGAAACCTCGTTAGGTGTCTATGAGTCCATGCCAACTTATGGTTACGCGGAAGCCGTGACCATAGACCAAAGCTCCGAGCAGCATCTGGTCGCTACCTCTCTTCATAACCGTGTTCATCCTTTTATCCGGTATGATACCGGTGATCTCATTGAGCCGCTTTCACAACAGGGTGGAGCTCTCGAATTTCGCATAACTGAAGGAAGGGTTGGTGACTTTGTGCGGGACCTTCAAGGCAAGCGCCACTCTCTCACTGCGATCATCTTTGGGCGGCATCATCCTTCTTTTTCATTCCTCCAGCACATTCAAGTTCGTGAAGAATCCCCGGGTAATATCACCTTGGTAGCTACCCCGCAAGATAAGGCTATATCTCCACAAAAGTTAATGTCCGGATTTGATCTGGATGATTTAGATATTCAGTGGCAGCTTGAGGTCGTGGAGTCTCCTGTCCGCACTCCTGCCGGTAAAATACGCCTTAAGATCGCTTGACATATCAAATATGGGAAGCATTGTGAAACAAGTTCTCCAAGACCTCGCCAAGGGCGCCACCACCCTTACCGAAGCCCCATCGCCCTGCGCCAGTTCCGGTAGCCTGCTGATTTCAACGTCCACTACATTGGTTTCCGCCGGCACCGAGCGGATGCTGGTGGATTTCGGTCGTGCCTCCTATCTGCAGAAGGCACGCCAGCAGCCGGAGAAGGTCAAGATGGTGCTGGAGAAGGTCCAGACCGATGGCCTGATGACCACGGTCGAGGCGGTGCGCTCCAAGCTGGCCCAGCCGCTGCCGCTGGGTTACTGCAACGTGGGCGTGGTGAGTGAGGTAGGCCAGGGCGTTGCGGGCTTCAAGCCGGGTGACCGGGTGGCCTCCAACGGGCCCCATGCCGAGATCGTCAAGGTGCCGCAGAACCTCTGTGCCCGTATTCCTGATGGCGTTTCTGACGAGCAGGCGGCCTTTACCGTGGTGGGCGCCATCGGCCTGCAGGGCATTCGCCTGGCCCAGCCGACCCTGGGCGAGGCCTTTGTAGTCACCGGGGTGGGCTTGATTGGTTTGCTTACCGTGCAACTGCTGCGCGCCCACGGCTGCCGGGTGCTGGCCATCGATTTTGATGCTGCCAAGCTGGCCCTAGCTGAACAGTTTGGCGCCGAGACCTGCAACCCGGGCCAGGGTGAGGACCCGGTCGCCGCTGGCCTGGCCTTCAGCCGCGGCAATGGAGTGGACGGGGTGATCATCACCGCCTCCACGAAGTCCAACGACCCGGTCACCCAGGCGGCGCGCATGAGCCGCCAGCGCGGGCGTATCATCCTGGTCGGTGTGACCGGCCTCGAGCTCAACCGCGCCGATTTCTACGAGAAGGAGCTCAGCTTCCAGGTCTCCTGCTCCTATGGCCCGGGGCGCTACGACCCAAGCTACGAAGAGCAGGGCCACGACTACCCGCTGGGCTTCGTGCGCTGGACCGAGCAGCGCAACTTCGAGGCGGTGCTGGATATGCTGGCCAGCGGCCAGCTGGATGTGGCGCCGCTGATCACCCATCGCTTCGCCTTCGACAAGGCACCGGACGCCTACCGGGTCCTGAGTGAGGAACGCGCGGCGCTGGGCATCCTGCTCGAGTACGGTGCCCCGCTGGAGAGGCGCGTGGTCTCGTCCGTCACGCTCAACCGCGAAGCCCGGTTCGATGCCACCCGCCCGGTGCTGGGCATGATCGGTGCCGGCAACTACTCCTCCCGGGTGCTGATCCCGGCCTTCAAGGCCGCCGGGGCGCAGCTGCATACCCTGGTCACCGCCGGCGGCATCAACGGGGTGATCCACGGCGAGAAGGCCGGCTTCGCCGAGGCCTCCACCGATATGGCGGGGCTGCTGGCCAACGACACCGTCAATACCCTGGCCATCGTCACCCGCCACGACACCCACGCGAGCTTCGTCAGCCAGGCCTTGGCGGCGGGCAAGCATGTGTTCGTCGAGAAGCCACTGGCGATCACCGCCGAGGGCCTGGCCGAGGTGGAGGCGGCCTACCACACCGCCCACGCCAGCGGGCGCAACCCCCACCTGATGGTGGGCTTCAATCGCCGCTTCGCTCCCCAGGTGCAGAAGATGAAGACGCTGCTGGGCGCGGTGAAGGAGCCCAAGAGCTTCATCATGACCATGAACGCCGGGGCCATCCCCCCCGAGCACTGGACCCAGGCCCCGGCCGTCGGCGGCGGGCGTATCATCGGCGAGGCCTGCCACTTCATCGACCTGATGCGCTTTTTGGCCGGCAGCGAGATCGTCTCGATGCAGACGCGGCGCCTGGGCGACAACCCCAGCATGGCGATCACCGAGGATAAGGCGGCCATCACCCTGGGTTTCGCCGACGGCTCCTTCGGCACCATCCACTACCTGGCCAATGGCTCGGCGAGCTTCCCCAAGGAGCGCGTCGAGGTGTTCGCCGCCGGGCGCGTTCTGCAGCTCGATAACTTCCGCAAGCTCAAGGGCTTCGGCTGGCCGGGCTTTCGCAGGCTCAACCTGTGGAAGCAGGACAAGGGCCAGACGGCCTGCACGGCGGCGTTTCTCTCCGCCATCGCGGAAGGCAAGCCCACGCCCATCCCCGCCGAGGAGATCTTCGAGGTGGCGCGGGTGAGCATCGAAGCGGCCAATCAGCTACGCAGCCAGTGATTCCTATGCCATGACAGGGTACCGGTAGCACAGTCGGGCCGTCGTTAACCGTAACCAACAGCAAGAGTCGCGAGAGAATGTTGAGCAGGGAAGATATTCGTCTGGGCGTGATCGGCCTGGGCTATGTGGGGCTGCCGCTGGCGGTGGAGTTCGGCAAGGTGCTGCCCACGCTGGGTTTCGATATCAATACCCGGCGCATCGGTGAACTGCGCGACGGGATCGACCACACCCTGGAGGTGGAGCCGGAGCTGCTGGCTGAATCAACTCAGCTAAGCTTTGCGAGCGAGCTCGAGGCGCTGCGTGGGTGTAATGTCTATATCGTCACCGTGCCCACGCCGATCGATGCCAGCCGCCGGCCGGATCTCACGCCGCTGATCAAGGCGAGCGAGACCCTGGGCCAGGTGGTGGGGCAGGGCGACGTAGTGATCTATGAGTCCACCGTCTACCCCGGTGCCACCGAGGACGACTGCATTCCGGTGATCGAGCGGGTCTCGGGGCTCACCTACAACCGGGACTTCTTCGCCGGCTATAGCCCTGAGCGCATCAACCCGGGCGACAAGGAGCACCGGGTCACCACCATCAAGAAGGTGACCTCGGGTTCCACCCCGGAGGTGGCCGACTTCGTCGATGCGCTGTACAGGAAGGTGATTACCGCTGGCACCCACAAGGCCAGCTCCATCGCCGTGGCCGAGGCCGCCAAGGTGATCGAGAACACCCAGCGCGACATCAACATCGCCTTGATCAACGAGCTGGCGGTGATCTTCAACCGCCTGGGCATCGATACCGAGGAGGTGCTGGAGGCCGCCGGCACGAAGTGGAACTTCCTGCCGTTCCGGCCCGGCCTGGTGGGCGGGCACTGCATCGGCGTGGACCCCTACTACCTGACCCACAAGGCCGAGCAGGCGGGCTACCACCCGGAGATGATCCTCGCCGGGCGGCGCCTCAACGATGGCATGGGCGCCTATGTGGCCGGCCAGCTAATCAAGCAGATGATCAAGCGGCGCATCCATGTGGAAGGCGCGCGGGTGCTGGTGATGGGCCTGACCTTCAAGGAGAACTGCCCGGACCTGCGCAATACCCGGGTGGTGGATATCCTCGCCGAGCTGGCCGACTACAACGTCGCCGTGGATGTGTATGACCCCCAGGTCAACAAGGCCGAAGCCGAACACGAGTACGGCATCACCCCGGTGGGCGAGCCCGAGGCCGGCGCCTACGACGCCATCGTGCTGGCCGTGGCCCACCGCGAGTTCCGCGAGCTGGGCTGTGATGGCATCCGCGCCTGGGGCAAGCCGGAGCACGTGCTCTACGACCTGAAGTACCTGCTGCCCAAGGAGGCGGTGGACCTGCGCCTGTAGGGGCCGAGTTGCCACATTACCCTCTGATTCCAGAACCTTTGATCCGCATAGGATGGGAATCAACATTCTGGTGATCGGAAATGCCGGCTTTATCGGCTTCCACATCGCCAAACGCTTGCTGGAGCGTGGTCAGCCTCGAGGCGGCCGAGGCGCTGCGGGGGCAGTAGGGCGTCGCTGTGCCCTGACAACCTGATGGGCCAGCCGTCTCAATTCTCGCGTTTCACATCACATGATGGAAGACAGTGCATGACTTCACCCCGACCCCTGCGCACCCTGTGCGTCTTCGGCACTCGCCCGGAGGCGATCAAGATGTCGCCCCTGGCGCTCGCCCTGCAGGCCGACCCGCGCTTCGACGCTCGGGTGTGCGTGACCGGCCAGCACCGGGAGATGCTGGACCAGGTGCTGGCGCTGTTCGAGCTGGTACCGGACCACGACCTGGCGATCATGCGGCCGGGGCAGGACCTGACCGACGTCACCACCGCCATTCTGCAGGGCATGAAGGGGGTGTTGAGCACCTGGCGGCCCGATGTGGTCCTGGTGCACGGCGATACCGCCACCACCTTTGCGGCGACGCTCGCCGCCTACTACCAGCAGGTCCCCGTGGCTCATGTGGAAGCAGGGCTACGCACCGGCAACCTCTACTCCCCCTGGCCGGAAGAGGCCAACCGCAAGCTGACCGGGGCGCTGGCGGCGTGGCACTTTGCGCCGACCGAGCGTTCGCGGCGCAACCTGCTCGAGGAGGGCGTCAAGCCGGGCAGCGTTCAGGTCACGGGCAACACGGTGATCGACGCGCTGCTGGACGTGGTCGAGAAGCTGGAGACGACCCCGGCGCTGCAGGCGCGTTTCCGTGACCAATTCGCCTTTCTGGATGACGCTCGCCGCATGATTCTGGTCACCGGGCATCGCCGTGAAAGCTTCGGCGGCGGCTTCGAGCGGATCTGCCAGGCGCTGCGGCTGACCGCGAGCCGCCACCCCGAGGTGCAGATCGTCTACCCGGTACACCTCAACCCCCAGGTGCAGGAGCCGGTCAACCGGCTGCTGGCGGATATCGGCAACGTCCACCTGATCGAGCCGCTGGACTACCTGCCCTTCGTGTACCTGATGAATCGCGCCCACCTGATTCTCACCGACTCCGGTGGCGTTCAGGAGGAGGCGCCATCGCTCGGCAAGCCGGTGCTGGTGATGCGGGATACCACCGAACGGCCGGAGGCGGTCGAGGCGGGCACCGTTACCCTGGTGGGCACCGATGTCGACGCCATCACGCGCGAGCTCGACGCCCTGCTGAATGACGCCGAGGCGTATCAGCGCATGAGTCGCGCCCACAACCCCTACGGGGATGGCCAGGCCTGTTCGCGCATTCTCGACCTGTTGAGTTTACACACCAGCGGCTGAAGCGCATTCGCGCCTCGAACCTCGAACCCGACACTCCCTGGACGCTTTCAGAAGGGCGACCCATGTGCTACTTTGTACTTATCATGTAACACAAGGAGGCAGCCCATGAGCGATGCAACCTTTACGTTCCGTGTCGATGACGCGCTGAAAGCGGAATTTTCCCAAGCGGCCAAGGCCATGGACAGGACAGGGGCGCAGCTCCTTCGGGATTTCATGAGAGACTTTGTTCGCCAGCAGCAGGAAGCGGCTGAGCATGACGCCTGGTTCCGTCGTCAGGTGCAAGTCGGCCTAGACTCGGCCAACGCCGGTGATGTGATCTCGGCAGATGAGGTCGAAGCCGAAGCGGCTGCATGGCGCGCTGCAACACAACGTAAGCTGACCGGTTCCACATCGTGAATTTGGTTTGGACACGCCCGGCACGCTTCGACCGAAAGGAAATCCGCGAATACATCGCACAAGACAACCCCGTCGCCGCTCTGGCGCTCGATGAGCTGATTTCGGAGAAGGCCGGCCGCCTGGTCGATCATCCCGACCTTGGCCGGCCCGGTCGTGTCAGTGATACGCGCGAACTGGTAGTACATCAGCATTATATCCTGATCTATGACGTGACCGGTGATAGTGTGCGGGTTTTGCGGGTACTGCACGCAGCGCGCCAGTGGCCACCCTCCCGAGAGCTTTAGGCCGGCCACCTTATCCCCGACCACTTGCCGAATGCAGTAAGAGTTTCTTTGTAGCTTGTAATTTGCCCCTTGTAGCTGCCCGAAGGGCCCTCGCCCCTGATACACCTCGACCCTGGCACTCCTGGGCGCTGGGCGCTCCTCAAACACGCAACGGACGCTATTCATGCCTTTTAACACCATTTCCGTGGTTGGCCTTGGCTATATCGGCCTGCCGACCGCCGCCGTCATCGCCTCTCGCCGCCGGCAGGTGATCGGCGTGGATATCAGCCAGCAGGCGGTGGATACCATCAACCGCGGCGAGATCCATATCGTCGAGCCCGAGCTCGACATGCTCGTGCATGCGGCGGTCAAGGAGGGCTATCTGCGGGCCACCACCACGCCGGCGCCCGCCGATGCCTTCCTGATCGCCGTGCCCACGCCCTTCAAGCGTGAAGAGGGCAAGGAGCATGTGCCGGACCTGAGCTACATCAAGGCGGCGAGCCAGTCGATCGCCCCGGTCTTGAAGCCGGGCGACCTGGTCATCCTGGAATCCACCTCGCCGGTGGGCGCGACCGAAAGCATGGAGGCCTGGCTCATTGATGCGCGCCCGGACCTGAGCTTCCCCAGCCAACACGGCGAGGCCTCGGACATCCGGGTGGCGCACTGCCCCGAGCGGGTGCTGCCCGGCCAGGTGGTCCGCGAGCTGGTGCAGAATGACCGGGTGATCGGCGGCCTGACACCGCGCTGCTCCGAGGCCGCCTGTGCGCTCTACGAGCTGTTCGTGCAGGGCGAGTGCATCACCACCACCGCGCGCACCGCCGAGATGGCCAAGCTGACCGAGAACAGCTTCCGGGACGTCAACATCGCCTTCGCCAACGAGCTCTCGATCATCTGCGACAAGCTCGATATCAACGTTTGGGAGCTGATCCGCCTGGCCAACCGCCACCCGCGGGTGAACATCCTGCAGCCGGGGCCCGGGGTGGGCGGCCACTGCATCGCCGTGGACCCCTGGTTCATCGTCAGCGAGACACCGGAGCAGGCCCGGCTGATCCGCACGGCCCGCGAGGTCAATGACGGCAAGCCCGAGTGGGTGATCGACCAGGTCAATCAGGCGGTGGGCCAGTTCCTCGGCCAGCACCCGGACCGCACCGCCCGGGACATCACCGTGGCGTGCCTGGGGCTGGCGTTCAAGCCGGATATCGACGACCTGCGCGAGAGCCCGGCGCTGGCGATCACCCAGGCGTTGAAGGCCCGGCTGCCCGGCAGGCTGATGGTGGTCGAGCCCAATATCGAGGCGCTGCCGGCGAGCCTGGAAGGCGCCAGGCTGGCCAGCATCGACGTGGCCCTGGCCGAGGCCGACATCGTCGTGCTGCTGGTCGATCACAAGGCGTTCAAGAAGGTGGGGGTGGAGCGGCTGGCCGGCCGCCAGCTGGTGGATACCCGGGGGGTCTGGACCGGGCAGAACCGGCGCCGAGCCGATTCGCTGGCCCCCAGTAGGTAACGGGGGGCTTCACTGGCGCTGCGCCTGATAGCAGGTTACACTCTAGGGACTAACCATGGTGGTTAGAAGAGGTGGGCGGTGCCGATCTATGACCTGAACGATGTCCATGCGGCGGCGAGGCAGCTACGAATTGAATATCGGGGACGCAAGGTCATGCGCGATGTGGCGAACCTCGGGTATGAACTTGAGGACGTTGCTGATTGTCTGGCGACGCTAGGCGAAGCGGATTTCAGCAAGAGCCATGTTCGGCAAGCCGAACCCGGCGACGATGAGTATATTTGTCGCTATCCGCGGCCGGATGGTCAGGATGGAGAGACAGATCGGCTATACGTGAAATTTTGCTTGATCGATAGCTGCTTGGTCGTGGATCTCGGGTCTTTCCATCTGGCGCAGTATTGAGAAGAGGTGACATCATGGGACATTGCAAACTGTGCGGTTCCCACGAGATTCAGCAATATACCGAAGTAGAGCCGGTGAAGTATAAAGAAGCCGTGCTACAGGTTCCGATGGAGTATTCGGTGTGTGCCAATTGTGGGAGGGAGTTTGTTGCGACGGAGCAGATTCGGCGTAATGATGCTGCAGCCCGCGATGCGAAGCGTGCTCACGATGGCCTGTTGACCGGTAACGACATTGTTCGGCTGCGCAGTGAGCTCGACCTCAACCAGGAAATGGCGGCACTGCTATTTGGCGGAGGCAGAAATGCTTTTTCCAAATACGAAAGAGGGGAAGTGACCCAAAGCGCCGCGATGGACAGATTGCTGCGCTTGTGCTCTCGCCACCCGGAGCTGGTCGATGATTTGAAAGTCATGACTCGTGGCTCTTTTATTTTTCGAAAGCGTGTTATCAGCCACCAGATATCCGGTGAACCAAGGGGTGCCGAGTCTTGGGAGACTCACTCTCCAGATGCCGATGATGGCATGGAAAGCAGCGGCCCATCACACTATCGCGTCAAGACCTTGGCCGTAGAAGAGCTGCGGTATGGATAAGAAACTGATAGCCGAGGCAACAGAAAAAGTAGAGATTGTTGATATCTATCTCTATGGCTCTGCCGTGAGCCGTCATGATGAAATTCATCAGAATAATGTTCCCGAAGGAATGATTCAGCAGGATAAGCTGGCCGTTTCTGTCGATCTGCTGGAGCCTGTTAAGTCCGTCGAGAGCGACGCCGATAGCCTGCTTAGGGCGCGTATCGATTATGGGGTAAGGTTTGTACTTCTGCCTGAGGCAGGCGATGAAGATTCGGTACATGTGCTGGCTGAGATCACGGCTTGCTTTGCTGCGACCTACCGCTACCGAGATGGCCTTTCCGAAGCGGCAATCAGTGAATTCATGCGATACAACGCCGTACATAATACCTGGCCGTTCTGGCGTGAGCACGCATTGCGGATGTCGGCCGAAGCACGCCTGCCGCGCCCCACCATTCCCCTGATGAAACCGGTGGGCTGACGCCCCTTCTTCTATCGATGACCCAAGAATCGACAATCGTGTGATGGAGAACCGCCGAAGCCAAGTCTTCGGCGTTGTTCTTTGGTCTTGAAAACGGAACTTTCCATGTTGTTGCGTTACTCGCGCCTGTTTCATACCGTCCGCTACCTCAAGCCTGGACAGATCGGCTGGCGGCTCTATTACCGCTTGCTGCGCGGCCGGGTGCGGCGGCAGGCTATGGCCCCACTGGGGCCGGTGGAACGGCGCCAGTGGGTCGGCGCCTGGTCGGCGCCGGCCTGGATGTCGGCGGGATTGATACGCGAGGAGACATCAGGGGAGGGAGAGCCAGGGGAGTGGGAGTTCGAGTTTCTCGGCGAGCGGGGTGGTCTCGCCAGCGCGGACGACTGGAACCATCCCGGCAAGAGCAAGCTGTGGCTCTATAACCTTCACTACCTGGATGACCTGTGCGCGCAAGGGGCGCAGACGCGCCCAGCCGAGCACCGCGAGCTGGTGGCGCGCTGGATCAACGAGAACCCGCCGCTGGCCGGCAATGGCTGGGAGCCCTATACGCTGTCGCTGCGCCTGGTGAACCTGGTCAAGTGGCTAAGCGGGGAACCCTGGCAGGGCGGCGAGCCGATCCCGCAGGCCTGGTTGGATAGCCTGGCGCGCCAGGCCCAGGCGCTCTCGGCCCAGCGCGAGTATCACATTCTGGCCAATCACCTCTTCGCCAACGGCAAGGCGCTGACCTTCGCGGGTGTCTTCCTGCAGGGTGAAGACGCCGAGCGCTGGTTGCGGCAGGGCCTTGCCATCCTCGATGCCGAGGTGCCGGAGCAGTTCCTGGATGACGGCGGCCACTTCGAACGCTCGCCGATGTATCACGCCACCCTGATCTGGGACCTGGCCGACCTGATCCACCTGGCCGAGTGCTCCGGCCTTGCCGAGCTGCGCCAACGCGCCGAAGGCTGGCGCGAGACGCTGGCCCGAGGGCTGGCATGGCTAGAAATGATGAGCCACCCGGATGGCGACGTCGGCTTCTTCAACGATGCGACCTTCGGTATCGCACCGGCATTGGCGGACGTGAAGGGCTATGCCGACTGCCTGGGCGTTCAACTGCCGGCGGACAGTGGCCGACTAGTGGCGAGGCAGGCGGGGGACTATCGCGTGCGGCACGCGGTATCGAGTGGCTATGTCGGCGTGGAGTGGGGGCAGGGGAGCCGGGCGTTGCTCGATCTTGCCCCGGTGGGGCCGGACTACCAGCCCGGCCATGCCCATGCCGACTCCCTGAGCTTCGAGCTCAGCCTGTTCGGCCAACGGGTGCTGGTCAATTCGGGTATCTCCCGGTACGGCGAGGACGCCGAGCGGCATCGGCAGCGCTCCACCGCCGCCCACAACACCGTGGTGGTGGACGGCGAGAACTCTTCCGAAGTGTGGGCCGGCTTCCGGGTCGCGCGCCGGGCGCGGCCGGGGCCGGTCGGCATCGATGCCGAGGGGGCGGGGTTGAGGGTGAGCGGCAGCCACGACGGCTATCGGCGCCTGCCCGGCAAGGTGATTCACCATCGCGAGTGGTGCTTCCAGGACGAGGGGCTGGTCGTTGAGGACCGGCTCGAGGGGCGTTTCTCCCGGGCCGAGGCGCGCTTCCACTGTCATCCGGCGGTGTCACTGGCCTTGCAGGATGGCCGCCGCGGCGAGCTGACCCTGCCCGATGGCCGCCGCCTGCTCCTGGCCATCGAGGGCGGCGAGGCGCGTGTCGAGTCCGCCAGCTGGCATCCCCGCTTCGGCGAGTCTCAACCCAGCCAGTGCCTGGTGGTGGCGTTCACGGCCGCTGCCTGTTCCACCGCTTTTCGTTGGGCCTGAGCCCGGCTCCCGCCCCGTTCTCCTTTTCGCTTGAAGACGAGTCCCATGCGCATCCTGTTTCTCTCGGATAACTTCCCCCCCGAAACCAATGCTCCCGCCAACCGGCTCTATGACCATGCCGTGCGCTGGGTGCGAGCCGGCCACGAGGTCACGGTCGTGACCTGTGCGCCCAACTTCCCGGAGGGCAAGGTCTTTCCCGGCTACCGCAACCGCTGGCATGCGGTGGAGGAGTGGGACGGCATCCGGGTGGTGCGGGTGAAGAGCTATATCACCTCCAACGAGGGCTTCCTGAAACGCACCCTGGACTATGTCTCCTTCATGATCAGCGGCTTCATCGGGGGGCTTTTCCAGAAGCGCCCGGATGTGATCGTGGCCAGTTCACCCCAGTTCTTCGCCGCCGTGGGGGGCTGGGCCCTGGCGGCGGTGCGGCGCAAGCCGTTCATCTTCGAGCTGCGCGATCTCTGGCCGGCCTCGATCGTCGCCGTGGGGGCCATGGAGGAGAGCCGTACCATCCGGCTGCTCGAGAAACTGGAGCTGTTTCTCTATCGCCGTGCCCGGCGAGTGGTGGCGGTGACCCACGCCTTCAAGCAGGACCTGATCTCCCGCGGCATCGATGGCAACAAGATCGAGGTGGTGCTGAACGGCGTCGACCTGGCGCGCTATGCCCCCATGACGGCAGATGCCTCGCTTCAGCGCGAACACGGTCTGGAGGGCAAGTTTGTGGTCGGCTACCTGGGCACTCACGGGATGGCCCATGCCCTCGACAAGGTGCTGGAGGCCGCCGAGCGGCTGCGCGATCACGACAGCATTGTCTTCCTGTTCGTCGGTGCCGGCGCGGCCAAGGCCGAACTGGAAAGCCGCGCCCGGGCGCAGGGGCTGACCAATGTGCGCTTCGTGGCGCGCCAGCCGAAAGAGGCCATGCCGGGCTACTGGTCGCTGTGCGACCTGGCGCTGATCCCGCTGCGGGATACGCCGGTGTTCGAGAGCGTGATTCCCTCCAAGATGTTCGAGTGCATGGCCATGGGCATTCCGGTGCTGATGTCGCTGCCGGACGGCGAGGCCACCGGCATCCTGCGTGACGCGGGTGCCGGGGTCTGCGTTCCCCCCGAAGACCCTCAGGCCATGGCCAGGGCGATCGAAGCGCTGAAGGATGACCCGGCGCAGTGCGCCGCGCTGCGGGAAAGCGGGCTCAAGGCTGCCCAGGCCTACTCGCGGGATCGCCAGGCGGAGAAGATGTTGGCGGCCTTGGAGAGGGCCGCGGGCGTGAAGGTCACCGCCACGACAGGCCACTCACCGGCAGCCAGCGATCGCCAATGATGTCCTGGATTCCAGGCTGGCCGCCTCCTGATGCCTGAACCATCGGGCCCTCCGATTCTCAATTCTTAGCCTCTGGTTCCCGGCCCTCGGCTGGTTACTTCATCACTGACGTTATCCCACCCTCCCGGGCTGTTCGTCGGGCGCATCGGCGCCGGGCATACCCGTGCGCTTATGGAATGAGGTTTCTCACATGGCTGTGACTCCACTTCTCCCGCTGTTGGCGCTGGGTCTTTCCGCGCTCTCCATTCTGCTGCTGCGCCGCCCGGCGGTGGCCTGGGGGCTGGCCGACATGCCCGGTGGGCGCAAGCAGCATCAGGGTACCATTCCACTGACCGGGGGGCTGGGGGTGTTCATCGGCTTTCTGCTGGTGCAGCCGTTGCTTTCGGTGCCCCTGGGCGAACTGATGCCGCTCTACGTCGGGCTGGTGGCGCTGGTGGCCTGCGGGGTGATCGATGACGCCCGCGACATGCGCAGCACCGTGAAGCTTGGCGTGCAGCTGGCGGTGGCGGCGCTGATGGTGGTCTGGGGGCAGCAGGTACTCGGCTACCTGGGGCGCTTCCCGCTGGTGGGCGAGTTGCACCTGGGCTGGCTGGCCGTCCCCTTCACCGTGGTGGCCGTGGCGGGGCTGATCAACGCCATCAACATGATGGACGGGGTCGACGGCCTGGCCGGCGGCAGTGCGCTGAGCGTGCTGGGTTGGCTGGGCTTCGTGGCGGCGCTGCAGAACCAGCTGACGCTGCTGGCGGTGATCGTGACCCTGGCCGCCTCACTGGTGGGTTTTCTGCTGTTCAATATGCGCCACCCCCTGCGGCAGAAGGCCAGCGTGTTCATGGGCGATGCCGGCAGCATGGCATTGGGCTTCGCCATCGCCTGGTTCGTGGTGGCGCTCTCCCAGAGCCCCAACGCGGTGGTCAGCCCCATCGCCTACGGCTGGGTGCTGGCCCTGCCGGTGATGGACACCCTGAGCCTGATGGTGCGCCGCATCCGCAAGGGGCGCAGCCCCTTCGCCGCGGACCGCGACCACCTGCACCATATCTTCCTGCGGGCCGGCTTCACCCCGGGGCAGACCACTCTGTTGCTGATGCTGCTGGTGGCGGCACTGGGGGCGGTGGGGGTGATGTTCTCGCTGGCTGGCGTGCCGGATGTGCTGCTGCTGGTGGGCCTGGTGGGACTGTTGATACTGCATGATCTGTTTGTGCGGCGCGCCTGGCGTACCAGCAAGGCGCTGCGCCGTTTGCACCTGGCCACCCTGGGTGCGGCCAGGGCCCATCAGCAGGAGCGCCTGTTGGTTCGCCTGCGCCATCGCCCGCTGGTGGGCGGCCTGCGCCGGCGCGTGGCGGTGCTGGGGGCTTACGTGTTGTGTTTCAGCCTGCCGTTGAACATGCCGCTGATGCTGGTCGGCGCGGCGATGTTGCTGGCGGCGGCGCTGGCCTCGGCACCGGTGCTGTGGCGCGATTTGTCGCGCCTGCCACTGCTCTGGATCAGCCTGGCGCTGAGTGGTTTTGTGCTGCTGCGGCTCGTGTCCGGTGGGGGCTTCGAGCAGGGCGACCTCAGCGTGTTGGCCCTGAGCGGGCTGATCAGTTTGCCGCTGGCGTGGTGGCTGGCACAACTGCGGGTGCACTGGACCTGGCTGCTGTTGACCCTGCTGAGCGGCGGGGCCGTGGCCTTCGTGATGCAGGCCGACTGGGTGCGCCTGGAGCAGGGGGCGCTGACCAGCCCCTGGGCCTGGGGCGAGCCGGGGCGGGTGGGCTTCATGGCCAGCGCCGGGCTGATGCTGCTGCTGGCGCTGCTGTTCTCGGGCCTGCAGCGGCTGGGTACCGGTTGGCGGCCCGCCTATCAGGTGGCGGTGTCGCTGGTGTGCGCGGTGCCCGGGGTGGTCATCCTGATGGGCACGGGCTTCACCAGCGCCTGGCTGGCCACCCTGGCCGGGGTGCTGTGTTTTGCGGCGATGAGCCCGGTGCTGGGGCGCCACCAGGGCTATCGTATCGGCCGCCTAGGCCTGCTGGTGGTGCTGGGCCTGGCGCTGCTGGGCGCCGGCAGCCTGCACCTGATGCTGGGCGGTGGCTCGGCCCTGGCGCTGGTGGTCGTCGAACCGCTGCAGGCGCTGGGCATGGCGCTGCGCGGCGAGATGGCCGAGGCCCAGGCGCTGCACCCCGGCATGGTCGAGCGCCTGACCCTGTGGCACCACGCCTGGCAGGCCTGGCAGGACAACTGGCTGCTCGGCAGCGGCCAGCTCGCCCCGGCCGGGGTAGAGGCCAGGCTGGCGGGCTATCCCAACTACTATTCGATGGTGGCCGCCGTGGCCTCCGGCCTCGGCCTGGTGGGCCTGATCGGCTTCGCCGCCGTGGTGCTGATCCCCGTTCAGGCGGTGGTGTGGATGGCGCTCAAGCGCGTCTGGCACTCCTCCTGGGCGCTGGGCGTGCTCAGCTGCGGCGTCACCGTGCTGGTCATGGCGCTGCTCGCCATGCCGGCCCAGTACCCGGAATCGCTTGCCTTTATGGTGCTGATCACGGCCGCCGGACAGCTCGCGGTGATCCAGAAGTCTTGGCTCAAGGAGCGGGGGCGTCATGATGTTGCCATGGAGCATTGAGGGAAAGACCCCCAAAGCCCTGCCGTATGCTGGCGGCTAGCTCGGCGGAGCGGTATCTTCGGGCTTAGTAGAGCAGGGCCCCAACACGCCAGGCCACCCAGCTTGTCCCCTCTCCGTGTAGAGATCACATGTCGCTCGTTGACGTCAGCTACCCAGCGCCACCGGCGCCGGGATACACCCTCAGCCGGTGGCTTCACAACCTGGCACGCCTGTGCCTGCCGCTGGTGGCCGTGGCGCCGCTGCTGTTGCCCCGCGGCGGGTTGTGGACCCTCGGCGCCCTGGCGCTGCTGGGGCTGGCCGGGGCGGGGCGCGACCTGCTGGCCTCGCAGCGGCCCGACTGGCGCCTGCCCCTGCTGCTGGCGGTGGCGGCGCTGGCCTGGTGGGCCACGGGCTATTGGCACGGCGAGGGGCGGCGGGCGCTGCCCTTCGCCGTCGTGCTGCTGATGGCCGGCCTGGCGGCCGGGGCGCGCCCGCTGCTGGCCCCCTGGCAGGCGACCTGGTGGTGGGGCCTGGGGCTCACCGGGATCATCACCGGTGTCTGGGCGCTGTGGCAGCGTGGGCAGCTCGGGGTGTCACGCGCCGACGGGCTCGACCCGATGCATGCGATCCTCTATGGCAACCTGTCGCTGCTGGCCGGGGTCTGCTGCCTGGCCGGGCTGGCCTGGGCCTGGTCGCAGCCCCGGCGCCGGCCCTGGCTGGCCTGGCTGCTGGCCGGCGCCCTGGGCGGGCTTCTGGCCTCGCTGCTCTCCGGGAGTCGCGGCGGCTGGGTGGCCCTGCCGGTGGCCGTCTGGCTGCTCTATCGCCTGTGGTGGCGTCGCTGGCCGGTGCGCCGCCAGTGGGGACTGGGGCTGGTGGCCGTTGGCCTGCTCGCGCTTGTTGTGGCGCTGCCCCAGAGTGGCGTGCAGGGGCGGGTGGCGATCGCCGTGGCGGAAGTCCAGGCCTACCTGGCCGGCGACCCCCGCGGGTCGGTAGGCACCCGCCTGGAGATCTACCGCGGCAGTGCGGCGCTGATCGCCGAGCGCCCGCTGCTCGGCCATGGCCACCAGGGCTACCGTGACGGCATGCGCCAGCAGGTGGAGGAGGGCAAACTGATCGCCTCGGTGGCCCGCCACTGGCACGCCCACAACGACCCGTTGGACGCTTGGGTGCGGCGTGGCCTGCCGGGCCTGCTGGTCGTCCTGGGGCTCTACCTCGTGCCGCTCTGGGCGGTGATGCGCGCTCTACCCGGGGCTCATGGCGGTGCGCGCAGCCTGGCCCTGGCCGGCCTGCTGCTGCCGGTGATGTTCTTCGATTTCGGCCTCAGCTACACCTTCTTTGCCTACCCGCAGGTGCTGGCCGCCTACCTGGCCTGGGCGCTGGTGCTGGTGCCACCGCGTTCACCGGCTACGAGGAGCGAGGGCCCCCATCGGGGTCAGACCCTTAAGCGCCCTTAGGGGTCTGACCCCAATGAATACTTCGATGCCCGGCGTGCGTGCGGCCGGTGACGCGCTTCGCTGGCCGTGGCCAGGTCCTTAAGCCCCCTTGGAGGGTCAAGGGGCCGGAGGCTGGGACATCGGCTTGATGGTCAGCTGTAGACCCAGGGCGTTGGCGACCTTGTTGATGGTGGAGAAGGCGGGGTTGCCTTCGCCTGAAAGCGCCTTGTAGAGCCCCTCGCGGCTCATGCCAACTTCCTTGGCCAGCTGGCTCATGTTGCGTGCACGGGCAACGTCACCCAGGGCGGCAGCGAGGAGTGAGGGGTCGTTCTCTTCCATCACGGCCTCCAGGTAGGCGGCGATCTCCTCTTCGGTCTGGAGATACTCGGCGGTGTCGTAGTGGCTGAATGTCACCTGCTGTTGTGTTGCCATGGGTTACTCCTTCCACTGCTTTGCAATGGCTTTGGCTTGCTCGATGTCGCTGGGCTGGCTGCTCTTGTCGCCTCCGCAGAGTAGTACCACTACGATGGGCCCTTTGGTGAAGTAATAGACCCGATAGCCGGGGCCATGGGGTATGCGCAGTTCCGAGATGCCTTCACCGACAGGTTTGACGTCGCCGGGGTTACCGAGGCTGAGTCGTCTGAGCCGCACCGTGATCTTGGCGCGGGCCCGAGTGTCGCGCAGACCGCGCAGCCAGTGATCAAAGATATCGGTCTTGATAAGCTCGATCATATGTCAACCATAGTTGGCAGTCTGTTGGGTGTCAACTGTGGTTATCGGGCTCTCGCGCTTAGGGGGCTGCCCCGGCCAGCCGTTGCCGCCAGGTCTCGCTGCCATAGGGGTGGCCGCGGCGGGTCTGCTGGCGAATCTCCTCCAGCGTAGCGTCGGGTAGCGGCGCCTCGAAGAGCTGCCGGTAGTGGTGTCGGCGCCGTTCGGGATCCTTGGCGCTGGCCAGGTAGAGTGCATGGGGCGTGACCCGAGGGTCCTCGGCACCCAGGGCGTTGGCCGGGTAGCTCGACCAGGGGTAGTCCTCCGGCCGCTCGACCATCCCCGCCCGCACCGGGTTCAACTCGATATAGCGGTAGCAGGCGAAGAGGTAAGGCTCTTCCCCCACCAGGCAGGAGTAGTAGCGCCCCTCGAAGAGGCCGCCGGTGCGTTCGTGGCGCCGGTTGAAATACTGCGCGTAGCGCTGCCCGAGGCTCTTCATCATCAGGCTGATGCCGAGCGGGTCGTCGCGGGGCGTGGCCAGCAGGTGCACATGGTTGGTCATCAGCACATAGGCGTGTACGTCGACCCGATACTCCTGGCGCGACTCGTCGAGCAGGTCGAGATAGCGCCGGGCATCGCTTCGAAACCGGAAGCAGGCGCCGCGATTGTTGCCGCGCTGCACCAGATGAACCGGCGTCACCGGCAGGAGAATACGAGCGGGGCGGGGCATGGCCAATCCCCCTTTATGGCATGTTGTGGCCTGCCTCAGTGTAGCCCACCCCTCAACCTCCGGAAGCCTCCCAGCCTCCCGGGTCAGACCCTTAAGGGCGCTTAAGGGTCTGACCCCGCCAGCCGGTCAACGCCGGTAACGCCACCAATCGCCGATAAATCGGGCTCCCACGGGTGGGGGCCCGGGTTGCACCGCCTGAGGGAGAACTGTGATGTACGATCTGATCAAGGGCCTGGCCGCGCAGCTGCTGATGCCGTTGCCCATCAGCCTGGGGCTGATGGGGCTGGGCCTGGTGCTGCTGATGTGGCGCTACCGGCGCACCGGATGGTCGGTCGCCACACTGGGCCTGGCGGTTCTGGTGCTGAGTAGCTGGGGGCCGGTGGCCGAGCGGCTGCTGATGCCGCTGGAGACCCGGCACCCGTCCCTTCAGGCGCTGCCCGATGGCACCACTGCCGAGGCCGTGGTGGTGCTGGGCGGTGGCTGGCGGCCCGATGCGCCCTGGTCGAGCGTCGGCCGCCTGAACGATAGCTCCGCCATTCGCCTGATGGAGGGCATACGCCTGTGGCGCCTGGCGCCCGAGCTGCCGCTGATCGTGACCGGGGCCAGTCGTCGAGCCGACGTGGCGCCCATTGCCCAGGGCTATGCCCAGGCGGCCAGGGAGCTGGGCGTGCCCGAGGCGCAGCTGCGCGTGCTCGACTGGCCCACCGATACCGGGCAGGAGGCGCAGGCGGTTCGCGATGCGCTGGGGGAGGGCGCCAGGGTGGTGCTGGTGACCTCGGCCTCGCATATGCCCCGCTCGATGCGCCATTTCCAGCAGGTGGGACTGGACCCGGTTGCCGCGCCTACCCACTATCTGGTAAACGTTGGCCGGGAGCGCTCGCTGGGGTTCTGGGTGCCGTCTGCCGGCCATCTGCGCAAGAGTGAACGGGCGGTGTATGAGGCCCTGGGGCTGCTGATGGTGGGGCGGGAGGGGTAATACCGCCGCGTTACCCTTTTTCCCGCAGATGCGAAGCCCGGCCATGTGCCGGGCTTCGCCGTTTGTGGGCGGGGCGAGGGCCCCCGTCGCCAGCTAGCGTAGCTGGCTTTGAGGGTCAGACCCCCAAAGGCCTCAAAGCCCTGCCGGCACCCGGCGAACTGACATGGCTGGATATACAGACTGTTATTATCTACAGTTTTTTGCATGGGCCGCCGCAAGGCTTGAACAGGCAAGGCGATCAACCCTCAGAGGGAACCGCCATGGCACGTCCCGTCAGCCATGATCAGAACTTCAAGAACCTGATTCTTGACTACCCCCGTGAGGCATTGGCCTTCTTCGCCGCAGACGAGGCAGGGGATATCGATGCCAGCGTGAGCATCACCCCGCTGCGCCAGGAGCAGCTCAAGGTGCGGCTGGGCGAGCGCTTTCGCGAACTGGATGTGCCGCTGTTGGTGGAGTGGCCGGACGGGCGCCGCGAGGCACTGTTGTTTGTGCTCGAGGAGGAGACGAACCCGCAGCGCTTCTCGATCCATCGCCTGGCCCACTACTGCCTGGACCTGGCCGAGCTGCTGGCGACCGAGCGGGTGGTGCCGGTGGTAATCTTCCTGCATCAGAGCCCGGGAATACCCCGGCAGCTGGTACTGGGCAGTGAACGGCATCGCTACCTGGCCTTCGACTACCTGGCCTACGTGCTGGCGGCAACCCCGGCGGAGCGGTACCTTGACAGTGACAACCTTGTCGCCCGGCTGAACCTGCCGAACATGCAGCGGACGCCGGCGCAGAAGATCGACATCTACGCCAGCGCGATCCAGGGACTGCTGACGCTGGAACCGAACATCGAGAAGCAGATCAAATACTTGGATTTTATCGATATTTATACGGGATTGAGCGATACCGAACGGCAGTTATACGAATCCCGTTACCCGCAGGAGAGCACCGCCATGACCGGACTGGTAGAGCGTATGCGAACAGAAAGCATGCAGGAAGGTATGCAGAAGGGCATGCAGCAGGGCATGCAGCAGGGCCGCCACGAAGGTGTGGAAGGCACGCTACGCAAACAGATCGAACTGAAATTCGGTGATCTTCCCGCCTGGGCCGATGAGCGCCTGAAGCAGGCCAGTGACGAACAGCTGGATGCCTGGGTCGCCAGGATCCTCACCGCCGACAGCCTCGACGCCCTGTTCGCGGAGGGGTAACCAAGGAGTTCGTGGTCGGCTACCTGGACACCCACGGCAGGACCCGGCGGTGGAGGCGGTCTATGGCGACCTGCAGTACGTGGATGCCACCGATACTGATCATGCAGCCGGGGGCGGCTACGCTTGCCGCCTACTACCAGCAGGTCCCCGTGGCTCATGTGGAAGCGGGGCTGCGCACCGGCAACCTCTACTTCCCCTGGCCGGAAGAGGCCAACCGCAAGCTGCCCGGAGCGGGTGCTGCCCGGCCATGTGGTGCGCGAGCTGGTGCAGAATGACCGGGTGATCGGCGGCCTGACACCACGCTGCTCCGAGGCCGCCTGCGCGCTCTACGAGCTGTTCGTGCAAGGCGAGTGCCATTCGGGTCAGACCCCCAAAGCCGCTATGCCGCGCAGGTTGGGTCAGGGCCGTGGCAGGGTGGGGCCGGCTAGCTATAATGCAGTGATGCATTTATGCAGCAATGATGTTGCGTATTGCTTTGCCTGTACCCAGCGGAGTGCCTGCCATGAGTGCTGACGCCGTGATGGATCCGGATGAGTACCAAGCGCCCGAGACGTATGAGCGGTTCGTGGAGGATCTGAGGCGATCCGCCACGGCGGCGGGCAAGCCGATCATCGACCCCAAGCTGTTCGCCCGTGCGCTGAGCATGGACCTGCAGGCCCTGGCTGCCGATGCCCATGTGCATCGAGTCACGGTGTCGCGCGCCCAGGGCTCCGAGAAGCTTCAAGGTTTCCTGCGGGAAGCGCTGCAAGTGCTGCGTGCCGCCACGGACATCAGTGGCGACTTTCAGCAGGCGCTGTTCTGGTTCCGTAACGAGCCGATCAGCACGTTCGATTACCGTACCCCCGAGCAACTGGTCAGCGAGGGGCGAACCCAGGATCTGGTGCGGTATATCCAGGCGTTGCGGGCCGGGCCGGTGGGGTGAGGCTGAAGTCGTCGCTGGAAGGGGCGGCGGGCTTTGAGGGTCAGACCCCCAAAGGCCTCAAAGCCCTGCCGGCCCCCGGCGAACTGACATGGCTGGATATACAGGCTGTCGTTATCTACAGTTTTTGCATGGGCCGCCGCAAGGCTTGAACAGGCAAGGCGATCAACCCTCAGAGGGAACCGCCATGGCACGTCCCGTCAGCCATGATCAGAACTTCAAGAACCTGATTCTTGACTACCCCCGTGAGGCATTGGCCTTCTTCGCCGCAGACGAGGCAGGGGATATCGATGCCAGCGTGAGCATCACCCCGCTGCGCCAGGAGCAGCTCAAGGAGCGGCTGGGCGAGCGCTTTCGCGAACTGGATGTGCCGCTGTTGGTGGAGTGGCCGGACGGGCGCCGCGAGGCACTGTTGTTTGTGCTCGAGGAGGAGACGAACCCGCAGCGCTTCTCGATCCATCGCCTGGCCCACTACTGCCTGGACCTGGCCGAGCTGCTGACCACCGAGCGGGTGGTGCCGGTTGTGATCTTCCTGCATGAGAACCCAGCAATACCTCGCCAGCTGGCGCTGGGCAGCGAAAAGCACCGCTATCTGGCGTTCGAATACCTGGCCTGTGTGCTGGCGGCGACCCCGGTGGAGCGGTACCTTGATAGTGATAACTTGGTTGCCCGGCTGAACCTGCCCAACAAGCAGTGGACGCCTGAGCAGAAGGTCGAGGTCTACGCCAAGGCGATCGAGGGGCTGCTGAAACTGGAACCGAATATCGAGAAGCAGATCAAATATCTTGATTTTGTCGATATTTACACCGGGTTGAGTGATGCAGAGTGGCAGCTATACAAATCCCGTTACCCGCAGGAGAGCACCTCCATGACTGGACTGGCTGAGCGGTTACGTTCAGAAGGCATGCAGCAGGGGCGGCAGGAGGGTCGGCAGGAAGGGCGGCAGGAGGGCGAACAGATCCTACTCCGCAAGCAGCTGGTGCGCCGCTTTGGTCCACTCGATGCCGAAACCGAGCAGCGACTTCAGCAGGCCACTACCGTTGAGCTGGAGCGCTGGGCCGAGAACCTGCTGGATGCCCAGTCACTGGCCGAGGTCTTCGGCGAAGGGTAGGGGCTTTGAGGGTCAGACACCCAAAGTCCCCACTGGGCGCCTTCGGCGCCATTCGCCGGGCGGAGCCCAGCTCCCACCAGTAGATGTCGGCCTTGGCAGTTTACTTGGGGCTCCGGCCTTGTGCCGGGCTTTGCCGTTTGTGGGCGCATCTAGCGTAGCTGGGCAGGCATCTGGGTTGCCGAGGGGGCGCATGAGGCTGGCTGCCTGGTTGCCCGGTCCATGACCCGGCGCAGCACTTGGCCGGTGAGCTCGACCTCATCCCGGGTCAGCGTGGGGTGACAGAGGAACATCAGGCTGGTCTCGCCCAGTTCCCGCGCCACGCGCAGCCGTTGGCGTGGCCGGCAGTCGGGCTGGCCTTCCCGGGGGGCAAAGGCCTTTTCCCGGTAGATCTCGGAACAGCTGCCCGAAAAACAGGGCACGCCGGCCTCGTTGATCTCGTTGATGATGCGCTCCCGGTTCCACCCCTGGGCCAGGGCCTCGGGCCTGACGAAGACGTAGCACTTGTAGGCGGCATGCTCCAGGTGCTCGGGCACTGCGGGAACTCTCAGCCCGGGGCACTGGCTGGCGGCTTCCCAGATCTGCGTGGCGTTGGCCAGGCGAGCGGCATGCCAGCCGGGCATGCGCTGCAGCTGGATGCGGCCGATGGCCGCCTGCATCTCGGTGAGCCGCCAGTTGGTGCCGATGCTGTCATGCAGCCAGCGGAACCCGGGGGGATGCGCTTGCCGGTAGACGGCGTCCCAGCTCTTGCCGTGGTCCTTGTAGGCCCACATGCGCTCCCAGAGCACCGGGTCGCGGGTGGTCACCATGCCGCCCTCGCCCCCGGTGGTCATGATCTTGTCCTGGCAGAAGGACCAGGCGGCCACATGCCCGAGGCTCCCCACGCTCTGCCTGCGATACCGTGCGCCGTGGGCCTGGGCGCAGTCCTCGATCACACTCAGGTCACAGGCCCTGGCCAATGCCATGAGCTTGTCCATCTCGCAGGGCCAGCCGGCCAGGTGCACGGCGATGATGGCGCGGGTGCTGCGGGTGATCTGCTCGGCCACGGTGGATGGGGTGATGTTCTGGGAGTCACGATCGACATCGGCAAACACCGGCGTGGCGCCGGCGTTGACGATGCATGAGGCGGATGCCAGGAAGGTCCGCGAGGTGACGATGACTTCATCGCCCGGCCCGATGCCCAGCCCTTTCAAGGCCAGGTCCAGTGCGGTGGTGCCGTTGGAGACGGCGATGGCATGCTCGGTGCCCGCGAAGCCGGCGAACTCCTGCTCGAACTTGCGACACTCCTGCCCCGTCCAGTAGTTCACCTGGTTGGAGAGCAGCACCCGCTGCACGGCATCGGCTTCTTCCCGAGTGAAGGAGGGCCAGGGGGAAAACGGGCCATTGAGCATGGGGCCTCCTGCAGATGGCGTCGTTGGAAATCGTGAGTTGTCGTTGCTTGATACAAGATATTACGAAATGCGTTGCGACAGCCTGACCTGATATTTATGGTGTGAAGAGCACTAGTCTGTTCATGCTATTGTGACAGGACTAGAGCGTTAATAGATTGAAATAAAAATGAATTAATTGAATTTTTGCCACTTTCAAGCCGTTGGCGTTTGGCCGGCGTGGCGATGTTGCGGTCAGGGGATCATCCCTGTTTTGGTGACATTAATGTTACAGAGTGATAACATTCTGACATGCATGAGTGGTGCTTTCAGGGAGATAGGTCATGGTCAGAAGTGCTGGAGTGGTCGTCGAGACGCTGCTCAATTCCCGGCTGGGGATAAAGCTGCGGAAGGCCTGGAGTTGGCTCGCGGCCGGCTACCAGCCCGATCCCGAAAAGATCATCTGGATCGATCCTGCCGATGTTTGCCGCAAGGTGAGGGAATCCCGGGCCTTTCCCGGACCCTTACTGATCGGCAGCGTGAGGGATGGTGACTGGGACATCGATGCTTATCCATTGGATGACAATGTTAAAGTCGAGGCGGTGCGCCTGCGCTTCATTGAAGGGGTGCCTTGGGAAGCCACGCCCCTGTTCGCCAGGTACGAGGAACAGTTGCGCCGCCAGGGCACGGCCTATCGTGGATATCGCTCGCTCGGTGATATCGCCGGCTACTACACGTCACATTTCGACCCCTTGTTCGAGGAGATCAGGACGCATGGGTTTGACCCTCAAAAGGGGACGCTGCAACTGCATATAGGGAGGCATGGGGAGTTGATGGGGGCCTATGACGGTAACCATCGGCTTGCGATGGCCAAGGTGCTGGGCATCCGGCAAGCGCCGGCCAGGGTATGGGTTCGGCACCCCGGCTGGGTCAAGCTCATGCACAAGCTGAAGCAGCACCCCGATAGGGCAGCGAACGGGTGGGATCACCCGGACCTTCAGACGCTTTGAGGGTCAGCACCTCACGAAGCGCCCCTTGCCCGACGTGATATCATTGAGACGCTGCGGCCCCTTGAACACTTGATTCTCGTAGGATGGCAATGAAAATTCTTGTGACCGGCAACGCCGGCTTTATCGGATTCCACACCGCCAAGCGTCTGCTGGAACGCGGTGACAGCGTGATCGGCTTCGATGTGGTCAACGACTATTACGACCCCACGATCAAGGAAGCCCGCCTGGAGATTCTGGAAGAGACCGCCCGGCGTACCGGCAGCGAGTATGTGTTCGTGCGCGAGGACCTGGCCGATCTGTCGGCAGTGAACGCGGCGTTCGCGGCGCATCGCCCCGAGCGGGTGATCCACCTGGCCGCCCAGGCCGGGGTGCGCTACTCGCTGGAGAATCCCCACGCCTATGTGCAGAGCAATCTGGTGGCCTTCACCAATATCCTCGAGGCGTGTCGCCACCACCGGGTCGAGCACCTGACCTACGCCAGCACCAGCAGCGTCTATGGCGCCAATACCAGGATGCCGTTCTCCGAGCACGAGGGCGTCAACCATCCGCTGCAGTTCTACGCCGCCACCAAGAAGGCCAACGAGCTGATGGCGCACAGCTACAGCCATCTGTTCGCTCTGCCGACTACCGGGCTGCGTTTCTTTACCGTCTATGGCCCCTGGGGCCGGCCGGACATGGCGCTGTTCCTGTTCACGAAGAAGACCCTGGCCGGTGAGCCGATCCCGGTGTTCAACCACGGCAACCACACCCGCGACTTCACCTATGTCGACGACATCGTGGAAGGGGTGATCCGCGCCAGCGATGATATCGCCAGGCCCAACCCCGAGTGGAACAGCGACGCCCCCGACCCGGCCACCAGCAACGCGCCCTACCGGCTGTTCAATATCGGCAATAACGACCCGGTGAAGCTCTCAGCCTATATCGAGGCGATCGAGGAGGCGCTGGGCAAGGAGGCGATCAAGGAGCTGCTGCCGCTGCAGCCGGGTGATGTGCCGGATACCTACGCCGACTCCAGCGAGCTGGAAAAGGCCGTGGGGTACAAGCCCGCCACGCCGGTGAAGGAGGGGGTGGCCAATTTCGTGGCGTGGTACAGGGATTTCTATCAGGTTTAAGGAGTGAACCATGAACGTTACCGTTTTCGGCACCGGCTATGTGGGCCTGGTGCAGGGCACCATTCTGGCCGAGGTGGGCCATCAGGTCGTCTGCGTGGACGTGGACGCCGAGAAGATCGGCAAGCTCGAGCAGGGCATCATCCCCATCTACGAGCCGGGCCTCGAGACCCTGGTGAAGGAGAATCACGCCGCCGGCCGGCTGAGCTTCACCACCGACGCAGCCATGGCCGTGGCCCATGGCGATATCCAGTTCATCGCCGTGGGCACCCCGCCGGATGAGGACGGCAGTGCCGACCTGCAGTACGTGCTCAAGGTGGCCGAGACCATCGCCGAGCACATGGCGGCGCCCCGCATCATCGTGAACAAGTCCACCGTGCCGGTGGGTACGGCGGACAGGGTGCGGGCGCGGGTGGCCGAGGTGCTGGCGGCGCGGGCTGGGGCTGAGCAAGAGGGCGAGGCGCTGACCTTCGATGTGGTCTCCAACCCGGAGTTTCTCAAGGAGGGCAGTGCGGTGGCCGACTGCCAGAAGCCCGACCGCATCATCATCGGCACCGAGCGCGACGCGAGCGTGGAGGTACTGCGCGAACTCTACGCGCCGTTCAATCGCAACCATGACAAGGTGATCGTCATGGATGTGCGCAGCGCCGAGCTGACCAAGTACGCCGCCAACTGCATGCTGGCCACCAAGATCAGCTTCATGAACGAGATGGCCAACCTGGCCGAGCGGCTGGGCGCCGATATCGAGGCGGTGCGCCAGGGCATCGGCTCCGATCCCCGCATCGGCTACCACTTCATCTACCCGGGGGTGGGCTATGGCGGCTCCTGCTTCCCCAAGGATGTGCAGGCGCTGATCCGCGCCGCCGATGACATCGCGTACGATGCCAAGGTGCTCAAGGCGGTGGAGGCGCGCAACGCCACGCAGAAGACCACCCTGTTAGACAAGATCCACCAGCACTATAAGGGCGAGCTGGCCGGCAAGACCTTCGCCCTGTGGGGCCTGGCCTTCAAGCCCAACACCGATGATATGCGCGAGGCGCCGAGCCGGGTGCTGATGGAGGCGCTGTGGGAGGCGGGTGCCAGGGTGCAGGCCTATGACCCCGAGGCCATGGAAGAAGCCCAGCGGCTCTACGGCAGCCGTGACGACCTGACCCTGTGCGGCACCAAGGAAACCGCCCTGAAGGGGGCCGACGCCCTGGTGATCGTGACCGAGTGGCAGAGCTTCCGCGCCCCGGACTTCACGCTGATCCAGCAGCAGTTGGCCGAGCCGACCCTCTTCGATGGCCGCAACCTGTTCGTGCCATCACGCATGGCCAGCAAAGGCTTCACCTACTACTCCGTTGGCCGCCGCCCTGTCTGATTCCCAGCAGGGTCAGGCCCTTCAGAACCCCGAAGCCCGACCATGTGCCGGGCTTCGGAGGTTCTGGACCGGGCATTGGCGAGTGATGTGGGCGCTGGTATCGTCTTTTAAGCTAGCCTCTTGGGTATCGGCGGCTCGCCCGCCTAGGCGGTGTCAACCTCGGCCCAAGACGTGGAGGAACCGATGAAGCTTGCCCTCTGGCTTATGCTAGTCCCGCTTGCCGTGATGGTTACAGACCTATCCGCCGCGAAGGCTAGACAGGTGCCCGGCATTCAACAGGATACAAAGCAGATGATTTATATCGCCATCTCTGGAACGCATGGAGCACGCTACAGTGGCACTTTGACCGTCCATGGCAACAGTGAGTCTTACTCTTATTCTCTGGAAGGCTCGGCACCCTCTCAACTTGAATATCCCGGCGAGGGAGTGACTCTAGAGGTTACTCTGCAGAGCGAGGGAAATCTGGCAATCGAGGTTCGCAAGGGAAGCAACCGTAGCACTTCCCGCATGGACGGCGCTGGGAGTGTGATGCGGCTATCCGTGCAATAAATGATTATACGGGGTCCTCGTCACGTGCTTTAATCCAAGCATTAACTGCGCAAAAGAAGAACCTGGCCTCACCTTTCGGTGAGGCCAGGTTAGTTGCGGCTGATTGACCAGTATTACTGGACGATACGAGCTGTATTATTGCCACCATATTGATAGGAAGTGGCAACATTAACTGCGCCGTGCTGAATATGGGTAGCGTTATTGCTCATCCAGCTCATCGGACCTGCCGCTGCTTGGGTGATATTGGAAACGTTGTATTCACCCTGCTGATCTACGTTGGCAATATCATTCCATCCAGACTGGTTGACCTCGGAGTAGTTCTTGAGGCCTTCCTGGCTTACGTCGGCATCGTTGTTGAACCCACTCTGGGTAGTATGGGCAACGTTGCGGAAACCAGACTGCTCAATTGAGGAACTGTCGAAGTAGCCTGACTGGTTTACAGATGCATAGTTCTCACCGCCCCTCAAGCCTTCTCCGCTCTGGCTGATATCGGAGGAGTTTTTGATGCCGGACTGGTTCACATCAGCATTTTGATAATGACCGGTCTGAACGACATCAGAGCTGTTCCCATAGCCGCTCTGGGATACATTGGCTTGCTGAAAGCTGCCACTTTGATCGGCCATGGAACGGTTCATTTTTCCGTTCTGTAAGACATCCGTGTTATTGCGGCTACCACTTTGCTCCACGGTGGAGGAGTTCCCGGCACCAAACTGCTGTACAGCGACAGTGTTACGGCTACCACGCTGATCACTGCTCGATTTGTTATACCAGCCAGCCTGATAGTGTGTGGCAGAATGCCTGGTGCCTCTCTGGTCTACCTCGATATCGTTTCCTGTGCCGAACTGTTCAGTCACTGCCTCGTGACGGCTCCCACGCTGATCGATGTCACTGGCATTATGCGCGCCGTGTTGCCAGATATCGGCGGAGCTACGCCTGGCGCTTGCTTGATCAACGGAGGCGTCATTGCCCCAGCCATACTGATAGGTAATTGCATCGTTTCTGTCCGCCATGGCATGACCTGCAGACATGGCAATTGCAGCTGCAATGAAAGTCACCTTGAGCTTCATGATCAACCCTCTTTATCTTGGCCTGGCATTACGGTTATTGTGTTTTGCCAGGTGAGTTTTATGGAGTCACCGATTTTTGAATGACTCCACCTTGCCAGGCATCTACCTGTGATTAATGCTGGATGACCTGGATTGCGGCTCGGCCGCGGGAAAACTGCGTTACCTCCACTGGGTTCCCGCGAGAATTACCAAGCTGCACAAGATTTACATTACCATGGCTTCCAAGCTGTTTTATGCTGGCTTCCTTGCCGTAGCCTGATTGCAGGATGCTGGCATCATGCCCGTTTCCTGTCTGGCTGATTCTAGCGTCAAGACCTTGGCCTAACTGAAGTATTCTGGCATCGTTACCGATGCCGTATTGTGTACTTAAGGCTTGGTTGCTTCGGCCGATCTGAGCGGTGGTGGCATTGTTATTGGCACCTGACTGATAGATTCCCGCATCGTTATACTGGCCGACCTGATAGGTAAGAGCATTATTCTCTGTTCCTTGATATTGGCCGCTGGCCAACAACTCAGACGCGTGATGAATGTCATAAGCCTGTACGCTGGAAGTCAGCGCAATGGCAGCCGTCAGAGTTAGCAGTCGAGAAAGCTTCATGGCTAGGCCCTTCCTTGTTAACTACACTTACACAATATATACAGTTGGATACATTGTCATGGTTATTTAGCATGAAATGGGCTTCTGAGTTTTCTGGTCATTGCCTTATCCGATGACTCAGCTTAATCAGCCACAGGGCCGGAATAGCGTGTTCAGCTTTGCCGTGTGAGCCGTTATACCCTTGCCGAAATACGTACCTATGCCCAACGGCTCATTGCGCCCGGCAGCCGGGTCATCTGTGATGGCCTTGTATGCTTCCGGGACTTCGATACGCTCAGCTACGTCCATGAGCGATACATCACCGGTGATAGGCGTGCAGCGTGGCGACTCCGGAGTTTTGCGAATTTCTATTGGCCGCGTAAAAGCTGGCCGCGTAAAAGCGCCAGCCAGTTATCTGGCTGGCGATAAAGCATTATTTCAGAATCTAAAGGTTTCTTGTTAACACCTGTGGCACTCATTTTTAAAGCATTGGCACTTCAGCTTCACGGTAGGATGCGAAAACATCGTGACCGACATCTTCTGGGTTTTGCAGGTTCCATAGCCCCCTGTCAATTCCCTGCGTAACCATGTGGATGACCGCAGACTCGATGGCGGACATCACCGCCATCTGGACCGGCTCATTTTGAGTAAAGCCCGCCTCGGCCTCTAGAAGGCGCCGGAAACTGATGAAGCGATACACACCGGCTCGGACCTCGTGTGAATAGATTGTCTTGCTGGTTGTGACATTGCCGAGAACTTCACCGCTAGCAATATCAACGGCGCGCAGGTTAACGGTAACCTGATCGACCTGATATTGAGTCGATGCGCCGATACCGAAGTATTCGGCACCCACACCGCCTGTTTTCATATTGGAATCGTAGGCGATTATGCCACCCTCAAGAAGCACCCTGGCCGCATTCAGGGACGACAGTTCATGCTCCCGACCCATGCGTTCCAGATTCGCGCGTATGATACGCCGCTCTGTTAAAAGGTTTTGAAGCCCGACTCGTTCCAGGGGGGTGAACCATCCCGAATCGGCTAGTGCCGAGCTCAACATGGCGGCCCCCCCCTGTGTCACCGCCGTCGAGAAGGTACTGGCCGGTGAGGGGCGGTATTGGCCAGTCTGGTCCCGAAAGTCATAGACCGCGGCGAGAATGGGGGCACTAGGTCTAGGTAAACTGACCAGATCCGTGTAGGTGCTGGTACGCGGTGTCAAGGTGGCGGGCGCCCCCTCGAGGTTATCGTAGGAGGTGACTACGCCCGCGCAACCACTCAACGTTAGTATGCCCGCTACGCATAGTGTTGTGGCCAGCTTCATTATTCTGCTCCCTTACCCTGTTTTTTCGTTATCAGAACGGTGCCGAAGGCTGTCCGAGGTTGACGGTTGTTTGTTCTCCCGTTCGTCGATCCAGGATGTTCATACGGAATCCCCCTCCACCTAGGCTTTCCACTCTCACCCTCAGATTGGTGCTCTCGATCAAGCTGGTTCTGCCAGCTTCACCTTCGACAGCATCGGTAATAGCTTCACTGACCAGAGTATTTCTCAAATCTTGTAGGAACAGGTCAGTCTCGTTGAAGCTCCCGAAGTCAGGCATATCGGGATCCTTGTTATTATCCTGGGCCTGGGCTTTGTTAATCAAGTAGCTTCCGTTAAGTGGGTCGCCGCCGAATGAGGGATTAATTGGACGGTAGATTAACTCGCCGGCGCTGACATTCATAGTGGAAACAAGCATGCAACTCGTTACGGAGATGGCTGTAAGAATTTTCTTGTACATCTTGGACTCCTTGGATGGCTCTTTTATTCAAATTTCTTCGTCTGCCAAGTCGGGATCACTTTCCAGCGCTTGGATGATGGTACGCTGTATGAGCAACTCCTCGACCTGCTCGATGGCGATTTCTACGTAGTCATCGATCTCGCTCAATCTTGGAGGCATGGTGGCTTCGAATATGATGTTGTTACCTTCCGTTATCCATATCTGACTTCCCCAGCGGGCCGATGGCCGCTCATGGATGGCAATGTTGGCATTGCCAATAATAGGGTTATCCAGGCTCAATTGGCTGAATTGCCTGAAGAAGGTTTTTCCGGCCATGGTGATGGTGCGATCCACTACGACTCCGGAAATACCCGGCTCACCAAGCCTAAACTGCCGACTCAACTCCTCCTCTGCCTGCCCCGGCTCTTCCACAATGCCGTGCTGGTCTTCCACGCTTCTCTCTGGAGCGTGTTGATCCTCCAAGCTCGCCCCGGGATCATGCCGCCCCTCCGTGGCCTGGGCGGTGAGTGTCAAGACCGGAACGGACGTTGGAAGAAGCATACAAAGCATCGTGCCAATGACTATGGGGTAAAGTCGTTGCCTCATACATTCGCTCCCCTGCGATGTTTAAAATGGGTAATCGGGGGGGGAGCGCCGAGGTTCTGCCTGGCCCAATTCACAGCCTGGGTCCGGTTGTTGACATTGATCTTCTTGAAGGTATTATAGAGGTGTGACTTAACCGTATGTTCACTGACGAAAAGTCGCTCGGCAATCTGTATGTTGGAAGCCCCTGAGCCCAGCAGTCCGATAATTTCAATCTCACGCTGAGTCAAGCCACAGGCAGGCCGATATGAATTTAATGACTGCTTGCGAAATAATTCTATAAGATGCGCCATCAGCGACCTGGACATCCATGCACTCCCTTCCAATAGTCGACCGATGCCCTTGCAGATCATATCGAGGGAGTCGTCTCGGTAGAAAACCCCGGAAAAGTGCGTGCACGAAAGGAGCTCAACTGCATGCTTCTCATCCCTGAGATTCAGGGCCGCGATGCATATCTTATCGTGACCGGAAAGCAGTTCTCTCCACTTATGCATGCAACTCTCATTCACATGCTCTACATCGATGAACACCACGGACACGTCATCCTCAAAGTTCGCTTCTTGAGAGCTGGGCGATAATATTGAGACAGAACAGCCGGTATTTACATTTAGGTAATCCATGAAGAGCTTTGATTGAGGGTTATGCTCTGTCACGATCGCTATCCCATTCCTTAGATTCATACTCTCCTCCCGCCTGACCAGTCTCCGACCGATGGTTTGCTTGCTCTCATCAGTTATTGGAAGAAAGCATGGACCCGAATCTCATCTCAGTAAAGATATGTAACATAATGTATTTTTTGGTCGCTGAAGTACCAAAAAACTAATGTAAAAAATGTTCTTTAAAAACATGCGCTTGGCGAAAGTAATTGAATATTATTAATTCTATTCAATATTTGCGTGAATAGTTCTCATGTAATGCTGCGGAGTACTCGGGTAGGTGCGGAGTACTCGGGTAGGTGCGGAGTACGCGGGTAGGTGCAGGAGGGCCGGGCGGCGCTGGTGCCCGGATAGCGCGGCGGCGTGCTGCCGCCGGCACTGAAAATACATGGGGTAGGGGGAAGTGCGCCCTGAGCGCCGTCATGTCCGCCGAGCCCGGCATCCGGGAGCTTCTGGCCACCCCGGTGCAATATCCGGGCTAGCGAAACAGTCGGCGGTAGGCGTTGCGCATGGTGATTTCGGTCGAGTCGGGAATGGCAAGAAAGAAACGCCGCTTGGCCTTTATGAGGCCCATTCTGATCAGATGGCGCTTGCCGCTTCTGGCGACCGAGACCATGCCTGGCTGGCTGAGTTCGCCATCATCCAGGCAGAGAACGGGTCTTCCCGTCAGCGCCGAGATCCGGGCAGCGATCGGGCGTTGCTTTTCGATGAAGAGCCGCGCCGTCGACGCCTGGTAGCAGTTGGCCTTGTACTGGGCGCAGCGCTCGAAGACATCCGTCTCCACATCGGCCGTGGTGTCGCGCATTTCCAGCCGCTCGTACTCAATCTTGTGGGTTTCAAGCCACTGTACCGTTTGCTCTCGGTAGCGCTCCGGGCGGGCGGTGACGATGCAGCCGATCCGGTAGGTAGGCAGGACAAGGGGAAGTGCCTCGGCCAGGTAGGCCCGGTACCGATCTTCATCCTCGAGCGCTTCGCCGCCGGGTGCCTGGCAGAGCACGCCATCGAGCTCCAGGCAGCTGTTGTGCATGATCGCTTGATGGAACAGGTTCCACTGATAAATTCGGGGTCCGGGTAGCGCCTCGAAATACAGGTCGACGCAATGCTGCCTGATCTTCTCGACATAGATGGCCAGGCGCGTCACCTCATGCGGGGTCTGCTGCTGAATGGCTTCGACGGCTTCCTGCATGGAATTACCGGTCTTGAGGCTGTCATCCACCAGCAAGACCTTCTTGGCCTCCCAGGCGGTATCGAGCGATGTCGAGCTCTTCCGGGTATGGCCCTTGGCGATTCTGGCATTCTTGAGAAAGGCGTTGAGATCGGTGCAGTGGATGTTCAGCAGCAGGGCGATCATGTAGGCAGGTATCATGCCGCTGCGGGGGATGCCCACCACGAGATCATAACCTTCGCCTTGTAGCTGATGGATGTTGTTGTGTATGTCGTTGCCCAGATCCTTGTAAGATTTGTAAATCATCGCTTCATCCTTTTTTCACGCGTTGACATGCGTGCAATCAAGCTTGGTTGTCGTCAGGGGGAAGAGATGGGCTCTCCTGATCCCGGTGTTAAACCCTTCCTGTGTAACTCCCTGCGTTACTGGTCTCTGTGTAATGAGATATCTAGTCTTCGTAACGGTCGCGAGGACTAGTGTTGTCATTAGAGACTCTATTATTATATTGGATTACAAGGTGCTAGGGTTTTAAATAACATTGCTGTTGACGGCTAAATGCCGGCGCGGCCAATGGGGCGTCTTGTTATAGTCACTCAACTGTCACTATGGCTACTTCGCGGAAAGCGTGCAACTGGCGAGCAACTGCTGATGACGGTGTAGGCGGTGGAAAGGTTGTTGCGAATTGCCTGAATTCAGGCCTTGATGAACGGCCGAAAAAAAGCTGGCCTCGTGGGTGCTCGAGGCCAGCTCCATGGTGCATGCGCAGGGCTTACCGTGCGCTGATTTCCAGCTCGCCGCCGAACAGGTGCTCTACCTCGGGCGTGGCGGGGGTGGGGGCCTCTTCGGCGGTGTGCAGTAGCGAGACGATCAGGCCGTCGGGCTGCTCCACCAGTCCGCGCAGGCGGGCGTAGTCCACCGGGGGCTTCTCGTCGCCGAAGACCCTGGCCACCGTTTCGATGGCGTTGAGCAGCGGCTCGAAGCTGCCCTCGTTCTCCTCCAGGGGCGGGAAGGACTGGGCATAGAGGGTGCCATCCGGCGACCAGCCGGCCTTGAAGGGCTGGTCGATGATGTTCACCCGGGTACCGCTGGGCACACGCTCGTAGAGCGACTCGATGTCTTCGGGGAACATGCGGATGCAGCCGCGGCTGGCGCGCATGCCCACGCCGTCAGGCTGGTTGGTGCCGTGGATCAGGTAGCTGGGGAGGCCCAGCAGGATGGCGTGGCGGCCCAGCGGGTTGTCCGGGCCAGGGGGCACCACCGCGGGGACCGGTTCGCCGCGGGCGGCGGCTTCGGCGCGCATGGAGCGGGGCGGTGACCAGGCGGGGTCCTTCACCTTCACGGTGGTGCGGGTCACGCCCACCGGGGTGCCAAAGCCGTCGCGGCCGACGCTGATCGGGTAGGTCTCCACGACCCCCGGAGCGGAATAATAGTAGAGCCGCATCTCGGAGAGATTGATGACGATGCCCTCGCGGGAGGCGTCCGGGAGGATGTGCTGGTCCGGGATCGTCACCTCGGTGCCCTCGAAGGGGGCCCAGATGCTGACGTCGGGATTGGCCATGCGGATGGCCTCGTAGCCCACGTTGTGGGTGCGGGCCAGGTCGACCAGGGTGTCCCCCTCCTGCACGGTGACCGTGAAGTTCTCACCGATCACGTTGCCGGACTCCGGCAGCGGGAAATGGCCGCGCGGCTCGTCGCGCTCCTCGGCCAGGGCGCCGGTGGCGAGCAGGGCGGTGAGGCCCAGGGTGATGGCGCAGCGAACCGTGCGCCTTGCCAGTGTCGTGGTGTTCATCAACGTCATTCGTCTCGTGTGGGGCGCCGACCCTTGGGGTCGGCGACAACCATCGTCGTGGGCACCCGGCGCTCCTTGCCCGGTGCCGTCGGTTATCGGGTGCGATGATACGCTCAACCGACAGTATAGAGTGCCAGGCGCCCTTAGGGCAGGGGGGGAGGGGATGGCTAGGTGTGAGGAGCCCGCCATCGCCGATACATCGGGCTCCTGCCTCCTGACCGAAGGGCTACGCCGCTTCGGCCTTGCGGTTGAGGGTCTCGAGCAGCTGCTCCACGGCCTGGAAGCGGGCCTCCTCGTTGTCCATGCTCGCCTCGAAGCGCAGGGTCTCGGCGCCGTCGAGCCGGTAGCGATTCGGTTCGCGCTGGATCAGCTCCACCAGAATCAGCGGGTCGACCTGGGTGTGGCTGCCGAAGATCACCCGGCCGCGTTCGGGGCCCGCCTCCAGCTTGACGATGCCCAGGCGCTCGGCGCGCTGGCGCAGCTTGGTCTGGCGCAGCAGGGTCTTGACCGGCGCCGGCAGCAGGCCGAAGCGGTCGATCAACTCCACCTGCAGCTCCTTGAGTGCGGCCTCGTTAGCGGCGCTGGAGATGCGCTTGTACATCACCAGGCGCTGCTGGACGTCATGCAGGTAGTCGTCGGGGATCAGCGCCGGCAGGTTGAGGCTCACCTCGACGCCCTCGTCCAGCGGTGACTCGATATTGGGCGTCTTGCCGGCGCGAATCGCCGCCACGGCGCGGTCGAGCATCTGCATGTAGAGGCCGTAGCCGATCGCCTCCATCTGGCCGCTCTGCTCTTCGCCGAGCAGTTCGCCGGCGCCACGGATCTCCATGTCGTGGCTGGCCAGGGTGAAGCCGGCCCCCAGCGCCTCGGCCCCGGCGATGGCGTCCAGGCGCTTGATGGCGTCCTGGGTCATGGCCCCGGGCGGCGGCGTCAGCAGATAGGCGTAGGCCTGGTGGTGGCTGCGCCCGACCCGGCCACGCAGCTGATGCAGCTGGGCCAGGCCGAACTTGTCGGCGCGCTCGATCAGGATGGTGTTGGCGCTGGGCACGTCGATGCCGGTCTCGATGATGGTGGAGCAGATCAGCACGTTGAAGCGCTTGTGGTAGAAGTCCGACATGATGCGCTCGAGCGCCCGTTCCGGGAGCTGGCCATGGGCCACCCCAACCCGCGCATCGGGCACCAGGTCGCGCAGCGTCTCGGCGGCGGTCTCGATGGTCTTGACCTCGTTGTGGAGGAAGTAGACCTGGCCGCCGCGGAGGATCTCGCGCAGGATCGCCTCCTTGATGATCGGTTCCTCGCGGCGCTGCACGAAGGTCTTGACCGAGAGGCGTCGAGCCGGGGGGGTGGCGATGATGGAGAGATCGCGGATGCCGCTCATCGCCATGTTGAGGGTGCGCGGGATCGGCGTGGCGGTCATGGTCAGAATATCGACCTCGGCGCGCAGGTGCTTCAGGCGCTCCTTCTGGGCCACGCCGAAGCGGTGCTCCTCGTCGATGATCAGCAGGCCCATCTTGGGCAGCTTCATCGACTTGGAGAGCAGCTTGTGGGTGCCGATGACGATGTCCGCCTGGCCCGCCTCGATGCGGCTCATGGCGGCCGCCTGGCCCTTGCCGGCGGTGAAGCGCGACACCAGCTCGATGTTGACCGCGGTATCGGCGAAGCGGTCGCGGAAGTTCTCGAAGTGCTGGCGGGCGAGCAGGGTGGTGGGCACCAGTACCACCACCTGGCGCCCGGAGTGCACCGCGAGGAAGGCGGCGCGCATGGCCACTTCGGTCTTGCCGAAGCCCACGTCGCCACAGACCACCCGGTCCATGGGCCGGGGGGCGGTCATATCCTCGATCACGGCATGGATGGCGGCGCGCTGGTCCGGGGTCTCCTCGAAGGGGAAGCCCGCGGCGAAGCGGGCGTACTCGGCGTCGGGAGGCGCGCAGGCGAAGCCCTCCCGGGCCTCGCGGCGGGCGTAGATGTCGAGCAGTTCGGCGGCGGTGTCGCGGATCTTCTCGGCGGCCTTGCGGCGGGCCTTTTCCCACTGGTCGGAGCCGAGACGATGCAGCGGGGCGAGCTCGTCGTCGGCGCCGGCATAGCGCGAGATCAGGTGCAGGCTCTCCACCGGCACATAGAGTCGGGCGCTCTCGGCATACTCCAGGGTCACGAACTCGGCGGCCTGGCCGCCGGCTTCGAGGGTCTCGAGCCCCTTGTAGCGGCCCACGCCGTGGGTCTGGTGGACCACCGGCGAGCCGGCGCGCAGCTCGGAGAGGTGGCGGATGGCCAGTTCGTCGGCGTCGGTGGCCTTCTCGCGGCGGCGGGTCTGGCGCACCACTTCACCGTAGAGCTCGGACTCGCTGATCACGGCGAGGTCGGGCTGGGTCAGCCACAGGCCGGCCTCGAGTTCGCCCTCGGTGATCGCCATGGCGCTGTCGGAAGCGAGGAAGTCGGCGAAGTCCGCCACGTGGGGCAGGCCGAGGCGCAGCGGGGCGAGGACCTCCTCCAGGGCCTCGCGGCGGCCACGGGACTCCGCCACGAACAGCACGCGAGTCTCGGCGTGGGTCTCGATAAAGCCGGTCAGCGCCGCCAGGGGCGCCTTGCCCCGGGCGTTGATGCCCACCTCGGGCGGGGCCTGGCTGGCGGGCGCGAGGGCGTGGCGATGCTCGCTGTCCTCGGTCAGTTCCACCCGGGGGTGGCGCTTGATGGCGCCGAACACCTCGGCCACCGGGACGAAGGCGCGGTGGGGGGGCAGCAGCGGTCGAGTGGGGTCGACGCCGAGGTTCTCGAAACGGCTCTCGATGGCCGCCCAGTGGTGCTCGGCGGCGCCGTGCACGTCGGGCAGCAGGGCGACGCGGGTGCCGTCGGCCAGGTGCTCGAAGAGCGTCGCGGTCTCTTCGAAGAACAGCGGCAGGTACTGTTCCAGGCCCGGCGAGGGAATGCCCTTTAGGGCATCCACGTAGAGCGGGCACTGGCGCGGGTCGACGTCGAACAGGGTCTCGAAGCCTTCGCGGAAGCAGGCGATGGCGCTGCGCGACAGCGAATATTCGTGGGCCGGCAGCAGGTCGACGCGCTCGACCTTGTCCTGGCTGCGCTGGGTATCCGGGTCGAAGCGGCGCAGGGTGTCGATCTCGTCGTCGAACAGGTCGATGCGCAGCGGCGCATCCGTGCCCATGGGGAAGAGATCGATGAGGGCGCCGCGCAGGGCATACTCGCCGGGTTCATAGACGGTCTCGACCGCCCGGTAGCCGGCCCGGGAGAGCGCTTCCCGGAAGCGTTCGCGATCGAGCCGCTGGCCTACCTCCAGGGTGAGCACCCGCCCGGCGATGTACGCCACCGGCGGCAGCCGCTGCATCAGGGTGTTGATCGGTACCAGGACGATGCCGTGCTCGCCGTCCTGCAGTCGGCGCAGGGTGCGCAGCCGCGCCGAGACGATGTCCTGGTGGGGGGAGAAGCTGTCGTAGGGCAGGGTTTCCCAGTCGGGGAAGGGCAGCACCGGCACCCGGCTGTAGAAGGCGAGCTCGCTCTCCAGGCGCAGGGCCTGGGCGGTGTCGGCGGTGATCACCAGCAGCGGGGCATCCTCGGCCAGGCGCGCCAGGGCCAGGGCCACGGCGCTGCCCTGGGGGGCCTGCCAGTAGAGGGTGTCGCGCACGCCGTCGGGGCGCGGCGGATCCAGCGGCGAGAAATTGGGCATGGTCACGTCGGTCGGCTATCTTCCGAAACGCGCATGATAGCAGATCCTGGCCGCCGGCCGTTTGATCGTCGCGCGGGGCCTTCGTGTAATGCCGCTACAGCGGCTGCGACCATCCTGCGATTGACCCGGGGAGCGGGCTCCGGATAATGACGTCGATCCTTCAACCCCAGCAGTGAGGCCGCACGTGACTCAGCAACCCTCCGATACCGTCTTTCAGGAATGGCACGATAACCAGGCGCTTGCCGAGCAGATGATCCCGATGATCGGTAGGCTCTACCGTCATAACAACGTGGTCACCACCCTTTACGGGCGGTCGCTCTTCAACCGCAGCGTGATCCGCATCCTGAAGGACCACCGCTACGTGCGGAAGGTCGAGGGGACCGAGCTCTCCGTCCAGGACACCTTCCCGCTGGTGCAGGCCATGGGCGAGCTCAACCTGGGCCCGGCCCACGTGGATGTCGGCAAGCTCGGCGTGGCCTTCAAGACGCAGGGCGGCGGCGACGCCCTGGCCTTCATGCGCAAGGAGCTGGCCGAGATCGTCGATCAGCGTGATACCAGCGGCAACAACGGCGAGCCCAAGGATGTGGTGCTCTACGGCTTCGGGCGTATCGGCCGCATCCTGGCCCGGGTGCTGGTGGAGAAGGCCGGCGGGGGCAACCTGCTGCGCTTGAGCGCGATCGTCGTGCGCGGCCGCGGCGACATCGGCAAGGACCTCGAGAAGCGGGCCAGCCTGCTGCGTCGCGACTCCGTCCACGGTCCCTTCAACGGCACCATCAGCATCGACGTGGAGGCGCGCACCATCACCGCCAACGGCAACGTCATCCAGGTGATCTACGCCGATTCGCCCAAGGAGGTCGACTACACCGCCTACGGCATCGACAACGCCGTGGTGGTGGACAATACCGGCATCTGGCGCGACGAGGAGGGCCTGGGCCAGCACCTGGCGTGCAAGGGCGCGGCCAAGGCGCTGCTCACCGCGCCGGGCAAGGGCGACATCAAGAACATCGTCTTCGGCATCAACCACGATGACCTGACCGGCGATGACCGCATCATCTCCGCGGCGTCGTGTACCACCAACGCCATCGTGCCGGTGCTCAAGGTGCTCAACGATGAGTTCGGCGTCGAGCATGGCCATGTCGAGACGGTGCACGCCTACACCAACGACCAGAACCTGATCGACAACTACCACAAGGGCGACCGTCGCGGTCGCAGCGCGCCGCTCAACATGGTGCTGACCGAGACCGGCGCCGCCAAGGCGGTGGCCAAGGCGCTGCCGGAGTTCGCCGGCAAGCTGACCGGCAACGCCATCCGCGTGCCGACCCCCAACGTCTCCATGGCGATCCTCAACCTTCGCCTGGAGAAGGAGACCGACGCCGAGGCCCTCAACGACTTCCTGCGCCGCATGTCGCTGGACTCCCCGTTCCAGAAGCAGATCGACTACGTCGACTCCCCCGAGGTAGTCTCCACCGACTTCGTCGGCAACCGTCACGCTGGCATCGTCGATGCCAAGGCGACCATCGCCAACGGCAAGAACGCCGTGCTCTACGTCTGGTACGACAACGAGTTCGGTTACAGCTGCCAGGTGGTGCGCATCCTGCAGCAGATGTCCAACGTGCACTTCCTCAAGCTGCCGCACGCCAGCACCTGACGCCAGCACCTGACAACGGCCAGCCGTTGCCCCAGCCCCCCGCCGGACTCGTTTTGGCGGGGGGTTCTGCGTTTTGGGCCGGTTCGCCTCGTCGCTCTGCGACCTTCGCTCAGGTAGTCATGGCCCCGCCTAGTCTTTATAATGCCTTTGATTTTTGGGGTGGTTCGAGCCAGGCTCGGGCCTGATCCTTCATCTATCCGATCCATCAACTGGGCGAGACTATGATCGAAGTCAAGAAAGGCCTGGATCTCCCCATCACGGGAGCGCCCGAGCAGCGCATCGAGGATGCGCGCTCGGTGCGTCACGTGGCGGTCCTGGGTACCGACTACGTCGGCATGAAGCCGACCATGGAGGTCAAGGAGGGAGACAAGGTAAAGCTGGGCCAGCTGCTCTTTACCGACAAGAAGATCGAGGGCGTGCGCTTTACCGCGCCGGCCGCCGGTGAGGTGGTCGCCATCAACCGTGGGGAGAAGCGTCGCCTGCTCTCGGTGGTGATCAAGGTCGACGAGACCGAGGAAGCCGTCGAGTTCAAGGCCCACGGCCGTGACAAGCTCGAGGGGCTGGAGCGTCAGGCGGTGGTCGATCAGCTGCTCGAGTCTGGCCTGTGGACCGCGCTGCGCACCCGTCCCTACTCGCGCACCCCGGCCATCGACGGCAAGCCGGTCGATATCTTCGTCACCGCGGTGGACACCCACCCGCTGTGCCCGGACCCCGCCCAGATCATCAACGAGCAGCCCCAGGCCTTCGAAGATGGCCTCAAGGTACTGGCGCGTCTGACCGAGGGCAAGGTCTACCTGTGCACGGCACCGGACGCCCGCCTCCCCGGCGCTGACGTCAAGGGCGTGCAGGTCGAGCAGTTCGGTGGCCCGCACCCGGCCGGTCTCGTCGGCACTCACATCCACTTCCTGTCGCCCGTGGCGCTGCACAAGCGGGTCTGGCACATCGGCTACCAGGATGTCATCGCCTTCGGCAAGCTGTTCGCCGAGGGCAAGCTGGACACGAGCCGTGTGGTGGCCGTGGGCGGTCCGCGCGCCGAGAAGCCGCGGCTGCTGCGCACCCGCCTCGGGGCCAGCACCGAGGAACTGCTCGACGGGGAAGTGGTCGATCCTGAGGGCACCCGCGTCATCTCCGGTTCGGTCTTCTCCGGTTTCGCCTGTGAAGGCAGCCTGCGCTATCTGGGCCGCTTCCATCATCAGGTCAGTCTTCTCGAGGAGGGCAACAAGCGCCTCTTCATGGGCTGGCTGTCGCCGGGCAAGGATCGTCACTCGGTGATGGGTATCTACCTGTCCAGGATCACTGGCCTCAAGGACTACGCACCGACCACGTCCACCAATGGCTCCGAACGTGCCATGGTGCCGGTGGGTGCCTACGAGGCCGTAATGCCGCTGGATATCCTGCCCACGCAGCTGCTGCGCTCGCTGATTGTGGGTGACATCGAGACTGCCATGCAGCTCGGGTGTCTGGAGCTGGATGAAGAGGACCTGGCCCTGTGCACCTATGCGTGCCCGGGCAAGTACGAATATGGTCCCATCCTGCGTGACAACCTCACCCTGATCGAGAAAGAGGCCTGATCATGCCAATCCGACAGACACTCGATAATCTCGAGCCGCACTTCCACAAGGGTGGCAAGTACGAGAAGTTCTATCCCCTCTTCGAGGCGGTAGACACCATCTTCTACGCGCCGCCCAATGTGGCCAAGACCACTGCTCACGTGCGTGATGGCGTTGACCTGAAACGCATCATGATCACCGTCTGGATGTGTACCTTCCCGGCGATGTTCTTCGGCATGTGGGCCGCCGGTTGGCAGGCCAACACCGCCATCGACGCTGGCTACGCCTCCATGGCCGGCTGGCGCGAGGCGATCATGATGACCCTGGCGTCAGGGCATGATCCGGGTAGCCTGTGGGCCAACTTCGTGCTCGGGGCGACCTACTTCCTGCCGATCTACCTGGTGACCTTCGCCGTGGGTGGCTTCTGGGAAGTGTTGTTCGCCGTCAAGCGCGGCCACGAGGTCAACGAAGGCTTCTTCGTCTCCTCCGTGCTCTATGCGCTGATCCTGCCGGCGACCATCCCGCTGTGGCAGGTGGCGCTGGGTATCACCTTCGGCATCGTGATCGGCAAGGAGATCTTCGGCGGCACCGGCAAGAACTTCCTCAACCCGGCGCTGACCGGCCGTGCCTTCCTCTACTTCGCGTATCCGGCGCAGATCTCCGGCGACGCGGTGTGGGTGGCGGCCGACGGCTTCTCCGGCGCGACGGCGCTCTCCATCGCCTTCCAGGATGGCATGGCCGCCCTGACCAGCACCTACACCTGGTGGGATGCCTTCCTCGGCTTCATCCCCGGTTCCGTGGGCGAGGTGTCGACCCTGGCGATCCTGATCGGGGCGGCGGTGCTGCTCTGGACGAAGATCGCCTCGTGGCGAATCATGCTGGGCTGTTTCCTGGGCATGGTGGCGACCAGCGCGCTGTTCAACCTGATCGGTTCTGACAGTAACCCGATGTTCGCCATGCCGTGGTACTGGCACTTTGTGATCGGCGGCTTCGCCTTCGGCATGGTGTTCATGGCCACCGACCCGGTGTCGGCCTCCATGACCGATCAGGGTCGCCTGCTGTTCGGTGTGCTGATCGGTATCATGACCGTGCTGATTCGCGTGGTGAACCCGGCCTTCCCCGAAGGGATCATGCTGGCGATACTGTTCGCCAACCTGTTCGCGCCGCTCATCGACCACTTCTTTGTGCAGGCCAACATCAAGCGCCGGAAGCAGCGCACCGGTGCACCGGCCGAGGAGACTGCCTGATGGCACAGAGCAATAACTCCATCAAGAAGATCCTGACGGTGGCGTTCGCACTTTGCATCGTGTGTTCGGTCATCGTCTCCACCGCCGCGGTGGCGCTGCGTCCCCTGCAGCAGCTTAACCAGGAGCTGGATCGCAAGACCAACATCCTCAACGTGGCCAACCTCTACGAGAGTGGTATGGATGTGGAAGCGGCCTTCCGCGAGATCACGCCGCGTGTCGTCAACATGGAAACCGGCGAGTACTCCGACCAGCACGACCCGGAGACCTGGGACGGTTTCGAGGCGCGCCGCGATCCGGCCGCCTCGCGTACCCTCTCCGGCGAGCGTGATCCGGCCGGCCTGTCCCGCGTCGAGAACTACGCCACCGTCTACCTGGTCGGCGACCCCGACGATCCCGAGCAGATCATCCTGCCCATTCGTGGCCAGGGCCTGTGGGGGCTGATGCGTGGCTTCCTCTCCGTGGAAGGCGACGGCAACACCATCGTCGGCATCACCTACTATGAGCATGCCGAGACCCCGGGGCTGGGTGCCGAGGTCAACAACCCGCGCTGGCAGGCCCAGTGGGAAGGCAAGCAGGTCTTCGACGACGAGGGTGACCTGACTCCTGCCATCCGCGTGGCCAAGGGTAGCGGCAGCGGTGAGCACGAGGTCGATGGCCTCTCTGGTGCCACCCTGACCAGCAACGGCGTCACCAACATGCTGCAGTTCTGGCTGAGCCCGGAAGGCTTCGGCGAGTATCTCGCCAAGTTCCGCAGCGGTGTCGATGAGGATGACGCCCAGGACGCCGACGTCGAACTCGAAGCGGAAGGAGCCTGATCATGGCGGATGCATCAACCAAGAGCGTCTTGATGGCGCCGGTCTTCAAGAACAACCCCATCGCGCTGCAGGTGCTCGGCATCTGCTCCGCGCTGGCGGTGACGACCAGCATGAGCGTGTCGCTGGTCATGACCCTGGCGGTGATCTTCGTGACGGCCTTCGCGAACCTGTTCGTGTCGCTGATCCGTCACCACATCCCCTCGTCCATCCGCATCATCGTGCAGATGACCATCATCGCCTCGCTGGTGATCGTGGTGGATCAGATCCTCAAGGCGTACGCCTACGAGATGTCCAAGCAGCTCTCGGTGTTCGTCGGCCTGATCATCACCAACTGCATCGTGATGGGTCGCGCGGAAGGCTTTGCCATGCAGAACGGGCCCAAGATGTCGTTCATCGATGGCATCGGCAACGGCCTGGGCTACGGTTTCATCCTGATGACCGTGGGCTTCTTCCGTGAGCTGTTCGGCTCCGGCAGCGTCTTCGGCTTCACCGTGCTGGAGACCGTGCAGAACGGTGGCTGGTACGTGCCCAACGGCCTGCTGCTGCTGCCGCCGTCCGCGTTCTTCATCATCGGTCTGATCATCTGGGTGCTGCGCAGCATGAACCCGGAGCAGATCGAGGAGAACGAGTTCAAGATGAAGCACAACACCGAACCGAAGGAGGCGGTGTAACATGGAACACTATCTGAGCCTGTTCGTTGCCTCGGTCTTCGTCGAGAACCTGGCCCTGGCGTTCTTCCTCGGCATGTGTACCTTCCTGGCGGTGTCCAAGAAGGTCTCCGCGGCCTTCGGTCTCGGCATCGCCGTGATCGTGGTGCTGACCATCGCCGTCCCGGTCAACAACCTGGTCTTCAACGTGCTGCTGGCGGAAGGGGCACTGTCCTGGACCGGTATCAGCGGGGCCGAGAACATCGATCTCTCCTTCCTGGGCCTGCTCAGCTATATCGGCGTCATCGCCGCGCTGGTGCAGATCCTCGAGATGTTCCTCGACAAGTACGTGCCCGTGCTCTACAACGCGCTGGGCGTGTTCCTGCCGCTGATCACCGTGAACTGCGCCATCCTCGGTGGCGTGCTGTTCATGGTCGAGCGTAACTACAACTTCGGCGAGTCGGTGGTCTATGGCTTCGGCTCCGGCGTTGGCTGGGCGCTGGCCATCACCGCCCTGGCCGGTATCCGCGAGAAGTTGAAGTACAGCGATGTTCCCGGCTCCCTGCAGGGCCTGGGCATCACCTTCATCACCGTGGGTCTGATGTCGCTGGGCTTCATGTCCTTCTCCGGCATCCAGCTCTGAGGCAGGTCGTGCTCTCCCGGCGGTCGAATGTGCCGCCGGGGTCCAGACAACGTGAAGCAATAGGAAACCGACATGGTTGATACATCCGTCATCTTGCTCGGCGTGGTCATGTTCACCCTGATCATCATCGGTCTGACACTGGTGATTCTGGCCGCCCGCAGCAAGCTCGTCAGCACCGGGGACGTGACCATCGAGGTCAACGGTGACCCCGAGCACACCATGACCACCCAGGCCGGCGGCAAGCTGCTCAATACCCTGGCGGCCAACGGCATCTTCCTCTCCTCCGCCTGCGGCGGCGGCGGTTCCTGCGCCCAGTGCAAGTGCCGCGTGGAAGAGGGCGGTGGGGCGATCCTGCCCACCGAAGAGTCCCACTTCACCATGCGCGAGAAGAAGCAGGGCTGGCGCCTCTCCTGTCAGGTGCCGGTGAAGCAGGACATGAAGGTCGAGGTGCCCGAAGAGGTCTTCGGCGTCAAGAAGTGGGAGTGCGAGGTCATCTCGAACCCCAACGTCGCTACCTTCATCAAGGAACTGAACCTCAAGCTGCCCGAGGGCGAGAACGTCGACTTCCGCGCCGGTGGCTACGTCCAGCTGGTGGCACCGCCCTACGACATCAAGTTCTCCGACTTCGATATCGAGGAGGAGTACCGGGGCGACTGGGAGAAGTTTGGCCTGTTCGACATCTCCCACAAGAACAACGAGGAAGTCATCCGCGCCTACTCCATGGCGAACTATCCGGAAGAAGTGGGCATCCTCAAGTTCAACATCCGTATCGCCACGCCGCCGCCCAACACCAACCATCCGCCCGGGCTGATGTCCACCTACGTCTTCAGCCTGAAGCCGGGTGACAAGGTCACCGTGATGGGGCCCTTCGGCGAGTTCTTCGCCAAGGAGTCCGATGCCGAGATGGTGTTCGTCGGCGGCGGTGCGGGCATGGCGCCGATGCGCAGCCATATCTTCGATCAGCTCAAGCGCCTGCACTCCAAGCGCAAGATCTCGTTCTGGTACGGCGCGCGCTCCTGGCGCGAGACCTTCTACAACGACGAGTACGACCAGCTGGCCGAGGAGTTCCCCAACTTCGAGTGGCACCTGGCGCTCTCCGACCCGCAGCCCGAGGATAACTGGGAAGGCCCCACCGGCTTCATCCATAATGTCCTCTTCGAGAACTATCTCAAGGACCATCCGGCCCCCGAGGATTGCGAGTACTACATGTGTGGGCCGCCCATGATGAACGCCTCGGTGATCAAGCTGCTCCTTGATCTGGGCGTCGAACCCGAGAACATCCTGCTGGACGACTTTGGCGGATGATCTCCCTCGCCGCGAGGCGACACCCGGGGCTGGCCATACGGCCAGCCCTCTTTCTATTCGCCCTGCTGATGCCGCTGGCCTTGCTGGTGGGCTGTCGTCAGCAGGGGGAATGGCTTCAGCTCGAGGGCGTGGCCCTCGGTACCGGCTACCACATCACGCTGAATGGCGACCTGGGCGAGGGCGAGTCCGCTCTGGTCGAGGCCGCCATCCAGGGTGAACTGGTCAGCCTCGATAGTCAGTGGGAGGCCATCGAGGGCCTGCTGTCGGAGCTCCGCCTGCCGCTTCCCGGTGAACGACGGGCGGTCGCCATCGATGAGACCCTGCGCGAGCACCTGCAGGCCCTGGCGGTGGACCGTCTGTTCCGCGTATTGGACGATTTCGGTATCGCCAACGCTATGGTCGAGCTCGGGGGGGTGCAGCGCACCAGCGGCATGGCCGGACGCCATCCCTGGCGCGTACGCCTGCCGCGAAGCGGCCTCGGGGATGCACCGGAGCCCACCCTTCGCCTGCAGGACACCGCCCTGGTGACCCGCGTGGTGCCACAGCCCGCGATGATCGACGCAGCGGCAAGCGACCGCATCCTTGCGGTCAGCGCCGTGGCCCCCTGTGCCGAGGCGGCCGACCGCCTGGCCCGAGGGCTGCTCGCCGCCGCCCCGGTCGACACCCTGGAACACCCCGTACGCCTTGTTGTCCTCACACAACAGGGCCTTGAATTACATACCGGATCTGCCCTCGAGCCAATGCTCGACCGCTGAGCCCGGGCGTTGAGACCCGGACGTTGAGAATGGAGAATGACATGACCATCTGGCTTATCGCCTTTGCCTTCATGCTGCTGATCATGGCCGCCATGGCCATCGGGGTGATCCTCGGCCGCAAGCCCATCGCCGGCTCCTGCGGCGGCCTTAATCGCCTCGGCCTCAAGGAAGGCTGCGAGGTGTGCGGCGGCAAGGACGAGGTGTGCGAGGAAGAGAACCGCAAGCGTGGCAGCGTCCGCCGCCGCAGCGACGAGAGCCGCGGCGCCGACCTGGGCTACGACGCGACCCGGCGCTGAAGAAACCAGCCATGGTGTGATAGAGGCCAAGCTATGGGGCCACGGGTGGGAGCTGGGCTTTGCCCGGCGAATGGCGCCGGAGGCGCCCCGGCGTCGTTATCGACTGATGCACTGGCCTCAGCCTTCGCCCCGCAGAGCGTGGCTCCCACCAGAAGGAACCGCCTCAGTGGTAACTGAATAACCTTCAAGGCTTGAGGCCACTGGTGGGATAGAGGCCAAGCTATGGGGCCACTGGTGGGAGCTGGGCTTTGCCCGGCGAAGGGAGACCGAAGGACTCCTTGGCGGTATTCGCCAATGCCAGCGACTCTGGCGGGGCGCCTGCGGCGCCATTCGTCGAGGCGTCGAACCGCCCGCAGAGCGTGGCTCCCACCTGAAGAAACAGCCTCAACGGGTGCACAACCGCAAGGAGATCAAGCGGCCAATGGCAGTCCATAATTACGACGTTGTGGTGATCGGTACCGGTCCGGCCGGGGAGAGCGCCGCCATCAACGCCGCCAAGCACGGCAAGCACGTGGCGGTGGTCGAGAAGCAGCCGTTGGTGGGGGGCAACTGTACCCACTGGGGGACGATTCCCTCCAAGGCGCTGCGTCACCAGGTCAAGCAGATCATGCAGTTCAACACCAACCGCATGTTCCGCGATATCGGCGAGCCGCGCTGGTTCTCCTTCCCCAAGGTCATGGAGCGTTCACGGGCCACCATCGACCAGCAGGTGGTAATGCGCACCAACTTCTATGCCCGTAATCGTATCGACCTGTTCAGCGGCGTGGCCCGCTTCAAGGATGAGCACAGCCTGCTGGTGCGTGACAGCGACGAGGGCATGGATGAGCTGGTCGCCCAGAAGATCGTCATCGCCACAGGGTCGCGTCCCTACCGCCCGGCGGACATCAACTTCCGTCACCCGCGCATCTACTGTTCGGACACCATTCTCAGTCTCAACCATACGCCGCGCACCCTGATCATCTTCGGGGCGGGGGTCATCGGTTGCGAATACGCGTCGATCTTCTCCGGGCTCGGCGTCAAGGTGGACCTGATCAACAACCGCGACAGCCTGCTCAGCTTTCTGGATGACGAGATCAGCGACGCGCTCTCCTACCACCTGCGCAAGCACGGGGTGCTGATCCGCCATAACGAGGAGTACGACCGCGTCGAGGGTGACGAGTCGGGAGTCACCGTGCACCTGAAGTCCGGCAAGCGACTGCGCGCCGACGCCTTCCTGTGGGCCAACGGTCGCACCGGCAATACCGACCAGCTGGGTCTCGAGAATATCGGCCTGGAGGCCAACGAGCGTGGGCAGCTATTGGTCGATGAGCACTACCGCACGGCCCTGCCGCACATCTACGCCGCCGGGGACGTGATCGGCTGGCCGAGCCTGGCGAGTGCCGCCTACGACCAGGGTCTCAACGCCTCCAGCGAGATCCTCGGCGAAGACTTCCGCTACGTCACCGAAGTGCCTACCGGTATCTACACCATTCCCGAGATCAGCTCGTTCGGGCGCAATGAGCGCGAGCTCACCGAGGCGAAGGTCCCCTACGAGGTGGCCCAGGCCTTCTTCAAGGACACGGCCCGGGCCCAGATCACCGGCGACACCGTGGGGATGCTCAAGATCCTCTTCGACCAGGACACCCTCGAGATCTACGGCATCCACTGCTTCGGTGACCAGGCCTCCGAGATCGTCCACATCGGCCAGGCGATCATGCAGCAGAAGGGCGAGGCCAACAGCCTCACGTACTTCGTCAGCACCACCTTCAACTACCCCACCATGGCCGAGGCCTACCGGGTAGCCGCCATGAACGGAATGAATCGGGTCTTCTGACGTATCCAGCACCTGCCCTTCCTTCCCGGGGCAGGTATTCCACTGCCCGAATTCCCGCCACTAGCGCCCCTCGCTCCCATCCTCCCTGTCGTGACCCTCCTCGATGCGCACCATGGCGCATCACGCGCCCCTGTGGCCGCTGTATGGCGAATAAGCCGAATCAAGGCTGCTCGCACGGTTGCCAGGAACCGCCGGGTGCAAAATTGAAAATCTCGTTACACGTACATGGAAAAAACCAACTACGCATGCGGACGAAACGTTTAGTAACATTGCGTATGACAAATTAACAAATATGGAAGTACCGTGGAATGGGTGGGGAAATGACCAAATTCCCTGGCGGTAGCGTGTCCTGGCATTCACCAAACCCAGCAGAAAGACGTGCCCTGTTGAAAGCAACACTTGGCAGATAACCACCTGTCAGCACTCAATTTTCTGGAAGTATACGACATTGTTCGCCATGGCTTGGCTAAACCCGTACTTTGGTGTAAGGGAATATGACTACTAACTATAGGCCTGAGGTCGATGGGCTGCGAGCAATCGCAGTGATCCCCGTCATCCTGTTCCATGCTGGGTTCGAATGGTTCTCGGGTGGGTACATCGGTGTCGATGTATTCTTCGTGGTCAGCGGATACTTGATTACCGGTATCATCTATGGAGAAATGCAGCAGGATCAATTTTCGATAATCAAGTTCTACGAGCGAAGAGCGAGACGAATACTGCCCGCACTGACCTTCGTCAGCTTGATCAGTTTGGTTGTAGCATGGCGTTGGATGCTGCCGGAAGAGTTCAAGAGCCTCAGTGAAAGCCTTGTTGCGGTAAATCTATTTGTCTCGAATATCTATTTCTGGCAGGACATGGGGTATTTTGACGGTCCGGCTGAATTGAAACCCTTCCTGCACACCTGGAGCCTCGCCGTCGAGGAGCAGTTCTACCTGTTTTTTCCGCTTTTCATGCTCCTGATTGCCAGGTTCAAGAAAGTGGCCGTTCTTTCGATCCTATGTCTGGGCTTCATGGCCAGTCTTGCATTGGCTGAATGGGGATCAGAAACCCATCCCAGTGCGAACTTTTATCTACTACCAACGCGCGCCTGGGAGCTGCTGGCAGGCGCTATTATTGCCATCTATCTGCACAATCGGGCTTTTAACCCATCGGGCATGCTCAGCAACCTGATGGCGGGAAGCGGCCTGGCACTGGTCATGTTGGCAATTGTCTTCTTCGACGAAACCGTTCCTTTCCCGAGTCTGTGGGCCGTCGTGCCGGTGCTGGGTACGTCCCTCGTCATCCTCTACGCCAATACCAGAAATATGGTCGGACAGCTCCTGTCACTCAAGCCCATGGTCGGGATCGGCTTGATCAGCTACAGCGCCTATCTTTGGCATCAGCCTGTCTTCGCCTTTGCCAGAGAGATGAGTTTCGCGCCGTTGACTCAAGTCGACTTCCTGCAGTTGAGTATACTGTCGCTTCTTCTGGCCTGGTTCTCGTGGTGGTTTGTCGAGCAGCCATTCAGGAACAAGCAGCTGGTATCACGACCACAGATATTCAAGGCATCGCTGACCGTATCCTGTCTGATGATCGGGTTCGGGGTGTACGGGATTAATACCCAGGGCATTCCGTGGCGTTTCAATGACGATATCCAGATGCTGTCAGAAGTCAGGTCACATAAGTTCATTAACTCAGGCGATTGCAACTCAACACCGGGTAACATGCGGTCGATTGAAGATGCGTGCATGTATAACTCAATTGGAGACAGCAAGGTTGTAGTCTGGGGGGATAGTCAGGCTACCCCACTCATAGGCCCGGTTGCAGAAAGAGTTGATGGGCTGGGAATGCAAGTAAAGCAGCTGGTTTATACTAACTGCTTACCCATCTCAGATTACACAAGACATGACGACAGTGATTGTGGAAAGTTTAATCAGCTGGCAATGGATTATATGATTGGTAACGCCGATGTTGAAATGGTCGTCATGCTGGGTCGATATCCCTTCCAGTTTGAAGGCGAAGTATTCGATAATGGTGAAGGAGGAACTCAGCATGAAAGAACCATATATGCGGTACCATACCAAAACAATGATACAGGGTTGCTGAACGAAACTGAGCAACGTATAGAAGTCGTAGGCGGTCTGCTCAGAAATACGGTAGATAAACTCGTCGCAGATGGAAAAAAAGTCATATTGATCTATCCGGTGCCAGAGGTCGGGTGGGATGTTCCTTATTTCCTGGCAAGGGAAAAACTTCGGGGAATTGAAAGGGATGCACCATTATCGACCAGCTATGAAGTCTTCAAGGAGCGTACTGCTACAACGTATGAACAGTTCTCGGTGATTGATGGGCATACGAACCTGTTGAAGATCGATCCGGCATCGATATTCTGTAATTCCTATTTGCCGGGTAGATGTGCTGTTGAAATTTCAGGAAAGATGCTCTATTACGATGATAACCATCTGAGTCGGTACGGTGCAGAGTTTCTGATTGAACATGTCTTCGAGCAAATAATCGATAAGGGATGGCTGCACGATAGAACCGAAAACATGGAATTGGCCAAACAACCTGAGAATAACTCAGGAAATGAAGGCTGACAACGCAGCCGGCAGGGGAGGGAAATGATGAAAATATTAATTATTGGAAATATGGGGTATGTCGGACCAGCCGTGATCAAGGAACTGGCGCGCTGCCACCCGGATGCGGTTCTACATGGGTACGATAATGCCTATTTTGCGCACTGCCTGACGGGTGCCCAGACCCTGCCGGAACGTCACCTGGAGAAGCAATTCTTCGGTGATGTGAGGAAGATTCCCGAAGGGATGCTGGATGGCTATACGGCAGTGGTGCAACTTGCGGCCATATCAAATGACCCCATGGGCAGTCGATTTGCCGCGATGACCAAGGAAATCAACCAGGAAGCGACCGTCAGGATCGCCCGACAGGCAGCCAGGGAAAACGTCAAGAATTTTGTCTTCGCTTCAAGCTGCAGCGTCTATGGCGTCGCCAGCGGTGAGCCACGTAAGGAGGGCGACGCGCTTTCACCGATGACCGATTACGCCAGGTCCAAGATCGACAGTGAAGAAGCCTTGGGTGGTATCGGCGGTGATATGGTGATCACCAATTTACGTTTTGCGACAGCTTGTGGCATGTCAGAGCGGCTGCGCCTGGATCTGGTACTCAACGACTTCGTTGCCTGCGCTCTTTCACAGAAAAAGATCACCGTACTGAGTGATGGCACACCCTGGCGTCCACTGATCGATGTGATGGACATGGGGCGAGCCATTGACTGGGCCGTTCAACGCGATGCCAGTACTGGTGGCAGGATCCTGAGCATCAACACGGGCTCGAACCAGCGCAATCACCAGGTGCGTGACCTCGCTTATGCCGTGGCCGAGGCGGTGCCAGGGACAAGTGTCAGTATCAACGAGGGAGCCGCCGTCGATAGCCGCTCATACAAGGTCGACTTCAGCCTCTATGAATCCTTGGCACCGCACCATCAACCACAGATGACGTTGAACGACTCGATCCAGGGCCTGATCGATGGTCTGACTCGAATGAACTTCAAGGATGCCGACTTCCGTGGTTCAGACTTGATGCGCCTGCAGGTGTTGCAAGGGCACGTCGATGAAGGGCGGTTGACTGATACATTGGCGTGGGATAGTGATCAATGATTATCAGGCGCTACTGACGGTTCTGTCGAAAGTGGGTTGAACCATTGTTGAAAAAATGCAGGAGAAAAGATCATGAAAGTCGTCATTCTTGCAGGTGGCTTCGGTACTCGGCTGAGTGAAGAGACCGCCGTTCGTCCCAAACCCATGGTGGAAGTTGGTGGGCGGCCGATCCTTTGGCACATAATGAAGATATATTCACATTACGGCTTCAAAGATTTCGTCATTCTTGGTGGTTACAAGGTGGATTATATTCGTAATTATTTTCTCAATTATCGTGGTAAGCAGACAGACTATACCATCGATTTGAAGAGTGGCCATGTTGAGTGGTTGAGAGGCATCAATGAAGACTGGACGGTGACTGTGCTGGATACAGGATCGGAGTCACTGACCGGTGGGCGAATAAAACGAGCCAAAGACTATATTGGTAACGAAACATTTTGCCTCACCTATGGTGACGGCGTGAGCGATATCAATATCAGTAAGCTCGTAGAATCCCACAAGGCATCTGATTGTTGGTGCACTCTCACTGCCGTGACCCAACCAGGCCGCTACGGCGCGTTGCGACTCGATGACAAAAGCAGCCATGTGATGGCGTTTCGAGAAAAAGGGGAAGTGGATGGCGGGCTGATTAATGGTGGATTTTTCGTTTGCGAGCCTGAAGTTCTTGACCTGATTGATGATGACTCTACGACATGGGAGAACGAACCCATGGAACGCATGGTCAAGATGGATAAGCTTGGCTATTATCACCATCAAGGTTATTGGCAAAGCATGGACTCACTTCGAGATAGAATGGTACTCGAATCCAAGTGGGCCGATAATCCGCCATGGAAAGTTTGGAATGATTGATAACCCACTATACGTGGATTAATTGCCCCATCCTGCACTAGTGAGACCACCATGATAATTGTTGATACTGCCCTGGCAAGAAGGGAAGCGGCTGGAAAGCCGATTAGGGTAGGGATGATCGGTGCCGGTTTTCAAGGAAAGGGTATCGGACTTCAGATCATGACGGCAACACCAGGCATGCGCCTTTGTGCGGTGGCGAACCGACACATCGGGTCAGCCATCGAGGTCTTTGATCAAGTGAGCAAGGTATCCAGACGCTGTGACACCGCATCTCAGATCGAGGCAGCGTTGAGCAAGGGTGACGCTGTAGTGACAGAGGATGCCACTGCACTTGCCGCGGCAAACGGGCTGGATGTCATCATCGAAGTAACCGGTTCCATCGAGTATGCAGCACAGGCCATACTGACGGCGATTGACAGTGGCAAGCATGTTGTACAAATGAATGCCGAACTGGATGGCACCATCGGCCCGATTCTCAAAGATCGCGCGGACAAGGCGGGCGTCATTTATACCTTCTCTGACGGTGACCAACCGGGTGTGCAGATGAATCTCTACCGCTTCGCAAGGGGCGTGGGAGTGACTCCGGTGCTATGTGGCAATATCAAGGGATTGCACGACCCTTATCGCAATCCGGAAACGCAACGCGTCTTCGCGGAGCGTTGGGGACAGAAGCCGGCCATGGTAGCGTCTTTCGCGGATGGCACGAAGATCTCATTCGAGCAGGCGATAGTCGCCAATGGCACGGGCATGCGGGTGCTGCGGCGCGGGATGTTGGGGCCAGATTTCTCGAACGGCGATCCTGGCTCCCCGTTGGTACCCATTGAAGATACCATGGGAGCGTTCAAGCCTTATCTGGATTCGGGTGGTCCAGGTCTGGTGGACTACGTGGTGGGCGCGAGACCCGGACCTGGCGTCTTTGTGCTTGGTACCGTGGAAGATTCGCGTAAGCAGCACTACCTGGAGCTCTACAAGCTAGGAAAGGGTCCGTACTACTGCTTTTATACACCCTATCACTTATGTCATTTTGAAGTGCCTACGTCAGTCGCCAGGGCTTGTCTGTTCGATGACCCGGTCCTGACCCCCCGAGGCGCCCCCATGGTTGGGGTTGTTGCCATCGCCAAGAAGGATCTGTCGGAAGGTGAACGGATCAAGGAATTTGGTGGATTTGAGGTATATGGGGTTGCAGACAACATGGAAGCCATACGCAATGAGAACCTCCTTCCTGTCGGTCTGGCCATCGACTGCGTCCTGAGAAGAAACGTGAGTAAGGACACACCGCTGACCTGGGATGACGTACAGTTTCCAGAAGGTAGGCTGGTGGACCGTCTCTATAGAGAGCAGGAACAATTGTTCTCAGGTAATCCCGAAGGATAAAGGAGTCTCTTATGAAATTCATCAAGACAGATCTCAAGGATGCGTATTTGATTGAGCTGGAGCCTCGAGGTGACGATAGAGGTTTTTTTGCAAGAAGCATGTGTCGTGATGAGTTCTCTGAAGTGGCCTTGGAGAGTAACTTTGTACAACAGAACACCTCTGTATCAGCTCATCGCGGGACGTTGAGAGGGATGCACTTCCAGAGGGCGCCCTTTGGTGAGGACAAGCTCGTACGGTGTATCAGTGGTGCAATCGTCGATGTGATTGTCGATATCCGCAAGGAATCCCCCACCTACCTGCAGCATCAAATGTTTGAACTAACCAGCCGCAACAGGCTGCAGCTGTATGTACCGAAAGGCTTTGCACATTCCTTCATGACCCTGGAGGATAATGTGGAGGTAAACTACCTGGTTACTACTCCCTATACACCAGCATCAGAAGATGGACTGAGATACGATGATGAGGAACTTGGTATCGTATGGCCCTTGCCGGTTACGGTAATATCGGAGAAGGATGCCAGTTGGCCATTGTTGAAGGAGCGCCAGGAGTCCTTGTACTGAAGGCATCGTAGGCCAGAAATATAAGTCATGCAGAAGTGAAGCGAAAAAGGGCTTAATGCGGTGGTGTGATACATCCAGAAACGAGATGCATCAGATATAGCAAGCCTGTTTTATCATAACCTTTCGGCATGATGACAAAATAAGATTTCTACGCGCAGGTGGAGGCAACAATGACCAAGGTGATAGCAGTTGTATTGACTTATAATAGGCGGGATCTGCTCAAACGTTGTCTTGATGCTATCAACCGACAAATCAGGCCCTGCGACGAAATCCTCGTCATCAACAATGCCAGTACTGATGATACCATCGACATGCTGGAGAACGATGAGTATCACGGTGTTAAGGTCTATTCGCTTAAAAAAAATCTGGGCGCTGCTGGTGGTTTTCATACAGGGTTTCGCATGGCCTTTGAAAATGGTGCGGACCAGGTTTGGATGATGGACGATGATGTCATACCTGAACCCACCGCCCTACAGGCGTTGCTTGAGGCCGATGCTCTGCTAGAAGAGTATAAAATAAAAAGAAGCTATTTGCTCTCAACGGCTTTTACTGAATCCGGTGAGGTCACCAATACTCCGATAATAAGCGATGGGCTGAACAAGGTTGGCTATATGAAGTGGCCGTCTCTTCTTCAGCATGGACTTGTTCCAGTCGGAAGCGCCACCTTCGTTTCTATTCTGGTACCACGTCAGACACTGGAAGCTTATGGCCTGCCCATAGCCGAGATGTTCATCTGGGGTGAAGATGCAGAATTTACCTTGAGAATAACTCGAGAATATCCTGGATATGTAGTCGGGAATAGCAAGGTGGCCCATATTCGATACGGTTCGGCTAAGCTCAACATTATAGCGGAAGACAATCAGGCCAGGGTTTCATATTATAAAAACTACGTCAGGAATAACGTTTATCTGGCCAGGAGGTACAAGGGTAAGAGTCGTGTGTGTTCTGTTGTCCTGAGGAACTCGCTGCTCATCTGTCGGCTCCTGATGATGGGGCGTTTTCGAAAAGCGTATGTCGTATTTTCCGGGTTGATTCAAAGCGCCTGGTTCAGGCCTGCCGCTAAGGCGGTAGATGGAGATTATGACTATTCTCACTTATCCATTTCAATATCTGGTGAGGCCAGCCGAAGCAGTCTCGCTGGCGATAATCTGGAAGCCAATCAGTTGGGGGAGGCTTTGAGTTATATGCGCCACCAGCAATATTGCACAAAATAACAAAACTATATGTCCTTCTAGAATTGTGAGTAATAATCATGCAGAGTTGACGCTAAATAAGGAAGAGGGTGGTAAATTATAGCTTTACTCGAGATGAGTGTTGCTGGAAAGAAAGTCGTGGAGTTTAAAGCATGTTAAATAATAAGATTGTACTGCTTGTTGGTTTTGGTAGAGGGGGCACTAATATTGCCTGGAACATACTCCAGTCGCATCCTGATATTGTTGCGCCTCCATTTGAAACAGGAGAAATTTTCAAAAAATCAGTATCGCTTCAGTTGTTGAATGCTGTTCGTAATTATGATGTATATCCGTCAGCGAGGAAGGTTGTTGATAAAATACTGTTTGATTTCAAGATGAAAAGTCTGGTCCATCCAGACAATATGTATTGTTATGATGGTGTCCCATACAGCGCGGAACAAATGAAAGGAACAGTCCTTTGCCTCAAGTCTGTGAATAATGATATATACCTAACAGATCTTCTTTTGAAAGTATATCCAGAGCTGTATTTCATTGGACTTTCAAGAAACGGATATGCGTTAGCTAATGGTTATGTAAGAAGAGGAAAAAGTGTAAAAAAAACAGGAAAGTTATACAGTAAAATATCAAAAGAAATGGAACGCTATTCTCATATAATTCCCAGGTTCAAAATGGTAAAGTTTGAAGATATTGTTGACCATCCATTTGAAATGGCAGAAGAGTTATATAGATTTCTTGGCATGGATCCTGTTCAGGTCGAGAAGCTGAGGTTCAAATCAAAAAAAATACTGAACAGCAAGGGGGACCACACAACTAACTTCGGTCGTGAAAATAAGAAGTATTGGGTTGGTAGAGATGAAGTGGAAATGATAATCGATAGGAATATCAATAAAAAGCAAATGGGGGATCTAACCGACGAACAGATTAAGGTGTTCAATCAAGAATCAGGATCTGCTTTTGATTTCTTTGAATACAGCATGCAACTCGAGTCTTGATAATAGGCGTTGTCAGGTAAACGCAGAGGTCGATGGTTAAATAAGGCAAGAATTCACGAAAAGATGGACAGCGGTCGTGCTCGATTTTATTGTATGTATGTAAGTGCTTTGATTGACTCGAGCGTGAACCAAACTTTTATATGAAGTAAGAACGACTGTAGCAGTTTTGGTTAAAGCCTAAGAGGCGGGCTGTACTGGGATTACAATCAAGAGTGCTCAATCTTTATATGAGGTTTAAATTCAAGCTAGAAACTTTTATCTTTCAATCTGTCGGCGGGGGAATGGCAATGGATGTGGAATCAATAATTGTCACATTGACGTCAGTGGGGATGCTTGGCTCCAGAAACAAGCCGAGTATTATTGTAAATACAGATTATCACGATAGGGCAGGTATAGTACCTTCTGTGAGGACCGGTGCATCTTGACATGATCAAGCATGTAATCCGGTTTGCCTTGATGCTAAGTATTCACATATGAGTGTTGTGAATAAACCCATGGATAAAATGATAATTGGGCAGAACCTCCTATGTTATTGAATATCAAGCAACTGTATTCATTGCTAACGGCAGAGCAACGTAGGCGATTATTGCTGTTGCAGGTCCTCGTCGTGTTGATGGCCTTTGCAGAGTTGGCGAGCATCGCGGCAATTGGTCCTTTCATGGCAGTAGTGGGTAATATGAGCCATCTGGAAGGAGAAGGCACCTTGGGGCGTATATATTCGTTAAGTGGTGCCGATGACCCTACTATCTTTCTATTCTGGCTTGGCCTGGCCGTATTGTGTGTGCTGGGGGTTGCGACTTCGGTGTCTATTTTCACTACCTGGCGTCTGTCACTGTATTCACATCAAGTGGGTGCTGAGTTAAGCACTCGTTTATACAAGCATTATATGCAACAGCATTGGCTTTTCCACACAAACGGAAGTAGTAGTCAACTGACAAATAAAATCGCCCAGGAATGTCGACGAGTGACTGACAATGTTTTGACACCCCTGATGCAGATCAATGCAAAAATTGTTGTAGCACTGTTCATTTCTATAGCTATCTTCCTGTTTAACCCTTGGGTAGCACTCAGCGGTCTTTTAGTTTTCGGATGTTTATACTGGGCATTGTATCGCACGGTTCGTCGTAAACTTTTGAGGAATGGTAATTTGGTGAGTGCAACCAATGGGCAGCGATTCAAGTTGATGAACGAAGGATTTGGTGGGATCAAGGATACCCTGTTGCTGGGGCGCCAAGGTGATTTTAATCGTAGGTTTGAAAATACAAGTCGTCAACTTGGTCGTGCGCAAGGTGTGACCAAGGCGCTTAGTCAAGCGCCACGCTACCTGATGGAATTGGTTGCCTTTGGCGCGGTAATAATGCTTGTGCTTTATTTGCTGGTTGCACACGACGGTAACCTCGGTACGATACTTCCTATCTTGTCGGTGTATGCTTTGGCGGGTTTTAAGCTGTTGCCGGCTTTTCAGCAGATTTATAGTGGTATGGCAACGGTTAGAGGCAATATAGCTTCCTTCAAGAGCCTTAAGGAAGACCTGGAGGCTAGCCAAGGCGGTGAAAGCATCAAGATAACGAAGAAAAAAACAGGAAAAAATCATGTGGTACAAGGTGATGATAGCCATCATGTTAAATGGATGCCGGAAGACTGCATCCGGCTGGAAAATGTGACATTCAGTTATCCTGGAAAAAATGAAACGGCACTTGATGATCTGAATATCACCATTCCGGTCAATGGAATAATTGGCTTGGTCGGTGCCTCTGGGTCTGGAAAAAGTACCGCAATTGACATTCTGTTAGGCCTCATAGATCCCGAGCGAGGTCACCTCATGCTCGATAATGAGCCCTTGACGCCCAGCCGACGAAGATCATGGCAAAATAGTGTAGGTTTTGTTGCGCAGAGCATTTTCCTGGCGGATTCCAGTATCAGGGAAAATATTGCATTTGGTCTACCTCCCGAGGAAATCGATGACGACAAGGTTCTGCGCGCGGCACAGATGGCTCATCTGGACGAGTTGCTCGAACGTCTCCCTGATGGTCTGGAAACTCGAGTTGGCGAGCGTGGCATCCAGCTATCCGGTGGACAGCGCCAGCGCATTGGTATTGCGCGGGCTTTGTATGATGATGCTGAAGTCCTGGTCCTTGATGAAGCAACCAGTGCGTTGGATGGTATAACAGAGCGTATGGTCATGGATGCCATTCATGACTTCTCCGGTAAAAAGACGATTATCATGATTGCGCATCGTCTCGCCACAGTAAAACCCTGTGACTGTATCTATCTGATGGAGTCGGGTAGAGTTATTGATTCTGGTACTTATGATGAGTTGGTCTTGCGGAATGAGACCTTTCAACGAATGGCTGAGCATGCTTGATTAGGCGTTTTTGCACTACTTTACAGTGGGGCTCTCGGTCTCAGAGGCTCCCAGTTATTATCAGGAGTCAATGTGTATGTTTAGCCAGGTGTTAAAAACTCTAGTGCGTACATCGCTTGTAAAGATGGGCTTTGAAATCAGGAGGTCCATGAACCCAGTTGTTTTTGACCTTTCACGGAATGAGGTGAAGCATCCCGTGGAAGCGATATATAAAGCAAATGGGAATCCATGTTATGTCAAGGTGCCTTTGTCCAGGATTGTATCGTTTGAGTATGCCGCCTTTCCATTATCCATTGAAGCGGGTCACCCATTCCTGGTCACATTGAAAGAATATGAATCTAATCCAAAGCTGACTGCTGAAAATTCATTATTGGGTAAATATTACCAGCTTTTTCAACCTGCTAACGCCAGTGATGTCATGGGTCTTGCCAGCCCTTCTTGTCGAGACCTCAAGGTTCTTCCTGCCTGGGCAAGCCCACCGCTATGGTCATTGAAGACCCCAGAGGAGTATCTTGATTACATAAAGATATTGTTTCAAAAGGAAGATGTATCGCAAGGAGTCAGCATTGGCAAGTTTATGGGTGGAAGTACTTTTGGTCCGGTTGAGCCAAGAAAGCTTAGGTTAGAATATGCCAGGTTGATTGGCGTTTACGAGTCTATAAAAAAAAGCGGCTACAGGTTTGACGCGAGCGAGTGTGTTACGGGTACCGTGTGGGTGGATGATGGTAGATGGGTCGTATCCGTCTCTTCTGGTCAACACCGTATAGCGAGTCTGGCAGCCTTGGGTTATGAGCATGTCATAGTGGAGCTTCAATCACACAAGGCGCTTGGTGGGGTAATGTGTAAATCATGCTGTGAGTATTTTCCTACCGTTATCAACGGAATTCATAATGTGAAAGAAGCCCAGAAAATATTCGATAGAATCATTAGAGGAAAGCCACCTGAAGCCGCCAGTAATTGGATCGATTACTGCAATACCATATTCCCGGATGGCAAATCAAAAACGCGACCTCATAGAACGCTTAAATCGGTGAGAAGCGTCTAATTCATTTCTGTATTATCCATTGATGAACGAGGAGGTGATTAATGTCATTAGGTTCAATTTCAGATGACAATGGTCTCTTGATGGCTTCAACTGCTGGACGTCAACCAGCAGGTGGTCACACAGGTGCGAACTTGTCAACAGCAAGCGTTAAAGTAAAGCAAGCCTGCATTACTACCAGCCAGATGGGAATGAAACCAAGTGGTGATCCGGTTACTGATCAGGAACATCTCCAAACCTTCCTGGATAATATTGCAACTGATCGCGTGGAAGGCCTTATTGAAGAGGGACACTGGTTAGCCTATAAGAAGCTTGATCTGCATGATGGCATACGGTTGAGCGGGCAGGGCATGGAGAGAACGGTCATCGAGGCCAGGACGGAAGATTGGCGGCAGGATAATTACATCCTCATGCATCTGGACGTCGATAAAACACTTCATCATCATGGCGTGTTTCTCAAGGATTTTTGCCTGATTGGAGCCGACAAGCAAGCGACTCATAATGGTCCCTTGCTTCGTCTGGAAGGGATGACAGATTTTCTTCTGGAGCGTATTCTTGTTGTTGACGCCTCCAGCTATGGCTTCTACATCACGGGTTATGGCATCGGTAACTTCACGAATGATATTCATAGTGACTTTTGGAACTCGACGCACCGAGGTGTCATTCGTCAGTGTCGCGCACTGCGTGGCTATATCGGGATCGGATGTGAAGGTGGGGCTCAGAACGTATTGATCATGGGAAACCACACCGACGGCCAGGTTTTGCATGGTTTTCGTCTTGCTTCAGCCTACGATACACAACTGATTGCCAATAGTGCTACCAACACCCGTAATGGCTATTGGATAGATCGGCACAGAGGTATCCACGTTTTATATAATACCGCGAACAGGGTAGAGCGCGGTTGCACCTACGGAGGATTTCATCATATGGAAGATGGTGAAGTTTCAACGGGTCTCTGGATTTTGGGTAATCAGTTCAAGACTACAGAGTCGGCTATCACGGATGCTTATCAAGGAAGTTCAGACAAATTTACACGAATGGTAAAGATCAAGGATAACTACCTTCAGGGTGGTGGTATCAGGCTCCTGTGGTCCAGGCAGGTCGACATTCAATCAAATGATGGTGATGGAAGTAATGGCATCGTTACCTCCCACAATGTGTCCGGCATTATTGGTAATAATTTTATGAGGCTCATTAACAAGGCATCTGGCGTCGAGGATATCGGGAGAAACATGACGCCTCCCGCTGTGTAGTGGCTTTACCGGCATCACTGATGCGTTCGGCGATCCCAGACCGTGCCGGATCGAAGTGGCAGCATCAATGCTGGTTAGGGTCAGCTTGATGCGAAAAAGTATTAGTTTATTCATACGCCGGGCCAACGCTGATTGACGTGCGTACGGCGTTTCCTGGGAAGTGCGTTGCAGACATTGATATCAATCCCACTACAAAAAGTATTTGTATAACAATGCTTTATATGGGTTTTCTGACTTTTATCCCTTCCTGAGAGATGCATTATCTAATCATTCAAGTATTAAGAATTCAGTACCCGTGTGGGTTCGTTTTATTTGTAATTTTGTGTAATGCTTGATGTACTCCTGTAACGCACAGGCACAGCCCGACATAGGTACGGATCTTACTGGGCATCTGGGCATTGTGGCCATGTGACAGGAAAGGGCGAGACGCAGCAGGCCGGCTACCAGGCACCTTGAGGAGCCCGGTAAGTTATCTGGGGGATAGCAAGTGTCGGTCGCACCTAACATAAACACTCGTAAAATCGCACGAGTAAGGGAGTAGACCATGAAGAATTTAGCACGCCGTACCTGTTTCGTTGTAACCCTATTGCCTGTGGTGCTATTGAGCGGGTGTTCTCTCGCACCCGGTGGGCACATTGATTACAAGGCTGAGGAAGTGTCTCTGGAGCATCAAGTCGATATAGTACCCATTACTCCCAGTCTGGTTTCTACGTATCGATTGGATAATGATACCAGCAAGGCTCGCGGTATGACGCCGGAGATGACGCGAGAGATTGAGACCTACCAGTACCGCGTGGGTCCTGGTGATGTTCTTAACATTATTGTGTATGATCATCCTGAACTTACCATCCCGGCTGGCAGTGAGCGAAGTGCTGAAGAGTCAGGGAACATTGTCCATGCTGATGGCAGAATCTACTACCCCTATATTGGTAATATTCAGGTGGAAGGCAGGACCGTAAACGAGATACGCCAAATTATTACAAGTCGCTTAGCGACTTATATTACTGATCCGCAAGTAGAGGTCAATGTTGCTGCATTCCGCTCCAAGAAAGTCTATATCAGCGGAGCCGTCAATAACCCTGGAACACAACCCATTACGAATGTTCCTCTGACGATCATTGATGCGATTAGCGCGGCTGGTGGAGCAACCGATAACGCCAACTGGCATAATATAATTCTTACTCGCGAAGGACAAGAGAGAAGAGTATCTCTTTACGAAATGCTCAAGAGGGGTGATTTAGCTCAAAATACGCTCATGCAGACGGGTGATATACTTCACGTGGCTTCTGCAGAAAATCAGAATATTTCCGTAATGGGACAGGTCAGGAATGCAGGAAACATCACAACTGGGCGAGAGCGCCTCAGTCTGACCGATGCCCTGGGCCGCGCTGGTGGCATTGTCGAGACCCGGGCTGAGCCATCTGGTATCTTTGTGATCAGGGGGAACCCGGCGGGAAGTGAAAAAATGGCAACTGTATTCCAGTTGGATATTTCTAATGCAGTAGCACTTAATATGGGCTCCTATTTCCCGCTTGAACCTCATGATGTAGTCTACGTGACATCTGCACCGCTGGCACGCTGGAACAATGTCATCAATCTGCTGCTGCCGTCAATCACTCTTCCCGGCACATTGGCTTCTACATCAAGTGATGTTGGTGATCTGTAACAGCAGAGTGGATGTTTTATGGCAGTCTCATCTTGCTATGGTTTGTTACTTTATGAGGCTGCCATGATACAGAGAACTGCATTTACAATTGTCATGTACTAACACACTATCCATGGATGACAGACAATGAATAGTTTCACTGCCAATAAACCCATGGTGCAGCCTAGTAACAACCCTGCACCAGCGGTCGGAATGCCAAATGGTGAACAGAGTATCGACCTTGGTCGTACCATCGGCATGTTGCTGGATAACAAGTGGAAGATCATACTCACAACCCTGTTGTTTGGGTTGGCTGGTATTGTCTACTCTTTGCTGGCCACTCCCATCTATCAAGGTGATGCTTTGGTGCAGGTGGAGAAGACGGGGCCCCGAACGGGAGCCGATCAAATTGCAGCGATGTTGATGCAGGAGGAACCCGTCACCGGCGCTCAGATGGAGATTCTGCAATCCAGATTTATCGTTGGCCAAGCGGCAAATCGTCAAAACCTGGATATCAGCGTTTCCCCGGTTACCTTACCGGTTATTGGCAATGCTGTCATTCGGTACGAAATACCCCGCCCCGACTTTGCGCAAGGAAGGCCTGAAATATGGGGTGCTGAAAAGATTATCGTTGAATCGCTGAGCGTGGAATCTCAGTTGGTCAACCAGGAGCTTACGCTTGAAGTTACTGGTGATGATAGTTACCGAATTCTAGACATTGAGGGCGTTGAGTTAATGAGTGGCCGCGCCGGTCAGCGGTCGGAGTCGGAGTCGGTCGAGCCATGGTTAGAAGTTTACGTGAGTGATATCCAGGCACCTCCCGGTGCGCAGTTTACCTTAGTCAAGCGCAGTCAGCAGGCAACCATCAATTATCTACGCAATCGTTTCATGGTCGCGCAAAAGGGTGACCGTGACACCGGTATCCTGGAACTTCTGCTCACAGGCACAGACCGTGGTGAGGTTGAATCTTCACTGAATGCCATTACGGAAGTCTATCTGGCTCAGAATATTGCTCGTCAAGCGGCCGAGGCTGAAAATAGCCTTCAGTTTCTGGACGATCAGCTTCCACGGGTCCGCGAACAACTGGTGGATGCTGAGAACCGGCTCAATAGCTATCGCATGGAACAGGAAAGCGTCGACCTCACAGAAGAAACCCGCAACGTTTTGACCAGCATGGTTGACATCGAAAGCCGTCTGAACGATCTCGATATGCAAGAGACCGAGATGTCACGACGATTTACACCGAATCATCCGCAGTATGCAGCCTTGTTGGACAAGAGAGCACAGCTGGAACGTGAGCGTGCCAATCTTGAAGTGCGAACTAGCAATCTCCCGGAAACACAGCAGCAGATTCTCCGCATGAATCGGGATGTAGACGTTACACAGCAGATCTATGTGCAACTGCTGAACCGCATGCAGGAACTGAACATTGCCAAAGCCGCAACGGTTGGTAATGTCAGGGTTATTGACTTTGCCGTAACACGGTCAAGTCCGATCAAGCCAAAGTCGGCTCTCATTGTCATCATCTCACTCCTCGTGGGTGCGCTGTTGGCTACCAGCATCGTTCTTTTACGTGGATTCCTCAATAAGGGGGTAGAAAGTGCTGAGCAGATTGAGGACATCGGCTTGCCTGTTTATGCAACAGTTCCTCGCTCCAGCGATCAGATGAAGTTGGTCAAGCGTGTCAAGTATCGTAATAGTAAGGGAACCCAACATGCTATTGGCAGCTTCCTTGCCGAGCTTTATCCCACCGATGTTGCTGTAGAAGCTCTTCGGGGTCTTCGCACAAGCTTGCATTTTGCCATGATGGATGCCCGTAACAATACGATTATGATCACGGGGCCGAGTCCTGGTATCGGCAAGAGCTTTGTTACGATCAATCTAGCTTTCGTTTGCGCCCAGGCCGGACAGAAAGTTCTTGTCATTGACGCTGACATGCGCAGAGGGAATCTACATCATGCGTTTCATGATAAGTCCGAGAATGGCCTGTCCGAAGTTCTCTCTGATAAGCTTCCAGTCGAGGACGCGATACGTTCCTCCGATGTGCCAGGGCTGCACTATTTGACCCGCGGTGTAGCTCCGCCCAATCCGTCTGAGCTTTTGATGCGGCATAGCTTTTCGGAGATGCTAGAGAAGATCAGCAATGATTATGATGTAATATTTATCGACACACCGCCAATACTAGCTGTTACCGATGCCTCTATTATCGGGAAAGTGGCAGGAACCTCTTTGATGGTGGCTCGTTTTGGAGTTAATCCTCCGCGAGAGGTCAAGATTGCTGCCCGTCGACTTGGCAACACTGGAATAGTGGTAAAGGGGTGTATCCTTAATGCGATCGAGAAGACGGCTGCTATGAGCTATGGGTACGGATATTATAGTTATTCGTACAAGTAGCGGGAGACGCCAGAGGCTGGTGAGTCATAGCCAGCCTCTGACTTCTTCCCTCTCGATTTTTGTCAGTATGCTGAGAGTTCAGTAATATACGAGGGTGGATCGCCGTGAGATACACGACTAGAACTGCCGATGTTGACAGCTTTCGCGGGGGGCTCCGGTATATACACGGTGTCACCTATTCAAAAATATGCATGTTAACTTTATTCCTTTATCTCTATCTTTTAAGCCCTTACTTTGACCTTAGGATGATGGTGTTGCATGGCGGGGTATTATCTATAATATTATTTTTGGGTGCGCATCCTATCCTTACTGCAAGAGCTTTTCTTCAGCTTCCGCTTGTGCTGACCTTTATATGCCTATGTCTTTTTTTCCTCTATAATCTCACTGTATTTGTTTTCTATACTGAAGCTTTCAATACGTCTTTTTTAACGTACATGATACAGATATGTATTTATATCTTGTTAGGGTATGTATTGGCTCTTTCATTTATGCAAAATTCTTTGGATATAGATCAAGCATTGACCATTTGTTTCAAGTTGATCGTGTTTATTGTTTTTGTGAACTCTTCTATCATCATTCTTGAATATCACTTCCCGGCATTCCGAAATGCTGTTGAATCAATGCTTTATCTTTCGGAAGATTCCAATATTGATTATTTGACCCGCGAATTCAGGCTTCGTGGTATCGCTTCCGGGGGCGCGGCCAATCTTTCACTTTTTCATGGCACTATCCTGGTGCTTTTGCAAGCATTGTATTTAAAAAAGAAAATTGGGTTCATCAGTTTCGTTGTGGCTTCAGTTACGATTTTTACTTCTTTGTTGTTTATCGGCAGAACGGGTATTCTTGTCGCAATAGCCGGCATTGCTCTTTTTCATATCATCAACTTGCTGATGTCAAGAGACAAGCTGTCCGTCAGGCGCTTGATTATATATGTGACAGTTTCCGCTATTGTTGTACTCGTTCCCCCGGTATTCGCTATGCTATTTCCAGAAAATCTCCTGGCCTATTCCATTTCATTCTTTTACCAAGGCATAGATGGAATTCGGCAAGAGGGTACTACTGATGCATTGGTACGTATGATTAACATACCCAGTGAGTGGCCTAAACTCTTGTTTGGCGTTGGAGCACATTGGGGGGATTTTGATTTGAGGAGATCAGTGGATATTGGCTATATGCGCATGTTTACCGCTTTGGGTATACCGCTTGCTGTCATGTTCTATCTTTTTGTTGCATATCTTGCCAAGCATCTTTTTACAATCACTAACTATAAAAGCTTTTGGATGGTTTTTATGCTGATAATGTTTATTGCTGAGTACAAGGAGCCGTTTATTTTCAAGGGTTATTCTGCAAGACTAATGTGGCTTATTATCGGCATGGGATTGTGCTACCGGTTTTCGGAGTCCTATTGGAAGCCAAGACAACAAGAGGCTTTGCCGGCTTCTTGAGATAAGTGTTGTCCAGTCGATTGTTAACGTTCACATAATCTCCAGGAGCCTGTTATGCAACCTCTCGTCACGGTAGTGATTCCTGTTTACAATAAAGAAAAATACATTGCTCGCACCATCCAATCCGTTCTCGATCAATCATACTCGGAAATAGAGCTGTTGATTGTGGACGACGCCGCGACTGACGGAAGCCTTTCCCGTGTCTCCGAATTCAATGATCCTAGAATCAAGGTGGTACGACGTGATACCGCTGGGCCAGGAGGATATGCTGCCAGAAATTTTGGCGTAAAGAATGCATCGGGTGATTGGGTGGCATTTCTGGACGCTGATGACGTATGGCTTCCGGATCACCTTGAACGAGCGGTCCAGATGACCCGGGACTATCCGAATATTCCGATTATATCCGCCGGCCGTATTAATCAGTTCGGCGAAAAGCAAGAGATGGATCCTTTTACCGAGCACTTTATCGATGACGGAGTGAAGGTGCTCTATCTCACCGACTATCTCAAGTTTGCTTGCAAGGGAATGCGTGCGATGCAAACTAATACTCTATTGTTGAAACGGGAGTCACTCTTCAGTCACCAGATTTTTCCGGAGGGCCGAACGAACCGCTCGGGTGACCTTTATGCATGGGTTCAGCTTTTAGCTCGAATGAAAGTAATGGTCTGGTCACCCCACATTTCTGCCATCTCATACCGTGATGTGATTGGTGTGTCCAGAACGTCCACGCCATCCATCCAGTTGTTCCGGGAGATGGTCGATGATCTGAGACCTTACTCAAGCCCGGAGGATGGGAAGTGGATCAAGGCCTATGCTAATCAGATGATTAAATATGCCTGGTTGGAAAAGAAGAAAAAGCGCGTGTCACTTCCCATCTCAGCTCTGCCGGGATCCTTTTACTGGTCCAGTGATATTTCATTTTGTCTGAAGTGGACGCTGATTTCTATTATCCCTTTTGGTTTTCTCGAGTGGATGCATAATCGCTTTCTTGTGGAATGACGTTTTAATTCTGGAATTGGCATCTATCTACTTATTCTGCTTCTTACTGTTTGATTGGTAAAGGGCGTGAGCGCTCGTGTCTTTTTACTCAGTTATCAAGGACTGCCAATGCATATTGTTCATGTCATCACTAGCCTCTATCCGGGTGGTGCCCAGTCGGCTTTATCTCGCCTTTGCCTTAACGATGGAGGTAATCGCCATACTGTTATTACCATGATAGGCGGAGGTGGTCTTGAAACAGACCTATTGAAGAATGGCATCACCGTCGAGACTCTTGGATTCTCGTACAGGGGGGGCCTTGTACGCGGTATGTTGACCCTCTGGAAGCTCTTGAGAAGGTACCGCCCGGATCTCGTCCAAACCTGGATGTATCATCCTGATCTGATCGGTGGGATTTGTGCACGGCTTGCTGGTATACGGACGGTATGCTGGGGAATTCGCCACACTGAACTTGAAAGCGGAAACAGCTCGCGTTCATCAATCCTGTCGGCTAAACTTTGCGCGAAACTGTCAGGCTTTCTTCCGTCCCGCATCGTATGCTGTGCGCATGAAGCTATGCGGGTACATGAGATGTTGGGATACCAGTCACACAAAATGACTGTGATTCCCAATGGCTATGATTTGTCGGCATTCTATCCTTATACCAACGACGAATGCTCTCATGTTGTCGGCTTGCCTGACATTACAGGTGATCTTCCTGTTCTGGGCATGGTTGGTCGCTACAATGCTCAGAAGGATCATCTAAATCTGCTAAAAGCGTTGGCTGAATTAAAACGTCGTAACGTTGATTTTCGATGTCTGCTGGTAGGAGCAGACATCGTTCCAACGAACGCGATTCTCTCCCGTTATATCTCGGAGCTGGGGCTTGATTCCGAGGTTGTTTTACTTGGTGTACGCACGGATATTCCGGCAATCATGAATCGGCTGGATCTCCATATTCTTCCCAGCTCTTTTGGGGAAGCCTTTCCCAATGTTGTAGCCGAGGCCATGGCATGCGGTACTCCCTGTGTAGGAACAGATGTAGGTGATACCTCGGTTATTATCGGTACCAATGGTTGGGTCGTTCCACCTAGAGATCATTTACGACTTGCTGATGCCATTCATTCTGCTATTGACGAGTATAATAATTCTGCTGTTGTTTGGGCCGGACGGCGACGTTCTTCTGTAGAGCATATCAGGAATAATTTTACTATCGACAAGATGGTCAGCTCATTCGACACTGTATGGTCTGATTGCATAGCCGCCGATTGCATAGCCTCAAAGGAATGACATGAAATTTCTCATTATTGCCGGAGCGCCGGGCTCGCTGATCAATTTTCGTGGTCACCTCATTTCCGATTTGATCCAGCAAGGGCTTGAGGTGCATGCAGCTGCGCCGGATCTCTCCCTGGATAGTAAGATCCGTGCGCAGTTGGAACAAAAGGGCGCCATCGTTCACGATATTTTTCTCAAGCGTACTGGAATGAACCCGTGGCACGATTTGCGCACTCTGTTCGGTTTGCTCCGTCTTATGCGTATACTAAAGCCTGATTACGTTCTGGGTTATACAATAAAACCTGTGATCTTCGGGACAATAGCTGCATCTCTATCGCGATGCCCCGGTCGCTTCGCACTCATCACAGGTCTCGGTTACTCTTTTTCCAGCAATACCGAAAACTTCCAGCAACGGTTGATCAGCCGGGTTGCCACTTCGCTTTATCGGCAATCACTGCGCTCAGCAAGTAAGGTTTTCTTTCAGAACCCCGATGACCAGGCTCTGTTCCTTGAAAGGAAAATATTGAACGGCAGCACACCATCCGTTATTGTCAATGGGTCAGGTGTCGATATCGGGCACTTCTCACCTCAAGTCTATCCTGACCAGGTCACGTTTCTGCTGATTGCTCGCCTGCTGATCGACAAGGGGGTTAGGGAATATGCAGAAGCTGCTTATCAGTTGAAGGCAATTTATCCAAAAGCAAGCTTCCTTCTTGTCGGTGAGTTGGATAGTAACCCTAACTCTATTACACTACCGGAACTTGATCGCTGGGTCGGTGATGGAGTTATCTCCTATTTGGGGAGCCAGGATGATGTTCGCATAGCTTTTGGTGCGTCCAGTGTTTTTGTACTTCCTACCTTTTATCGCGAAGGAGTTCCGCGCACGATTCTTGAAGCCTTGGCGATGGGGCGCCCTGTTATAACTACCGATACGCCGGGGTGTCGTGAAACCGTTATTGATGGAGATAATGGTTTTCTTGTGTCGCCGAAAAACTCAAGTGAGCTGGCCGATACCATGCGTGTATTCATAGAATCTCCGGAACTTGTTGATGTAATGGGGAAGCGCTCACGTGAACAAGCCTTGAAGAAATACGATGTCAGGTTGGTTAATGCTTTCATGCTTAAAGAAATGGGGGTTACATGAGCAAGCGTCTATTTGATGTCATTATTTCCACTATTTTGCTCGTCCTGTTCTTGCCGCTGTTGTTAGTCGTCAGCTTGCTGGTATTCTGGCAATTAGGGCGTCCAGTGTTATTTGTTCATGTTCGACCCGGGGTTGGAGGAAAAGGGTTCAATATGTATAAATTTCGGACCATGCTAGATACCCGAGATGCCAATGGCTTGCTTTTGCCACATGAGCAGCGGCTGAGCCGTTTCGGCACTCTGTTACGCTCTACCAGTCTCGACGAACTGCCAGAGCTCTGGAACGTGCTGAAGGGGGATATGAGCCTTGTAGGGCCGAGGCCGCTACTCATGGATTATCTTTCACTTTATACACCTGAACAATTTCGTCGCCATGACGTACGCCCCGGTATTACTGGTTGGGCTCAGGTGAATGGGCGCAATACGCTTACCTGGGATGAAAAGTTTCGCCTTGATGTGTGGTATGTCGACAACGCCACATTTTGTCTCGATCTCAAGATTCTGCTACTCACTGCGAAGCAGGTCATCATGAGAACGGACATTGACCCTGAGGGTCATGCTGTCACACCTCTTTTTACTGGTGCTCGAAGTACTCAGGGAGATGGTGGAAACCAAAGCGATTGAGCGGCTCTTGTTGCCTCATCGTCTCATTCACGACTGAGCGAGTATGCCGTAATCAGACTGGTCTGTTGCACACTGGTGCTACCGGCCTCTGATGGCTGGGTATCGGCGTCCTGTTTTGGGTGCGCCCCTTGTTTCTGGCGGGGTGAGGTGCGACCCAGCCACTCCAGGTCAGTGATCTCGTCACGGGGCGCATAACCCGCGGGTGCCGTGAGCAGTACCTTACGAATCAAGTCGTGTCGGTGTGCCTGAATGGCTTGACCCAGTTCTTGCAGGTAGGCTTCCAGCCGTGTCCATGGCCAGTAATCCTCTTTGGCGCTCATGATCCGGGGATGGGCTGTTTTCGATACGTTCTCGCCTACGAGAAGTTCCTCATAGAGTTTCTCACCGTGCCTAAGGCCGGTGTATTGGATCTCGATGTCGCCATCCGGGTTGGTTTCGTTGCGGACCTCCAGTCCCGAAAGACGAATCATCTCGGCTGCCAGGTCGGAAATCTTCACGGGCGTGCCCATGTCGAGAACGAAGACATCACCGCCGCTGCCCATTGCTCCGGCCTGGATCACCAGTTGGGACGCTTCGGGAATTGTCATGAAGTAGCGCGTCACGTCTGGGTGTGTCACGGTCACTGGCCCACCCTTGGCGATCTGCTGGTGGAACAGTGGGACCACCGAGCCCGAAGACCCGAGCACGTTTCCGAATCGAACCATGGTGAAGCGTGTATGCGTCTGTTTGTCTGCAAGCGCCTGGCAGATGAGCTCCGCCAGGCGTTTCGTCGTGCCCATCACGTTGGTTGGCCGTACCGCCTTGTCTGTGGATATCAGCACGAACGTCTCCACGCCACTCTCGATAGCCGACTGAGCCGTCGCCAGGGTGCCGAACACATTGTTCCGAATGCCCTGAATGCTGTTGTGTTCCACCATAGGCACGTGCTTGTAGGCGGCGGCGTGATAGATGGTATTGACCCCGAAGGTTCGCAGCACACTATCCAGTCGCTGACGGTCTTGCACCGTACCCAGCAGTGCCTTGATCGTCACGTTAAGCTGCTGATCATTCACCTGCTGCTGAAGTTCTCGTTCGATGGCATAAAGTGAATATTCGCAGAATTCCAACAGCAAGAGTTGTCTTGGTTCTTGTTGGATAACCTGCCGACATAGCTCTGAGCCGATGGATCCACCCGCCCCGGTGATCATTACCACCTTGTCGCGGATATTCGCATCCAGAAGTTCCTGATTGGGTGGCACCGGGTCACGTCCGAGCAGGTCCTCAACGGTAACATCACGAATCACGTTCAATTGTGCTCGCCCAGCAATGACATCTTCCATGCTGGGCAGCATCTGTACTGGCACCTGCAGCGGTTCCAGCATGCGAAGAATTTCCTGGCGTCGGGCACGTGTTGCGCTGGGAATAGCCAGAAGGATGCGCTTTGCACCATAGTCTTTCAACAGCCTGGGCAGGCTCTCGGGTCCATAGACCTTAATGCCTTCTACCAATGTACGGTGCATGCCTCGCCAGTCATCGATGAATGCGACGGGTGTATATTCCGCCCCCTGTTGTAGCGTATTCACCAGTTGTGATCCAGCTGCTCCTGCACCATAGATGATGACTCTTGTCTTGTATCGCATCAGGCTGCGTACATGGATCGTACGGAGTACGAATCGCACGCCACCGACGCTGATGAAGGCCAGCATTGCGTAGATAAGGCAGGCCGACTTTGGCAGGAACACCGAGAGCAGGTTGGCACCCAGAAAAAGCAGCACTGCCGAGGAAGCGATGCCGACGAGCAATGACTGTAATGCCTTCACGCTCATGTAGCGAATGACGCTGCGGTAGAACCCTAGCCGAGCGAAGATGGCTAAGCTCAAGGGCATTGCGATAATCCACAGGCCCCAGATCGCTCCTGATGACACTGCTTGCCAAGTCTCCAGGCGTAACCAGTAAGCCGTGAAGAAGCTCATTGACAGCAGGATGGCATCCACCGATAGCTGGATAAGTAGCTTCTGCCGACGTGGCAAACGAAACAGGCGGTTAAGAATTTCCGACATCAGGCACCCACCTTTTACCTTTTAAATGTTAATTAATGTTACCAAGAATAAGAAAGCATGACCGACTTCCCAAGCTCAATTTCCTCACCAGATTTTGAGTAAATTCTTAATCGGCATGGCAGTAGATGAAGTGGTGCTATTGGACCGACACCCATCAAAGCTCATACGAGCGGTGGCAAGGAAAGCGCTCCAGATCGCCCCGGCGCAGGGTGGTTGACCGCTGGTGATTGACGCACGCCGGGTGGCCGGAGGCGCCGCCAGGTCGTGGCTGGGGTGTTCCATCGGCAAGTCGAACCGGCGTCTTCGGCGTGACAATGCCTTCGCTCCGACGTGACCCGTGAGCACACCCGCGGGATGAACGAGACAAGTCGTCGGGCCTTCGGTATCTTGCATATTGGTACCAGGCAGCAGGCAAGCGAGGTGATTGCCGTCCGGGCCTCGCGCCGTTGTCCTGGTCATGCTGCTGTCGCCGGGAGGTTCCGGCTCAGTGTGGCGGGCTCCAGAACCGATTTTTCTCGACACCAACGAATAGGCCACCATGTTTGAATCCATTCTTGTGCTCTGTACCGGCAACATCTGTCGAAGCCCGGTCGCCGGTGCGATGCTTGCCGACCGGTTTCCTCACAAGCGTATCGAGACCGCTGGGCTCAATGCCCTGGAGGGTCATGGGGTCGAGTCCAAGGCCCGCGCCCTCGCCGAATCCGCTGGATTGAATGTCAGCTCTCATCAGGCGCGTCAGGTCACCAGCGATATGCTCCAGGGCGTCGACCTGGTACTGGTGATGTCCGACGGACAGCGTATGGCGGTGGGGCAGATGGATCCTTCGGCTCTGGGCAAGACCATGCTGTTCGGCCGCTGGCTCGACGGTGGCCAGGGGCGAGAGATTCCCGATCCCTATCGCAAGAGTCATGAAGCCTTCCAGCAGGTGCATCAGTTGTTGACACAGTCTGCTGACAGTTGGCTTGGCAAGCTCTAGGCCTTTGATCCGGGTCGACAAAGGCCGTGACCCATCACTACCCACGTGGATCGATTCATTCCTTGCAGGGAGGCTTCACCATGCAGGCAGTCATCGAGGCGTTCGACGACGTACAACCCGCCCCGGCCAACCCGCGCCAGGCCGTGAGCTTCGGTACCTCCGGGCATCGAGGCCGGGCACAGGACGGTTCGTTCAATCGTAACCACATACTGGCGATCACCCAGGCGGTGGTGGATTACCGCGGCGAGGCGGGTATCCATGGCCCCTTGTTCCTCGGGCGCGACAGTCATGCCCTTTCCCGGCCGGCCTGGGAGTGCGCCCTGCAGGTACTTTCTGCCAGAGGCGTGGAAGTGCGCATCGAGCGCGATGGAGAGCTGACCGCTACGCCTCTGGTGAGTCGGGCAATCCTTGGCCACAACGCCAGCGGGTCAGCGCCACTGGCGGATGGCTTGATCATCACGCCGTCTCACAACCCGCCCGAGGATGGCGGTATCAAGTACAACCCGCCCCATGGTGGTCCGGCGGAGGCGGAGATTACCGGCTGGATCGAACGCCGAGCCAATCACTATCTGGCAGAGGGAGTGGACGCCATTCCGCTGCTGAGCCTGGAGGAGGCGCTGAAGCAGGCTCGGCGCCATGAGTTCGTGGGCGAGTATGTGGCGGCCCTGGGCGAGGTGGTGGACATGAAGGCCATCGCCTCGGCGGGCCTCCATCTGGCCGCCGATCCCATGGGCGGCACCGCCTTACCGGTGTGGCAGGCGATTGCTCGAGAGTACCGGCTCGACCTGAAGGTGGTTAATCCGGACATCGATGAGAGCTTCTCATTCATGCCACCTGACCATGACGGCAGAATACGCATGGACTGCTCCAGTCCAGCGGCCATGGCGAATCTTCTGAGCATGAAGGACGATTTCGTGCTGGCGTTCGGCAACGACCCGGATGCCGACCGTCATGGCATTGTTGATGCCGCCGGTCTCATGAACCCCAACCACTTCCTGGCAGTGGCCATCGATTACCTGATCACTCACCGCCCAGGGTGGTCCTCGTCGATGAAGGTCGGCAAGACCCTGGTCTCTTCCTCGATCATTGATCGCGTGGTGGCGGACAGGGGGCGTGAGTTGTACGAGGTCCCGGTGGGCTTCAAATGGTTTGTTCCTGGCCTGCATGAGGGCTGGCTAGCCTTTGGGGGCGAGGAGAGCGCAGGGGCCAGCTTCGTGACGTTTGATGGTCGGCCCTGGTCAACGGACAAGGATGGTGTTCTGCTCTGCCTGTTGGCGGCAGAGATCATGGCGGTAACTGGCCAAAGCCCCAGTCGCTACTATCGCGAGCTGACCGAGCGTCATGGTGAGCCGCACTATCGCCGTGTGGACACCCCTTGTACCCCTGAACAGCAACAGGGCTTCAAGTCGTTGTCGCCCGACGACCTGGGCATCGAGAGGCTGGCAGGCGATCCTGTGCTGCAGGTATTGACCACCGCGCCTGGCAACCAGGCGCCCATTGGCGGGGTGAAGGTGGAAACCACCAATGGCTGGTTCGCGGCCCGGCCCAGCGGGACCGAACCGCTCTACAAGATCTACGCTGAAAGCTTTCGTGGCCCGGATCACCTCGAGAGGCTTATTGATGAAGCCCAGGCAATGCTGAACGAGCGCCTGGGAGCCGCTGGCTAGTCGTTTGACTCCCTGGCCTGCGACACCAGGCACCGCATGACCGCGACGAGACCCCGGCCCAGGCCGGGGTCTCAGCTTTTTACACTAGTAGGATCATGCCTTTGTGTTTTGACGTAAATAAATGTTACATCTAGTCTGTCATGTCACAGTCGCTGTTGTCAGGGCTGCTGCCAGTTCCGATGACCCGGTGCATGGAACGGATGGACATGAACGCGACAATCAATATTCTCTGGACGGGTGGGTGGGCATCCTCATTTCGGGTTGTCTACGCTGCATTGATCGGCAAGCGGATTGTTATTCCCCATTACATCGCCGACCTGAATAGATCGTCGATGATGCATGAAATGCGTGCGATTGCGGATGTCAGGGATGCGTTGGCAGCACTGGATGAACCCGCTGCTGAGCGCATCGGCGCCCTTGCGATCACGCCGGTCACTGAAATTTCCCAGGATGCCTCCGTCACGAAGGCCTACCGGCAGATGGCGGCGGTGGAAGATCTGCACGAGCAGTATGACTGGCTGGCGAGGTATGCGAAATCGCGGGGCCTCAAGGGTATCGAGCTCTGCAGTTCTCTCCATGATTCGGCTAGCCATGCCATGCGCGGCAAGGTCGAGCGCCTGCCGATGGGGAGCTGCCGACTGCGGGAGGGGTTGCGTTGCCCGCAAAGCGAGGTATTCGGCAGGTTTCGTTTCCCCGTCCTGGCGCTATCCCGCCTGCAGATGCACTCGCTGGCGGAACAGCATGGTTTTCTGTCGGTGTTGGAACACACCTGGTTCTGCTCCCAGCCGATCAGTGACGAGCCGTGCGGTACCTGCGATTCCTGCCGGCTCACCGTGAACGAGGGGCTGAACTATCGCCTGTCGGCTGAGGCCATGCAACGCCATCGATTCCATCGCTTCCAGCACGCCGGCCAGGTGACACCAGAAGCCGGGAGGCCGAGTCGGTAGTTACCGATGCGCTGACGGGCATGCGGGTAGTCAGAGGAGCGTTCTCGATATGACAGGGTGTCATGCCGTCGGAGCGATGAACGGGGCTTTGTGGCAGCATACGCCTTCATCAGTGAGATCGGGAGCGGGTGTCATGTCGCAGTCAGGGATCAGGCTGCAGCCTATCTGGGGGGGGAGGGAGCCTTGGCGAGACGCCAATAGCCTGTTGATGTGGGCGTTTGTTTCCCTGCTGATACTGGTGCCATGGGGCTATGCGGCGGCGCCCTTGGTGGCGGGGCTGCTGGCCCTCACGGGTGTGCTCGGCACGAGAGGGCAGTTTCAGTCCTCACTGGCCAAGCTGGATGGCGAAGATTACCTGTGGTTGCTGGTCCTGGCCGCCTTCGCGGGCCTGTGGTGCTGGGACGTTGCCCGAACCGGGGTCTGGCCGGTAGCCGAACATGGTCGCGGATGGCTACTGCCGCTGTGGCCGCTGATGGCGGCGGGGCTGCTGGTGTGGTTTCGTTTCCACCCGCCATCCCGCCTGGGCTGGTGGCTGGGGTTGGTGGTAGGAGGAATGGGTGCCGGCTTCATTGCCGCCTACGAACGCTTCGTGCAGGGGGCCTATCGTGCCGACAATGGCATGAATGCCATCCCCTTCGGAAACCTCTCGCTGCTGTTGGGGGTGCTGGCCCTGGTGGCCTTGCTGGGGCGCTTGTCCCGTCGCCAGCGTCTCTCGCCCTGGCTGAGCGCCGCGCTGGGTCTGGCGGCTATCGGCGGCTTCTCCGCTTCCTTTCTCTCCGGCACCCGTGGTGGCTGGGTAGCGGTACCGCTGCTGGCGTGGATCGGGTTTCGGGCGTTCCGTGATGTCTTCCCCCGGCGGCAGATGCTGCTGGTAGCGGCAGTTTTCTCGTCGCTGATGATTGGCCTCGTGGCAATGACAGCCACTACGGATTACGGGGTAAATGACCGCTTGGGCAAGGCGGTCAAGGATATCAGGGGCTATATGGCGGGTGATAGCGGTAGCTCGGTAGGCCTTCGCCTGGATATGTGGCTTGCCGGCAGCCAGCTGTTCCTCGAGAGGCCGGTTCTGGGTTGGGGAGAGGGGGGCTTGCAGGAGGCCCGGGACGGGATGGCGGAAGCGGGTATTGTTCATCCAGATGTCGGCCTCTATGAACAGTTGCACAGCGACATTATCGACACGGCGGCGCGACGCGGCCTGCTGGGCCTGCTGACGCTGACGGCCTTGTATGGAATCCCGGCCTGGCTGTTCGGCCGGCATCTGCATCGTAGCCGAGATGCCGGGACGAGAACGCTCGCCCTTTCGGGACTAATGATCACGGTGGCTTTCGTGGATTTCGGACTGACACAATCCATGCTTCGGGATGTGAGAGGTTTGAGCGGCTATCTCGGTTTGACCATGGCATGCTGGGTGCTGCTGAAGACACAATTGGTTACAATTGGCTTTCCGGAAGCTACCGGGGGGACGGCCAACCATGAAGCTCAGGATCATCGGCCATGCCGTCATGGACGGGTATCGGGCGACTCGGGAGATTAGACAATGAAGATCACGATTTTCGGTACGGGCTACGTGGGATTGGTCACCGGCGCTTGTCTGGCCGATGTGGGCCACGACGTGATGTGCATGGATGTCGATGAAGACAAGATCGCTCGGCTGCGCGACGGTGAGATACCCATCTATGAGCCCGGGCTGGAAGCTCTGGTGAAGAGCAATGTCGCGTCGGGCCGGCTATGTTTTACCACCGACACCGGCGAGGCGGTCGCTTTCGGTACGCTTCAGTTCATCGCCGTGGGGACACCTCCCGACGAGGATGGTAGTGCCGACCTGCAGTACGTGCTGGCGGTGGCTGACGCCATCGGACGCCATATGCAGGACTTCAAGGTAGTGGTCAACAAGTCCACCGTGCCAGTGGGAACCGCTGATCGAGTTTGCGGCGCGGTGACAAATGCCCTGGCGGCACGCGGCGAGAGCATCGAATTCAATGTCTGCTCCAACCCAGAGTTTCTCAAGGAAGGTGCGGCCATCGAGGACTTCACGTTCGGGGCACGTATCGTCGTAGGGACCGATTCCGAAAGGGTCAAGGAACTGATGCGTGAGTGCTACTCGCCTTACAGCCGGCTGCATGACAAGTTGATGTTCATGGACGTTCGCTCGGCCGAGTTGACCAAGTATGCGGCCAACGCCATGCTGGCCACCAAGATCAGCTTCATGAACGAAATCGCCAACCTTGCGGAACGCCTCGGAGCCGATGTTGAGCAAGTGCGGCATGGCATCGGCAGTGACCCTCGGATTGGCTATCAGTTCATCTACCCTGGCTGTGGGTATGGGGGGTCCTGCTTCCCCAAGGACGTCCAGGCCTTGGCCCGCTCCGCTGCGGAGGTAGACTATCAGGCAGAACTGCTCAATGCTGTCGAGAAGGTCAACCAGCGGCAGAAGAAGAACCTGTTTACCAAGCTGTCTCAGGCGTTCGATGGGGACCTGTCGGGCAAGACCATTGCCTTGTGGGGCCTCTCCTTCAAGCCGAATACCGATGATATGCGCGATGCGCCCAGCCGGACCCTGATGGAGGCAGTCTGGAGCGCCGGTGGCAAGGTTCAGGCCTTCGACCCGCAGGCCATGAAAGAGTGTCGCCGGCTCTATGGTGAGCGAGATGACCTTACGCTGGTGGCGGATCGCATCCAGGCCGTCAAGGGCGCGGATGCCTTGGTCATCTGCACCGAGTGGAAGGAGTTTCGTACCGTCGATTTCGAATGGCTGAAGGCGAATCTGAGTATGCCGGTGATTATCGATGGTCGAAATCTTTATGACCCGCATGCCGTGAAGCGGGCGGGGCTGCTCTATTACGGCGTCGGCCGTGGCGATTCCTTGAGGTCCGCGCAGGCCTGACCGTCAGGCGGTCCGCTCAGGTAATGAGCATGATGGGGCTTGGTCATTCGGGCCCCATGATTCGTGAAACTTCAACTCCGGATCGACTACAATGGCCGGTAATCGGTCATTCCATGGCGTAGCAGTTTTTCTCCGCACTCATTATATCTACCTCCGTGGTGTCTGCCTTTATGCCAGTTGCGTTGCACTTGGGCGTTTGCTTTTTCTCCCGGCTCGATGAGCATTATTTTTATCATTTTCTTTTTATTAAACCTCTGATGCTTTTGTTGGCGTAAGTCATAGTCAATTTAGTCTTTCACGATGAGAAGAATCCTGAAGCGGTCTTTCATGATAAATGTAACAATTAGTTAAGTTGGTTGTTGTCATCGTACATACAGGAGGGCCGCCCAGTGACTTCGATTTTGAATTCGAGTCCTGTTGTCGGGATGGGCACGGGCATGGGCTTGAAGTCCAGCCCCAGCAGGAGAAGCTGGAGGGCCAGGATGCTGGCTCCCCGGGAAGTGGCGAGCTATGCCGCCAACATCGGCCGGCTGACCCGGGACGAACAAGCCAGCCAGGCGGGAGCGCTTCTTCGCGATGTCGACCTGGATGCATATCTCGACAAGTTGATGACCCGGGCGGATGTGGCGGTGCTGGAGGTGGAACGCCACTGCCGTGGCTTCTGTGCCTTTTATACCTATGAACCCGCCCTGGGTGTGGCCTTCATCACGCTGTTCCTGGTGGCACCCGATGTGCGACGCAATGGCATGGCCCGCGGATTGCTCGAAGTGGTGGCTGCCTCTGCCCTCCAACGGGGGTTTCGTTACCTCACGCTGCGAGTTCGTGATGATAATGCCCCGGCGATTCGCTTCTATCTGGGGCAGGGGTTTCGCATCGCAGGGCGGCATCAGACGGACCTGGAGATGACGCTGGAGATGACGCGATTCGTAGCGGTGTGAAAATAGGCACGGACACAATGAGCCGTGCGATAACGATAACGCCCGGGAAGAGGCGGTACAGCAGGGGAGTGGTTGCAATGAACATGCAGGCGTCGCTCGACGAGTTCGAGAAAGTGATGAACGACAAGGGCTGGGTGGTCTTCGAGGGGGCGCTGGATACCGCGTTTACCCGAGAACTGCGCGGGGATTGTCTGAAATGGATCGATATCTGCCGGGCTTATCAGGTGCGTAACGGGGTGAGCCGCGAGGGTGATGGCACGGGCCATCACTGCCTGGGGTCAGGTGATAGCATAGACCGCTACATCGACATGCATCTCTTTCACCCCTTTATTTCGCGTTATTTCAATGACGAGCCTTATATCTGCAACTCCCTGACGCCGATCGGTGGGTTTCCCGGCGTGACCACCTATGTGCACAAGCTTCACCGGGATGTGCGCACGCTGCTTCCGGGATATCCCCTGAAGTTGAACATGCTCGTCATGTGCGACGATTTCACGCCGCAGAATGGCACCCTGGTGCTGTCGGGGTCGCATAACCGGCCGGAGCCGCCCAGCGATGAGGAGTTCGAGCGCATGCATGAGCGGATCGTCGGGTCAGCCGGCTCCGTGGTGCTCTTCCACTCCACGCTGTGGCACAAGGGGGCGGATATTCCTGGCAACTGTCCCCGGGTGGCGCTGACAGTGGGCTATGGTCGCGCCTTCGTGAAGCCGGCCATGGACTATGCGCGGATGCTGGGCGAGGACTATGGGCGAAGGCTATCGCCGTTGACGCGCCAGGTGCTCGGCTACAATTCGCGGGTGCCGGTCAGCCTGGATGAGTGGTACCGGCCCGTTGACGAGCGCCTTTATCATGCGGATCAGGGCTGAGATGGTGCTCGAGCACGCTTTCCTCGAGAGCATTTCCCGTGAGGTGGGAGGGGCCTTCTATGTGTTCGATGAAGCGACCTTCCGCGGCAACTATCTCAGCCTGAGGGATCGTCTGAGGCGGCATTGGCCCGGCACCGAGGTGGCGTATGCCTTGAAGGCCAACTACATGCCGGCGATTGTCCACTCCCTGGCCACCATGCAGGGCTGGGCGGAGGTGGTCTCGCGCTTCGAATACGAGGTGGCCAGGCAGGCCTTGCCGGGTGAGTCCATTATCTTCAATGGGCCCGTGAAGCGCACCTCTGACCTGCGCAGCGCCTTCGAGGCGGGCAGCCAGGTCAATCTGGACTCCTTCGTGGAGATCGACAGCCTCAGGCAGCTTGCCGGCGAATTCAGCCGTCTTCGGGTGGGGTTGAGAATCGGCTTTCCGTCATCCCGGCTTTCCAGCCGCTTCGGTTTCGAGGTGGGCGCTGAACTGGAACGAGCCCTGGCACAGCTTGCTGCCATCAGCGGTGTTGAGCTGGTGTCGCTGCACTGTCATGCCACCTGTCGATCTCTCGGCATCGAGGATCCGGTCAACCGGGTGCGTCAGCTATGTGAGCTTTCGCGTAGCCTGCTTCCCCATCATCCGATCGAGACGATCAATATTGGAGGGGGGCTGCTGGGCGAGATGCCAACCTTCCTGACGGCGCAGTTCCCATTTCCCGTGCCGACGCTGAACGCTTATGCCGATGCCATCGGCGAGGCTTTCCTGCGCTATCGCCCCTCCGCCGTGACGCGTCTGGTGGTGGAGCCTGGCGTGTCGATGGTCGGCAACAGTATGCGCCTGGTGGCAAGGGTCATCGAGGTTCGGCAGCGTCGAGAGGGGTGGCAGGCGCTGCTGGATACCAGTATCAACAGCGTCAATCCCACGCGATCAACCGTTCAGCCTGTCATGCATGCCGTCGTGGCTCGCCCGGAGAACCGGACCCGTCTTCGCCAGTTTCGGCTGGTGGGACATACCTGCATGGAGCATGACGTGATCGATGAGGCGCTGCAGGCCGACCTGGAAGAGGGAGACTTCATTGTCGTGGAAAATCGCGGCGCCTATTCGTTGAATTATACCCCGCCTTTCATTGTGCCTGCCCCGGCGGTGGTCGACCGCCAGGGCAGGGTATTGAAGTGGGCCGACAGCTCTGAGCAGGTCCTGGCGAGTTACTGCCGGACATTCGCGGATTCACCCGAGGGACATCACCATGAACATTCTCTTGACCTGTGCGGGAAGGCGTAACTATCTGCTCGCCTACTTCAGGCAGGCGCTGGGGGGCCATGGCAGATTGCTGGCGGGGGATTGCAGCGCTGATGCCCCGGCCCTCGGGGAGGCGGATGAGGGCTTCATCTTGCCGCCGGTGCTCGCTTCTGACTACGTGGAGCAGCTGCTGGAACTGTGCGTTGCGCAGGAGATCAAGCTCCTGGTGCCCCTCAATGACCATGAGCTGCCGATTCTCGCCGAGGCACGCGAACGCTTTCTTCGGGTCGGTACTGAAGTCCTGGTGTCGTCTCCGGAGGTGATCGAACTGGCGGCAGACAAGCTGGCCACGGCTCGCTTCGCCGAGTCGCTCGGCCTGCATCCTCCCCGGACTTTCCTGACGCTCGAGAGTGCGGTGGCGGCGCTGAAGCATGGTGAGCTCAAATTGCCGGTGATCGTCAAACCCCGCTGGGGAACGGCTTCGTTGGGCGTCGAGCGGGTAGACGAACTCGAAGCGCTGGAGCTGGCCTGGCGGCTGGGGCTGCATCGTCTGCCGCGACTGGGAGTGCGCCTGGGCAAGTTTCCCAGCGAGGGGCTGTTGATACAGAGCCTGCTGCCGGGGCGTGAGTATGGGCTGGATGTGGTCAATGATCTGGATGGCAATTATCGCGCGACGTTCGTCAAGCGAAAACTTGCGATGCGGGCCGGTGAGACGGAGAGGGCTGTTACCGAGATCAGGCCGGAACTGATCGAGGCGGGAAGGCGGATTGGCGAGTCGCTGAGGCACCGAGGGAACCTGGATTGCGACGTCTTCTTCGATGGCAAGCAGGTCTACCTGCTGGAGATTAACCCGAGATTTGGCGGAGGCTATCCCTTCAGTGCAGAGGCGGGAGCGGATCTTCCTTCGGCATTGATTGCCTGGGTGCGTGGCGAGGAACCCGCTGGCAACTGGGCGACGATCCGGGCCGGCATCATCCACAGCAAATGTGACCGGCTGGTGCGGGAGGGCGGGGTAAGCAGAGAAGGGGCGTTGCACCGCATCAGGACCGACAGGCCCTTGGCCATGTTCGTGGCGGGCGTGGTTGGTCTGAATGATTGAGCGGGAGCCCTCGGGATGAATATCTGGACCGGCCTGGCGACCTGGGGAGTGAGTGTCTTCTCCCTCTCGGTTCCCTGGGGCTATTTGTTCCCTATTGTCATGCTGGTGTTGTTGCTTCCCCTCTGTTCATGGTGGGCCAAGCGGGTCTGGGACTATGCCTTTCCGATGCTGCCGGCGGTGTTTCTGGCACTCTTTGTCGTTTTCTGGCTGGTGATGGCCGATTGGCATGGAGAAATCGCCAAGGCGTTTCGTCTGGTCTGGCCGGCAATGCTCCTGGCGCCCTGCCTGCTGGTGCTGTTGATGTTCCCCCCCTCTCCCGGCTGGCTATGGCTGGGCCTGTTGACCGGGGGAATCTATTGCGGTGTGTCCAGCCTGGTGCAGCGGGTGGCGCTGGGTCATATGCGTGCTTCCGGGCCAGATCCATTGCACCCTATTCTGTTCGGAAATTTCAGCTTGCTGATGGCGTTCTTTTGTCTGGCAGGCCTGGGGTGGGCCTGGCATCAGCCGCGGCGGCTGGGATGGATGGTGGCGCTTTCGCTGGGGGCGGCGGGCGGGCTGCTTGCGTCGGTGTTGTCGGGGACACGGGGAGGCTGGATCATTATTCCCTTGTTCCTGGCTCTGCTGTGGCTGGCCTATGGCAGACGGCTCTCGCGCCGCCTGATTGCCAGGCTGCTGGTGTGCCTGCTTGCGTTGGTGAGCCTGGCGATATTGATTCCCCAGACCGGTGTCAAGGCACGAATCGACATGGGACTGGAGCACACTTCCCGTTATCTCGGGGGGGAGCGCAACGTGGCCACCGGCGCACGTGTCGAGATCTGGCGCGGAGCGCTGCTGCTGATCGCTGAGCGACCTGTGCAGGGATGGGGCACCAGTGGCTACCGGCGCGGACTCGAGCGATTGGGCGCCGAAGGACGCATCGATCCGGCCGTGGCCGACTACTGGCATGCCCACAATGATCTGCTGGATGCCTGGGCCAGACGGGGGGTGGCAGGGCTGCTGGCCCTGCTCATGCTCTATGCCATGCCAGTGGTGCTGTTCTGGAGAGGACTTGGCGACAGGAGCCCGGATGGGCGCGCCCTGGCCACCTGTGGGGTGTTGCTGGGGGTCGGTCTATTCGGCTTCGGCCTGAGCTACAGCTTCATGGTTTACCCGGTGGGTATTGCGCTCTACAGCGCTTGGCTCTGCGTTCTCTGGGCGCTCTATCGCGCCGCGAACCGATGACGTCATGCCAGTTCCCGGGGGTCAGTCCCGGCCGGGCAGGCGATGGGCATCACAGGGCGGCGATGCGGGCTCGAGGTCGGCCGCATCCTCGTCGCGCAGCGCCTTGAGCAGCGCTTCGCGCAGGACCGGCAGGTGGGAGTCCTCGAGATTGCGCGAGGCGGTGAGCAGGGTGAGGCGCCTGCGCCGGGCATGGCGCATCAGCGGCACCAGATTGTCGGGGTGGTCGCGCAGTTCGCCGCGATAGCGGACGGCGAACACGAAGTGGCTGATCTCCTGCTGATGGTACTGCCGGCGCAGGGTGGGGCTGGGCGAGGCGTCACGGTACCAGTCGGTGAGCGCCAGCGCCTCGCGTGGCTTGCCCCTGGGCCACAGCCGATCCACCAGCACGCGGGAACCGTCATCGGCCTCGATGGGCTGGTAGATACGCTTGAGCACGATGTCGTAGGCCATGACTATCTCTCCTCCCGTGTCTCCAGGGCTTGGCGGGCATGGGGTTGCCAGTGGCCGGGCAGGGCGGCGGCCTGTTCC